>JAZKIV010000027.1:0-96690 GCA_040384685.1 Pseudomonadota bacterium | reverse complement strand
CTGCGCTCTTTGAAGCCGCAATCTACCGGCGGTTAAGAGACCGCGCGGCGTCGCGGCGCACGGTGCCCGCTGCGGGCTCATGCTGTGGCGGTCGGCGCTGCGCGCCGACTCCGCTGCGCTGTCCGGTCCGCAGCCGGCACGGCGGAACTCGCTTTGCGCTTGCAAGCAAGCGCGCCGCTCAGACAGCCGCCGTGAGTCAGTCAACGAAGCGCGCAAGCGCGCCCGACTCCGGACCGGACAGCGCAGCCGCCACAGAAATCGCCCACACCGGGCACCGCGCGCCGCGACGCGATGCACCTCGTCGCGCCATCGGGTCGGACTCCATCTCGCGTGCCAACACTGTTTCTGCAAAGCCGCACGCGGGACGCCCTGTCCGCGCGACACGGCCCGCCCGCGTGCGGCTTTGCCGCGAGGTGCCGTAAACAGGATCTCCGCACACGGTGCAGCGACGCGCAGACAATCGAGGCCTCTCTCCCGGAGAACACGCATGTCCCGCCTCGATCCCCTGCCGCCCGAGACCACGCCCGAGCTCAAGCCGTATTTCGATTTCTTCCTGGGCACGCTGGGCTTCACGCCCAACAGCGTGCTGACCATGCAGCGCAAGCCGAAGCTGGTGCAGGCCTTCGCGCAGCTCAACGGCGCGGTGATGGACCCCGCCGGCGAGGTGGACCTGGGCTTTCGCCGGCTGATCGGCCACGTGGCCAGCAAGGCCGCCGGTTGCATCTATTGCCAAGCGCACACCCTGCTGGGTGCACACAATTTCGGCATCAGCGAAGAGAAGCTGGCCGACGTGTGGAACTACGCCACGAGTGCGCACTACAGCGAGCGGGAGCGCATTGCGCTGGACTTCGCGCTGGCGGCGGCGTCGCAGCCCAACGATGTGACCGACGCACTGTTCGCGCGGCTGCGCGCGCACTGGAGCGAAGGCGAGATCGTCGAGATCCTGGCCGTGGTGGCGATGTTCGGCTTCCTCAACCGCTGGAACGACAGCATGGCCACGCCGCTCGAGGCGCGGCCGGTCGAAGTCGCGATGCAGGCGATCGGCTCCCAGGGCTGGGGCCCGGGCAAGCACCAGCGCGGCTGAGCTCAGGCGCCCGAAGGCCGCTCCATGCCCCGGCGGTCGTTCGGCCGGCGGCCCATCAGGTGGTCCTTGACGGCACCGGCGCGGTCGCCGACCGTTTTCACCACCTCTTTCAGCTGCTGCTGGGTTGTGTTGAAGTACCTGGCCCAGGCGCACACGGCATAGTCGTCCCGCAGGTCGATGCGGTCGTCGTCGCGTGCGCTGGGCGCTGCCTTGTGGGCTCTCATGTTCGCGTCCTGCGTGCTTGGGAATGGCCACATCCTAGGCAGCCCGAGCATGGCGCCGTGTAGGACGAAGGAGGCAGAGCCGCTCGGCGCCCGTCCGGCCCGGGGACCGTTCAGGATTTCTGCAGCGCGTCGTGGTGCTGCGCGAATTCCGGCACCAGCGCCGCGTACTCGTCGAACTCGGGCTGGGTTTCGTAGCTGTGCACGGCCGGGGTGGTGGCCCACGGCAGCTTCTCGCGCGTCCACACCTCGATGAACGGGCGGAACCAGCGCGGCTCGTCCAGCAGGGTCGGGCGCACGTTGACGAAGTGGTCCAGGCCGTCGGCGCGGGTGAACATCCAGCTCATGCAGTGCGGGCAGAAGTAGTGCCGGGTCGGCCCGTGCAGCCCGCCGATCACCGGCTCGCCGGATGTGATCTCGAAGCCTTGCGCCGGAATGGTCGCGGTCAGCGAGAACGCCGACGCGCTCATGTGCTGGCAGCCGGTGCAGTGGCAGGCGGTGGTGAGCATCGGCGGCGCCGTGATGCGGATGCGGACCTGGCCGCAGCGGCAGCCGCCGGCCCAGGGGAGTTGCCAATCGGCCATGGAAGCCTCCTTGATCTGGTCATTGTGCGGTGCGGCGGCTTCTTTTGTGCAACCGAAGAGTTGCTCTTTCAGCGGCGCTGGCGCACAATTTCGCGCAACCATCTGGTTGCCATTCAAGGGGCTTTCATGGACCAATCCACCGACCGCATCGAACGCAAGATCCTCATCCAGGCGCCGCGCGCACGCGTCTGGCGCGCGCTGTCCCAGGCCGAGGAATTCGGCCGCTGGTTCGGCGTCGAGCTGAAAGGGCAGGCGTTCGCACCGGGCCGCCATGCCCAGGGACGCATCACCCACCCCGGCTACGAGCATCTGCAATTCGACATGGTGGTCGAGCGCATCGAACCCGAGACCCTGCTGTCCTGGCGCTGGCATCCGTACGCGGTCGAGCAGGGCGTCGACTACACGCGCGAAGAGCCGACCCTGGTCACTTTCACGCTCGAAGACGCGGCCGGCGGCACGCTGCTGACGGTGGTGGAGTCCGGCTTCGACAAGGTGCCGCCGCACCGCCGGCTGGAAGCCTTCCGCATGAACAGCGAAGGCTGGGAGGCGCAGATGCAGAACATCCAGAACCATGTCGCGGCCGGCGCCTGAGCGCAAGCCGCCGGTGCCTGCGAAGCCCGAGCTGGCCGCGGTGTTCTTCGCGCTGGGCGACGCGACGCGGCTGCGCCTGGTCGCCGTGCTGTGCGCGGGCGGCGCGTTCTCGATCTCGCAGCTGACCGCGAACACCGACATCACGCGCCAGGCGGTCACCAAGCACCTGCGGGTGCTGTCCGGCGCGGGGCTGGTGCGGGACGTGAAGATCGGGCGCGAGCGGCTGTGGCAGTTCGATCCCACGCAGATCGAAGAAGCCAGGCACTCGCTGGACATCATCGGCCGCCAGTGGGAGCAGGCGCTGGGCAAGCTCAAGGCGTTCGTGGAAGAGGGCGGCTGATCGCTTGCCCGCCGATGCACTCACAAGCGCTTGCTGAACATCCAGAGCGCGTAACCGTCGACGTAGTCTTCGATGCGTCCGCAAGCCGCATAGCCCTGCTTGCGGTAGAACTCCGGCGCCTGCCAATCGAAGGTTTCCAGTGCCGACCCGCGCGCACCGAGTGCGATCGCGTCCTGCTCGGCCTGCCGCAGCAGGCCCGAACCGACGCCCTGCCGACGCGCCGCATCTGCGACCCACAGCACCTCGACGCGCAACCAGTGCAGGAAGACGAATGCTCGCAGGCCGCCGAGCAGTGCACCACCGGCATCGACCGCGTTCAACCGGATCGGCTGCTGCTGAGGGTACTCGCCGACGAACCGGTAGTTGAACGCGCGCAGCTGCTGGCCGACGACGCCGGAGCGCACCTCGTCCTCGGTGGCAGGCCGGATCGTGAAAGGGGCGGTGGACGCGGACATGGGCCGCTACGATACAGCGTCACAGCACGCACAGGAAAGACGGCATGAAGCGCATCGGCATGGTGGGACTCGGGGTCATGGGCCGGGGCATCGCGAACAACCTGCTGGCCAAGGGCTTCGCGCTCACGGTCCACGCGCGCGATCCGGCCAAAGCCGAGCCCTTCGTCGCCAAGGGCGCAACCTTGGCCGCATCGCCGGCCGAGCTCGGCGTGCAATGCGAGGCGGTCATCCTCAGCGTGTCCGCCACGGCCGACGTTGAACAGGTGATCTTCGGCCCCGGGGGCCTGGCCGCACGGCCCTCCGCATTGCAGTACGTCATCGACACCAGCACCATCGCCGCGGACGCCTCGCGCGCCTTCGCCGAGCGGCTCGCGCACCAGGGCATCGCCTTCCTCGACGCGCCGGTCAGCGGCGGCGAGAAAGGCGCGGCCGAGGGCACGCTGGCCTGCATGGTGGGCGGCACCGGGGACGCCTTCGCCGCCTGCCTGCCGCTGCTGCAGGCTTTCGCCAAGAACGTCACGCGCATCGGGGACTCCGGCGCGGGGCAGATCTGCAAGGCCTGCAACCAGATCGGCGTGATCGCCAACATGCTGGGCGTGGCCGAGATCGTCGCGCTGTGCCTGAAGAACGGCATCGACCCGCGCCTGGTGCGCTCGGTGCTCCTCAACGGCAGCAGCCGCAGCGCTGCCATGGAGTCGCACGGCCTGCGCCTGATCGAGCGCCGGTTCGAGCCGGCAGGCTTTCGCGCCGAGCTGATGCGCAAGGACCTGCGCCTGGCCGTCGCGCTGGAACAGGCCAGCGGCATGCGCGGGCCCGTCACCGCCGCCGCCGAGCCGCTGTTCGCCGAGCTGGTGGACGCGATGGGCCAGGGCCAGCTCGACTGGAGCGCCGTCGGCACCCTGGTCCAGCGGATGACGGACACCGCCCAGGACACCGCGCAGAATCCGTGCGGATGAGGCGGCGGCTGACACCGGGCCGCGCGGCGGCGCGCTAAGCTGGCGCGCATCCCAGCCAGCAAAAAGAAGCGAAGCCATGGCCCTGCCGCATGCCCAGCCCCTGGATGTCATCAACGTCGGCCCGCTCGGGCCCAAGCTGCCCGACGCGGTCAGCACCAGCCTGCTGAAAACCCGCCGCATGCAGCTGCTGCACATGGTGCTGCCCGAGCACCACGACCAGCCCATGCACCACGTGGACGACGAATCCACCATCCAGTGCCTGGAAGGCGAGGTCGAGGTGGTGATGCCCGGCGGCGTGCGGCACCTGCGCGCGGGCAACGTGGTGCTGCTGCCGGCGCAGCAGCAGCATTCGCTGCGCGCGCGCACCAATTGCGCGGTGCTGGTGACACTGCTGCTGCGCGATGGCGATGCCGGCAGCCACGGCGGCGCCGGCGTGCGCACCGATGTCGGCAGGATCGACACGCCGAAATAACGCGCCGGCATGAACAAATAAGCGCGGGCGAGCGCCGAAGCCCGGAATCGGGTATCTTCGCGCGCTCATGCAGGAACCCATCCTCTCCATCTCGGGCCTGTCCAAGACCTACGCCACGGGCTTCCACGCCCTCAAGAACGTCGACCTGGACATCCGCCGCGGCGAAATCTTCGCGCTGCTGGGCCCCAACGGGGCGGGCAAGACCACCCTGATCAGCATCGTCTGCGGCATCGTCAACGCCAGCACCGGCACCGTGCGCGTCGGCGGCCACGACATCGGGCGCGACTACCGCGCCGCCCGCGCCATGACCGGGCTGGTGCCGCAGGAGCTCACCACCGAATCGTTCGAGACGGTGTGGAACGCAGTCTCCTTCAGCCGCGGGCTGTTCGGCCGGCCGGCCGATCCGGCGCACATCGAGAAGACGCTCAAGGCACTGTCGCTGTGGGACAAGAAGGACAGCAAGATCATGACGCTGTCGGGCGGCATGAAGCGCCGCGTGCTGATCGCCAAGGCGCTGTCGCACGAACCCGAGCTGCTGTTCCTGGACGAGCCCACCGCCGGCGTCGACGTGGAGCTGCGGCGCGACATGTGGGCGCTGGTGCGCTCGCTGCGCGACACCGGCGTGACGGTCATCCTCACCACCCACTACATCGAGGAAGCCGAGGAGATGGCCGACCGCATCGGCGTGATCCGCAAGGGCGAGATCATCCTGGTGGAGGACAAGACCGAGCTGATGCGCAAGCTGGGCAAGAAGCAGCTCACCCTGCAGCTGGGCCAGCCGCTGGACGCGCTGCCGCCCGCGTTGGCCGGCCTGCCGCTGGAACTGCACGCGGGCGGCAACGAGCTCACCTACACCTACGACGCGCGCCAGGACCACCTGGGCATCGCCGAACTCCTGCAGCAACTGGACCGCGCCGGCATCGCCTTCAAGGACCTGCGCACCGAGGAAAGCTCGCTGGAGGACATCTTCATCAGCCTGGTGAAGGAGCAACGCAAATGAACCTGCACGCCGTCCGCGCCATCTACCTGTTCGAAATGGCGCGCACCTGGCGCACGCTGCTGCAAAGCATCGTGTCGCCGGTGGTGTCCACCTCGCTGTATTTCGTGGTGTTCGGCTCGGCCATCGGCTCGCGCATCCCGGAAGTGGGCGGCGTGAGCTACGGCGCCTTCATCGTGCCGGGGCTGATCATGCTGTCGCTGCTGACCCAGAGCGTGTCCAATGCGTCGTTCGGCATCTACTTCCCGAAATTCACCGGCACCATCTTCGAGCTGCTGTCGGCGCCGGTGTCCCCGCTGGAGGCGGTGACCAGCTACGTCGGCGCGGCGGCCACCAAGTCGATCATCCTGGGCCTGATCATCCTGGGCACGGCGGCGCTGTTCGTGCCGGTGCGCATCGAGCACCCGCTGTGGATGCTGCTGTTCCTGGTGCTCACGGCCGTCACCTTCAGCCTGCTGGGCTTCATCATCGGCATCTGGGCCGACGGCTTCGAGAAGCTGCAGTTCATCCCCACGCTGATCATCACGCCGTTGACCTTCCTGGGCGGCAGCTTCTACTCCATCGACATGCTGCCGCCGATCTGGCAGAAGGTGACGCTGTTCAACCCGGTGGTGTACCTGGTGAGCGGCTTCCGCTGGAGCTTCTACGGCCTGTCGGACGTGGGCGTGGAAATCAGCCTGCTGATGACGCTGGTGTTCATGGCCATCTGCCTGGGCGCGATCGTCTGGATTTTCCGTACCGGGTATCGCCTGAAGAGCTGAACGCGCACCAGCGCACATAATCGCGGCAGGAGGAAACGGGCATGGACCTGGTGCAGACCTGCATTGCGATGGCGACGCTGTACGCCTTGCTGTCGGTGATCGCTTCGGCGATGAAGGAGACGCTGGAAGCGGCCGTCCAGAAGCGCAAGCAGAACTTCAAATCGGCGGTGGAGGAGCTGCTCGGCTCCCAGGGTGCGAAGGACTTCCTCAACCATCCGCGCATCCGCTCCATGATTTCCAAGGTGGGCGTGGTGGACGCCTCCGCGTCGCGCCACTGGCCGACCTATGTGGACGCCGAGACCTTCGCCGCCGTCGCCCAGGAGATCATCCAGGCCTATCCCGACGGGCAGCTCGCCCAGATGGCCAGCTGGGGGCGCGCCAAGGCCAAGGACGAACTCGCGCTGCTGCAGGATGCGTACGCCGAGCGCATGGATCGCCTGAGCGGCAGCTTCAAGCGCAACGCCCAGGCCTGGCTGATCGCCATCGGCTTCGGGCTGGCGTTCAGCGTGGACGCCGACACGGTGCAGATGGCGCGGCAGATGGCGACCGATTCGGCGGCGCGCGCCGCGCTGGTCAACCTCGCCGGGCGGGTGGACAGCGCCGTGGCGGTGCAGGCCCTGTGCCCGGCACAAGGCACGCTCCAGCTGGTCAGCTGCATCGAGGAGCAGATGCCACAGGTGCTGGGCTGGTCCGAGAAGAAGCGCCAGGCCTTCATGCAGGCGTCCGGCTGGACCTGGTGGTTCAACCTGCTGGTCAAGCTGGCCGGCTACGCGTTCACCGCCATGGCGATCTCGCTGGGCGCGCCGTTCTGGTTCGACCTGATCGGCAAGGTGGCGAACATCCGCGCCACCAGCAAGCCGCAGGAGAAGAAGACCTGAGGCGCCGGCTCAGGCGCCGAGTGCCTGGCCACCAACGCCGGTGCCGTTGAGCAGGGTGACATCCAGGGTGCCGCCCTTCCTGGCGAGATTCTTCACGGTGCGATGGCTCAGGCCGACCACCTGATCCTTGTATTTCAGCAAGGCCATGGACAAAAAGGCGTCCCACAGCGCCGACCGGCCTGCCGCAAACCCCATCAGGTCGCTCAATGCCGTGATGCGGTTCGGCCCGGCCGGGTGGTCCGCGGCCACCATGTCCGCGTAGTTGAACAATTGCTGCGCAAAGCCATCGACGCTGTCGATCATCTTCTTGCGCAGCATCGTTTCGATCGGCAGCACGATGGCTTCCTCGAATTCGAAGTGGCCCCGCATTTCATCGGGGTAGACAGCGAAGTTCAGCATCAGCAAATCGGTCTCGCCGCTATAGCGCCATTTGCTTGCGCGTTCGAATCCCGCCTTGAACGACACGAATTGCTCGAGGTCGAAGGACAACTTGTCGCCGAGCGGACTCCAGCCCGCGTACAGGAAATCGAAGGCATCGCCCGATTCCCTGTTCCAGTACTGGAAGCTGGCAACCAGCTGGCTGGCGACCGATTTGCCTTCGCCTTCGCGGTCGCCGCGCGCGAAAAACACGCCGACCGGGAACCGTATCGGCCCGGGCTCCGACGCGAGGCCGAGCCGCTCGCATCGCTGCAGGCCCAAACGCAACAGCGCGAGCGTCGCTGCGCTGGCCTGTCCTTCGCGGATGTACATCCCCATGGTGCCTTCCCCTTTTCTTGCGGCTCAATCGCCGCGGATCCGAAAGTGAAACACGGTGCACGGGACATCTTCCACCATTTGTGCCGTCTCGCGAAGCTCCAGGGCGATCTGGCGGAGCACTTGCCTGCTGATGGGGATTGCCTTGCGGTTCGCCGTCGCATGGACGATTTCCCAGTGTCCGGGAATGCGCCGCAGTATCGCCGCCAGCGCCGCGGCCGGCAGCCCGTGGTGGCGGTAGGCATACGCCATGAAGAAGTGCCCGAAGTTGATCCGGGCATCTTCATCCAGCACGTTGTCATCGACGAGCGCGAAGCCCGCGAGCTCGCCGCCCACCCGAATCAGCAGGGCGTGATGGCCTGCGCGTTCGAAATACTTGTCGATGGACGGCACGGCGAAAAGCCCGCTTTCGTGCAGCCGCACCGGTGCCCACTGCATCAGGTCGTGGTAGTACAGCTGCATCATGTTGAGGATGCACGGCTGATCCTGCCTGCGCGCATCGCGCAGCACCAACTCGCCAGGCGGTTCCGGCACACGAGCGTTCATCAATCTTCCAGCACCCGCACCTTCACGCTGCGGCCCTTGATGCGCCCGGCGTCCAGCCGGCTGGCGGCCTGCCGCGCGATGCCGCGCTCCACCGCCACGTAGGTGGAGAATTCGTTGACGTCGATCTTGCCGACCTGCTCGCGCGTGTAGCCCAGGTCGGCGGTCAGCGCGCCCAGCACGTCGCCGGGGCGGATCTTCTCCTTGCGTCCGCCCTGGATGTGCAGCGTGGCCATGGGCGGCAGCAGCGGCTCGCCAGCTGCCGGCGTCAGCTCCGCGAGCGGATGCCATTCCGAAGGCCGGCCCTGCAGCTGCTCGATGCGGCCGACCGCGCCCATCTCGTCCAGGCTGGCCAGGCACAGCGCCAGCCCGGTTTCGCCGGCGCGGCCGGTGCGGCCGATGCGGTGCACGTGCACCTCGGTGTCCACCGGCACGTCGACGTTGATCACGGCCGCCAGGCTGGCGATGTCCAGCCCGCGCGCCGCCACGTCGGTGGCCACCAGCACCGAGCAGCTGCGGTTGGCGAAGCGCACCAGCACCTGGTCGCGCTCGCGCTGTTCCAGCTCGCCGAACAGCGCCAGCGCGCTGAAGCCCTGGGCCTGCAGGGCCGCCGCCACCTCGCGGCAGCGCGCCTTGGTGTTGCAAAAGGCCAGCGTGCTGGCCGGGCGGAAATGCTCCAGCAGCAGCCGCACCGCATCCAGCCGCTCGCTTTCCTTCACCTCGTACCAGCGCTGTTCGATCTGGCTGCCGGCGTGCTGTGCCTCCACCTTCACCGTGACCGGTTCGCGCATGAACCGCGACGCCAGCTTGGCGATGCCATCGGGATAGGTGGCGGAGAACAGCAGCGTCTGCCGCGCGGCCGGGCACTGCTTGACGACGACGGTGATGTCGTCGAAGAAGCCCATGTCCAGCATGCGGTCGGCCTCGTCCAGCACCAGGGTGTTGAGCGCGTCCAGCTGCAGGGTGCCGCGCTCCAGGTGGTCCATCACGCGGCCGGGCGTGCCCACCACGATGTGCGCGCCGTGTTCCAGCGTGGCGACCTGGCCGCGCAGCGGCACGCCGCCGCACAGCGTGACCACCTTGGTGTTGTCCTCGGCGCGGGCGAGGCGGCGGATCTCCGCCGTCACCTGGTCGGCGAGTTCCCGCGTGGGGCATAGCACCAGCGCCTGCACGGCAAAGCGCCGCGCGTTCAGGTTGGCCAGCAGCGCCAGCGCGAAGGCCGCCGTCTTGCCGCTGCCGGTTTTGGCTTGCGCGATGAGGTCCTTGCCCAGCAGCGCTGTAGGCAGGCTGGCGGCCTGGATCGGAGTCATCTCGACATAGCCCAGCCGCTCCAGGTTGGCGAGAACGGGCGGGCTGAGGGCGAGCGTGCTGAAGCTGCGGGAAGGCGATGCGGATGCGGTCATGGGCCGCATCATTCCACAGGCTGTGCGCTCAGAACCCTGCGGCCTGCGCCTGCGCCAGGAACTCCGCCACGCCGGCGATGCGGATCAGCTGCTGGCCCGAGGCCGGGCCCATGTAGTAGACCGAGCCGCCTTTCGCGCCGATGTAGGAGCCCGTAGCCGGGTAATAGCGGTAGTAGAAGCCTTCGACGATGCCGGTGCCCGCGCCGGCCGGCTGCAGGTAGGCCGCAAAGGCCTGCTCGGCCCAGTCGAACACGCGCTCGACTTCCGCGACCGCCTTGATGGTGTCCACGATGCCGCCCGGTGCGCCGAGGATGGTGTTGCCCACCGCCCAGCCGCCGGCAGCGCCGGAAGGCGTCACGCCGGCCAGCGAGGCGGCGCAGAACGCCCAGTCGTTGTAAGTCGCCCCGGAGCTGCGCACGAACTCCGGGTAGCCGCGCTCCAGGTAGCGGTGGTCGCAGGCGTAGGCCTCGGCCCGTGCGAAGACCGGCGCGCCCTCGAAGCGCGCGCTCACGTAAGGCACCAGGCCGTCGTTGGCATAGCCGCGCGACAGGCCGCTGTGCAGGTAGCCGTAGGGGATCAGCAGGGCGTTGGACGAGCCCGGCTTGTAGACGCCATTGCCGCCCAGCCACACGTCGGGCTGCTGCAGCGTGCGCGCACCGTAGGCGATGATTTTTTCGTAGAAGCCGGGCAGCGGGTTGGCCGGCACGGCGCCGCAGCGGCCATAGGTGGCGCCGGTGGACGGCGCGTAGTTGTTCAGCCGCGCCAGCCAGGGGTTGCACAGCCCGCCGGACATGTCCAGGCCGTCATAGTTGGTCCAGGCCTGGTTGGCGGCGATGCCGGCGAAGGCCTGGGTCAGCTCAGGCGAATACTGCATGCCCAGCGCGATGGCGGCGTCGGCCAGCGGGCTGCCGTGGTGCGGCGTGCCCAGCGTGATGAGGTGCAGCACGTGCTGGCCGCCGCGCCTGCCGTCGCGGAAGACGTGCTCCTGCATCATCGAACGCGCCACCAGCCCGCCCATGGAATGCGCCAGGATCACCGCGCTCTTGCGCCCGAAGCCGTACGCGGGTGCTGCCATCGGCTTGTCGTAGAACTCCTGCATGCGGTCGCGCAGCGCGGCGCCCAGGGCGGGGATGGTGCGCGGAGCCGAGGGGTCGGCCAGCACCTCGGCCGCGTCGCTGCTGTAGCGGAAGGTGTAGGGCTTGAAGGCGGCGCGCCAGGACGGGTTGCGCGCGTAGGCCTGCAGCAGGTTGTCCCAGCCCTCGCCGGTGCCGCCCAGGCCATGGATGAGGATGAGCGGCACGCGCGTGCCCAGCGCGGCGGTATCGGCTTCGCCGCCGGCGTTGAAGCGGGATGGAAACAGCTCGACAGGAGCGGCGGCGGCGAGCGTGGCCGCCAGGCACAGCAGGGCGGCGAAAAGGCGTTTGAACATCGTGGGGTACTACAGGAGGCGGCAGGAGGCTGGACTGTATTGAACCACCGGTCGCTGCTAAGCTGTGTCTTTCCCCGACAACAGAAGTACCCACCATGCCCGGATTGCTGCCCAACGTCGACCCCGACGGCCTGCTCGAATTCTCCGTGGTCTACACCGACCGTGCGCTCAACCACATGTCGCGCCGCTTCCAGGGCGTGATGACGGACATCTCCGCCATCCTCAAGGAGGTGTACCGCGCGCGCTCCGCCGTGCTGGTGCCGGGCAGCGGCACGTTCGGCATGGAAGCGGTGGCGCGCCAGTTCGCCGGCGGCAAGGACGTGCTGGTGATCCGCAACGGCTGGTTCAGCTACCGCTGGACGCAGATCTTCGAGATGGGGAACATCCCCGCGTCCTCCACCGTGCTGAAGGCGCGCAAGACCGGTTCCGGCGCGACCGCGCCGTGGGCGCCGGCGCCCATCGACGAGGTGGTCGCCGCCATCCGCGAGAAGAAGCCTGCCGTGGTGTTCGCGCCGCACGTGGAAACCGCCAGCGGCATGATCCTGCCGGACGACTACATGCGGCAGGTGGCCGACGCCGTGCACGCCGTCGGTGGCCTGTTCGTGCTGGACTGCATCGCCTCCGGCGCAGTGTGGGTGGACATGCAGGCCACCGGCGTCGACGTGCTGGTGTCCGCGCCGCAAAAGGGCTGGAGCAGCTCGCCCTGCTGCGCCATGGTGTGCCTGAGCGAGCGTGCCCGCGCCGCCATCGACGACACCATCAGCAGCAGCTTCGCCTGCGACCTGAAGAAGTGGCTGCAGATCATGGAGGCGTACGAGGGCGGCGCGCACATGTACCACGCGACCATGCCCACCGATGCGCTCACGCGGCTGCGCGACACCATGCAGGAAACGCGCGCCTACGGCTTCGCCAAGGTGAAGGCCGAACAGGAAGACCTGGGCCGCAAGGTGCGCGCGCTGTTCGAAAGCCGCGGCTTCGCCAGCGTGGCCGCCGACGGCTACAAGGCGCCGGGCGTGGTGGTGAGCTACACCAGCGACCCCGACATCCAGTCCGGCAAGAAATTCCTGGCCGAAGGCCTGCAGACCGCCGCCGGCGTGCCGCTGCAGTGCGACGAAGGCAGCGACTTCAAGACCTTCCGCCTGGGCCTGTTCGGCCTGGACAAGTGGCACAACGTGGACCGCACGGTGCGCAACCTGGCCGAGGCGCTGGACCGCCTGGGGATCACGGCGCCGGCCAAGGCGGCCTGAAGCGGGAACTGAAGCGCAGCGCTGTTTACGCTTCAGTTTTGAAGCGTAAATCGTAGAATGCGCCGATGTACCTCTGGCAGACCCCCGGCTGGCCCGGCCTCACCTGGGATGCGAATGCCTTGACGTCCGCGCTGGGCGCGGCGCGCCAGGCGCAGGGCCGCATGCTGGGCCTGGCAGGCAGCCTCGGCATGATGGATCTCGCCGCGCTGCAGCTCTCGGGCTGGACGCAGGAGGCGGTGGCCACCGCGGAAATCGAAGGCGAAATCCTGCAGCTGAATTCGGTGCGGGCCTCGGCCGCGCGCCGGCTCGGACTGGCGGAGGCCGCCGCCACGGCGCGCGACGTGCGCACCGAAGCCACGCTCGACGTGCTGCAGGCCGCCGTTTCCCATTGGGAGCGGCCGCTGACCGAAGAAGACCTGTTCGGCTGGCATGCGGCCCTGTTCCCGACCGGACGCAGCGGGATCACGCGCATCGTCGTGGGCGGCTGGCGCACGCACGTGGAACCGATGCAGATCGTGACGCCGCGCCTGGGCAAGCCCGACGTGGTGCATTACGAGGCCTCGCCGTCCGCCGAGGTGCCGGCGCAGATGCGGGGGCTGCTGGAATGGTTCAACCGGCACAGCCTGGTGCCCGAGATCGACGGGCTGGTGCGCGCCGCCGTCGTGCACCTGTGGTTCGAGGCCATCCATCCCTTTGACGACGGCAACGGCCGCATCGGCCGCGCGGTCGCGGAGCTGGCGCTGGCGCAGGACATGCGCAGCGGCAACCGCCTGTTCAGCCTCTCGGCGCAGATCGCGCGGGACCGCGGCGCCTACTATGCGCAGCTGCAGGCGGCGACCGGCCAGCCGCGCCTGGACATCACGCCCTGGATCCGGTGGTTCGTCGGCCGCATCCAGGCTGCGTTCGAGGCCTCTATTGCCCAGATGCGCAGGGCCCTGGACCACAGCCGCTACTGGGCGCACGTGAACGCGCTGCACCCGGGCCTGGCGGCTTCGCAGCGCAAGGCGCTGGCCCGCCTGCTCGAGGCCATGCCGGAAGGCTTCGCGGGCGGCATGAGCACGGAGAAGTACGTGAACCTCACGGGCACATCGCGCGCGACGGCCTACCGTGAGTTGACGCAGTTGGCGCAATTCGGCCTGCTGGCGCGGACCGGGCAAGGCCGCGGAACGCGCTATGCGCTGGTCCTGCTGCCCGAGGCGCCCATCGCCTGACGCGCCGGCCTCAGGCGACCTTGTTCTTCAGCTTGCCCTTGGGCATCACCGTGGTCATCGGCGGGGTCGGCCGGTCGGAGGTTCCCTCCTTGGGCGGCGAGTTGTCCTTCTTGGGTTTCTTCGCCAACTTGTTGGTGCGCTGTTCGCCTTTGGGCATGGTGAACTCCGTGAGTGGAAGCGATGAAATGTAGCAGCGCGCGGCCGGCCGGTCGCGGCTACGACAGCGGCGACGGCCGCGTGGCCACGCTGTCGCCTTCGTCGCGGTACAGCAGGCCCATGCGCGGGTTCTGCTTCGGTGCGCGGGCATGCGCGCGCGAAGGCGCGGCGGGGCGCGCCGGAGCCCTCTTCGCCTGGGGTGCCGCGGCCGCCGCGTCGCCGCGGATGTAGACGCCGCAGCCGACCACCACGTTGTCCACCAGCTCCACGTAGGCCGACTTGGGTTCCACTTCGCCGGTGATCGGGTGCGGCATGCGGTAGTCGTTCCAGCCGGCGCCGGAGCTCACGGCGATCTCCACGTGCTGGCGCGACACGTAGATTCCGTCGGCGTCGCGCAGGTCGCTGTCGTTGCGGCCGACGCTGGCCGGGTCGAGCGCGAACGACAGGCGGGTGCAGTTGAGGTCCACCACGAACAGGTATTCCTCGCCCCGGCGGAACGCGCCGTTGCGGTCCATGAAGTCCTGGCAGGCCTGCTTCAGGCCCACCTTGCGGATGTGCCGCGCGCCCGCCTTCACCAGCCCGATGGCGCGCGCGCGGTCGTCGGCGCGGTCGGTCTTGAAGCGGCCGACCGCGCGCACCAGCTGCGCCGCCTCGCGCTCGAACGCCTCGGCCGCGCTCGCGGCCTCCTCCACCAGGGCGGCGTTCTGCTGGGTGGCGCTGTCCACCTGGGCGATGGCGCGGCTGACTTCCTCGATGCTGGTGCTCTGCTCGCGCGAGGCCTGGGCGATGGTGCCCAGCACCTGCGTGACTTCATGCACGCTGGCGACCACCTCGGTCATGGTCTTGCCGGCCGCGTCGACCAGCTGGCGGCCGCTGGCCACGCTGCCGGTGGACTGGCCGATGATCTCCTTGATCTCGCGCGCGGCCTCGGCGCTGCGCCGCGCCAGGCTGCGCACCTCGCCGGCCACCACCGCGAAGCCGCGGCCCTGCTCGCCGGCGCGCGCCGCTTCCACCGCGGCGTTGAGCGCCAGGATGTTGGTCTGGAAGGCGATGTTCTCCACCGTGGACAGGATCTCGCCGACGCGCTGCGCGCTGCCGTCGATGCGCTTCATGGTGTTGGCCACTTCCTGCATGCGCGACGACGCCGTGCCGACCACGCGCGCCGCCTCGGCGGCCAGCTGGTCGGCGCGCGCGCAGCCCTGCGCGTTCTGCCGCGCCGACGACGCCAGCTGCTCGATGCCGGTGGCGATTTCCTCCAGCGAGGCGGCCTGCTCGTGGGTGCGCTCCGACAGCTGGGTGTTGCCTTCGGCGATGGCGCGCGTGCCCGACACGATGGCTTCGGAGCTGGCCAGCGCCTGCCGCACGATCAGGCCCAGGCTGCGGTTCATCTGCATGATGGCGCCGCGCAGGCGGTTCACGTCGCCGTCGAAGCCGTGGCCCGCGGCGATGGAGGCCTGGTCGGTGATGAGTTCGCCGCTGGCGATGCGCTGGGTGATCTGCACCACGCTCTCGATGTCGCGCGCCATGAAGGCGCGCAGCGCCGCGATGGCATACCAGGCCACGGCGACCAGCGCCAGCGCGACCGGTGTGACCGCTTCCGGCGGCAACGGCGCGAACAGCGCCACGACGGCGGGCGCCGCGACCATGGCGGCCAGCAGCACGAACCCCGTCCCCTGGCCAAGGCGGCCCAGCGCCCAGAACGCGGGCGCAAACAACAACTTCTGCATCACTTCCTCCTGCTGCGCCGATGCTAAGCACAAGCCCGCGTGGCCTGTCCTGGGTCGAACCCGCAAGAAACGGGCCCGGGGCGGGCACGGGCTCCGGGGTGCGCTCAGCCGCCGCAGGCCTCGCCGCTGGCGCGGCGGAACGAAGTGCCCTGCGCCAGCGCCAGCGGGCCGTCGCCGCCGGTGATGCGCAGTTCGTTGCCGGCCAGCGTCAGCACCAGCGCGCCGTATTTCGTGGCCTGGGTGCGCAGCGTGCTGCCATCGATGCTGCCGTGCAGGCGGCGGGTGCGGTCCTTGCGGGCCAGCACGCCGTCGACCTCGCCACGGTCGTCACCGGGCACCAGCTTCAGCCGGAACTCGTGCAGCAGGCCGGTGCCGCACCACAGGCCCTGGTAGGACGGTGCGGCCGAGGCGCCGGAGCTCAAGCTCAGCAGGCCGGCGGCGCAGGCGAGGGCGGCAAGAAAACGGGAGGAGGACAAAGGCAAGGGCAGGCTCATCGGTCGTCGGGGAGGCTTCGCATCAGAGTGCGCTGGCGCCGGAGAGTTCCGATGCGCCTATGCTTGCCGGATGAGCAAGCGAATCAGGTTCTGGCTGGCCGTGGCCGCCGCGGTGCTGGCGGCCTATGCCGCGCTGGGCTTCTGGCTGGTGCCCTGGTTGGCGCAGCGCGAAGCCGTGCGCTACGTGGAAACGCAGCTCGGCCGCAAGGCCGCCATCGGCGCGCTGCGCTTCAACCCGTTCACGCTGCGCCTGCAGGCCGAATCGCTGGCGCTGGCGGAAGCCGGCGGGGCGCCGATCCTGTCGCTGGGCCGGCTCGACGTCGGGCTGCAGTGGCGCACGCTGGTCACCGGCGCTTGGCGCTTCGCGCACATCGAGCTGGCCGATCCCAAGGTGCACCTGGCCATCGCGCCGGACGGCCGCTTCAACCTGGCCGAGCTGGCCGATGCCCTGTCGCGCGGCAGGCCGCCTTCCCAGGACACCTCGCTGCCTCGGCTGGTGATCGACCGGCTTGCCGTGGCGGGCGGGCGCGTGGACCTGCAGGACAGGCAGGTGGGCTACGCCAACACCTTCTCGCCCATCGCGTTCCAGCTCACCGACTTCAGCACCTTGCCGGACCGCAGCGACAGCCACGTCTTCACCGCCGAATCGGCGCGCGGCGGCAAGCTGCGCTGGGCCGGGCAGGCCACGCTGAACCCGATGCGCGCGCAGGGCGAGCTGGTGCTGGAGAACGTCGTGCTGCCCGAGTTGTCGGCGTACCTGAAGTCCGCCACGCGGGCCAGCCTGGCCGCGGGCCGCCTGTCGGCGACGCTGCCCTACACCGTGTCGTATGCGGGCGGCCGGCTCGAAGCGAAGCTGGCCGGCGCGCGCCTTGCGCTGCGCGACCTGGCGGTGGCACGCGGGGCCGCCACGGATGCGTTCGCCGCGCTGTCGCAGCTGGACGTGAGCGGCATCGATGCCGACCTGGTGCAGCGCCGGCTCGCCGTGGCCGAGGTGCGCGCCGAGGGTGGGCGCCTCAGCGTGTTGCGCGACGCGCGCGGCACGCTCGACATCGCCGACCTGATGCGCGAGACCGCCGGGCCGGCCGCCGCGCCCGCGAGCACCCCCGCCGTGCCGGTGGCCGGCTGGTCGGTGGCGGTGCGCCGCGTGCTGTTCGACCGCATCGCGCTGGCCGCCGAGGATCGGACCGTCGACCCGCCGCTGAAGCTCAATGCCGGCAGTGCACGCCTGGAGCTCGGCCTGCAGGCGGCGCAGAACGGCGCGGCGCTGGAGGCCAAGGTGAGCGACGCCGCGCTGGTGCTCGGCGACCTGGTGCTCGCCAAAGGCAGCCAGCCGCCGCTGAAGGTGGCGCGGCTCGGCCTGGAAGGCGCGGCGCTGGACCTGGGTGCGCGCCGCGTGAACGTCGCGCGCGTCTTCGCCGAGGGCGGCCAGATCGAGCTGCTGCGCGACCGCAAGGGCGCGATCAACCTCGCAGCCTGGGTGCCGGGCGCGGGGACTGCGGGCAAGCCCGCCGCGCCCGCGGCGAAGTCCACCGGGCCGGGTTGGACGGTTGGCGTCGGCGCCATCGAGCTTGGCAAGTTCGCCGCGTCGCTGGGCGACGAAGGCACGGGCATCCGGCTGCAGCTGGCCGACATGCATGCGCGCGTGCTCGGCGCCGGCACCGACATGCAGCAGCCGCTGAAATTCGACGCCGGCTTCGGGCTGCGCGAAGGCGGGCAGGTGGCCGCGCAGGGCAGCGTGGTGCCGGCCACCGGCGCGCTGCGCGCGCAGCTGAAACTCGGCGCGCTCGCGCTCAAGCCTTTGCAGCCGCTGCTGGCGCAGCATGTCAGGCTGGTGCTTGCCGGCGGCACGCTGACCGCGCAGGGCGAGCTTGTCACCGGCGCCGGCGTGCGCGACAAGCCGGTGCTGCGCTACGAGGGCAGCTTCGGCGTGAACGGCCTGGCGCTGAAGGAAGCCGACGGCAACCTGTTCGCGGCCTGGCAGGCGCTGGACGTTCCCAAGCTCACGGCGACGCTGGGCCCCAACCGGCTGGACATCCCCGAGCTGCGCCTGGCCGGCGTGGATGCCAAGCTGGCCATCGAGCCGGACCGCAGCTTCAACGCCGTGCGGCTGCTGGTGGCCGCGCCCACGCCGACGCCGACGCCGACGCCGACGCCGACGCCGACGCCGACGCCGGCGCCTGCTCCAGCGGTCGTCGTGCCCGTTGTTGCATCCGTTGCCGCGCCCGCCGCCTCCGCGCCCGCGCCCGCGAGCGAACCCTTCGCCCTGCGCATCCGCCGCGTGCGCGTGCAGGACGCCAAGCTGGACTTCACCGACTTGAGCCTGCGCCCGCAGTTCAGCGCCAAGATCCACGAACTCGGCGGCGTGATCAATGGCCTGTCGTCCAGCCCGGGCGCGCACGCGCAGGTGGAGCTGGATGGCCGGGTGGACGAATTCGGCCTGGCGCGCATCCGCGGCGAACTCGATTTGTTCGCGCCGCGCGACAACACCGACCTGGGCGTGGTGTTCCGCAACGTGGACATGGCGTCCGCTTCGCCCTACAGCATGAAGTTCGCCGGCTACCGCGTGGCCGGCGGCAAGATCTCGCTGGACCTGCAGTACAAGATCCGCGCCGGCAAGCTGGAGGGCGACAACAAGATCGTCATCGACAAGCTCATGCTGGGCGAGCGTGTGGACAGCCCCGATGCGCTGAAGCTGCCGTTGCAGCTGGCCATCGCGGTGCTGCAGGATGCCGACGGCCGCATCGACCTGGGGCTGCCGGTGTCGGGCGACCTGAGCGATCCGCAGTTCAGCTACGGCGCCATCATCGGCAAGGCGATTGCCAACGTGCTGACCAAGATCGTCACCGCGCCGTTCCGCGCACTCGGCGCGGCGCTGGGCGTGGATGGAGAGAAGCTGGAGGCTGTCACTTTCGACCCCGGCAGCGGCAGGCTGCTGCCGCCCGAGCGCGAGAAGCTGCGGCAGGTGGCGCAGATCATGGCCAAGCGCGAGGGCCTGCGCCTCTCGGTGCCCGCGCAGTACGGCAGCGCGGCCGACGGCGCCGCGCTGCGCATGCTGGCGGTGCGGCGCGACGTGGCGCAGCGCGCCGGCATCCAGGTGGCGCCGGGCGAGGCACCGGGGCCGCTGGACATCGGCGACCGCCACGTGCGCTCCGCGCTGCGCGAGCTGTATGCGCAGCGCTTCGGCGAAGGCGAGCTGGAGCGGCAGAAGAAGGCGGCGGAAGCGGCGGCCAAGCCTACGGCGGGTGCGTCGGCAACGCAGGCATCGCTGCCGGTGTGGCAGCGCGTGGGCCGCATCGTGCAGGGCGAGCCGCAGGTGGCCGACGCGGCCGCGTTCTACACCGGCTTGCGCGAACGGCTGGAGCGCGAGCACGCCCTGCCGGCCGATGCCTTGGCGCAACTGGGGGCGGAGCGGGCTCGTGTCATTGCGGCGGCATTGGCCGAAGCCGGCGTGGCCGCGGCGCGCGTGACGGCAGGCGCGTCGGAGGATGCCGACGTGCCGGCCGGCAAGCCCGTGCCGGTGAAGCTGGGGCTTGCACCGTCGCGCTAGGGGAAACAAGTCACGCCAGCACGGCTGGATTCAAAACCCAGTCACGCGCAAGGTCGGCACATCCAGCCAGCGAAGGCAGGCGTATTCAGGGCGTCACTTGTTAACCAACGAAAAGGAAACCACCATGAAACGCCACATCCTCCTGATTCTCGCCGCCGCCGCACTGCCCTTCGGCATGGCGCATGCCGACGAAGCCGATGGTTCGCAGCTGTACCGCAGCGGCATGACCATGGCCAGCCAGACGATGCAGGGGCAACAGGCCGGCGTGTACAAGCCCATGCAGGCCATGCCGATGCAGACCACCCAGATGGGCGCCCAGGCCGGCTGGCTCACGCGCGACCAGGTGCGCGCCGAGGCCATTCAGGCCATGCAGCAGGGCACGATCACCCGCGGCGAGAAGGGCGGCTTCCCGCAGTAATCCCGCCGCGGCGCGGCAACACGCTCAGGGCTTGACGAACTTGAGGACGAATTCGTCCTTGGGCATCGCCGGCTGGGGCGTGTTGCGGTCGCGCGGGTCGGCCGGGTTGCGCATGAAGTCACCCACCGCAACCAGCTTGAACCCGGCCGCTTCCACTTCGCGCTTCACGAAATCTTCCTCGATGCGGTGCAGCGTGCCCGACTCCGAAATGCCGGTGCCGGGCCGCCCCGCGTGGTCCGCGATCACGTACACGCCGCCCGGTTTCAGCGCCTTGAAGATCGCGGCATTGGTGCGCGCGCGGTCCACGCCCATGTGCCCGAAGTCGTGGTAGTTGAACATCAGCGTGGCGAGGTCGAGCGAATTGCCCGCCACCTCCGGCGGCACCGGGTCGTCGAACGGGCGCGTGACCGGCACGATGTGCGCGAGCGCCGGGTTGCGCACGCGCTCGGCCAGCGTGGGTGCCGGCGGTGTCGCTGTCGGCGGCGGCGGTGCCGCTGCGCCTTCGGGCTGCGCCGGCGGCGCGCGGCTCTCCACGCGCGGCGCGTTCTGCGCATACACCTTGCCGGCAGGTCCCACGGCCCGCGCCACCAGCTCCGTGGTGTAGCCGCGCGCCGCGCTCACGTCCAAGGCCGCCATGCCCGGCCGCACGCCGATGAAGGCCAGCATCTCGGCCGGCTTGCGCCGCAGGTCGTTGGTGCGGTCGGCCGGGGCACGGTCCGGCGCGGCGACGATGGCGCTGATCTGCTCTTGCGAGAGTGTGGATGGGGCTGTGGCGCATCCGGCAAGCGCGCCGGCCAGCACCAGGGCGGCGAGGAGGTGGGACGAGGGCGTCATTCCCGCAATGTAAGCGCGAAACCCAGCACGTGCGCGACGCTTTGGGTCGATGATCCGCCCAGACGGACCGAGAACGAAGGAGAACGACATGGATGTGCAGACGATGCTCAAGACCGCGGTGATCCTGCTGGCGCTGACCGCGGCCGGCGGCCTGCTGATCGCGGGGATCCGCTTCAGCGGCAAGCCGCACCCGCCGAGCTGGCTGGCGATGTTGCACGGCCTGCTGGCCGGCGGCGGGTTGACGCTGGTGCTCTACGCCGGCTTCGCCGCGGGCATGCCCGGCGGTGCGTGGCTGGGGCTGGTGCTGCTGGCGGGCGCGGCGCTCGGCGGCCTGGTGCTGAACCTGGGCTACCACTGGAAGAACCTCCCGTTGCCGATGTGGCTGGTGCTGGTGCACGGCGCGGTGGCCGCCGTGGGCCTGGTGGTGCTGGCGATCGCGGTCTGGAAGTAGCGAAGCGTCCTATGGCGTGGTGAGCACTTCGGCCACGGTGCCTTTTGCGATGGCGGTGGTGTTCAGCAGCAGATGGAACTGTGTGCCCGGCACAAGGTGCTGCAAGGCGATGCCGGGCCGCAGCAATTCGAGCGGCACGGGCGCGCCGGACAGCATCTGCAGCACCGGTTGCTCCATCCGCGCCGTGAAGCCTTGCTGGCCGATGACCAGGGCGCACTGCCGCGTATGCGGATCGAGCGCGGCCAGCGTGTGCGCCGGCAGATCGATGGGCTGCAGTTGCACCTGCAGGTGCGGCGTGAACGCGGCATCCGCCGCGAAGCCGGGAGCGACACGCGGTGCACGCCGCGGGATCTTGCGAATGAGGTAGCCGATCAGGTTGCCGACGGCGGGCAGCCACATCACCAGCAACAGCGTGCCGACGTCGCGCAGCGTCGACGGGTTGGGCGCATAGATGCGGATCACTGCGCCGGAGGCAGCCACGGCCAGAAGGATGGCCATGACGAGCTGGCGGCGGGAGGGGGTGGCGATGATGGCCATGCGGCATTGTGAACGCTGGCAAAATCTTCCCCGCCATCAGGGAGGAAAAGACATGCTGTTAAAGCACGCGGACGACAAGTCCAAACGTTTGGCGTTGCTCGAAGACCTGCAGAAGTCACCCAAGCTGGATTCTTTTCAGAAGAAGTGGCTGCGAGACGAACTGAGCAGATTGCGCAAGGGAATCCAGGGCGAACGGGATTCCGCTTACTTTCTGGACCAGTATTTCAAAGATGGCGAGAACCACGTCGTGCTGCATGACTTGCGCTTCGTTGTGGATGAAGACGTTGCGCAGATCGATCATCTGGTGATCAACCGTGGCGCGGGCATCTATCTGATCGAGACCAAGAACTACGCTGGCAGCATCGCTATCAATGCGCATGGCGAATTCACCGCGCAGTACGACGACGACCGTTTTGGGGTGCCTTCCCCCATCGAGCAAAGTCGCCGCCACGAACGCATCCTGCGCCGATTGCTGGAGCGGCTGGAGATCAGGAGCCGCACGGGTGGACCGATCGAGTGCTACCACGTGGTGATGTTCCACCCGAAAGCGATCATCACGCGGCCTGCCGCATCCGAATTCGATACCACGAACGTGATCAAGGCGGACCAGTTTCCGAGCTGGCATGCCCGCTTCGTCGAAAAGGAGTTCGGCGTGGGCAAGTTCCTGCGTGTCGCGGCTAACCTGCGCTCGCTGGACACGATCAAGGAATGGGGCGAAAAGCTGATGCGGCAGCACCGGCCTGCGAATCTGATGGAATTGCCCGAGTTCATGCAACCGAAGACCGTGCCTGTTCCGGCATCTGCGTCGGCTGCCGCCAGGTCGGTGGTGTCTCCCGCTCCCATTCCCCTCAGAGCAGTTGCTGCGCCGGGCGCGGGCGCAGAGACGGCAAGGCCGCTTGTGTGCCTGCATTGCCATTCCAAGATCAGCTATCCCGAAGCAAGATTCTGCTGGAACTGGTCCGCGCGCTTTGGTGGAGGGCAGTATTGCCGGGAACATCAAGAGCTGTTCCCGAGGACACCGCAACAAGGCTAGGGACTAAATGAAGCGTCGTTCACTTGCTATTGCGCTCTTTGCGGCGGCATGCGCCACGGGGGTACTTGCCCAAGCTCAATCCGCCTTGATCGAAGCCGCCGCACGCGGCGACCTCGCCGGTGTGCGGCGCCTGCTCGACGCGGGCACGCCCGTCAACGCGCGCGACAGCCGGGGCCGCAACGCCGTGCTGGCCGCCACGCAGGGCGGCCACACGGAGGTGGCCCGGCTGCTGATCGCGCGCGGCGCGGACGTGAATGCGCAGGACGACATCCGCGACAGCGCCTTCCTGCTGGCCGGCGCCAGGGGCCACACCGAGATCGTGCGCGCGGCGCTGGCGGCAGGCGCGGACCTGGCCAGCACCAACCGCTACGGCGGCACCGCCCTGATTCCGGCGTGCCACTACGGCCACGTGGACACGGTGCGGCTGTTGCTCACGACGAAGATCGACGTGAACCACGTCAACAACCTGGGCTGGACCGCGTTGCTGGAAGCCGTGATCCTGGGCGACGGCGGGGCGGCGCACAGCGAGATCGTGCGCATGCTGGTGGCGAAGGGCGCGGACGTGAATCTCGCGGACCGGGAGGGTGTGACACCGTTGCAGCATGCGCAGCGGAAGGGGCAGCAAAGGGTGGCGGAGATGCTGCGGCAGGCGGGTGGGCGGTGACGGCTGTTCCCAGTGGAACTCACCCATCCAGCTCCGGATATCGCCGGAAAATCCCTTGCTCATTGAACGCGATGCGCCGCTCGCTCTCCAGGTAGCCGCGCAGCCGCCGATGCGCCGCAACGCCCGAGTGCAGCGCAACCACCATCGGCGCCCGTTTGAGCACCCGCGCCGTAGCCTTCGGCAACGCATACCGCAGCCCCTCCACCACCTGGAACAGCGACAGGTCCGCATAGCTGAGCCGCCCGCCAACCAGGTGCGGCATCGACGCCGCCGCCTTGCCGTTGCGCGGATTGCGCTGCAGCACCGCTTCGAACCAGCCCATGAACTTGGGCAGGCGCTCCTTGCGGAAAATGGCGGTGCGGCGCTTGGCTTCGGCGAGCTGGTCCTCGTAGTACAGGCTGCTGCCGATGGGGTGGTGCGTGTTGTGCGCTTCCAGCACGAAGTCGGCGATGGTCAGCTGGATCTGGTGCGTCCACAGCGCGTCGGCCTCGCTCTTGCCCACCAGCCCCAGCCGGGGCCCCAGGTACTGCAGGATGGCCGCGGTCTGCGCCACGACGATGCGGCCATCCACCAGGAAGGGCGGCGCGAACGGCGGGCGCGGCACGTCGGCCGAGGCGAGGTAGTGCTGCAGCGCCGGCATGCCGCCTTCGGCGCGCGCGACGTCGATGTACGGCGCGCCGGCGGCTTCGAGCGCCAGGCGGACGAATTCGCCGCGGCCCTGGATGGTGGGCCAGTAGTGCAGTTCGTAGGGGCGGGGCATGGTGCGGGGACGAATGGTTCGGATCAGGTGCGCAGCTTGCGGCCGACCTGCCGCTCCACCGAGTCGATCTTGCTCTTGAGCCGCGATGCGGGGCCGGCGCGGTAGTCCATCTTCAGGTTCATGCCGATGCGCGCGCAGTCGGGCTCCAGTGCGCGGAAGCAGTCGCCCACCACCTTCATGACTTCATCGAAGCTGCCTTCGAGGATGGTGCCCATGGGCGTGAGCTGGTAGGGCACGCCGCTCTTGTCGATGACGTCGAGGATGCGCGCGACATAGGCGCTGACGCCCTCGCCGCGGTCGGAGGGGGTCATGGCGAATTCGAGAAGGACCATTGCGTGCTATTTACTAGACGATTAGCTAGCAGGCGACCTAGCATCCTGAATAAAGGCCATCAAATCTTTACGCAAACCCTCTGAATATCGAAACGAAGTGATTTGCCCAATTTTTATCATCGGCTCGCCTCCGGGGCCAATGTACGCCTTCTTCTTAGGCGGAGACTTTGCCTTAATCCTTTCAACGAATGCGCTCCAGTGACCATTGAAGGGGCCGATGAGATTTTTTACGCGATCCCTACTGAGAGGGGGTTTGCCTTTCTCGTGGAAGAGTTCAACAAACATAAAAATCTTGGCGTAGATTGTGGGGTCTTGAGGAGCGTAAGGTGAGATGTTTTTTCTCATTGCCTTTAAAACCCACCATGCTGACATCGCTCGGTCAAATTTTTCTTTATTTTTTAAATCAACATTTGAAAATTTATTTTTTTGAAATAATTTCTTCTGCTTTCCAATGTCGATTTGACCATTCGCACTATAGTAAATTCTCCAGAATAAATTCCGCTCGATAATATTTTCATTATCCACATAGCCGTCGCTGGCACCCACGGAGAATTCGCCACGTTTGCGCTCATATAAAAACCCGTATTGCTCAAAAATAATTTGCTGAACTTCTATATGAAATTCCTCGTTTGCGAATCTATCAGCGTTGAGGACGGGAGTTTGTGTGTTGGTGGCTGCGGATATTTGGTCTATGAGTTCAAGACGCGCATCTTCTTTGCCGGTGCTATCCAGTGTTATTATCTTGAGTAACACCTCTTTGTCGCCAAATACTTCTTCGGCACGATCCTTGTGTGCCTTGTAAATTAAGCTAAGAGTAAATGAAGTTTGTCCTCCATTAATGATTTGAGGGTTTTTTATCCTTAATTGAGCTTTATTTTTTTGCCCAATTTTCTCATTAATGTTGGTTTCCTCTGAAAGCATTGTAATGCCGTTGTTGAACAGAGCGAATTCGTTCGTGTCGTTGGATAAAATGGTTTTTCTGATGGCGTCATTTACTTGATGGCCTTGCAATTCAAGGTAGCTTCTCGGGTTGTATTTAAGTATCGCATTGCGGTACTTATCCATGATCTTGGCAATTTCAATTGTGGGCACAAATAAAACTGTAATTTCGCAATCGCTGGCCTTGGTGCGCACGTTGTAGCTGATTTTGCTACCTGCATTCTTGCTCGAAAGATCAACAGGGATAACGATGTCGGAGGCCGCAAAATATGTTCCTGTAATAACGGGAAATACAAGTTTCTTATACGTTTTCTCAAAATCGTAAACCTCGGCCGCGTAGCCGCCTGTCAATTGCTTCAGTTTTGAAGATGATGTGATTCGGACATTTGCGAGAATGACTACTCTGTAAGAGTATCTGGCAATATCTGGTAGCTGTGATACTTCGCGTTGAAGTTGCTTTATCTTTCCGTTGTAGTCGATGCCTTGCTCATCTGCAGCGTCGCCGTCAAGGATGCGGTTGACATCCATGCACAGAATTTCCTCGAGGAGAATTTCCTTGCTCTCAAAATTCTTCTCGTTGATTCTAAATTTCGCCTGAAGAAAATAGATCGTCTTTGATTCATTGTCAATGTGATACGCGTCAATGCCTCCATCACTGGTGCCATCAGTAATAGTGCGCTCTCGCTGCTGAAATTCGGTTATACCGAACATCACCTTTAGAAAGAGGTGCAGAAATGCTCGTGCACGTGCTTGGTTCACCTTCTCCAAATCCGAGGAATCAGGTCGATACCTGGTACTCTGTTGGGTCGGCGCCTCTTCTCTTATTCGATCAAGCACTTTAATTAGAGTTTCATAGCGCATCGGTACCTCCCTGTGACCAGCGGTCCATACTGACTTGCTTGAACTGCCCGCCGCGTCTGTCGTGTCATCGCGTCCAGCTATCTTTTAAGCCCGTCACTCTGTTGAATTGCAGTGATTTCTGGTTACGGGCATCCAAGATGAAGTAGCCATGCCTCTCAAACTGGACCCGCTCATCGCCATTCGCCTGTGCAATTGACGGCTCCACATACCCCGTCACCACCCTCAAACTCTCCGGATTCAGTTCTTCGAGGAAGTCCTTCTCCCCCGTCCCCGGCTGCGGCACAGAAAACAGCCGGTCATACAGCCGCACCTCCGCCTGCACCCCATCCGCCACCCCCACCCAGGTGATGGTCCCCTTCACCTTCACCGCATCCGCCCCCGGCGTGCCGCTCTTGGTATCCGGCACCAGCTTGGCCAGCACCTCGGTCACCTTCCCGTCCGCATCCTTCGTCGCCCCGGTGCACTCGATGACGTGCCCGTACTTCAACCGCACCTTGTTCCCCGGGAACAGCCGGAAGAATCCCTTGGGCGGCGTCTCCTCGTAGTCGCTGCGCTCGATCCACAGCTCCTTGCCGAACATGAACTGCCGCAGCCCGCGTTCCGGCTGGTGTGGGTGCACCGGCGCCTGGCAGGAGTCCAGCTTGTCATCGCTGCCCATCACCTCGCCCCAGTTCGTGATCACCAGCTTCACCGGGTCCAGCACCGCCATCGCCCTGGCCGCCTTTGGGTCCAGGTCGTCGCGCAGCGCGATTTCCAAGGTGCTGTAGTCGATCCAGCTGTCCGCCTTGGTCACGCCGATGCGCTCGCAGAACAGCTGCAGGCTCTCGGGCGTGTAGCCGCGCCGGCGCAGGCCCACGATGGTGGGCATGCGCGGGTCGTCCCAGCCGCTCACGTGGCCTTCGTCCACCAGCTGCTTCAGCTTGCGCTTGCTGGTGACCACATAGGTCAGGTTCAGCCGCGCGAATTCGTACTGGCGCGGGTGCGGCGTGTTGATCAGCCCGCCTTCGGCCAGCCGGTCCAGCAGCCAGTCGTAGAACGGCCGCTGGTCCTCGAATTCCAGCGTGCAGATGCTGTGGGTGATGTTCTCCAGCGCATCCTCGATCGGGTGCGCATAGGTGTACATCGGGTAGATGCACCAGCGGTTGCCGGTGGCGTGGTGCTCCGCATGCTTGATGCGGTACAGCGCCGGGTCCCGCAGGTTGATGTTGGGGCTGGCCATGTCGATCCTGGCGCGCAGCACCGCCTTGCCGTCTTCCAGCTTGCCATCGCGCATGTCGCGAAAGCGCTGCAGGTTCTCGTCGATGCTGCGGCTGCGGAATGGACTATCGATACCCGGCTTGCTGAAGTCGCCGCGGTTGGCGCGCATGTCCTCCGGGCTCTGTTCGTCCACGTAGGCATGGCCGGCCTCGATCAGGTATTCCGCGGCGCGGTACATGAAGTCGAAATAATCGCTGGCCTGGTACAGGTGGCTGGTGCCGTTGGCGTCCCAGCCGAAGCCCAGCCACTGCACCGCGTCCTTGATGCCCTCGACGTATTCGGTGTCTTCCTTCTCCGGGTTGGTGTCGTCGAAGCGCAGGTGGCAAGTGCCGCCGTAGTCGCGCGCCAGGCCGAAGTTCAGGCAGATGCTCTTGGCGTGCCCCACGTGCAGGTAGCCGTTGGGCTCGGGCGGAAAACGGGTGCGGATGCGGGCCGGGTCGGGCTGGCCCGCCTGGTGGTGGGTGGCATCGCCGGGGCCGCCGCCCCATTGGCGTTGGGCATAGATACCTTGCTCCAGGTCGCGCTCGATCACCTGGCGCAGGAAGTTGCTGGGTTTCGGAGGGTCTTTGTCGGGGGAAGAAGCCATATGCGACTGATTTTGTCATGCCTTGTTGCAAGCGCCGGCTGCGCGCCCGTGGCAGCCGCGCGACACGACAGGGCGATGCGCAGCCCACTTCCGCGCACAAAGCCGCAAAAACATGCAGTTCGCGCCTGCCCGTTACGTCCCGCAACGGCTTTGACGCACACGCCATAGTCTTGCGCCGCAGGTCCGCGTTAAATGACTCCATGGGCCAAACGCACAGGCCCGACAGTAAGCAAGCAGTAGGAGCGAAGCGAATGAAATGGTTGAGTTCTGTCCTGGTGGCACTGCTGGCGCTCGGCGCCACGGGCCTCGCCCAGGCCCGGGACAACGTGTACTGGTCGGTGGGCGTCAATGCCGCTCCGGGCGTGACCCTCGGTGTGGGTAACGTCGGCCCGGTGGTGGTGGCGCCGCCGGTCTATTACGCGCCGCAGCCGGTGTACGTGGCTCCGCCGCCCGTGGTGTATCGCCCGGCGCCGGTGTACTACGCTCCGGCCCCGGTTTATTACGGCGCGGCACCCGTGTATTACGGGCCTCGCGGCCACTGGAGACACAAGCACAGGCATGGTCACGGCCACCGGCACTGAGACGCCAACCTGTCCCTCACAACACAAGAAGCCACGGTTCTCCTCCAAGGTGACCTCGCCCCGAGCACGCAAGTGCCCGGGGCTTTTTCTTTGAGGTCAGCAGCCTTGGCGGATCAATCGCAGTTTGTGCCGTCGGGCTTGTCCTGCTCGGCCGCCGGTTCCACGAACGGCGCGCGCATCATGTCCTTGAGCTTCAGCTGCGCGCGCAGATAAGGTCGCACGCTTTCGACCCCATAGCCGCTGCGGCCGCTGGCGGTGGCACGGTTGACGTAGCCTCCTTGTCGGCTGCGCGGGGTACTTCGTTTGGGGGGTCTCCGTTGTTCCGGATCCCCCATCCCGGACGTTCTGTCGTTCTTGCTCACGGTGTGTTCCTCGGTGTTAACAACACCTTGCGCCTGGGAACGGGTTTTGCATGACGGCGTTGCCCGGCTGCACGGGTCGGACGGAGCCGACCTGCATGTGGAACAGCTGGAACGCGAGCGTAGGAGTGGGAAAAAAGCGCGACCCCAAAAAAAGAACCCCCAGGTGCTTCACCTGGGGGTATCAATGCCAGTCGCGGGACGGAGGGCCGGACCAGCTCACCCCGGAGGAGGAGGGGACTCAGAGGAGTCGGGGTGACCGGGAGCTGAAAGACGCTTAAGTATTGATGTTGTCGGACAGCGTCTTTCGTGCAATTCGATGTTGTTAGTAAACCCTGTGGGACAAAGCTTGCATGTAGGACAATACCGACGAGCACTGCCAGACAGCCGCCTCCGATAGAAACTGTTCGCGTTTAGCTGTTTCCATCTGTAGTCCCGAGGGCCACATCCGGGGTCCTCACCCTAAGCTGCCCCTATGAGCAAGACGGTGGCAGACCAGATTCTCGAACGCATGCACGCCTGGGGCGTGGAGACCGTGTTCGGTTATCCCGGCGACGGGATCAACGGCTTGATGGGCGCTTTCGACCGCATGGGCGATCGCATGCGTTTCATCCAGGCGCGGCACGAGGAACTGGCCGCTTTCATGGCCACGGCCCATGCCAAGTTCACCGGCGAGGTCGGCGTGTGCATCGCCACCTCCGGCCCCGGCGCCATCCACCTGCTCAATGGCCTGTACGACGCCAAGGCGGACCACCAGCCGGTGGTCGCCATCGTCGGCCAGCAGGCGCGCGCCGCGCTGGGCGGCGACTACCAGCAGGAGGTCGACCTGCTGAGCCTGTTCAAGGACGTGGCGCACGAGTACGTGCAGATGGCCACCGTGCCCGCCCAGGTGCGCCACGTGATCGACCGGGCGCTGCGCATCGCGCGCGACCAGCGCACCGTCACCTGCGTGATCGTGCCGCTGGACCTGCAGGAGGAAACCGCGGTGGAAGAGCCGCCGCGCGAGCACGGCACCGTGCACAGCGGCATCGGCCTCACCGGCCGCCCGCACCTGCCCGACGCGTACGGGCTGCATGCGGCAGCCAAGGTGCTGAACGAAGGCAAGCGCGTCGCCATCCTGGCCGGTGCCGGCGCGCTCAACGCCGGCGACGAATTGATCGAGATCGCCAACTGCCTGGGCGCCGGCATCGCCAAGGCGCTGCTGGGCAAGGCGGCGGTGCCGGACGACCTGCCGTTCTGCACCGGCGCCATCGGCCTCTTGGGCACGCAGCCCAGCACCGAGATGATGGAGAACTGCGACACGCTCTTGATGGTGGGCTCGAGTTTTCCGTACTCGGAGTTCCTACCCAGGGAAGGCAAGGCGCGCGGCGTGCAGATCGACCTGGACGGCCGGAAACTGGGCCTGCGCTATCCGATGGAGGTCAACCTGGTGGGCGACGCCCGCGCCACTTTGCGCGCGCTGCTGCCGCTGATCGAGCCGAAGGACGACCGTTCCTGGCGCAAGGAGATCGAAGAGAGCGTGCGGCGCTGGTGGTCCGCGCTGCAGGAGCGCGCCATGACGGACGCCAAACCCATCAATCCGCAGCGCGTGTTCTGGGAGCTGTCGCCGCGCCTGCCGGACGACTGCATCGTCACCTGCGATTCCGGCACCTCGGCGGCCTGGTACGCGCGCGACCTCAAGCTCAGGCGCGGCATGATGGGCTCGCTCTCGGGTGGGCTGGCCAGCATGGGCTGCGCCCTGCCGTACGCGCTGGCCGCGAAGTTCGCGCACCCGACCCGGCCGGTGGTCGCGCTGCTGGGCGACGGCGCCATGCAGATGATCGGCATGAACGCGCTGGTCACTATCGCCGACCACTGGAAGACCTGGGCCGATCCGCGCATGCCGATCATGGTGCTGAACAACGGCGACCTGAACATGGTGACCTGGGAGCAGCGCGTCAGCGCGGGCGAACGGCGCTTCGACACGTCGCAGCGGCTGCCGGCCTTTCCGTACGCGCAGTACGCCAAGCTGCTGGGCCTGGGCGGAATCCGCGTGGAGCGGGCCGACATGGTCGGCATCGCCTGGGAAGAGGCGCTGGACGCCGACCGGCCGGTGCTGCTGGACATGGTGGTCGACCCGGCGGTGCCGCCGATCCCGCCGCACGTTACGGGCAAGCAGATGCGCAACTACCTGAAGGCGCTGGCCGGCGGCGACGCGCAGGCGCTGGAGGTGGTGAAGGCGACCGCGCGCGAATGGTGGGCCGGCGTGCGGGCGAAATAGCTGCGAACGACGGTGACCGCTACATCGGCTTGAACAGGTGCGCGTAGAGCCGGCTCACCGGCAGCTTCTCGCCCCGCCCGCGCAGCGCCAGGTACAGCTTGCCGGCTTCGTCGCGCGTCACCGCCTCGATGGCCGCCGCGCGCACGATGGTGCCGCGGTGCACCTGCCAGAACACCTGCGTGTCCAGCTGCGGCGCCAGCTCCTTCAAGGGCGTGCGGATCAGGTATTCGTGGTCGGCGGTGAGCACGCGCACGTACTTGTCGGCGGCCTCGAAGTACAGCACCTCGTCCACCGGCACCATGCGGATGCTGCTGCCCACGCTGGCCTGGATCACCTTCAGCGGCGCCTGCGCGGCGGCCGGCGCCACGCTGCCCAGCAGGTGGCGCAGCTGCGCCAGCGTGTCGTCGGTCGGCGCGCCGCCGTCGCGGTCGCCCGCGCGCCGTGCCAGCGCCTCCTGCACGCGCGCCACCGTCTTGCGCAGCCGGTCCGGCTGCACCGGCTTGAGCACGTAGTCGATGGCCTGCGCCTCGAAGGCCTGCACCGCGTACTGGTCGTAGGCGGTGACGAACACCAGCGCGGGGAAGGGCTTGCCGTCGGTGCCCTGCGGCCATTCGTCGGCCAGCTGCGCCGCGGCCTCCATGCCGCCCAGGCCCGGCATGCGGATGTCGAAGAACAGCACGTCGGGCTGCGTGTCCAGTGCCTGTTGCACCGCCGAAGCGCCGTCGCCCACCATGGCCGCGATGCGCAGCTCGGGCCAGGCGCGCGCCAGCTCGGCCTGCAGCGCGCGTGCCAGCAGCGGCTCGTCTTCGGCGATCAGGGCGGTGGGCGTGTTCATGGGTTCATGCCTGCAGCGGAATGCGGATGACGGTGCGCGCGCCTTCGCCGTCGCGCGTGCTGAAGTCCAGCGAGGCGGCGCCGCCGTACAGCGTGGCCAGGCGCTCGCGCACCTGCGCCAGGCCGAAGCCCTTGCCGTCCTGCGGCGCGGCGGCGCCGGCCACGCCTCCCACGCCGGTGTCGGCCACCTCGATCACCAGGTGGCCATCTTCGGCGCGCGCCCGCACGTCGATGCGCCCGCCCTGCACCTTGGGCTCCAGCCCGTGCTGGATGCTGTTTTCCACCAGCGGCTGCAGCAGCAGCGTGGGCACTTTCGCGGACGCCAGCGGCGGCGGCAGGTCGAGCGCGAAGGCCAGCCGCGGGCCCATGCGGATGGCCATCAGCTCCAGGTAGTCGCGCAGCCGGTCGAACTCGGCCTGCAGCGCGTGCGTGGTCGCGCGCGAGGCGCCCAGCGTGGCGCGCAGGTAGGCGATCATGTGGTCCAGCATCTGCTGCGCCTGCGCCGGGTCCACGCCGATCAGCGCGCGCAGGTTGGCCAGCGTGTTGAACAGCATGTGCGGTTCCAGCTGCGTTTCCAGCAGCTTCAGCCGCGCCTCGTTCGCGTGCTGGTGCGCCTCGTCCATCTTGCGTTCGAAGTACGCGCTGCGCCCGGAGCTGTAGAAGTAGTAGATGCCGGCGATGCCGGCCAGTGCCGTGATCAGGATCGAGTTGCGCAGGTCGGCGGCCCGGTCGACCACGCGGCCGGGCGCGTACAGGCCGAGCGCCTGGCACAGCCGGTCGCCGATCAGGTTGCCGAGGAAGTAGCCGCCGGCGATGCCGCCCACCACCAGCGCGATGCCCTGCCAGCCGCTCGGCCAGCCGGTTTCGCCGCTGGAGGGCATCAGGTGCCGGCCGATGTCGACCAGCGCCCAGATCGAGGTGCCGATGAACAGCGAATAGACGGCCGGCGGGCCGTAGGGGTGGTCGGGCTGGAAGGCGTACTGGATCGCGGCGATGGCCAGGCAGAACGCCAGCACCTGCAGCAGGTGCTGCAGCTTGCTGAGCCAGTCGATCTTCATGGGTTGCGGTTCTGCTCGCGCAGCAGCCGCTCGCGTTCCTTCTGCACCATGCGCTCGCGCAGGCCGCTGCCCTTGCCCAGCACGAACACCGAGATGCCGTGCAGCGTCAGCCCCAGGCCCCAGCCCAGCAGCGGGAACACCGACCAGGGCCGGTCGCCGAAGGCGTAGCGCGAGAGCGAGAAGATGAACAGGTTGACCACCACGTACACGGTGGCGTGGATGTACCAGCCCAACTTGGCGCCGGCGCGCTTGCGCGCTATGCGGTCGATTTCGGTCGGGGTCAGGGAGCGCGTCATGTGCGGACGATTCTAGGGGAGCAGGTGGCGGACGAAGAAAGCCGCGATCCGGCGGTCCACCTCGGGCAGCACGGCGCGGTCGAAGCCCGGCGGGTCGCCCAGCAGCTCGCGCTCGACCGAGCCGAGCACCTCCATCGGCGGCATCGGCGACAGCATGGCGCCGTGGCCCGCGGTGGGCAGGTCGGCCACCCGCTCGCAGGCCTTGCACGCGGCCAGCACGGCGCCGCTGTGGAAGCGCGGCACCTGGTTGATGTCCTTGCCGGCTGTGACCAGGCCGAGCGGGATGCGCGGCGCGGAGAACGACGCAAAGTCGAAATCGGCGGCGAAGGGAACGCTTGCCACGGCGGCCCGCACCCGCGCATCGGCATGGCTATACCACTGCGTGTCGTCGAAACGGTAGCCGATGACGCCCAGCGCGACGGCCTTCTTGATGCCGTCCAGGCCGTTGCCGCGCAGCCGGGTGATGAAGCCCACGCAGGAGGAGAAGTCGTCTTCGATGTGGGCCTGGCAGTGCGCGCGGAAGGCGGCGGGCGACCACCGTCCGCCGGCCATCGCCAGTGCGGTGTGGCCGCCGGCGGAGCCGCCGTACACGCCGACCTTGCCGGGGTCGACCAGCGGCGAGAACTGCGCGCTGCCCGCCACGATGTCGATGGCCCGGGAGACCTCGGCCGGGCGCAGCTTCCAGCTGGCGGGACCAGGGTCGGAGAAGTCGCGGGAGTTGTCGCCGCGGTGTTCCGGCAGGGCCACCACGAAGCCGGCGTCGACCAGTGTCCGCGCCAGGTCGGTGTGCACCCAGGGATTGCCGCCCGAACCGTGCGAGATCACCACCAGCCGGCCGTTGCCGCGCACCGGCTGGGCCTGCGGCGCCAGGCGCAGGGTGAACGGCCCGCGGCGCACCGTCTCGTCCTGCGCCTGCGCCGGGTAGAACACGGTGACCGGGCCGTCCCGCCCCAGCCCCGGCAGCTCCGCGAGGCCGACGCCGGCCTGGGCCCATGCCGCGCCCGCGGCGACGGCGCAGGCGACGAGGTACTTGGCGAGGGAGCGGGCCACGGCGCCTTGCCTCACCACGCGTCGCGCTGCAGCGCCAGGCGCTCGCGCTCCACCAGCCGCTGGTGCAGCCCGCCGCCGCCGGTGGCCAGGAAGACCACCAGGCCATGGACCGCCAGGCCGATGCCCCAGCCGAACGCCGGGTAGACGGCCCAGTGGCGGCCGCTGGCGAAGGACAGCAGCATCAGCATCGCGTTGACTGCCAGGAAGACCGTGGCGTGGATGTACCAGCCCATCTTGGCGCCGGCGCGCCGGCGTGCCAGCCGCTCGATGTCGGTGTTCTGCTGGATCGATTGCATGGTGTGCTCCTTGAGGTTGGGGTGGATGGAAGGGGTTAGCGGGCCAGGACCGGGGCGGCCACGGAGCCGGTCCGGCCGGTCAGGCGCCACAGGCCGGCGGCGCGGCCGGTGAAGATGCCGCTCAAGGCGCCGTAGAGCGCGGCGCAGGCCATTGCGAATTGCGAGTCGGCCGCCAGGCGCGGGTCCAGCGCCACCTCCACGTTGATGGCGTAGCGCGCCACGAAGATGGACAGGATCAGCAGCAGCGGCACGATGCTGCCGGGCAGGGTGAAGCTGCGCGTGGCGGGGTCGTAGCGGCCGCGCTGGGGAATGCGCGCCACCAGGGCGAACACGATGCCCGCCGCGGCCAGCCACACGGCAACCACGCCGGCCAGCTGCGGCGAATTGCCGAATGCGGTGAGCAGGCCCCACAGCGAGAACCCGGTCATCGCCACCGGCATGATGGCCGTGCGCGCCAGGCTGGCGCTGCGTTCGCGCGCCTGGCTGAGGCCCAGGACGATCAGGCCGGCCAGCAGGCCCCAGACCCAGGTGGGCGTGTGCTTGACGATGGTTCCCAGCATCTGGGGGTTGTGCGTGATGATCTGCAGCAGCATGGAAGTTCTCCTGTGGACGAATGAAGGTGAGGAAGAGGGGGGTCAGGCCAGGCCCAGCCATTGGCCGAAGACCAGCTGGCCCAGGTAACGCTGGGGCAGCAGCGTGAAGCCGCCGGCGACGATGCAGCCGCCGATGTAGAGGCGCTGCATGATGAAACGGTGGCGGGCGACGTTGCCGCGCGCCAGGTACCAGAAGGCGCCGAACAGGCCGGCCAGCGTGACCGGAATGAGCAGGTGGATCGGCGTGAAGCCGGCCAGGTTGGGCAGCGACCTGTCCCGGATGAAGATGGCCGAGACGGCGGTGATCAGCATCAGCGTGACCCAGGCGTAGCCGAAGGCGCGGTGCAGCTTCGGCCGCTGCTTCATGCCGCGCCGTGCCCACAGCGCCACCGGGCCGGTGGCCAGCGCGCCCAGCGCGGCGGTCATGTGGACGGCGATGATCGGGGTGAGTTGCATGGGGGTTCTCCTGGGGCGTTCGTCTTGTGTGGAGCGGACTTTGCCGGTGGGGCCGCGCGCCGGCCACCGGCTTGGGACGAAGCGCGGGAAGCGGGGAGCGAAATGCGGCGGGCGGGCGTGAAATGCAGCCAGAATTCGGGAATGACTTGCCGACTTCCCCTGTTTGCGCGCCTGTTTCGCCTGCTGGCCCTGCTGTCCGTCGCCGCCTGGCTGGCCGGCTGCGCCACCGGGCCGCGCACCGTCGAGGTGTCGCGCGACCAGCTGCAGGCCGCGCTGGCCAGGCGCTTTCCCGTACAGGCGCGCTACCTGGAGGTGGTGGACGTGCAGGCCTCGGCGCCTCGGCTGCAGCTGCTGCCCGAGAGCAACCGCCTGCGCACCAGCGTCGCGCTCGCGGCGTCGAGCCGGCTCCTGCGCAACACGCTGCAGGGCGACATCGACGTGAGTTTCGGGCTGCGCTACGAACCCGTGGACACCAGCATCCGGCTGGCAGACGTGCGGGTGGAGCGCATCGACCTGCAGGGCGTGCCGGAATCATTGCGCGGCCAGCTGCAGCGCCTGGGCCCGTTCCTGGCCGAGCGCATGCTGGAAGGCGTGCCGCTGCACAGCTTCTCGCCCGACCAGGTGGCGAAAGCACAGGGCTGGACGCCCGGCGAGATCCGCGTGACTTCCGACGGCATCCGGATCAGCCTGCTGCCGCCGGTGCGCTGAGCGCACACAAAACAAAACGGCCGGGCAATTGCCCGGCCGTTGTGCTGTTGCAGGGCCTGCTTAGCCGCGGCCCATGCGGTCCAGGTCCTCGTTGGCACGGTTCAGCTCGATGTCGCGCTCGCGCTGGTCACGCGCCGTGTCCTTGACGTCCTTCACCGTTTCCTTGGCGTCGCCCAGCTTCTCCTGGGCCTTGCCCTTGGCTTCGCGCAGGTGGCCTTCAGCCTCCATGGTCTTGTCGTCCAGCGCGCGGCCCACGTGTTGCTTGATCTCGCCGGTGGCCTGGTTGGTCATGCCCTTGATCTGGTCCTTGTTCATTGCGCTACCTCTTCGGTTGTGCGAGGGAACATGCCCTCATGCACCAAAGGTAATGCCTCTGGCCCGGGCCGCCAGGGGGCGGCGTTCTCTTCCGGGCGTGGGGTGGGTCCTACAGCCGCGTCAGGCTGCGTTCAGCGATTCAGGCCGATGCGTCGGCCCAGCGGGCGATCAGTTCCTTCATGATCTCGTTGGTGCCGGCGAAGATCTTCATCACCCGCGCGTCGGCGTACATGCGCGCGATCGGGTATTCGTTCATGTAGCCGGCGCCGCCGAACACCTGCAGGCACTCGTCCACCACGTTGCAGTAGGTGTCGGTGACCCACCACTTGGCCATGGACGCGGTGGCGGCGTCGAGCTTGCCCACCAAGCGCATCTGCACCACGTGGTCCATGAACACGGTGGCGGCGGCCGAGCGCGTGAGCAGCTCGGCCATGCGAAAACGGATGTGCTGGAACTGCCCGACCGCCTGCCCGAAAGCCTTGCGCTCGCGAGCGTAGGCATAGGTGAGGCGCACGGCGCGCGCCATCTGCGCGGCGGCCGTCACGCCCAGGATGGAACGCTCCACCGGCAACTGCCCCATCAGCTGGTGCAGGCCGCGCCCGGGTTCCCCGCCCAGCACGGCATCGGCGCCCAGGCGGCAGTTGTCGAAGAACAGCTCGCAGGTGTCCTGCGAATGCAGGCCGAGCTTGTCCAGCACGCGGCCTACGGTCAGGCCGGGCGCGTTCCGCGGATCGAGCAGGAACAGGGTGATGCCGCCGGAGCCTTCGGCCTGCGTGCGTGCCGCGACGATCAGCAGCCCCATGTTGAGCGCGTTGGAAATGTAGGTCTTGGCGCCTTGCAGCACATAGCCGCCGTCGCGCGGCTCGGCGCGCGTCGTCATGCCCTTCAAGTCGGAGCCGGCGCCGGGCTCGGTCATGGCGATGGCGCCGACCGCCTCGCCGGCGGCCAGCCGCGGCAGCCATGCGCTCTTCTGCTCGGGTGTGCCGTACTCCAGCAGGTAACCCGTGACGATGGAGTGCACGCCGCGCCCGGCCAGGAAGCCGCCGTCGGTGGCTTCGGCCATGCCGCGGTAGATGACTGCCTCATGGCTGAAGTCGCCGCCGCTGCCGCCGTACTCGGTGGGGATTTCGGCGGCCAGCAGGCCCAGTTCGCCGGCCTTGCGCCAGGTGGCCAGGTCGACGCGGTGTTCGCGCCGCCAGCGCTCTTCGTTCGGTTCGATCGTCTCGCGTGCGAAGCGCGCCGCCGCGTCGAACAGGGCCGTGTGGTCCACCGTCATCCACGGCGGCGGCACGGCCTCGGCGGGGTTGTGCATGCGTCGGCCGTTCAGGCCTTGCCGAACAGCGTGACGACGGCCGCGCCGCCCAGGCCCAGGTTGTGCTGCATGCCGATCTCGGCGCCGGGCACCTGCGTCGGGCCGGCCGTGCCGCGCAGCTGGCGGGTGAGCTCGTAGCACTGCGCCAGCCCGGTTGCGCCCAGCGGATGGCCCTTGGACAGCAGGCCGCCCGAGGGATTCACCACCACCTGGCCGCCGTAGGTGTTGTCGCCGTCGGCGACGAAACGCGCCGCCTCGCCTTCGCCGCAGAAGCCGAGCGCTTCGTAGCTCAGCACCTCGTTCTGCGCGAAGCAGTCGTGCAGCTCGCACACGTCCACGTCGCCGGGGCCGACGCCGGCCTGCTCGTAGACCGACTTCGCCGCCGCCGCGGTGAGCTGCGAGCCGACCAGGTCGATCATGGACTTGGATTCGAAGGTGCTGCGGAAATCGGTGGTGAGCTGCTGCGCCAGGATGCGCACCTTGGGAGTGTTCGCCATCTTCTTCGCGAAGCGGTCCGACACGACAACGGCCGCCGCGGCGCCGGAGGTCGGCGGGCAGGCCATCAGCTTGTGCAGCACGCCGGGCCACATCTCTTTCGACGCCAGCACGTCGTCGGCCGTCACCACGTCGCGGAACACCGCCAGCGGGTTGTTGGCGGCGTGGCGGCTGGCCTTGGCGCGCACCTCGGCGAAGGTGGCGAGCGGCGTGCCGTAGCGCTGCATGTGCTCGCGCCCGGCGCCGCCGAAGTACTTGAGCGCCAGCGGCAGGTTGGCCGACTCGAGTTCGTTGGCCGTGTCCTCGAAGCGCTGGAAGGTGTTGGGCCGGTCGTTCCAGTGGGTGGTGATGGCGCCCGGCAGCATCTGCTCGAAGCCGAAGGCCAGCACGCAGTCGGCCGCGCCGGCCATGATGGCCTGGCGCGCCAGGTACAGCGCGGTGGAGCCGCTGGAGCAGTTGTTGTTGACGTTGATGACCGGCATGCCGGTCATGCCCACTTCGTACAGGGCGCGCTGGCCGCTGGTGGAGTCGCCGTACACGTAGCCGGCATAGGCCTGGTTGACGTCTTCCAGCGCGACGCCGGCGTCTTCCAGCGCGAGCCGGATGGCTGTGGCGCCCATGTCCACGTACGACATGCTCTGGCCGGGCTTCTTGAAGGGAATCATCCCCACGCCGGCGATCCACACGTTGCTGCTCATTGCTTTCCCCTTGTCGGCTGACTGGCGAATCGTAGTATGGCGCAGGCCTTCCGGGCAGTCACGGGCGCGATAATCCGCCCTTTTGCCGAGGAGCGCGCGTGGACATTGTCCTGCTGGCCAAAGCCGCCGTCATGGGCGTGGTGGAGGGCCTGACCGAATTCCTGCCGATCTCCAGCACCGGCCACCTCATCCTTGCCGGTGCGCTGCTGCACTTCGACGACGAGAAGGCCAAGGTGTTCGACATCGCGATCCAGACCGGCGCGATCCTGGCGGTGATCATCGTCTACTGGCAGAAGATCCGCTCCACCCTGGCCGCGCTGCCGACCCAGCGCCAGGCCCAGCGCTTCAGCCTGAACGTGCTGGTGGCGTTCCTGCCGGCAGTGGTGTTCGGCCTGCTGCTGGGCAAGGCGATCAAGGCGCACCTGTTCACGCCGGCCGTGGTGGCCACCACATTCATCCTGGGCGGCATCATCATCCTGTGGGCCGAGCGGCGCCAGCAGGGCGCGGTGCGCGTGCAGGAAGCCGACGACATGGACTGGAAGGACGCGCTCAAGCTCGGCCTGGTGCAGTGCCTGGCGCTGGTGCCGGGCACCAGCCGCAGCGGCGCCACCATCATCGGCGGCATGCTGCTGGGCCTGTCGCGCAAGGCGGCGACGGATTTCTCGTTCTACCTGGCGATCCCGACCTTGATCGGCGCCGGTGCCTACAGCCTGCTCAAGGAACGCGCGCTGCTGTCGATGGACGACCTGCCGATGTTCGCGGTGGGGCTGGTGTTCTCGTTCGCGAGCGCCTGGCTGTGCGTGCGCTGGCTCTTGCGCTACATCTCCAGCCACAGCTTCACGCCGTTCGCCTGGTACCGCATCGCGTTCGGGATCGTGGTGCTGGCGACGGCGTGGAGCGGGCTGGTGGTCTGGGCGCCCTAGACACCCATCGCGAGCAAACCCGCCTCGATGGCCGCCGCCGTTGCCGCCGGCTTTTCCATGGGGAACAGGTGGCTGCCGTCCAGCATCGTCACGCGGCCCTGCGCGATCTTGTGCGTGAGCGTGGTGCCGACCTGCTTCATCTCTTCGGACTGCAGGCCACCGATGAAGGCCAGCGGGCAGCGCAGCGGATGGCGCCGCAGCAGGCGGTCCAGGTTGTGCGGCAGGGTGTTGTAGATCGCGGTCTCGACGTCGCGGTCGAAGCTGAGCGCGCGTTCGCCGTCCTGGTCGTGCATGGCATGGTCGACGTAGTCGTCCAGCACGGCAGGGTCCCAGCGCGCGAACGCCTTCTTGTGGCGGAAATGCTCCAGCGCCGCCTCGCGGTCAGGCCAGCGGTTCTTGCGCCGGCGGCTCACCGCGCCGGGCGACAGCGCGCCGAACAGCGGCGTGCGCTTGGCGGCGGCAAGCGCCTGCGCCTTCCAGCCGCCCAGGAGCGGGGAATCCAGCTGCACCACGGCGCGCGCCAGCTGCGGATGCCGCGCCGCGCACATCAGGCTGAGGAAGCCGCCCAGCGAATGGCCGACCAGGACCACTGGCCCGCCGGCCTTGTCCGCCTCGCGCGCGGCGAAGTCGTGCAGCTGCTGCACCAGGTGCGGCCAATTGTCGGTGACGGGGTATTTCGGGTCGTGGCCGAACTTCTCGACCGCCTTCACCGTGTAGCCGCGCGAACGCAGGTTCCTGAACAGCGCGCCGTAGGTGGCGGCAGGGAAGCTGTTGCCGTGCGAAAAAACGAGCGTGCTCAAACGCGTCAGATCAGCTTCTCGTCCGGCCGCGTGAGCTTCCTCAGCGGCTGGTTGCGCGCGCCGGACGTGAGCAGCGGCGTGTCGGTGTGCGCGCCGTCCCAGACCGGGTCGTCCAGGCTGTCGAACACCTCGCGCAGCTTCTCGCCCCAGCTCGAATGCAGCATGCGGTAGTACGGGTTCTGCATGTCGATGCAGACGATGCGGTCGGTCTCGAAGCGGTTGGCCTCGTACACCACCAGGTCCAGCGGCGGGCCAACCGACAGGTTGGACTTCATGGTCGAGTCCATCGACACCAGCGCGCATTTCGCCGCTTCGTCCAGCGCGGTCTCGGGCGTGAGCACGCGGTCCAGCACCGGCTTGCCGTATTTGTACTCGCCGATCTGGAAGTAGGGCGTCTCTGGCGTGGCCTCGATGAAGTTGCCGGCCGAGTACACCTGGAACAGGCGCATGCCTTCGCCGCGGATCTGGCCGCCGAAGATCAGGTTGACGTTGAACTCCACGCCCGAGTGCTTCAGCGCCTCGGCGTCGCGGTCGTACACGTGGCGCACCGCCTGGCCCAGCACGCGTGCCGCGTCGAACATGCTGCCGGCGTTCCAGATCGTGATCGGGTCGTCGCGGTCGCGTTCCTTCAGCTGCTCGATCTGCAGGATCTCGCGCACCGACTGCGAGATGCTGAGGTTGCCGGCCGACAGCAGCACCATGAAGCGGTCGCCCGGCTTCTCGTAGACGATCATCTTGCGGAAGGTGCTGATGTTGTCCACGCCCGCGTTGGTGCGCGAGTCGGACAGGAACACCAGCCCGGCGTTGAGCTTGATGCCGACGCAGTAGGTCATGGCTTGCTTTGCAGTTTCTTCAGTGAGTACAACGCGTCCAGCGCCTCGCGCGGACTCAGCACGTCGGGATTCAGGGTGGCCACCGCGGCTTCGACCGCGCTGGGACCCGATGCCTCGGCCGCGGGCGGCGGTGCGAACAAGTCTACCTGCTCGCGCGCGGCGTCCTGGTGCTTCTCCAGCGCGGCCAGCGCATGGCGCGCGTGGTTCACCACGGCCGTCGGCATGCCGGCCAGCCGCGCCACCTGGATGCCGTAGCTGCGGCTGGCGGGGCCGGGCTGGATCTCGTGCAGGAACACGATGTCGGCGCCCGACTCGGCCGCGCTCACGTGCACGTTGACGGCCGCGTGGTGTTTGGCCGGAAATTCGGTCAGCTCGAAGTAGTGGGTGGCGAACAAGGTGAAGGCCTGCGTGCGGTCGTGCAGGTGGGCGGCGATGCCCGAGGCCAGCGCGAGGCCGTCGAAGGTGGACGTGCCGCGCCCGATCTCGTCCATCAGCACCAGGCTCTGCGGTGTCGCCGCATGCAGGATCTGTGCCGCTTCTGTCATCTCCAGCATGAAGGTGGACTGCGCGTTGGCCAGGTCGTCGGCCGCGCCGATGCGCGTGTGGATGGCGTCGAGCGGGCCGACCCGGCAGCTCTGCGCCGGCACCCACGAACCCATGGAGGCCATCAGGCAGACGATCGCCACTTGGCGCATGTAGGTCGATTTACCGCCCATGTTGGGGCCGGTGATGATCTGCATGCGCTGCCTGGGGCCCAGGCGCGTGTCGTTGGCGATGAAGGCGCCGCCGCCGGTTTCGGCCAGCCGCGATTCGACCACCGGGTGGCGGCCCTGCACGATCTCGATGCCGGGTTCCTTCGTGAACTGCGGGCGGCACCAGTTCAGCGTGAGCGAGCGTTCGGCCAGCGCGCACAACGCGTCGAGCGCCGCGATGGCGCGCGCCAGCCGGGTGAGCGCCGGCACGTGCGGCTGCAGCGCATCCAGCACCTGCTCGTACAGCCACTTCTCGCGCTGCAGCGCGCGCTCCTGCGCCGACAGCGCCTTGTCCTCGAAGGTCTTGAGTTCCGGCGTGATGAAGCGCTCGGCGTTCTTCAGGGTCTGGCGCCGCCGGTAGTCGGCCGGCACCTTGTCCAGCTGGCCCTGCGTGATCTCGATGTAGAAGCCGTGCACGCGGTTGAACTGCACCCGCAGGTTGGCGATGCCGGTGCGCGCGCGCTCGCGGCCTTCCAGCTCCAGCAGGAAGCCGTCGCAGTTGTCCTGGATGGCGCGCAGCTCGTCGAGCTCGGCGTCGAAGCCGCCGGCGATCACGCCGCCGTCGCGCACCAGCGCGGCGGGTTCCGCGTGGATGGCCTGGGTGAGGTGCTCGGAGCAGCCCACTGGCGGGATGAGGTCGCGGGAGAGGGCTTCGACAAGCTCAGCCCGAACGGCGGCGGGGTCCCGTTCGCCCTGAGCCAGTCGAAGGGCTGCAATCAACCCCTCCGCCTTCTTCAACGACTGGCACAGCCCCACCAGCTCGCGCGGGCGCACCTGCCTCAGCGCAATGCGCGCCGTGATGCGCTCCACGTCGCTCACGCCCTTGAGTTCGTTGCGCAGCTTCTGCCAGGCGCCTTCGCGCAGCGCCGCGATCGCCTCCAGCCGCTGCTGCGCGATGTCGCGGTCGCGCGGCGGCTGCAGCAGCCAGTCTTTCAGCGCGCGGCTGCCCATGCCGGTCATGCAGGTGTCCAGCAGCGAGAAGAGGGTGGGCGAATCCTCGCCGCGCAAGGTCTGCACCAGCTCCAGGTTGCGCCGCGTAGTGACGGGCAGCTCGATCAGCTCGCCGTCGCGCTGCACCTGCAGCGTGCGCACGTGCGACAGTGCCCGGCCCTGCGTGTGTTCGGCGTACGCCAGCAGCGCGGCCGCGGCCGCGTGCGCGCAGTCGAGTTCCTCGGCGCCCCAGGCGGCGAGCGAGGCGGCCTGCAATTGCTCCAGCAGCTTGCGCGCACCCAGCCCGGCGTCGAACTGCCATTCGGGCCGGTGGGTGAAAGCGAAGCTGGCGGAAGAGCGCAAGGCCTTCATCCGCTGCTGGAAGGCCGGCGTGCTGTCGGCGCTGAACAGCAGCTCGCTGGGCGCGATGCGCGCGATCCAGGCCGTCAGGTCGTCGGCCGCGCACTCGGCCAGGTGCACCGCGCCCTGCGTGACGCTCAGCCACGCCAGCCCGGCGCGGTTGCGCGGGCCCTGGTGCACGGCCAGCAGCATGGCCTCGGACTTGTCGGCCAGCAGCTCGGTATCGGTCAGGGTGCCGGGCGTGACCACGCGCACCACCTTGCGCTCCACCGGCCCCTTGCTGGTGGCGACGTCGCCGACCTGCTCGCAGATGGCGACCGATTCGCCCATCTTGATCAGCCGCGCCAGGTAGGTTTCCACCGAATGGAACGGCACGCCGGCCATCACCACCGGCTCGCCGGCCGACTGGCCGCGGCGCGTCAGCGTCAGGTCCAGCAGGCGCGAGGCCTTCTCCGCGTCGGCGTAGAACACCTCGTAGAAATCGCCCATGCGGTAGAACACGAGCGTGTCGGGATGCTCCGCCTTGATGGCGAAGTACTGCGCCATCATCGGGGTGTGCCTGCTCAGGTCGGCCACCGGGGCCGCGACGGGGTTCTGGCTCATGCTGGAGCGATTATCCCCAGGCGGCAGATTCCGGCTCAGGCCTGCGCCTGCGTGGACCGGTGCGCGAACGCCAGCAGCCCTTCGCGCACCTTGCAGCCCAGCTCGAACGCCTGCCTGGAGCTGGCGGCCGAAACCAGGGCGCGCACCTTCATCTTCGTCTCCGTGGTGTCGACCACAGCCAGCGTCGCGCTGCGCCGGTCCCATTCGGGTGCCGTTTCCACGATGCGTTTCAGCTCGGCGCGCAGCGGCTCCACCGGCGTGGCGAAGTCCAGGTAGAGAAACACCGACTGGTGGATCTGCGAGGTGCTGCGGGTCCAGTTCTGGAACGGGTTCTCGATGAACCACTGCAGCGGCACGATCATGCGCCGCTCGTCCCACAGCTTCAGCACCACGTAGGTGCCGGTGATTTCCTCCACCCGGCCGAACTCGTCCTTCACCACCAGCACGTCGTCGATGCGCAGCGGCTGCGCCAGCGCGATCTGCAGCCCGGCGATCAGGTTGCTGAACACCGGCCGCGCCGCCAGGCCGCCGATGATGCCCAGCACGCCGGCCGAGGCCAGCAGGCTGGCGCCCAGCTGGCGCGCGCCCGGGAAGGTCATCAGGGCCATGGCCGCGCCGCCGATGGCCACCACCACCATCGCGCTGCGCGCCAGCACGTTGGCCTGGGTCTGGATGCGCCGCGCGTGCAGGTTGTCTTCCATGGTGGCCGGGTGCCTCTCGACCACGCCGTTGGCGAAGCCGCGGATCGCCGCCGTGGCCAGCCAGGTCAGCCCGGCGATCAGCAGCACGCCGTTGGCATGGCGCACCGCGTCGATGGAGGGCAAGTTGTCCTGCGCGGCCTGCCACACCATCTGCAGCGCGGCCAGCGGCAGCACCGCCGCGGCCGGCCGGTCGACGGTTGCCAGCACGCTGCGCAGCACCGGGCTGCGATGGAACAGCCGCCGCAGGACCGCGCGGCCGGCGCGGTGCGCCGCCATCGCGGCGAACACGGCCAGCAGCGCGGCGAACAGCGCCACCAGCCAGGGCTCGTGCCGCAGCTGCTCGATCATTCGCGCGTGTCGGAGTTGCGCTCTTCGGGCGGCGGGTCGTCCTGGATGCCCTGCGGCGGGGAGGGTTCCACCATGTTGGGCGTGGTGGCGCTCAGCTCGGTCTTCTCTTCCACCGTGGCGAACTTGCTGTACTTGCGCAGGATGCTGACCAGCTGGCCGTACACGCGCGGGTTGCCGGCCAGGCACTCGCGCTGCTCCAGGAAGTCGGCGTCGCCGGTGAAGTTGCCGATCAGGCCGCCGGCCTCGGTCACCAGCAGCGAGCCCGCGCCCACGTCCCAGGGCGACAGGCCGGTCTCGAAGAAGCCGTCGGTGAAGCCGGCCGCCACGTAGGCCAGGTCCAGCGCGGCCGAGCCGGGGCGGCGCAGGCCGGCGGTGATCTTCATCACGTCGGCCATCATGCGCAGGTAATGGTTGAAATTGTCGCCCGGGCGGAACGGGAAGCCGGTGGAGACCAGGCATTGCTTGAGCATGGTGCGCTTGCTCACGCGGATGCGCCGGTCGTTGAGGTAGGCGCCGCGACCGCGGGTGGAGGTGAACAGGTCGTTGCGGGTCGGGTCGTAGACCACCGCCTGCTCCACGCGCCCCTTCACCAGCAGCGCGATGCTGATGCAATAGACCGGGAAACCATGGATGAAGTTGGTGGTGCCGTCCAGCGGGTCGATCAGCCAGACGTGGTCGGACGCCGCGTTGCCGTGTTCGCGCCCCGATTCCTCGGCCCAGATGCCGTGGTGCGGATAGGCGCCCAGCAGCGTCTCGATGATGGCGTTTTCGCTGGCGTGGTCGACCTCGGTGACGAAGTCGTTGACCTGCTTTTGCGAGATGCGCACCGACTCCACGTCAAGCGCGGCCCGGTTGATGATCGCGCCGGCGGCGCGGGCGGCCTTGACGGCCATGTTGAGCATGGGATGCTGGTTGGGCGACATGGATTGTTCCGACGGGAAGAAGCGGGCTGCAAGAGCGCCCGCCACGGCCGTCCGAAAGAGCTGTGCTTGGAAAGCGGAACCGCCCGGGCGATGCGGGCGGCGACAATGGCGTCGATTTTACCCAGATGCGTACCCGCTTCATCCTCATCCAGCCCAGCCACGCCGGCAACGTCGGCGCCGCGGCGCGCGCCATCAAGGTGATGGGCTTCGACGACCTGGTGCTGGTGGCGCCGCGCTGGCCCGACGTGCTGACGCGGCCCGAGGCGATCGAGCGCGCCAGCGGCGCGACCGACGTCTTGCACAAGGCGCGCGCCGTCGCCACGCTGGACGAGGCGCTGGACGGCATGGGCTACCTCTGCGCCACCGTCATGACGCCGCGCGACTTCGGCCCGCCGACCCATGCGCCGCGCGAGCACCTGGGCACCTTGGCCGGCACGCAGCAGAGCGTGGCCTTCCTGTTCGGGTCCGAACGCTACGGCATGCGCAACGAGGACGTGTACCGCTGCCACGCGGCCCTGCGCATTCCCACCGACCCGGAGTACGGCTCGCTGAACCTGGCGGCAGCGCTGCAGGTGATTGCGTATGAGTGGCGGACCTGTTTGGACACCAATCCCGTTCGGACTGAGCCTGTCGAAGCCGTCGCCGACGCTCAGTCCGTCGCCGGCATGCTCTCGCACTGGGAGCAGTCGCTGGTGGAGATCGGCTTCCTCGACCCGGCCGCGCCCAAGAAGCTGATGCCGCGGCTGAACCAGCTGTTCAACCGCGCGCAGCCCACGCCGGAAGAAGTGCACATCCTGCGCGGCATCGCCAAAGCCATGTCCCAAGCGGGGCGCAAGCCAAAGCCTTAGACTCTGTGGGCATCAGCTCATAACCCAGGGACATGTTCAAACGCCTGCGTTCCGACATCCAATGCATCCTCGACCGCGATCCTGCCGCGCGCAGCACGTGGGAGGTTCTCACCTGCTACCCGGGGCTGCACGCGGTGCTGATGCACCGGCTGTCGCACTGGTGCTGGGTCCACGGCATGAAGTGGCTGGGCCGCTTCATCTCCATGTTCGCGCGCTGGCTCACCGGCATCGAGATCCATCCGGGCGCCACCCTCGGCACCGGGGTGTTCTTCGACCATGCCATGGGCGTGGTGGTCGGCGAAACCGCCGAGATCGGCGACGGCTGCACCATCTACCAGGGCGTCACGCTGGGCGGCACCTCCCTCTACAAGGGCGCCAAGCGGCACCCCACTTTGGGGCGCAACGTGGTGGTCAGCGCCGGCGCCAAGGTGCTGGGCGGCTTCACGGTGGGCGACGGCGCCAAGATCGGCAGCAACGCGGTGGTGATCAAGCCGGTGCCGGCCGGCGCCACGGCGGTCGGCATCCCGGCGCGCATCATCCTGGCCGAAGACAGCGTGGCCAGCGGCCAGGCGGCCGGCCAGGTGAACTTCAGCGCTTACGGCATCACCGAGCAGGACGACCCGCTGACCCAGGCCATGAAGAGCCTGATCGGCAGTGCCGCCTCGCAGGAGCACCAGATCGCCATGCTGTGGCAGGCCATCGAGAAGCTCTCGCGCGAGCGCGAATCCGACTGCGTGCCCCGCGACGCCCACACCAAGGAAGATTTCCAGGCCGACAAGCTCACCCAGCTGGTGGGCAAGTAGGGCGCCGTCAGGCGGCCGGCTTGGGCGCGCGGATCGCGTTCTTCGGCCGGAAGGCCTTGCACACCGCCTCGTCGGCCTCGAGATAGGGCCCGCCGATCAGGTCGATGCAGTAGGGCACGGCGGCGAAGATGCCGGCAACGACCTGCTTGCCGTCCGCGTCCTTCAGGCCTTCCAGCGTTTCCTGGATCGCCTTCGGCTGGCCCGGCAGGTTGATCACCAGGCTGGTGCCGCGCACCACCGCCACCTGGCGCGAAAGAATCGCCGTCGGCACGAAATGCAGGCTGATCTGCCGCATCTGTTCGCCGAAGCCGGGCATCTCCTTGGTGGCGATGGCCAGCGTCGCTTCAGGCGTGACGTCGCGCGCGGCCGGCCCGGTGCCGCCGGTGGTGACCACCAGCGCGCAGCCCACCGTGTCCACCAGGTCGACCAGCGTCTCGCTGATGCGCGTGAGGTCGTCGGGAATCAGCCGCGGCTCGAAGGTGACCGGGTTCTTCAGCGCGCGGGTGAGCCAGTCCTTCAGCGCGGGCAGGCCCTTGTCCTCGTACACGCCGCTGGAGGCGCGGTCGCTGATGGACACGATGCCGATGGTCACGGGGTCGAAGTCACTCATCGCTCAACTGCTCCTTCACGAGCTGGAAGATGTCGCGGAACGCGCGGCTGTGGCGCGGCGGCAGGCCCTTGGAGACCTCGTCGGCGGTCGGCTGGCGGTCCTTACGCGCCTGGCGGATCAGCGCGCGCAGCTGCTGCACGTCGGTGTCCGGGTGCTGCTCGATCCATTGGGCCAGCGCCTCGTCGCGCGCGATCAGGTCGTCGCGCCAGCGCTCGGCCGCATGCAGCGCCAGCGTCTGCTGGGCCGAGCCGGAGTGCTGCTCCTGGACGGCGTCGCGCACCGCCTGGTGGGTCTCCTCGTCGAGGCCGCGCATCAGCTTGCCGACGTACTGCGACTGGCGGCGCCGCCCTTCGAAATTGGTGATGCGGCGCAGTTGGTCCAGCGCGTCGACCAGCTTCTCGGGCAGCGCGAGCCGGTCCATCAGGTCCGCACGCAGCGTGAGCAGGGCTTCGCCGAGCTTCTGCAGCTCGTCGCTTTCGCGCTTGAGGTCGGTCTTGCTCGGCTCGTCCAGGCCGCGCTCGGCCTGCAGCAGCAGGTCGAGGTCGCTGCCTTCGGGGACGAACTGGCCGCGCACGAAATAGCCTTTGGGGGATTTGCGGGACATGGTTGCTGTGGTGCGCGCACGGTTGTGTTGCGGCGCGCAAGTATCATAGCCCGCCATGAAGAACGACTCCCCCGCGCGCCCCGCCACCGGCTTCAGCTACAGCCGGCCGCAATTCGAAGAACTGGTGGACCAGGCCCTGGCGCACGCGCGCAAGCTCGGCGCCACCGACGCGGCGGCGGAGGCTTCGGAAGGCTGCGGCCTGAGCGTGTCGGTGCGCATGGGCGAGCTGGAGAACGTCGAGCGCAACCGCGACAAGTCGCTGGGCGTCACGGTCTACGTCGGCAAGCGCCGCGGCAACGCCAGCACCTCGGACTTTTCCGGCGCCGCCATCCGGCAGACCGTGCAGGCGGCCTACGACATCGCGCGCTTCACGGCCGAGGACCCGGTGGCCGGCCTGCCGGATGCCGACGACGTCGCGCGGCCGGAGCAGCAACCCGACCTGGACCTGTTCCATGCCTGGGACGTCACCAGCGAGCAGGCTGCCGAGCTGGCGCTGCGCTGCGAGCGCGCCGCCCTGGCCACCGACAAGCGCATCGGCAACAGCGAAGGTGCCGGCGTCTCCGCGCAGCAGAGCCATTTCTTCAGCGCCCACACGAGCGGCTTTCGCGGCGGCTACGCCAGCTCGCGCCACTCGGTCTCGGTGGCGCCGATCGCCGGCAAGGGCGACGAAATGCAGCGCGACGCCTGGTACAGCTCGATGCGCTCGCACAAGGAGCTGTCCTCGCCCGAGAGCGTGGGCCGCTACGCCGCCGAGCGCGCCCTGTCGCGCCTGAAGTCGCGCAAGATCACGACCCGCGAATGCCCGGTGCTGTTCGAGTCGCCGATGGCCGCGGGCCTGCTGGGCTCCTACGTGCAGGCCACCAGCGGCGGCGCGCTGTACCGCCGCAGCACCTTCCTGCTGGATTCGCTGGGCAAGGACCTGTTCCCCGACCACATCGACGTGCTGGAAGACCCGTTCGTCAAGCGCGGCAAGGGCAGCGCGCCGTTCGACGAGGAGGGCGTGCGCACCCAGCCGCGCAAGGTGGTGGACGCGGGCCGCGTCGGCGGCTATTTCCTCAGCAGCTATTCGGCGCGCAAGCTGGGCATGAAGACCACCGGCAACGCCGGCGGTTCGCACAACCTGACCCTGACGTCGCGGCTCACCAAGCCGCAAGACGACCTGCCGGCCATGCTGCGCAAGCTGGGCACCGGCCTGTTCGTGATCGAGCTGATGGGGCAGGGCGTGAACTCCGTGACCGGCGACTATTCGCGCGGGGCCAGCGGGTTCTGGGTGGAGAACGGCGAGATCGCGTACCCGGTGCAGGAGATCACCATCGCCGGCAACCTGCGCGACATGTTCGCGGGCATCGAGGCGGTGGGCGCCGACGTCTACAACTACGGGGCCAAGACCGTGGGCTCGATCCTGCTGAACCGGATGAAGGTGGCCGGCTCCTGAGCGGTCAACCGCGCGGCAGCCGGCCTTTTGCGCATCAGGCTCCCGACAGCGCCGCCTTCACTGCCGCGCTCACCTGGCCCATCTCGGCCTTGCCTGCCAGGCGCTGCTTGGCGGCGCCCATGACCTTGCCCATGTCGCCGGGCCCGGTGGCACCGACCTCGGCCACGATGGCTTTCACGGCGGCGGCAACCTCGTCGGCCGACATCCGCGCCGGCAGGTAGGCCGACAGGATCTTCAGCTCCGATGCCTCCTTGTCCGCCAGGTCCTGGCGGCCGGCCTTCTCGAAGGCCTCGATGCTGTCCTTGCGCTGCTTGATGAGCTTGTCGACGATGGCGACCACGGCCGTGTCGTCGAGCTCGATGCGCTCGTCCACTTCCTTCTGCTTGATGGCCGCGGTCAGCAGGCGGATGGCGCCCAGGCGCTCCGCTTCCTTGGCGCGCATGGCGGCCTTCATGTCCTCGGTGATGCGTTCCTTCAGCGTCGTCATGGCGGCTCCTTTAAAAAAAACAAAGGCCCGCGCGGGCGTCCCCGGGCGAGCCTTGCAGCGCTGGAGAGAAACTCAGTAGAGTTTCTTGGGCAGCTGCATGCTGCGAACGCGCTTGAAGTGGCGTTTCACGGCGGCTGCCTTCTTACGCTTGCGCTCGGCGGTGGGCTTCTCGTAGAACTCGCGGGCGCGCAGTTCGGTCAGCAGGCCGAGCTTCTCGATGGTGCGTTTGAAGCGGCGCAGCGCCACGTCAAACGGCTCGTTTTCCTTCACGCGAATGGTCGTCATGACTTTCAGTTCATTGTGCCGGATGAGATCGAGGCATCCGACGAGGGGTCCCCAGATTGGATGATCAGGCCGGTAGGGGTTGCCAGCAAAGCCAAGGATTATAGCCGGCACGCGGCGCCCGGCAAATCCGGGAGCCTCGCCCAGGCGAACGGCCGGGCTGGCAATGCAAAGAACAGGCAAACCCGCTGACCCGGTTTCTCGAAATCCGCCAGAATCGGCTGAACGGCCGTTCACGGTCCGCTTGCCTCCATTCCGCATCCCTTTTCTGCCTCATGCCCGAATCCATCGAACCCACCGGCGGCCTGCGCGTCCTGATCGTCGACGACAACACCGACGCGTCCGAAACCCTGGCCGAGCTGCTGCGCATCGACGGGTTCGATGCACAGTGCGCGCCCGACGGCGAGGCCGCGCTGGCCATGCTGCAGAACTACACGCCGCAGGTCGCCTTGCTGGACATCGGCCTGCCCGGCATGGACGGCTACCAGCTGGCCGAAGCGATCCGCGCCACGCCGAACGGCGCCGCCATCCGGCTGGTCGCGCTCACCGGCTACGGCCGCGACGACGACCGGGCGCGCGCCATGTCGGCGCGCTTCGACGAGCATCTGGTGAAGCCGGTCGCACCCGACCGGCTGCTGCAGGTGCTGCAGCGCTTCGCCGGCTGATCGCCGGGGCCGCTAACGCTCCAGCGCCGCTGCCATCCCCAGCGCGCAGGCCTGGCCGCTGGCCCAGGCCCACTGGAAGTTGTAGCCGCCCAGCCAGCCGGTAACGTCCACCACCTCGCCGATGAAGTACAGCCCCGGCTGCTTCGACGCCTCCATGGTTTGCGACGACAGCTCGCGCGTGTCCACCCCGCCGGCCGTCACCTCGGCCTTGCGGTAGCCCTCGGTGCCGGTGGGCCGCAGCTCCCAGCGCTGCAGCCGCTCGGCAAGCTTCAGCAGCGCCTTGTCGCCCGCCTCGTTCACCGGGCGCTGCCACGCCGGGTCCTGCCGCGCCCAGGCATCGGCCAGGCGCGACGGCACGAGGGCGGCGAGCTCGTTGGCGATCAGCTTGCGCGAGGCGCGCGCCTTGGCCTGCAGCAGCGCCTGCGCGACGTCGGCGCCGGGCGCGAGGTCGATGCGCAGCGGCATGCCCTCGCGCCAGTAGCTGGAGATCTGCAGCACCGCCGGGCCGCTCAATCCGCGGTGGGTGAACAGCAGGTCCTCGTGGAACGCCATGCGCTCCTTCTTCTCGCCCACCGCGATCTCCACCGGCAGCGACAGGCCGGCGAGTTCTGCGAACGGCGCCCACTCCTCGCCCTGGAACGTCAGCGGCACCAGGGCCGGCCGCGGCTCCACCAGGCGCAGGCCGAACTGCCGCGCGATGCGGTGGCCGAAATCGCTGGCGCCGATCTGCGGGATGGACAACCCGCCGGTGGCGATGACCAGCAAGCGCGTGCGCACCGGGCCGCGGTCGGTGTGCAGCAGGTAGCCCCCGGCGCCTTGGTCTTCGCCGTGCTCCACGCGCTCCACCTTGCAGGGCTGCCAGCGCACCACGCCGCCGGCGTCGCACTCGGCCAGCAGCATGCGGATGAAGTCCTCGGACGAGCGGTCGCCGAACAGCTGGCCCTTGTGCTTCTCGTGGAAGGCGATGCCGTGTTTGCGCACCAGCGCGATGAAGTCCTGCGGCGTGCAGCGCGCCAGCGCCGAGCGGCAGAACTGCGGATTGGCGCCGAGAAAGTATTTCTGCGGCGCGCGCGGGTCGAGGTCGCGGTTGGTGAAGTTGCAGCGGCCGCCGCCGGAGATGCGGATCTTCTCCGCCACCTTGGCCGCGTGGTCGACCAGCAGCACCTTCAGGCCGCGCTGGCCGGCCACGCCGGCGCAGAACAGGCCGGCCGCGCCTGCGCCGACCACCACCGCATCGAATGAGTCCATCGGCGAAAGTGTAGGCGCGGCGCCCGGCGGCGGCGCCGCTTGGCCGCCCTATTGCCGCCCGAAGGTCGCGGCCACGCCCATGATGTGCGCTTGCGCCTTGCCGAGCGAACCGGTCAGCAGGAGCCCGGCGACGTAGCCTTGCAGGTCGAAGCCGGTGAGGCGGCCCATCACCACGCCGGTCGTTCCGCCGTTGCAGCCGGTGCAGGTGATCTGCGACAGGTTCTGCGGCCCGCCCGCCATGCTCCAGGTGTTGCCGGTGGTGACGGTGTACGACACCGCCGGCGCGCTGGCGGACGCGAAGAACTGCAGCGTGATCGGGTCCAGCGTCTTGACCTGCTGCGCGGCGAAGTCCATGCCCAGCCGGCCGGCGCTGATGGCACCGGTGCGGTCGAAGTTGTCGGTGGGCGAGGTGCCGCCGGCGTAGTTGTAGACGGCGGTGCCCGACCCGGGCAGGGCCACCCGCGGCGTGTCGCCGAAGGCGAAGTGCGAGCCCAGCAGCTTGCCGGGTTCCGGCGTTTCGTAAATCCAGTACACGCCGTAGGCGGCGTTGGAGCCCACCTGGCGCACGTTGGCCAGCTGCGCCGCCAGCGAGGCTGCGTCGTGGAAGCTCTTGCCGCGCACTTCGTCGATTTCCTGCTGCGCTTCCGCGATGGTGAAGTTCCTGAATTCGGCGATCGGGAACGAGCCGCCGCTGGTATCGCGCTCGCTGCCGGCCCGCACGATGGTCAGCATGCCGGAACCGTCGGGCGGCACGGTCGGAACGACGGCGCTCTGGCGCTCTGCCGCCGAGGTGGCGGAGCGGATCGCGTCGGTGGCGGCCGCGACCAGCTGCAGCTGCGCCGGCTGCGGCGAGGTCGACACCTGCGTGCTGTCGCTGCCGCTGCCGGTGGTTTCCGCCGCCGTCGCGGGGGCCGCCGCGCGGGCCCGCACCACCAGCGCGCGGTCGTTGAGCACGCCGGGGGGCGCCAGCAGGCGCTGCGGCGGCGCGCCGGCGCTGGTCACCTGGAAGTATTCCTGCTGGCCGAAGTCGGTTTCGCCGGCGTCGTTGGTGACGGAAATGCGCCCGTCGGTGACGCCGCCGAACAGGCCGTTGGCGGTCGGCTGGCCGTCCACGGCGCAGTCGTCCTGGCAGCTCACCAGGGTGAAGTGGGTGCCGCGGATGCCGACCGTGGCCAGCACGTTGGTCACGCCGTAGGCGCGCGGGTTGGCCTTGCCGATCAGCCCGGTGATGGTGCGCATGCCGCCGCGCAGCAGGCCGAAGACCGAGCGGTCCTGCTCGGCGTTGCCCGTGTAGCGGTAGTCCTGCACCTTGAACAGCGAGCGCGCGCGCAGCGCGACGACCGATTCGTCGCTGAAGCGCAGCTGCACGGCGGAGGCATCGCCGACCTCGACCGCGTCGCCGTTCTCGACCGTGCCGCCCTGCTGCAGCGGCAGCCGCTGGCCGCCGCGCTCGATGAAGGCGCTGCCGGCGACGGCGAGCGCGCGCGCGGCCGGCTGTGCCGCGGGCGGTTGCGGGGTCTGCGCGGAGGCGGCGCCGGCGGCCACGGCCGCGGCACATGCGATGGAAAGGAGGCGCGCGGAGGTGTGCATGCAGTGGGCTCCCGTCATGGGGTCTGGTAGCGCAGCTTCAGCGCCAGCACGTTGCGCTGGTACTGGTACAGGCCGATGTTGGAGTGCTGGCTCACGTGCTGGTATTCCGTGCGCAGCGACCAGCGGCGGTCCAGCGCGTAGGCGGCCGACAGGTCGAGCGACACGAAGCGGTCGCGGCGGGTGTCCACCCCGGGGGCGAACTCTGCGCCGTGGCGGCTCGCCTGCCAGGCCAGGGCGCCGGCCAGCGTCCATTTGGCGGCGGGCTGCACCGTGGCGCCCAGGCGCAGGCCCCAGATGTCGCGCGACAGGTCCGGCCGGTCGCGGCGGTTGTGTTCGCTCGCGAACTGCGTGGACACACTCAGCACCGGCTGCCAGGGATGGTCCAGCGTGCGGTTCCAGAAGGCGCTGGCGCTCAGCACGTCGCTGTCGCGCACGGTGGCCTCGCTGGTCACGGGAACGGTCTGCGCCAAGTCCAGGAAAGTGGTGACGTCGTGGTAGGACTGGCGCGACCACTGCAGGCCCAGGCCGAAGCGGTTGTACTGGTCGACCTGCCGGTGCCATTCGCCGCTGAGGGTGCCGATGCCCAGGTAGCGCTGGTTGTCCACGGCCAGCGTGGTGAAGTCGAGGCCGACGCGGACCAGGTTGCGGCCCTGCAGCGCCGTGGCGCCGCCTTGCACCGAAGCCAGCTGCTGGTCGAACACGTCGGCCCGCCCGCCCGGATGCACGCGCCAGCTGGCCGCCGCGCCGCCGTACAGCGACACGCCCGGGGCCACCGGGTAGACGCCCTGCACGCCGGCCGCGGCACTGCCGAACGAGCCGCGCACGCGCTCCGAGGTCTGGCCCGGCGCGACGATGAAGCCCGACGGCAGCCCGGCGATCTGGCCGCTGGCGACGCCGCTGTTGATGTTGCTGTCGCGCCCGAAGCCCAGCTCGGCGAAGGCGGAGGCCGTGGGCTTGTAGCGCGATTCGCGCGCGCGGATGGCATCCAGGAAGCGCTGGATCGACTGCAGCTCGTCGCCCTGGGCAGCGGGTGCGAGCGCCTCGAATTCCTTGCGGGCGCGCTGGTCCTCTCCCAGGATGTAGTAGCCGCGCGCCAGCTGGAACTGCGCCGAGCGGTTGTCCGGAAATTGCAGCAGGTAGCGCTCCAGCGCCAGCACGCCTTCGCCCGGCGCGCCGGCGTTCAGGGCCGCGATGCCGAAGTAGAAGTCGAATGCCGGCTCGCCCAGCCGTTCAGGGGCTGCGCGGCCGAGTTCGTACGCCTGTTTGTCCTTGCCCTGCAGCAGCAGGTTCTTGATGTCGTCGGCGGGCTCCGCCCAGGCACCTGCGGCCATGGACAGCAGCCCGATCGCAACGAGCGCCTTGTGCTTCATCCCCACCTCCGGCTTATCGCCGGAAGGCTAGCACAGCCGCAGGTGGGCGCGCAATCAGCCTTTGGCTGGTACCTCGATCATGCCGCCGCCCACCATCCAGGCGATGCCGAAGCGGTCCTTCAGCATGCCGAAGCCTTCGGCCCAGAACGTTTTTGCGTACGGCATCTGGACGGCGCCGCCTTCCGCCAGCGCTTCGAACACGCGCTGGCCCTGCTCCGGCCGGTCGAACATCAGGTTGACGGACATGCCGCCCACGGGCTCGACCATCTGCGCATTGGGCGCGTCGGAGCACATGATGAAGCCGCCGTCGAAGGTCAGGCAGGCATGCATGACGCGCTGCTTGTCGACCACTTCGCAGCCGGGCGGCGGCGGTTCGTCGGAGGGCGGCGCGTCGGAATAGTGCAGCAGGTTGAGTTCGCCGCCGAGCACGCGCGCGTAGCTGCGCATGGCTTCCTCGGCCTTGCCGTCGAAATAGAGATAAGGGCAGCACTTGGGCATTTGCGGATCCTTGGAATGAGAAGTTGAGAGAAGAGGGAGTTCATCACTGATGTGTACAGCGTCCACAAAAGATATCAGAGAAAATGAACACTGTCCACATCGCAAACAGATGAGCCGACCTTCCGCCAAGACATCCGTCCGCGCGACCTACCGCCACGGCGACCTGCGCCGCGCCCTGCTGGAAGCGGGCATCGCGCTGGCGCGCGAGGGCGGGCCGTCGGCGGTGGTGCTGCGCGAAGCCACGCGGCGCGCCGGCGTGGTGCCCAACGCGGCCTACCGCCACTTCGCCAACCATGCACAACTGCTGCAGGCGGTGCGCGCCGCCGCGCTGTCGCTGGTGGCGCAGTCGATGGAAGCCGAGCTCGACGCGGTGCCCGCCATCGAAGGCCGCGTGACCAAGGCGGCTGCCGCAGCGCGGGCGCGCGCCTGCGTCGGCGCCGTCGGCCGCGGCTACATGCGTTTCGCGCTGCGCGAGCCGGGGCTGTTCCGCATCGCCTTCCTGCAGTCCGCGGCGGCCGAGACCGACAAGAACCCGGAGAACGCCGGGCGCAGCGGGCTCAACCCGTTCGAGCTGCTGGGCGCCGCGCTCGACGGCATGGTGCAGGCCGGGGTGCTGCCGCCCGGGCGGCGGCCCGGCGCCGAATACGTCGCCTGGTCAGCCGTGCACGGCCTGGCCATGCTGGCCATCGACGGCCCGCTGCACGGCATGCCGCCGGCGCGCGTGGAGGCGCTGGGCGAACGCGTGCTGGCGATGGTGGAAGGCGGCCTGTAGGCGCGGCCTCAGGCGGTGCGCGTGCGCGCCACCGATTCGGCCGCCACGGCGACGCCGCGGATCACGTCGCCCACCACGATCACCGACGGGCTGGCCAGCCCGTCGCGCTCGATGGTGGCCTGCAGCGCGCCCAAGGTGGTCACCGCATGCCGCTGCCCGGGCAGCGACGCATGCTGGATCACCGCCACCGGCGTCGATGCGGGCAGGCCGCCCGCCAGCAGCTCGCTTTCGATGCGCGCCGCGCCGCGCACGCCCATGTAGATGACCAGCGTGAGCCGCGCGTCGCGCGCGGTCGCGGCCAGCTGGGCCCAGTTCGGCCCGGTGGCGCCGGGCTGCGCATGGCCGGTGACGAAGATCACGCCGTGCGCGTGTTCGCGGTGCGTGAGCGGCACGCCCAGCGAGGTGGCCGCGGCCAGCCCGGAGGTGATGCCGTTGACCACCTCCACCGTGACGCCGGCCGCGCGCAGGCGCTCGGCTTCCTCGCCGCCGCGGCCGAAGACGAACGGGTCGCCGCCCTTCAGCCGCACCACGTTCTCGCCTTCGCTGGCCGCCAGCAGCATCAGCTTGTCGATGAAGGCCTGCGGCGTGCTCTTGCAGCCGCCGCGCTTGCCCACGTGCACGATGCGCGCGCCGGGCTGCGCGTAGGCCAGCACTTCGTTGCTGACCAGGTCGTCGACCAGCAGCACGGTGGCCGCGCGGATCGCCTTCACCGCTTTCAACGTGAGCAGCTCCGGGTCGCCCGGGCCGGCGCCCACGAGGGTGACTTTCCCTGGAATGTTCATGGTCGTCATGCCGCTGCGAGTCGCAAGATGTGTTCCACCTGCGCGCCGATCGCGTCGGGCACCGGCCTGCGTCCGTGTAGGACATCGCGGATGTAGCCGGCCGTGGTGGCAGCGTCGATCTCGCGCGGCAGCTCGGGCATGTCGTTGACGGTGCCGGGGCGGCCTTCCTCCAGCAGCGTGCGCTGGCCGGCGACGAAGCCTTCCATGCGCGGCATGCGGCGCGCGTCCGCCACCGCCTCGCCTTCGGTGCCGCGCAGCAGCATCGCCGTCGCGCCCATCAGCATGAATGCATCGGCCATCGACACCGCGTATTCCGGGTGCGTGTAGCTGCCCACGATGACGGCTTGGCCGGCGCAGGGATTCATCAGCTTCACCACGCTGTGCGCGCTGTTGCGCACGCCGACCACGCGGCGCACCTCCAGCAGGCGCTGCAGGCCGGGGCACAGCAGCGCGGTCGGCGCATAAGCGACGCGGCCCTCGGGCACGGATGCGGTGGCCTGCATGGGCGTGATGTCGAGTTCGCGCAGCACGTCGGCCACGAAGACACGGGTCGATTCGGTGGAAGCACCGTGGACCAGCACCGGCAGCCCCTTGCGCGCGCACAGCAGCGCGAGCAGCGGCGTCAGTAGCGGCAGGCGGCGCGCGCCGTTGTAGCTGGGCAGCACCACCAGCGGGCGGGTACCGGCCGGCACGCGCTGCAGGCGCGCGTGCGTCGCGTCCAGGAAGCCCGCCATCTCCTCGGGCGTTTCGCCCTTGATGCGCATGGCCAGGCAGAAGGCGCCGATCTCCAGGTCGGTGACGCCGCCGTCGAGCACCTGGCCAAACAGGTCGGCCGCCTGCGCGCGGTCGAGCGCACGCGCGCCCTGCTTGCCGCGGCCGATGTCCTTGATGAAGTGGCTGATGCTCATGAATCCGAAGGCGGATTGTCCCAGAGCACTGATGACTTGCGGCTATATGCCGAGTGACGGCGCCGCCGGCTCGACCGGGCGCGCATCGCGCACCATGCGCCTGAGCTCGGGCAGGCAGGAGCCGCAGTTGGTGCCGCAGCGCAGCTGCGACTGCAGGGCCTGCAGCCGTTCCTCGTCCGCGCCGTCCTGCGTTTCCAGCTGCGCGCGGATCTGCAGGTCCGTCACGTTGAAGCAGCTGCAGACCTGCCGGCCGGCGCTGCGCAGGGCGACCGGGGGCTTGCGGCCGGGTGCCAGCAGCAGGCGGCCGTAGGGCTGCGCGGACAGCTCGTCCTGCAGCAGGGTGCGCACCCAGCGCTCGGCCGTGGTGTCGCCCGCCAGCAGGAAGGCGTCCAACCGCAGGTCGCCATCGGGGCGAACCAGGCGCATGGCGCGGCGCTGGCCCTTGCGGGCATCGGCGTAGCGCAGCGTGTCGGCGCCATCCAGGCCGAGCACCTGTTCGATGCGCTGCAGCCACGCGTCGGGCGGCGTCTCGTAGGCGGCCGCGCGGAACAGCAGGCCCGCGCGCTCGTGGCCGAAGGGCACGCAGGAGGCGAAGGGAAACAGCGCCATCATCTCGCGCAAGGCCTCGCGGCTGCGCAGCGCATCCGCCTGCGGCAGCCACGCTGCCGCTAGCAGCGACCAAGGCAGCTCGGCCTTCAGGATCTTCACCGCCGCGTGCTTCAGCTCCGGCTGCTTGGAGGTCGGGCAGAAGGCCGGCGTGGTGAGCGCGTTCACGCCCGCCAGCCGCGTGCCTGTGCTGGAGCAGCCGCTCAGGAATTCCGCGCCCCAGTGCATCGGGATGCAGGCCTGGTTGATGCCGAGCTCGGCGCTGGCCTGCACCGGCACCACGATGGAGCCGCGGCGCGAGGTCACGTGCACCAGTTCGCCCTCGGCCACGCCGATGCGCGCCATGTCGCGCGCATGCATCTGCACGGCCGGCTCGGGCGCGTGGCCGAACAGGCGGCCCAGCGTGCCGGTGCGGCTCATGCCGTGCCACTGGTCGCGCAGCCGGGTGGTCGTCAGCGAGAAAGGGTAGCGTGCCTCGCGCGGTTCGGCCACCGGCCGGTACGCCACGGCGGCGAACTGCGCGCGCCCGTCGGTGGTGGGGAACACGCCCTCGGCGTACAGCCGCGCCTTGCCTTCGGCCGCGCCTTCCGGCATCGGCCATTGCAGCGGCGTGCGTTCCAGCAGGCCGTAGGTCATGCCGGTGATGTCGAGGTCGCGCCCGCGCGTCGAGGCACGGTGTTCGTTCCACACGGCTTCGGGCGTGTCGTAGGGGAACAGGGTGGGGCGCCCGGGTGCGAGACGCTGTTCGAGCCGCCGCGCGAAGTCCACCGCGATGCGCCAGTCGTGCCGGGTGCTGCCCGGTGCCGCCACCGCCGGGCGCACCCGGCTGATGCGCCGCTCGCTGTTGGTGACCGTGCCGTCCTTCTCGCCCCAGGTGGTGGCGGGCAGCAGCAGGTCGGCCCAGGCGCAGGTGGCGGTGGTGGCGAAGGCTTCCTGCACCACCACGAACTCCGCGCGCTCCAGGGCGCGCCGCACCATCGCCTGGTCGGGCAGCGACTGCGCGGGGTTGGTGCAGGCGATCCACAGCGCCTTGATCTCGCCGTCGGCGGCGGCCTGGAACATCTCCACCGCCGTCTTGCCGGGTTTTTCGGGAACGGACTTCACGCCCCACAGCGCGGCGACTTCGGCGCGGTGCTGCGGGTTCGCCAGGTCGCGGTGGCCCGACAGCAGGTTGGCCATGCCGCCCACTTCGCGCCCGCCCATGGCATTGGGCTGGCCGGTCAGCGAGAACGGCCCGGCGCCCGGCCGGCCGATCTGCGCGGTGGCCAGGTGCAGGTTGACCAGCGCGGCATTCTTGTCGGTGCCGCTGGCCGACTGGTTGAGGCCCTGGCAGTACAGACTCAAGGTCGCGGGCGAGGTGGCGAACCATTTCGCCGCCGTGACGATGTCGTCCTTCGGAATGCCGCAGACCTGCGACGCGACCTCGGGCGTGCATTCGCGCACCGCCGCTTTCAGCGCGTCGAAGCCGGCCGTGTGCTTGTCGATGTACGCCGGCTGCGTCCAGCCTTCCCACAGCATGACGTGCAGCATGGCGTTGAACAGCATCACGTCGGTGCCGGGCTGGATCGGCAGGAACAGGTCGGCGATCTCGGCGGTGTCGGTGCGGCGCGGATCGCACACGATCACCTTCATGCCCGGCCGCGCGGCCCGGGCATCCTCGATGCGGCGAAACAGGATCGGGTGTGCCCAGGCCGTGTTGCTGCCGGCGATGAACAGGCAATCGGCGTGGTGCACGTCGTCGTAGCAGGCGGGCGGCGCGTCCGCGCCGAGGGTGCGCTTGTAGCCGGCCACGGCGCTGCTCATGCACAGGCGCGAGTTGCTGTCGATGTTGTTGGTGCCGATGAGGCCCTTGGCCAGCTTGTTGAAGACGTAGTAGTCCTCGGTGAGCAGCTGGCCGGAGATGTAGAAGCCGACCGCATCGGGGCCGTGCTCGCCGATGATCTGCGCGAAGCTTTCGGTGGCGAGGTCGAGTGCGCTGTCCCATTCGATGCGGCGCGGCGCCTCGCCGCGGTGCTCGCGCCGCATCGGGTGCAGCAGCCGCGCCTGCAGCGTGACCGGCGCGGCGGCGCTCAGGTGCAAGGTCGACCCCTTGGTGCACAGCCGCCCGAAGTTGGCCGGATGCTCCGGGTCGCCGCGCACGCCGGTGATCTGCGCGCCGTCGGACTCGATGATCACCCCGCAGCCGACGCCGCAGTAGGGGCAGGTGGACTTGGTTTCCTTCATGGGCCCTCACCCCAGCCCTCTCCCGCAAGCGGGAGAGGGAGCAAGACGGGCTTCACTCCCTCTCCCTCTGGGAGAGGGCAGGGGTGAGGGCGCTGCGCGCCGGCCCCGCCACCGGCTTCTCCGCATCCAGCCCCACGCCCGCCAGCTCCACCGCATTCAAATACACCGCGCCGTCCTCCACCTTCACGCTGAACGTCGGCGTGCAGCCGTCGTCCGGCTGCTTCGCGCAGCCGTCGTCCAGGCCGATGGTCCAGTTGTGCAGCGGGCAGGCCACGCCGGTGCCGAACACGATGCCCTGCGACAGCGGCCCGCCCTTGTGGGGGCAGCGGTCCAGCAGCGCGAACACCTCGTCCGCATCGTTGCGGAACACCGCCACGTCGATGCCGCGCCGGCGCGCCACGCGGCGCGCGCCCAGCACCGGGATGTCTTCCACGCGGCACACCAGAGTCCAGTCGCCCATCTTCATACGCCTGCCACCTCGATCCTGCCGAACTGCCGCGTGTCCACCCGCGCCTTGTCCGCCTCGAACCAGGGATCGGGCTCGCCGTCCAGGCTGAACTGCAGGCGCTCCCACAGCGCCTTGCGGCCTGCGGCGTCGTCCAGCACGCGCTTCTTCACGTGGTCCAGGCCGACGCGCGACAGGTAGTGCACGGTGCGCTCCAGGTAGAAGCCTTCCTCGCGGTACAGTTGAAGGAAGGCGCCGCTGTACTCCAGCACCTCGGCGGCGGTCTTCAGCTTCACCAGGAACTGCGCCACTTCGGTCTTGATGCCGCCGTTGCCGCCCACGTAGATCTCCCAGCCGGAGTCCACGCCAATCACGCCCACGTCCTTGATGCCGGATTCGGCGCAGTTGCGCGGGCAGCCCGACACCGCCAGCTTCACTTTGTGCGGCGCGTACATGCGCCACAGCGCCCGCTCCAGGTCCTTGCCCATCTGGGTGCTGTCCTGCGTGCCGAAGCGGCACCACTCGGAGCCCACGCAGGTCTTCACCGTGCGCAGCGCCTTGGCGTAAGCATGGCCGGACGGCATGCCGATGTCGCGCCACACGTCGTGCAGGTCCTCCTTCTTCACGCCCAGCAGGTCGATGCGCTGGCCGCCGGTGACCTTGACCGTCGGAATCTTGTACTTGTCGACCACGTCGGCGATGCGGCGCAGTTCCGCCGCGGTGGTTTCGCCGCCCCACATGCGCGGAATCACCGAATAGGTGCCGTCCTTCTGGATGTTGGCGTGGCTGCGCTCGTTGATGAAGCGCGACTGCGGGTCGTCCACGGCTTCCTTCGGCCAGGTGGACAGCAGGTAGTAGTTGATGGCCGGTCGGCAGGTGGCGCAGCCGTTGGGCGTGCGCCATTCCATGAAGCGCATGGTGCCGGCCACGCTCAGCAGCTTGTTGGCGCGGATGGCGTCGCGCACTTCCTGGTGCGTGTGGTCGGTGCAGCCGCACAGCGCCTTCTTCTTGGGCGCTGCGGAATAGTCGCCGCCGGCGGTGAACATCAGGATCTGTTCCACCAGGCCGGTGCAGGAGCCGCAGGACGCGCTGGCCTTGGTGTGCCTGCGCACCTCGTCCAATGTGAACAGGCCCTTGTCCTGGATGGCCTTGCAGATCGCGCCCTTGCTCACGCCGTTGCAGCCGCAGACCTCGGCGTCGTCGGGCATGCCAGCGGCGCGGCTGTGGCCCTCGTGGCCGGTGTCGCCGATGTTGGATTCGCCGAACATCAGCTTGTCGCGGATGTCGCCGACGGCACGGCCCTCGCGCAGCAGCTTGAAGTACCAGCTCGCGTCCACCGTGTCGCCGTACAGGCAGGCGCCGACCAGCTTGTCGTCCTTCAGCACCAGCTTCTTGTAGACGCCGCCAACCGGGTCGGACAGCAGGATTTCCTCGGTGCCTTCGCCGCCGGTGAACTGGCCGCACGAGAACAGGTCGATGCCGGTCACCTTCAGCTTGGTGGAGGTCAGCGAGCCGGTGTAGCGGCCGATGCCGAACTGCGCCAGGTGGTTGGCCGCCACCTTGGCCTGCTCGAACAGCGGCGCTACCAGCCCGTAGGCGATGCCGCGGTGGCTCACGCATTCGCCCACCGCGTAGATGCGCGCGTCGGTCACCGTCTGCATGGTGTCGTTGACCACGATGCCGCGGCTGCAGTGCAGGCGCATGGATTCGGCCAGTTCGGTGTTGGGGCGGATGCCCACGGCCATCACCACCAGGTCGGCGTCCGCCGTGCTGCCGTCCTTGAACAGCACCTGCTTCACGCGGCCATCGGCGCCGCCCACCAGTTCCTGGGTGTGCGCGCCGATGCGGAAATGCAGGCCGCGGTCTTCCAGCGATGTCTGCAGCAGCCGGCCGGCGGTTTCGTCCAGCTGGCGCTCCATCAGCCAGGGCATCACGTGCACCACGGTCACGTCCATGCCGCGCCGCTTCAGGCCGTTGGCCGCTTCCAGGCCGAGCAGGCCGCCGCCGATCACCACCGCGCTCCTGTGCACCTTCGCGGCCTCGATCATCGCGTTGGTGTCGGCGATGTCGCGGTAGGCGATCACGCCCTGCAGGTCCTTGCCGGGCACCGGCAGGATGAAGGGGTTGGAGCCGGTGGCCAGCAGCAGCCGGTCGTACGGCTCCTCGGTGACGCCTCCCTGCGCATCCGTGGCCCGCACCACGCGCCGCACGCGGTCGATCTCCACCACCTTCTTGCCGGCATGCAGCCGGATGCCGTTCTCCCGGTACCACTCCCAGGAGTTCAGCACGATCTCGTCCAGCGTCTGCTCGCCGGCCAGCACCGGCGACAGCAGGATGCGGTTGTAGTTCGGGTGCGGCTCGGCGCCGAACACCACGGTCTCGTACAGCTCGGGCGCAAGCTTCAGCAGTTCCTCGACGGCGCGCACGCCGGCCATGCCGTTGCCCACCACCACCAGCCTGGACTTCTTCATGCCGTCTCCTCCACTGCCGCCTGGCGCGTGTACAGGAAGTCAATCACCGCTTTGCGGTATTGCAGGTATTGCGCGCTCTCGGCCAGCGCCACGCGGCTGCGCGGGCGCGGCAGGTCCACCGCCAAGATCTCGCCGATGGTGGCGGCCGGCCCGTTGGTCATCATCACGATACGGTCGGCCAGCAGCACGGCCTCGTCCACGTCGTGGGTGACCATCACCACCGTGCTCTTGGTCTTGGCGACGATCTGCAGCAGCTCGTCCTGCAGCTTGGCGCGGGTCAGCGCGTCCAGCGCACCGAACGGCTCGTCCATCAACAGCACCTTGGGCTCCATCGACAGCGCGCGGGCGATGCCCACCCGCTGCTTCATGCCGCCGGAGATCTCGCCGGGGCGCTTGGCCGACGCGGCCGCGAGGCCGACCAGCGCCAGCGCCGCATCGGTGCGCGCCTTCAGCTGCGCCTTGCTCTCGGTGGCGCCGAACACGCGTTCGACCGCGAGATGCACGTTCTCGAAGCAGGTGAACCAGGGCAGCAGCGAATGGTTCTGGAACACCACGCCGCGGTCGGGCCCAGGGCCGGCGATCTCGCGGTTGGCGCACAGCAGGCTGCCGCGGGTGGGCCGCGTGAGCCCGGCGACCAGGTTCAGCAAGGTCGATTTGCCGCAGCCCGAATGGCCGATCAGCGCCACGAACTCGCCCTTGGCAACCGTCAGGTTGATGTCGCGCAGCGCCGGGAAGGCGCCCTTGGGCGTGACGAAGGTCTGCTCGACGTCCCGGACGTCGATGTACTTGGCATCGGAGGAGTTGCTCATGTGCGTGCGCTCCTCAGGACTTCACGTCGTCGTAGGTGCAGGCGCTCGCCAGCCGCACCAGCGCGTATTCCAGCAGCAGGCCGACGATGCCGATGGTGAAGATCGCGACGATGATGTTCTTCACGTTCAGGTTGTTCCACTCGTCCCAGACCCAGAAGCCGATGCCGACGCCGCCGGTCAGCATCTCGGCCGCCACGATCACCAGCCAGGCGGTGCCCACGGCCAGCCGCACGCCGGTCAGCATGTAGGGCAGCACGGCGGGCAGCAGGATGCGGGTGACCACCTTCCATTCGGACAGGTTCAGCACGCGCGCCACGTTCATGTAGTCGCTGGGCACGCGCTGCACGCCGACGGCGGTGTTGATGATCATCGGCCAGATCGAGCAGATGAAGATGGTCCAGATGGCCGCCGGGTTGGCGCCCTTGAACACCATCAGCCCGATCGGCAGCCAGGCCAGCGGCGACACCGGCCGCAGCAGGCTGATCAGCGGGTTGAACATGCGCGAAAGGAACGTGAAGCGCCCGATCAGGAAGCCCAGCGGAATGCCCACCGCCGCCGCCATGCCGAAGCCCACCGCCACGCGCTGCAGCGACATCAGCACGTTCCAGCCGATGCCCTGGTCGTTGGGGCCCTTGCGGTAGAACGGGTCGCCGAACACGGTGACGGCCTGCTTGAAGGTCTCGGCCGGTGAGGGGAAGGTGCTGCCGCTGCCGAGCGACACCAGCGCCCAGACACCGACCAGGAGGCCCAGGCCGAAGATGGGCGGGAGCACGCGCAGCCAGAGCGCGCGCCAGTCGAACGGCGGTCTCTGGACTTTCTCTTTCACCCTCTCCCCGCTTGCGGGGAGAGGGCGGGGGTGAGGGGTTGCGGCGCTTACACCCTCACCCCGACCCTCTCCCGCACGCGGGAGAGGGAGTGAAGCCTGCGAAGGCGAATGAAACACGGCACTGACCATCGTCGTCTCCTCAGGCGTGGACCTTGAAACCGTCGGCGTACTTCTTCGGATCCTTCGGGTCCCACACCATGCCGTCGATCAGCTTCGCCGTGCGCATCGCGTCCTTGGGCACCGGCGTCTTCGTCGCCGCCGCCGCGTCCTTGTAGATGTCGATGTGGTTGATCTGCCTGGCGAGCGCCAGGTAGTCCGGGTGTTCCTTGATCAGGTTCCAGCGCTTGTGCTGCGTGAGGAACCACATGCCGTCGGACAGGAACGGGAAGGTCGCCTGGCCGTCGTTGTAGAACTTCATGTGGTTGGGGTCGTCCCAGGTCTTGCCCAGGCCGTTCTGGTAGCGGCCCAGGATGCGCTGGTTGATGGCGTCCACGCCGGTGTTGACGTAGCTCTTGTCGGCCACCGTCTCGGCCATCTTCATCTTGTTCTGCAGGCCCGTGTCGATCCACTTGCCCGCTTCCAGGATGGCGGAGACCACGGCGCGGCAGGTGTTGGGGTACTTCTTCGCGAAATCCGCCGTGGTGCCCAGCGTTTTTTCCGGGTGGTCGCGCCAGATGTCCTGGGTGGTCACGGCGGTGATGCCGATGCCGTCCATGATGGCGCGGTGGCCCCAGGGCTCGCCCACGCAGAAGCCGTCCATGTTGCCCACCCGCATGTTGGCCACCATCTGCGGCGGCGGCACGGTGATGGCCTTCACGTCCTTCATCGGGTTGATGCCGGAGGCCGCCAGCCAGTAGTACAGCCACATGGCGTGGGTGCCGGTGGGGAAGGTCTGCGCGAAGGTGTAGTCGCGCTTCTCGGCGGCCATCACCCTGGCCAGCGAGGCGCCGTCCACCGCGCCCTTGTCGGCCAGTTTCTTCGACAGCGTGATGGCCTGGCCGTTGTTGTTCAGGCTCATCAGCACGGCCATGTCCTTCTTCGGGCCGGCCGTGCCCATGTGCACGCCGTACACCAGGCCGTACAGCACGTGCGCCATGTCCAGCTCGCCGTTGACCAGCTTGTCGCGCACGCCGGCCCAGCTGGCTTCCTTGCTCGGCACGATCTTCACGCCGTACTTCTTGTCGAAGCCCAGCACCGAGGCCATCACCACGCTGGCGCAGTCGGTCAGCGGGATGAAGCCGATCTTGACTTCCTCCTTCTCCGGCTTGTCGGAGCCCGCGGCATACACGGCGCTGCGCAGCGCGGGGGTAAGCCCCGCGGCAACGGCGGTGGCGGCTTGCAGCACGGTGCGGCGGGTCATGGGGATCTCCAGGGGCTTGGGCGTCACGTCGGGGCTCCACAAACAAGAAAAATCAAAACAAAAAGGCGTCCGCACGAACACACGGGGTGTTGTGGGGACGCCTTCGTCCGGAGACCGCGCGTGCATCGCCGTTGATGCGCGTGCGGCCAGGAAACCGTCATTGGTTACGCGGGAGGTTCTGCAACAAGCGTGCCAGCGTTTTTGCGGGGGTGTTCCGGGTTGCGGCGGCGGTGGCGCACCCGTTTTGTGCAGTGCGGCATGAATCGCACCCAAGGCGGTGCGGTTAGGGCCTGCTCACACTATTTTTGCCAGATGCGTTGCAGCCGCAACCCGAAGGGAACGCGATGAAAACCGCGCCACTCGTCGTTGCACTCCTAGCCAAGGCGGCCAGCCTTGGCGTCGTCCTGCGCCTAGATTGGCGCGGTTTTCATTGCGTTCGCACTGGCAAAAATAGTGTGAACAGGCCCTATCCCAGGAGGTCGGCCACGTCCAGGATGCGCTGCGCCACCTCGGCCAGCTTCAAGCCGCGGTCCATCGCGGTCTTGCGCAGCTTCTCGTAGGCCTGCGGCTCGGTCAGGCCCTGGCGCTGCATCAAGAGGCCCTTGGCGCGCTCGATGGTCTTGCGCTCGCGCAGCTCCGATTTGGCGTCGGCCAGCTCGCGCCGCAGTGCCTGCTCGTGCTGGAAGCGCGCCATCGCCACGTCCAGGATCGGGCGGATGCGGTCCGGCGCGAGCCCGGCCACGATGTAGGCCGTGACGCCGGCGGCCACCGCGTCCTTCACGTGCGTGGTGTCGCCGTCGTTGGTGAACAGCACGATCGGGCGGCGTTCGTCGCGGGTGGCCATCACCACGTGCTCCAGCGCGTCGCGTGCGCCGCTTTCGGCGTCCACGATGATCATGTCGGGCTGCAGCTGGGCGATGCGGTCGTTCAGGAAGGGGTCGGGCGGCAGCACCGCCACCACGTTGTAGCCGTTTTCCAGCAGGCCGATGCGCAGCGCGCGCGAGCGCTCGGCCTGGTCCATCGCATCGGTGTCCGAGGCGTCGGGGGACAGCGAGTCCGGCGCGATCACGACCAGCCGCAGGGAATGCGAAGGAGTCATTGCCGGCGGTGGCTGCAAGAAGCGCGCCACGGACGCCGCGTTCGCCGACCGCCCGGTTGGCTTCCCCTACACTCGGCCGATGCGCATCCTGGGCATCGAAACCTCCTGCGACGAAACCGGCGTGGCGCTGGTGGAAACAAGCGACGGCAGCGGCGCCGGCGCGCTGCCGGTGCTGCGCGCGCACGCGCTGCACAGCCAGATCGAGATGCACCAGGCCTACGGCGGCGTGGTGCCCGAGCTGGCCAGCCGCGACCACATCCGCCGCGTGCTGCCGCTGGCGCACACCGTGCTCACCGAAGCCGGCTGCGCGCTGGCCGACGTCGACCTGGTCGCCTACACCCGCGGCCCCGGCCTGGCCGGCGCGCTGCTGGTGGGCGCCGGCATCGCCTGCGCGCTGGGCGCGGCGCTGGACCGCCCGGTGCTGGGCGTGCACCACCTGGAGGGCCACCTGCTGTCGCCGTTCCTGAGCGCCGACCCGCCGCGGTTTCCCTTCGTGGCGCTGCTGGTGTCGGGCGGCCACACGCAGCTGATGCAGGTGGAGGAAGTCGGCCGCTACGAACTGCTGGGCGAGACCATCGACGACGCGGCCGGCGAAGCCTTCGACAAGTCGGCCAAGCTGATGGGCCTGGGCTACCCCGGCGGCCCGGCGCTGGCCGGCCTGGCGCAGCACGGCAATGCGCACGCCTTCAAGCTGCCGCGCCCGCTGCTGCACAGCGGCGACCTGGATTTCTCCTTCGCCGGCCTGAAGACGGCGGTGCTGACGCAGGCCACCAAGCTCGGCGCCGACCTGCAGGACCGCAAGGCCGACCTCGCCGCCAGCACGCAGGCGGCGATCGTGGAAGTGCTGGTGAAGAAATCGCTGATGGCGCTGCAGCGCACCGGGCTCGACCGGCTGGTGGTGGCCGGCGGCGTCGGCGCCAACCGGCAGCTGCGCGCGCAGCTGGACACGGCCTGCGCCGAACGCGGCGTGCGCGTGCACTACCCCGAGCTGCACCTGTGCACCGACAACGGCGCCATGATCGCCATGGCCGCGGCGATGCGCGTGGACGCCGGCATCGCGTTGCCACGGCGCGACTACGCATTCGACGTCAAGCCGCGCTGGCCGCTGGGCGAGCACGCCTGACTTCCTCCCTTTCCCCTGCGGGGAGAGGGCAGGGGTGAGGGCAAGCGAGGAGGGGGAGAGATGAGACGAGACGGCAAGGTGATCCGCTGGGATGCCGACAAGGGCTTCGGCTTCATCCGCTGCGCCGGCCAGGGCGCCGACGTGTTCTTCCACATCCGCGATTTCCGTTCCGGCGACGGCAAGGCGCCCACGGTCGATCTCGACGTCAGCTTCGAAGAGATCCACGTGGGCGGCAAAGGCCCGCGTGCGATGGCGGTTCGGCCGCGTGCCGAGGAGTCCGCTGCACGGCCACGGCCGGTTGCGCAGCGGTCCGCGCCGGCCAGGCGTGCACATGCCGCCGCGAGCCCGGTGAACGCCACCTTCATCCTGCTGCTGACTGCCGCGTACTACGTGCTGGTAGGTGCAGCTGTGTGGCACGGCCGGCTGCCGTGGTGGGTCTTGCCCGCCTCGCTGGGCCTGAATGCGCTGAGTTTTCTTGCCTATTGGCGGGACAAGCGTGCAGCCAGGCGGCGCCAATGGCGAACCCAGGAGCAGACACTGCATCTGTTGAGCCTGGCCGGCGGCTGGGCGGGAGCCTGGTATGCGCAGCAGGCGCTGCGGCACAAATCCAGCAAGCAGTCATTCCGCACCGTGTACTGGATGATGGTGGTGGCGCACTGGATCGCGCTGGGCGCGGTGCTGCGGTATGGGTCTGTGAGATAGGAAAGCCCAAAAGAAAACGCCCTCCGAGGAGGGCGTTTTCGCGACGCAAGCCCGTCTTACTTCACTTCGATCTGGCGCGCGCTGGACACCGGCTTCTTCTTGCCCAGGATCAGCGTCAGCACGCCGTGTTCCAGCTTGGCGCTGGTGGCGTCGGCATCGATCTCTTCGGGCAGCTCGTAGGCGGCCTTGAAGGCGCGCTTGGCTTCGGCCTTGGTCGCGATGCGGACCACGGTGCCTTCGACGTCGATGGTGAGGTCTTCACGCGGCACGCCGGGCAGGTCCAGCGTGACCGTCCAGGCCTGCTCGTCCTGCTCGAACTTCAGGCCGTTCCAGGAAGAGGGGGTGAAGGTGTCGTTGATGAAACGCTCGAACGCGCGGTCGGAGCCGCGGGCGGCGGGAACGTAGGCGCGGGTGCGCACGGCGGGGGCGAAAAACATGTGGATCTCCTTGGCGTCAAAAGCGATGCGGCTGGCACGAATGCGTACCACCCACCTCGTAAACTTCGCGGCTCCCGGACGAGCGCCGCATGGTCCACAGGTGCGCACGCCGCCCCGTTTTTCAAGGAAAAAATCAGATGAAAGAATCCCGGCGCCGCCTCTTGAAAGCGGCCGCGGCAACGCTATCTGTTCCCGCCCTGGCCTGGGCGCAGGCGCCCGCGGCGCCGGTGAAGCTGGCCATGATCGAGGGCCTGTCGGGCGGCAACGCCAACGGCGGCGAGGCGGTGTTCCGCAACTTGGTGTGGGCGGTGGAGCGGGTCAACCAGCGCGGCGGCGTGAAGACGCGCCAGGGCGCGCGTGCGCTGCAGCTGGATCGCTACGACAGCAAGGGCCAGGTGGAGGAGGCGCTGTCGGCGCTGCGCTCGGCCATCGACGACGGCGCGCGCGTCATCCTGCAGGGCAATTCGTCCTCGGTGGCGGCGGCGCTGATCGACGCCATCGACAAGCACAACGAACGCGAGCCGGCGCGCCGCGTGGTGTTCCTCAACTATTCCGCGGTGGACCCGGTCCTCACCAACGAGAAGTGCAGCTTCTGGCATTTCCGCTTCGACGCGCATGCCGACATGCGCATGGCGGCGCTGATGTCGGTGATCCGCGAGGACCGTGCGCTCAAGTCGGTCTACCTGCTGGGCCAGGACTACAGCTTCGGCCAGGCGGTGCTGCGCGAAGCGAAGCGCCAGCTCGCCGCGCAGCGGCCCGACGTGCGCATCGCCGGCGACGAGCTGCATCCGTTGCTGCGCATCAAGGACTTCGCGCCCTATGCCGCCAAGATCAAGGCAAGCGGCGCGCAGGCGGTGATCACCGGCAACTTCAGCAACGACCTCACCCTGCTGGTGAAGGCGGCGCGCGAAACCGGCTACGACGGCAAGTTCTACACCTTCTACGGCAACGCGCTGGGCGCACCGGCCGCCATCGGCGACGGTGGCATCGGCCGCGTGCTGGCGGTGGCCGACTGGCTGCCCAACGTGCCGACGCGCGAGAGCGAAGCCTTCTACCAGGCGTTTCGCCGGCGCTACCCGAATCCGGCCGACGACTACGTGCACATGCGCATGCACCTGATGGTCGAGGCGCTGGCGCAGGCGATCGACAAGGCCGGCAGCGCCGACGCGATCGCGCTGGCGCAGGCGCTGGAAGGCGCCAGCGTGAGCCTGGGCGGCCAGGGTGGCACCATGCGCGCCGCCGACCACCAGTTCCAGCAGCCGCTGGTGGTGGGCGTGATGGAAAAGCAGGGCGCGCCCGGCGTGAAGTTCGACGTGGAGGGCTCGGGCTACGGCTTTCGCGTGATCAAGATGCTGTCGCCGGCGCAGGCGGAGCTGCCGACGGTCTGCAGGATGACGCGGCCAGCGATCTGAGCGCGCTGCGGCACCCCGCGTTTTCCCCTGTCGCGCGCGCCGCACGGCGCGGCATGATGGCGGCTCGCATGGAGGGAGGAACGATGTTGCGATTGGCCTGGGGCGCCGTGCTGTGCCTGCTCATGTCCTGGTCCGTGCCGTCGCAGGCGGCCGGCTCCAAGGACTACAAGAACTACCGCCTGTGGCAGAAGGACACCGACGCGTGCCTCACGGTGCCGGGCGGCGACATGCGCGCCGGCGTCGCACTGCGCACCACCCGCTGCAATTCCCAGGACGCGAGCCAGTATTTCGTGTGGCAGGACGACGGCCACTGGGTCGCCAACAACGGCAACGCCAACGCGCGCGGCGAGCGGCTGTGCGTGGACTCCGACGGCCGCACGGTCATGCTGCAGGTGTGCCGGCGCCTGACCACCGGCGACCGGCAGTGGTGGCGGCGCGACGTCTGGGGTTTCATCCAGAACGCGCGCGGGCTGGAATGCATGGGGCTGGGCCGCGACCGCACCCAGGTGGTCATCGGCGGCTGCAGCGAGCCGCTGTTCGGCAGCTGGTCCTGGGTGCCGTTCACGCTGCAGGACATCCAGACCCAGGCCATCGAGCTGAGCCGCGTGCAGGGCTACCCGAACACCCCCGTCACCTACGACCCCGAGGTGCGCTCGCGCTGGGAAGACAACGTGCGCCAGTACGGCAGCTACGTGGTGATGAAGGACACGCGCACCGGCTACTGCATCCAGCCGCACCCGACGCTGTCGGCGCTGATCGCCGGCGGCTGCGGCACCGGCGTGCAGCGCTTCCACCTGAACTCTGCCGGCCTGCTGCGCGAGGTGCGCATGGAGGGCAAGTACCGCGGCGTTTCCGGCCTGTGCGTGTCCGCGCCCATGGCCAAGGGCGGCTACATCGCGCTGCAGCCTTGCGACAGCCGCAAGCCGGAGCAGCGCTGGTGGATCGTCAACGGCCAGGTGCAGACCCAGAGCCAGGCGGCCGGCAACCGCTGCCTGGACGTCGCCAACGAGTCGCGCGAGAAGGGCGCCTACCTGATCGCCTGGACCTGCAGCAGCTCGCGCCCGGCCAACCAGACGTTCGGCATCAGCTACGAGACGCAGTTCAAATCCTAGCGAGGAGGATCCGGTAGACTGCACAGAATTCTGTCATCTACTTTCGAGGAGCGGCCATGGGTTTTTCAGCCGGCGATGTGGTGCCCTTCACCCAGGCACGCGCCAACCTGTCCGAGCTGGCCGACCAAGCCAAGGCCGGCGCCGAGAAGATCATCACCAAGAACGGTGAAAGCTATGTCGCGCTGATCGACGCCGACCGGCTGGATTACTACCACCGCCTGGAACGCGAGCGCATCCATCTGCTGCTGATCGAAGATGCCAGGCGCGGCCTGGCCGATATCGCAGCCGGCCGCACCCATGAGGCCGACGAGGCCATCCGCCAGCTTCAGCGGCGCCGCGCGGCCGCAACCAAGGCATCCAGCCCGGCAGGCCCTGGCAAGCCCGCCGCGAAAAAGCGTGGCTGACCCGTTGTACCGGGTCGAGCTCACCGCGAGTTTCCTTGAGCGCCTGGACGCCATCGAGGCATTTCTGGTGGAGGCGGACGCCGGCTTTGCTTTCGACGACCTGCTGGACGGGCTGCGCGCCACCGTCATCCCCAACCTGGCGCGCTTCCCGCGCATCGGCCGGCGCTATCTGGCCAACCCGCCGCAGTCGGCCGAGGCGCTGGCGCAGTTGGCCGCACTGCCGGCCGGGGCGCCCGATGCGCTGCGCGAGTACCTGCATGGCGACTACCTGGTGCTCTACACAGTGGTGGATGCGGCCAGGAAGGACAAGGGCACCGTGTACCTGCTGTCCATCCGGCACCACCGGCAGCTTTCGTTCGACTTTGCCAGGCTGTGGCCCGGGACCTGATACCGCAAGCCGGTTCGTCGAGCGTCAACCAACCCTGGCGCTCACCAGCGCGCCGAGCGTGCGCAGGCCCTGTTCGATCCGGTTGTCCCAGCCCTGGCCGCAGCTCAGGCGCATGCAATGCGCGTAGCGGCGGCTGGCGGCGAACACGTCGCCGGGCGCGAAGCAGATGCCCTGCGCCAGCGCCGCGTCGAGCAGCTCGCGCGTCTTCACGCGCCGGGGCAATTCCACCCACAGCACGAAGCCGCCTTCGGGCCGCGAGATGCGGGTGCCGGCCGGAAAAGTCTGCGCGACCACCTCGCTCATGCGCGCCAGGCCGTCGGCGAAGGCGCGGCGCAGGCGCCGAAGGTGGTTGTCGTAGCCGCCCGAGGACAGGAAGTCGGCGAAGGCGGACTGCGGCAGCGACGCGCCGCACAGGGTCATGGCGAACTTGCGGTCCAGCACGGTCTGCATGTGCCGCCCCGGCACCAGCCAGCCCAGGCGCCAGCCGGGCGCCACGGTCTTGGAAAACGAGCTGCAGTACAGCGTGTTGCCGGCGCGGTCCAGCGCGGCGAAGGGCCGTGGGCGCGCCGGGCCGAAGTGCAGGTCGCCGTAGATGTCGTCCTCGATCAGCGGGATGCGGCGGCGCGCCAGCAGCGCCAGGATCTCGCGCTTCTTGCCTTCGTCCATCGCGAAGCCCAGCGGGTTGTTGAAACTCGACGCCAGCAGGCAGGCGCGCACCGGCTGCGCGTCCAGCGCTTCCTCCATCGCCGGCAGGTCGATGCCGGTGGCGGCGTCGGTCGGCAGCTCCAGCGCCTTCAGCTGCAGCGCCTCCAGCGCGTGCAGCAGGCCGAAGTAGGTGGGCGACTCCACGGCCACGATGTCGCCCGGCTTGCACACGGCGGCCAGCGCCAGTGAGACAGCCTCGGTGCAGCCCGAGGTGACGACGATGTCCTGCGGCGCCAGCGCCTGGCCCCAGCGCATGGCGCGGCGGGCGATTTCCTCGCGCAGCCGAGGGTCGCCGCGCGGCTCGGTGTAGGTGTTGTGCTCGGACCCGCGCGTGCGGATGGCACGCGCCAGGAACCGGTCCAGGTGCGCGGTGGCGAGCAGGTCGGCGCTGGGCACGGCGCAGCCCAGCGGCACCAGGCTGGGGTCGGTCGCATGGGCGAGCAGCTGCACCACCAGCCCCGAGAGGGCGATGTCGGTGGCGCGCGCGGCGCGGCGCGACATGGCCGGCCGTTCCAGCCGCGCGCCGGCGGGCGTGGCCACGTAGTAGCCCGAGCGCGGGCGGGCCTGCAGCACGCCGCGGTCTTCCAGCAGCCGGTAGGCCTGCAGCGCGGTGGACAGGCTCACGCGCTGCTGCCGGCTCACCTCGCGCAGCGAGGGGGCGCGTGCGCCGGCCGCCAGGGTGCCGCGCTCGGCCAGCCCGGCGACGTAGGCGGCGACTTCCTGGTAGCGGTGGCTGGTGTCCGGCGCGATGGGCTGCTTCATCGCGCCAGCATAACTGTGCTGGGAACAATTGCTGGAATCTGTGGCTGTTCTGGTCGGGTTGTTCTGCCTACGCTTGCGGCTCCTTCAATCCAGAGGACTCCATGCCGCGTTTTCCCGACAACGAGATCATTTCCCTGATCGGCGCCGCGCCGCGCCACGAGCTGGGCGAAAGCGTGGGGCCGGACCTGCGCCTGGGCGAGCTGTTCGACGATGGCGACTTCCATGCGCTGGCGGACCTGCCGCTGGCCTACGGCACGGCGCCGGGCGATGCGCGGCTGCGCGCCGCGATCGCCGCGCGGCATGGCGTCGACGCGGACGAGGTGCTGACCACCGTCGGCGGCATCCACGCGCTGTTCCTGCTGGCCTTCGTGCTGTGCGAGCCGGGCGACGAGGCGGTGATCCCCGCGCCGCTGTTTCCGCCGGCGCGCGACACGCTGGCCGCGTGCGGCGCCAGGGTGCACACGCCGGCGCTGCGCTTCGACGACGGCTACCGCCTCGACCTCAAGGCGTTCGAGCCCGTGCTGAACGCGCGCACCCGCATCGTGTCGCTGGCCACGCCGCAGAACCCGGCCGGTGTGGCGTTCCCGCCGGATGCATTGCGCGAACTGCTGGCGGTGATGGCGCGCAAATGCCCGCATGCCTGGCTGGTGGTCGACGAGACCTACCGCGAGGCCGTGTACGGCGACGACGCGCCCGCGGCCACGGCGCTGGGCCTGGGCGAACGGGTGATCGTGGTGGCGTCGCTCTCCAAAGCGCATGGCGCGCCGGGCCTGCGCCTGGGCTGGCTCATCACGCGCGACGCGGAACTGCGCAAGCACCTGACGCAGGCCAAGTTCAACACCGTGATCTCCTGCTCGCCGGTGGACGAGGCGCTGGCACTGAAGGTGCTGCAGCGCCACGACGCCATCATCGGCGCGCGGCGCGAGCGCCTTGCCGCGGGCAGGCGCATCACCGCGCAGTGGATAGAGGACAACGCCGCCTTCGTCGAATGGGTGCCGCCCGATGCCGGCGCGCTGTGCTGCGTGCGGCTACGCCGCGAGACCTTCGACGACGCGGCCGTGCAGCGCTTCCATGCCGCCCTGGCCGGGGAGGGCGCGCGGGTGAGCCCCGGCCACTGGTTCGGCGAAGAGGCGCGCGTATTTCGGCTAGGCTTCGGGTTCCAGCCGGCGCCGCAATTGCAGGCCGCGCTGGCAGCCGCCGGCCGCGCCCTGCGCCATGCCGCCGGCTGACCCGATCCACCGCCGATCCACCGCCTTTGCCGAAAGCCGTGTCCATGCGCCAAGCCATCGCCAGCCTCGAAGAATCCAAGATCCGTGAAGTCGCCAACGCGGGCATGGGGCGCTCGGACGTGCTGGCCTTCTGGTTCGGCGAGAGCGACGAGGTCACGCCCGACTTCATCCGCGAGGCGGGCATCGAGTCGATCCGCCGCGGCGAGACCTTCTACTCGCACAACCTGGGCCTGCCCGAGCTGCGCGAGGCGATCGCCGCCTACGCCACGGCGCTGCACGGCCGCATCGGCAGCGAGCGCATCGCCGTCACGTCCAGCGGCGTCAGCGCGCTGATGCTGGCCATGCAGGCGCTGATCGATGCCGGCGACGAGGTGGTGGCGATCACGCCGGTCTGGCCCAACCTGACGGCGCAGCCGCTGATCCTTGGGGCGAATCTCAAGCGCGTGTCGCTGCGCCCGCAAGGCGGCGCCTGGCAGCTGGACATGAATGAACTGCTGGAAGCGGTGACGCCGTCCACCCGCCTGCTGATCCTGAACGCGCCCAACAACCCCACCGGCTGGACGCTCAGCCGTGAAGAGCAGCAGGTCATCCTGGGCCATTGCCGCACCACCGGCACCTGGATCCTGGCCGACGAGGTGTACGAGCGGCTGTACTTCGAAGAGACGCCGAACCGCTGCGCCCCGAGTTTCCTGGACATCGCCTCGCCGGACGACCGGCTGGTGGTGGCGCACAGCTTCTCCAAGAGCTTCCTGATGACCGGCTGGCGGCTGGGCTGGCTGGTGATGCCGGCCAGCCTCACGCCGCACATGGGCAAGCTGATCGAGTTCAACACCTCCTGCGCCAGCGTGTTCACCCAGCGCGCCGGCCTGGCCGCGGTGCAGCGCACCGAAGAGGTGACACCGCGCGTGGTGGCACACCTGAAGGCCTGCCGCGACACCCTGGTGCCGCTGCTGCAGGCCGTGCCCGGCGTGCAGGTGGCGCCGGCCAAGGGCGGCATGTACGCCTTCTTCAAGCTCGACGGTTTCGACGATTCGCTGGGCGTCGCCAAGCGCATGGTCACCGAAGCCGGGCTGGGCCTGGCGCCCGGCAACGCCTTCGCGCCGGAAGCCCAGGGCTGGCTGCGCTGGTGCTTCGCCAGCAAGGACATGGGGCGGCTGCGCCAGGGCGTGGAGCGGCTGCAGGGCTGGCTGGGGAGCCGGTAAGGCCCGGCGGTAAGTCACCGCTGACTTGCTATAATCCCGAGGCTTTGCTCTTTGCAGGGCGCACGCTGGGGCGAATTCCCGCGCCAGCGCAAGTCACCCAAGGAACCTACATGACCGCCCTGAACAAGGCCGAGATCGTGCAAGCGCACGCTCGCGGCACCAACGACACCGGCAGCCCGGAAGTGCAAGTCGCACTCCTGACCGCCCGCATCAACGAACTCACCCCGCACTTCAAGACGCACGCCAAGGACCACCACGGCCGCCGCGGCCTGCTGCGCATGGTGAACCGCCGCAAGCGCCTGCTGTCCTACCTGAAGAACACGGATGCCGAGCGCTACACGGCCCTGATCGGCAAGCTGGGCCTGCGCAAGTAAGCGCGGCAAGACAACACGAAGCGCCTGGGTTAGTCCAAAGCTAGCTCAGGCGCTTTGCACTTCGACGGACGGGAAACGAATACGCGCTGTGTCATTCCACCAGGGACCCGAGTGAAGGTTCCTGCTGGAATGGCATCGTGTTCCGCCCTCGTCCTCCATCCCTCCAAGACAGAGAGAGAGCGACAACATGAGCATCTTCAACAAAGTCACCAAGACCTTCGCCTGGGGTTCGCACCAGGTCACGCTGGAAACCGGCGAAATCGCCCGCCAGGCCGGCGGCGCCGTGCTGGTGGACATCGACGGCACCGTGGTGCTGGCCACCGTGGTCGGCTCCAAGACCGCCAAGCCGGGCCAGGACTTCTTCCCCCTGACCGTCGACTACATCGAGAAGACCTACGCCGCCGGCAAGATCCCCGGCAGCTTCTTCAAGCGCGAAGCCAAGCCCAGCGAGCATGAAACGCTGACCAGCCGCCTGATCGACCGCCCGATCCGCCCGCTGTTCCCGGACGGCTTCTACAACGAAGTGCACGTGGTCATCCACACCGTGTCGCTCAACCCCGAAGTCGACGCCGACATCGCCGCCATGCTCGGCGTGTCCGCCGCGCTGTCGATCTCCGGCATCCCGTTCAACGGCCCGATCGGCGCCGCCCGCGTGGGCTACGTCAACGGCGAGTACGTGCTCAACCCCGGCCCCACCGCCCGCAAGATGTCCGACCTGGACCTGGTGGTCGCCGGCACCGAGTCGGCCGTGCTGATGGTCGAATCGGAAGCGCAGCAGCTGTCCGAGGAAGTGATGCTGGGCGCCGTGGTGTTCGGCCACGAGCAGGGCAACATCGCCATCAATGCCATCCACGAACTGGTGCGCGAAGCCGGCAAGCCGGTGTGGGACTGGCAGCCGCCGGCCAAGGACGAGGCCTTCATCGCCACCGTCACCGGCCTGGCCGAAGAGAAGATCCGCGCCGCCTACGCCATCCGCAGCAAGCAGGCCCGCACCCAGGCCCTGCGCGAAGCCACCGCCTCGGTGAACGCCGCGCTGAAGGAGCAGGGCACCGCGTTCGACCCGATCAAGGTCGACAACCTGCTGTTCGAGATCGAGGCGCGCGTCGTGCGCGGCCAGATCCTCTCGGGCGAGCCGCGCATCGACGGCCGCGACACGCGCACCGTGCGCCCGATCGAAATCCGCACCGGCGTGCTGCCGCGCACCCACGGCTCGGCGCTGTTCACGCGCGGCGAGACGCAGGCGCTGGTGATCAGCACCCTGGGCACCGAGCAGGACGCGCAGCGCATCGACGCGCTGGCCGGCGAATACCACGACCGCTTCCTGTTCCACTACAACATGCCTCCCTTCGCCACCGGCGAAACCGGCCGCATGGGCTCGACCAAGCGCCGCGAAGTCGGCCACGGCCGGCTGGCCAAGCGCGCGCTGATCCCGCTGCTGCCGACCAAGGAAGAGTTCCCCTACGTGATGCGCGTGGTCTCCGAGATCACCGAATCCAACGGCTCGTCCTCCATGGCCTCGGTGTGCGGCGGCTGCCTGGCGCTGATGGACGCGGGCGTTCCGATGAAGGCGCACGTGGCGGGCATCGCCATGGGCCTGATCAAGGAAGCCAACCGCTTCGCCGTGCTGACCGACATCCTGGGCGATGAGGACCACCTGGGCGACATGGACTTCAAGGTGGCCGGCACCACCAACGGCATCACCGCGCTGCAGATGGACATCAAGATCCAGGGCATCACCAAGGAAATCATGCAGGTCGCCCTGGCCCAGGCCAAGGAAGCGCGCATGCACATCCTGGGCAAGATGCAGGAAGCGCTGGGCACGGCCAAGGCCGAGGTCAGCAACTTCGCGCCGCGCCTGTTCACCATGAAGATCAACCCGGACAAGATCCGCGACGTGATCGGCAAGGGCGGCTCGGTGATCCGTGCGCTGACCGAGGAAACCGGCACGCAGATCGACATCGGCGAAGACGGCACCATCACCATCGCCTCCACCGATCCGGCCAAGGCTGAAGAGGCCAAGAAGCGCATCGAGCAGATCACCGCGGAAGTGGAGATCGGCAAGATCTACGAAGGCGCGATCACCAAGATCCTGGACTTCGGCGCGCTGGTCAACCTGCTGCCCGGCAAGGACGGCCTGCTGCACATCAGCCAGATCGCCCACGAGCGCGTGGAGAAGGTCACCGACTACCTGTCCGAAGGGCAGGTGGTGCGCGTGAAGGTGCTGGAGACCGACGACAAGGGCCGCGTCAAGCTGTCCATGAAGGCACTGTCCGACCGTCCGGAAGGCATGCCCGAGCGCGAGCCGCGTGAACCGCGCGGCGACCGTCCCCCGCGCGGCGAAGGCCGTGGCGACTATCGCGGTGGCGACCGTGGTGACCGCGGCGAGCGCCGTGACGACCGCCGAGGCGACGACCGCGGCGAGCGCCGCGAGCGTCCGGCACCGCAGCCCGTCGAAGGTGCCCTGCTGACCGAAGCGCAGCAGCCGAACAACGGCAGCGTTGGCGGCAATGGCAATGGCGGCGGCAACGGCGGCACGGAGCCGGGCCAGCAGTAACGCGGGCCGCGCCTTGAAAGCCATCGAGATCAGCCAGTACGGCGGGCCGGAGGTGCTGCGCGCGGCCGAGCGGCCCGCGCCCACCGCCGGCGCGGGGGAAGTGCTCATCCGCGTGCGCGCGAGTGGCGTCAACCGCCCCGACGTGCTGCAGCGCACCGGCAATTACCCGGTGCCGCCCGGCGCCTCCGACATTCCCGGCCTGGAAGTGGCCGGTGAAATCATCGACGGCGACGCCCAGGCCATGGCCGCGGCCGGCCTGGAGATCGGCGACCGCGTCTGCGCGCTGGTGGCCGGTGGCGGCTACGCCGAGCTGTGCGTCGCGCCGGTGGGCCAGTGCCTGCCGGTGCCGCGCGGCATGAACGACACCGAGGCGGCCTCGCTGCCCGAGACCTTCTTCACCGTCTGGAGCAACGTGTTCGACCGCGGCCGCCTGCAGGCCGGCGAGACCCTGCTGATCCAGGGCGGCACCAGCGGCATCGGCGTGACCGCGATCCAGATGGCCAAGGCCATGGGCGCGAGCGTGATCGCCACCGCCGGCAGCGACGGCAAGTGCCAAGCCTGCCTGTCCATCGGCGCCGACCACGCCATCAACTACAAGACGCAGGATTTCGCCGACGAAGCGAAGAAGCTCACCGGCGGCAAGGGCGTCGACGTCATTCTCGACATGGTGGCCGGCGCCTACGTCGCGCGCGAGGTGGAATGCCTGGCCGAGGACGGCCGCCTGGTCATCATCGCGGTGCAGGGCGGAACCAAGGCGGAAGTGAATGCCGGGCTGGTGCTGCGGCGCCGCCTGAGCATCACCGGCTCGACCCTGCGCCCGCGCCCGGTCGCGTTCAAGACCGCGATCGCCGTGGCGCTGAAGGCGAACGTCTGGCCGCTGCTGGAGGCCGGCCGGATCAAGCCCATCATCCACAGCACCTTCGCCGCGGCCGACGCCGCCCAGGCGCATGCGCTGATGGAATCGAACCAGCATGTCGGAAAGATCGTCCTGACCTGGTGACAACATGACGACGAAGAACAAGCTCATCGCCGGCAACTGGAAGATGAACGGCACGCTGGCGGCCAACGAGGCCCTGGTGCGCGCCGTCGCCGCCGGCCTGAACGGTGCGGCCTGCGGCGTGGCCGTGTGCGTGCCGGCGCCGTACCTGGCGCAGGTGCAGGCGCTCGTCCAGGGCTCGGCGCTCGCGCTGGGCGCGCAGGACGTGTCGCCGCATGCGCAGGGTGCCTACACCGGCGAGGTGTCGGCCGCCATGCTGCGCGAATTCGGCGTGCGTTACGCCATCGTCGGCCATTCGGAGCGGCGCCAGTACCACGGCGAGACCGACGCGCTGGTGGCCGACAAGGCCAAGGCCGCGCTGGCGGCGGGCATCACGCCCATCGTCTGCGTGGGCGAAACGCTGGCCGAGCGCGAGGCGAACCAGACCGACGAGGTGGTCAAGCGGCAGCTGGCCGCGGTGATCCACGTCAACGGCCACTGCATCAGCGAGATCGTGGTCGCGTACGAGCCGGTGTGGGCCATCGGCACCGGCCGCACCGCCACGCCGGAGCAGGCGCAGCAGGTGCATGCGCTGCTGCGCAGGCAACTGGCGGCGGCCACGCCGCACCCCGAGCGGGTGCACATCCTTTACGGCGGCAGCATGAACGCGGGCAATGCCGCGTCGCTGCTGGCCCAGGCCGACATCGACGGCGGGCTGATCGGCGGCGCTTCGTTGAAGGCCGCGGACTTCCTGCAGATCGCCGCCGCCGCGAGCGCGCTGGCGGCCGGCTGAGTTGAACAAGACAAAAGAACCAGGAGTGATTGAATGAACGTTCTGTTGACCATCGTGCTGGCGGTGCAGATGCTGACCGCGCTGGGCATGATCGGCCTGATCCTGCTGCAGCACGGCAAGGGCGCGGACATGGGCGCGGCCTTCGGCGGCGGCGCCTCCGGCAGCCTGTTCGGTGCCTCCGGCAGCGCCAACTTCCTGTCGCGCACGACGTCCGTGCTGGCCGCCGTGTTCTTCGCCTGCACGCTGCTGCTGGCCTACTTCGGCAACCTGCGCGCGCCCGAGTCGGGCGGAAGTGTCCTGGAGCGTGCCGGCGCGCCGGCCGCGGCGCCCGCCGCTTCCGGCGCCGCCGCGCAGATTCCGGCGACGCCGGCCCCGGTGCCGGCCAACCAGGCTTCGGCCGCCTTGCCGGCACCCGTGGCGCCGGCCGCGCCCGCCTCCGGCGCCGGCCAGATTCCGAGCCGGTAAATTCGATCCGCGGGGTTTGCTGCGCTGCAGTAGCCCCTGCGATTCGGAGTACACTTAGCGGTTGTCCGGATAGCCGCGCTCAGCTCTGTGGAGCGCATGCCTCACGCCCGTCCGGGCACAAGCAAAACGCCGTCGTGGTGAAATTGGTAGACACGCTATCTTGAGGGGGTAGTGGCGAAAGCTGTGCGAGTTCGAGTCTCGCCGACGGCACCACATAAAAAGAGGCCTCAGGCTACGCCCTGCGGCCGGATGCGCCGGACGAGAGCCCCTAGATGAACCTCGAACAGTACCTCCCCGTCTTCCTGTTCATCCTGGTCGGCATCGGTGTCGGCGTCGCGCCCCAGGCCATCGGCTGGGGCATCGCGAAATTCATCGGCGTGCACAAGCCCGATGCCGCGAAAAACTCCCCCTACGAGTGCGGCTTCGAGGCCTTCGAGGACGCGCGCATGAAGTTCGACGTGCGCTACTACCTGGTGGCCATCCTCTTCATCCTGTTCGACCTGGAAATCGCGTTCCTCTTCCCCTGGGCGGTGGCCCTGAAGGAAATCGGCGCGGTCGGCTTCTGGGCGATGATGATTTTCCTGGCCATCCTGGTGGTCGGCTTCGTCTACGAGTGGAAGAAAGGCGCGCTGGACTGGGAGTGACGGGCTCCCGCGCGCTGTTCAAGGACTTTTGCTATGGCCAATGAAGGCATTCTCGACAAAGGCGTCGTGACCACGACCGTGGATTCGGTCATCAACTGGGCCAAGACCGGCTCGCTGTGGCCGATGACGTTCGGCCTGGCCTGCTGCGCGGTGGAGATGATGCACGCGGGCGCCGCGCGCTACGACATCGACCGCTTCGGCATGCTGTTCCGCCCGAGCCCGCGCCAGTCCGACCTGATGATCGTGGCCGGCACGCTGTGCAACAAGATGGCACCGGCCCTGCGCAAGGTGTACGACCAGATGGCCGAGCCGCGCTGGGTGCTGTCCATGGGCTCCTGCGCCAACGGCGGCGGCTACTACCACTACAGCTATTCGGTGGTGCGCGGCTGCGACCGCATCGTGCCGGTCGACGTGTACGTTCCGGGTTGCCCGCCCACCGCCGAGGCGCTGCTGTACGGAATCATCCAGCTGCAGCAGAAGATCCGCCGCACCCAGACCATCGCGCGCGCATGACCACTCCCGCCACCCCATTCGCCATCGACCCCGAGGCGCTGCGCCAGGCCATCGCCGATGCGCTGGGCGACAAGGCCCGCCGCATCGACCTCAAGCTGGGCGAAGTGACGGTGATCGTCACGCCGCAGAACTACATCGACGCCGCACGCATCCTGAAGGACGCGCCGGGCTGCCGGTTCGAGCAGCTGCTGGACGTCTGCGGCGTGGACTACTCCGAGTACCGCGCCGGCGAGTGGGACGGCCCGCGCTATGCCGTGACCTCGCACTTCCTGTCGGTCAGCCTGAACCAGCGGGTGCGCCTGCGCGTGTTCGCGGCCGACGACGAATTCCCGGTGGTGGACTCGCTCACCGGCCTGTGGAGCTCGGCCAACTGGTTCGAGCGCGAGGCCTTCGACCTGTACGGCATCGTGTTCGAGGGCCACGCCGACCTGCGCCGCATCCTCACCGACTACGGCTTCATCGGCCATCCGTTCCGCAAGGACTTCCCGGTGTCGGGCCACGTGGAGATGCGCTACGACCCCGAGCGCCAGCGCGTGATCTACCAGCCGGTGACGATCGAGCCGCGCGAGATCACGCCGCGCGTGATCCGCGAAGAGAAATACGGCGGACTCCAGTAAGCCATGGCTGAAATCAAGAACTACACCCTCAACTTCGGCCCGCAGCACCCGGCCGCGCACGGCGTGCTGCGCCTGGTGCTGGAGCTCGACGGCGAAGTGATCCAGCGCGCCGACCCGCACATCGGCCTCTTGCACCGCGCCACCGAGAAGCTGGCCGAGACCAAGACCTACATCCAGGCGCTGCCCTACATGGACCGTCTCGACTACGTGTCCATGATGTGCAACGAGCATGCCTACTGCCTGGCCATCGAGAAGCTGCTGGGCATCGAGGTGCCGATCCGCGCGCAGTACATCCGCGTGATGTTCTCCGAGATCACGCGCCTGCTGAACCACCTGCTGTGGCTGGGCGCGCACGGGCTGGACTGCGGCGCCATGAACATGCTGATCTACTGCTTCCGCGAGCGGGAAGACCTGTTCGACATGTACGAGGCGGTGTCGGGCGCGCGCATGCACGCGGCCTATTTCCGCCCGGGCGGCGTCTACCGCGACCTGCCGGACTCCATGCCGCAGTACAAGGCCAGCAAGGTGCGCAACCAGCGCTCGGTCGACGAGCTGAACGACGGCCGCAAGGGCACGCTGCTGGACTTCATCGACGACTTCACCAAGCGCTTCCCGCACTACGTGGACGAGTACGAGACGCTCTTGACCGACAACCGCATCTGGAAGCAGCGCACCGTGGGCATCGGCGTGGTCACGCCGGAGCGCGCGCTGAACCTGGGCTTCACCGGCCCCATGCTGCGCGGCTCGGGCATCGCCTGGGACCTGCGCAAGACGCAGCCGTACGAGGTGTACGACCGCATGGACTTCGACGTGCCGGTCGGCCGCACCGGCGACTGCTACGACCGCTACCTGGTGCGCGTGCAGGAGCTGCGCGAGACCAACCGCATCATCAAGCAGTGCGTGGACTGGCTGCGCGTGAACCCCGGCCCGGTGATCACCGACAACCACAAGGTGGCGCCGCCCAGCCGCGAGTCCATGAAGGCCAACATGGAAGAGCTGATCCACCACTTCAAGCTGTTCTCCGAAGGCATGCGCGTTCCGGAAGGCGAGTCGTACGCGGCGGTGGAACACCCCAAGGGCGAATTCGGCATCTACATCGTGAGCGACGGCGCCAACAAACCCTATCGCCTGAAGATCCGCGCGCCTGGCTTCCCGCACCTGGCCGCGCTGGACGAGATGGGCCGCGGCCACATGATCGCCGACGCGGTCGCGATCATCGGCACCATGGACATCGTGTTCGGGGAAATCGATCGATGAACATCAGCGAAGCAATGCGCGCGCGGTTCGACCGCGAAGTGAACAAGTACCCGGGCGACCAGCGCCAGTCCGCGGTGATGGCCTGCCTGGCCATCATCCAGCAGGAGCAGGGCCACATCGACACCGAAAGCGAAAAGGTGCTGGCCGACTACCTCGGCATGCCGCCGATCGCGGTGCACGAGGTCACCACCTTCTACAACATGTACAACCAGCGCAAGCTGGGCAGGTACAAGCTCAACGTCTGCACCAACCTGCCGTGCCAGCTGCGCGACGGGCAGAAGGCGCTGCAGTACCTGGAGCGCAAACTCGGGATCGCCATGAACGAGACCACGCCCGACGGCCTGTTCACCTTGCAGCAAAGCGAATGCCTGGGCGCCTGCGGCGACTCGCCGGTGATGCTGGTGAACGACCGCACCATGTGCAGCTTCATGAGCAACGAGAAACTCGACCAGCTGATCGACGGCTTGAAGGGAGCGCAGGCATGAACGCCCAGCAAGTGCTGTCGCAGTTCCAGGCCACGGGCGTGCAGACCTGCTTCCACGGCCGCCACATCAACCCGCAGATCTACAAGGACCTGGACGGCACCAACTGGCGCCTGAAGGACTACGAGGCGCGCGAAGGCTATGCGGCACTGAAGAAGATCATCGCCGACGGCCTGACGCAGGACCAGGTGATCGCCACCATGAAGGAATCGGCGCTGCGCGGCCGCGGCGGCGCGGGCTTTCCCACCGGCCTGAAGTGGAGCTTCATGCCGCGCCAGTTCCCGGGCCAGAAGTACCTGGTGTGCAACTCTGACGAGGGCGAGCCGGGCACCTTCAAGGACCGCGACCTGCTGCAGTTCAACCCGCACATCGTCATCGAAGGCATGATCATCGCGGCCTACGCGATGGGCATCACCGTGGGCTACAACTACATCCACGGCGAGATCTTCCAGACCTACCAGCGTTTCGAGGAAGCGCTGGAGGAAGCGCGCGCCGCGGGTTATCTCGGCAACAACATCCTGGGCTCGAACTTCAGCTTCCAGCTGCATGGGGCGCACGGCTTCGGCGCCTACATCTGCGGCGAGGAAACGGCGCTGCTCGAATCGCTGGAAGGCAAGAAGGGCCAGCCGCGCTTCAAGCCGCCGTTCCCGGCCAGCTTCGGCCTGTACGGCAAGCCGACCACCATCAACAACACCGAAACCTTCGCCGCGGTGCCCTGGATCATCCGCAACGGCGGCCAGGCGTACCTGGATTGCGGCAAGCCGAACAACGGCGGTACCAAGATCTTCTCGGTGTCGGGCGACGTGGAGCTGCCCGGCAACTACGAGATTCCGCTGGGCACACCGTTCAGCAAATTGCTGGAACTGTGCGGCGGCGTCAAGGGCGGCAGGCAGCTCAAGGCGGTGATTCCCGGCGGCTCGTCGGCGCCGGTGCTGCCGGCTTCCATCATGATGGAATGCACGATGGACTACGACTCCATCGCCAAGGCCGGCTCGATGCTGGGCTCGGGGGCGGTCATCGTGATGGACGAGACGCGCGACATGGTGGAGTCGCTGCTGCGCCTGTCGTACTTCTACATGCACGAGTCCTGCGGCCAGTGCACGCCCTGCCGCGAAGGCACGGGCTGGCTGTGGCGCGTGGTCGACCGCATCCACAACGGCCACGGCAAGCCGAGCGACATCGCGCTGTTGAATTCGGTGGCCGACAACATCCAGGGCCGCACCATCTGCGCGCTGGGCGACGCCGCGGCGATGCCGGTGCGCGCGATGCTCAAGCACTTCCGCCACGAGTTCGAGGCGAAGATCGCGGCGGCCCAGGCCCTCACCCCGGCCCTCTCCCAGGGGGAGAGGGTGAGAACGGACGCGCGCAGCGCGTAGTCACATGGTTGAAATCAATCTCGACGGACAACAGGTCTCGGTGACCGAGGGCAGCATGATCATGCATGCCGCGGACAAGGCCGGCACCTACATCCCGCATTTCTGCTACCACAAGAAGCTGTCCATCGCGGCCAACTGCCGCATGTGCCTGGTCGACGTGGAGAAGGCGCCCAAGCCGATGCCGGCCTGCGCCACGCCGGTCACCAACGGCATGATCGTGCGCACCAAGAGCGACAAGGCGATCAAGGCCCAGCAGTCGGTGATGGAGTTCCTGCTGATCAACCATCCGCTGGACTGCCCGATCTGCGACCAGGGCGGCGAATGCCAGCTGCAGGACCTGGCGGTGGGCTACGGCGGCTCCGGCTCGCGCTACGAGGAAGAAAAGCGCGTGGTGCTGCACAAGGACGTGGGCCCGCTGATCTCCATGGAGGAGATGAGCCGCTGCATCCACTGCACCCGCTGCGTGCGCTTCGGCCAGGAAGTGGCCGGCGTGATGGAGCTGGGCATGATCCACCGCGGCGAGCACTCCGAGATCACCACGGTGCTGGGCGACACGGTGGACTCCGAGCTGTCGGGCAACATGATCGACCTGTGCCCGGTCGGCGCGCTCACCAGCAAGCCGTTCCGCTACAGCGCGCGGCCCTGGGAGCTGTCGCGCCGCAAGTCGGTCAGCCCGCACGACTCCACCGGCGCCAACCTGATCGTGCAGGTCAAGAACAACCGCGTGATGCGCGTGCTGCCGATGGAAAACGACGACGTCAACGAATGCTGGCTGGCCGACCGCGACCGCTTCTCCTACGAAGCCGTCAACAGCGACGAGCGCCTGCTGGCGCCCATGCTCAAGCAGGGCGGCGCCTGGAAGACGGTCGACTGGCAGACCGCGCTGGAATACGTGGCCAACGGCCTGAAGCAGATCAAGGCCGACCACGGCGCGCAAAGCATCGGCGCGCTGGTGAGTGCGCACAGCACGGTGGAGGAGCTGTTCCTCGCCGGCAAGCTGGTGCGCGGCCTGGGCAGCGAGAACATCGACCACCGGCTGCGCCATGCGGAATTCACGCAGGGCGAAGGCGTCCGTTGGCTGGGCACGAGCATCGCGTCGCTCAGCAACCTGCAGCGCGTGCTGGTGGTCGGCTCCAACCTGCGCAAGGACCATCCGCTGTTCTCGCTGCGCGTGCGCGCCGCGGTGCGCAAGGGCGCGCAGGTGTCGGTGATCCATGACGCTGGCCACGACTGGGCGATGTCCATCGCCGGCAAGAGCATCGTGCCGGCGGCGCAGTGGGTAGCCACGCTAGCAGGCGTGGCGCAAGCTGTCGCCAAGGCCAGGAATGTCGAAGCACCCGCATCCGTTCGGGCTGAGCCTGTCGAAGCCCTTCGACAAGCTCAGGGCGAACGGTGGGACGCGATTGCCGCCTCCCTGCTCTCCGGCGAGCAGAAAGCCATCCTGCTCGGCAACGCCGCCGCGCACCACGCCAACGCGTCCACCCTCCTGGCGCTGGCCAACTGGATCGGCGCGCAGACCGGCGCCACCGTGGGCTACCTCACCGAAGCGGCCAACACCGTGGGCGCGCAGCTCGCGGGCGCACTGCCCGGCGCCGGTGGCCTGAACGCCGCGCAGATGCTGGACGGCCGGCTGAAGGCCGCGATCCTGCTGAACAACGAGCCCGAGTTCGACTCCGCCGACGGCCACCGCGCCGCCGTGGCGCTGGGCCTGGCCGACATGGTCGTGAGCCTGAGCCCGTTCAAGGCCAACATGGACTTCGCCGACGTGCTGCTGCCGATCGCGCCCTGGACCGAAACGCCCGGCACCTTCGTCAACGCCGAAGGCCGGGTGCAGGGCTTCCACGCGGTCGTCAAGCCGGCGGGCGAGGCACGGCCGGCCTGGAAGGTGCTGCGCGTGCTGGCCAACATGCTGGGCATCCAGGGCTTCGATTACGAGTCCGCGCAGGACGTGCTGGCCGCGGCGCGCGGCGCCGACATGCAGCAGCCGTTCGTGCAGGGCGGCTTGCTGGACAACGCCACGAACGCGCAGATCGAGCTCTCGGGCCCGGCGGGCACGCCTGTCACGGCCGCCATCTACCAGCTCGACGGCGTCGTGCGCCGCGCGCCTTCGCTGCAGCTCACCGCCGACGGCCGCGCGGCCGCGCGGGCGCAGCCGCAAGCGGTGCAAGCACAGGAAGGAGTGCCGGCGTGATCGAGTCCATCTACGGTTTCGGCAACGGCCTGATCGGCGCTCCCTGGTGGACCGGCGCCGGCTGGCCGGTGATCTGGACCCTGATCAAGATCATCCTGGTGGTGATCCCGCTGATGGGCGCGGTGGCCTACCTCACCTTGTGGGAGCGCAAGGCCATCGGCTTCACGCAGATCCGCCCGGGCCCCAACCGCGTGGGCCCGTTCGGCCTGCTCACGCCGATCGCCGACGCGCTCAAGCTGCTGACCAAGGAAATCATTCTTCCCACGGTCGCCAACAAGGGCCTGTTCCTGCTCGGCCCCATCATGACCATCATGCCGGCGCTGGTCGCCTGGGTGGTGATCCCGTTCGGCCCCGACGTGGCGCTGGCCAACATCAACGCCGGCCTGCTGTTCCTGATGGCCATCACCTCGCTGGAGGTGTATGGCGTCATCATCGCCGGCTGGGCCTCGAACTCCAAGTACGCCTTCCTGGGCGCGCTGCGCGCCTCGGCGCAGATGGTGAGCTACGAGATCGCCATGGGCTTCTGCCTGGTGGTGGTGCTGATGGTGAGCGGCAGCCTGAACATGACCGAGATCGTGCTGGGCCAGGACAAGGGCTACTTCGCGCGCATCGGCCTGAACTTCCTGTCGTGGAACTGGCTGCCGCTGCTGCCGATCTTCGTGGTGTATTTCATCTCCGGCCTGGCCGAGACCAACCGCCACCCGTTCGACGTGGTGGAGGGCGAATCGGAAATCGTCGCGGGCCACATGATCGAGTACTCGGGCATGAGCTTCGCCATGTTCTTCCTGGCCGAGTACGCCAACATGTGGCTGGTCTCGATCCTGGCGGTCATCATGTTCCTGGGCGGCTGGCTGCCGCCGGTGGACGCCCCCGTGCTCAACCTCGTTCCCGGCTGGATCTGGCTGGGCGCGAAGACCTTCGTCATGGTGACCATGTTCCTGTGGATCCGCTCCACCTTCCCGCGCTACCGCTACGACCAGATCATGCGGCTGGGCTGGAAGATCTTCATTCCCGTCACGCTGGTCTGGCTGATCGTCGTCGGCGCCTGGATGCAGACCCCGTTCAGCATCTGGAAGTAACCGCAAGAGAAAGACACGCACGTCATGGCTTCCTCCGCATTGGCATCCCACCAGCCCGGCTTCTCGCTGAAGGACTTCCTGTCGTCCTTCATGCTGCTGGAGCTGTTCAAAGGCCTGCGCATCACGGGCAAGTACTTCTTCGCCCGCAAGATCACGGTGCAGTTCCCCGAAGAGAAAACCCCGCTCAGCCCGCGCTTTCGCGGCCTGCACGCGCTGCGCCGCTATGAAAACGGCGAAGAGCGCTGCATCGCCTGCAAGCTGTGCGAAGCGGTGTGCCCGGCGCTCGCGATCACCATCGAGAGCGAGCAGCGCGCCGACGGCACGCGGCGCACCACGCGCTACGACATCGACCTGACCAAGTGCATCTTCTGCGGCTTCTGCGAAGAGAGCTGCCCGGTCGACTCCATCGTGGAAACCAACATCCTCGAGTACCACGGCGAGAAGCGGGGCGACCTGTACTTCACCAAGGACATGCTGCTGGCGGTGGGCGACCGCTACGAGCCCGAAATCGCGGCCAACAGGGCCGCCGACGCCAAATACCGATAACCGTCATGGACATCCGAGCCGGCCTTTTCTACCTGTTCTCCGCGGTGCTGCTGTTCGCCGCGTTCCGCGTCATCACGGCGCGCAACCCGGTGTACGCGGCGCTGTTCCTGGTGCTGGCGTTCTTCCAGGCGGCCGCCGTGTGGCTGCTGCTGAAGGCCGAATTCCTGGCCATCTCGCTGGTGCTGGTCTACGTGGGCGCGGTGATGGTGCTGTTCCTGTTCGTGGTGATGATGCTGGACATCAACGTCGACAGCATCCGCCAGGGCTTCTGGAAGCACTTCCCGCTGGCCGCCAGCATCGGCGTGCTGATCGCGCTGGAAATGGCGGCGGTGCTGATGGGCGGCTTCCGCTCGGCCGAGGAGCCGCGCGTCGGCCCGGCGGCGGTGCAGGCGGCCAGCCAGGCGGCGGCCCAGGTCTCCAACACCAAGGAGCTGGGCAAGCTGCTGTACTCGCAGTACCTCTATCCGCTGGAGATCGCCGCGGTGCTGCTGCTGGTGGCCATCATCGCGGCCATCGCGCTCACCCTGCGCCAGCGCAAGGACAGCCGGCACATCGACCCGTCGATCCAGGTGCGCGTGCGCGCGGCCGACCGGCTGAAGATCGTGAAGATGCCTGCCACCACCGTGCGGCCGGCCGAGCCGCAGCCCGCCGCCGCGGCCGCCGAAGGGAGCAAGGCATGACGCTGACGCTCGGCCACTTCCTCACCCTGGGCGCGATCCTGTTCGCGCTGTCGGTGATCGGCATCTTCCTGAACCGCCGCAACCTGATCGTGCTGCTGATGGCCATCGAGCTGATGCTGCTGGCGGTCAACATGAACTTCGTGGCGTTCTCCTACTACCTGAACGACATGCACGGCCAGGTGTTCGTGTTCTTCATCCTGACGGTGGCGGCGGCCGAGTCCGCCATCGGGCTGGCGATCCTGGTGCTGCTGTTCCGCAACAAGAACAGCATCAACGTCGACGAACTCAACGAGCTCAAGGGCTGAGCGCCACAAGAAGCCCGAGCAAGAAACATGAGCCAAACCCTCAACGCATCGACCCTGCTGGCGGTGCCGCTGGCGCCCCTGGCGGGCGCCCTGTTCGCCGGCATCCTGGGCACCACCTTCGGCGGCAACAAGATCGGCCGGGGCGCGGCGCACACGCTGACCATCCTGGGCGTGTTCATCTCCTTCGTGCTGTCGGCCATGACGCTGTGGTCGGTGGCGGTGGATGGCGCGCGCTTCAACCAGACCATCTACGAATGGATGGTGGTGGGCAGCCTGAAGATGGAGATCGGCTTCCTGGTCGACGGCCTCACCGCCATGATGATGTGCGTGGTGACCTTCGTGTCCCTCATGGTGCACATCTACACCATCGGCTACATGGAGGAAGACGCCGGCTACAACCGCTTCTTCGCCTACATCTCGCTGTTCACCTTCTCCATGCTGATGCTGGTGATGGCCAACAACTTCCTGCAGCTGTTCTTCGGCTGGGAAGCGGTGGGCCTGGTGTCCTACCTGCTGATCGGCTTCTGGTTCACCAAGCCGACGGCGGTGTTCGCCAACATGAAGGCCTTCCTGGTCAACCGCGTGGGCGACTTCGGCTTCATCCTGGGCATCGGCCTGATCGTGGCCTATGCCGGCACGCTCAGCTACGCCGAGACTTTCGCCAAGGCCGGCGAGCTGGGCAAGCTGCCGTTCGGCCTGGGTACCGACTGGTCGCTGATCACCGTCACCTGCATCTGTCTCTTCATCGGCGCCATGGGCAAGAGCGCGCAGTTCCCGCTGCACGTGTGGCTGCCCGATTCCATGGAAGGCCCGACACCGATCTCCGCACTGATCCACGCGGCGACGATGGTGACGGCCGGCATCTTCATGGTCGCGCGCATGTCGCCGCTGTTCGAGCTGTCGGACACGGCGCTGAGCTTCGTCATGGTGATCGGCGCGATCACGGCCCTCTTCATGGGCTTCCTCGGCATCATCCAGAACGACATCAAGCGCGTGGTGGCGTACTCCACGCTCTCGCAGCTGGGCTACATGACGGTGGCGTTGGGCGCCTCGGCCTACTCGGTGGCGGTGTTCCACCTGATGACGCACGCCTTCTTCAAGGCACTGCTGTTCCTGGCGGCCGGCTCGGTCATCATCGGCATGCACCACAACCAGGACATCCGCTGGATGGGGGGCGTGCGCAAGTACATGCCGCTGACCTGGATCACTTCGCTGCTGGGCTCGCTGGCTCTGATCGGCACGCCGTTCTTCGCCGGCTTCTACTCCAAGGACAGCATCATCGAGGCGGTGGCCGAAAGCCACCTGCCCGGCGCCGGCTTCGCGTACTTCGCGGTGGTGGCCGGCGTGTTCGTCACGGCGTTCTACTCGTTTCGCATGTACTTCCTGGTGTTCCACGGCAAGGAGCGCTTCGACCAGAACCCGGACGCGCACCATGACGACCATGGCCATGACGATGCACACGGGCACGGCGGCCACCACGAGCCGCACGAATCGCCCTGGGTGGTGGTCGCGCCGCTGGTGCTGCTGGCCATTCCCTCGGTGGTGATCGGCTTCATGACGATCCAGCCGCTGCTGCACGGCGCGTTCTTCAAGGACGCGATCTTCGTCAACGGCGAGCACCACCACGCCATGGCCGGACTGGCCAAGGAGTTCCACGGCGCCTTTGCCATGGGCCTGCACGGCTTCCTCACGCTGCCGTTCTGGCTGGCGCTGGCGGGGGTGGTGACGGCCTGGTACATGTACCTGGTGAACCCCTCTGTGCCGGCGGCGATCAAGCGCGCCGTGCAGCCGCTGTACACGCTGCTGGACAACAAGTACTACATGGACTGGTTCAACGAGAACGTGCTCGCGCGCGGCGCGCGCGGCCTGGGCATCGGGCTGTGGAAGGGCGGCGACGAAGCGGTGATCGACGGCGCGCTGGTCAACGGCAGCTGGAAACTGGTCGGCCTGTTCTCGCGCGCAGCCCGCTGGGTGCAGTCCGGCTACATCTACCACTACGCCTTCGCCATGCTGCTGGGCGTGATCGTGCTGATGTCGTACTTCGTCAGCTGGCCGATGGTCCGCGACTGGCTTAAGTAACGCGGAGAAGAACAAGAATGGGACTCTTGAGTTTGGCCATCTGGCTGCCGATCGCCATCGGCACCGTGCTGCTCGCCCTCGGGCGCGACGACCAGGCGCGCGCCGTGCGCTGGATCGCGCTGATCGGCGCCATCATCAGCTTCCTCGTCACGCTGCCGCTGTACGGCCGCTTCGACCGCGGCACCGCGGCGATGCAGTTCGTGGAGAAGGGCCCGTGGATCGAGCGCTTCCACATCAACTACCACCTCGGCATCGACGGCATCTCGTTCTGGTTCGTGCTGCTGACCGCCTTCATCACCGTGGTGGTGGTGATCTCCGCCTGGGAAGTGATCACCGAGCGCGTCAACCAGTACATGGGCGCCTTCCTGATCCTTTCGGGCCTGATGATCGGCGTGTTCTGCGCGCTGGATGCGGTGCTGTTCTACGTGTTCTTCGAAGCCACGCTGATCCCGATGTACCTGATCATCGGCATCTGGGGCGGGCCCAACAAGATCTACGCGGCGTTCAAGTTCTTCCTGTACACGCTGCTCGGCTCGC
>JAZKIV010000026.1:0-12023 GCA_040384685.1 Pseudomonadota bacterium | reverse complement strand
AACTCGTAGCGCTCGCGGTTGCGCTGGAATTCGAGCTTCATGTTCAGGTCGAGCGCGTCGCGCGAGCCGTAGTGGTCGACCATCACCGAGTGGTCCACCACCAAGTCGACCGGCACCAGCGGCTCGACCGTGCCGGCGTCGCGGCCCAGCTTGGCGGCGGCGCTGCGCATGGCGGCCAGGTCGGCCAGCAGCGGCACGCCGGTGAAGTCCTGCAGGATCACGCGCGCCACCACGAACGGGATCTCGCTGGTGCGGTCGGCGTTGGGAAACCAGTTGGCGATCTGGCGCACGTGCTCGGCCGTGATCTTCCTGCCGTCGCAGTTGCGCAGCACCGACTCCAGCACGATGCGCATGGAGACCGGCAGCCGGTTGACCTTGGGAAACTGCTTCGCCAGCAGCGGCAGCGAGAAATACCGCCCGCTCACGCCGGAGCGGGTCTTGAACGTCTTGATGAGTTCGGCGAAAGCGTGGGACATTGTTGTGATGCAGACATGTTGTTGGTTTGCATCGATTCTGCCGCACCCCGCTTCGCCGTGCCGGGTTTTCCCGAACAGCCGCGCTACTGAGGTAGATACCTGACTGCGAGCACGCCTTCGATGGCCCGGATCGCATCCAGTGCCTGGTCCGGCACGGCGCTGTCCACGTCCACCAGCGTGTAGGCCATGTCGCCGCGCGACTTGTTCACCATGTTGTGGATGTTCAGGCCCGACTGCGCCATGGCGGTGGAGATCTGCCCGACCATGTTGGGCACGTTGGCGTTGGCGATGGCGATGCGCCAGGCCGACTCGCGCGGCATGCTCACGTTGGGGAAGTTCACCGCGTTGGCGACGTTGCCCTGCTCCAGGTAATCGCGCAGCTGGCCGGCCACCATCACGGCGCAGTTCTCCTCCGCCTCGCGGGTGGAGGCGCCCAGGTGCGGCAGCGCGATCACGCGCGCATGGCCCAGCAGGGCGGGTGCCGGAAAGTCGCACACGTACCAGCCGAGCTGGCGGCCGTCCAGCGACGGGATCACCGCCGCGTCGTCGACGATGCCTTCGCGCGAGAAGTTGAGCAGCACCGCCTCGGGGCGCATCAGCCGCACGTTGTCGGCGTTCACCATGTGGCGGGTGGCGTCCAGCAGCGGCACGTGCACCGTGACGAACTGCGCGTTCTTCAGCACGTCGTTCACGCTGGCCGCGCGCTTCACCTGCGCGGGCAGGCTCCAGGCCGCATCCACCGTGATGTCGGGGTCGTAGCCCAGCACGTTCATGCCCAGCTTGATGGCGGCGTCCGCCACCAGGCAGCCGATCTTGCCCAGGCCGATGATGCCCAGCGTCTGGCCCGCGAGCTCGAAGCCGGCGAAGGACTTCTTGCCCTCTTCCACCGCCTTGTCCAGGTCGGCCGCGCCGGCATCCAGGCCGCGCACGAAGACCTGGGCCGGCGCGATGTTGCGCGCCGCCATCAGCATGCCGGCGAGCACCAGTTCCTTCACCGCGTTGGCGTTGGCGCCGGGCGCGTTGAACACCGGCACGCCGCGCGCGCTCATCGCCTTCACCGGGATGTTGTTGGTGCCGGCGCCGGCCCGCGCGATGGCCAGCACCGAGGCCGGGATGTCCATCTTGTGCATGTCGGCCGAGCGCACCAGCACGGCGTCGGGCGCCGCGAAGTCCTTGCCGGTCAGGTAGGCGCCCGCGGGCAGCCGCTCCAGCCCGCCTTGCGAGATCTGGTTGAGCACCAGCACCTGGAACGGGCCGCGCGCGGCGGCCGCCTCAGCCATGCTGCGCCTCGAATTCCTTCATGTAGCCCACCAGCGCCTGCACGCCCTCGATCGACATGGCGTTGTAGATGGACGCGCGCATGCCGCCCACCGAGCGGTGGCCCTTCAGCTGGATCATGCCGCGCGCCTGCGCGCCCTTCAGGAAGGGCTCGTCCAGCGCGGCGTCCTTCAGCGTGAACGGCACGTTCATCAGCGAGCGGTCGGACTTCTCCACCGGGTTGGTGTAGAAGGGACTCGCGTCCAGGTAGTCGTACAGCACCGCGGCCTTGGCCTTGTTGTGCGCTTCCATGACCTTCAGGCCGCCCATCGCCTTCACGTGCTTGTAGACCAGGCCCGCGATGTAGATTGCGTAGGTCGGCGGCGTGTTGTACATGGAGTCGGCCTCGGCCTGCATCTTGTAGTTGAAGGCCGTGGGCGTGATCGGCAGCGCGTGGCCGAGCAGGTCCTCGCGCACGATCACCACCGTCACGCCCGAGGGGCCCATGTTCTTCTGCGCGCCGCCGTAGATCAGGCCGTACCTGCTCACGTCGATCGGGCGCGACAGGATGTCCGAGGACATGTCGGCCACCAGCGGCACCTTGCCGGTGTCGGGCGTCCAGTGGTACTGCACGCCGCCGATGGTTTCGTTGGAGCAGATGTGCACGTAGGCGGCGCCGGGATCCAGCTTCCATTCGCTGAATTTGGGGATGGCGGTGAACCGGCCTTCCTCGCCGGAAGCCACGGTGCTCACCTGGCCGTAGGTCTTGGCTTCCTTGGCCGACTTCTTCGACCAGTCGCCGGTGAGCACGTAGTCGGCTTTGCCCGTGCGGCCGATCAGGTTCATCGGCACGATGGCGTTCTCGCCGATGGCGCCGCCCTGCATGAATAGCACCTTGTAGTTCGACGGGATCCCCATCAGCTCGCGCAGGTCGGCTTCGGCCTCGGCGTGGATGGAGATGAACTCCTTGCCGCGGTGGCTCATTTCCATCACCGACATGCCCGTGCCGTGCCAGTCGAGCATCTCCTCGGCGGCCAGCCGCAGCACGGGCTCGGGCAGGTTGGCGGGACCGGGGCTGAAGTTGAAAACGCGGGTCATGGGGGCTCTTCTCCTGATCTGAAGCAATGGGCCGGAAGGCCGACCCGATGCAGCATACAAGAACTGAAAAGCCCCCCGGACGGCTCCGGCGCTCAGGCCCAGCCAGCCACCGGCGAGCGGCGCACGCCCATCCACTGCAGCTCGGCCAGCACCACCACGCAGGCCAGCTGCGCCAGCACCCAGGCCACGCCGAACGCCGTCGGCGCGAGCCCGCCGGTGGCCAGCAGCAGCACGCAGCCCAGCGCCCAGGCGAAGTTGCCGATGGCGAACAGGCGCACCCAGCCGCGCGGCACCGGCTGGCGCGTGCCGACGAAGGCGGCCACCGCGGCATAGGCCACCAGGAACAGGCCGGTTTCCAGCAGCAGCGGCGCCGGCAGATGCAGCAGCTCGGTCAGCGTTGCGGTGAACGCCAGCTGCAAGGCGCCGGTGGCGAGGCAGGATGCGGCGTCGGCCAGCATCACGTTGCGCAGGAATCGGGGCGAGGCGAAGATCGACATGGCGGGCTCCTTTGGGTTGACGGTGCGCCGATGATTCGCCGTCCACCGCGCGAGGTCGATGACCTGCCAGGTCATGCGCGCGCGGCGCGGCTGGCCCTACCATGCGGTCCATGATGGACACCCAGACCCTCGCGCCGCACCGCGGCATGCCTCCGGCTTTCGGCGAACAGCTGCGCAGCTGGCGCCAGCGCCGGCGCCTGAGCCAGCTGGACCTGGCGCACGAAGCCGACATCTCCACGCGCCACCTGAGCTTCGTGGAAACCGGCCGCTCCGCGCCCAGCCGCGAGATGGTGCTGCGGCTGGCCGAGCGCCTGAGCGTGCCGCTGCGCGAACGCAATGCCATGCTGGTGGCGGCCGGCTATGCGCCGATGTACCGCGAGCGCCCCTTGAGCGACCCCGCGCTGGCGGCCGCGCGCGAGGCGGTGGAGCTGATCCTGAAAAGCCACGAGCCCTTCCCCGCGCTGGCGGTGGACCGGCACTGGAACCTGGTGGCCGCCAACGCCATGGTGCCGCACCTGATGGCCGGGGCCGATCCTTTGCTGCTGCAGGGACAGATCAACGTGGTGCGGCTGAGCCTGCACCCGCAAGGCCTGGCGCCGCGCATCGTCAACCTGCGCCAGTGGCGCGAGCACCTGCTGGAGCGCCTGCACCAGCAGGTACAGGCCACCGGCGACGCGCAGCTGGCCGCGCTGGCCGAGGAGCTGCGCGGCTACCCGGTGCCCGACGACGCCAGCCACGCGCAGCTGGAAGGCGAGCTGCTGGGCGTGGCCATGCCCTTGCAGTTCCGCACGCCCGGCGGCGTGCTGAGCTTCATCAGCACCACCACCGTGTTCGGCACCCCGGCCGACGTGACCCTGCAGGAGCTGGCGCTGGAAACCTTCTTCCCGGCCGACGCCTTCACGCGGGATGCGCTGCGGAGGCTGGCGGCAACGCCTTGATCTGCGCCTCGAAGGCGCGCAGGCGCTTGTAGACCGAGATCAGTTCGACCACCGTGGTCCAGCTCAGCACCAGGTACTGGAAGGCGCCCTCCACCCGGCCGAAGGCACGCACGATCTGCTGCATCACGCCCAGCGTGATGGCGCCCGCCACCAGGGTCGGGCCGAGCGCGATGTAGGGCACCAGCACGCCGAACTGCAGGTAGAAGTACTTCACCACGTCGAAGTAGGTGTAGTGGAAGAACAGGCGGAAGTAGTTGCGCCGGATATCGGCGAACAGCGACTCCACCTGCCGCGGCTGCGCGCGCGCGGCGTCGTCCTCGCCGTAGACCAGTTCCTTGCGGTAGGCCGCCTCGACCCGCTGGTTCTGGAACTGCAGGCCCGGCAGCTTGATGCCGACCACCGCCAGCAGCACCGTGCCGGCCAGCGCGAACAGGATCGCCACCCACACCAGGGAATGCGAGACGGCGCCGAACCAGGGCAGCTCGGTCACCTTCTCCGACAGGCCCCACAGGATCGGCAGGAAGGCGACCAATGTCATCAGGCTGCGCATGAATTCCACGCCCAGCACTTCCATGATGGAGGCGAAGCGCATGGTGTCCTCCTGCACGCGCTGCGCCGCGCCCTCGATATGGCGCAGCTTGTCCCAGTGCTGCATGTAGTAGTCGTTCATCGCCTGCCGCCAGCGGAACACGTAGTGCTTGATGAAGAAGTCCAGCAGCACCGCGACCATCACGAACACGATGGCGATGCGGAAGAACGACGCCAGCTGGGCCCAGAACTCCGCCAGGGTGATGCTGCCCGGCTTGGCGAGCCCGCGTTGCACCAAGTCGTAGAAGGTGCCGAACCACTCGTTGATCTTCACATCCAGCTGCACCCGGTACCAGGTCGCCCACAGGATGAGCGCGGAGCCCAGAAGCGACCAGGACAGCCAGCGGCGCGAGAAGAAGAACGATCGGAACATGGTGCGGGCCTGCGGTTGGAGGGGTCGCGCAATGCTAACCGCGCGGGCTTCGGCGGTGCGGCAATGGCCGCTGCTGAGCCAGCCGCGGCGTGCTGTCACAGATCTGAGACACAAAAAAGCGGATTGCGGGGCCCGGACGCACAGGCGTCAGTGCGCGCGCACAGCATCCGACGCGCGGTACCGACGAGGCGCATGTCTTGCGTTTTGCAACATGGCTCCATCGCTCGACGCCGTCCGGCCCCAAGCCTCCGGTGGAAAGCGACCCGAAACGTGGCAGCCGTCCTTCGGACGGCGCACGGAACCTCTTTTCTCTATCCTCCGGGAGCAATTTCATGATGGCAAAACGAAGCGGAAAATTCCAGCTGACGCTGGTGGCTGCGGCCCTGGTCAGCGCACTGGGCCTGACGATGGCGAACGCTGCCGGCGGTGGCGCCGGCGTGGGCGGTGGTGCCGGCGCGGGCGGCGGCGTGGGTGCCGGCGTCGGTGGCGCTGGTGGCGGCAATGGCGGCGGCAACGGTAACGGCGGCGGCAACGGCGGTGTTGGCGTCGGTGGTGCCGGTGGTGTCGGCGCCGGTGGCGCTGGTGGTGGCGGCGGCCACGGCGGCGGCGGTGGTGCCGGCGCGAGCGCTGGTGGCGCTGGCGGTGTCGGCGCGGGCGCCGGCGGTGTGGGCGCTGGGGCTGGTGCCGGCGGCGCTGGCGGTGCCGGCGCGGGTGCCGGCGGCGCGGGCGCTGGGGCCGGTGCGGGCGGCAACGGTGGTGTCGGCGCGGGTGCCGGTGGTGGCTCGGGCGGCGGCTCCGGATCCGGTAACGGCGGCAGCAATGCAGGCGGAAACGGGGGCGGCATCGGTGCCGGCGGTGCCGTGGGCGCTGGCGGCAGCGCGGGTGTCGGCGGCGGCTCCGCCAACGGCGGCGGCGCCGGCGGCGCTCCGGCCGGCAATGCCGGCGGAAACGGCGGCGCCAACGTGGGTACCGGCAACAGCGGCAATGGCGTCGGCAATGGCGGCCTGGGCAACCAGGGCAATGGCCCCAACGCCGGCACCGCCGGCAACGCCCCGGGTGGGCATGGCGGCCATGGCACCGGCGGCGGCTCGGCCAGCAACGGCAACGGCAATGCCCACGGCGGCAATGTCGGCACAGGCAACAACGGCAACGGCGTGGGCAACACCGGCCCGGGCAACCAAGGCAACGGCCCCAATGCCGGCACTGCGGGCAATGCGGGCGGCAGCCATGGCGGCAATAACGGCGGCGGTGGCACGGGTGGTGGTGGTGGCACCGTGGGCGGTGGCGGCACTGTCGGTGGTGGCGGCACCGTGGGCGGCGGCGGCGGCACCGTGGGTGGTGGTGGCACTGTCGGCGGTGGCGGTACCGTGGGCGGCGGCGGCACTGTCGGCGGCGGCGGTACCGTGGGCGGTGGTGGCACTGTCGGCGGCGGCGGCACCGTGGGTGGTGGTGGCACTGTCGGCGGCGGCGGCACCGTGGGTGGTGGTGGCACTGTCGGCGGCGGCGGCACCGTGGGCGGTGGTGGCACTGTCGGCGGCGGCGGCACCGTGGGCGGTGGTGGCACTGTCGGCGGCGGCGGCACCGTGGGCGGTGGCGCGGTCGGCGTCGGTGTCGGCGTGGGCACGGTCGGCAACGACAAGGGCGGCGCCGGTGTGGGCGTCGGTGGCGTGGGCGCGGCGGTCGGCGGCGTTGCCGTGATCGGCCCGGTGCGCGGCGGCCCTGCCGAAAGCGCCGTGGCCGTGTCGCCGGCGGCTCCGCAGTCCGGCACGATGTCCAGCCTGGGCGCCGCTCCGGCAACCGCGCCGAGCGCGGTGTCGCCGAGCAGCACCACGGCGATGGGCGCGGCCCCGTCCAAATCGGCGGTGCGCGCGGCCAAGGCCGACCGCAACTAGGAGCGGTTGCGCAAAGCAGAAGGGGCGGCCCGCGGGCCGCCCCTTTTTTCGTTGCCGCGCGAGACCAGCCTTAAGCGGCCGCGACGTCCTTCGCCGTTTCCGCGTACTCCTCGATCTGGTCGAAGTTCATGTAGCGGTACACGCGGTCGGCGTCCTTGTTGATGACACCCATGTCCGCGTGGTATTCCTCCACCCGCGGGATGCGGCCCAGCTTGGAGGCGATCGCCGCCAGCTCCGCCGAGGCCAGGTACACGTTGGTGTTCTTGCCTAGCCGGTTCGGGAAGTTGCGCGTGCTGGTCGACACCACCGTGGCGCCCTCGCGCACCTGCGCCTGGTTGCCCATGCACAGGCTGCAGCCCGGCATCTCGGTGCGCGCACCGGCCGCACCGAACACGCCGTAGTGGCCTTCCTTGGTCAGCTCCGCCGCGTCCATCTTGGTGGGCGGCGCCACCCACAGCTTCACCGGGATGTCGCGCTTGCCTTCCAGCAGGGCCGAGGCCGCGCGGAAGTGGCCGATGTTGGTCATGCACGAGCCGATGAAGACTTCGTCGATCTTGGTGTCCTGCACCTGCGACAGCGGCTTCACGTCGTCCGGGTCGTTGGGGCAGCACAGCAGCGGCTCGGTGATGTCGGCCAGGTCGATCTCGATGACCGCGGCGTACTCGGCGTCCGCGTCGCCTTCCAGCAGCTGCGGGTTCGCCATCCAGGCTTCCACCGCCTGGATGCGGCGCTGCAGCGTGCGCTTGTCCTCGTAGCCGTTGGCGATCATGTTCTTCATGAGCACCACGTTGCTGGCCAGGTACTCGAGGATCGGTTCCTTGTTCAGCTTCACCGTGCAGCCGGCGGCCGAACGTTCGGCCGAGGCGTCGGACAGCTCGAACGCCTGCTCCACCTTCAGCTCGGGCAGGCCCTCGATTTCCAGGATGCGGCCGGAGAACACGTTCTGCTTGTTCTGCTTGGCCACCGTGAGCAGGCCCTGCTTCATGGCGTAGTAGGGAATCGCGTGCACCAGGTCGCGCAGCGTGATGCCGGCCTGCATCTGGCCCTTGAAGCGCACCAGCACCGACTCGGGCATGTCCAGCGGCATCACGCCGGTGGCGGCGGCGAACGCCACCAGGCCGGAGCCGGCCGGAAAGCTGATGCCGATCGGAAAGCGCGTGTGGCTGTCCCCGCCGGTGCCCACCGTGTCGGGCAGCAGCAGGCGGTTCAGCCAGGAGTGGATCACGCCGTCGCCGGGGCGCAGCGCCACGCCGCCGCGGTTGCTGATGAAGGCCGGCAGCTCGCGGTGCGTCTTCACGTCCACCGGCTTCGGGTAGGCGGCCGTGTGGCAGAACGACTGCATCACCAGGTCGGCCGAGAAGCCCAGGCAGGCCAGGTCCTTCAGCTCGTCGCGCGTCATCGGGCCTGTCGTGTCCTGGCTGCCGACGGTGGTCATGCGCGGCTCGCAGTAGGTGCCGGGGCGGATGCCCTTGCCTTCGGGCATGCCGCAGGCGCGGCCGACCATCTTCTGCGCCACGGTGAAGCCCTTGCCGCTGTCCACCGGCGGCTTGGGCAGGCGGAACGTGGTGGAAGCCGGCAGGCCCAGGAAATCGCGCGCCTTGGCGGTGAGCGAGCGGCCGATGATCAGGTTGATGCGGCCGCCGGCGCGCACCTCGTCCAGCAGCACGTCGCTTTTGAGCGAAAAGCGCACCACCACCTGGCCGCCCTTCTCGATCGTGCCTTCATAGGGGAAGACGTCGATCACGTCGCCCATCTCCAGCTTGGACACGTCGACCTCGATCGGCAGCGCGCCGGAGTCTTCCTGCGTGTTGAAGAAGATGGGGGCGATCTTGCCACCCAGCGTGACGCCGCCGAAGCGCTTGTTCGGCACGAACGGGATGTCCTGGCCGGTGGCCCAGATCACGCTGTTGGTGGCCGACTTGCGCGACGACCCGGTGCCCACCACGTCGCCGACGTAGGCCACCTGGTGGCCCTTGCTCTTCAGGTCCTCGATGAACTTCATCGGGCCGCGCTTGCCGTCTTCCTCGGGCACGAAGGCGGCGCCCACGCGCGTGTTCTTCAGCATCGCCAGCGTGTGCAGCGGGATGTCGGGGCGGCTCCAGGCGTCGGGCGCGGGCGACAGGTCGTCGGTGTTGGTTTCGCCGGGCACCTTGAACACCGTGACGGTGATCTTCTGCGGCACCTCGGGGCGGCTGGTGAACCACTCGGCCTCGGCCCAGCTCTGGATCACTTCCTTGGCGAAGGCGTTCTCGGCCCTGGCCTTCTGCGCCACGTCGTGGAAGTAGTCGAACATCAGCAGCGTCTTCTTCAGGCCGGCCGCCGCGACCGGCGCGGTTTCCGCGTCGTCCAGCAGGTCGATCAGCGGCTTGACGTTGTAGCCGCCCACCATGGTGCCCAGCAGCTCGGTGGCGCGCGCCCTGGAGACCGCCTTGACCTGCAGGTCGCCGTGCGCCACCGCCGCCAGGAACGACGCCTTCACCTTGGCCGCGTCGTCCACGCCCGGAGGCACGCGCTGCGCCAGCATCTCGACCAGCGCGGTTTCTTCCGCGGCCGGCGCGGACTTGATCAGGTCGATCAGTTCGGCCGTCTGCTGCGCGTTCAGCGGCAGGGGCGGGATGCCCAGCGCCGCGCGTTCAGCGACATGTTCAAGATAGGCTTGCAGCATGGTGTGATCTCCGTTCGTACTTCGTTCGATTCAGTGTCAGTTGCTCGCCGGCTTGGCGGCGGAGGCTGCCGGCGCCGGCTCCAGGATGCTGGGCATCGGGTTCTTCTTCAGGTTGTCGGCGAAGGCGGCCTGCTCGGGGCTCTGGCATTCGTCGGCCAGGCGCTGGCCCAGCTTCTGGCTCATCAGCATGGACTTGTTGCCCAGCTGCAGCCACATGGCGCCGCGCGCCGGGTCTTCCAGGCGGATCGCGCCGGTGCGGCTTTCCACCGGGTGCATCACGAAGCGGTTGAGCTTGTTGACCACCAGGAAGAAGCCTTCGCGCTTGAGCGGCGTGACCTTCACGTTGGCGCCCAGCTCGCACGGAATTTCGCCGGTGTACACGCGCCTGGCGGTCGCCAGGTCGGCCTCGCCCAGCTTCACGCTGGGATCCGGTTCCTCGATGGGCGTGGCTTCCTCGACGGCCTGGCGCTTGCTAGTTGGCGGGACTTTCTTCACCGACACGGGCTTGCCGGCCTTGGGCTTGGCGGCCGGCTTGGCCGGGGTGGTGGTCTGGGCCAGGGCCAGCGCGGGAGCGATGGCGACCAGGCAGATGGCGAGAAGGGATTTCATTCGGTGTTGTCTCTCGGTTGTCTTTTTTCAGCGTTGCGGGGCGGCGAACCAGCCCTGCACTTCCTTGGGAAGCTTCCTCCCGGTCCGATGCCCCCTCTCCAGCACCTGCCAGTGGTAACGGTAGCTCGCCCGGTCCTCCAATTTGCCGCCGAAGCCGATCGGCGCCCACTGGGCGCGTTCGGCGGCGATGATGATCTGCGCGGCGGTCTCGATGTCCTGGTCGGTCGGCGCCATGGCCTCCAGCACCGGCCGGATCTGGTCGGGATGGATGCTCCACATGCGCGTGAAGCCGAACTCGCGCGCGGCGCGGCGCGCGGCCCGCTTCAATGCTTCGGCGTCCTTGAATTCGGTGATGACGCTGTGCGAGGGCACCTTGCCGTGCGCATGGCAGGCCGAGGCGATCGCGAGCTTGGCGCGCACCACCAGCGGATGCGTGAACTGGCCTTCGATGCCCATGCCTTCGGCCGGGATCGCGCCGCCGTGGGCCGAGACGAAATCCATCAGCCCGAAACTCAGCGACTGCACGCGCGGGTGCGCGGCGATGTCGAAGGCGCGGTGCACCGCGGCGGGCGACTCGATCAGCACCTGCAGCGGCAGCTGGGTGGCGCCGGCGGCGTCCAGCGCTTCAGCCGCGACCTCCACGTCGCGCACCGACTCCACCTTGGGCACCATGACGTGCGCCAGGCGGTGGCCGGCCTTGCCGGCGATGGTGGCGATGTCGCTCGCGAACGCTGGATGGTCGACCGGGTGCACGCGCACCGCGACGCGCGCATCCGGCGCCGCGGCCAGCGCGAGTTCGGTCACCAGCGCGGCATGCTCCGCCTCGCCGCCGACCGGCGCGCCATCCTCGCAATCCAGCGTGACGTCGAACACCACCGCGCCGAACTCCCGCGCCATCTCGGCCTGCAGCTGCAGGCTCTTGCGCATGCGCGCCTCCACGCCGCTGTAGTGGTCGCACACCGGCAGGCTGCCGGTGCGCGCCTGCGCGCCGAGGAGGATGTCGCGGGGATGCGGCATCACAGCAGGTGGGCGACGCCCTGCTGCTCTTCCTGCAGTTCCTTGAGCGTGAGGTTGATGCGTTCCTGCGAGAAGGCGTCGATCTCCAGGCCTTCCACCAGCTTGTATTCGCCGTTCTCGGTGGTCACCGCGAAGCCGAACATGGTGTCTTTGGGAATGCCGTACTGGCCGTCCGACGGGATGCCCATCGTGACCCACTTGCCGTTGGTGCCCAGTGCCCAGTCGCGCATGTGGTCGATGGCGGCGTTGGCGGCCGATGCCGCGGAGGACAGGCCGCGCGCCTCGATGATGGCGGCGCCGCGCTTGCCCACGGTGGGCAGGAACGTGTTGGCGTTCCATTCCTGGTCGTTGATCAGGTCCTTGACGGCCTTGCCGTTCACGGTGGCGAAGCGGTAGTCGGCGTACATGGTGGGCGAGTGGTTGCCCCACACCACCATCTTCTCGATGTCCTTCACGGCGGTGCCGGTCTTGGCGGCCACCTGCGACAGCGCGCGGTTGTGGTCCAGGCGCAGCATGGCGGTGAAGTTGCGGCGCGGCAGGCTGGGCGCGCTCTTCATGGCGATGTAGGCGTTGGTGTTGGCCGGGTTGCCGACCACCAGCACCTTGACGTTGC
>JAZKIV010000025.1:0-157172 GCA_040384685.1 Pseudomonadota bacterium | reverse complement strand
ATGCCGGTGTAGCCCCAGATCAGGTCCATGGCCAGCGCGCAGATGGCGTAGCACATGATCTTGCCGACCAGCGCCACCGCGTAATCGCTCATGTGGAAGATGCTGCCGTCGGGGACCAGCAGGTTGGCGAGCGGCGCGAGCGCGCAGACGACGATCAGCGCGGCGAGGAAGGCGGACCAGCCGGTGCGGGTGAGGAGCGGGGCTGGTGCGGGCAATTCCACCGTTCGGGCTGAGCTTGTCGAAGCCCCGTGCGCGCGCCCTTCGACAGGCTCAGGGCGAACGGGGTTTTGCGCCTCCGCTGCCCTGCCCCCACCCTGCCCTCCCCCAACGGGGGAGGGTTCGAGATCATCGATCACCGCGCTCATGCTTCCGCACTCCGTCCCTTGACCGCGAACAATCCCTGCGGGCGCTTCTGGATGAACACCACGATGAACACCAGCACGGCGATCTTGGCCAGCACCGCGCCGGCCCAGCCTTCCAGGAACTTGTTCAGCACGCCCAGGCCCAGCGCCGCGTACACCGTGCCGGCCAGCTGGCCGACGCCGCCCAGCACCACCACCATGAACGAGTCCACGATGTAGGCCTGCCCGAGGTCCGGGCCCACGTTGCCGATCTGGCTCAATGCGCAGCCGGCCAATCCGGCGATGCCGGAGCCGAGCGCGAACGCATAGGTGTCCACCCGCGCCGTGTTCACGCCCATGCACGAGGCGATCGGCCGGTTCTGCGTGACGCCGCGCACGAACAGGCCCAGCCGGGTGCGCGCGATCAGGAAGGCCATGCCGCCCAGCACGGCGAGCGCGAAGCCGATGATGACGATGCGGTTCCACGGCAGCTGCACGTCGCCCAGCACGTTGACGCCGCCGCTCATCCAGCCGGGGTTCTCCACGCCGACGTTCTGCGCGCCGAACACCGTGCGCACCAGCTGCATCAGCATCAGGCTGATGCCCCAGGTGGCCAGCAGCGTTTCCAGCGGGCGGCCGTACAGGAAGCGGATCACGCCGCGCTCCAGCACCGCGCCCATGGCGGCCGACGCGGCGAACGACACCGGCACCGCCGCCACCAGGTACCAGTCGAAGGCGCCCGGCAGGTACTGGCGGAACAGCACCTGCACCACGTAGGTGGCGTAGGCGCCGATCATCATCAGCTCGCCGTGCGCCATGTTGATCACGCCCATCAGCCCGTAGGTGATGGCCAGGCCCAGCGCCACCAGCAGCAGGATCGAGCCCAGGCTGATGCCGGAGAAGACCGCGCCCAGGCGCTCGCCCCAGACCAGCGAGCCCTGCACCTGGCGCAGGGTGGCGTCCAGCGCGCTCTTCACGTCGGGGTCGGTCTCTTCCTTGGCGCGCTGCAGCAGCAGGGCGCGCGTGGCCGGGCTGCGGCTGCCCGACAGCAGGCGCGCGGCCTCCAGCCGCTTGGCCTTGTCGGCGCTGTTCAGGAGCGCCGCGGCGCGCACCAGGCCCAGCTGCTCCTTGATGGCGGTGTTCTGTTCGGCCGCGAAGGCCTTCTCGATCAGCGGCAGCTTGGACTCGTCGGGATCCTTCTGCAGTTCCTGCACGGCGGCAGCGCGCAGGGTGTCGTCGGTGGAGAACAGCTTCATCGCCGACAGCGCGGAGTCGAGCTCGCCGCGCATGCGGTTGTTGTTGATCACGTCCTCGGCGTCGTCCGGCACCTGCAGGTCGGCGCCGGTGACGGGGTCGGTGCCCTTGCCGTCCTTGACGACGAACACCTTGCCGCCCGCCGTCTTCACCGCGTCGTCGGACATCGCCTGGATGAAGGCGGCGGTCTTCGCGTCGGCGTTGGAAACGGCCTTGTTCAGCGCTTCGATGCGTGCATCGGATTCACCGGTGGCGAGCGCTTTCGCCTCGTCGGCGGTGAGGGCGTGGGCATGCGCCGCGGCGAGCAGCGCAAGGAGAATGAGAAGTCGATTCATGGGGATCCTGGGCAATGGGCGGCGCGCCGCCCATCACGCAAGACCCGCTTACACCTTGCTCTTGCCGTCCGGCTCGTCCTTCTTCTTGTCGTTGCCTTCGATGTACGGCGACCACGGCTTGGCCTTCACCGGGCCGGGGGTCTTCCACACCACGTTGAACTGGCCGTCGCCCTTCACTTCGCCGATGAACACCGGCTTGTGCAGGTGGTGGTTCTTCTCGTCCATCTTGGCGGTGAAGCCCGAGGGCGCCTTGAAGGTCTGGCCGGCCATGGCGGCGATCACCTTGTCGGTGTCGGTGGACTTGGCCTTCTCCACCGCCTGCTTCCACATGTACACGCCGATGTAGGTCGCTTCCATCGGGTCGTTGGTCAGCGGCTTGTCCTTGTGGCCGGCGATGCCCTTGGCCTTGGCGTAGGCGGCCCACTTCTTGGTGAACTCGGTGTTGGTCGGGTTCTTCACCGACATGAAGTAGTTCCAGGCGGCCAGGTGGCCCACCAGCGGCTTGGTGTCGACGCCGCGCAGTTCTTCCTCGCCCACCGAGAACGCCACCACCGGCACGTCCTTGGCCTTCAGGCCGGCGTTGCCCAGCTCCTTGTAGAACGGCACGTTGGAGTCGCCGTTGATGGTGGAGATCACCGCCGTCTTCTTGCCTTCGCCGGAGAACTTCTTGATCTTGGCGATGATGGTCTGGTAGTCGGCATGGCCGAAGGGGGTGTACTCCTCCATGATGTCGGCCTCGGCGACGCCCTTGGACTTCAGGAAGGCGCGCAGGATCTTGTTGGTGGTGCGCGGGTACACGTAGTCGGTGCCCAGCAGCACGAAGCGCTTGGCGCCGCCGCCTTCCTTGCTCATCAGGTATTCCACCGCGGGAATCGCCTGCTGGTTGGGCGCGGCGCCGGTGTAGAACACGTTCTTGGAGAGTTCCTCGCCCTCGTACTGCACCGGGTAGAACAGCAGGCCGTTCAATTCCTCCACCACCGGCAGCACCGACTTGCGGCTGACCGAGGTCCAGCAGCCGAACATCACGGCGACCTTGTCCTGCGTCAGCAGCTGCTTGGTCTTCTCGGCGAACAGCGGCCAGTTGGAGGCCGGGTCGACCACCACGGGCTCCAGCTTCTTGCCCAGCACGCCGCCCTTGGCGTTGATTTCCTCGATGGCCATCAGCACCGTGTCCTTGAGGACCGTCTCGGAAATGGCCATGGTGCCCGACAGGCTGTGCAGCACGCCGACCTTGATGGTGTCGGCGGCATGGGCGGGCGCGATGCCGGCGCCCGCCAGGACGACGGCGGCGGTCAGCGCCTTGAGGGTGAAACGACGTTGCATGTGCGCGGCTCCAGAAAAAAAGAAGGGAAGAACAAGGAAGGACAACAACAACAAGCGAGGAGCCCATTCTGGGAACTGCCGGGCTGGGCAGGAATACGGCGGATGGCGTATGAGGCCGTCCGGGTTACATGACGCCAGCACTGTCAACCCTGACAGCTTGACCCTGCGTCGGCGCATGCAGATACTGCGCTCCGACAACGACAGACAGACAAACAGGGGAGGCATGCGAATGCCCTGGAGGAGACCGGCCGCGCCCGTCCTGGGCCTGGCCATGCTGGGCGCATTGCCCGTTCACGCGCAAACCACGGTTGCCACGGCCGGCGCCGCCCTGCCCGAGGTGCGCATCAGCGCCAGCCTGCTGCCGCAGACCGAGGCGTCGGCCAGCCAGCACGTCACCGTGCTCACCCGCGCCGACCTCGATGCGCTGGGCGACCTGAGCGTGGCCGACGTCCTGTCGCGCCAGGCCGGCATCGTGACCGACCGGAGCGCGCGCAGCGGCGGCTTCGGCTCGCTGTTCCTGCGCGGCGCCGACCCGAGCCACGTGGTGGTGCTGGTCGACCACGTGCGGCAGAACGACCCGCTGTCCTCGCGCGGCAGCGCGGTGGACCTCAACACCCTGCCGGCGGCCGGCATCGAGCGCATCGAGATCGTGCGCGGCAACGTGAGCGTGGTGCACGGCGAGGCGCTGGCCGGCCTGGTGCACATCTTCACCCGCGCCGCCGCACCGCGCGCGTCGCTGGGCATCGGCAGCGGCGGGCTGCGCAGCGCGCAGGCGGCGGTGGGCAGCGGCGAGTGGCGCGCCCAGGCCGGCTGGCGCGAGGACGGCGACGGCACGCGCGGCTTCACGCGCACGCGCAGCGCCGGCCTGAGCTGGCGCACCGAGCTCGAGCGCGGCAGCACGCTGGCGGTGTGGGCGCGCGCCGCCGACAGCTTCAACCTGGCATCTCCCGACGACAGCGGCGGCGAGCAGTTCGCCGTGCTGCCCGGGCTGGAGTCGCGCCGTGCCGGCACGCGGCAATTGGCGGCGCGCGGCGCCTTCAACCTGCCGCAGGCCGGCCGCCTGGAACTGCAGGCCTCCACGTTCGCCCGCAACGGCGACGACAGCACGCCGGGCGTGGCGCCGGGCCTGCGCGACCCGGCCGGCCTGCCGCGCCTGAGCGACAGCTCCCGACTGCGCCGCCACGCGCTGCAGGCGCTGTGGCTGCCGCCCACCAGCGGCGCCTGGCTGGTGACCCTGGGCGTGCACCACCAGCGCGAAAGCGGGCAACTGGACAGCCTCATCGACTTCGGCGGCTTCAGCCTGCCGGCCGGTTTCAGCCGCAGCCGCGGCGTCACCAGCCTGATGGCCGAAGCGCGCTGGCAGCACGGCGACTGGACGCTGCAGGGCGGCCTGCGCCACGAGATGCCCAGCGACGGCGAAAACCTCACCCACCCGATGCTCTCGCTGCGCCACGAACTGGGCGCCGGCCTGCATTGGGGCGCGGCGTTCAGCAGTGCCGCCAAGCTGCCCAGTTTCTATGCGCTGGGCCATCCGCTGGTCGGCAACCCGGCGCTGCGCACCGAGCGCGCGGTGCAGCGCGAGGTCTACCTCGCCAATGCCGACAGCGCCGCCTGGCCCACCCGCTTGACGCTGTTCAGTGCGCGCTACCGCGACCTGGTGGATTTCGACGCCGGCCCGCCGCCCATGCTGGTGAACCGCGCGCGCATCCAGGCCGACGGCCTCGAGTGGCGCACGCGCCACGACGCGGGCGCCTGGCGCCTGCAGTTCGAAGGCGCGCTGATGCGCGTGCGCGACCCCGACGGCGACACCACGCTGCGCCATCGCCCGCATGCGCAGCTGTCGGCGCAGCTGCAGCTGCCGTTCGGCGCGCGGCGCGACGTGACGCTGATGGCGAAACACGTCGGCCGCCGCTTCGATTCCTCGATTCCCACCGGCGACCAGTGGCTGGCGCCGCTGACCACGCTGGACCTGTCGGCGCGGCTGCCGCTGGGCGCGGCCCAGGCCACCGTCGCCGTCGACAACCTGCTGGACACCCGGCGGCCGGAAACCATCGGCACGCCCGCGCCGTCGCGCCGCCTGCGCGTCGCCCTCACCTGGCCGCTGTCATGAACCCCGGCAACGCAACACTGTCCCCGCAAGCCGCCGGCTGGCTGCGCTTCGCGGCGTTTCTCGCCGGCCTGGTGCTGTGCATCGTGGTGCCGTTCGCGCTGTGGGGCGACGCGCTGGACCGCGCGGCGCCCGCCTGGCTGGGTGGCGCCGACCGCGCCGTGCTGGTGGCGCTGCTGGGCATCGCCTTGCTGGTCGCCGACGTGCTGCTGCCGATCCCGAGCAGCGTGGTCGGCATGGCCCTGTGCTGGACGCTCGGCCCGCTGTGGGGCGGTGCCGCCATGGCGCTCGGCCTCACGCTGTCGTTCGCCGCCGGCTACCTGCTGGGCCGGCTGGTGCCGCGCCAGCGGCTGCGCCGCTGGGTCGGCGCGCCGCTGTGGGACCAGGTCAGCCTGCGGGCGCGCAACCGTGCGCTGTGGTGGATCGCCGGCGCGCGGCCGCTGCCGGTGCTGGCCGAAATGAGCGCGCTGCTGGCCGGCGTGTGGCGCGTGCCGGTCTTGCAGGCCCTGGCGACCGCCGCGCTGTCGTCGATCGCCATCTCCGCGCTCTACGCCGCCAGCGTGTGGCTGGGCCGCGAAGGGCCCGGGCCGGCCGCCACCGTGCTGGCCACTTTCGCGCTGCCCGCCCTGGGCTGGGCGGCGCACCGCATCGTCCTGCGCCGGCTGCGCACCTGCGCGCCGCCGCGTTTTCCTTCCAACGATTCCATGTTCTGACCGAGGAGGTTGCCATGACCGACACCATTTCCCGCCCCCGCCGCTGGCTCGACACGCTGCTGCGCTGGGCCCTGTTCATCGCCGTGGCAGCGGCCGCCGCGATCGCCGCCAACGCCGACGCGGCCGGCCGCCCCGCTACGCCCGAAGAGAAAGCCGCGTCGGCGCGCCACACCTACTACACCGGCGGCGTGCACAACGACAAGCGCTGCAAGCCGGAAAGCAAGTGCGTCTACCCGCGCAAGGCCGGCGAGCCGACCGATCCGCAGTACCCGACCTGGTGGACCAGCGAATGGACCATGTACCGCGTGTTCAGCAACTTCGACAAATACCCGCCGCCCTACGCCTCGCCGCCCGAGGGCCTGACGCCGGCGGACTACCAGGTGTCGTACGGCGCCAGCTACTACGACGCCGCCTACGTGCCGGCCGACCGCGACGGCAAGGGCGCGATGATGGAGCACTACGAGAAGTTCTGCCTGCCCATCTTCCCGATGGAGAACAACTTCACCTGCTCGTTCATCTCGCTGGGCAACAAGGCGTACTTCCTGCGCTACGCCGACCGGCCGGCCGGCACACCCGAGTGCTGCCAGTTCTCGCTGCACAACCATCCGCCGCGGCGCGACTTCATCAAGCACCTGCCGTACAACGCCGAGCAGAGCACGCACCTGGGCGGCAGCATCCAGGCCTACTCGCGCGAAGTGGGCCCGCAGAAGATCCTGTTCGGCTACGCCTTCAACAAGGAAGCCACCAAGGACGCCGCGCAGCCGAAGCAGCCGGCCTACCGGCATCCGCAGTCGTTCTTTTTCTCCGGCTACCCGATGTCGCCGCCCGATGCGCCGATCGTGAGCCAGAACTACACCGGCTTCCGCGCCGAGCGGCCGGACCCGCGCAAGACCTGGGACCAGGTGGCGAAGATGTGCACGCCCAACCCAGGCTGGTGCTGCCTGTTCTCCGGCGACTGCCCGGCGCCGAAGGCGGGCCTGGGGGCCGCGCCGCCGGCGATGTCGCCCGCGCCCGAGTGGTCGCAGCTCACCCCGGACAAATGAGGACCACGCCATGAGCTACCTCGACGCGCCACGCATCCACTTCCGCGGCTGGTTCCAGGCCGACGTGTCCACCATCAACAACAAGGTCCAGATGTACCAGAACGAGTCCTTCGTTCCGGCCTACCAGGACTTCACCGCCAGCAACTGGAACCCGCAGGGCACCGGCATCTTCCGGCTGATGGACTGCGCCGTCACCGGCGGCTTCCTCGACGGCCGCCAGCTCGCCGCCGGCGACGACCCGGTGGTCGGCATGAGCCTGCAGAACGCCGGCGACCGCGCGCCCGGCAAGCTGGTCGACCTGGACCCGCAGCAGCAGATGGTGTCGGAGATCTGGGGCATGCAGGTGCGCCTGCTCGACGCGGCGGCGCAGGCCCTGTTCAGCGGCGAGTACAAGCCCTCGCCCTTCATCAACCTGTGGCAGCGCCAGCAGACCGGCGTGATGCTGGACCAGAAGCTGGCCGCCTACTACCAGTCGGTGCTGGAAGAGGTGCGCTGGGCCGATGCCGTGGGCTCGCCGCTGCTGGAGGCGCTGAAGGCGGCCACGCGCGACGGCATGCTGTCGATCCAGTTCAACGTGTTCGGCTACGGGCGCGACCCCAAGATCCCGCGCTACACCCAGGGCCATGCGGTCGGCACCATCGGGCCGTACCGCAGCGGCGAGCCGAAGCTGTTCGTGCCCGGCCGGCAGATGGTCGCGCCGCTGAACGACAACCTGCAGCCGCCGGCCAATGTGCAGACCCTGCAGGCCAAGCTGGCCGAAGACGGCATGTCGCTCACGCTGGACTTCGGCAACTCGTTCCCGATCCAGGACGCCAACAGCGGCCTGCTGGACATCGGCACCGTGCTGGTGGCGGTGGCCAACAGCAACCCGGCGGCGCCGCTCACCACGGTGGACGCGAGCGCGGTCACGCTGGTCGGCGAAGTGCCCTACACCGGGGCCGACTGGTACACCCGCACCGCCGGCGTGCAGACCTTCGACCTGAGCCAGAACACGGCCGCGCGCGGCCTGCTGCCGGCCAACCCGCTGCTGCTGCTGTCGCCGGTGACGAACACCACCACCTACACCGTGCTGCTGCAGGAAACGCTGGACGGCCTGTACGTGCGCGCCGACCAGTTCGTGTTCCGCCTGGAGCCGGGCGAGACGCAGGAGGTGCGCCTCTACGCCACCAAGTTCGGCGCGCCGCTGGCCGGCGCCGCCATCGCCTGCGCGCCGAACAACGACCTGCTGGGCGGCAACGGCGGCGGCACCATCGCGCCGCCGCTGAGCCCGCCGGCCAAGGTGCCGGACGTCGGCGACCCGGCCGATGCGGTGACGTATTCGGCCAGCACCGCCACCGGCGGCGACGGCTGGGCGACGCTGCGCCTGAGCGCATCGGCGCAGGGCCCGGGCCGCCCACGCGGCTACATCGCGGGCCAGCTCTACGGCGTCGGCTACCAGCTGGCCAGCCAGCCGGCCGGCTACGTGTCCAACATGTTCAACTTCGTCAGCGTGCTGGCCTACAGCGCGCGTACCGTGCCGGCCCAGCCCACCTGGTGGCAGGACATCCAGCCGCTGTTCGCGCAGTTCGGCAACCTCTACCCGATCATGAGCCGCTACGTGGTGGACCTGGGCAGCTACGACTCGGTGGTGCAGCACCTGCGCATCTTGAAGCTGGCGTTCTCGCTGCCGCGGCACGACGCGAACCACATGCCGGTGACGCGCGACCTGAGCCTGGGCGACCGCGACACCATCCTCAAGTGGCTGGACACCAAGGGGCCGGACGGGCTGCCCTTGCCCGGCACGCCGCCCGCACCGGCGCCGGCCGCCGCGCCTGCCGCGCCCCAGGCCGCCGCACCTGCCGCACCCGCCGGGCCGCCCGGTGCCGAAGGCGGCAAGACCGCCGTCATCCGCGAGCACCTGCGGCGCGCCGCCGCGTCCACCGGAGGAAACCAGCCATGATCAAGCTGCAACGCCAGGTCATCCGCGGCATCCACGCCGCCACCACGGCGGCCGAACTGCACCGCTACCTGCAGAAAGCCGTCGAGCTGGAACACAGCACAATCCCGCCCTACCTCACGGCGCTGCTGTCGCTCAAGCCGGGCACCAACCAGCGCATCGGGCAGCTGCTGCGCAGCATCGTGATCCAGGAGATGCTGCACATGAGCATTTCCGCCAACATCCTGATCGCCATCGGCGGCAAGCCGGCGATCAACCAGCGCGGCTTCATCCCGCACTACCCCGGCCCGCTGCCGATGCACGTGGCCGGCGGGCTGGAGGTCGGCATCGAGGCCTTCTCGATCGAGCTGGTGAAGAAGACCTTCATGGCGATCGAGGAACCGGAACACCCGGTTCCGGTGCGCACCCAGCTGCTGGGGGCCGGCCAGCCCGAGCCCGAGTACGCCACCATCGGCGAGTTCTACGACGCCATCAAGCTGCAGATCCACACGCTGGGGCCGTCGATCTTCACCGCCGCCACCGCGCCGCCGCAGGTGGTGTCCTCGATGTGGTTCCCGGCGGACAAGCTGTTCCCCATCACCGGCCCGGACAGCGCCTGCGCCGCCATCGACATCATCAAGCTGGAAGGCGAAGGCACCTCGGCCACGCCGTACGAATCGCCCGACGACCCGGCGCACTACTACAAGTTCGGCGAGATCGCGGCCGGCAAGTCCATCGTCACCACGCCGACCGGCTTCGCCTACGCCGGCGACCCGATCCCGTTCGACCCCGCCGGCGTGTGGCCGCTCAAGCCCAACTGCAAGATCGCCGATTTCGCGGTCGGCACGCAGGCGCGCACCCGCATCGACCAGTTCGCCTACAACTACAGCGCCCTGCTGAACGCGCTGCACGACACCTTCAACGGCCAGCCGCGCCGGCTGGACAGCGCCATCGGCCTGATGTACGACCTGCGCGTGCTGGCGGTGGCGCTGATGTCCACCGACGCCGGCGATGGCGACGGCCGGACCGTGGGCCCGAGCTACGAGTACGTGCAGGTGCAGGGCGGCATGCCGGCCGGCATGATGGCCGGCGCGGGAGCGGTGGGATGAACGCGCCGCCCGCCCCCAACCGCCACCCGGGCGTGATGTTCGAGATCATGGCGCGCGACCAGCACGCCATGCAGGCCTTCTACACGGCGGTGTTCGGCTGGCACTACATGGCGGGCGAGGCGGGTTTCGCCTACGTGCGTTTTCCGGTGCGCATGCAGCCGCTCCTGGGCGGCATCGGCCAGGCCGACGCGTCGGTGCCGGGCATGGCGCCCGGCCACGCCTTCTACCTGGAGGTGGACGAACTGGACGCCACCATGGCCCGCGCCGTGGCGGCGGGCGGCAGCAGGCTGATGGAGCCGACCGACGCCGACGGCTACCGCTTCGCGATGATCCGCGACCCGGAGGGCAACGCGGTCGGCCTGGTGCGGCCGTTCCGCTAGGAACAACGCGCGCCCTTGCGGGCACGCGTTGCCTCAGACGATGTCGGCGTTGGACAGGCTGGTCACGCCGAGCAGCACCACGAAGTCGGTCTCGCCGCTGGACACGAAGCTGCTCGGGCTGATGCCGCCGCCCTGGATGGCCAGCAGGTCGCCGCCGGTGCTGCTCACGCTGAACACGTGGGTGGTCTCGTTGTAGTTGCCGCGGATGGTGAAGTTCTGCGACGCCGACAGGTTCGCATTGGCGCTGCCGGGGTCGCCGTTGAGCGAACTGACGTTGCCCGCCACCGCGAAGTTCAGCCTGTCGGTGCTGAAGCCGACATTGAAGTCGGTGATGATGTCCACGCCATTGGCGAAGGTCAGCGAATCGCCGTTGTCGACGCGGCTGGTCTGGCCCGCGCTGAAGTCGACCGCCGTGGGCCCGACACCTTCGGCGCCTTCGATGAAGTCGTAGCGGTGGTCGCCGATGCCGCCGGTCATCCGGTCCGCGCCGCTGCCGCCGCTCATCGTCTCGTTGCCGTCGCCGCCCACCAGCACGTCGTTGCCCGCGCCGCCGTTGAGCAGGTCGTTGCCGGAGCCGCCCTGCAGGTAGTCGTTGTCGCCGTCGCCGTTCAGCGTGGTGTTGGCCGAGCCCGCCACGATGTAGTCGCGGCCCGAGCCGCCGGTCAGCGTGGAAGCGACGTCCGCGCCGTAGATGATGTCGTCGCCGGACGAGCCGGTGATGGTGGTGGTCGAGCCGCTGTAGCGGATCACGCTCGCGGTGGTCGCCGTGCCGGTGGTGGGACCGTTGTCGACCTGGTAGGTGAAGGTGTCGGGCGTGGTGCTGAAGCCGGTGCTCAGTGCCACGTCGCCGAACCAGTAGGTCGCCGTGCCGCCGCCGCCGGTGTTGCTGATGGTGTTCAGCAGGCTCCAGCCGGAGGTCGACCCGCCGTTCGCGTCGTTCCAGAAGAAGGCGGTGTCGTCCACCACGATGGCGGAGTTCGAGGCGAAGTACAGGTTCTCGCCGGCGTTGAGCACGCCCTCGGCCACGTCGGTCACCGTGACCGCGATGGCCTGGGTGTCGGTCAGCGTGCCGTCGCTCACCTGCACCGTCACGTCATAGACGTTGTTGGCGCCTGCGTCCTGCGGGCTCTCGAAGTCCGGCGCCGTGATGAAGGCCAGCGCGCCGGTGCTCGCGTTGATGGTGAAGCGCGCCGAGTCCGCGCCGCCGGAGATGCTGTAGGCGAGCGTGTTGCCGTCCACGTCGGTGGCGGTCACGGTGGTCACGGCCGTGCCGTTCTCCGCGACGCTGACGGCGGCGGTGGCGCCGGCGCCGTTGCTGGTGATGGCCGGCGCCTCGTTGACGTTGGTGACCGACACGAACAGCTGCTGCGTGTCGGTCAGCGTGCCGTCGCTCACCCGCACGGTCACGTCGTAGTTGTTGTCGCCGCCGACCGGGGCCTCGTAGTTCGGCGCGGTGATGAAGCTCAGGGCGCCCGTGCTGGCGTTGATCGTGAACAGCGCCGAATCGGTTCCGCCGCTGATCGAATACGCGAGGCTGTTGCCGTCCACGTCGGTGGCCGTCACCGTGGTCACGGCGGTCGTGTTCTCGGCAATGCTGATGCTCGCGCTGGGGCCGCCCGAATTGCTGGTGATGACCGGCGCCTCGTTGACGTTGGTCACCGTCACCACGATGGCTTGCGTGTCGGCCAGCGTGCCGTCGCTCGCCTGCACCGTCACGTCGTAGACGTTGTTGGCGCCGGCGTCCAGCGGGTTCTCGTAGTCGGGCGCCGTGATGAAGCTCAAGGCGCCGGTGGAGGCGTTGATGGTGAACCTGGCCGAGTCCGCGCCGCCGGTGATGGAATAGGCAACGCTGTTGCCGTCGACGTCGGTCGCCGTCACCGTGGCCACGGCGGCGGTGTTTTCCGCGACGCTCACGCCGGCGCTGGCGCCGCCGCCGTTGCTGGTGATGACCGGCGCCTCGTTGACGTTGTAGACCGACAGGTACAGCTGCTGCGTGTCGGTCAGGGTGCCGTCGCTGACCTGCACCGTCACGTCGTAGTTGTTGTCGCCGCCCACCGGGCTCTCGTAGTTCGGCGCGGTGATGAAACTCAGGGCGCCCGTGCTGGCGTTGATCGTGAACAGCGCCGAGTCGGTTCCGCCGCTGATCGAATACGTGAGGCTGTTGCCGTCGACATCGGTCGCCGTCACCGTGGTCACGGCCGTGGTGTTTTCCGCGATGCTCACGCCTGCGCTGGAGCCGCCGCCGTTGCTGGTGATGACCGGCACCTCGTTGACGTTGGTCACCGTCACCACGATGGCTTGCGTGTCGGTGAGCGTGCCGTCGCTCGCCTGCACCGTCACGTCGTAGACGTTGTTGGCGCCGGCGTCCAGCGGGTTCTCGTAGTCGGGCGCCGTGATGAAGCTCAAGGCGCCGGTGGAGGCGTTGATGGTGAACCTGGCCGAGTCCGCGCCGCCGGTGATGGAATAGGCAACGCTGTTGCCGTCGACGTCGGTCGCCGTCACCGTGGCCACGGCGGCGGTGTTTTCCGCGACGCTCACGCCGGCGCTGGCACCACCGCCGTTGCTGGTGATGACCGGCGCCTCGTTGACGTTGTACACCGACACGTGGATGTCCTGCGTGTCGGTCAGCGTGCCGTCGCTCACCGCGACGATCACGTCGTAGGAGTTTCCACAGGCCAGCGGATTCTCGTAGTCCGGCGCGGTGATGAAGCTCAAGGCGCCGGTGCTGGCATCGATGGTGAACAGCGACGAATTGAAGCCGCCGGCGATGGAGTAGGTCAGGTTGTCGCCGTCCGCATCGGTGGCCGTCACCGTCGTCACCGCCGCGGTGTTTTCCGCCAGGCTGATGTACGCGCTGGCACCGCCGGAATTGCTGGTGATCACCGGCGCTTCGTTGACGTTGGTCACCGTCACCACGATGTCCTGCGTGTCGGCCAAGGTGCCGTCGCTGGCCTGCACCGTCACGTCGTAGTTGTTGTCGCCGCCGGCGTCCAGCGGGCTCTCGTAGTCCGGCGCCGTGATGAAGCTCAAAGCGCCGGTGTTGATGTCGATCGTGAACAGGGACGAATCGGCGCCGCCCGTGATCGAGTACATCAGGCCGGCGCCGTCCTGGTCGGTCGCGGTGACGGTGGTCACCGTCGCGCCGCCCTCCGCCACGCTCACCGCGGCGCTGCCGCCGCCGCCGTCGCTGGTGATCACCGGCGCGTCGTTGACGTTGTAGACCGACACGAAGATGTCCTGGGTGTCGGTCAGGGTGCCGTCGCTCACCTGCACCGTCACGTCGTAGCTGTTGTCGCAGCCGGCCGGGTTCTCGTAGTCCGGCGCGGTGATGAAGCTCAAGGCGCCGGTGGCGCTGTCGATGGTGAACAGCGCCGCATCGGCGCCCCCGACGATGGAGTACGCGAGGCTGTCGCCTTCCATGTCGGTCGCCGCCACCGTGGTCACGGCCGCGGTGTTCTCCGCCACCGACACGCCGGCCGATGTGCCGCCGCCGTCGCTGATGATCTCCGGCGCGGTGTTGGTGTCGACGAACACGTTGTAGAGGTTGCTCTGCCAGCCGTCGCCGATGCCGTTGCCCACCCGCGCGGTGAAGTTCTGCTCGCCGGCCAGCAGGCCGGGCGCGAACGTCCACTCGCCGCTCATCTGCATGGTGGCGGTGCCCAGCAGCTCGGTGCCCAGCGGGCCGCCGTACACGTACAGCGCTTCACCCGGCTGCAGCGGCCCGGAGATGGTGCCGTGCACGATGGGCGTGCGGTCATCGGTGTGCGCCTGGTGCGCCACCACCGCGTCGTCGCCGGTGTCGGGCGTGTCCTGGTCGTCCACCACCGAGGTGATCACCACGGTCTGCTGGGGCAGCACGGTCTGCAGCACCGGCACGCCGGGCACGATCTCGCCGACCTCGGCGCCGGCGATGGCGGCATCCAGCGCGCCGCTGTCGAAATCGTCCAGCACCGGGCCCAGGTTGCGGTCGCCGCCGAAGGCATCGCGCAGGGCATCGACCGCGTCGCACTGCGACACGCAGGCCACCTTGGCCAGCCAGTAGATGTTGGGCGCGTCTTCGGCGCGCGTGTTCAGGTTGCTCGCCAGCTGCGCCACCTGGTCGGCTTCGTGCGACTGCTGCGCGGTCGGGGCGGCGCCGGTGAGCGACTGCAGGGCGCTCTTGAGGATGGCGGCGATCACCGAGGCGTCGGTCAGGTCGACCGGGCCGCCGGCGGCGAACGCATCGGCCAGCGCGTCGGTGACCAGGCGCGCCGCATGCTGCATGTCGGTGGCGCCGGTGGCTGCCAGTTCCACCGCGCCCAGCGTGATGATGTTGATGATCTCGATCGACGCGGCCTGCACCTGCAGCGCCACGGCCTTGTCCACCGGCGTGGCGTTCGGGTCGGCCAGCACCACCAGCGGGTCGTAGTTCAGCAGGTTCAGGCTGGCCGGCAGGCCGAGCGCCGCTTCCACCAGGCTCGAGCCGGCCTGCGCGCTGTCGACGTCGCCGCCGCGCAGCAGCCCGTCGATGACGGTGGTGAGCGGGTTGATGACGGTGGCGCCGAGCGGCGCCGCGATGATGCCTTCGAAGTCGCAGCCGGTCAGCAGGTCCACGCCGCCCAGCGCCACCACGCTGCTGCCGGCCGCACCGGTACCAACGACGAACTGGCCGCCGGCGTCGGTCGTCAGCACCGACTCCGAGGCGTCGAGCCTGCCGTTGCCGTTGGCGTCGACGAACACCGTCGCGCCGCCGAGATAGCCGTCGGCCGTCTGCATCGCCAGGCCGTGCACATCGAGATGGTCGACCAGCTCGTGCAGGCTGTCCTTGGCTTCCTGCACGCTGGAGCCTTGCGCATTCACGCCCTCCAGCAGCGCGCGCACGCCGCCCAGCAGTTGCGCGCCGCCGAAGTACAGGCCGCCCTTGCCCTGTGCCAACAGCGCGTCGGTGAACACCTCGGCCGCTTCGGCCTTGTTGGCCAGCGCGAGATCGAAGTCGCCGCCCAGCCCGGTGACGACGCGCGCCACCAGGTCGGCCCAGCTCAGCGTGCCGGCCTGGATCTGCCCTGCGAGCGCATTGGCTTCGCTGTCGCTGAGTTCGAAGGCCAGGCCCTGCCATGCCATCTGCTTGAGCAACGCGGCCGAGCCGATCTGCGCGGCCTGCCCGGCGAGGTAGCCCTGCACCAGCGCGCGCACCGGCTCCCAATTGCCGGCATTCGCCTGCTGTGCGAGCGAGGCCGCGATGGTGGTGTCGGCGGCCATGCCCGCGCACAGCACGAAGATTTTTTGCAGGGTGATGTCGGCGTTCGTCGCGGTGGTCATACAGCCTCGTTCGGTCGGTGATTCGATTTGTAGCGAGGCAGTATAGGTGTGTGAGAACTGTGCGCAACGGTGTTTTATGCACCTTGCATGTGAACATTTCCCAGAAGAGGAAGCGACACCGTCCGACATGGGCGCGTTGGCCACGGCGGCCCAATCCGGAGATGGCTCCGATGAACGCGCGCACATGATTCCGATCCTCAACCAGATGTCCCTGGGCGCCACCAACCAGATCCGGCTGGACCACATGCATGTGCTGGCGACTTTCCACCAGTACGAGACGGCCGCGGCCGCGCGGCTCAAGCGCGGGCTGGCCGACAGCGTGTGCCTGTCTCTGGAAATCCACACGCAGCTCGAAGAGGACATCTTCTATCCGGTGCTGGCGCTCGCGATGGACAGCGAGATGGTGCGCAAGAGCCCGGTGGAGCACGACGAGATGCGCACGGTGATCGCGCGGCTGCGGCAGATGGTCGCCTCCGACCCGATGTTCGACGAGACCTTCTTCGAGCTGATGCGGCTGGTGCTGCACCACGTGGCCGACGAGGAAGCGGCGCTGCTGCCGGCGGCCGAGCGGCTGATCCCCGGTCAATTGCAGGAGCTGGGCGCGCGCATGACGCGGCTGCGCCTGCGGCTGGCCGCGGCGCGCGGCGGCCAGCTCGCCAGCAGCTTCGCGCGCTCGTTCAGCGCACGCGGCGTGCTGGCTGCCGCCACCACCGCGCTCGGCGGCGGCTACCTGCTGGCGCGGCACAGCCACCTGGCGCCGCCCTGGGTGCGGCGCGGCCCCGGCGCGCCGCGCTGATGCGGATCAAAGCAAGCAAGAACCACACGAACCACAAGGAACGCAAGCCATGACCTCCATCACCAAGATGATTCGCCTGGACCACACGCACGTGATGTCCGTCTTCCACAAGTACGAGCCTTCGCTGCCGGCACGCGTGCGCAAGGGCCTGGCCGACCAGATCTGCATGGCGGTGGAAGTCCACGCCCAGCTGGAGGAGGAGATCTTCTATCCCGCGCTGCGCCGCGTGAGCGACGACGAGGCGATGAAGAAGAGCGAGCCGGAGCACCAGGAAATCAAGGCGCTGATCGCCACGCTGCGCGGCCTGGACGCCAACCACGCTGGCTTCGACCGCACGCTGTACGAGCTGATGCAGAAGATCGTGCATCACGTGGCCGACGAGGAGACCGTGCTGCTGCCGCGTGCCGAGAAGATGCTGACCGCCGAACTCGACGAGCTCGGTTCGCAGATGACGCGCCGCCGCCTGCAGCTGATGGCACCGCGCACGCCGCAGCTGGCCAGCGGCATGGCACGCTCCATGAGCGGCGGCACCCTGCTGGCCGCGGCCGGCGCGCTGCTGGTCGGTGCGCTGCTGCTGAACAAGCGCGACAGGCTGCACCAGTTGGCCCCGATGGTGAGGCAGGCGCGCTGGGAGATGAAGAAGCGCAAGCTGCTGGCGCAGGCGCGCAGCATGATGCCCGGGAAGACGCCGCTGCGGGCGCGGTTGATGGCGCGGCTGCCTTGATGGCTTCAATCCCTCTCCCTCTGGGAGAGGGTTGGGGTGAGGGCTGCGCTGGCGTGAAGACCCTCACCCCTGCCCTCTCCCGCGCGCGGGAGAGGGAGGAAATCCTCTAAACCGAGAACGCCGCCGGCGGCAAGCCTTCCCGCTGGCGACGCTGCATCTCCGAGTACGCGGCTTCCAGATTGCGCCGCAGCAGCGCGGTATCAAACAGCGGGTGCGTGAGCCGGTTGCGCGCCAGGCGCTCGCGCACTTCACGCAACGCCTGCGGATCGCGCGCGAAGCGTAGCGCGGCGGCGGCGTAGCTCGCGGCATCGGGCATCACCATGTCGGGCAGGCCGCAGGCGATCAGCAGGCTGGCCGCCACGCGCCCCGGGAACGCGCGGCCGATGCAGGTGAGCACCGGCACGCCGGCCCACAGCGCGTCGCTGGTGGTGGTGTGGGCGTTGTAGGGCAGCGTGTCCAGGAACAGGTCGGCGCGGCGCAGGCGCGCCAGGTGCTCGGGCAGCGGCGCATGCGGCGCGAACACCAGGCGCATCGGCGCGATGCCGCGCAGTTGCGCCTCGCGCCGCAGATTGCCGGCCGCCTCGCCGTTGCTTTCCAGCAGCCACAGCACGCTGCCTTCCACCTGCCGCAGCAGGTCCATCCACACCGTGAAGACGTCCGGCGTGATCTTGTAGTTGTTGTTGAAGCAGCAGAACACGAAGCCCTGCTCCGGCAAACCGAGCTCCGCGCGCGGCGGCGTGCGTTCGGCGATCGCGCGCTTGCGGTCGTTGCTCTGGTAGCTGTCCGGCAGCCGCACCACCTGCTCGGTGTAGAACGGTTCCTGCCCGGGCGGGATCACCACCGGGTCGGCCACGATGTACTGGAAGTGCTCCGCGCCCATGGTGCCGGGGAAGCCCAGGTAGTTCACCTGCAGCGGCGCCGGCCGGTGGCCCAGGATGCCGGGGCGGCAGTCCTGCGTGTAGCCCTTGAGATCGATCGCGATGTCGATTTCGAGTTCGCGCAGCAGCCGCGCCGCTTCCGCATCGGTGCGGTCGCTGACGTCGATGAAGTGGTCGAAGGCGCTTTCCAGGCGCTTGCGCATGGGATCGTTCGGCGCCGGCGGGCCAAACGAGATGCCCCACCACTCGAAGGCCTCGCGGTCGTGCAGCTCGAACAGCTCCGCCATCAGGTAGGCGGTGGCGTGGCTGTGGAAGTCGGCCGAGAGATACGCCACGCGGGTCTTGGCGTGCGCGTAGGCCTCGCCCGACCAAAGCGGCCGCGCGGCCGGCGGGTACTTCAGCTTCGCGTAGAGCCGTGCCGCCTCCAGGTGCAGCGCGGGGTCGTCCGACACCGCCAGCAGCACGAAAGGCGCGACCTGGCGGCCCTGGCGCGGCATGGCCAGGAACTCGGCCTGCATGGCGGCGATGGGGTCGGCCGCGTCCCCTGAGTCATCCGGCTTCGGCCAGATGCAGGCCTTGCGCAGCGCGAACACCTGCGCGCTCTGGATGCCGCGGTACTGCGGCTCGATGGCGCGCGCCTGCGCGTACGCGGCGGCCGCCTCGCCGTGGCGGCGCAGCGCGTCCAGCACCACGCCGCGGTTGTTGTGCGCGTCGGCCCACACCGGCTTCAGCGCCAGCGCGCGGTCGTACGCCTCCAGCGCCGCCGCGTTCTGGCGCAGCTTCACCAGCGCGGAGCCCAGGTTGTTCCAGGCGTCGGGGAATGCCGGCGACAGTTCGACCGCGCGCCGCGCCGCGTCGGCCGCGGCATCGAAGCGGCCCAGTTGCAGCAGCGCCGCGGCGCGGTTGCTGTGCGTCGGCGCGTGTTGCGGATCGGAGCGCGCGGCTTCGTCGAGCAAGGCCAGTGCGGGCTCGAACTCGCCCTTGCGCAGCAGCGCCGTGCCGTTGCGGAACGCATCGGTGGGAGACATCTGCGGTGCCGGCGATGCCTGCGGCGCCTGCAGCGGCGGCACGTCGAAGGCCGCCGGCGGCAGGCCCTGCCGGCTGCGGCCGTGCATGGTGCGAAAGGCGGATTCCAGATGGCGGCGGAAGCGGTCGGTGTCGAACAGCGGCGCGTTCGCGCGCTGCGCCTTGAGCTTGCCGCGCAGCGCGGCGAGTTCCTGCGGATGCGCGGCCAGGTGCAGCGCGCGCGCTTCGTAGTCGGCGATGTCGCGCGCCACCAGCTCTGGCATGCCGACCGAGCGCAGCAGGCTGGCTGCCACGCGGCTCGCGAACGAGCCATCCGCCCAGGTCAGCACCGGCAGGCAAGCCCACAGCGCGTCGCTGCCGGTGGTGTGCGCGTTATAGGGCGCGGTGTCCAGGAACAGGTCGGCCTGGCGGTGGCGTGCCAGGTGTCGCGGCAGGTCCGCGCGCGGCGCGAACACCAGCCGCTCGGGCTGCACGCCGCGCGCCGCCGCTTCGCGCCGCAGGTTGGCGGCGGCGTCGGCGTTGTCCGCCAGCAGCCACAGCACGCTGCCCGGCACGGCCGCCAGCAGCCGCATCCAGACGCCGAACACCTCGGGCGTGATCTTGTAGTTGTTGTTGAAGCAGCAGAACACGAAGCCCTGCTCGGGCAGGCCGAGGGCGGCACGCGTGGGCGTGTCCTCGGCGATGGGCCGCTTGCCGTCGTTGACCTGGTAGCAGTCCGGCACGCGGACCACCTGCTCCGCGTAGTGCGCCTCGGCGCCAGGCGGGATCACCATCGGGTCGCCGACGATGTAGTCCATGTACGGCATGCCCAGCGTGCCCGGGTAGCCCAGGTAGTTCACCTGCACCGGCGCCGGGCGCAGCGCGTAGATGCCGGGGCGGCAGTGCAGGGTGAAGCCGTTCAAGTCGACCGCGATGTCGATCTCGTGATCACGCAGCATCCCGGCGACTTCGCGGTCCGAGTGGCCTTGCACCTCGACGAAATGGTCGAAGCCGCGCACCAGCCGCGCGCGCATCGCATCGTCCTTGCGCGGGCCGAACGAGAAGCCGAACACCTCGAACGCGTTGCGGTCGTGCAGCTCGAACAGCCCGGCCATCAGGAAGGCCATGGCGTGTTCGCGGAAGTCGGCCGAGAGATACGCCACGCGGATCTTCGCGTGCCCGTAGCGCTCGCCGCGCCACAGCGGCTCGGCCGCGGGCGGGTGCCGGTCGCGGCCGAAGATCTCGGCGCAGCGCCGCTGGTCGGCCGCATCGGTGGAGACCGACAGGAACACGAAGGGCGAGCAGGCGGGCCGCCCGGCGCGCACCGCCGCCACGATCTCGGCATGCCGCGCGGCGCGCTGCGTCCAGTCGCAGGCGTGCTGGCGGCAGTCGTAGGCGGCGCCCAGCACGTACTTGTTGCTCGCGTCCAGCGCCAGCGCGCGCTCGTAGACTTCGGCCGCGGCGGGGAAGCGGCGCGCCAGCATCAGCGCGTCGCCGTGGTTGTGCAGCGTCTCGACGTGGTCGGGCTTGATCGCCAGCGCGGCGTCGTAGGCCTGCAAGGCATCGTCCTGCCGCTGCAGCGCGATCAGCGCCACGCCGCGGCCGTTGTGCGCTTCGGCGAAGCCGGGGTCGTGGCCCAGCGCGGTGTCGTAGCAGGCCAGCGCCTGCTCGTAGCGGCGCAGCGCCTGCAGCGCGTTGCCGCGGTTGAACCAGGCGCTGGCGTCCTGCGGCTTGAGCGCCAGCGCGCGGTCGTAGCCGGCGATGGCGTCCTCGTGGCGGCGCAGCGCGAGCAGCGTGTTGGCGCGGTTGTTGTGGCCGTCGGCATGGTCCGGTGCGCGCGCCAGCAGCGCGTCGAAGCCGGCCAGCGCCTCGGCATAGCGCTCCAGCGCGAGCAGTGTGTTGGCGCGGTTGTACAAGGCGCTCGGCGCATCGGGGCGCAGCCCCAGCGCCGCGTCGTAGGCGGCCAGCGCGTCGGCCTCGCGGCCCAGGCGGCGCAGCACCACGCCGCGGCTCAGGTGGTCGTCGAAGGACGGCTGCAGGGCGACGGCGCGGTCGTACGCGGCCAGCGCCTGCGCCCACTGGCCCAGCGCCTTGTGCACCGTGGCCGTGCCGCCCCAGGCCTCGCGGTAGGCGGGCCTGAGCTTCAGCGCCTGCGCATAGGCGGCCAGCGCCTCATCGTTGCGGCCCAGGCTGTGCAGCGCGTTGCCCAGGTTGTTGTGCACCGCCGGCTCGCTGGCGTCGAGCCGCAGCGCCTGCTGCAGCAGGTCCACCGCTTCCGCGTGGCGGCCCTGCTGGGCGCACGCGGTGCCGAGCAGCTGCAGCGCCTGGAACGACTTTGATTCGCGGCGCAGCAGCGCGCGATAGCCCGCCTCCGCCTCGGCCAGCCGGCCCTGGCGGTGCAAGGCCACCGCCTGCTGCAATGCGGAGGCGATGTCCGATCCTGTGCTGCTACCCACCGTTCAGATGATATCTCCGGCAACGATCGACGTTGTGCCGATCAGGACGATGAAGTCCGTCTCGCTGGCAACGAAGTTGTCCGGCGAGATGCTGTTGTCGCCCTGCACCACCAGCAGGTCGGCGCCGCTGGTGCTGTTGGCCGTGAACACCTTGGTGACTTCGTTGTAGTCGCCGCGCAGCGAGTAGTTGCGGTTGGGGTTCAGGCTGCTGTTGCTGGCTGCGCCGCTCAGGGCGAACAGGCTGCCGGATTGCGCCAGGTCCAGTGTGTCGCTGGCGGACACGAAGCCGCGCACGATGTCCACCCCGTTGCCGAAGGTGAAGGTGTCGCCGTTGTCGATCGTGCCCGCCGTGCCCGCGGCGTAGTTCACCGCCGTCGGCCCGACGCCGTCGCTGTTTTCCGCGAACGCGTAGCGGTCCGCACCCACGCCGCCGGTCAGGTCGTCGGCGCCGGTGCCGCCGGTGAGCGTGTCGTTGCCGGTGCCGCCCAGGATGAAATCGTTGCCGCCGCTGCCGGCCAGCGCGGCGGCCGTGTTGCCGCCGACGATGATGTCCGAGCCGCTGGAGCCGGTGATGTTGGCGGTGGCGACGCGCAACACCGTCACCGTCGCGCTCGCGCTGGTGCCGCCGGCGTCCACTGCCTGGTAGGTGAAGGTGTCGGCGGTCACGGTGTCGAAGCCTGTCAGCGAAATGTCGCCGCTGGACAGGGTGGCGGTGCCGCCCCCACCGGTGTTGGTGATGTTGGTCAGGCTCCAGGTGCTCTTGGCCGTGCTGCCGCTGTCGTTGGAAAACAGCCCCGTCCTGGGCACCGTCACCGCCGTGGCGGCGCTGGCGGCCGAGTAGTAGAGCGTGTCGCCCAGCGCCGTCGGGCCCTCGGCCGCGTTGCTCACCGTCACCGCGATGTCCTGCGTGTCGGTCAGCGTGCCGTCGCTCGCCTGCACCGTGACGTCGTAGATGTTGTTGGCGCCGGCGTCGGTCGGGCTCTCGAAGTCCGGCGCCGTGATGAAGCTCAACGCGCCGGTGCTGGCGTTGATGGTGAACTTGGCGCTGTCGGCGCCGCCGGAGATCGAGTAGGCGACGGTGTTGCCGTCCACGTCGGTCGCCGCCACCGTGGTGACCGACGACGTGTTCTCCGCGATGGTGACCGCCGCCGTGGCGCCGCCGCTGTTGCTGGTGATGACGGGTGCCTCGTTCTGGTTGCTCACCGTGATCGCCAGCGCCTGGCTGTCGGTCAGCGTGCCGTCCGAGGCCTGCACCGTCAGGGTGTAGGTGTTGTCGGCACCGGTGTCCGCCGGGGCTTCGTAGTTCGGCGCTGTGGCGAAGCTCAGCGCCCCGGTGGTCGGGTTGATCGTGAACAGCGCCGCGTCGGGGCCTCCCGTGATGCTGTAAGTCACGCTGTTGCCGTCCGGGTCGGTGGCCGCAATCGTGCCCGCAGCCGTGCTGTTCTCGATCATGCCGATGACGGCGCTGGTGCCGCCGCCGCCGCTGGTGATCACGGGCGCCTCGTTGGCGTTGCTCACAGTCACCGCGATGGCCTGGGTGTCGGCCAGGGTGCCGTCGCTGGCCTGCACGATCACGTCGTAGACGTTGTTGGCGCCGCCGTCGGTGGGGCTTTCGAAGTTCGGTGCCGAGATGAAGCTTAAAGCGCCGGTGGAGGCATTGATGGTGAACAGCGCCGAGTCGGCGCCGCCCGTGATCGAGTAGGCCACGCTGTTGCCGTCCACGTCGCTCGCCGCCACCGTGGCCACGGCCGTGGTGTTCTCGGCAATGGTCACGGCCGCGGTCGCGCCGCCGCCATTGCTGGAAATCACCGGCGCCTCGTTGGCGTTGCTCACCGTCACCGCGATGGCCTGGGTGTCGGCCAGGGTGCCGTCGCTCACCTGCACCGTGACGTCGTAGACGTTGTCCGCGCCGCCGTCGGCCGGGCTCTCGAAGTTCGGTGCCGAGATGAAGCTCAGAGCGCCGGTGGAGGCGTTGATGGTGAACAGCGCCGAGTCGGCGCCGCCCGCGATGCTGTAGGCCAGGCTATTGCCTTCCGGGTCGGTCGCGGTCACCGTGGTGACGGCCGCCGTGTTCTCCGAAACGCCGATGGCCGCCGTCGTGCCGCCGCCGTTGCTGGTGATCGCCGGCGCGTCGTTGGCGTTGGCGACGCTGACGTGGATGTCCTGCGTGTCGCTCAGCGTGCCGTCGCTCACCGAGACGATCACGTCGTAGACGTTGCCGCAGGCCTGCGGGTTCTCGTAGTCCGGCGCCGTGATGAAGCTCAACGCGCCGGTACTGGCGTTGATGGTGAACAGCGAGGAGTTGAAGCCGCCGGTGATGGAATACGCAAGGCTGTTACCGTCCACGTCGGTTGCGGTGACGGTGGTCACCGCGGTGGTGTTCTCCGCCACGGTGACGTTGGCGCTGGCGCCGCCGGCGTTGCTGGTGATCACCGGTGCTTCGTTCACGTTCGTGACCGACACGAAAATGGACTGGGTGTCGGTGAGCGTGCCGTCGCTGGCCTGCACCGTCACCTCGTAGCCGTTGTCGCTGCCGGAATCCAGCGGGCTTTCGTAGTTGGGCGCCGTGACGAAGCTGAGCGCGCCGGTGCTGGCATTGATCGTGAACAACGCCGAGTCGGCGCCGCCGGTGATGGAGTAGGCCACGCTGTTGCCGTCCACGTCCGTCGCCGTCACGGTCGTCACCGTGGCGCCGCCCTCCGCCACGCTCACGTTCGCGCTGGCGCCGCCGCCGTTGCTGGTGATGACCGGCGCCTCGTTCACGTTGTAGACCGAGACGTGGATGTCCTGCGTGTCGCTGAGCGTGCCGTCGCTCACCGCCACCACCACGTCGTAGGAGTTGCCGCAGGCCTGCGGGTTCTCGTAGTCGGGCGCGGTGATGAAGCTCAAGGCGCCGGTGCTGCTGTCGATGGTGAACAGCGACGAATTGGTGCCGCCCGCGATCGAGTAGGTGAGGCTGTTGCCGTCCACGTCGGTCGCCGTCACGGTCGTTACGGCCGTGGTGTTCTCGGCGATGCTGACGAAGGCGCTGGCGCCGCCGGCATTGCTGGTGATGACCGGCGCCTCGTTCACGTTGGTCACCGTCACGACCAGGGCCTGCGTATCCGTCAAGGTGCCGTCGCTGGCCTGCACCGTCACGTCGTAGCTGTTGTCGCCGCCGACCGGGGCCTCGTAGTCCGGTGCGGTGATGAAGCTCAAGGCGCCGGTGGATGTGTTGATCGTGAACAGCGCGGAATCGGCGCCGCCCGCGATGCTGTAGCTCAGGCTGTTGCCGTCCACGTCGGTGGCCGTCACCGTCGTCACCGCGCTCGTGCCCTCCGCCACGCTGACGAAGGCGCTGGCGCCGCCCGAATTGCTGGTGATGACCGGCGCCTCGTTCACGTTGTAGACCGACACGTGGATGTCCTGCGTGTCGGTCAAGGTGCCGTCGCTCACCGACACGATCACGTCGTAGGAGTTGCCGCAGGCCAGCGGGTTCTCGTAGTCCGGCGCGGTGATGAAGCTCAGGGCGCCGGTGGTGGCGTTGATGGTGAACAGCGACGAATTGAAGCCGCCGGTGATGGAATACGTGAGGCTGTTGCCGTCCACGTCGGTCGCGGTCACGGTGGTCACCGCCGTGGTGTTCTCCGCGATGCTCACGTACGCGCTGGCGCCGCCCGAATTGCTGGTGATGACCGGCGCTTCGTTCACGTTGGTGACCGACACGACGATGGACTGAGTGTCCGCCAGCGTGCCGTCGCTGGCCTGCACCGTCACGGCGTAGCTGTTGTCGCCGCCGATCGGGCTTTCGTAGTCGGGCGCGGTGATGAAGCTCAGTGCGCCGGTGTTGATGTCGATCGTGAACAGCGCCGAATCGGCACCGCCCGTGATCGTGTACATCAGGCTGGCGCCGTCCTGGTCGGTCCCGGTCACTGTGGTGACGGCCGTGCTGTTTTCCGCCACGCTGACCGCGGCGCTGGCGCCGCCGCCGTTGCTGGTGATCACCGGTGCGTCGTTGGCGTTGGTCACGGACACGTGGATGTCCTGCGTGTCCGTCAGCGTGCCGTCGCTTACCGCCACGATCACGTCGTAGGAGTTTCCGCAGGCCAGCGGGTTCTCGTAGTCGGGCGCCGTGATGAAGCTCAGAGCACCGGTGGTGGCGTTGATGGTGAACAGGGAGGAGTTGGTGCCGCCGGTGATGGAGTAGGTGAGGCTGTTGCCGTCCACGTCGGTCGCCGTCACGGTCGTCACGGCGGTGGTGTTTTCCGCCACGCTGACGTTGGCGCTGGGGCCACCCGCGTTGCTGGTGATGACCGGCGCCTCGTTGACGTTGGTGACCGACACGAACAGCTGCTGCGTGTCGGTCAGCGTGCCGTCGCTCACCCGCACCGTCACGTCGTAGTTGTTGTCGCAGCCGACCGGGCTTTCGTAGTTCGGCGCGGTGATGAAGCTCAAGGCGCCCGTGCTGGCGTTGATCGTGAACAGCGCCGAATCGGAGCCGCCCGAAATCGAGTACGTGAGGCTGTTGCCGTCCACGTCGGTGGCCGTCACGGTGGTGACCGCGGTGCCGTTCTCCGCGACGCTCACGCTCGCGCTGGCGCCGCCGCCGTTGCTGGTGATCACCGGCGCCTCGTTGACGTTGGTCACCGACACGAAGATGGCCTGCGTGTCGGTCAGCGTGCCGTCGCTCACCCGCACCGTCACGTCGTAGTTGTTGTCGCAGCCGACCGGGCTTTCGTAGTTCGGCGCGGTGATGAAGCTCAAGGCACCGGTCGAGCTGTTGATCGTGAACAGCGCCGAATCGGAACCGCCCGAAATCGAGTACGTGAGGCTGTTGCCGTCCATGTCGGTCGCCGTCACCGTGGTCACGGCCGTGGTGTTCTCCGCGACGCTCACGCCCGCGCTGGCGCCGCCGCCGTTGCTGGTGATCACCGGCGCCTCGTTGAGGTTGGTCACCGTCACCGCGATGTTCTGCGTGTCGGTCAGCGTCAGGTCGTAGGCCTGCACCGTCACGTCGTAGACGTTGTTGCCGCCGGCATCGGCCGGGCTCTCGAAGTCCGGCGCCGTGATGAAGCTCAAAGCGCCGCTGTTGAGGTTGATGGTGAACCGCGCCGAATCCGCGCCGCCGACGATGCTGTAGTACACGCCGCCGCCCTCGGGGTCGGTCGCCGTCACGGTGGTCACCGCGGTGCTGTTCTCCGCCACGTTGACGTTCGCGCTGGCGCCGCCGCCGTTGCTGGTGATGACCGGCGCCTCGTTGACGTTGAAGACCGCCACCGAGATGTCCTGCGTGTCTGTCAGCGTGCCGTCGCTCACCTGCACCGTCACGTCGTAGACGTTGTTGCAGCCCGCATCGGCCGGCGCTTCGTAGTTCGGCGCCGTGATGAAGCTCAGGGCGCCGGTGGACGCGTCGATGGTGAAGCGCGCCGCATCCGCGCCGCCCGCGATGGAATAGGCCAGGCTGTCGCCGTCCACGTCGGTGGCGGTGACGGTGCCGACCGCCGTGGTGTTCTCCGCCACGCTCACGTACGCGCTGGCGCCGCCGGCGTTGCTGGTGATGACCGGCGCCTCGTTGACGCTGGTGACGGTGACGAACAGGTCCTGGGTGTCGGTGGCGACGCCGTCGCTCACCTGCACCGTCACGTTGAAGCTGTTGTCGCCGCCGACCGGGTTCTCGTAGTCGGGCGCGGTGATGAAGCTCAAGGCGCCGGTGGAGGCGTCGATGGTGAACAGCGCCGCATCGGCGCCGCCGGCGATGGAATAGGCCAGGCTGTTGCCGTCGGCGTCGAACGCCGTGACGGTGGTGACCGCCGTGCCGTTTTCCGCCACGCTGACCGAAGCGCTGGCACCGCCGCCGTCGCTCGTGATTTCCGGCGGGTGGTTCAGCGTGACCGGGTAGCCGTCGCTGGCCGGGCCTTCGGCGTAGAAGTTGACCACGCGCGCCACGAACAGCTGGTCGCCCGACAGCGGGCTGCCGACCACGAAGCTGAAGTCCTGGCCGACCACGGTGGCAGCGCCCAGCGGGATGTCGCCGTTCGGGCCGCCATAGATGACGACCACCTCGCCGGCCTGCAGCGGCGCCGAGATGTGGCCGTTGACGATGGGCGTGGTGTCGCCGCTGGTGCCGCCGCGCGGCACCACGGTGTCGTCGGCCGTGCTGGGCGTGCCATGGTCGTCCGCCACCGAGCGGATGCCGACGGTCTGGATCGGTGTGACCGCCTCGATCAGCGGCACGCCGGGTGCGATCTCGCCCACGTCGGCCGTGAGGATGGCCGCTTCCAGGCGCTGGCCCGAGAACGCGTCCAGCACGCCCTGCAGCCCGTGGCCGCCGGCCAGCGCGTCGCGCACCGCGTCCACCGCGTCGCACTGCGACACGCAGGCCACCTGCGCCAGCTTGTAGATGTTGGCGGCGCCGTCCGCCTGGTCGTTGAGCGTGGCCGCCAGCTGGGCGATCTGGGCGGTGTCCTGCGACTGCTGCGCGGTCGGCGCGTGGCCGGTCAGCGCCTGCAGCGCGCTGTCGATGATGGCTTTCACCGTGGCCGGGTCGCCCAGGTCCAGCGGGGTGCCGGCGGCCATGGCGTGGGCCAGCGCGTCGGCCATCAGGCGCGAGGCGGCCTGCACGCCGATGCCGCCCACCGAGGACAGCTCCAGGCCGCCCAGCGTGATGACGTTGATGACCTGCAGCGACAGCGCCTGCGCGTCCAGCGCGGCGGCCTTGTCGGCGGGGCTGGCCAGCGGGTTGGCCAGCACGGCCAGCGGGTCGAAATTCAGCAGGTTCAGGCTGGCGGGCAGGCCGAATGCCTGCTCGACCAGGGTGGAGCCCGCCTGCGCGGAGCCGACCGCGTCGATGCGCAGCAGCGCGTCGATCAGCGTGGTCAGCGGGGTGATAACGGTGGCGCCCATCGGCGCGGAGATCACGCCCTCGAAATCGCAGCCGGTCAGCAGGTCGACGCCGCCGAACGCCACCAGGCTGCCGCCCGAGGCGGCGGTGCTCACGTCGACGTTGCCGCCTTCATCGGTCTCCAGCACCTGTTCGGCCCCGTCCAGCCGGCCGTTGCCGTTGCTGTCCACGAACACCGATGCGCCGTTCAGGTAGCCGTCGGTGGCGGTGACCGCGATGCCGCCGCTGCCCAGGTGGTCGACCAGCGCCTGCAGGCTGGCCTTGGCCTCGGCCACTGTGCCCTCCTGCGCGGTGACGCCCAGCAGCACTTCGCGCACGCCGCCCAGCAGCTGCGCGCCGCCGAAATACAAGCCGCCCTTGCCCTGCGCGACCAGCGCCGCGGTGAACACCGCGGCCGCGTCGGCCTTGTGGGTGAGCGTGTCGCCCAGCGGGCCGCCGATGTCCACCACCTGCAGCGCCAGCGCGCCCCAGGTCGTGGCGCCGGAGGCGATCTGCGCGGCCAGGCCGTTGGCGTCGGCGTCGCTCAGCACGAAGCCGAAACCCTGCAGGGCCATCAGCTTGAGCAGCGCGGCGTTGCCGCCCATGGCGGAGGCCTGCGCGGCGAGGTAGCCGTCCAGCAGAACCTTGACCGAGGCCCAGCTGCCGGAGTCGACCACCTGCTGCGCCAGCGAGGCGGCGACCTGCGTGTCGGCGGGCATGCCCGCGCACAGGACAAAAATCTTCTGCAGCGTGGCTTCGACAGCCGCGTTTTGTGTACTCATGGATTGCCCTCATGCGCGGCTGTACTGCGCGTCGCGTAGTGAATTTACGTAACCAGTTATGACGCAGTATAGGGTGGCAGGCCGCCTTTTCGGCTGATCTGTGCATAAATCCCACACCAAAGTTCAAGCGTGCGGTCAGCCCTCGAACTGCGGGTGCAACTGGCGGATGCGGTTCATCGCCATGCCGGCGGCGGCCGTGCGGGTTTCCACCCCGAGCTTGGCAAACACCCGCTCCAGATGCTTCTTCACCGTGGCCGGACTGGACCCCAGGATGTCGGCGATGTCGCGGTTGATCTTGCCCTTGACCACCCAGTACAGCACCTCGGCTTCGCGCGCCGTGAGCTTGAAGGCCAGGCTCATGGACTCGACCACCGCCGCGTCGGACACCTCGCGCATCACGATCAGCCAGTCGCCGCCGCCGCCCTCCCCGCCGTCGCCGGTCTGCTGGTGCAGCCGGAACGTGAGGCGCCGCGCGCCCAGCTCGATGGACAGGCGCGGCGGCTCGATGTCGCGCTGCGCCTCCGGCAGGTGCCGGCGCAGCCAGTCCAGCACCGGCTGTGGCGCCAGCGGCCCGGAGGAGCCGTAGTAGGTCACCAGCAGTTCGCGCGCCAGCGGCGTCTGCCAGGTGATGCGGCCGTCGGCCGGGCGCACCGTGATGCTGGCGTAGCCGAACGCGTCCAGCGCGTTGCGGGTCTGCCGCGCCAAGCGCGCGCTTTGCAGGTGCACGCCCATGCGAGCGAGCACTTCCTTGGGCTTGATCGGCTTGGTGACGTAGTCCACGCCGCCGGCCTCCAGCGCCGCCACCAGGTGCTCGGTCTCGGTCAGGCCGGTCATGAAGATGATGGGGATGTGCGCCGTGCGCGGCGACGCCTTCAGCCGGCGCGCCACCTCGAAGCCGTCCAGCCCCGGCATCATGGCGTCCAGCAGAACGATGTCGGGCAGCGCCTGGGCGGCGCGCTGCAGCGCCGCCTCGCCGCTGGTGGCGACCAGCACGGTGTAGCCGGACTCGTCCAGCGCGTCGTGCAGCACCGACAGGTTGTCCGGCACGTCGTCGACGATCAGCACCAGGTCGCTGCCGGCGCGGTCCAGCGGCGGCGGCAGCGGCCGGTCGATCGCGGCGGTGCTCATCCGGCATCCCCGGCCAGCGCCGGCGCGGCGCGCGCCAGCTCGCGCGCCATCGCCTCGAACTGGAAGCGGCGCGCCAGCTCGCGCATCGCGGCGGCGAAGCCGGCGCACGCGGGCGCGGCCGCCTCGATGGCATCCAGCGCGTTCAGGATGCCGCGGTAGTAGCCCAGCTGCACCGCGTGGCGCAGCGGCTGCAGCGCCTCGTCCGCCGGCCAGACCCAGTCGGTGGGTGGCTGCGCGGCGGGCGGTTCCGCCGGCGCCGGCTCCTCGCTCCAGGCCAGCGCCAGCCGGCGCTCCAGCCAGTCCAGCAGCTCGGCGTGGCGCAGCGGCTTGAGGATGAAATCCTCCGGCCGGATGCCGGCGTCGTTGTCCAGGCCCTTGTCGAAGGCGTTGGCCGACACCACCGCGATGGCGGCCTCCAGCTGCGGCAGGCGGCGCGCGCGGCGAATGGTTTCCCAGCCGTCGATGCCCGGCATCGCCAGGTCCATCAGGATCGCGTCGGGCCGATAGCCGGCGGCCAGCAGGTCCAGCGCGTCGTGGCCGCTGGCGGCGCTGCGCAGCTCGAAGCCCAGCGGCTCCAGCAGCTGCACCAGCAGCTCGCGGTCGGCCTCCTCGTTGTCCACCACCAGGATGCGCCGCCGCGCGCCGGCATAGCCGCGCCGCGCGCGCACCGGCCTGGCCTGCGGCAGCACGGCGCTGCGCACCTCGGGCAGGAACAGGCGCACGCGGAACACCGAGCCGCGGCCCGGCGTGCTGGTGGCGCTCAGCTCGCCGCCCATCAGGTCGGTCAGCATCTTGGCGATGGTCAGGCCCAGGCCGGCGCCGGGCGCGGTGTTCGCCGCGCTGTTGCCGCGCGCGAACGGCTCGAAGATCTGCGCCAGCTCCTGCGCGCCCAGCCCCGGGCCGGTGTCCTCGATCTCGATGTGCGCCATCTCGCGCGCGTGCCGCAGGCGGAACACCACCTGGCCTTGCGCCGTGAACTTGATCGCGTTGCCCAGCAGGTTGATCAGGATCTGCCGCACGCGCTTCTCGTCGGCCCGCACCACCTCGGGCAGCGTGCCTTCGGCGTCGAAGCGGAAGGCCAGGCCCTTGCCGCTGGCCTGCAGCTCGAACAGCGCGGCGATCTCGTGCACGAAGTCGGCGAAACGCATCGGCTTCACATCCAGCGTGAGCTTGCCGGACTCGATGCGCGCGATGTCCAGCGTGCCTTCGATCAGCGACAGCAGGTGCTCGCCGCCGCGCTTGATGACGTGCACGGCGTGCCGGCGGTGCGGCGGGAAGCCGGCGTCCTCGCCCATCAGCTGCGCGTAGCCCAGGATGCTGTTCAGCGGCGTGCGCAGCTCGTGGCTGATGGCGCTGATGTAGCGGCTCTTGGCCTGGTTGGCCTGCTCGGCCTGCCGGCGCGCGGCTTCGGCCAGCAGCCTGGCGTTCTGCAGCGCCTCGTCGGTCTGGCGGTGCGACTCGATCTCGCGCACCAGCAGATGCGTCTGGCGGTTGGATTCCTCCTGCGCCACCTGCCGGCTCTTGTGCGCCAGCACCAGCCACCAGGCCACGATGCCGGCCAGGAGCAGCACCGCCAGATAGGCCTTGAGGAAGCCGGAGCGCAGGGTCGCCGTCGCCAGGCCCTGCGCATCGACCAGGTCGGCCAGCGCGCGCATCTCCTGCCGGTACAACAGGCCGAACAGCGTGGCCAGCAGCGGCGCGATCACCAGCATCAGCAGCAGGAAGTGGCCCAGGCCGGTGTCCAGGTACGGGCCGACGCGCCTGGGCAGCAGCCAGCGCAGGGTGGCCGACCACTGCGAGGCCAGGCTCGCGTGCGGCTTGCACAGGTCGCCGCAGCGCGCGTCCAGCGTGCAGCACAAGGAGCAGATCGGTCCCTGGTAGGCCGGGCAATGCGCCATGTCCGGGCCTTCGTATTCGCGCTCGCAGATCGTGCAGTGGTGGGTGACCAGCCCCCTCACCCCTGCCCTCTCCCCCGAGGGGGAGAGGGAGGAAGGCGCGTCGGTGCGCGCGATGTAGTAGCGGCCCTTCGTCGCCCAGGCGATCAGCGGGGCGGCGGCGAACGCGACGCCCATGGCGATGAGCGCGGAGAACGCCTGCGCCATGGGGCCGAACACGCCCAGGTGCGCGCTGATGGACAGCAGCGAGGCCAGCGCCATCGCGCCCACGCCGACCGGGTTGATGTCGTACAGGTAGGCGCGCTTGAACTCGATGCCCTTGGGCGACAGGCCCAGCGGCTTGTTGACCACCAGGTCGGCCACCACCGCCATGATCCAGGCGATGGCGATGTTGGAGTACAGGCCCAGCACGTCGCCCAGCGCCTGGAACACGTTCATCTCCATCAGCATGAAGGCGATCAGCGTGTTGAACACCACCCACACCACGCGGCCCGGGTGGCTGTGCGTCAGGCGCGAGAAGAAGTTGGACCAGGCCAGCGACCCCGCATAGGCGTTGGTGACGTTGATCTTCAGCTGCGACACCACCACGAACAGCGCCGTGGCCGCCACCGCCAGGCCGTACTGCGGGAACACGTATTCGTAGGCCGCCAGGTACATCTGGTTGGGATCCACCGCACGGTCGCGCGGCACCATGTGGCCGATGGCCAGGTACGCCAGCGCCGCGCCGCCCAGCATCTTGACCACGCCCAGCACCACCCAGCCCGGCCCGCCGGCCAGCACGCCCAGCCACCAGCCGCGCCGGTTGGCGGGGGTCTGCGCCGGCATGAAGCGCAGGTAGTCGGCCTGCTCGCCCATCTGGGTGATGAGCGCGATGCCGACGGTCAACGCCGCACCAAACAGGCGCAGATCGAAGCCGGCGGAGGCGGCTTTCTCACCGGCATAGTGCGTGATGCCGGCGAACGCACCAGGATCGCGCACCAGCACGTAGCAAAAGGGCACCACCAGCATCACCAGCCACAGCGGCTGGGTCCACACCTGCAGCCGGCTGATGGCCGACACGCCGTGCGTGACCAGCGGCACCACCACCAGCGCGCAAATCAGGTACCCCCAGCTGGGCGGGATGTTCAGCGCCAGTTCCAGCGCATAGGCCATCACCGCCGCTTCCAGCGCGAAGAAGATGAAGGTGAAGGAGGCGTAGATCAGCGAGGTGAGGGTGGAGCCGATGTAGCCGAAGCCTGCGCCGCGCGTCAGCAGGTCCATGTCGACGCCGTAGCGCGCCGCGTAGATGCTGATCGGCAGGCCGGCCAGGAAGATGATCAGCCCCGTGGCGACGATGGCCCAGAAGGCGTTGAGGAAGCCGTACTGCACCAGCAGCGTGGCGCCCACGGCTTCCAGGATCAGGAAGGACGCGGCGCCGAACGCGGTGTTGGCCACGCGGAAGGTGGACCACTTGCGAAAGCGCTGCGGCGTGTAGCGCAGCGCGTAGTCCTCCATGGTCTCGCGCGCCACCCAGTTGTTGTAGTCGCGCCGCACCTTCACCACGCGCTGCGGCGCCTGGGCGCCCTCTGGCGCGGCCGGCAGAATGGGAATGGTGCGGTTCACGGGGGAGAAGTGCAGCTTCCGTGCCACGCGGGCAATCCGCCATCCGCCGTATGGCCGGGCACGGGGCTTGCACTAAGATGGTTCGCACCCCGCCCGCCGCCGCTCCCATGGAACTCACCCCCCGCGAAAAAGACAAGCTGCTGCTGTTCACCGCCGCCCTGCTGGCCGAACGCCGCAAGGCGCGCGGGCTGAAGCTCAATTACCCGGAAGCGATGGCGCTGATCTCGGCGGCCGTGATGGAGGGCGCGCGCGACGGCCGCACCGTGGCGCAGCTCATGAGCGAAGGCCGCGCGGTGCTCACCCGCGCCGACGTGATGGACGGCGTGGCCGAGATGATTCCCGAGATCCAGGTGGAAGCCACCTTCCCCGACGGCACCAAGCTCGTCACCGTGCACCAGCCGATCGTCTGAACACCGAAAGACCGCCATGCCCAAGCGCCTGACCGCCCTGTTCCTCGGTACCTTGTCCGCCCTGCCCGCGCTGGCCCACCCCGGCCACGGGGTCGCCTCCGAGATCCACTGGCACCCTTCCGACACCTACGGCTTCGTCGTCGTCGCCGTGCTGGCCGGCGTGGCGCTGTGGCTCTCGCGCGGCGACTGAGCAAGCCATGACGCCCGGCGAACTGATCACCGACGGCGGCGACCACCTGCTCAACCCGGGCCGCCGCACGCTCACGGTGGTGGTGCAGAACAGCGCCGACCGGCCGATCCAGGTCGGCTCGCACTACCACTTCGCGGAAACCAACGGCGCGCTGCAGTTCGACCGGCAGGCCGTGCGCGGCATGCGGTTGAACATCGCCTCCGGCACCGCGGTGCGCTTCGAGCCCGGCCAGCAGCGCACGGTGGAACTGGTGGACTTCGCCGGCGACCGCGTGGTGTGGGGCTTCCGCGGCCTGGTGCAGGGTCCCCTCTGACGCCATGACGCCGCTGGGCCTGTTCCTGAGTGCGCTGGGGCTGGGCCTGGTCTTCAACGCCGCGCCCGGCGCGGTGTTCGCCGAAACCGTGCGGCAGGGCCTGCGCGGCGGCTTCCGCCCCGCCCTGGCTGTGCAGGTCGGCTCGCTCACCGGCGACGCCAGCTGGGCGCTGCTGGGGCTGACCGGCGCCGGCTTCCTGGCACAGATCGAACCGCTGCGCATCCCGCTGACCCTCGGCGGCAGCCTGTACCTGGCCTGGCTGGCCTGGGACAGCTGGCGCGAGGCGCGGCGCGACATGGTGATCGACGCGGCGCCCGCCGCCGATGCGCGCCGGGCCCTGCGCCGTGGCGCACTGATCTCGCTGACCAACCCGCAGAACCTGGCGTACTGGCTGGCGCTCGGCGGCGTGCTCGGCGCACTGGGCGTGCGCGAGCCGCAGCCCACGGACTACGCGGTGTTCTTCTGCGGCTTCATGACGGCGTCCATCGGGTGGTGCTTCATCTGCGCGGCGCTGGTCGCGCGGCTGGCGGCGCTGGGCCGCGGCTGGGCGCGCCTGAGCTACCGCATCTGCGCCGCCGCGCTGCTGTGGCTGGCCGTCGCCAATGCGCGCGACCTCGCCGGGGCGCTGCGCCCCTCCGCCCTTCTCTTCGCGCCGGCGGCCTCCGCGCCGCTGCGCCGCTAGCACCGCACGACACAACGGAAACGACATGGCAACCATCGCCCGACGCGCCTACGCGGACATGTTCGGCCCCACCATCGGCGACCGGGTGCGGCTGGCCGACACCGAACTGCTGATCGAGGTGGAGGACGACTACACGCTGCGCGCCGGCGGCTACGGCGAGGAAGTGAAGTTCGGCGGCGGCAAGACCATCCGCGACGGCATGGCGCAGAGCCAGCGCACGCGCGCCCAGGGCACGGTGGACACGGTGCTGACCAATGCGCTGGTGCTGGACCACTGGGGCATCGTCAAGGCCGACATCGGCCTGCGCGGCGGGCGCATCGTGGCGCTGGGCAAGGCCGGCAACCCGGATACGCAGCCGGGCGTGGACATCGTCATCGGCCCGGGCACCGAAGTGATCTCCTGCGAGGGCAGCATCGTCACGGCCGGCGGCATCGATTCGCACATCCACTTCATCTGCCCGCAGCAGATCGAGGAGGCGCTGGCCGCGGGCATCACCACCATGCTGGGCGGCGGCACCGGGCCGGCCACCGGCACCTTCGCCACCACCTGCACGCCCGGCCCCTGGCACATCGAGCGCATGCTGCAGGCGGCCGACGCCTTCCCGATGAACCTGGGCTTCCTGGGCAAGGGCAACGCCAGCCGGCCCGAGGCGTTGCGCGAGCAGATCGACGCCGGCGTGATCGGCCTGAAGCTGCACGAGGACTGGGGCACCACGCCGGCGGCCATCAGCAATTGCCTGGACGTGGCCGACGCCACCGACACGCAGGTGGCGATCCACTCGGACACGCTGAACGAATCGGGCTTCGTGGAGAACACCATTGCCGCCACCAAGGGCCGCGGCCTGTGCGCCTTCCACACCGAAGGCGCGGGCGGCGGCCATGCGCCGGACATCCTGCGCGTGGTGGGCGAAGCCAACTTCCTGCCCTCGTCCACCAACCCGACCATGCCGTACACGGTGAACACGCTGGACGAGCACGTGGACATGCTGATGGTGTGCCACCACCTGGATCCGTCGATTCCCGAGGACCTGGCCTTCGCCGAAAGCCGCATCCGCAAGGAAACCATCGCGGCCGAGGACATCCTGCACGACCTGGGCGCGATCAGCATGATGTCCAGCGACTCGCAGGCCATGGGCCGCGTGGGCGAGGTGGTGCTGCGCACCTGGCAGACGGCGCACAAGATGAAGGTGCAGAGGGGCTGGTTGAGCCCTTCGACAGGCTCAGGGCGAACGGAGATCCCCGTTCGGGCTGAGCCTGTCGAAGCCCTGCAACGCAATGACAACTTCCGCGCCAAACGCTACATCGCCAAATACACGATCAACCCCGCCATCGCGCACGGCATCAGCCACGAGGTGGGCAGCATCGAGCCGGGCAAGTGGGCCGACCTGGTGATCTGGAAGCCGGCCTTCTTCGGCATCAAGCCTGCCCTGATCCTGAAGGGCGGCTCGATCGCGATGGCGGCCATGGGCGACCCGAACGCATCGATCCCGACGCCGCAGCCGGTGCACTACCGGCCGATGTTCGGTGCCTTCGGCGGCGCCATCGCCAAGGGCTCGCTGACCTTCCTGTCGCAGGCCGGCCTGGACGCCGGCGTGGCCGAGCGCTATGGCCTGAAGAAGCAGGTGAGCGCGGTGAAAAACATCCGCAACGTGCGGAAGCACCACCTCATCCACAACAGCTACCTGCCGAAGATGGAAATCGACGCGCAGACCTACGCGGTGCGCGCCGACGGCCAGCTGCTGACCTGCGAGCCGGCCAGCGTGCTGCCGATGGCGCAGCGCTACTTCCTGTTCTGACCATGCTGCACGTTTCCAAAATCCTGCCCGGTGGCCGCGGCCTGGCGCCCGCGCTGCTGAAACGCGCCGCCGCGGTGGAGCTGGACTGGGACGTGCGCCAGAAAAGCCGCTTCGACGCCACCGACTCGCAGGGCCGCCACCTGGGCATCTTCCTCGCGCGCGGCACCGCGGTGCGCGGCGGCGACGTGCTGGTGGCGGAAGACGGTTCGCTGGTGAAGGTGGTCGCCGCGCCGCAGCCGGTGCTGGTGATCACGCCCTGCGTCGAACACGGCACGCCGTTCGACCTGGTGCGCGCGGCCTACCACCTGGGCAACCGCCACGTGCCGATCGAGCTGAAGCCGGACCACCTGAAGATCGAGCCGGACCACGTGCTGGCCGAGATGCTGCGCGCCATGCACCTGACGGTGGTGGCGCAGGACGCGGCCTTCGAGCCGGAAGGCGGGGCCTACGGCGCGCAGGGCGCCGGCGCGCACGGACACCAGCACCACGACCATGATCATGACCATGGCGGACACGACCATCACCACCAGCACGGCTGACGCGGCCCTGCTGCGGCTGATCTGGCTGGCCTCACCCGCGCTGCCGGTGGGCGGTTTCTCGTATTCCGAAGGCATGGAATCGGCCATCGACGCTGGGCTGGTGACGGGCGAAGACAGCGCAGGGACCTGGCTGGTGGACCAGCTGCACATCGCGCTGGCACGGGCCGATCTTGCCGTGCTGGCGCAGGCCCTGCGCGCCTGGCGCGACGGCGATACGGCGCGCATCGCCGAACTCGACGCCTGGGTGCGGCAGACGCGCGAAACATCCGAGCTGCGGCAGCAGACCACGCAGATGGGACGTTCGCTGGTCGCGTGGATGCAGTCGGTTGGCATGCAGCACCCCGTTCGCCCTGAGCCTGTCGAAGGGCCCTCGGCAACGGCTTCGACAAGCTCAGCCCGAACGGAGGTGGAGAGCTCAGCCCGAACGGGACTGGAATATTCCTACCCCGTCGCCTTCGCCCTCGCCGCCAACAGCACCGATGCCGCCAGCGACCGCGGCACGCTGCTGGCCTTCGCCTTCGGCTGGGCCGAGAACATGATGCAGGCCGCGCTCAAGGCCGTGCCGCTCGGCCAAAGCGCGGGCCAGCGCATCCTGCTGCGGCTGGCCGCCGAGATTCCGCAGGCCGTGGACCATGCGCTGGCCCTGGGCGACGACGAACGCCAATCCTTCACCCCGATGCTGGCCATCCTCTCGGCGCGGCACGAAACCCAATACTCCCGACTGTTCCGATCATGAGCGCACAGCTGCACCACATCCTCCGCCGCACCAAGACCCTGCCGCCGCTGCGCGTGGGCATCGGCGGGCCGGTCGGCTCCGGCAAGACGACCTTGCTGGAAATGCTGTGCAAGGCGATGCGCGACAAGTACGACTTGGTCGCCATCACCAACGACATCTACACCAAGGAAGACCAGCGCCTGCTCACCGTGAGCGGCGCGCTGCCGGCCGAGCGCATCATGGGCGTGGAGACCGGCGGCTGCCCGCACACCGCCATCCGCGAGGACGCCTCGATCAACCTGGAAGCCATCGACCGCATGCTGGAGGACTTCCCCGACGCCGACATCGTGTTCGTGGAATCCGGCGGCGACAACCTGGCGGCCACCTTCAGCCCCGAGCTGAGCGATTTGACGCTCTACGTGATCGACGTGGCGGCCGGCGAGAAGATCCCGCGCAAGGGCGGCCCCGGCATCACAAAGAGCGACCTGTTCGTCATCAACAAGACCGATCTCGCCCCCTACGTCGGCGCCGACCTGGGCATCATGGAAGCGGACACCCAGCGCATGCGCCGCGGCCGGCCGTACGTGATGACGAATCTCAAGACCAAGGCCGGACTGGACGATGTGGTGCGCTTCATCGAGACCAAGGGCCTGCTGGTCGCCCAATAGGGAAAGTGGTTGAATCGGAGCGATGGAGCACCCCGCTGTCCTGCGACTTGCCCGCCGAACCGATGCCGGCCCCATCGCGGGAATGGCGCGCGAGCTGATCGAGGCCGGCCTGACGCCGCGCTACACGGCGGCGCGCATCGCGCGGCACATCGCCGACCCCGACACGGTAGCACTGGTCGCCGAAGCGGCCGGCGCCGGCCTGCGCGGCTTCGCGCTCATGTCGTTCGGCGACGAGCACGCGCACCTGGTGCTGCTGGCGGTGCATCCCGCGGCGCGGCGCCAGGGGCTGGCGGGCGGCATGGTGCGATGGCTGCTGGAATCGGCTGAGGTCGCGGGCATGGCCTCGGTCGCGCTCGAGCTGCGCGCGGACAACGGAGGGGCACAGGCGTTCTACCGTGCGCTTGGGTTCGAGGCGACGCTGTTGATGCCTGGGTATTACGAAGGGCTGGTCGATGCGCAGCGGATGGCGCGGGTGTTGCGCGCGCCGGGGGCGGCGCCAAGCATGCCGTGGAACCTGCGAACCGACCGTTCTCCCTGAGCTTGTCGAAGGGTGCTCACAAGCGCGGCTTCGACAAGCTCAGCCCGAACGGTGGATCTCAGATAGGTTCTAGAATCCCAGGGCTCGGAAGCGTGGCAGAGCGGTTGAATGCACCGGTCTTGAAAACCGGCGACGTCGCAAGACGTCCGTGAGTTCGAATCTCACCGCTTCCGCCAAGCAGTTTGAAGACCTAGTGGCGACCTTGAGCCACGCCATATGGAGCAACTCGATCTCTCTGGGCTCCAAATTGAGCAATGAGCAGCACTGGCTCACGATGGCTGGCGTCAAGGTGTCCGTGAAGCCTAATTTTCTCGTTCGCTCCAGTGGAGGTCCTCGGCGGTGGTCTTGAATTTTCGTACGACAAGCAATCTGTCCCGAACAAGGAAGGTTGCAAGGCATAACAATGGCTCTGTGGCTCTTCACCAAAGAGGCAATCTCCAATGCGAAACCTGACCCAAAGCTGTGCGTGGCCATGTCGACTCCGTTAAACGGGTGGACGTCTGTTCCCAAGTCCTACAAAGCGCGCATCGGGCTCTTGAAGCCGCGCGCGAGGAAATCGCAGCCCGGCGGCCCTCGGTCGTCTAGAGCCTGGCCGTGACACCCATTCCTGAGTGGAAGCAATACCAAGAGGAAGTGGCTGCGGTGTTCCGTTCCCTCGGGTTCACCGCTCAGACCGATGTAACGGTGGAGGGACCAAGAACGAACCACGACATTGATGTCTTGGTCCGCACGAGTGTGGTTGGATTCGACGTTGTGTGGGCAGTCGAATGCAAGAAATGGAAGACACCCGTTTCTAAGGTTCATGTCCTTGCCTTGCGACAGATCGTTGCCGAAATCGGCGCCGATCGAGGCATCCTTTTGTGTGAAGTTGGATTCCAAAGTGGTGCCGCTGAATCGGCAGCACTCACAAACGTGCACCTTTCTACTTTGTCGAAGGTGCGAGAACAGACGCGGCAGGAAGTTGAAGCCGTTCGTGTTCGCGATGCACTTAGCAGGACAACCCGAGCTCGTGAGCGTTATTGGGAAATTCCCAAAAATGTTCGAATTGCTTTCGGGCTTCGAGAAGAGTACGCCGCGTGGTATTCCGGCTTTCTCGTGCTTCAGTTCGCTGATCAGGTCCTTGCGAAGGTGCTTCTCGAGGCATATCCAGTCCGCGACGTTCTGATGCCAGGACCAAACGGGCCGAGCGCGCCCCTTCTGAGCTCCACAGGCGAAGTGCTCGCTGTGTTGGAGCCTATGCTTGAAGAGTTGGAACAGCGGCTCGACTCATGCTGGGATGCCAGCGACTTGTGGAGCGTGTCGTAGACGACCTCAGGTTTCAACGACCTGTTGAGGCTTTTCCTCGACTCCTTGCTGATGAGTTAGAGTATTCGGGTGTGGTTAGCTTGGAGGACTTATGACGTCTACGGGTAGGCCAATACGCACGTTCGGCGAGTATCAATCAATGGTGGAGCGCACCGACGAGCGCAAGAAGGTGATCGTTTCGCTTCTTGGGTTGGCTGGAGAGCTCGGCGACCTCAATGCGACATTCAAGAAGCTAGTACTCCAACGGGACAACCGCTCGCTGAGAGTCGATCTTCGCGAAGACCTTGGCGACATCCTTTGGTACATCACTAGCCTAGCAGCTCTGCACAAAATCCCACTGCAAGACATCGCGCGCGCGAGTGCTCGAAAAGCTGAGCGCTTGTATTCCACCGGCGCTATAAACCGCTTCGACGATCGCTTTGAAGAAGAGGAGCGCCTGCCCCGGCAGTTCAGCGTTACGTTTTCGGAGAAGAGAAGAAGCAAGCAGGTGCTAGTGCGCATCTTGATAAATGGAGTAATTGTCGGTGACACCCTCACTGACAATGCGCATCGGGATGACGGCTACCGGTACCACGACGTGTTTCACCTTGCATACGCTGCTGTCCTCGGGTGGTCGCCTGTGGTGCGCCGCCTGTTGCGACGCAAGCGAAAGAGCGACCCACGCACTGATGAAATTGAAGATGGAGGCCGCGCCGCAGTAGTGGAAGAGGCGATCTCAATCTTCATCTTTAATGAAGCGGCCGAGCAAGGTTGGTTCAGCGAAGAATCTTCCGTAGACATTGGGCTCCTTAAAACAATTACCCGATTCACGGGTGGCCTTGAGGTCAGCCAATGCACAGCAAAGCAATGGAAGGCTGCGATCCTCCAAGGATACGCTGCATTCAATTTGCTCAAGAAGAATTGCGGAGGGCGAGTTGAGGTAGACCTAGACGCGGCATCTCTGAAGTACGTGCCTTCCGATGATGTCAAAGGAATCAAACAATGACCGCATTGAACGTGTCGGGAGTTACGCCGCTAGATGCGTGGCAGGAAGGCGCACGGGCAGTTCTTGCGAATGGTGAAGTGTTCAATCTTGTGACGACGATTGATAATCCGTCGGCGATGGACGCGCAATGGCTTACTGGACGCTCTCCGCGGCGCCAGGGACTTGGAACTGATGACGTTAGGGAGGTTGCTAAGACAATTTTCCCTTTTGACTTGGCCTCCAAGTACAACGATCGATCATCGTTTTACCGGGAATATCTGCGCAGACATGACAGGGCGATGAAGTTTCAGAGAAACCGAGGCGCTTGGGGAACGTATTTCGAGCGCCTTATCCGATTTCCAGATCACCCGGGCACCAACCAACTGGAAAGCGCGATCGACAAGCTTACAAAATGGCCGAAGCGGAGTAGCACGGCACTAGTGTTCCACCTGTCAACTCCGGCAAAGGATACCCCGCGGACGAGAGGCGGCCCATGCTGGCAGTTCGGAGAAATCGTTTGGCTTCCTGGGGATCGACTCGATCTCATAGTCGTGTACCGTAATCACGACTTTTTCAACAAGGCGCTGGGCAATTTCATCGGTCTTGGTCAGCTCCTCGCCTTTATCTGTACTGCCTCCGGCAAGAATATTGGTCGCGTGGTTTCGCATTCCGTCCACGCGTACAACGGTAGCAGCGGCGAGCGGCTACGCGCTCTTGCAGCATAAGTCATCATGATTCAGAAGGAAGATCAGTTTCAAGAGTTGGTGAGCCGGGTGCGCGATTGCAAGCTATGCCCGCGCATGCAAGGAAGCGCACGCGTGTTGAGCGCGGGCTGCGGTTCCTTAGAGGCGCCGATCATGTTTGTCGGGGAGGCACCGGGTCGGCTCGGGGCGGATTCCTCTGAGCTCCCCTTTCACGGAGACAAGTCGGGGCACAACTTTGAAGCCCTGCTTGAGCAGGTGGGGCTGAGTAGGTACGACTCTTTTGTGACGAACTCCGTGTTGTGCAATCCTAAAGACGAAGACGGAAACAACGCGACACCGACCCCCACGGAAGTAGCGAACTGTTCTCCCTTTTTGACGGAGCAACTGCAAATTGTCGAACCTGCAATCGTCGTGACGCTCGGCGCTGTGGCGTTGCGTGCCACGGACCTAATTGAAAGGCATGGGCTCTCGTTGAGAACTCACGTTCGTACATCGCGCGCTTGGGGTGGCCGAATCTTGATTCCGGCATACCACCCTGGACAGCGGGCTATGATTCACCGCAGCTTCGCCAACCAATTGGCAGATTACCAATTCATTGCCGAGACAATGAAGCGACTAGGTCGAGGCGACAAACGCAGGTCGCGCGGAAAGCGCGGGCGGGTGTCAGAAAAGGTCGGCGCGGCCGCGCAAGTTCTTCTACAAGAGCAAGGTAAATTGAGTTACTTCGCCTTGCACAAACTTCTTTTCCTGGCCGAAGTTCGACATCTCGAGGAGAACTCAGAGCGTTTGACGGACGCATACTATGTGCGACAGAAGGATGGGCCATATTGCGTGGAACTCCATTCGAGCCGACTGCAAGATCTGATTCCAGGTAGCCGTCTGAAGTACGACCGAGGTGGGCTGATCGTTTCTTGGGAGCCCGATTTGATCCACGAGGATGTCGCTGTAGCGAAGCTAAACGACCGCGAAAGAGAGACACTTCGGAGAATTGCTACAAAGTACGGCTCTCTTCCCCCAAGCAAGCTGAAGACGGCCACATATCTTACGCAGCCGATGCGAGAGCTGCTAAGGAGGGAAAAAGTCTTCCGCCTGAACCTCTTCAACTCTGCAATTCTGCCGCGCATGTAGTCGGTACGGCAGGTTCTTCTGACGGATCGGAATGCGGCGCGACAAGATCGAAGTCAGCGATGACCACAAAGCGGACGCATTCAGCTTGAAGTCGAGGGCATCTTCATAGACGGTCCTGCCTTCTCACGACGCGTGGGCTTTCTCAGCGGTTAGCACACCTTGGAAGGCTCGCTGGAGTCACATCAGATCAGCAACTCCAACACCTGCTCCGTTCGAACCGTTTCATGGAGAGCTCCTATCCAGCGTACCCACGTTCACGAACCGATGAGCGAACGCACGGCTTCGAACTCTACAAACTCCCCACCGCCGCCGCGATCCTCTCCGCCGTATCCCTCTCCGAAAACAGCGCCGCGCAAGCCCTTCTCTCCAGCTCCAGTGCACCCGCCAGCTGGTTGCTGATCTCACTCGTCATCACCCGCTTCAGGCGCGCCACCGCGTGCGGCGAGCGCTGCGCGATGCGTTCCGCAAGCTCGATGGCACGCGGCAGCACCTCGGCCGCCGGCACCACCTGGTTCACGATGCCCAGGCGCTGCAGCGCCTCGGCGCTCTGCCGCTCGCCCAGCACGATCAGCTCCATCGCCTTCTGGTAGCCCACCGCCAGCGGCAGCAGGTGCGTCACGCCGCCGGTGACGAAGTGGCCCAGGCCCATCTCGGGGAAGAAGCACACCAGGTCGTCGCCGGCCACCACCATGTCGCAGTTCAGCACCCACTCGAAGCCGCCGCCCACCGCATAGCCGCGCACCGCGCCGACCACCAGCTTGTCGCCGAACATCAGCGTGCGCGTGACCTGCTGCACCTGGTCGGCATAGGCGGCGATGGTTTCCGGCGTTGCCGACTGCTCGCCGAATTCCTTCAAATCGTCGCCGGCGCAGAACGCCCGGCCCTCGCCGGTGAACACGATCACGCGGGTGTCCGGGTCGGCCTGCGCGCGGGCCAGCGCGGCCTGCAGGTCGTGCAGCAGCGCGGTGCCCATGGCGTTGAGCCGCTCGGGGCGGTTCAGGCTGACGATGGACACGGGCCCCTGGTTGCGCAGCGTTGCGTAGACCATGTCGTTCACTCCTTGGTTTTGTGTCGAACAGCTGAATGCTTCTCGCGGTCCCAGGTCCCGGCGGTCACGCCTTCCTGCTTCAACCAGAATTTCTCCACCTTGTCGGTGGGCGTCTTGGGCAGCGCCGTGGCGAAGCGGATGAAGCGCGGCACCATGAACTTCGCCATGCGCGCGGCACAGTGATCCGCCAGCGCTTCGGGCGGCAGCGCCCGGCCCTCGCGCACCACGGCGCAGACCATCACCTCTTCTTCGGTCATCTCGCTGGGCACGCCGTAGACGGCGCATTCCAGGATGTCGGGATGCTCCTCGACCGCCATCTCCACCTCGGCGGCCGAGATGTTCTCGCCGCGCCGGCGCACCATGTCCTTGCGCCGCCCGACGAAGTACAGGTAGCCGTCGGCGTCGCGCTTGAGCAGGTCGCCGGTGTGGAACCACAGGTTGCGAAAGGCCTGCAGCGTCTCTTGGGGCATGGCGTAGTAGCCGTCCATCAGCATCGACGGTGCGGTCGGCCGCAGCACCAGCTCGCCGGCCACGCCGTCGGGCACCGCGAAGCCGTCCTCGTCCAGCAGCGCGAGGTCGAACGGGCCGAGCGGCTTGCCGCAGGAGCCGGGCCGCCGCGCCTCGTCCAACGGCGTGAAAATCATCGCGCCGGCTTCGGTCGATCCGTACAGCTCCACCAGCCGGCAGCCGAAGCGCTGCTCGAATTCGCCGGCCCAGGCCGGCAGCGGCACGCCCCAGCCCAGCCGCGCGCAGTGGTCGCGGTCGGCGGGCGACGGCGGCTGCTTCCACAGCATGGTGAGCGTCGCGCCCATGAAATCGAACACCGTCGCGCGCAGCGCGCACATCTCCTGCCAGTAGCGCGACACGCTGAAGCGCTCGCCGATGGCGGCCACGCAGCGCAGCACCAGCGCGGGGGCGATGGTCATCACGGCGGAGTCCAGGTGGAACATCGGGTACGGGCAGTACAGCACGTCGTCGGTCCGCAGCCCGAGGCCGCGCACCGTGAGGCGTGCCTGCTCCAGCACGAAGCGGTGCGAGATCATCGCGGCCTTGGAGCGGCCGGTGGTGCCCGAGGTGTAGAGCAGCAGCGTGAGGGCGGAGAACGGCAACTCGCACGGCGCGATGGCCACCGGCTCGCCGCCGACCAAGTTGTTCCACTGCGTCGATGGCGCGCACAGGTCCGCCGGTGCACGATGGCTGCGCGAGACGACCACGATCTCGCGGATCTTGCTGAGCTCCGCCTGCACCTCGCGCAGCGCGGGCAGCAGGTCCTCGTGCACCACCAGCACCCGGCTGTCGACCAGGTCGATGGCCTGCGCCAGCACGGCGCCGCGGAACGCGGTGTTGGCCGGCGCGGCGACGGCGCCGATCTTCGCCAGCCCGAACCACACGATGGCGAACTCGATGCAGTTGGGCAGCAGCAGGCTGACGTTCTCCTGCAGCCCGACGCCCAGCCGCGCGAAGCCGGCGGCGGCCGCGTCGCTCAGCGTGTCGACTTCCTGGAAGGTCCACTCGCGGTGCAGCATCCGCAGAAAGGGTTTGTGCGGCGCCTCGGCCGCCGCCCGCCCGAGTTCCGTGGCCAGGGTGAGCGGCAGGTCGGCGTCCATCAGCGCGGCAGGAACAGGCTTTGCAGGTCGCTCAGGAAGTCGAAGCCGCGTACGGTCGGCCGCACGCGCGCGAAGTCGCGCTCGATCAAGCCCTTGGCTTCCGCTTCCTTCAGCGGCTGCTCGATCGCGCTCAGCGGCAAACCCGTGCGCTGCAGGAAGTCCTGCGGCGCGAAACCGTCGCGCAGCCGCAAGGCATTCAGCATGAACTCGAACGGCAGGTCGGCGCGCGCGACTTCTTCTTCCTGCGTGACCGCGTCGCCGGCCAGCGCCTTGTCCATGTAGAGGCGCGGCTCGCGAAAGCGTACCTGCCGCACCACGCGGTGCGGAAAACTCAGCTTGCCGTGCGCGCCGGCGCCGATGCCGAGGTAGTCGCCGAATTCCCAGTAGTTCTGGTTGTGCCAGCAACCGTGCCCCGGCTTCGCGTAGGCCGAGACTTCATAGCGGCGCAGCCCCGCGCCTTCGGTCATTTCGGTGATGCGGTCCAGCATCGCGTAGGCCGCGTCGTCGGGCGGCACCACCGGCGGGAATTTGGCGAAGTAGGTGTTGGGCTCGATGGTCAGGTGGTAGATCGACAGGTGCGGCGGCGCGAGCGCCATGGCCTGCGTCACGTCGGCTTCCAGCTGCTCCAGCGTCTGGCCGGGCAGCGCGTACATCAGGTCGATGTTGAAGGTGTCGAAGGCCTGTGCCGCCTCTTCCACCGCCGCGACGGCCTGCGCGCTGTCGTGCACGCGGCCCAGCGCCTTCAGGTGCGCGTCGTTGAAGCTCTGCACGCCGACCGACAGGCGCGTGACGCCGGCCGCGCGGAACGCCTTGAAGCGCTCTTTCTCGAAGGTGCCGGGGTTGGCTTCCAGCGTGATCTCGCAATCGGGCGTGAGCTTCAGCCGCGCGCGGATGTCGCCCAGCAGCCGGTCGATGCCCGCGGGCGAGAACAGGCTGGGCGTGCCGCCGCCGATGAAGATGCTGTGGATGGACCTGCCCCACACCAGCGGCAGCGCGGCTTCCAGATCGGCGACCAGTGCATCGAGGTAGCGCCGCTCGGGCAGCTCGCTCGGCTTCATCTCGTGCGAGTTGAAGTCGCAGTACGGGCACTTCATCAGGCACCACGGCAGGTGCACGTACAGCGAGAGCGGCGGCAGGGCCGCCAGCTGCAGCGTGCCGGGCCGCATGTAGTGCGCGATGTCCTTCATTGGTTCTTGCTACGCGCCCAGCCAGTTGGCGCGGATCAGTTCGACCATCTGCCGCGCGGCCTTGCCGCGGTGGCTGTTGGCGTTCTTCACCTCCGGCGGCAGCTGCGCGAAGGTCTGGCCGAATTCCGGGATGAACATCACGGGATCGAAGCCGAAACCGTGCTCGCCCGCCGGCGCGCGCGCGATCTCGCCGGCCGCGCGGCCGACCGCGATCAGCGGTTCCGGGTCCTCGGGCGTGCGCACCGCCACCAGCGTGCTCACCAGCGCGGCGCGGCGGTTGTCCACGTCGCGCATCTGCTCCAGCAGCGCCGCGACGTTGTTGTCGTCGCCCTTGGCGTAGCCGAACTGCGTGGCGTAGTAGGCCGTGTCCACGCCGGGCAGGCCGCCGAAGGCATCCACGCACAGGCCGGCGTCGTCGGCCAGCGCCGGCAGGCCGCTGTGCCGGGCGGCATTGCGCGCCTTGGCCAGCGCGTTCTCCACGAAGGTGCGGAACGGTTCCGCGGCCTCGGGCACGCCCAGGTCGCCCTGGCGCACGAGCGCGATGCCCAGCGGCGCCAGCATGGCCTGCAGTTCGGCCAGCTTGCCGCTGTTGTTGGAGGCGAGGACGATGCGGTCGATCATGGCGCGAGCGTTCGTGCCGCGTGCGGCGCTAGCCGGCCTGCAAGGCCTGCCGCTGCATCGAGACCAGTTCGCCGATGCCTTTTTCCGCCAGGCGCAGCAGCTCGTCCATCTCGGCGCGGGTGAAGGCCGCGCCCTCGGCCGTGCCCTGCACTTCCACGTAGTGGCCGGCGCCGGTCATCACCACGTTCATGTCGGTGTCGCAGGCCACGTCTTCCACGTATTCCAGGTCCAGCAGCGGCACGCCCTCGACGATGCCGACCGACACCGCGGCCACGTGGCCGGTGATCGGCGACGCGGCGAGCTTGCCTTCGGCCAGCAGCTTGTTCACCGCGTCCTGCGCGGCCACGAAGGCGCCGGTGATGGCCGCCGTGCGCGTACCGCCGTCGGCCTGCAGCACGTCGCAGTCCAGCGTGATGCTGCGCTCGCCCAGCTTGGCCAGGTCGAACACGGCGCGCAGGCTGCGGCCGATCAGGCGCTGGATTTCCTGCGTGCGGCCGCTCTGCTTGCCTCTTGCCGCTTCGCGGTCGCCGCGGGTGTGGGTGGCGCGCGGCAGCATGCCGTATTCGGCGGTGACCCAGCCTTCGCCGCTGCCGCGCTTGTGCGGCGGCACTTTTTCCTCGACGGAGGCGGTGCACAGCACGCGGGTGTTGCCGAATTCGACCAGCACCGAGCCTTCGGCGTGCACGGTGAAGCCGCGCGTGATGCGCACGGGGCGCAGCTGGTCGGCGGCACGGTTGCCGCTGCGAATGAAAGTGTTGGGCATCAGGGTTTGCGGCCCGCGGACCGCCGGATGGCTTCGTTGATCTCGGCGATGGAGCGCTCGATGGCGGCATCGTCCAGGTCGTCGACCAGCGTGTCCAGCACGCCGGCCTGGATGGTGGAGGCGAACACGCCGTCGCTGATGCTGTCGGTGGAGATGCCGTGGCTGGACTCGAAGTTGTCGGGGGTCTCCCACTCCATCGCCACCACGGTCACGTTGTCGGAATGCTCGCCGCCGTTGCGCAGCGCGTCCTCCACCAGGTCGGGCACGGCGTCGGCCACCGCCTTGGTGCTGAGGTGGCGCACGATCTCGGGGTCCGGCAGGCTGCTCCACAGGCCGTCGGAGCACAGCAGCAGCTTGTCGCCCTGCTGCAGCGGCACCGGCCCGGTGACGTCGAACACCGGCTTGGTGGGTGAACCCAGGCAGGTGAACAGGATGTTGCGGTTGACGCGGTCCATGCGGATCACGCCGGCGTTCTGCTGCTCGATGTACGAATGGTCGCGCGTGCGCGTGACCAGCTCGCCGTTGCGCACCAGGTACAGGCGCGAGTCGCCGCAGTGCACCCAGGTGGCCTGCGAGCCCTGCAGCACGGCCACCACCAGCGTGGTGCGCGGCGTGTCCAGCATGCCGCGCTCGCTGGCGTAGCGGATGATCTGGTGGTGCGCGGCCATCAGCGCGGTGGCCAGGAACTCGGTCACGTCCTTGACGACCGGGCGCGCCTCCTTCTGGTAGAGCGCCGAGATGGTCTGCAGCGCCAGCTGCGCGGCCACTTCGCCTTCCGGGTGGCCGCCCATGCCGTCGGCCAGCACGAACAGGCCCGATTCCCGCGTGTAGCAATAGCCCATGCGGTCCTCGTTCTTCTCGCGGCCGCCCTTGCGGCTGATCTGGAAGACGGAGAATTTCATTTGGCGCGTACCCCGCCGAATCCGGTGGCGCGTTTCACGTTCTTCTTGGTGTCAGACACCATGTTGTCGAACTGCAGGCGCATCTTCTCGCCCACGGTCAGCTTGGTGTAGCGGCGCTCGCCCTCGCGGCTGAGCTCCTTTTGCAGCGCGAACACCGATTGCGGGCGCGACAGCGGGTCCAGCGACATGCACCACTCCACCACTTCGATCAGGTTGTCCGAGTACACGCCGCGCAGCCGCGACAGGGCCAGCGCCAGCCGGTCTTTTTCCAGCCGCTGCGGCGCGTCGTTGGGCGGGTAGCCCTGCATGCAGGCGTAGATGCACGCGCCGATGGCGTAGATGTCGGTCCAGGGGCCCATGGACGAATCGCGCCGGTACATCTCGGGCGCGGCGAAGCCGGGGGTGTACATCGGGCGGATGAAGTTGCCTTCCTTGGACAGCACCTCGCGGGCGGCGCCGAAGTCGATCATCACGGCGCGGTTGTCGTCGGTGATGAAGATGTTGGCCGGCTTGATGTCCAGGTGCAGCATCTTGTGCTGGTGCACGATGCGCAGGCCGCGCAGGATCTCGTCGAACAGCGAGCGGATGGTGGATTCGCGGAACACCTTCTGCTTTTTCAGCTCGCGCGCGGTGATGATGAAGTCCTGCAGGGTCGCGCCCTCCAGGTAGTTCATCACCATGTAGACTGTTTCGTTCTCGCGGAAAAAATTCAGCACGCTCACCACGGAACTGTGCGAAATTTGCGCCAGCGAGCGGCCTTCCTCGAAGAAGCTTTTCAGGCCCAGGCGGTACAAGGAGAGTTTTTCGGCCGCCACCTGCGGCAGCAATTCGCCGGGCGCGCGGGTGGCCAGCGACGACGGCAGGTATTCCTTGATGGCGACCTGCTGGCCCTCGTTGTCGACGGCCAGGTAGACCACGCCGAAGCCGCCCGCCGACAGCTTGCGAACCACCCGGTAGCCGCCGATCACGGTGTCGGGCGGCAAAGGGGCTGGTTTGACCTTTGACATAATTTACGACTGTAGGGGCCCGTCGGCGGGTCCGTCGATCCTCATCTTCCCGCAACGAACCACGATACAAATCTTCATGGCAGTTTACAGCATGACCGGTTATGCAAGCGCGCAGGACAGCCCTGCGCAAGGCGCGAGCCGGCTTGGCCTGGAGATCCGCTCCGTCAACAGCCGCTTCCTGGATCTGAGCTTTCGCCTGGCCGACGAACTGCGCGCCCACGAGCCGGTGCTGCGCGAGCTGCTGACCGGCCGCCTGAAGCGCGGCAAGGTGGAAGTGCGCGCCTCCATCGACAACCCGCAGGGCGACGGCCTGCGCGATCCCTCGCCGCAGATGCTGCAGCGCCTGGGCGCCCTGCAGCACCTGGTGCGCGGCGCCATCCCCGACGCCGCGGTGCTCAGCGTGGCCGAAGTGCTGCGCCTGGGCAGCAGCGAGGGCGCGGTGGAGGTGGACTGGGGCGCCGCCCTGCAGGCGCTGGCGCCGCGCGTGCTGGACGAGCTGGCCGCCGCGCGCGAGCGCGAAGGCAAGCGCCTGGCCGAAATGCTGCTCGGCCACCTGGGACAATTGCGCACCCTGGCGCAGCAGGCCAGGCCGCTGGTACCGCAGCTGGTCGAGCAGCAGCGCCAGCGCTTCCTGGAGCGCTGGAAGGACGCCATGGCGCTGGCCGAGGGCGCGGCCACGCCCGAAAGCGCCCAGGACCGGGCGCTGTCCGAGGCCACCGCCTTCGCCATCCGCATCGACGTGGCCGAGGAACTCACCCGGCTGGCGGCCCACCTGGACGAGATCGAGCGCCTGATCCACAAGGGCGGCGACGTCGGCAAGCGGCTGGATTTCCTGATCCAGGAGCTGCACCGCGAGGCCAACACCCTGGGCTCCAAGTCGGCCGCCCTGGAGCTGACGCGCATCTCGGTGGACATGAAGGTGCTGATCGAGCAGATGCGCGAGCAGGTCCAGAACATCGAGTGACGCTGTTCCAGCCGCAGGGCCGGGGCGGCGCATGGGCGCGCTTATAGCACCGATCCCCGGCGGCGGCCATCCCGTGAAGCAGGGGGCAGAAAGCGCACAGCTGGGCATTTTTTCACTGGCGCTTTGGTAACAACAAACGTTACGATCCCCGCTTTCCACCTGGAGGGATTTGCCTTGTTCAAGAAGTGCCTGGCGGCGGCTGCCGTTGCAATCCTCGTGACCGCCTGTGGCGGTGGTTCCGACACCCCCGTCGCGGCAACGCCGCAATCGGCCATCGAAGCGCTGCGCGCGCAATCGGCAGCCCTGGCGCCCATGGCGGTCACGCCGGCCGCCGCGGCGGACCAGCTGATGAATTTCGGGGAGAGCACCTTCCCGGGCTTCTTCCCCGGCCACAAGACCACCGGCACCATCGGCCCGTTCGCCTACCGGTTCTATCCCGAGACCGGCGTCTACCTGGGCGTGGTGGTCAGCGCCAGCCCCGGCCTGGAGCTGTACGGCGTGTACGTGATGGGCGGCGCCTTCGGCGGCGCGCCGGCCTATGTCGGCCAGCTCACGAACTTCATCAACGTGGACATCGGCGGCGGCGGTGGGGGCGGCACCGGCAACGGCTGCTACGACCTGAGCCTGGCCGAGACCCAGGGCACCCACATGCAGATCTCGTACCAGTACCTGGGCGACATCACCGGCAACCAGACCTCGGACACCCTGGTCGGCGGCATGACCACGTTCCAGGGCTACCAGGCCCGCGAAACCGTGGTCACCACCGGCGGGACCAACGTCTCGGGCGGCGTCTCGGTGACCAGCAACTTCAGCGTCAAGAACTACGGCGTGCGCAGCGGCACCGCCGAAATGACGCAGTACGGCGACATCCTGAGCGGCACCAGCGCGACGTCGGGCATCACCTCCACGATGAACTCGACCAGCGTGTACACGCCGCCCTTCGTCGACCAGCAGTATTCGCTGGCCGTGGGCCAGACCTACACCAGCTCGCAGACCCTGATCACCTCGGGCACGGTGTCGGTGCTCGGCTTCTCCCAGCCGATCAACAGCACCACCACCACCTCGATGAACCTGAAGTACGTGGGCCAGGAAACCGTCCAGGTGCCGGCCGGCACGTACAACGCCTGCAAGATGGAAACCACCAACACCTCCAACGGGACCACCACGGTGCAGACCAGCTGGATCATCGTGGGCAAGGGCATCCCGGTGAAGACCACCATGACCGGCGGCGGCATCAACCAGACCATCCAGGCCACCTCGGTCAAGCTGAACGGCGCTTCGCTGTAAGGCACGCGCGCCCGGCCGCCGGCCGGAGCGCTCAAGGGCGACTGCTAAGATTCGCGCAGTCGCCCTTTCTTTTTTCCAGCAGCAGCCTTCATGGACTATCCCGGCAACCTGTTCGTGGTCGCCGCGCCCAGCGGCGCGGGCAAGTCCAGCCTGGTCAACGCGCTGCAGGAACTCGACGCGCGGGTGCGGCCCTCGGTGTCGCACACCACCCGCCCGCCGCGCGGACAGGAAAAGCACGGCCGCGAGTACTACTTCGTCACGCCCGACGAGTTCGACGCCATGGTCCGCGCCGGCGCCTTCGTCGAATGGGCGCACGTGCACGGCCACCGCTACGGCACTTCCAAGAAAGCCATCGAGGAGCGCATGGCGCAGGGCGCCGACGTGATCCTGGAGATCGACTGGCAGGGCGCGCTGCAGATCCGGCGCGTGTTCGGCAACGCCGTGCTGGTGTTCATCCTGCCGCCCAGCTGGGACGAGCTGCGCGCGCGGCTGCAGCGGCGCGGCGAGGACCCGCCCGAGGTGATCGAGCTGCGGCTGAAGAACGCCGCCACCGAGATGGCCGAGGCCCGGGAATTCGACTTCGTTATAATCAACGAGCTTTTCGAACATGCGCTTTTCGACCTGAAAACCATTGTTCACGCCCAGCGCCTCAAGTTTTCGTCCCAGCGGCGCGCTCGCGCCGAGACCTTCCAGGACCTGGGCATCCTCTAGATCGGAAAATTCACATGGCCCGCATCACCGTTGAAGACTGCCTTCAGCACATCCCCAACCGTTTCCAGCTGGTGCTCGCCGCGACCTACCGCGCCCGCATGCTGAGCCAGGGCCACGCGCCGAAGATCGAGAGCAAGAACAAGCCCGGCGTGACCGCCCTGCGCGAGATCGCCGAAGGCAAGATCGGGCTGGAGATGCTGAAGAAAGTTCCAGGCTGACGCTGCACACGGACCCGCCAGCCGGGTCCGCTGCTTCGAAAAGCACCGCCTTGCGGTGCTTTTTTCGTTTTGACGCCTTGCGCGGGGTTGCGCGCGCTACATTTGAGGGAGATGAGCGCGGTGCTTCACCCTCCTCCTGGCAAAAAAGGCCGGCGCCCCTCCCCCCCGGTGCTGCCCAGCCCTGCAGCCGCCAACGCGGCTGCCGCCAGCTTCGCCGCGCTCACCGCCCGGCTCGACTACCTGGATGCCGGCGACATCGACGCGGTGCGCAAGGCCTACCGCTTCGCCGACGAGGCGCACCTGGGCCAGATCCGCGCCAGCGGCGAGCCCTACATCACGCACCCGATCGCCGTGGCTGCCCAGTGCGCCGAGTGGAAGCTCGACGCCCAGGCGCTGATGGCCGCGCTGCTGCACGACGCCATCGAGGATTGCGGCGTCACCAAGCCCGAGCTGATCGAGCGCTTCGGTGCGCCGGTGGCCGAGCTGGTGGACGGCCTTACCAAGCTCGACAAGCTGCAGTTCAACACGCGCGAGGAAAACCAGGCCGAGTCGTTCCGCAAGATGCTGCTGGCGATGGCGCGCGACGTGCGCGTGATCCTGGTCAAGCTGGCCGACCGCACCCACAACATGCGCACGCTGGAAGACGTGCCGCGCGAGAAGTGGGGCCGCATCTCCTCCGAAACGCTGGACATCTACGCGCCCATCGCGCACCGGCTGGGCCTGAACCAGACCTACCGCGAGCTGCAGGAGCTGGCCTTCCGCTACCTGAAGCCCTGGCGCTACCTGGTGCTGAGCAAGGCGGTGGCCAAGGCGCGCAGCCGCCGGCGCGACCTGATCCACAAGGTGCAGCGCGACGTGGAGGCGGCGTTCGAGTCCGCGCGCATGCACGTGCGCATCTTCGGGCGCGAGAAGACGCTGTTTTCCATCTACAAGAAGATGGACGACAAGCACCTGAGCTTCGCGCAGGTGACCGACATCTACGGCTTTCGCATCATCGTGCCGACGGTGACCGACTGCTACACGGCCATGGGCCTCCTGCACCAGATGTACAAGCCGGTGCCGGGCAAGTTCAAGGACCACATCGCCATTCCCAAGATCAACGGCTACCAGTCGCTGCACACCACGCTGGTCGGGCCGTCGGGCGTGAACGTGGAGTTCCAGCTGCGCACCGAGGCCATGCACCTGGTGGCCGAATCGGGCGTGGCGGCGCACTGGCTGTACAAGTCCAGCCTGCCCGAGGTGAGCGACGGCGGCGAGCGGCTGGGCACCAAGTGGCTGCAGTCGCTGCTGGACATCCAGAACGAGACGCGCGACGCCGCCGAGTTCTGGGACCACGTGAAGATCGACCTGTTCCCCGACGCGGTCTACGTGTTCACGCCCAAGAGCCAGATCCTGGCGCTGCCGCGCGGCGCCACCGTGGTCGACTTCGCCTACGCCATCCACAGCGACGTGGGCGACCACACGGTGGCCGGGCAGATCAACGGCGCCGTGGTGCCGCTGCGCACCGAGCTGAAGAACGGCGACGTGGTCGAGGTGAAGACCGAGCCCGACGCGGTGCCCAACCCCGGCTGGCTGGCCTTCGTGCGCACCGGCCGCGCGCGCTCGAAGATCCGGCACCACCTGAAGACCATGGCGCAGGCCGAGTCGCAGGACCTGGGCGACAAGCTGCTGGCGCAGGCGCTGCGCGCCGAGGGCATGGAAAAGCCGCCGCCGGACGACGAGGCCAACCGCGCCATCTGGGAAAAGCTGCTGCGCTTCACCGGCAACCGCAGCCGCGCCGAGCTGCTGACCGACCTGGGCCTGGGCAAGCGCATCGCCACCATCGTGGCCAAGCGGCTGATGAACCTGATGGCCGAGCGCGGCGAGAAACCCAACGCGCTGCTGATCAGCCGCGAGCGCTACACCGCGCACGAGCACGTGACGCAGGGCAGCGTGGTGCTGGACGGCAGCGAGAACGCCTCGGTGCAGTTCGCCAGCTGCTGCCGCCCGGTGCCCGGCGATTCCATCCTCGGCTACCTGGGCCGCGGCGAAGGCCTGGTGGTGCACGCGGAAGACTGCGCCGTGGCCAAGCGCCTGCAGCACAAGGACGCGGAGCGCTTCATCGGCGTGGAATGGTCGGACGAGCCGGTGCGCCCGTTCGAGACCGGCGTGCTGGTGACGGTGTCCAACGGCAAGGGCGTGCTGGCCCGCGTTGCATCCGCCCTGGCCAGCGCGGAGGCCGACATCACGCACGTGGACATGGACGAGGAACCGGCGCAGGACGCCACCGATCTGCGCTTCGTGATCTCGGTGCGCGACCGCAGCCACCTGGAAGCGGTGCTGCGCAATTTGAAGCGCACGCCGCTGGTGATGCGCGCTCGGCGCATCCGGCCCGGTCACTGACCCGGCGGCGCGGGGTAGTCGACTTTCAGGACCTCGACGTCCTGCACGCCGGTCGGCGTGACCAGCTTCACCACGTCGCCTTCGCGCGCCTTGAGCAAAGCCCGCGCGATCGGCGAGATCCAGCTCACCTGGCCGCGCGCGCTGTCGGCTTCGTCGATGCCCAGGATGGTGACGGTGCGCTCCTGGCCGGACGCTTCTTCCGCATAGGTGACGGTGGCGCCGAAGAACACCTGGTCGCGGCCGTGGTGCACCGTGGGGTCGGTGACCTCGGCAATCTCCAGCCGCTTGGTGAGGAAGCGGATGCGCCGGTCGATCTCGCGCAGGCGCTTCTTGCCGTAGATGTAGTCGCCGTTCTCCGAGCGGTCGCCGTTGCCCGCGGCCCAGTGCACGATCTCCACCACCTTGGGCCGCTCGTCGTCGATCAGCTGCAGCAGCTCGGCGCGCAGCCGCGCATAGCCTTGCGGCGTGATGTAGTTCCTGCCGCCCGCGGGCAGCGGCGGCAGGGCGAGGTCGTCCTCGTCCTCGGCGTCCTGTTCACGGGTGAACGCTTTGCTCATGATGATGCAAGCATAGCGGCGCCTGTCATCGAATCGCGGGAGGTAGGATTTTGTCCTACGCCGATGGCAGAGCCGTCCCGACATGGCGCATTCAACGCTGGCAACACACTCTCGGTCGAGCTGTCCTACGGATCCATGCCTTGCTGACCACCGAAGAAGCCGCCGCGCTGCCGACGCGGGCCGAGAGCCCGCTGCCGGCTCGCGTGCGGCGTGGCAACCCCGCGGCCGAAGCGGCACGCAACGTGCTGCTGCGACGCCTGGCGCCCGCGCTCAAGCACGACATGGTGGTCAACCTGCAGGCGGTCTCCATGCTCACCGAAATGCTGGGTGCGCGCCTGGAACGCGGCACCGCCTCGCCCGGGGACATGCAGGCCAGCATCGCCAAGCTCAACCGCCTGTCGCGCGACGCCGTGGCCGACTGCCTGCGGGTGGCAAGCTGGCTCGACGTGGCCGACGACGACGCCGTGCCGCTGCACCAGGCGGTGGCGGACTGCACGGCCCTGCTCACGGGCAACCTCAATTTTCACGGCTTCCAGCTGAGCAACCACGTCGGCGAAACCGGCTTCGAGGTCTCGCGCTCGGCCGCGCGCGCGCTGCTCGCCGCCGCGCTGATGGTGACGATGGACACCGCGCCGCAGCCCTGCGAGATCGCCATCCACGCCGAGGTGTCGGCGGCCGATGCGCTGCTGCTGCTGTCCTGCGTTCCGCTGGAACACGCGCCCTTCCACGTCGCTCCGCAGGAGAGCGCGCCGCTGCCGATCGAATGGGCCGACGTGCAGGCGCTGGCGCTGGCCGGCGCCGCCGCGGCCTCGCGCGACGCCCAGCGGATCCAGCTGCGCCTGCCGCGCGCCCAGGTCACTTCACCGGTGCAGATGGCGCCGGTGTAGCCCGCGCGGCCTGCGCATCGATGAACGCCTCCAGCGCATCGGGCGGCAGCGGCTTGCTGAACAGGTAGCCCTGGTACTGCTGGCAGCCCTGCTGCGCCAGGAAGGCGCGTTGCGCTTCCGTCTCCACGCCCTCGGCGATCACGTCCAGCCCCAGGCTCTGCGCCAGGCCGATGATGGTGCGCGCGATGGCCGCGTCGTTGGCGTCGGTGAGGATGTCCTTGACGAAACTGCGGTCGATCTTCAACTGGTCCAGCGGCAGCCGCTTCAGGTAGGCCAGCGCCGAATAGCCGATGCCGAAATCGTCCAGCGAGAGCTGCACGCCCATGTCCTTCAGGCTGCCCATCTTGGCGATGGTCACGTCGATGCCGTCGGCCAGCAGGCTTTCGGTGAGTTCCAGCTTCAGCCGGTCGGGCCGCACGCCCGCGTTGCGGATCGCGGTGGTCACCTCGTCGACGAAATCCGGGTGGCGGAACTGCCGCACGCTCACGTTCACCGCGATGCTCAGGTGCGCGCGGTCGGGCCGTACGGCCCAGGCCGCCAGCTGCGCGCAGGCCGACTCCAGCACCCAGCGGCCGATCGGCAGGATCAGCGAGCTTTCCTCGGCGAACGGGATGAAGCGCGCCGGCGCCACCATGCCGCGCTGTGGATGGGCCCAGCGCAGCAGCGCCTCGACGCCGCTCATGCGCCCGCCCGCGCCGACCTGCGGCTGGTAATGGATCTGCAGGTGGCCGTCGCGCCAGGCCTGGCGCAGGTCGGCCGCCAGCGCCGCGTTGGCCGAGGCCAGCACCTGCATCGCCGGGTCGAAGAAGCGCACCGTGTTGCGCCCCGCCGCCTTGGCCTCGTACATCGCCAGGTCGGCCTGCTTCAGCAGCTCGCTGATCGACGGCGGCGCCGCGCCGAACAGGGTCACGCCGATGCTGCAGGTGCTGTGGTGCACGTAGCCGGGCAGCTCGTAGGGTTCGCCCAGCCGGGCCAGCACGCGCTCGCTCACCAGCGCGGCGGCGGCGGGCGGGTCGATCGGCTTGTCCGGGCGGTTCTCCAGCAGGATCACGAACTCGTCGCCGCCCAACCGGCCGACCGTGTCGCCCTTGGCCAGGCAGGAACGCAGGCGCAGCGCGGCCTGCTGCAGCAGCAGGTCGCCCTTCTGGTGGCCCAGCGTGTCGTTGAGCACCTTGAAGTTGTCCAGGTCGATGAACATCAGCGCGCCGCTGCGGCCGGCCGCCAGCGTGTCGCGCAGCCGGTCCATCAGCAGCTGCCGGTTGGGCAGCTGGGTCAGCGGGTCGTAGAACGCCAGGTACTGGATCTTCTCCTCGGCCAGCTTGCGCTCGGTGATGTCGCGGCCCACCGCCACCCAGTGCGTGAGGCGGCGCAGCTTGTCCCACACCGGCGACACGTCGAGGTCGACCCAGTAGGGCTGGCTGTCCCTGGTGTAGTTCACGATGTCCACCCGCACGCGCTGCCACTGCTCCAGCGCCGCGCGGATGCGGTCCAGCTCGCGGCGGTCGGTGCCCGGCCCCTGCAGCAGGCGCGGCGTGCGGCCCAGCACCTCTTCGCGGGTGTAGCCGGTGCGGCGCTCGAAAGCCTCGTTGACGAACACGATGCGCGGCCCCGGCGCGTTGAACGGCCCGGCCTCGGTGATGATGACGATGTCGTTCAGACGCCCGATGCTGCTTTCCAGCAGCAGCAGCTGTTCCTGCTCGCGGTGCCGCGACGTCACGTCGCGCAGGTGCACCGCCAGCCCGCCGCCGAACGGGTAGCCGCGCAGCTCCAGCCAGAGGTTGCCCTGCACGTTCAGCTCCTCCAGCTCCAGCATGGCGCGCCCGGCGACGGCGGCGCCGAAGGCCTCCTCCAGCCGCAGCCGCGCCGTCTTGCGGAAGTGGCCCCAGAGCTTGCGGCCGATCAGCTCCTGCGCGGCGCGCCCGAGCAGCCGCTCGGCCTGCTCGTTGGCGTAGGTGAGGCCGCCCTCGCGGTCCACCGTGGTGAAGGCCTCGCCGCTGCCCATCGCGCCGCCCATGCTCACCGTGTGGCGCAGCAGCGTGCCGAACGCGTAGCCGTGCGGCGCGATCTCCTGCACCACGCCTTCCACGCGAACGATGTGCCCGCCCGCGTCGCGCACCGGCTGGCCGACGCAGCGCACCCAGGCGCGGCGGCGCCGCAGGGTGACGATCTGCACCTCGACGTCGAACGGCTGTCCCTGCTCGGCGCAGGCGCGCACGCGCTCCTGCATCTCCTGGCGCCATTCGGGCGCGTAGTGCTCGAAGGCGCGCGCCACGGCCGGCACGTAGCCGGGCGCGGCGTCGTGCAGCAGCGCCAGCTGGTCCGACCATTCCAGCCGCTGGTCCGCGACGTGCAGCGTCCAGACGCCGGCGAAGACGGCGCGCTCCACCAGCTTGAGCAGGGCCTGGGCTTGTTTGAGCGGGTCGGTGGGCATGCTGCCGGGCATCTTACGGTCGCCTTCCTGCTCGTGCGTGGCGCGGTAGGCTGCGTCCTACAAAGGGACGGGAAGATGGCGCTGGCGCGGCTTCTACCTCTTCCTTAGAGTCGGCTGTCATCATCAGGACAGGACCGCCGTGCAGCTGCAAGCGTATGTAGTCGAGGACAACGCGAACATCCGCGAGAACCTCGTCGGCGCGCTCGAGGAGCTGACCTCGCTGAAGGTGATCGGCACCAGCGGCACCGAGGACGAGGCCGCCGAGTGGCTGCAGGCGCACCCCGACGGCTGGCACATCATCATCGTCGACCTGTTCCTGAAAAAAGGCAGCGGCCTCGGCCTGGTGCAGCGCATGGCGCCGCGCAAGCCGCACCAGAAGATCATCGTCTTCAGCAACTACGCCAACCCCACCGTGCGCAAGCGCTGCGCGCAGCTGGGCGTGGACGCGGTGTTCGACAAGTCCACCGAAATCGATTCGCTGGTGGACTACTGCAACCTGCAGTCGTCGGAGCTCTCGGGCGGCGCCTCGCCGCAGTTCTGAACGAGGGCTTGGCGGGCACCCGCGCGCCGGGCATGCGCCCTTCTTTCCGATTGACTTTCCGACTGGCACCAACCGAAAGCCCATACATGAGCATGATCCTCCACAACCCGCCCGGCCTCTTCCCGCCCTACGCGAACTACAGCCACGCCGTGCAGACCACCGCGGGCGCCCGCATGCTGTTCATCAGCGGCCTGAACGGCTACCTGGCCGACGGCAAGACCATGCCGGCCGGCTTCGAGGAACAGGGCGACCTCATCTGGAACCACATCGGCGTGCTGCTGCGGGATGCGCAGATGGAAATCGCCGACCTGGTCTCCATCCGCACCTACCTGGCCGACCCGTCGCTGGACGGCGCGAACGTGCGGCTGCGGCGCAAGCACCTGGGCGAGCACCGGCCGGCTTCCACCGTCGTGTGCTGCCGGCTGCTGGAGCCGGCCTGGCTGCTGGAAGTGGAGGCGGTGGCCGCCAGGCATGCCTGAAAGCGATCCGTATCGATCCAAAAACTTCGCTTTCCGAAATGTCCGGCGCTTCCCATGATCCAGGACTTCAACATCATTCTGGAGACACGATGCGACACGGACTTCACCTGGCGATTGCTGCGGCCCTGGCCGCAACGGCCGGCACGGCCGCGGCACAGGACATCCAGCGCGTGAAGATCGCCTACGGCGGCCCGCTGTCCGGACCGCAGGCCCACTACGGCCGCGATTCCGACAACGCGGTGCGCATGGCCATCGAGGACCTCAACGCGCAGAACCTGGTGATCGGCGGCGCGCGCGTGCGCTTCGAAGTCCAGACGGAGGACGACGCGGCCGACCCCAAGCAGGCCACCGCCGTGGCCCAGCGGCTGTGCGACGCGAAGGTCAACGGCGTGGTCGGCCACCAGAACTCCGGCACCGCCATTCCCGCCTCCAAGATCTACAGCGACTGCGGCATCCCGAACATCACCGGCTCGGCCACCAATCCGCAGCTGACCAAGCCCGGCTACAAGACCACCTTCCGCCTCATCGCTAGCGACAACGCGCTGGGCGCCGGCCTGGCCGAGTACGCGGTGGACGTCCTGAAGCTCAAGCGCGTGGCCGTCATCGACGACCGCACCGCCTATGGCCAGGGCGTCGCCGACGTGTTCAGGAAGACCGCCAAGGCCAAGGGCCTGCAGATCGTCGACGAGCAGTTCACGACCGACAAGGCCACCGACTTCATGAGCCTGCTGACGGCGATCAAGAGCAAGAACCCGGAAGCGCTGTTCTACGGCGGCGTCGATGCGCAGGGCGGCCCCCTGCTGCGCCAGATCGAGCAACTGGGCATGAACCGCATGAAGGTGTTCGGCGGCGACGGCCTGTGCACCAGCGAACTGATCAAGCTGTCGGCCGGCGCGAAGACGCTCGGCAACGTCGTGTGCGCCGAGGGCGGCTCTTCGCTCGCCAAAATGCCCGGCGGCGAGGCCTGGAAGAAGCGCTACGACGCCAAGTTCCCCGGGCAGTTCCAGATCTTCAGCCCCTACTACTACGACGCGACCTTCGCGCTGGTGGATGCGATGAAGCGCGCCAACTCGGTCGACCCCAAGGTCTACGCCGCCAAACTGACGGAAGTCAGCTTCAAGGGCGTCACCGCCAACGTCGGCTTCGAGCCGAACGGCGAACTGCGCAATCCCGCCATCACCCTGTACGTGTTCAGGGACGGCAAGCGCATCCCGCTGGGCGCGCAGCCATGACTGCGGGCGAGGCGATCGCGCCGTTCACGGCCGACGTGGACCCCGCGGCCGTCCAGGAACTCCGGCTGCGGCTGCAACGGGCCATCTGGCCCGATGAAGTGGCGGCCGAGCCGTGGCGCTACGGCCCGCCGGTGGCCTACATGCAGGAGTTCGTGCGCTACTGGCTGGAGCAGTACGACTGGCCGGCGCAGCAGGCCCGGCTGAATGCGTTCCCGCAGTTCCTCACGCACATCGACGGGCACGACGTCCACTTCATCCACCAGCCGGGCCGCGGACCCGCGCCGCTGCCGCTGGTCCTCACCCACGGCTGGCCCGGCAGCTTCGTGGAGATGCTCAAGATCATTCCGCTGCTCACCGACCCGGCGGCGCACGGCGGCGACCCGGCCGATGCGTTCACCGTCGTCGCGCCCTCCATCCCCGGATACGGCTTCTCCAGCCGCCCGACGCAGCGGGGGACCAGCGTGTTCGCCGTGGCCGACCTCTGGGCGAAACTCATGTCGCGCCTGGGCTACCCCCGGTTCGGTGTGCAGGGCGGCGACTGGGGCTCCTGGATCAGCGCCGCGGCCGCGCTCCAGCACCCCGACCGGGTGCTGGGCCTGCACCTCAACTACGTGTCCACGCGCTTCAGGCCGGCGATCAGCGCGGACGATCCGCCGCTCACCCCCGCCGAGGAGGCGTACCTGAAAAGCGTGGCCCAATGGGCGGAGGCCGAGGGCGGGTACATCGCGATCCAGGGAACCAAGCCGCTCACGCTGGCCTATGCGCTCACCGATTCGCCACTGGGATTGGCGGCCTGGTACGTCGAGAAGTTCCGGGGCTGGAGCGACTGCCGGTCGGAGCCGGACGAAGCGCTGACGAAAGACGAGATGATCACGGACATCATGCTGCACTGGCTGACCGGCACGGCCCACTCGGCGATGCGCCTGTACAGCGAAGCCAGGGAGCACCCCCTGCACCTGGCGGCCGGCCAGCGCATCCACCCTCCCTGCGGCATCGTCCACCTGCCCCGCGAACTGCCGATGCCGCCGCGCAGCTGGGCCGAGCGGGCCTTCAACATCGTGCACTGGTCGCAGTTGCCGCGCGGCGGTCACTTCGCGGCATGGGAAGTTCCGGAACTGCTCGCCCAGGACATCCGAGCGTTCTTCCGTCCGCTGCGCGCGGGCGCCGCACCGCAGCCGTGACCGGCACGGCTCGCCGCGGCGATCTTGCGTACTGGAGCGCGGCCGCCGTGCGCGCCGCGCTGGCGGGCGGCGAGCTGGGCGCGGTCGAATACCTGTCTGCGCTGCTGGAGCGGATCCATCGCGCCGACCGGCACCTGCATGCCTTCGTCTCCCTGGCCTGGGAGCAGGCGCTCGATGCGGCGCGGCAGGCGGATCTGCGGCGGGCGGCCGGCGTTCCGCTGCCGGCGCTGCACGGGGTGCCGTTCGCCGTCAAGGACCTGATCGACGTGCGGGGCGCGCCAACCAGCGCCCATTCGCGCCATCCCGCCGAGGTGGCGAGCAGGACCGCGCTTGCCGTGCAGCGGCTGCAGCGGCAAGGCGCCATCTATCTCGGCAAGCTGGCGCTGGAGGAATTCGGCATCGGCTCGCCGCTGGACGACCTGCCCTGGCCATCCCCGCGCAATCCGTGGGATCCAAGGCGGACCGCAGGCGGCTCGTCCAGCGGCAGCGCCGTCGCAGTAGCCACGGGGCTCGTGCCGCTGGCGCTCGGCACGGACACCGGCGGGTCGGTGCGCGCGCCCGCCGCCTATTGCGGGCTGGTCGGGCTCAAACCGACGCATGGGCGCATCAGCATGCGCGGCGTCATGCCCCTGGCGCCCACGCTCGACACGATCGGCCCCATGGCACGAACCGCCGAGGACTGCGCGTTGATGTTCGCCGGGCTGGTGGCCCCCAAAAAGCGCAATGAAGGTTTGTCAGCCAGCAGGATCGGAGTGGTCGACATTTCCGCCGACGGCCTCGCGGTGGATGCCGATGTCGCCGATGCCATGGCCGCGGCCCTGAAGATCCTGCAATCGCTCGGTGCGCGGGCCACCGGCGTGGAATTTCCCGACCTCGGCAAGGCAAGAGAGATCGGCGGAACCATCCTGCGACACGAGGCCTATGCGACCCATCGGGACCGCCTGGCCCGTGCCGCCGACCTGTACGGCGCCATGTGCCGCAGCCGGCTCGAAAGCGGGGCGGATGTCGGCCTGCAGGCTTATGCCAAAGCGCTGGAAGAAAGAGAACTTCTCAAGGCCTCGGTCGACCGCCTGTTCGCGCACGCCGACGTGCTGGCGCTGCCGGTGACCTTCGGGACCGCGGCGGCGTTCGACGACCCGCAAGCACTCGGCCGTTCAGGCAACGTGGCCTTCCGGCTGCCCTTCAACGCCACCGGCCATCCGGCGATCGTGTTCTGCACCGGCTTCAATGCGGACGGACTGCCGCTGTCGATGCAGCTGGTCGGGCGCAGGGGCGAGGACGAGCGGCTGCTGGACCTGGCGACCGCCTACCAGCGCGCGACGTCCTGGCACGAGATGCACCCGCCGCTTCAGGCCAGCTGCGCCTGAAAGGTCCGCGAGAAGTCGCAGCAGTCCACCGCCATGTCCACCACCGCGGCGATCAGCCGGCTGCGGCCGCCGCCGCGCCGCAGGGCGACGTAGTTGACCGCGGGCAGCGCGGGCGCCACCTTGAGCACCTGCAGCCGCTTGGCCTTCACCAGGGGCTGCAGGCACTCGGTCGGCAGGCAGCCGATGCCCAGGCCGGACAAGGTGAGGCCGATCAGCGCCATCAGGTTGCTGACGTCGATGGCATCGGCAACGGCCAGGCCCTGCGCCTTCATCCAGGCGCCGTAGATCCGCCCCGTGCCGGACGTCGCGCCCTGGATGAGCAGGCGATGCCGTGCCAGCTCCTGCAGCGGCATCGCCGGCTTGCGGCCGGCGTATCCCGGCTTGCACATCCAGGCGTTGGCGACCTGCCCCACCCGGGTGGCGAGCAGCCGCGGCTCGGTGAACGCATCGGGGACGATGGCCACGTCCAGTTCATCGGCCAGCAGCCGGTCGGCCAGCAGCACGCTGCTTTCGACCGTCGGCTCGATCGTCACCTTCGGGTAGGCGTCCTGGATGCCGGCGACCAGGCGCGGCAGCCAGGTCATGGCCGTCAGTTCGGTCACGCCGATGCGCAGCCTGCGATGAATCACTTCCGGACTGCTGAACCGCTCGACAGCGGCGTCCCGATCCTCGAGCAGCTGCTTCGCCAGCACGAACATCTCCTCGCCCTTCTCGGTGAGGCGCGCCGTCCGCAGGCCGCGGTCGAACAGCTCGGTCTCGAACAGCTGTTCCAGTTCGCGCACCCGCTTGGAGATCGCCGACTGGCTGGTGTGCAGCCGGTTCGCGGCCTGCGCGAATCCACCGAGCTGGACGATCCAGTAGAGCGCTTCCAGTTGCTTGAACGTCATCCTGTTCCCGGTGACCCGATGCCCGATAGGTGAAGAAGAGTGATGCTAACTGATGGAAAGACTTCGCTTTTCGAAATGCTTGGCGCGTCCCATGATCGGCTGCATCGCTCTTTGAACGAAAGCATCCCGAGAATGACGCAAGACACCGGCGCCCTGTTTCCCGAAGCCTTGATGCGCGAGGTCAAGGACCGATTCCACCAGGTCGACCGCGACGCGGCCGGCCGCGAAAGGCTGTACTTCGACAACGCCGGCGGGGCGTTCCGGCTCAAGTCCGCGATCGACTGCGTCGCCGGCATCGACGCGATTCCGGACAACGCGGGACGCCTGCACAGCACGGCGCTCGAACTGCAGGAGCTGCAGGCCCGCGGAACAGCCGACATCCGCACCATCCTCAATGCGGGCGGCGGCTCCGTGTACGCGTCGCTGACGGCTTCGGGCGCCATGTTCGACATGGTCCGGGCCATCGCCGAGAACGTGCCGGGAAAGAACATGGTGACCACCGTGCTGGAGCATCCGTCTTCCTTCGACGCCATGACGTCCTATGCAGACAAGCTCGGCCGCGAGCTGCGGGTGGCGCCCAGCAATCCGCTGACGGGCGGTGTCGACGTGGAAGAGATCGTCCGGCTCATCGATGCGGACACCTGCATGCTGAACGTGATCTACGCGTCCAACATCTCCGGCGCGAAGCTCGAGCTCGAGCAGATCGTGCGCCGCGCGCGCGCCGTCAAACCCGACCTGTACATCGTGGTGGACGCGGTCCAGCACGCGCCGCACGGGCTCATCGACCTGCAGAAGACGCCGGTGGACGGGATCAACATCGCGCCGTACAAGTTCTTCGGCTGCCGCGGATCGGGTTTCTCATGGCTGTCCGACCGGGCCGCGGTCCTGCCGCACCACAAACTCAGCGGCACCAGCGGCGGCTCCTGGAGCCTCGGCAGCGCAGTTCCATGGCAATTCGCCGTGGTGAGCGCGATCGTGGACTACGTCTGCTGGCTGGGAGACCGGCAGACTCCCGGCGGTGCCCCTGCCGACCGCCGCGCCCGCTTCGCGGCGGGGATGCAGGCTATCGCCCTGCACGAACGGGCGCTGCTGGCACGCCTGCTGGACGGCGGCCAGGAGGTCCGGGGGCTCAGGGGCCTGAACGGCGTGAGCGTCTACTTCGACCACGACGACCTGCGCCGGCGCGACCTGATCGTGGCGATCGGCTTCCACAACCTCGACAGCGCCGAAGCCGTGCGGGAGTACGAGAGGCGCGGCGTGATCGTCTACGAGCGGGTGCGGACCAGCCAGTACTCCAGGCGCATGCTGGAGTCGTTCGGGATGCAGGGCGCGGTGCGCGTGTCCCCGCTGCACTGCAATTCCGCGGACGACGTGGACAGGTTCCTGCGCATCACGCAGGAGATTACGCAGGAGCTCGCGCAACAGCCTCAGCGATAGATCGACACCACCGGCGCCGAGCCCGGCCGCACCTCCCCGCGGTACATGCCTTCGGTGTTGAACGGCATCGCCACCTCGCCGCGCGCGTTCACCGCCACCAGCCCGCCGCTGCCGCGCAGTGCCGGCATCTTCTCGTGGATCACGCGCTCGCAGGCCTGCCGCAGCGAGAGGCCGGCGTACTCCATCAGCGCGCTGACGTCGTAGGCCGCCACGCCGCGCATGAAGGCCTCGCCGGTGCCGGTGGCGGCCACCGCCGCCGTGCGGTCGTTGGCATAGCAGCCGGCGCCGATGATGGGCGTGTCGCCGATGCGCCCTGGCCGCTTGTTGGTCATGCCGCCGGTGGAGCTGGCCGCCGCCACGTGGCCGTGGACGTCGCAGGCCACCGCGCCCACCGTGCCGTGCTTGCTGTCGGGGTCGAGCGGGGCGCTGGCGGAATTCGCGGCGGCCTGCGCCACGCGGTCGGCGCCGTCGTGGTCCAGCGCCAGTTTCATGCCGCCTTCGCGCTGCATGCGGCGCAGCTGCTCCAGCCGCTCGGGCGTGCCGTAGTAGGCGCTGTCCACCAGCACCAGCCCGCGCTCGCGCGCGAACGCGTCGGCGCCCTCGCCGGCCAGCAGCACGTACGGCGAATCCAGCATCACCGCGCGCGCGGCCAGCACCGGGTTGCGCACGCTGCGCACACCGGCCACCGCGCCCGCGGCCAGCGTGCGGCCGTCCATGATGGCGGCGTCGAGCTCGTGCGTAGCCTCGCTGGTGTAGACCGCGCCATGGCCAGCGTTGAACAGCGGGCAGTCCTCCAGCAGCTCCACCACGCGGGTCACCACGTCCAGCGCCGCCGCGCCCTCGGCCAGCAGCGCCTGGCCGCGGTCCAGGATGGCGGCGATGGCGTCGGTGTAGGCGCGCTCCTTGTCGGCGGTCATGCGCTGGCGCGCGATGGTGCCGGCGCCTCCGTGCAGGGCAAGAATGGCTTGGGTCATGTCGGTACGCTCCCGGTTGTGATGAGAATTAATTTCGCTATGATGCAGCGAATTGTAAATTAACGATCATCCGCGCGAGCCCGGCAACACCTCCTCCGCAACACCTCGTCCAATGGCGGCCCTTCCCGACGACTCGACCATGGCCCAGCGCATCGCGCGGGTGCTGCCGGCGCTCACGCGCTCGCACCGGCGCATGGCCGACTACGTGCTGGCGCACCCGCTGCAGGCCGCCACCATGCCCATCGACGAGCTGGCCGCCACGGTCGGCGTGTCGGTCGCCACCGCCAACCGCTTCGCCCGCGCGCTGGAATTCGAAGGCTATCCCCAATTCCGCGCGGCGCTGGTACTGGGCTTCGAATCCACCCTGGCGCCGGTGGAAAAGCTGCGCACCAAGCTGGCCCGCAACGCGAGCGTGGCCGAGGTGCTGGGCGGCGTGCTGGGCGACATCCAGCGCAACCTGGACGCCACCCGCCAGGCGCTGGACGAGGCCAGCGCCCGCGCGGCGGTGCAGGCCATCCTGGCGGCCGAGCGCATCTACATCATCGGCTACGGCGCCAGCAGCTGGCTGGGCGGGCTGATGCAGCGCAACCTGGATCCGTATTGCGACAACGTCCAGCTGCTGGCCAACATCGAAAGCCCCTCGTACGCGGCGCGCGTGCTGGCGCGCGCGCGGCCGGGCGACCTGGTGATCGCCATCGCCTTTCCGCGCTACTTCAGCGACACCATCCTGCTGGCGCGCCGCGCGCGCGAGGCGCGCATTCCGGTGCTGGCATTGACCGACCGCGTGACCTCGCCGTTGGCGCCGCTGGCCAGCATCGCGCTGTACGCGCACACCGACTGCCAGTACTTCGCCAATTCCGAAGCCACCGTGGCAGCGCTGATCGAGGCGCTGTGCAGCGCGGTGGCGCACAGCACCAAGGGCACGGTCAAGGCGGCGACGCAGCTCACCGAATCGGTGCTGCCCTGGCTGGAGACGGGCCACGAACCGCGCCCGCGCTCCGCTGTCAAGCGCAAGAAGGCTTCGGCATGAGCGCGCAGAGCGACTCCCTGGTGCTGCCCGAGGCCCGCGTGCTGCAGGTCGACGACCTGGCGGTGCGCTTCGCCACCTCCGAACGCACGGTGGACGCGGTGCGCGGCCTGTCGTTCCACGTCGACCGCGGCGAGACGCTTGCCATCGTCGGCGAATCGGGTTCGGGCAAGTCGGTCACCTCGCTGGCGCTGATGCGCCTGGTGGAGCACGGCGGCGGCCACATCGTGTCGGGCCGCATGGCGTTCCGCCGGCGCTCGGGCGAGGTGCTGGACCTGGCGCGGGCGCGCGATTCGGTGATGCGCGGCATCCGCGGCGCCGACATCGCCATGATCTTCCAGGAGCCGATGACCTCGCTGAATCCGGTGTTCACCGCCGGCGACCAGGTGGCCGAATCGATCCGCGTGCACCAGGGCAAGAGCGCGAGCGAAGCGCGCGCCGAGGCGCTGCGCATGCTGGAGCTGGTGCGCATTCCCGAGGCGCGCCAGGTGCTGGGCCGCTACCCGCACCAGCTGTCGGGCGGCATGCGCCAGCGCGTGATGATCGCCATGGCGCTGTCGTGCCGGCCCTCGCTCTTGATCGCCGACGAGCCGACCACCGCGCTGGACGTGACCATCCAGGCGCAGATCCTGCAATTGATCCGCGTGCTGCAGGAGGAGATGGGCATGGGCGTGGTGTTCATCACGCACGACATGGGCGTGGTGGCCGAAGTGGCCGACCGCGTGCTGGTGATGCACGGCGGCCTGCGGATGGAAGAGGACACGGTCGACGCCATCTTCGCGCGGCCGCAGCATGCCTACACGCAGGCGCTGCTGGCGGCCGTGCCCCGGCTCGGCTCCATGCAGGGCCGCGAGCTGCCGATGAAGTTCCAGCTGCCCGGCGCCGAAGCGGTTCAGCCGCAGGACACGGTGCAGCCGGGCAGCGAACCCATCCTGAACGTGCGCGACCTGGTCACGCGCTTCGACATTGCCAGCGGCCTGCTCGGCCGCGTGCAGCGCCGCGTGCATGCGGTGGAACACATCAGCTTCGACATCCGTCCCGGCGAGACGCTGGCGCTGGTCGGCGAATCGGGCTGCGGCAAGTCCACCACCGGCCGGTCGCTGCTGCGCCTGGTGGAAAGCGAGGGCGGCGCCATCGAACTGGGCGGCCAGGACATCCGCGCGCTGCCGACCAGCCAGCTGCAAACCCTGCGGCGCAACATCCAGTTCATCTTCCAGGACCCGTTCGCCTCGCTCGATCCGCGCGTGACGGTCGGCTTCTCCATCATGGAACCGCTCTTGGTGCACAAGGTCGCCAAAGGCGCCGAGGCCAAGGCGCGGGTCGACTGGCTGCTGCGCAAGGTCGGCCTGCCGGTGGAGGTGGCCGAGCGTTATCCGCACGAATTCTCCGGCGGGCAGCGCCAGCGCATCGCCATCGCGCGCGCGCTGGCGCTCAATCCCAAGGTGGTGATCGCCGACGAATCGGTGTCGGCGCTGGACGTCTCGATCCAGGCGCAGATCGTCAACCTCATGCTCGACCTGCAGCGCGAGCTGGGCATCGCCTTCCTGTTCATCTCGCACGACATGGCGGTGGTCGAGCGGGTCAGCCACCGCGTCGCCGTCATGTACCTGGGCCAGATCGTGGAGATCGGCCCGCGCCGCGCGGTGTTCGAAAATCCGCAGCACGCCTACACGCGCCGCCTGATGGCGGCCGTGCCGGTGGCCGACCCCACCCGCCGCAAACGCCAGCGCGAGCTGCTGGAAGGCGAGGTCCCGAGCCCGGTGCGCGCGGTGGGCGACGCGCCCGAAGTGCGCCCGCTGGTGCAGGTGGGCCCCGGCCATTACGTGGCGCGGCACCGCGTCGGCAACATGGAATGATTGATTCAACCAGGAGCATCCCGATGAAATCGACTCTCGCACCCGCAGCAGCAGCCGTCGCCCTGGCGGCCGCGTTCGCCGGCCCGGCCTGGGCCGCCAAGGACGTGGTCGCCGCCGTGGCGTCCACCTTCACCACCATGGACCCGTACGACGCCAACGACACCCTGTCGCAGGCGGTGGCCAAGTCCTTCTACCAGGGCCTGTACGGCTTCGACCGCGCCATGAAGATGGTGCCGGTGCTGGCCGAAGGCCACGAAGCCAGCAAGGACGGCCTGGTCTACACCGTCAAGCTCAAGCGCGGCATCAAGTTCCACGACGGCACCGACTTCAACGCCGAGGCGGTGAAGGCCACCTTCGACCGCGTGACCAATCCCGAGAACAAGCTCAAGCGCTACAACCTGTACAAGAACATCGCCAAGACCGAGGTGGTGGACGCGAACACGGTGCGCTTCACCTTGGCCGAGCCGTTCTCGCCCTTCATCAACTCGCTGGCGCACCCGTCCGGCGCCATCATGTCGCCCGCCGCCATCCAGAAGTACGGCAGCAAGGGCATGGCGCAGAACCCGGTGGGCACCGGGCCGTTCAAGTTCGTCGAGTGGAAGCAGAGCGACTACCTGAAGGTGGAGAAGTTCGCCGGCTACTGGCGCAAGGGCTACCCCAAGGTGGACAGCATCACCTGGCGCCCGGTGGTGGACAACAACTCGCGCAGCGCCATGATGCAGACCGGCGAGGCGCACTTCACCTTCCCGGTGCCCTACGAACAGGCCGAAATCCTCAAGGGCAAGCCGACGCTGGACGTGGTGGCGGCGCCGTCCATCGTGCACCGCTACCTGTCGATGAACACGCAGCAAAAGCCCTTCGACAACCCGAAGGTGCGCCAGGCCATCAACTACGCCATCAACAAGGAGGCGCTGGCCAAGGTGGCGTTCTCCGGCTACGCGATTCCGGCCGAAGGCGTGCTGCCCAACGGCGTGGAATACGCCGTCAAGCTCGGCCCCTGGCCCTACGACCCGGCCAAGGCGCGCGCGCTACTGAAGGAAGCCGGCTATCCCACGGGCTTCGAGACCACCCTGTGGTCGGCCTACAACCACACCACCGCGCAGAAGGTGATCCAGTTCCTGCAGCAGCAGCTGGCCCAGGTCGGCGTGAAGGTGCAGCTGCAGGCGCTGGAAGCCGGCCAGCGGGTGGAGAAGGTGGAAAGCGCGCAGGATCCCGCCACCGCGCCGGTGCGCATGTACTACGTCGGCTGGTCGTCCTCCACCGGTGAAGCCGACTGGGCGATGCGCCCGCTGCTGGCCTCCGAGTCGTTCCCGCCCAAGCTGTTCAACACCGCCTACTACAAGAGCGAGGCGGTGGACGGCGACATCCAGAAGGCGCTGAACACCACCAGCGGCGCCGAGAAGACCAGGCTGTACACCGATGCGCAGAAGCGCATCTGGAACGACGCGCCCTGGGCCTTCCTGGTCACCGAGAAGCTGCTGTCGGCGCACGCCAAAGGCCTGAGCGGCTTCCACGTGATGCCCGACGCGTCGTTCAACTTCGACGACGTCGACCTGAAGTAAACCAACCCGGGAACCGGCACGCGATGGCTGCGTACATCCTCAAGCGCCTGCTCGGCCTGCTGCCGACGCTCTTGATCGTCGCCGTGCTGGTGTTCCTGTTCGTGCACCTGCTGCCGGGCGACCCGGCCCGCCTGGCGGCGGGACCGGACGCCGGGCCGCAGACCATCGAGCTGGTGCGGCGCGACCTCGGGCTGGACAAGCCCCTGCCGCAGCAGTTCCTCAGTTTCTTCGGCCGCCTGCTGCAGGGCGACCTGGGCACCTCGCTGCGCACGCACCGCAAGGTCAGCGTGGAGATCGGCGAGCGCTTCATGCCGACCCTGCTGCTCACGCTGGCCAGCATGGCCTGGTCGGTGCTGTTCGGCATGGCCATCGGCATCGCCTCGGCCGTGTGGCGCAACAAATGGCCCGACCGCCTGGGCATGGCCATCGCCGTGTCCGGCATCTCGTTTCCCGCCTTCGCGCTCGGCATGCTGCTGATGCAGGTGTTCTCGGTGCAATTGGGCTGGCTGCCCACCGTGGGCGCCGACAGCTGGCGGCACTACGTGCTGCCCTCGCTGACGCTGGGGGCCGCCGTGGCGGCCGTGATGGCGCGCTTCACCCGGGCGTCTTTCGTCGAGGTGATCCAGGAAGACTACGTACGCACCGCGCGCGCCAAGGGCCTGAAGGAGCGCACCGTGATCGCCAAGCACGCCCTGCGCAACGCGCTGATCCCGGTGGTGACCATGATGGGCCTGCAGTTCGGCTTTCTTTTGGGCGGCTCGATCGTGGTGGAGACGGTGTTCAACTGGCCAGGGCTGGGCCGCCTGCTGGTGGACGCGGTGGACATGCGCGACTACACCGTGATCCAGGGCCTGGTGCTGCTGTTCTCGCTGGAATTCATCCTGATCAACCTGGTCGTCGACGTGCTCTACGGCTTCATCAACCCGACCATCCGCTACCGATGACCCGCCCGCAATCCGTGCGCACGCCCTGGAGCGAGTTCTGGCGCAAGTTCAAGAAGCAGCACGTCGCGCTGGCGGCGCTGGCCTTCGTTGCGCTGCTGGTGGCCGTGGCCGTGTTCGCGCCGCTGCTGGCGCCCTACGACGCCGAGAATTTCTTCGACTACGACCGCATCAACCAGGGCCCGAGCGCCATGCACTGGATGGGCGTGGACGCGCTGGGGCGCGACATCTTCAGCCGCATCCTCGGCGGCGCGCGGCTGTCGCTGGCGGCCGGCTTCCTGTCGGTCACGCTGGGCGGCATCGTCGGCACCGCGCTGGGCCTGCTGGCCGGCTACTACGGCGGCTGGTGGGACCGCATCGTGATGCGCATCTCCGACGTGCTGTTCGCCTTCCCCGGCATCCTGCTGGCGATCGGCGTGGTCGCCATCCTGGGCAGCAGCATGGTCAACGTGATCGTCGCCGTCTCGGTGTTCAGCGTGCCGGCCTTCGCGCGGCTGGTGCGCGGCAACACGCTGGTGTTGAAGCAGATGACCTACGTGGAAGCGGTGCGCAGCGTCGGCGCTTCGGACTGGACCATCGTCATGCGCCACATCCTGCCGGGCAGCATCTCGGCCATCGTCGTGTACTTCACCATGCGGCTGGGCACCTCGATCATCACCGCGGCCAGCCTGTCCTTCCTGGGCATGGGCGCGCAGCCGCCCACGCCCGAATGGGGCGCCATGCTCAACGAGGCGCGCGCCGACATGGTGAACGCGCCGCACGTGGCGCTGTTCCCCAGCCTGGCGATCTTCCTCACCGTGCTGGCCTTCAACATCCTGGGCGACGGGCTGCGCGACGCGCTGGACCCGAAGATCGACCGCGGCTGACGCCATGACGGTGATTGCCCCGCGCATCGGCGCGCTGCCCCCGGGCCCGCGCGACGCCATCACCGACGTGGCAGGCGTCACGGTCGGCCACCACACGCTGGCCGACGGCGACGTGCAGACCGGCGTCACCGTCATCCGGCCGCACGCCGGCGACCCGTTCAGCGACCGCGTGCCGGCGGCGGCCGTGGTGCTCAACGGCTTCGGCAAGAGCATCGGCCTGGTGCAGGTGGCTGAACTCGGCGTGCTGGAGACGCCGGTCGCGCTGACCAACACCTTCGCGGTGGCGGCCGTGGCGCAGGCGCAGATCCTCCAGTGCATCCGTGCCAATCCCGAGACCGGTCGTACCTTGCCCACGGTGAACCCGCTGGTGTTCGAGTGCAATGACGGGTATCTCAACGACATCCAGCGCATGGCGGTGACCGAGGCGCACTACCTCGCGGCCTACGACGCGGCGGGTGCCGACGTTGCGCAGGGTTCGGTCGGCGCCGGGCGCGGCATGTCGAGCTTCGGTCTGAAGGGCGGCATCGGCACGGCGTCGCGGCGCGTGGCCGTCGCCGGCCATCGCGAATTCACCGTCGGCGTGCTGGTGCAAAGCAACTTCGGCCTGCTGCCGCAGCTGACCGTCGCCGGCGAGCCGGTCGGCCTGCGGATCGCGCGCAAGCTGAGCGCGCCGCCGGCGCCTCCCGAACAGGGATCGATCATCCTGGTGGTCGCCACCGACGCGCCGCTGGACGCAAGGCAGCTACGCCGGCTGGCGCTGCGTGCCGGCGCCGGCCTGGCGCGCACCGGCTCGGTGTTCGGCCACGGCAGCGGCGACATCGCCCTGGCCTTCTCCACCGCCTACACGGTGCCGCAAGACACGGCGCGGCCCATGCCGGCCGTGGCCATGCTGCACGACCGGCTGACCGACGGCCTGTTCCAGGCGGTGGCGGACGCCAGCGAACAGGCCATCCTGCATGCGCTGTTCCATGCCGAATCCGTGACCGGCCGCGACGGCCACCGCCGCGACGCGCTGTCCGGCCTGCTGTGAGGTGACACGAATGCGCGTGCTGGTCTCCACCGACATCGAGGGCGTGGCCGGCGTGTTCCACACGCAGCAGACGCGCGCCGGCAACCCCGAGTACGAGCGTGCGCGCGTGCTGATGACGCGCGAGGCCAATGCGGCCATCGACGGCGCGTTCGCGGCAGGCGCCACCGAGGTGCTGGTCAACGACTCGCACGGCGACTTCCGCAACCTGCTGCCGGACCTGCTGGATGCGCGCGCGCAGGCCGTGATGGGCAAGCCGCGCTACCTGAGCATGATGGCCGGCGTGGAAGGCGCGGATGCGGTGTGCATGGTCGGCTACCACTCGCGCGCGCAGGGCCGAGGCATCCTCGCGCACACCATCAACAGCTTCGCCTTCGCCCGCGTCTGGCTCAACGGCATGGAGCTGGGCGAGATGGGCATCTACGGCGCGCTGGCCGGCGAATACGGCGTGCCGGTGGTGATGGCCAGCGGCGACGACGTGTTCATCGAGGAGCACCGGCCGCTGCTGCCGCACGTGGCATTCGTGCAGACCAAGCGCGCCACCGGCAACACCAGCGGCACCAGCCTGTCGCCAGCCGCGGCGTGCGACGCGATCCGCAGCGGCGTGATCGAAGGCCTGCGCACGCGCGCCGATGCCAGGCCCTTCGTGCTGCAAACACCGGTGGCGGTGCGCGTGCAGACGCAAGCACCGGCCATCGCCGACCTGTTCTGCCAGTGGCCCACGCTGGAGCGCATCGGTGGCGTCGAGGTCGGCATCACCGTGCCGACGGTGGAAGCCGCGGTGCGCACCATCAACAGCCTGTCGGCGATGTCGGCGCTGCTGCGCTAGAGCCTGGCCGCGCGCCTTCGCGCGAACGGCTGAGCCAGCCATCCGCCGGAACGCTGCCGGCAATTTCCACTTCGTCATTGCATCGAAAGTAGAGGCCTGCTTTACTGCATCACTGCACCAGGACAGTGCCAGCAGGGAGACGACATGCCGACGCAGTACGGGACGACAGGGCCCACGCGCCCCCTCACGCACCACGCCGCGCCTTCGGCGCCGGCATCCCCATGAACGTCCCCTGACGCGGCGCCCCCGTGCCGACAGAGCCTCGCCGTCCCGAAGAGGCCGAGCCATTCCGTGCGCCGCTGCGGCGCATGCACCCCGACCGACATTCCCAGGCAACTGCACCGACCCCGTGGAGAACAGCGTGATCACCTATTCCGAGACCCCCAAGGCCACCGCGGCCAACGACGACCCGCCGCCGCGCGGCAGCGCCGTCGTCTACAACGCGCGGCTGGTCGCCATCAAGAACTTCTACGCGATGCTCACCGTGGTGGTGCCCACCATCTTCACCGCCATCGCGCTGTACACCGCGTACCGGTATGGCCTGAGCGTGCTGGACTTCAGCCTGTTCCTGGTGATGTACCTGCTCACGCTGATGGGGATCACGGTGGGCTTCCACCGGCTGCTGGCGCACCGCTCGTTCAAGGCGGACCGCTGGGTGAAGATCGTGTTCGCGGTGTTCGGCACCTGGTGCGGGCAGGCGCCGGTGATCCACTGGGTCGCCAACCACCGCCGCCACCACGTCACCTCCGACCAGCCGGGCGATCCGCACTCGCCGCACCTGTCGGGTCCCGGCTTCGCCGGCCGCGTCAAGGGCCTGTGGCACGCGCACATCGGCTCGATGTTCGCCAAGGAGGTGACCAACTACACCACCTTCGGCCCCGACCTGCTGCGCGACCCCGACATCCGCTGGCTCAACAACCACTACAACGCGGTGGTGCTGTCCGGCCTGCTGCTGCCCGCGGCCATCGGCGGCCTCGCCACGCAGAGCTGGTGGGGCGCCTGGACGGCGCTGCTGTGGGGCGGCTTCGTGCGCATGTTCGTCGTGCACCACGCGATCTGGGCCATCACCTCGATCGCCCACACCGTCGGCCGCCGGGTGTTCGAGTCCGGCGACCAGGCCCGCAACTTCGGCCTGCTGGCGGTCCTGACCGGTGGCGAGGGCTGGCACAGCACGCACCACGCCTTCCCGCGCACCGCCATCTTCTCCACCGCGCCCTGGCAGCTCGACATCGGCGGCATCTTCATCTGGTCGCTGGAAAAGATCGGGGCGGTGCGCGAAGTCAACCGCCTGACGCCCGAGCAGAAGCGGGCCAAAGCGCTGCACTGACCGCCACCCCTTTCACCCACCACCCCCTCAGATTGGAGACAGACATGAACCAGCAAGTCGCGAGCGATGTGCTCGACCGCGTCTCGGCCGCGCCGGGCGCCGCCGACATCGAGAACTGGATGGTCGGCTACGTGAGCCGCGTGCTCGGCGTGGACAAGGGCAAGGTCGACCCGGCGCGCTACTTCAACCAGAACGGGCTGGACTCCATGACCACCATCGTCATGACCGAGGACCTGGGCAAGTGGCTGGGCCGCGAGATCGAGCCGACGCTGGCCTACGACCACCCGAGCATCCAGCGCTTCGCCGCCTACCTCGCCGGCGCTCCCGCCTGAGGCGGCACCCGATCAACCCACAGACAGGACAGGCCCCGACCATGTTCGACACCGACACCCTCCTGCGGCCCAGCCCGGGCGCCTCCAAGGACGCCATCCAGTTCCACTACGACGTCGGCAACGACTTCTACCACCTGTGGCTGGACGAGACCAAGACCTACACCTGCGCGCTGTGGGGCGAGGGCGACGACATCGCCGCGGCGCAAAAGCGCAAGCTGGACCACCACATCACCGAGGCCAAGGCGCCCGGCGTGAAGCGCGCGCTGGACATCGGCTGCGGCTGGGGCCCCTGCCTGCGGCGCATGGTGGAGACCCACGGCGTGCAGCACGCGGTCGGCCTCACGCTCAGCCAGGCGCAGGCCGACTACGTGCAGTCGCTGGGCGACCCGCGCATCGACATCCGGGTGGAGAGCTGGTTCGACCACCAGCCCACCGAGCCCTACGACGCCATCATCTCCATCGGCGCCTTCGAGCACTTCGCGCGGCCCGACGTGACCCTGGCCGAGAAGATCGACGGTTACCGCGCATTCTTCGACCGCTGCCGCCGCTGGCTGCGCCCGGGCGGCCGGCTGTCGCTGCAGACCATCACCTACGAGAACTCCGACCGGGCCGACCTGAACCCGTTCATCCTGGAGAAGATCTGGCCGGAGACCGACCTGCCGCGGCTGGCCGACATCGCCACCGCGACCGAGCGCAAGTTCGAGATCGTGCGGCTGCACAACGACCGCCAGGGCTACGTGCGCACCTGCGGCGACTGGGTCAAGCAGCTGGGCGTGCACCGCGAAAAGATCATCGCCACGGTCGGCGAGGAAACCTACCAGCGCTACGTGCACTGGCTCAAGCTGTCGATGGTCGGCTTCCACACGGGCACCATGGGCCTCTTGCGCATCACCTTCCAGCGCATCGACTGAGGATGCCCATACCCCATGTGGCCTGAACCGATCGCAGTGGTGGGAATCGGCTGCCGGTTCCCGCGGGCCCGTGGGGTCGAACAGTTCTGGAAACTCCTCCTCGACGGGGTCGACGCCGCCTCGGTGCGGCCCCGCGGGGAGTGGCTGCTGCCCTCCTACATCGATCCGGAGCACGAGCACATCCGCTGGATCATGGACTGCCCCGGCGGCTTCATGGACCGCGCCGACCTGCCGGACAACGTGGTGGCCGACATGCTGCCCGACGCCGGCTCGGTGCTGGACCCGCAGCAGGCGGTGTTCGTGCAGTGCGCCACCGAGGCGCTGGCCGACGCCGGCCTGCAGGATCTGCCGGCGCGCGGCGCGGTGGTGGGTGTGTACACCGGCGCCACCAACATCGACTACCACCGCTGGCTGTACAGCCGCGCGCCCAACATCTGCATCGGCGGCTACGTGGGCTCGGCCATCAGCGCGATCTCCAACCGCGTGTCCAACCAGCTCGACCTGCGCGGCCCCAGCCTGACCATCGACTCGGCCTGCACCTCGGGCCTGGCGGCGGTGCACCTGGCCTGCCAGAGCCTGCTGCTGAACGAGACCGACTACTGCCTGGCCGGCGGCGTCAACATCATCGTCAACCCCGACTCCAGCCTGACCTTCGTGGCCAGCGGCATGCTGTCGCAGTCGGGCCGCTGCCGGGTGTTCAGCGACGACGCCGACGGCTACATCCGCGGCGAAGGCTGCGGCGTGGTGCTGCTGCAAAAACTCAGCACCGCGCGCGCCGAAGGCCGGCAGGTGCACGGGCTGATCCTCGGTTCCGCCCTCAACCACACCGGCGAAAGCGCCGGCATCAGCATGCCGCGCGCCTCGGCCCAAGTGGGGCTGATCCGCCGCGCGCAGGCCGCCGCCGGCGTCACGCCGGAGCAGGTGCACTACGTGGAGGCGCACGCGGTCGGCACGCCGCTGGGCGACATGACCGAGCTGGCCTCGCTGGAGCAGGTGTTCTCCGAACGCGGCAACGGCAGCGGCAAGGTGGCGGTGGGGTCGGTGAAGACCAACTTCGGCCACTCGGAAGCGGCCTCGGGCCTGGCCGGCCTGCTCAAGGGCCTGTGCATCGCGCGGTACCGCCGCATTCCGCCCAACCTGCACTTCCACGGCATGAATCCGCGCTCGCGCAAGTGCGAGCGCGTGCTGCACATTCCGCTGGAAACCATGGACGCGCCGGCCGGCCGCGTGGTCGCCGGCATTTCCACCTTCGGCGCCACCGGCTCCAACGGGCACATGGTGGTGGCCGCCGAATGACCCGGGACGACGCCATCGGCGCCGCGCGTACGCGCACCATCAGCTGGGAAGACCCGCGCACGCTGTTCGGCATCGCGCGCACCATGAGCGGCCTGGACTTCATGCGCAAGATCATGCGCGGCGAGGTGCGGCTGCCGCCCATCATGGAGCTGATCGACTTCCAGTTCACGCGCGTCGAGCCGGGCGAGATCCACATCGGCTTCACGCCGCAGGAGTTCCACTTCAACCCGATCGGCGCGGTGCACGGCGGCGTCGCCTGCACGCTGCTGGACTCGGCGATGAGCTGCGCGATCTACGCCGCCATCCCGGCCGGCACCGCCTTCACCACCCTGCAGCTCAACGTGCACCTGATCCGCGGCATCGGGCTGGAGACCGGGCCGATGCGCTGCGAAGGCACGGTCACGCACTGCGGCACGCGCACCGGCACGGCGGAAGCCAAGCTGCTCGACGCCAAGGGCCGGCTGTATGCCCACGCCTCGACCACCTGCCTGATCTACGTGCCCGAGGCGAAGTAGCGACACACCATGGAAGCCGCCCTGTCCGACCCGGCCGCCGGCCGCACGCGCGAAGGCGACCGCACCATCCTGGAGGTGCTGCTGCGCCATGCGGATGCGGCGCCGCAGCAGTTGGCTTACCGCTTCCTGGCCGGCGGCGACGCCGAGGCCGAGAGCCTGAGCTTTCGCCAGCTGGCCGACCGCACGCGCGCCTTCGCGGCCAGCCTGCACGCCTCGCAGGAGCCGGGCAGCTGCGTGCTGCTGCTGCTCGATTCGGGGTTGTCCTTCATCGAGGCGATGTTCGCCTGCATGTACGCGGGCGTGGTGCCGGTGGCCGTGGACCTGCCCCGGCCGAACCGCTCCACCGACCGGCTGGAAGCCATCGTGCGGCATTCGGGCTGCCGATCCTTCATCACCAGCAAGGGCGACCTGCCGCGCGTGGAAAAGCTGATGGCGGCCCTGCCCGCGCTTGCCGCGCTGGAGTGCTACCTGGTCGACACGGAAGCGGCCGGCCCGGCGGCGGCCAAGCTGGTGCTGCCGCATCCGGGGCCGGAGGCCACCGCCTTCATCCAGTACACCTCGGGTTCGACCAGCACGCCCAAGGGCGTGGTCGTCACGCACGGCAACCTGATCGCCAACCAGATCCAGATCAAGGCGGCGTTCGCGCACGACGAGCGCACGAAGTTCTGCGGCTGGCTGCCGATGTTCCATGACATGGGGCTGATCGGCAACGTGCTGCATCCGCTGTTCCTCGGCGTGGAGTGCACGCTGATGCCGCCCGCCGCCTTCGTGCAGCGGCCGCTGCGCTGGCTGGCGGCGATTTCGAAATACCGCGCCACCACCAGCGGCGGGCCGAACTTCGCCTTCGACCATTGCGTGGCGCGCATCGCCGACGCCGACCTGGAGCAGCTCGACCTGTCCAGCTGGCGCACGGCGTTCAGCGGCGCGGAGACGGTGCGCGCCGCGACGCTGCGCGACTTCGCCCGCAAGTTCGAACGCGCCGGCTTCGACGCGACCGCCTTCCTGCCCTGCTACGGCCTGGCGGAAGCGACCTTGTTCGTCACCGGCCATTCGCGCTACGGGCGCGCCGCGCCGAAACTGCTGCGTGTGGACCGCGCCGACCTGGAACGGGGCCTGGTGCGTCCGGCCGGCGATGCGACGGACGACGCCGCCACCGTGGAACTGGTCTCCAACGGCCCGCCGGCGCAGGGCCAGCGCGTGGAGATCGTGGACCCGGACACCGGCAAGCCCTGCGCACCAGGGGAAGTCGGCGAAATCTGGATCGGCGGGCCCAACGTGGCCCCCGCCTACGCGCACGACCCCGAGAAGACGGCCGCCACGCTCCAGGCGCACCTGCCCGGATCCTCCGCGCGCTTCCTCGCCACCGGCGACCTGGGCGCGCTGTGGGAGGGCGAGCTGCTGGTGGTGGGGCGGCTGAAAAACCTGATCATCGTGCGCGGCCGCAAGATCCACGCCGAGGACATCGAGCAAATCGTCGGCCGCAGCCACGCGCTGTTCCAGAGCAGCCGCTGCGCTGCCTTCGCGGTGCAGGTGGGCGAGGAGGAAGCGGTGGTGGTCGTGCAGGAAACGCTGCGCCGCCCGCGCAGCGAAGCCGAGATCGCGCAGGCGGTGGCGCACGCGCGCGACGTGATGACGGCGCAGCTCGACCTGGCGCCGCGCGACGTCGTGCTGGTGGCGCCGGGCTTCATCCCGGTGACGACCAGCGGCAAGATCCGCCACGCGGCCCTGCGCGCGATGTACCTGCGCGGCGAGGTGCAGGCGGTACCGGCGCGCTAGGAGCCGAAGTCGAACTTGCGCATGAAGCGCCGGTCGAGCCAGTCTTTCCACAGCCAGACCCAGCGGCCGGACGCGCTGAAGCCGCCGCGCGAGGCGACGGCATGCCGGCCGCCGGTGCCGATCAGCGCCAGCCAGTGCGGTTTGGGCCGCCACGTTCGCAAGGCCTGGCCTGCCAGCGCGGCGCGCAGGTTGTGCGCCAGCACCGGCGCCTGGTGCACCGCGACCGCGCCGGCCTTCTGCACGCGGCGGCCTTGCAGGCTGGCCACGTCGCCGGCGGCGAAGATGCGTTCGTCGTTCACGCTGCGCAGGCGGGCATCCACCTGCACGAAGCCGTGTTCGTCCAGTGCAAGGCCGGTGTCGCGCAGCCACGCGGGCGCACCGGCGCCGGTGGCCCAGATGATCTCGTCGGCTTGCAGCACCAGGCCGGAGGCGGTGCGCAATGTGCCCGCGCGCAGTTCGGCCACGCGTTCGTTCAGGTGCAGCACGATGCCGCGGGCGCGCAGCTCGGTGCCGAGTTGCCGCCGCACGCCGGCGTTGTGGCCGGGCAGCAGCTGCTCGCCGGCGCTGACCAGGTGCATCCGCAGCTGCGCCGCATTCCGGCCGCGCGACCGCAGCTCCGCTTCCAGCCGATGGCGCACCGCCAGCGCCAGCTCGACACCGGCCGCGCCCGCGCCCACCACCACGACGGTGAGCGGGCCATGGTGGTGCAGCGCGCGTTCCAGCAGCGCCGTCCAGCGGACCTTGAAGCGCAGGAAGGGCTTGGCGGCCACGGCATGTTCCGCCGCGCCGGGCACGTTCATCTGCGGCACGGCACCGACGTCCAGCGACATCAGTTCATAGGGCACCGCGCCGCCGTCAGCGAGCCGCACTTCGCATGCGATGCGGTCGATGCCCACCGCCGCCGACTGCACGAACGCCGCACCCGCCGCGCGGCACAGCGCCCGCAGGTCGATCCGTGCCTCGTCCCAGCGGTACAGGCCGGCGATGCAGCCGGGCAGCATGCCGGAGTACAGGGTTTCGGTGCCGTCGCTCACCAGCGTCAGCCGCGCGCCGGTCCAGGGCCGGTCCACCAGGCCGCGCAGCAGCAGCACATGGCTGTGGCCTCCCCCGACCAGCACGACATCACGCATGCCGTTCAGCCCCGCATCCGGTCGTGGTAGCGGCGCACCCATTCCAGCAGGCGGTGCGGCTGGTGCGCGCGCTTCCAGGCGCCGGCCGCGTACTTGTTGGCTTCGCCCAGGGTCGGGTAGGCGTGGATGGTGCCGAGGATCTTGTTCAGCCCCAGGCCGTGCTTCATCGCCAGCACGTACTCGGGCAGCATCTCGCTGGCGTGCGCGCCGACGATGGTGACGCCCAGGATGCGGTCCTTGCCCGGCGCGGTGAGCACCTTGACGAAGCCGCTGCGTTCGCCGTCGGCAATCGCGCGGTCCAGTTCGTCGAGGTCGAACCGCGTCACTTCGTGCGGCAGCGCCTGCTCGCGCGCCTGCGCTTCGGTGAGCCCGACCTGCGCCACCTGCGGATCGGTGAAAGTGCACCACGGCAGCACCGAATAGTCCACCTTGAAGCGCCGCAAGCCGCCGAACAGCGCGTTCACCGCCGCGTGCCAGGCCTGGTGCGAGGCCGCGTGCGTGAAGCGGTACGGCCCGACCAGGTCGCCGACGGCATAGATGTTGGGATAGAGCGTGCGCAGATAGCCGTCGGTCTCGACCTTGCGGTCCTTCACCAGGCCCAGGTCTTCCAGCCCGTAGCCCGTCACGCGCGGCGCGCGGCCGATGGCGCAGATGAGTTCATCGTAGGGAATGCGGCGCTCGGCATCGCCGTCCTGCACCACGATGGCGGACCCATCGGCCCCCCGTTCGCAGCGCAGCGCGCGGCGCTCCGTCAGCACTTCGATGCCTTCGGCCTGCAGCGCGGCGAGCACGACGGCGGCGGCATCCGCATCGTCGCGCGGAAGAATGCGCGGGCCCGCTTCGATCACGGTCACGCCCGAGCCCAGCCGCGCGAACGCCTGCGCCAGCTCGCAGCCGATCGGGCCGCCGCCCAGCACCACCAGCCGGCGCGGCGCGGCCTCGTAGCCGGCGAACCTGGCCCACAAGGTGTCGCTGGTCACGTAGCCCGCGTCCTGCAGCCCAGGCAGCGGCGGCACCACCGGGTCGGCGCCGGTCGCCAGCACGATGCTGCGCGCCGTGAGTTCGCGTGTGCCGCCGCCGGCCAGTGCCACCTCCACCGTCCACGGATTGCGCAGCGTCGCGTAGCCTTGCAGCACCTCCACGCCAAGTTCCGTGTAGCGCTCCACGCTGTCGTGCGGCTCGATGGTGCGGATCACCGTCTCGACGCGGCGCATCACGTCGGCAAAGCGCAAACGCGGTTCGGCCGCCTGCAATCCCCAGGTGTCCGCGTTGCGGATCTGCTGCGCCAATGCCGCGCTGCGGATCAGCGCCTTGCTCGGCACGCAGCCGTGGTGCAGGCAGTCGCCGCCCATCGGGCCGGCCTCCACCAGCGTCACGCGCGCCTTCACCGCCGCCGCGATGTAGGCCGTGACCAGCCCGCCGGCGCCGGCGCCGACCACCACGATGTTGCGGTCGAAGCGGCGCGGCCGCGCATGGCGCCAGCGCGCATACACCTTGCGGCGGCGCAGCGCTTCCATCGCCTGGCGCATCAGGAACGGGAACACCGCCAGCAGCACGAACGACCCGATCAGTGCCGGGCTGAGCAGGCCTTGCAGCGAGTCGATGCCGGCCAGTTGCGTGCCCGCATTCACGTACACCGCCGTGCCGGGCAGCATGCCGAGCTGGCTGACCCAGTAGAAGGTGCGCGCGCGCATGCGCGTCAGGCCCATCACCAGGTTGATGACGAAGAACGGCACCAGCGGCAGCAGGCGCAGCGCGAACAGGTAGGACGCACCGTCCTTCTCGATGCCGCGGTTGAACTCGGCGACGCGCGCACCGAAGCGCTTCTCGATCTCGCCGCGCAGGACGAAGCGCGCCAGGGTGAACGCCAAGGTCGCGCCGATGCTGGACGCGAACGACACGATCAAGAGCCCCCAGCCGAAGCCGAACACCGCGCCGCCGGCCAGCGTGAGCAGCGCCGCGCCGGGATAGGACAGCGCCGTCACGCCCACGTACAGCGCGAAATAGGCCGCGGTGAAGGCCCCGGGATGCAGCGCCAGCTGCGCGCGCAGCTGCGCCTGGCTTTGCTTCAGGTGCTGGAGGTTCAGGTACTGCAGCGGGTCGTAGACCAGGGACACGGCGACCACCAGCACGACGAGCGCGAGCGCGGTGAGCTGCCGGGTTCTGTTCACATGGTCCTCCGCAGCTATAGTTGGTATCGCACCTTATAGCCCAAACCGACCCCGGCACCGCGCGGCCTTGCTCCCAGACACCCGCCTCGATCCCATCCGCGCCGCCCTGCGCGCCGGCGGGCACCCGGCCGCGTCCTCCGCCTTCGTTCCGCTCGCCGCCAAGGGCCTGGCGCACGACCACCTGCGCTGCGTCGGCACCGGATGGCTGCTGCGCATCCCCAGGCAAAGCCAGTTGAACCTGCCGCCCGCCGAGGCGCTGGCCTACGAGGCTGCGTGCTTCACGCGCGCGAGCGCCAGCGGCTGCACGCCGGCGCTGGCACTCGCCATCCCTGCTGCCGCGCAGCTCCCGTGGGGCGCCCTGCTGGTTCGCGACATCGAGGGGCGCGCCGCGCGGCTGCCCCAGGACCTGCATGCGATCGCGCGGACCTTGGCCGCGCTGCATGCGTTGCCGCTGCCCGCGCCCGCCGAACGCCCGCCACTCCTGGCGCCGGCCGATGCGCTGGCGGCATTGCTGCACGAGCTGGAGGCGCAGGCGCGGCAGGGTGAGGTGGCCGGTCTGCCGGCCGCAGCCGCGCACGCCATCCGCGACGGCCTGCGGCAGTTGCGCGAGCGCCTGGCGCAGCCGCACCGCCCCACGCCCCGCCTGATCGCCTTCGACACGCACCCCGGCAATTTCGTCGTCGACGCGCAGGGCAAAGCCTGGCTGGTGGACCTGGAGAAGTGCCGCTATGCCTACCCCGGCCTGGACCTGGCGCACGCGACGCTGCACACCTCCACCACCTGGGACGTCGAGAGCCGCGCATCGCTGTCGGTCGATGAGGTCGTGGGTTTCTACGCGGCGTGGGCGCAAGCCGCCGGCCCGGAGCTTGCCGCGGATGCGCGGCCCTGGCATGCGCCGTTGCGCCACGCCATGTGGCTGTGGTCGCTGACCTGGTGCGCGATGTGGCATGCGCGCGCGCCGGCGCCGCCGGACGGCGATGACGCGCTGATGCGCCACGTGCGCGAGCGCGTCGGCCACTACCTGAGCAAAGACGGCGTCGAACGCGTGCGGCAGGAGCTGCGCCTGCTCGACGCGCTCTGGGCCGCATGACCTTCCTGCGCATCGTCGTGCCCGTGCTGCAGGAGGCGGCGACGCTGGCGGACACCTTGCGCGCCTTGCAGCCCTTGCGCGCGCGCGGCGCAGAACTGGTTGTCGTGGATGGCGGCAGCACCGACGCGACCTGGGCCATCGCGCGGCGCTGGGCCGACGCCGTGCGCTTCGCCCCGCGCGGCCGCGCGACGCAGATGAATGCCGGTGCGCAGGGCTGCGATGCCGAGGCGCTGCTGTTCCTGCATGCCGACACGCGGCTGCCGGAACACGCGGACGCGCTGGTCCGCGCGGCCCTGCGCCAAGGCGGCTGGGGGCGCTTCGACGTGCGCATCGATGGCCGCCCCGCGATGCTGAAGCTGGTCGCGGCGATGATGAACCGGCGCTCGCGCCTGAGCGGCATCGCCACCGGCGACCAGGCGGTCTTCGTGCGGCGTGCGCTGTTCGAGGCAGTGGGTGGCTTTCCCGCGCAGCCGCTGATGGAGGACATCGCGCTCAGCGCGCGGCTGCGCCGCGAGAGCCAGCCGGTGTGCCTGCGCGAACGCGTCGCCACCTCGGGCCGCCGCTGGGAACAGCACGGCGTGTGGCGCACCATCTTCGCGATGTGGCGCCTGCGCGCGGCGTATTTCTTCGGCGCGCCGGCGCGCGACCTTGCCGCGCGTTACGGCTACAGCGAAGCCGCGCCCGCGTCGCCGGCCGCCGTGGCGGTGATGGCCAAGGCACCGGTCCCCGGGCTGGCGAAGACGCGGCTCGCGCCGCTGCTGGGCGCCGTTGCCGCGGCGCGCGCGCACCGGCGCTTCACCATCGACATCCTGCAGGTCACCCGCGCGGCGGCGACGGGGCCGGTCACGCTGTGGTGCGCGCCGGATGCACGGCATCGCTTCTTCCGCGCATTGGCGAGGACGGCCGGCATCGGTTGCCGCCCGCAGCCTGCCGGCGACCTGGGCGCGCGCATGGCGCATGCGGTGGCGGCGCATTTCGCCGCTGCGGACATGCCGCTGCTTCTCATCGGCACCGACTGCCCGTTGCTGTCGCCCGGCCACCTGCACGCGGCCTCGGCCGCGCTGCGGTCGCACGACGCGGTGCTGATTCCCGCCACCGATGGCGGCTACGTGCTGCTCGGCCTGCGCCGGCCGATCGCCCCGGTGTTCGAGGCCATCGACTGGAGCACGCCGCGGGTGCTGCAGCAGACGCGCGAGCGCCTGCGCGCAGAAGGTGCAAGCTGGGTCGAACTGCCGGCGCTGTGGGACGTGGACGAGCCGGCCGATTGGCAGCGCATGGAGCGCGAACTCGGCCCCGCTCGTCTTCCTCCCTCTACTGCGCCGGCACCGCCGTGCCGTTGAAGTACGCCTGGTACACCGGCCAGCTGTACATCGCGATGCGCCGGCCCAGCACCAGGCCCGCGTCGTTGTCGGTGCGGATGTGGAAGCCGCCCCACAGGCGCGACATGGCCGCCATTTCCGCGGTGGAGGTGAACGACGGCATGGCCAGCCGCACCACCTTGGATTGGGGCGCGTCGACGGCCGGGCTGCCGTAGCGCGCCTGCATCTGCGACGCGCTGAAGTCGGCTTCGCCGGTGAGCGTGCCGGCCTGGTGATAGGCCACGGCGCCGTAGCTGTCGCTGCCGGTGATCAGCTCCAGGATGCGCGCCGCGGCGCCGCTGGCCGTGGCGTGGCCGGACGGGAAGCCGGGGAACGGCGGCGTCACAAAGTTGGTGGGGGAGAACGGGTGCCAGTCCTCGCCCTTCATTTTGACCACGCCCTTGCCCGGGCCGGCCCAGGCGTCGATCTCCTTGCCCTTGCTGTAGATGCGCGCCCACCAGTACGGCCGCGAGGTGTCGTAATGGCGCTTGGCGTCCCAGCAGGCGATGAAGGCGTCCATCACCACCCCGCCCACGCTGAAGAACAGCTTCACGTCCTGGTCCAGCGTGTTGCGGTCGCGCCGCGACACGTCCTGCGCGATCTGCAGCCAGTGGCCCGACTGCCCGGTGGACTTCGGCCCCTCGCGCATGAATTCGACGATGGCCTTCTGCTCCAGGCTCAGGTTGGCGTTGACGGCGATCGCCTCCTCGATCTCGCGGTTGAGCGCCTCCGAGCCCCAGCGCGGCGGCTCGCCCGGGCGGAACTGGTCGGCGCTTTTCAAGGCCAGCGGCCTGACCTTCCCCCACTGCGCGCCCAGGTAGCCGGGCGACACCTTGCCGCCCTTGCCGTCGTCGAACGGGATCGGCATCCAGCGCGTGGCGTCGGCGATCTTGTCGGGCGTGTTGGACGGGACGTAGCCGGTGTAGTCGGAATACGGCTTGCCGTCGCTGCCGGTCTCGGTGCCCAGCTGGTTGGCGCCGTCGCGGCTGCGCCAGTCCACCAGCGCCTGCGCCACGGTGTTGCCGATGCCTTCGGGCGTGGCCACGTCGGTGGAGGTGCTGTCGGGGTCGACGCCCATCTTCCTGGCCTCGGCGCGGATCCAGTCGCTTTCTTCGGGGAACACGAACAGCAGCGCCTTGGTCGCCGCCTGGCCGATGGCCTTTTCCTTGTTGGCCTCAGTGCGCTCGGCGGCCGGCCGGCGCAGCTTGCCGCCCAGCCGGGTGCCCACGGCCTTGTCGTCGTAGGCGGCCCAGGCGTCGTACATGGCGGTGAGCACGATGCCGTCGGCGCGCGACAGCACGGTGGGCCGCGGCTTGTTGCGCACCGCGTCGCGCCCGGATGCCGCCAGCGTGATGTCCAGCCACTTGTAGGCGGCGTTGGGCTTGAAGTCGGTGGCGGGCTGGCGGTGCACCAGGGTGCCGGGCGGCGCGGGCACGAACACCTGGCCGGTGTCGCCGTCGATGGTGGGCCGGGCGGTCTGGGCCGCCGAAGCGAGGCACAGTGTCGCGGCGGCGAGAAGGCAGGACGCCCTCTTCGGCAGGGTCCACGGGCGTTGTTGCTTGAAGCGCGTTCTGTCCATTGGGTCTCCCTCATGCTGCATGAGCCGGCAAATCCTAAGCGCCGCCTTTCTTCCATGTCCATGCGCGAATGGAAGTAGCCCCTTGGGGAAGCTCCCTAGAATCCCGCCATGACTGAAGACTGGTACCGCGCACGCCTGGCGCCGCCGGGCGCCGGCTGCCTGTCCGTCGTCATCGACACCGACGCGGCCAACGAGATCGACGACCAGTTCGCGCTGGCCTGGGCCCTGCTCTCGCCCGGGCGCCTGCGCGTGCTGGGCGTGTATGCCGAGCCGTTCTCCTTCGCGCACCGCCGCGCGCAACTGCCGCACGCGGGCGCCGATGCGCCGCCGTTCTGTCCGCCGGACATCGGCATGGAACGCAGCCACGAAGAAATCCTGCGCGTGTTCGGCCTGCTGGGCCTGCCGGTACAAGGGCGAGCCCTGCGCGGCCACCCCGGCTACCTGCCGCCCGACGGGCCGCCGCAATCCTGCGACGCCGTGGACCATCTCATCGCCACCGCCCGCGCCATGCCCGGGGACACGCCGCTGTACGTGGTGGCGCTCGGCTGCCCGACCAACGTGGCCGCCGCGCTGCTGCTGGCGCCGGACATCGCGCGGCGCATCGTGGTGGTGTGGACCAGCGGCTATCCCTCGCATGCGCCGCACGCCAACGATTCGTTCAACCTGGAGCAGGACGTGCGCGCCTCGCACGTGCTGCTGGACAGCGGCGTGCCGCTGGTCTACCTGCCGGGCTTCCACGTCGGCGCGCAGCTGCGCTTCTCGCTGGCCGAAGCCGACCGCTACCTGCGGCACCGCGGCGCCATCGGCGGCTACCTGCACCGGCTGTTCACGCACAACCCGCTGTGGGCGATCTATCCGCAGGCGGCGCAAGAGCCCTACAGCTGGGTGATCTGGGACATCATCACCATCGCCTGGCTGCTCGAACCGGACTGGGTGCCCAGCCACATCGTGCCGACGCCGGGGCTGGACGATGCGCTGCGCTGGGTGCGGCGCGCCGGCGCGCCGCCGATGCGCGAGGCCTACGCGGTGCAGCGCGACGCCATCTTCAGGGACCTGCTGGCGAAGCTGCCGGGCCCGGATCCGGACCCAGCCGCGTGAGGTGATCCGCGTCGGCGACGTCGGCGGCGTCGTGCGTCACCAGCAGCGCGGGGATGCGGCGTTCGCGCAGCAGCCCGAACACGAACTGCCGCATGCGCGCGCGCAGCGGCGCATCCAACCGGGCGAACGGCTCGTCCAGCAGCAAGGCATGCGGCTCGGCCAGGATGGCGCGCATCAGGGCGACGCGGCCGCGCTGGCCGCCCGACAGCGTCGCCGGGTCGGCGTCGCCGAAGCCCTGCAGCTCCAGCTCGCGCAGCGCCGCCGCGACAGCGGCCTCGCGCTGCGCGCGCGCGCCGGGCGGCACGGCGAACAGCAGGTTCTCGCGCACCGTCATGTGGGGGAACAGCAGATCGTCCTGGAACAGGATGCCGATGCGGCGCCGTTGCGGCGGCAGCTGCCCGACCGGTTCTCCGTCCAGCACGATGCGGCCACGGAACGTGAACGCACTGTCCAGCGTGCCCGACACCGCCGCCAGCAGGCTGGACTTGCCGCAGCCGCTCGGCCCCATCACGGTGTGCGCCACGCCCGGCGGCACCTCGATGCGCAGGCTCCGGACCAGCGCGGTGCCGCCGAGTGCCAGTTCATCGACCTCGACGCGCAGGCTCATCGCGTGGCACCACGGAAGCGCGGCCGTCCCAGCCAGGCGGCGAGTGCGAAGCAGCCGGCCGGCAGCAGCCACTGCAGCCAGGCGTAGGCCGCCGACAGCGAGCGCTGCGCGCCGGCGGCCATGGTGACGGCTTCGGTGGTCACGGTGGCGAAGCGCCCGGCGCCCAGGAACAGGGTCGGCACGTACTGCGCCACGCTCACTGCGAAGCCGACCGCGAACGCGCCGCCCAGCGCCGCCTTGAGCAGCGGCCACTTCACCCGCAGCAGGAAGCGCAGGCGCGAGGCGCGCAGGCTGGCCGCCGTCTGCGCGTAGCGCGCATCGAAACCCAGGTAGGCCGGGCTGAGCGCCATCAGCACATAGGGCAGCGCCGCCAGCGTGTGCGCCAGCCAGACGCCGCGCCCGCTCGCGTCCCACTGCCAGGCCAGCGCCATGCGGTGCACGCCGATGATCCACAGCACCGAGGGCAGCATGAGCGGCAGGTAGACCAGCCAGCGCAGCTGCGCGTCCCATTGCGGCGGCGCCAGCTCCAGCCAGGCGACGGCCCAGGCCAGCGCCACCGCGGCGGCGAGCACGCCGAGCAGCAGCGTCGCGCCGACGGTCGACGCGCTGTCCGCCACCGCCGCCCACGCGCCCAGCGTGAACGTCTGCGGCCACAGCGCGGGAAACGGCCAGACGCCGGCGACGCTGCCGGCGGCCAGCGCCGCGAGCACGGCGACGTAGAGCGCGGCCAGCCATGTGGAACCGGCGCGCGGCAGGGGGATGCGCCGTGCGGCCCTGCCGCGGTGGCCATCGGCCCACAGCCGCATCGCGGGAGCGAACCGCAGCCACAGCCCGCCGCCCGCCGCCACGCCCGCGACCGTGAACGCCAGCAGCCACGCCGCCGCCGCGCCGACCGCGTTGGCGGCCGCGTCGCCGTCCTGCAGCCACTGCCATGCCAGCACCGCCAAGGTCGGCGGCGAGGTCGGCCCGATCACCAGCGCCATGTCCACCGTGGTCAGGCTGTAGGCCAGCACGGCCAGCAGCGGCCCGGCCAGGCGCGGGCGCAGCTGCGGCCAGGCGACGCGGCGCCAGGCCTGCGCGCGCGCATAGCCCAGGCTGTGCGCCACCGCCAACTCGCGCGCCAGGCGCACCCGGGTGTCCTCTTTCTGCAAATGCCCGGCGGCGGTCCACAGCAGGAACGGCACCTCCTTGGCGACCAGCACGGCCACCAGGCCCAGGCCCCACGGGTCCTGCGTGGTCGGCCAGCCAGGCGGCGCGTCGAACCCGGTGGCCCAGGGCGACAGCGCGCGCAGCAGCCAGCCGCTGGGCGCGACCAGGAACGAGAAGCCGATGGCGAAGGCCGCGTGCGGCGTCGCCAGCATCGGCGGCAGAAGACGCACCAGCCGCAGCCAGGCCGGGCCCGGGAAGCCCATGGCGAGGATGCGCATCGTGAGCAGCACGGACAGCACCGTTGCCGCGACGCCGGTGGCCAGCGTCAGCGCCCAGGCGCGTGGCAGCTGCGGCTCGCGCCAGAGCTGCGACCAGGCCTGCGCCTCCAGGCCGGCGCGGACCGCGTCGATGGCCGACCAGGCGGCCGGCAACGCGACCAGCGCCGCCAGCAGGACGGCTGCCCAGCGCCGCGCGCCCCAGCCGCCCGCGCCGGCGCCTATTGCCCGTAGCGGCGCAGCCACTCGCGTTCCAGCGGATCGACCCAGCTGCCGTGCGGCTCCAGCAGCACCGGCGCCGGCTGCTCCACCTGGCCGGGCGCGGGCCGCGCCGAGAAGCGCGCGCGCTCGGCGGGCGGCAGCCGGTCCAGCGCCAGCACGGTCGGGTCGCCCCACACGGCGATGTCGGCCTTGCGCGCCTGCGCCTCGGGCGACAGCAGGAAGTTCAGCAGCACCTGCGCGCCCTCGCGCGCCGTGGCGTTGAACGGGATCGCCAGGAAATGCGTATTGCCGATGCTGCCGGCCGCCGGCTGCCAGCTGTGGATGCTGGCCGGCAGGCGGCCGGCGGCGATCTCGTTGGCGGCCTCGTTCGGGTTGAAGGTCAGGCCCAGCAGCAGCTCGGCGTCGGCCACCATCTGGCGGATCGCCGCGGCGTTCTGCGGATGCTGCCTGCCGCCGCGCCACAGGTGCGGATGCAGCGCATCCAGCCAGGCCCACAGCGGCCCGGTGAGGCGTGCCTGCGCGGCGGGCGTGTGCGGCTGGTACAGCGGCTGCCGGTCGGCGGCGAGCTCCAGCAGCGCCTGTTTCAGGAAGGTCGTGCCGTGGAAATTCGGCGGCCGCGGATAGGCGATGCGCCCCGGCTGCGCGCGTGCCAGCTCCAGCAGCGCCTGCGCGTCGCGCGGCGGCGCCGCCAGCCGCTTGCGGTCGGCGAAGAAGGTGAACTGCGCCATGCCCCAGGGCATCTCCATGCCCTCCACCGGCTCGGAGAAATCCATGCGCGTGGTCGGCTTGCCCTGCAGGTCCACCCACTGGTAGTTGGGCAGCCTGTCGGCGAACGGGCCGAACAGCAGGCCCTCGCGCTTGGCCGTGAGGAAGTTCTCGCCGTTGATCCACACCGCGTCGACCGAGCCGTCGGCGGCCTTGCCGGCCGCCTTCTCGTTGCGCACGCGCTTGACGGCTTCCACCGTGTCCGTCAGCTTGACGTGGCGCACGGCCACGCCGTGGCGGCGCTCGACCTCCGCCGCCGCCCATTGCAGGTAGGCGTTGGTGCGCTCGCTGCCGCCCCAGGCGTTGAAGTACACGGTCTGCCCGCGCGCGCGCGCTTCGACGGCCGGCCACGCGGCCGTGCCCTGCGCGGCGGCGCGGGTCCAGGCGAACGCCGGCGCCAGCGCCAGACCGCCTTGCAGCAGGACGCGGCGCTTCACCGGAACTTCGGCGCGCGCTTGGCCAGGAAGGACTGCACGCCCTCCTGGCCGTCCGGGCTGGCGGCGCAGGCGGCGACCAGCTGGCCCTCGGCTTCCATCTGGTCTTCCAGCGTGCTGCCGTAGGTGGCCAGCAGCAGCTGCTTGATGGCGGCATGCGAGCCGAGCGCGCCGCGCGCCAGCGTGTGCGCGAGTTCCAGCGCGGCGTCCTTCAGCGACGCATCCGGCACCACGCGCGTCGCCAGGCCCCAGGCCGCGGCCTCGGCGGCGGACAGCTTGCGGTTGGTGAACATCAGCTCCTGCGCGCGCCGCAGGCCGACCAGCCGCGGCAGGAAATAGGTGGAACTGCCGTCCGGGCTGAGCCCGATGGCCGTGTAGGCCATGGTGAAGCTGGCCGATTCGGCGGCGATGACGAGATCGCCCGAGATCGCCAGGCTGAAGCCGGCACCGGCGGCGACGCCGTTGACCGCCGTGATGAACGGCGCGCGCATGCGCGAGAAGGTGGAGATGGCCAGGTGCAGCTCGTCGGCCAGGCGCTTGAGCTCCAGGGCCGTGCGCTCGCCGAAGCCGGAGAACTCCTTGACGTCGCCGCCGGCGCAGAAGAAGCGGCCCTGGCCGGCCAGCACCACGGCCTTGATGCCCTCGTCGCCGGCGCACAGCCGGGCGACGGCCAGCAGCTCGGTGGCCATTTTCTGGTTCAGGCAGTTGGCGTCCGCCGGCCGGTTCAAGGTGATGAGGGCGACGCCATCGTCCTGCCGCTCGAACGTCAAGGTGCTGTAGCTGTCCATGAAGCCTCCGTGTTCGGCCACATCGTAATGGCTGAGCGCCCGCCCTCAGATCGAGAAGGCGGAAATGCCGGTCTGCGCGTGGCCCAGGATCAGCGCGTTGATGTCGCTGGTGCCCTCGTAGGTGCTCAGCGCCTCCAGGTTGCACATGTGGCGCATCACCGAATAGGCGTCCGACATGCCGTTGCCGCCCAGCATGTCGCGCGCCGTGCGCGCCACCTCCAGCGCCTTGCCGCAGGCATTGCGCTTGAGCAGCGCGATGGCCTCGGCCGGCAGCGCGCCGGCGTCCAGCAGGCGGCCGGCATGCAGCGCGGCCACCAGGCCCAGCGAAATCTCGGTCTGCATGTCGGCCAGCTTCTTCTGCACCAGCTGGTTGGCCGCCAGCGGCCGGCCGAACTGGCGGCGCTCCAGCACGTAGCTGCGCGCCTCGTGCCAGCAGGCCGTGGCCGCGCCGAGAGCGCCCCAGCACAGGCCGTAGCGCGCCTTGTTGATGCTGGCCAGCGGCCCGCGCATGCCGCTCACCGTGCCCAGCACGTGCGACGCCGGCACCGCCACGGCGTCCATCACGATGTCGCCGGTGGTGGAGGCGCGCAGGCCCAGCTTGCCGGTGATCGTGGTGGTACTGAGCCCGGCCATGCCGCGCTCCAGCACGAAGCCGCGGATCAGCGGCGGCGTGCCGGCCTTGGCCCAGACCACGAACACATCGGCGATCGGCGCGTTGGTGATCCAGGTCTTGCGGCCCGACAGCACGAAGCCGCCGTCGTCCTGCGGCTGCGCGGTGCTTCTCATGCGGCTGGGGTCGGAGCCGTGGTCGGGCTCGGTCAGCCCGAAGCAGCCGATGGATTCGCCGCGCGCCAGCGCCGGCAGCCAGCGCTCCTTCTGCGCCTCGCTGCCGAAGCCGTGGATGGCGTGCATCACCAGGTTGGATTGCGCGCTGACCATGGTGTGGAACGCCGAGTCGATGCGTTCCAGCTCGTAGCCGATCAGGCCCGAGCCGACGTTGCTGGTGCCGGCGCAGCCGTAGCCGGAAATCGTGGCGCCCAGCAGGCCGAGGCCGCCGAACTGCAGGAACAGCTCGCGCGGCGTGGTTTCGCTGCGGTACAGCGCCTGGATGCGCGGCGCCAGCTGCTGCGCGGCGAAGCGGCGCACCGCCTCCTGCAGCAGCCGCTCCTCCTCGCCCAGCTGCGCCTGCACGCACAGCAGGTCGTCCCAGCGGCCGCGCGGATGCTCAGGCGCCGGCATGCGCGCTGGCGCCGTGGACCGCCGGCGCGTGCTCCTCGTGGTCGGGTTCCTTCATGAATTCGACCACCTTGCGCACCACCGGCTCGGCGCGCAGGATCTTGCGGTGGCCGAAGCCTTCGGTGAGGAACAGTTCCGCGCCGGGCCACTTCGCATGCACCGCCCGGCTTTCGTCGGGCAGCACGAAGTCGTCTTCCACGTCCTGGACCACCAGGCCCTTCACGTGCGCGAGGCGCGGCACGATCTGCTCGATCGAGAAGCGGTTCCACACGTCCGGGAAGTCGCGCGCGAACCGGTCGCGGAACATCCGGCCCGGTGCGGCCGGAATGCCCAGGCGCTTCTCGATCTTGCCGTACACCGTCTGCATGCTCTGCGGCGGCGCGATCAGCACGATGCGCTCGATGCCGATCTGCTCCAGCGCCACCAGCGCGAACGATCCGCCCATGGAATGCGCGACCAGCCCGTAGAAGCCGCCCACCTGCTTCGCCGCCGCGACCACCATGTCGCTGATGATCACGCCGTTGGTCTGCTGGCCGGGCGCCTCGCCGTGGCCGTGCGCGTCGAACATCACGACCCGGAAGCCTGCCTCCACCAGCGGCCTGGCAAAGGCCATCATCTGCGTGGCACGCCCGTCCCAGCCGTGCATCAGCAGCACCGCCGGCCCCTGCCCCAGGGAGTACAGCTTGTAGCCGACGCCGTTGACCGAGAAGCCGCTGCGCTCGGCGCCGCGCTTGAACTGCAGCTCGCGCGCCGACGGCTTGTGCCGGATCGGGTGGCACCACAGCCAGTACAGCAGCCGGCTGGCGAAGCGCGAACTGACCATGTTGGCCGCCCGCAGGATGCCGCCCAGGATCGCGAAGATCCGGTCTTCCGCGGTGGATGCTGAAGCTGTTGATGCCGCCGACGTCTTGTTGGAACCCATGTCTACACCCGTTGAACGACCAGGCTGCCGACCGAATAGCCGGCACCGAAGGAACAGATGACGCCCACCGCGCCGGGCGGCAGGTCGTCGTGGAATTCGCTGAATGCCGCCAGCGCGCCGGCCGCCGCCAGGTTGCCGCGCTCGGCCAGGATGGAGGGCGCGCGCGCCTCGTCCACCGCGCGGCCGAACACCTTCTGGCAGATCAGCTTGTTGATGTGCGCATTGGCCTGGTGCAGCCACACCCGCGCGACGTCCTGCGGCGCGAGCGACAGCGCTTCCAGCTGCGCGAGGATGTGGCGGCTGGCCATCGGCACAACGTCGCGCATCACCCGCACGCCGTTCTGGCGGAAGGTCTGGGCGGGCGTTGCGCCGGCGTCCTCGTCGAAGCAGGGCTCCAGGAAGCCGAAGTCGTTGCGGATCGCGTTGGAGAACTCGGTGTGCTGCGCGTGGCCGAGGATGCGGAAACCGGTGGCCTCGCCGCCCGGCTGCTCCGCCTGCAGCAGCGCCGCCGCGGCGCCGTCGCCGAAGATGAAGTGCGACTGCCGGTCGCGGAAGTCCACCTGCGCGGTGGCCAGTTCAGGGCTCACCACCAGGGCGCTGCGCACGGTTCCCGCCGCGATCGCGTCGGCCGCCATCGCCATGGCGAAGGTGGCCGACGAGCAGGCGGCGTTCATGTCGAAGGCGAAGGCCTGCCGCGCGCCCAGCAGCTGCTGCAGCTCGATGGCGATGGCCGGGTAGGCGCGCTCCAGCGCGGTGGCGGCGACGATCACCAGGCCGAGCCCGGCCGGGTCCGCATCCGCGGCCTCCAGCGCGCGCCTGGCCGCATACAGGCCGATCTCCGCCTGCAGCGACACCTCGGACGCAGCGCGCCGGCGCAGCCGCGGGCGCATGCGTTCGGCGTCGAGGATGCCTTCCTTGTCGACCACGCGGCGGCTGCGGATGCCCGAGGACTTGACGATGTAGGCCTCGTCCACCCGGGCCAGCTCCGCCCCGTCGCCGGCCGCCTGCCGGCGCGCGACGAAGGCGTTGTACGAGCCCGCCAGCTCCGCGTTGCTGATCACGTGCTCGGGGTCGTACACCCCCGAGCCACGGATGACGGCGCGCGTGCCGGCCAATGGGCGCCCCGTCAGCTGCAGGCCGTCACGCCGGCGCGGCGGTCCACGCAGACGTTGCCGCTGCGCACCCCGGCGGGGAAGTTGTAGGTCTTGGGCGCCTCGCTGCCCGAGGGCCAGCGCACCTGCAGCGTGCGCAGCGTGGTTTCGCCCAGGCCGACGATCAGCGCATCGTGCGCGGAACAGGTGGCGCCGCCCTGCGTGGCGCGCATCGTGCGGTACACCGTGCCGTTCACCACCACCTCGGCGCCGACGGCGAAGAAATTCTTGCCGGTGTCGTCGCGCAGCTTCAGCTTGACCCAGTTGTTCGGGTTCTGCTTCTTGCCGTTTTGGTTGATGTACAGCGTGGTGAAGCCCGGCTCGAAGGTGGTCGGCGCCTTGGACAGCTTGTTCACCGGCGGCACCGCCAGCGGCTTGCCCAGCACGTTCACCTTCAGGTTGCGCGCGTCGGGCGAATTGGAGGTGTAGCCGCCGATGTGCGTGACCAGCAGGTCGCCGAAGCCGTCGCCGTTCAGGTCGGCCGAGAGCACGCACATGGCCTGCTCGTGCAGGCGGTAGATGTCCATCGCCTTGCCGCCGGAGGACTCGAGGCCGTAGCCCTCGTAGGCGCCGGTGTCGCCCACGTACACGTAGTCGCGCTTGTGCCAGCCGGAGCCGGGCGAGGGGCGCCGCGGCGGGTTGTGGTCGTAGTCCATGTGCTGGATGTCCAGCAGCCGGTACTCCAGCGTGCGGTCGCGAAAGTGGATGTTGCCCGGCGTGCTGACGTTCTCCAGGAAGCGGCCGGGCCCGCCCGCCATGTCGCCGAAGTTGTCGCCGCCGCGGCCCAGGCCGCCGGCGAAATAGGCGTCCAGCTTGCCGCGGTTGGCGGCGTCGAACAGTGCCACGTTGAAGGCGAACTCCAGCCCGGCCAGCGTGGTGGCGAACTTGCGCTTGTCCACCTGCTCGCGGTACTCGGGCTGCACGTTGGCCTTGTTCAGCTGGTCGGGCGGCAGGACGGTGGAGTAGTCCACCTTCGCCAGGTCGGAGCGCAGCTCCACGCCGCGCTTCGGGTCCCAGGCCAGGATGGCGTTGCTCAGGTTGTTGATGCCGTGCGCGTACGCCATGTTGGACGCGGTGGTGACCGTGGTCTCCTTCTCGTCCCTGATCAAGAGGCGGGTGTTGCGCGTGGACATGATCTGGCTGCCGCAGTTGGTGACCACCGCCTGCTCCTTGCCGCTGCCGTCCAGGTCGCCCGCGGCCATGCCCATCCAGCAGCCTTCGTAGGCCAGGTCGTTGAACTTCTTGTCGTACTTGAAGCCCTTGCCGGCCATGTTCTTGTAGAAGCGGAAGCGGTTGCCCTGGTCGGTGGAAACCACCAGGTCGGCCCAGCCGTCCTTGTCGACGTCGATGAACAGCGCCGCCCAGGAGTGGTCGGCCGGCTCGCCGACCTGCTTGCCCTTGTACATGTCCAGCGAGTTCTGCTGCTTCTTGTTGGTGCCCGGGTGGTAGGAGTAGCTTTCCACGCCGCCGGCCTTGTGGACGCCCGCCAGCTCGTCGTCGGCGATGTCCACGAACTTGAGCTCGCCGGTCTCCGACAGCATGTTCTTGTAGACCTGCCGGCGGTTGCCGGCGAAGTTGTCGCGCGTGAAGCCGGTGAAGTCCGGGTCGATGAAGTTGACCACCACGATGTCCAGGTCGCCGTCGCGGTCGAAGTCGAACACCTCCGCGCTGTTGGAGGCCCACTTGCCGCCCAGGCCGCTGCGCTCGGTCGCGTCCTCCCACTCGGGGATGCCGTTGCCGTTCCTGTCGCCCAGGTTCAGCAGCAGCGTGTTGCGGCCTTCCGGTTCCATCTTGCCGTTGACGTTGACCATCTTGTTCAGGCCGTCCTCCAGCCCGACGCCTTCCGACAGGAAGGACGGCGCCTTGGCGAGCACCGGCCGGGAGCTGGAGTCGCGGCCCAGGTTGGTGCCGGCCGGGTAGATGCGCCAGGCGTACTCGTCGTTCTGGAACGGCAGGCCGTAGTGGCCGTTCAGCACCAGGATGTCCATCTTGCCGTCGCCGTTGACGTCGGCGCAGACCGCGCCCCAGCCGATGCGGCCTTCGCCGTCGTCGGGCTCGTCCACCGTCTTGCGCGGCTTGTACTTGCCCTCGAACACCAGCTCGTCTTCCATGCGCGCCTTGTCGGTGCCGGGCTGCTTCAGCAGTTCCTGCACCGACTTGAACATCGGGCTGCCGTCCTTGTCGTTGCCCTGGTTGATGAACAGCCCGTTGGGCCGCGGCTTGAAGCGCTCGGTGCCCACCGTGTGGCCCGGCGTCGGCTTGGCGACGGTGCGCTGGATGTTGGGGAAGAACAGGTCCAGCTTGCCGTCGCCGTTCACGTCGCACACGGTGGCGCCGCGGAACCAGGCGGTGTTGAATTCACGGTGCTCGGCCAGCTCGCCCAGGTTCTGCACCTTGACGAACGGCATCACGTCGCTCGCCAGCTCGATGCGGTCGGGCACCGGCAGCGCGGCGCTGGCCAGCCAGGACTTGCTCTGCGTGGTCTCGCTCATCACGCCGGCGCGCACCAGCAGCAGTTCGCCCATGATCCTGACCTTGATCGGGTCGGTGTAGTACTTCCAATAACCAAAGCCGGTGGCGGCCACCAGCAGCGCCAGGAAACTCCAGGCGGCGATCTTCAAGGCTTTCATGGCCGTCTCTCCCTCAGATGATGTTCACGTCTTCGTACACGCGGTACAGCGGCGGCTGGTAGGCCGCCGAGCTCGCGCGCAGCTTCTGCGCGAGCGGGCCGGTGACTTCCACCTCCAGCTCCAGCAGGTCCAGGATGCGTTCGTAGGCGACGAAGGTCACCCGCAGGAAGGTGCGATCGCCCTTGGTGAACACGCGCAGCGCCATCTGCTCGACGCCGCCCTCGTGGTTGTTCTCCAGCCGCCACTGGCCGCCCTGCAGCACGTTCTGGTAGGCGTAGTGCGGCACCGGCCCGTCCTTCAGGCGCAGGTGGCGCCGCTCGGCGAACTCGGCCGGCGGGTTGACGCCGACGCCGAAGGACGGCAGCAGATAGTCCTCCTGGGCGACCAGCAGCGACAGCGGGATGTTGCCCATCACGATGCGGCGCTGGCGGTCCTTGGCGTAGACCGCGATCTCCAGGAACTCCTCGCCGGCGGCGGCCGGCTTGCCGTCGCGGTAGCGGGTGAGCGGCGCGACCGACTTCACCTCCACGTCCTCCCAGAACGGGTCGAACGGAATGGTCTTCTTGTCCTCGGCGGCGTAGACGCCGGGGTTGACGAACCGGCGCGTGCTGAAGATGTCGCCCACCTGCAGGTCGGCGAAGGTCTTGGCGGCGACGGCCTGGGTCGCGCCGAACAGGCTGAAGCCGCGCGTCACCTCGAAGTACTTGTTCTGCGACTTCTGGCGCGACTCCTGCGTGGAATAGCTGCCGATCTGCTTGCCGGCCGACACCCTGGACTTGCCCTGGAACAGTACCGGGCCCTCGGTGCGCAGCCGCCCCAGGTCGGCCGGCACCGAGGTGATGTCGCCGCGGTACTTCAGCGCCGCCAGGATCTCGCCGTCCGGCAGGTCGATGCCGTTGGCGCGGCGGATCATCTCCGCGTAGGTCGGCTTGGGCATGTTGAACCAGGCGTGGTACATCTCGCCCACCGCGTCGGTCGCCGCCAGTTCCCACAGCCCGGACTTCAGGCAGTTGTTGGTGATGCTGAAGCGCTTGGGCCGCGCCAGCTTGTTGGGCACGATGGCGCCGTTCTTGCCGACCGAGTAGTCCTCCTCGCCGCCGGTGGTGAGGAAGGGCTTCGGCAAATCGTTGAAGTAGGCCAGCGTGCCGTTCTTCGCCTGGTAGGTCAGCATCAGCCCGTTGCGGCCGAACTCGGCCAGCATCAGGTTGGCCTTGTCGAAGGCGTCCAGGCCGCCCGCCGCCGTCTTGTACGGCAGCACCGGCACGACCTGGTAGAAGTCCACGTTCTCGAAGTTGACGACCTTGCTGCCGTCCTCCGAGGCGATCTGCATCGAGAACTTCGTCGCGTCCGGCGCCAGCACGATCTTCGGGATGCGGGTCAGTTCCTCCAGCGCGGAGGAGTAGCGGTTGACCGACTGCGTGGATGGATTGATGGCGTTGCCCTTGGCGTCGCGCTGCTCCATGTTCAGGCGCACCGGGATGTTCTCGAGCGGCTCGTGCGTCCACACCTTCCAGCCCACGCCCACCGCGGCCAGTACCAGCAGCAGCGCGCCGATGGCGACCGGCCTGCGCCGCCACCGGCCGGGCCGTGCCTGCACTCCCGCGGCCGCGGTGTTCTTGGGCATGCGCCCCGGCGGCACCTCGGCGGCACCCACCGTGTCATAGATCTGCATGTGCTTGTCTCCCCTTTGTTTGAGCCGGCGCGCCGCGGCGTGCGTCGAGCATGAAATAGCCCAGCACGCCTTCGCGCCAGAGCTGTGCCAGGATGCGCGTGGAGGCGACGAACTCGGCCCACGCCGGCTCGCCGATCAGGTCCACCACAGCGCCGCGGTGCGCCAGCGCGTTGCGCTCCCAGTGCGCGAAGGTGGGCGCGGTGGGCGCGGTCAGGTCCTCGATGCGCGCCGCGGCGAAGCCGGCGTCGCGCGCTTCGCGCAGGTAGAAGTCGGGCGTGCGCATGATGGCGCGGCCGAACACGCGGCTGAGCAGCAGGAAATCGTCGCGCCGCCGCATCACGTCTTTCATGCCCAGCTCGGTCACCTGCATGATGTCGCACAGCACGATGCGCCCGGCGGGCTTCACCACCCGCCCGAGCTCGGCGAACAGGCGGCGCTTGTCCAGCATCAGGTGCGAGGACTCCATCACCCAGGCGGCGTCAAACGCGTGGTCGCCGAACCGCATGGCCTGCGCGTCGCCCGGCTCGAAGCGCAGCAGCCGCGCCAGCTCCGGCGGCCGGCCGGCGTTCGCCAGTGCGACGCAGGCCTGGCTGGGCGAGATGCCGGTGACTTCGCAGCCGACAGCGCGCGCGATGGCCGCCGCCGGCGCACCGGTGCCGCAGCCCACGTCCAGCACCCGCGCATCCGCGCCCAGGCCGTCCAGCCGCGCCAGCATCCGGCCGGTGAGCTGGCGCGTGGCGTCCTCCAGGCTTTCCTCGCCGGTGGGGAAACAGCCGTAGTGCAGGCTGCTGCCCAGCAGGTAGCCCCAGGCCTCGGCCACCGCGTCGTAGTGGCTGGCGCTGTCGGTGCCGGCGGTGGCTAGCATGTGAGCCCCCCGTCGATGACGATCACCTGGCCGGTGATGAAGCTGCCGGCCGGCGACACCAGCAGGTCGAGCGTGCCCAGCACGTCCTCCACGTTGCCCAGCCGCCCGAGCGGCGTGCGCCGCACGATCTGCCGGGTCTGGCGCTCGTCCAGCGCGTGGCTCATCTCGGTGTGCAGGAAGCCCGGTGCGATGGAGTTGACCGTGATGTTCTTCGCGCCGAGCTCGCGCGCCAGCGCCCGCGTGTAGCCGTCGATGGCGGCCTTGGAGGCGCTGTAGACCGACAGGCCGCGGTAGCCCGACAGGCCGACGATGGAGCTGATGTTGACGATGCGCCCGTAGCCGGCGGCCAGCATGGTGCGCGACACGTGGCGCGTGAGGCGCATCGTGCCCTTGAGGTTCAGGTCCAGCACGGCATCGATGCTGTCGTCGTTGAACAGGGCCATCACGCCCTGCAGGGCGACGCCCGCGTTGTTGACCAGGATGCCGGCCGGCCCGAAGCGTTCGCCGACGTTCTGCACGAAGCGCCGGCACGGCTCCTTCTCGGTCAGGTCCAGCTCCTCGAAGTGGAAGCTGTCCGGGTGCGCGCGCGCGAGTTCGCGCACCGCATCGGTGGCGCCGCGGCTGAAGGCCGCCACCTTGTGGCCGCGCGCCAGGAAATGGCCGACGATGCCCAGCCCCAGGCCGCGCGCGCCGCCGCTGACCACCACCACGTCCGAATGGCGGCGCGTTTCGCTCACGGAGCCCGCCGCGCGAGTTTCATGTTGGTGGTCTCCAGCGCGTCCACGTACAGGATCTGGCGCGGCTGCGCATGGCGGCTGAGCGCGCGGCAGGCGCTGCGGATTTCCGCGTCGACCTCGTCGCGGTGGTGGCCCTGGCGCAGCACCACGCGCAGGCGCACGATCTGCCCGGTGATGGGATTGGGCCGCCCCTCGGCCACCGCCGCCAGCACGCCGCGGATCGGGCTGACCACCGCCTCCACCTGCTGCGGGTGCACCTTGAAGCCGCCGACGTTGATGGTTTCCGACTTGCGCCCGAGGAACACCACACGGTCGGCCGTGCGCTCCACCAGGTCGCCGGTGGCGCGGTAGTGGAACTGTCCGTCCTGCGCGCAACGCACCTGCAGCTCGGATTCGACGATGCGCAGCGGCGGCGCGCCGCCTTCGGCCGCGTCGTCGAACAGGTGCAGCGGCAGGCCGGCGCGGCCGTCCCGCACCGACAGCACCGAACCGAGCTCGGTGGAGGCGTAGATCTGCGAGATGGCCACGCCAGGGTACAGGTCCGCGATGCGGTCCAGCACGTCCTGCGTCACGGCCTCGCCGCCCAGCGTCACGTGCCGCAGCGTCGGGATCGGCCGGCTGGCGGCCGAGGCGAAGGCCATGCGCCAGAAGGTCGGTGTGCTGCTCAGGTGCGTCACGCCGCCGGCGATGGCGGCCGTCCACAGATCGGGCACCTGCGCGGTGTCGCAGGCCACCAGGGTGTCGCGGTGCAGCAATGCCTGCAGCAGCACCTGCAGCCCGGCGAAATGCGCCAGGCTGTAGGCCAGCAGCCAGCGCCGCGGCGGCGCGTCGTCGACACGGGTCGCGGCGACCAGATCGCTCCAGCGGTGGCCGATGCTCTTGGGTGCGCCGGTGGTGCCGGAAGTCAGGATGCGGATCTCGCCATCGGGCGCGGCCGGCAGCGGATGCGCAATGGTGCCGGGCTCGGCGCCGGTGTCCTGTTCCAGCACGATGGCGCTGGCCTGCAGCACGGGCGGCAATGTGGAGAGCGTCGCCGCGTCGCACACCAGCGCCTCGCAGCCGAGCCGCTCCATGAGCGCGGCGATCTCCTGCGGCGGCAGGCCGTCCTTCAACAGCACCACCGGGCCATCGAGCCGCGAGAGCGCGGCCAGCGCGGCGATGCATTCGGCGGGCCGCCGCATCGCCAATGCAAAGTTTCTTTTCTTTTTTATTTGCAGCGCCGGCGTCCAGCGTTCGGCCAGCTGCGCGAGATCCGCTGCGCGCCACTGCGCGGCGCCGCACACCAAAACCGGTCTGGCCGGTGCGTCTGCGGCGAACGCGGCAAGGACGTCGAACAGCATGGGCCGCGGCCGCTCAGGCATAGAAATGCAGAAGATCGCGCACCGTCGCCGGATACCTGCCTTCCGTGTAGGGATCGCGCCCGAGCTGCTCTTCCAGCCGGGCGGAGAGTTCCGCGACCGTCAGGGAATCGAAGCCGAGGCCCTCTTCCTGGATCGGCGATTCGTCCGTGATCTCCGTGTTCGTGCGGCCCTGCAGTTCCAGCAGCGTGCCGATGATTCCATAGACAACTTCGCGAGTGCTCACAACATCTCCGAAACCATTCCACGCCTCCCCATCCCGGCGCGAAAGATTGCAAGTAAGAAGCCGACGCAACTCCTCATGCCGCATGGCGGCACGGAGTTTCATTCCAGCAGGAAAACTTTGGGTGCGGATGTATAGAAAAGCTGTTGCCTTACGCATTCAGGCAACAACCTTCATGTAACCTCCCGTTGCATGTTTGATTCGTTGTGGTAATGCGAGTTAAGCCCTATGCTGCTTTCATTGCAACAGGGAGTTGAAAGTAGTGCGAACGCTCGATTCGCCGGAAGCGGCTGCCTTGGTCAAGAACGCGAGGGCTCTCGCGTTGCTGGAAACCCTCATGGTGCAACCCGACACGCTGGCTGCCGTGGCCGGGCGCCTGCAGATTCCCCTGGCATCGGCCCACCGGCTGGTGGAACGCCTGGTGGCGGTGGGCGCGCTGGAGATCGCCCAGGTGTTCGAGCGGGGCGGCCGGGCGATGAAGCAGTACCGCGCCACCGCCGACGCCTTCTTCATCCCCTCCTCCGCCGAAAGCCAGTGCCTGCCGCACGACGTGCTGCGCCGCCTGTTCGAGGTGCGGGTCGAGGAACAGGTGTCGGGGCTCATGAAGGCCGCGCGGGACGCGCTGGGCAACCAGGCCCTGTGCGAATGGGGCACGCTGGTCTACGCCGACCGCCGCGGCCACCTGGTGGTGCGGCCGGACTTCGAGAGCGGCCGCACGCCCAAGCTGCTGGACGAGCACAGCCCGGCCTACCTGAACTTCTACCTGGACGACCTGCGGCTCGGCTCCGGAGAGGCCAAGCAGCTGCAGCGCGAGCTGGTGCTGCTGCTCAAGCGCTACAAGTCGGCTCCGCCGGGGGCGGGCACCTACACGCTGTCGGTCGTGATGGCGCCAGCATCGACCCGGCGCGCGGGGTCCAAGCCGGCGGCATGATGTCCCCATGACCACGCCCCGCCAGCCGCGCTTTCGCGGCATCTTCCCGGTCGTCCCGACCCCCTTCACCGAGACCGGCGAGCTCGACCTGCCCAGCCAGCTGCGCTGCGTCGACTTCATGATCGACGCCGGCTCGGACGGCCTGGCCATCCTGGCAAATTTCTCCGAGCAGTTCGTCCTGTCGGACGAGGAGCGCGAGGTCCTCACCCGCGCCATCCTGGAGCACGTGGCCGGCCGGGTGCCGGTGATCGTCACCACCACCCACTTCTCCACCCGCGTCTGCGCCGAGCGCAGCCGCCGGGCGCAGGGCATGGGCGCCGCCATGCTGATGGTGATGCCGCCCTACCACGGCGCCACCTTCCGCGTGGGCGAGGCGCAGATCCAGGAGTTCTACGCGCGCCTGTCCGACGCCGTGGACATCCCCATCATGGTCCAGGACGCGCCGGCCGCCGGCACCCCGCTGTCGGCGGCGTTCCTGGCGCGCATGGCGCGCGAGATCGAGCAGGTGGCGTACTTCAAGATCGAAACATCGGGCGTGGCCGCCAAGCTGCGCGAGCTGATCCGCCTGGGCGGCGACGCGGTCGAAGGCCCGTGGGACGGAGAGGAGGCGATCACGCTGTTCCCCGACCTGGAAGCCGGCGCCACCGGCTCCATGACCGGCGGCGGTTTTCCCGACGGCATCCGCCCGATCATCGAGGCGCACCGCGCGGGCGACCGCGACAAGGCGTTCGCGCTCTACCAGCAGTGGCTGCCGCTGATCAATTACGAGAACCGCCAGTGCGGCCTTCTCGCCGCCAAGAGCCTGATGCAGGAAGGCGGCGTGATCGCCTGCGAGGCGCCGCGCCATCCGCTGCCGGCGATGCATCCGGAGATCCGGGCCGGGCTGATCGAGACCGCGCGCCGGCTCGATCCGCTGGTGCTGCGCTGGGCTTGAGGAAGCCGAAGCCGCCGGCCGCTCAGGCCGATGCCGGCCGGGCAGCCGCCGGCGGGCGCACCATCCGCCGCAGCAGCCGCTCCATCGCCGCATCCAGGTCGGAGCACTGCCCGGCGTGGACGGCAGAGGTCTGGATGATGGTGCTGCGCGGCGCCACCAGCCAGTCGAAGCGCGCGCGCAGCGGTAGCTCGCCGATCGGCCCGGCTTGCGGTCCGCCCGCGCAGATGCGCACGAACGCGTCCAGCGCCGCCACCACGGTGGGAATGTCGGCCGCCGGATCGAGTGCGCGCAGCCGCGCCTGGTCGAGCTCGACGCGAGCCCGCAGGAAGACCCGCGCCGTGCTGCAGACCACCACACCGGCATTGATGCATTCGCCCCGCTCCACGTGCGGGACCACGCGGATCAGGGCGTAGTCATACGCGCAGGGATCGTGCACGGATGGCCTCCTCCACGAAGCTGCGGGATGCCGCCAGGCGGCCCTGCAGGAAATTGCGGTACGCCTCGCGCTGGGCCGCGGCGTCGGCGAACGTCTCGGTGTCGCGCAGCCAGTCGTCCGGAATCAGCTCGACGACGCCGGCGATCGCCTCGCCCGCGAGCCGGCCGCGGCACTCGGCGTCGGCCTGTTCCAGCGCCGCCGCGAACGGCAGCAGCACATGGTCCTTCACCAGCGCGAACGGCGAGGCGCTGCGCGCCATGTAGCCGTCCCACTGGTGCTGGAAGTAGAGCGCCGCGCCATGGTCGATCAGCCACAGGCGGCGGTGCCACAGCAGCATGTTGGTGTTGCGCGCCGTGCGGTCGACGTTCATGACGAAGGCGTCGAACCAGACGATGCGCGAGGCCAGGTCCGCGTCGGGCTGGAACACCAGCGGGTCGTAGGCCAGCGCGCTGGGCAGGAAATCGAGCGCCAGGTTCAGGCCCTCGCTGGCACGGATCAGGTCCTGGATCTCGGGATCGGCCTCCGTGCGCGCCAGCGCGGCATCGAGCGCCATGAACACGATCTCCGGCACCGGCAGCCCGCAGGCGCGCGCCAGTTCACCGGCCACGAGCTCGGCCACCAGCGCCTTGCGGCCCTGGCCGGCGCCATGGAACTTCAGCACGTAGAGCCCGTCGTCGTCGCCCTCCACCACGGCCGGCAGCGACCCGCCTTCGCGCAGGGGCGTGACGTAGCGGGCTGCGGCCACCGTGCGCAGGGACGGGACGTGCCTCGCGAGCGTGTTTGCCTGGGACATGGCCCTATTGTGGCCTCGCATCGCCGAGCTGGAAGCGTCCATAGGCTGCTGGCTGAGCGGGCGTGGCTGAGCTACCACCCGTTACAGAGAGGCGTGTCGAAACGGGATGCGTGCGATCGTCGTGGGCTGGAGGGTGTGCGATTTCCGCGCGCCGCCAACAGAGGAGCCCGCATGAACTATGTCGATGGATTCGTGGTCGCCGTACCGACCGCCAAGAAGGATGACTACCTGCGCCACGCCACGGTGGCCGCACAGGTTTTCAAGGATCTCGGCGCCCTGGAGATCGTGGAATGCTGGGGCGACGACGTCCCCGAGGGCAAGCTGACGTCGTTTCCGATGGCCGTGAAACGCAAGGAAGACGAGACCGTCGTGTTCTCGTGGATCAGCTGGCCGTCGAAAGCGCGGCGGGACGAGGGGATGAAGAAGTTCATGGACGATCCGCGGATGAAGGAGATGAAGGACATGCCCTTCGATGGCCAGCGCATGATCTTCGGCGGGTTCCAGGCCATCCTGGAGACCAAGTGATGCTGCAGGCATCTCCGATGTACGCGTACATCCCGGCGCAGGACATTGCCCGCGCGCGCCGGTTCTATGAAGACACCCTCGGGCTGCGCGCAAAAGAGGAGACGAACGGCGGCGTGGTCTACGAATTCGGCGGCGGCACGGCTGCCTTCCTCTACCTCACGCCGAACGCCGGCACGTCGCAGGCCAGCCAGGCCTTCTGGTCGGTGCAGGACGTCGACGCGGAGATCCAGGCGCTCAAGGCGCGCGGCGTGCAGTTCGAGCAGTACGACGACATGCCCGGCGAGCGCAGCCCGCAGGGCGCCGTTTGCGCCGGCGGCGCCAAGGCAGCCTGGTTCAAGGACAGCGAAGGGAACATCATGGCGCTGGTCCAGACCTTGTCCGAGGGCTGAACGCGGCTGGCAGGGATCTGCCGACTTGCACGTAAAGCGTGCCCGCATCGGCCCGAACGTCGGGTTGTCCTACCTGCCGGGAACCGTTTTGCCCCCAGCATGCGGAACAACTCGTTGGAAGACCTATGACAGATCCCCGAAACATTGCACACGACAAGAAGGTGCAGCAAGAGAAGAAGCACCGCGGCGAAGAAATTGCGCCTGGTTCGGACCAGACGCCTCAGCCTGGAAAGAAGACGCAAATGGAACATCATGCGTCTGATGTGGCGAAAACTCCTGATGAGGCCTCGCCGGTGCCAACGGAAGAGAAGCCGTTGGTTTGACGCCGTTGATTCGCCGGCTGGACGTGATGCCCGGTCAGTGCGGGAATTCGGACGCGAGACCCTGGTAGAGGCGGGAGAAGCGGGCTGCGCGCTCACGCATCAGCGCACGCTGTGCGGCGCGCGGCTCGAACGCGTCGGCCACGGGCGGCGCCTGGAAGATGCGCGCGGCATCGTGCGGCTCGCGCGCCAGCCAGGCCAGCCGCGCCGCGCCGAGAGACGGGCCGACCTCCGAATCCGCATGCCGCACGATGCGCAGCCCGGTGGCGTCGGCCAGCATCTGCGCCCAGTAGGCGCTACGCGAGCCGCCGCCGATCAGGCTGGCGGCCTGCAGCCCCGGCTGCACGGCACGCAGCGCCTCGATGCCCTGCGCCATGCCGTGGCACACGCCTTCCAGCGTGGCGTTGACCATGTCCGCGCGGGTGGTGTTGGCGTCCAGCCCGAAGAACACCGCCTTGGCATGCGGGTCGTTGTGCGGCGTGCGTTCGCCGTTCAGGTAGGGCAGGAATAGCGGCGTGCCGTCGTGCAGCCCGCGCTGCTCCGCTTCCGCCAGCAAGGCGGCGACGTCCTGCCCGCCGAGCAGCGAGGCCGTGAAGTCCAGGCACGCCGCGGCCGACAGCATCACGGACATCAGGTGCCAGGTGCCGGGCAGCGCATGGCAGAAGCTGTGCACCGCCTGCCGGGTGTTGGCCGTGAACGCGCCGGTGGCGACGAACACCACGCCCGAGGTTCCGAGCGACAGCATCGCGTCGCCGGGACGCACCACGCCGGCGCCGAGCGCGCCGGCCGCGTTGTCGCTGGCGCCTGCCACCACCGGCACTTCGCGCAGCCCCCATTGCCGCGCCAGCTGCGGCAGCAGCATGCCGGTTTCCTCCGCGCCTTCGTGCAGCTGCGGCATGTGTTGGGACGACAGGCCGCAGGCCGCCAGCAGCTCGTCGTTCCACGCGCGCTTGCCGACGTCCAGCCATAGCGTGCCCGACGCATCCGACATGTCGGTGGCGAAGGTGCCCGTGAGCCGCAGCCGCAGCCAGTCCTTGGGGAGCAGGACATGGCGGACCCGCTCGAATACAGCCGGCTCGTGCTGCGCCGCCCACAGCAGCTTGGGTGCCGTGAAGCCCGGCATCATCAGGTTGCCTGTGATCTCGCGCGAGCGCGGCACGCGGCGCTCGAGCTCCGTGCACTCGGCCGCGGCGCGGCCGTCGTTCCACAGGATGGCCGGGCGCAGCACCTCGCCCGCGCCGTCCAGCAGGGTGGCGCCATGCATCTGCCCGGTGAGCCCGATGGCTTCGACCTCGCTCGGCGATCTGCCGGCGCTGCCGAGCTGGGACAGCGCGCCGCTCACCGCCGCGTCGCAGGCGCTCCACCAGTCGCGCGGATGCTGCTCGCGCCACAGCGGCTGCGGCGCCTCGACCGCCAGCGGCGCCGACGCGCTGGCCACCAGGCGGTGGTCGCGGTCCAGCACCACCGCCTTGACACTGGACGTGCCGAGATCGATGCCGAGGAACATGCTCAACCGCCCATCGGCGTCCACTTGGCCGTGCTGGCCGCGGACTGCACCACTTTCTCGATGAAGCGCACGCCGCGCGCGCCGTCTTCCAGGCGCGGATAGTCGGCGTCCAGCGGATCCGGCATGCCGCCCGCCTGCACCGCGCGGATGTGCGCGGCAACGCCGAGGTAGACGTTGGCGAAGGCCTCGATGAAGGCCTCGGGATGCCCGGTCGGCAGGCGCGTCGCGCGGCGGGCCGCTTCGCCCAGCCAGGGCGAGCCGCGCGTCAGCACGCGCAGCGGCCCGTCGATGGGCGCGTGCAGCAGCCGGTTGGGCTCCTCCTGGTGCCACTCCAGCGTGCCGGTGGTGCCGAACACGCGCAGGCGCAGGTCGTTCTCGCAGCCCACCTCGATCTGCGAGGCGATCAGCACGCCCCTGGCACCGTTGGTGAAGCGCAGCAGCACGTTGCCGTCGTCGTCGAGGCGCCGCCCCGGCACGAAGATGGTGAGGTCGGCGCAGATGGCGTCCAGCTCGAGCCCGGTGACCGTGGTCGCGAGGTTCTCCGCATGCGAGCCGATGTCGCCGATGGCGCCGGCCAGCCCGCTGCGCGCCGGGTCGGTGCGCCAGTCGGCCTGCTTCTGCCCGCTGGCTTCCAGGTGCGTGGCCAGCCAGCCCTGGTTGTATTCGACGATCACCTTGCGGATCTCGCCGATCGCGCCCTTGGCCACCAGCTCGCGCGCCTCGCGCACCATGGGGTAGCCGGTGTAGTTGTAGGTCACGCCGAAGACGCAGCCGCCGCGCTGCACGGCCTGTGCTAGCTGCGCGGCCTCCTCGCTGGAATGGACCAGCGGCTTGTCGCACACCACATGGATGCCCGCCTCGGCGAAGGCCTGCGCCACCGGGAAGTGCATGTGGTTGGGCGTGACGATGGAGACGAAGTCGATGCGCTCGTCGGTGGCGCGGCGCAGCTCGTCGGCCAGCAGGTCCTCCCAGCGGCCATGGTTGCGCTCGTCCCGCAGGCCCAGCTCGCGGCCGGACGCGCGCGCGCGCAAGGGGTCGGACGAGAACGCACCGGCCACCAGCTCCATCTGCCCGTCCAGCGCCATGGCCTTGCGGTGCACGGCGCCGATGAAGGCGCCCTGCCCGCCGCCCACCATGGCGTAGCGCAGTTTTTTCATGACCCCGCCATCCCGCCTTGCTTGGCCTTGTCGAACACGGCGTCGAACGCGCCCGCGGCCGGCTTGAAGTCCAGCCTCTTGCTGAAGGCGGCGCTTTCGGTGGCGCCGTGCACCCGGTCCATGCGGCTGTCTTCCCACTCCACGCTCAAGGGCCCGTCGTAGCCCACGTCGTTGAGCGCGACGATGATCGACTCGAAATCGATCAGCCCGCGCCCGACGCTGCGGAAGTCCCAGTAGCGACGCGCGTCGCCGAAGCTGGTGTGCCCACCGAACACCCCCACGCTGCCGTCGCCCCGGCCCCACCACACGTCCTTCATGTGCACGTGGTACATGCGGTCGCCGAAGGTGCGGATGAACTTCACGTAGTCCACGCCCTGGTAGCCCAGGTGGCTGGGGTCGAAGTTGAAGCCGAAGCGCTTGTGCCCGCCCACCGCCCGCACAGCGCGCTGCGCCGAGGCGATGTCGAAGGCGATCTCCGTCGGGTGCACTTCCAGGGCGAAGTTCACGCCGTGCTGCTCGAACACGTCGAGGATGGGGGTCCAGCGCCCCGCGAAATCGGAGAAGCCCTTGTCCCAGTACGCCTGCGTGGTCGGCGGGAAGGCATAGATCGAATGCCAGATGGACGAGCCGGTGAAGCCCGTGACCACCTTCACGCCCAGCTTGGCGGCGGCGCGCGCGGTGTCCTGCATTTCCCGCGCGGCGCGCTGCCGCACGCCTTCCGGATCGCCGTCGCCCCACACGCGCCCGGGCAGGATGGCCTGGTGGCGTTCGTCGATCAGGTCGCAGACGGCCTGGCCCACCAGGTGGTTGCCGATGGCGAAGCAGCGCAGCCCGTGCTGCTCCAGCAGCGCGCGCTTGTCCTGCACGTAGCTGTCGCTCGCCAGGGCCTGCTGCACGTCGAAGTGGTCGCCCCAGCACGCCAGCTCCAGGCCGTCATAGCCCATGCTGCGTGCGAGGGGCGCGAGCTCCTTCAGGGGCAGGTCGGCCCATTGGCCGGTGAAGAGTGTGACTGGCCTGGCCATGTTCGCCTCAGAACGGGGAGTCGGGGAAGTAGTACTGCTTGGCGTTGTCCCTGGTCACCAGCACCGACGGGATGATGGTGGTGGCCTGCAGCTTCTCGCCCTTCATGCGCGCGGCGGCCGTGAGCTTCATCGCGTCGGCGATCATGGCGGGCGAGTAGGTGACGTCGGCGGTGACGATCTTGTCGCCGTCCATGACCTTCTTGATGTAGTCCTTGGAACCGGCGCCGCCCAGCACCAGCTTGACGTCGGTGCGCTTGGCCTGCGCGATCGCCTTCTGCACGCCCACCGCCATGTCGTCGTCGGACGCCCAGACGGCGTCGATCTGCTTGAAGCGCGTCAGGTAGTCCTGCATCACCTTGAACGCGTCGTCGCGGTTCCAGTTGCCGTGCTTGGCGTCCAGCACCTTGATGCCCGGGTGGTTCTTCATCACCGCCGTGAACGCGTCCACGCGCTGGTTGTCGATGACGGTGGGGATGCCGCGCAGCACCACCACGTTGCCCTTGCCGCCCAGCGCCTTGGCCATGTATTCCCCGGACACCTTGCCGAAGCCGGGGTTGTCGCCGGCGACGTAGGCGTCCTGCGCATTGGTGTCGGTCAGGCCGCGGTCGACCACCGTGACGTACACGCCCTTGCCCTTGACCTGGGCCACCGGCTGCGTCAGCGGCGCCGACTCGAAGGGCAGGATCACCAGCGTGTCGATCTTGTTGGCGGTGTGCAGGTCCTGCACCTGGTTGGCCTGCTCCGAGGCTGAGCCTGCCGTCTTGATGGTGACCTTCAGGCCGGGGTACTGCTTCTCCAGTTCGGACTTGGTGCGGTTGGCCCAGTAGACGACGCCGCCGGTCCAGCCGTGCGTGGCGGCCGGGATCGACACGCCGATGTGGGGCTTGGCCTGGGCGAGCGCGGGCGGCGCCGCGCCGAGCGCCGCGAGGGCGGTGGCGCCGGCGGCCACCAGACGGATCAACGATTTCATGCTTTGTCTCCTTGACGTTGTGAGAAGCGGCAGCCTTGCCACTTGGGGGGAACCGGTTACTTGCGCCCGCGCTGGAAGAACGCGACGGCGATGATCACGAAGCCCTGCACGGCGGCGTTCAGGTACACGCTGATGATGCTGGTCAGGTTCAGGATGTTGCTGATCACCGAGAGCAGCACCGCGCCGATCACGGTGCCGGTGATGCTGCCGGCGCCGCCGCGCAGCGCGGTGCCGCCGACGATCACCGCGGCGATGGCTTCCAGCTCCCACAGGAGGCCGGTGGTGGGCGAGGCCGAGCCCAGGCGCGGCACGTAGAGCACGGTGGCGATGCCCACGCAGATGCCCAGCAGCATGTAGGTCAGCACCTTGACGCGGTCCACGTCGACGGCCGCGTAGCGCGCGACCTGCTCGTTGGAGCCGATGGCCTGAACGTAGCGGCCGAAGGCGGTGCGGTTGAGGATCAGCGCGCCCAGCAGGGCCACCGCGGCGAAGGCCCACACCGGCACCGGCACGCCGAGCCAGCTGCCGTAATAGACCGGGCTGTAGACGTCGACCAGCTCGCCGCCCAGCGTGATGGCGCCGCCGTTGGAAAAGTAGGTCAGGTAGGCGCGGAAGATGCCCAGCGTGCCCAGGGTCACGATGAAGGGCTCGATGCGTCCCTTGCTGATCAGCAGCCCGTGGCCCAGCCCGAACAGCGCGCCCAGCGCGATGGCGCACACCATGCCGGCGGCCACCGCAGCCATCGGGCTCCAGCCGGCCCCGGCGGCGGCATTCATCAGCAGGATGGTGCTGCCGGCGATCAGCGCGGCCATCGATCCCACCGACAGGTCGATGCCGCCGGAGATGATGACGAAGCACATGCCGACCGCGATGATGCCGATGAAGGCCGTGCGCGTGAGCACGTTCATCGCGTTGTCGAGGCTGGCGAAGTTCTCGTTCAGGAACGCGCCCGCGATGCACAGCAGCGCCAGCCCCGCGAGCGGCCCCACGCCCGCGAACGAGGGTCGCCGGCGCGGGGCCGGCCGGGCCGATGGCGCCGCGGCGGTGGCGGTGTCAGTGGGTTCCGGTCGCATGGGCGATCAACAGTTCTTCGGACAGCTGGTCCCGGGCCAGCTCGGCGACCAGCCGGCCCTGCCGCATCACCACGACGCGGTGGCACAGGCCGATCAGCTCGAGCAGTTCCGAGGACACGACGACGACCGCGCGGCCTTCGCTGGCCAGCCGCCGGATCAGGAAATAGATGTCGCGCTTGGCGCCCACGTCGACCCCGCGGGTCGGCTCGTCCAGCACCACCACCTTGGGGTCGGGGTGCAGCACCCGCGCCAGCGCCAGCTTCTGCTGGTTGCCGCCGGACAGGGCCGAGGCCGGCACGTCGGCGCGCTGCGTGCGGATGCCGAAGGCGCTGGTCGCCGCCGCGAAGGCGTCTTCTTCGCGCCGCGGATCGAGCAGCGGGCGCGCATAGCGCTCCAGCGCCATCAGCGTGAGGTTGGGCGCCAGGCCCATGCGCAGGTGCAGGCCGCGCGTCTTGCGGTCCTCGCTCAGGTAGGTAAGGCCCAGCCGCGCGGCCGAACGCGGGTCGCGCCGCCGCCAGTTGCGGCCCGCGAGGCGCACTGAGCGCGCGCTGGAAGCGCGCAGGCCGAGCAGCCCTTCGAACAGCTCGGTGCGCCCGGCGCCGACCAGCCCGGCGAAGCCCAGGATCTCGCCGGCGCGGACCTGGAAGCTCGCATCGCGGCACCAGCCGGCCACCTCCAGGCCGTCCACCTCCAGCAGCGCCGGCGCATCGGCCGCCAGCGGCAGCATCGGCGGATAGAGGTCGGCCAGCTCGCGCCCGACCATCAGGCTGGCCATCTGCTGGCGCGTCAGGCTGGCGGTGGGGCGGCGCGCCACGAAGCGGCCGTCGCGCATGACCACGATCTCGTCGGTGATGCGCTCGACCTCGTCCAGCTTGTGGGAGATGTACAGGATGGTGGAGCCCGCCGCCTTCAGCTGCCCGATCAGCGAAAACAGGCGCTCGGTTTCCGAAGGCGTCAGCGTCGCGGTGGGCTCGTCCATCACCAGCACGCGCGCGCGCCGGGTCAGTGCGCGGGCGATTTCCACCAGCTGCTTTTCGGCCACGATCAGGTCGCCCACGCGGCGCGCGGGACTGCAGTCCAGGCCGACCTGGCGCAGGGCGGCGGCGGCTTCCCTGTCCATCAGCGCGTCGTCCAGCAGGCCGTGGCGCTTGCGCTCGTGACCGAGGTACATGTTCTGCGCGATGCTCAGGTCGTCCGCCAGGTTGAACTCCTGGTGGATCATCACCACGCCGGCCGTTTCCGCCTCGCGCGGGCCCTTGAAGCGCACCGCCTGCCCGCCCAGTTCCACCACGCCCTCGCTGGCCGCCTCGTAGCCGGCCAGGATCTTCATCAGCGTCGACTTGCCGGCGCCGTTCTCGCCCAGCAGCCCGTACACCCGGCCGGGCGCGAGCTCGAAGCTGACGCCGTGCAGCACCTGCACGGGGCCGAAGCGCTTGCTCACGTCCTTGAAGCCGACCGCCAGGCTCACAGCGCGCTCCCGCCTCGCGGCCTCAGGCCACGCCGGCGAAGATCGCCGCGTTGACCCGGTTTTCCAGCCACTCCTGGCGGCCGCTCACCGCCTGCGGCCGCAGGTCGTGCACGAAGGCGTGCTCGGCCACCTGGCTGAGGCTCATGTCGCCGGCGACGATGCGCTGTCCCAGCTCGCCGTCCCAGCCGGCATAGCGCTGTTGGCGGAACTGCTCCAGCTCGCCGGATTCCACCAGCCGCGCCGCACTCTTGAGCGCCAGCGCCAGCGCGTCGATCGCGCCCACGTGGCCGTGCAGGATGTCGACCGGGTCCATGCTCTGGCGCCGCACCTTGGCGTCGAAGTTGAAGCCGCCGCTGCCGATGCCGCCGGCGCGCAGGATCTCGTAGAGCGCCAGCGTCAGGTCCTCCACGCTGTTGGGGAACTGGTCGGTGTCCCAGCCGTTCTGCGGGTCGCCGCGGTTGGCGTCGACGCTGCCGAAGATGCCCAGCGACGCGGCGGTGGCGATCTCGTGCTGGAAGCTGTGGCCGGCCAAGGTGGCGTGGTTGGCCTCGATGTTCAGCCGGATCTCCTTTTCCAGGCCGAACTCCTTCAAGAAGCCGTACACGGTGGCGCTGTCGAAGTCGTACTGGTGCTTGGTCGGCTCCAGCGGCTTGGGCTCGATCAGCAGCTGGCCCTGGAAGCCGATCTTGTGCTTGTGGTTCACCACCATCTGCATGAACCGGCCCAGCTGCAGGCGCTCGCGCCGCAGGTCGGTATTCAGCAAGGTGTCGTAGCCTTCGCGGCCGCCCCACATCACGTAGTTCGCGCCGCCCAGGCGCTGGGTGGCGTTGAGCGCGCTGAAGACCTGCGTGGCCGCGTAGGCGAACACTTCGGGGTCCGGGTTGCTGGCCGCGCCGGCCGCGTAGCGCGGGTGGCCGAACAGGTTGGCCGTGCCCCACAGCAGCGAGATGCCGGTCTCTTCCTGCTTCTGCGCCAGCACGTCGACCATCGCCGACAGGTTGCTGCGGTACTCGGCCAGGTTCGCGCCTTCGGGCGCCACGTCGGTGTCGTGGAAGGTATAGAACGGCACGCCCAGGCGCGAGATCAGGCCGAAGGCGGCGTCCGCTTTTCTGCGCGCCAGCGTCAGTTCGTCCGCGCCGGTGTGCCAGGGCCGCGCGAACGTGCCCTGCCCGAACACGTCGGCGCCGGGCCAGACGAAGGTGTGCCAGTAGCAGACCGCCAGGCGCAGGTGCTGCTCCATCGTCTTGCCCAGCACCAGCGCGTTGGCGTCGTAGTGGCGGTAGGCCAATGCGGAAGTGGCCTGGGGGCCTTCATACCGGACGGGGTCGATGGCGTCGAGAAAGGTCATGTCGGTGGTGGTGTGCGTTACAGCTTCCAGTCGGCGCGATCCTAGGACTGCACGCTGCTGTGCGCGATTGCGAAATTTGCGAGCGCGAGTTGCGAAATTGCTTTCTGCAGTGCAGCAATCGAGTCGATATGCCAATATCGCGCGATCGACAGCCCGACCATGGACTCGCCCTTCCGCCCCAGTGGGCCCGCCGTGCTGCGGGTGGCACTGCTTTTCCACGCCAGCAAGGTCTACGACCGCGACATCATCACGGGCATCGGCGACTACGTGAACCAGACGCGCGTGGCCTGGGACCTGTTCCTGGAGGAGGACTTCCGCTTCCGGCTGGACGGCATCCACGACTGGGAAGGCGACGGCATCATCGCGGACTACGACGATCCCGCGGTCGCCCAGGCCTTGGCCGGCGTGCGCGTGCCGGTCATCGCGGTCGGCGGATCGTATGAAGACGACGCCTGCTACCCGGCCGGCGTGCCCTACGTCGCCACCGACAACCGCGCACTGGTCGCGCGCGCCATGGACCACCTGGTGGAGCGCGGCCTGTCGTGCTTCGCCTGCTACAGCCTGCCGGAGTCGCCGCTCAACCGCTGGGCCCAGGAGCGCGAGAAGGCGTTCACCGCCTGGCTGGCCCGCGACGGGCTGGCCGGCGAGATCCACCGCGGCCTGGCGACCAGCGCGCCGACCTGGGGCAGCGCGACGCGCAAGCTGCTCGCCTGGCTGCAGCGCCTGCCCAAGCCGATCGGCATCGTCGCGGTCACCGATGCCCGCGCGCGGCAGGTGCTGCAGGCCTGCATCGTCGGCGGCATCGCGGTGCCCGACGAGGTGGCCATCATCGGCATCGACAACGACACGCTGGGCCAGCACCTGACGCGCATCCAGCTCAGCTCGGTCAGCCAGGGCACGCACGACATGGGCTTTCGCGCGGCGCACCTGCTGCACCAGGCGCTCGGCGGCGCGCCGGTGAGCGAGGTGCGCCTGGTCGTGCCGCCCGCCGGCGTGCATCCGCGCGCCTCCACCGCGCGCGAGGTCGGGCATAGCGCGCCGGTGATGCGCGCGCTGCACTACATCCGCCAGTACGCCTGCCAGGGCATCAAGACCGACCAGGTGGCCACGACGGTGGGGCTCTCGCGCTCGTCGCTGGAGATGTACTTCCGACGCGAGCTGAAGCGCTCGGTGCACGACGAGATCCTGCAGCACAAGCTGCGGCGCTGCTTCGAGCTGCTGGGCGACACCGACATGGGCATCGCCGACATCGCGCGGGCCAGCGGCTTCCGCTCGGTCCAGTACCTCAACACCGTGTTCAAGCGGGAACTGGGCGCGACGCCCGCGGCGTGGCGGGAGAGCCGCCGCGCCCCGGCGGCGACCCTATAGCTTGTGCCGGCGGTAGAACGCGAGCGCGTTCCTGTACATCACCTTGTCGCGCACGCCGGTGCCCATCGGCGCCAGGTAGGCCTCGGCGATCGCGATCTGGTTCTCGAATGTGCCGTGCAGCGTGATCACCGGCCAGTTGCTGCCCCACACCAGGCGGTTCGGGCCGAACGCGGACATCAGTGCATCGAAGTGCGGCTTGTAGGCGGCCAGGTCGGTGGGCGAGGCGTAGACCACGTCGCCGGGCGCGTACATGTCGTAGAACGACGAGAACTTCATGTAGAGGTTCGGGCAGGCGCCGGCGATGCGGCGGATGTCGGACTCCCACGCGGGGTCGACCGTGGGCCCGGTCGCGCCGCCCAGGTGGTCGATGATGATGCGCAGCTTCGGCACCGCGGTGCACAGCGCCTGCACCTGGCTCTTCGGGTTCTTGGTGCCACGGCTGATGATGTCCAGCGTCATCCCGCGCTCCGCCAGGTCGCGCAGGTTGGCAAGCTGCGCGGCGCTGAGCGTGATGCCCTCGGCCGGGCCGGTGAGGTAACCGCGGATCCCGACGAAGCGCGGGTCGGCCGCGAAGCGCGCAAGGTCGGCCGTGAAGGTCGGCGCGCCGATCTCCAGGTTGCCGACGAAGAACGAGTAGAACGGATCGTTCCTGACCAGGTCGAGGATCCACTGGTTGTCCGCGACGATGCCGCTCGCCTCCACGATGCCGGCCGCCACCACGCCCTGCGACCTGGCGAAGGCGCTGTACTCCGGCGGCAGCACGTCGCGGAAGATCGGCCCTTCGGCCGCCGTGGGCCACGGGATGCCGCCCGGCCGCGTGGCCTGCCAGAAGTGGATGTGGGTCTCGACGATGGGCCGCTTGCCGGGCGGTGCGGCACTTTCCGCCGCCGCGAACGCCGCCTGCAGCGCCGGGTCCTCGGGCTCGCCGCTGCCGCCGCAGGCCGTGGCGAGCCACGTCATGCCCAGCAGTGCCGCCGCCGCGGCCCAGTACCTCAGGCCCTTGCTCGCTGTCTTCGTCATGTGCGTCTCCTTTGTCTCTGATGGTCAGGCCAATATCTAGATAGATTAAAATTGGTCTGACCAATTGGGAAACGTGAGAGTACCTGACGCTCCACCGGCCGGGCACTTCGCCTGCCTTTCTAATCGGTGAAGGCTCGCACCCGCCTCAAGAGCAAAGCTGCCGCAGCCGTGTGAACCGGCTCGCTGCGCCGGCCTGGGCGCCGAGTTCCAGCAGCGGGGCGACGCGCCTGGCTTTCTTCTGCGCATGGTTGCTGGCGATGTCCGCCAGCGCGTGGCCGAGAAAGGGATTGCACAGCCGGCCGCGCACCACGTCCACGTACGCGCGCGCCTGCGCGCCGAGCCCGAGCACCTCGAACACCGGGAGCACCTCCTCGCTCCACACCGCCTCCAGGCCTTCGCGCAGCGTGGGCTCGTGCATCGCTTCCAGCACGGTGCGAACAGGCGCCACCTGCCGCAGCCACTGCTCCGCCAGCCAGGTGTGCCCGAGGTTCAGCACGAACAGCTTGAGCCGCTCATAAGCGGCCAGCTCGTGCGTCAGCACGATGTCCGGGTGCACGCAGGGCACCTTCAATCCGGCGGTGCTCTCGATCGCCCACAGCGCGTAGGGCTCCGCCACCGCGCCCACCGGCAGCAGCGGCGCGGACACGATGCGGTCCACCAGCGAATTGGCCCAGACGCAGCCCTCTCGCAGGTAGTCCTGGAACGATGGCGGCGCCGCCCATTGCGCGGCGAGTCCCGCCACCAGTGCGCGCAGCACGTCGCCATTGCGGCTGACGAGCTCGGTGGGCAGCACGGTCAGGCGGGCTTGCGGATTGTTGCGCCAGCGGTGGTGCAGCAGCACCAGCAGCCTGGCGGGGTAGCTGCGCGGCACGCCGCCGCCATCGGCAAGAAGGCTGGCGTCGTCCGCGGGATCGAGCTGGAAGCCCGTGTCGGCGGTGTTCGACACGACGACTTCGGCCTGCGCGAACTGCGCGAGCAGTTCCTGCCACTGGGTGGGCGCGTGCAGCGTCTCGCGCACCGATGCGACCCGCACCTGGCGGTCCACCACCTGTTCCCGCTCGAGCCCGCGCAGGTGCACGGGAAACCCGCCCGGTCGCGCCATGGCGGCCAGCCGCGCGCTGCTCTCGGGAGTGGTGGTCGACTGCACGACCGTGATGCCGCCCAGCGCCTGGCCGCGCACGAGGGCTTCGGACACCATCAGGTCGACGTGCGCCTGCAGGAAACGGCCGGTGCCGAACTGGAGGATGGCTTGCGTCACGCGGCGCCGCTCAGCATTCCACGATCGCCTTGACCACTCCCTGTGCCGGATCGAGCAGGCTCTCGAAGCGCTCGGGCAGCTCGGCCAGCGGCAGGCGGTGCGTGTTCAGCGCCGCGTGCGGCACGCGGCCGGCGCGCATGGCGTCGATCACCGTCTGGAAATCCTCGACCGTCGCGTTGCGGCTGCCGAGCAGCGTGGCCTCGCGCTTGTGGAACTCGGGATCGGAGAAAGCGATGGTGTCGCGCACGATGGAGACCAGCACGTACTTGCCGCCGTGGGCGATGAAGCGGAAGCCGCGCTCCATGGCCTTGGCATTGCCGGTGGCGTCGAACACCACGTCGAAGAACTCGCCGCCGGTCAGCCGCGCGAGCTCGGCCTCGTCGTCCGGCCCGATGACCACGCCGGCATGCGCACCAAGCTGCTCCAGGCAGAAGCGCACGCGCTCGGCGCGCGTGTCCAGCGCCGTCACCTGGCCGCCGCGCAGCCCGGCGAAGACCAGCGCCGCCATGCCGATCGGGCCGGTTCCCACCACCAGCACGCGCTGGCCCGGCTGCACGTCCGCGCGGCGCGTGGCGTGCGCGCCGATGGCCAGGAATTCGAGCATCACCGCCTGGTCCAGGCTGAGGCCGTCGGCGCGGTGCACGAAGGCCGCGGGCACGGCGAGGTATTCGACCAGCGCGCCGTCGCGGTGGACACCGAGCACCTGCAGCCGGACGCAGCAGTTGGTCTTTCCCTGCCGGCAGGCGACGCAGTTGCCGCAGGACAGGTAGGGCATGACGTAGACCGCATCGCCCTTGCGCAGGCCCGACGCGGGCGGTGCTTCCTCGACCTCGCCGGCCAGCTCGTGCCCCATCACGCGCGGGTATTCCAGGTAGGGCTGGTTGCCGGTGAAGATGTGCAGGTCGGTCCCGCAGATGCCGACGCGGCGCACCCGGATGAGCACCTCGTCCGGTGCGCGGGTGGGCATGTCCCGTTCGAGAGCCCGCAGCAGTCCCGGGGATTCGCAGATGACGGTCAGCATGGTTCCTCTTGTGTTGGCGAAGCGGGTCCCGCCAGGCGGTCGACCCAGTCCAGCAGCTGCACGCCGCAATACACCACGTGGCGCCCGCGCGTGGTGATGCGCAGCCCGCGGCGATGGCGCTGGAACACCGGCTCGCCCACCGCGTCCTCGAAGGCCTTCAGGCGATGGCTGGCGCCCGACAGCGACAGGTGGCAGCGGCGCGCGGCTTCCGACAGCGAACCGGACTCGGCGCACAGCACCACCAGCCGGATCGAAGCGAGGTCGAAGCGTTGAAGGTTCATGGCTTGGTCATGCCAATCTTAAGAATATCTCTTTTTGGCCTGACCAATCAAGTGTTTGCGGGCACGGTGAAAGCCCGCCCGACTGTATGATCCGTTCGCCCCCTAACGTCCCTGCCATGAGCGCTCCCAAGCCCACCGAACCCAGGCGCCTGTACCAGCAGATCGCCGACCAGATCAGGGAGTTGATCGCCAAGGGCTCGTTCCACGTCGGCGACCGCCTGCCGCCAGAACGCGAGCTGGCCTTGCAGCTGGGCGTGTCGCGGCCCTCGCTGCGCGAGGCGCTGATCGCCCTGGACGTCCAGGGCAGCGTCGAGATCCGCGGCGGCTCCGGTGTCTACGTCTGCCCGCAACCCGACCGGGCCGCGGGGAAAGCCACGCCCGCGCTCGGCGAGAGCCCCAGGGAGCTGATGCAGGCGCGCTCCGCCCTGGAGAGCGCGGTGGTGATCCTGGCCTGCGCGCGCTGCACGCCAGCGCAGCTGCGCAAGCTGCGCGCCATCGTCGCCCGGATGCAGGTGGAGACGGACCGCCACCGCGGGCTGCTGGACCTGGACCGGCGCTTCCACATGACGCTGGCGGAGATGAGCGGCAACTCGGTCATGGCGCACCTGATCGCCGAGCTGTTCGACGAGCGGCACAGCCCGATCTCGGCCAGGCTGTCTTCGAAATACGAGAACTCACGCACCTGGAAGATCGCGCTGAAGGAGCATGAGGCGATCCTGCAGGCGCTGGAAGCGCGCGACCCGATCGCCGCGCAGGCAGCCATGCTGTCCCACCTGCGCGCCTCGGAGCTGCGCTGGATGGGGGACTGAACGCCCCCGGTGCGCAGCCGGTGTCGAGAAACCGGCATGCCGAACGTCGTTGGGGGAGACGGCCGCATCGGGCGGCCGTCCTCCTCAAGGACGACAGCATGGAACTCGAAGGCAAGGTGGCGGTGGTGTACGGCGGCGGCGGCGTGATCGGCGGGGCGGTGGCGCGCGCCTGGGCACGCGAAGGGGCGCAGGTGTTCCTGGCGGGACGAAGCGCGGCCAAGCTGAAGGCGGCCGCACGCGACATCGAGCAGGCAGGCGGCAAGACCCACGCCGCGGTGCTCGACGCGCTCGACCTGGCCGCGGTGCAGCGCCACGCCGAGGAAGTCGGCGCGGTGGCCGGCCGGGTGGACATGGCCTTCCAGGCGATCGGCATCGCCCACGTCCAGGGGCGCCCGCTGGATGCGCTGTCACTCGAAGATTTCCAGCTGCCGGTGCGCGGCTACATCGACAGCTTCTTCATCATGGCCAAGGCATTGGCGCCGCTGATGGCGCGCCAGCGCTCGGGCGCGCTGCTGGGCATCACCACGCCGGCCTCGCGCATGGCGGGCCCCGGCTACCTGGGCCACAGCGTCGCCTGCGCGGGCGTGGAGGCGCTGGTGCGCCACTTGGCCGGCGAGCTGGGCGCCTCCGGGGTGCGGGTGGCCTGCATCCGTTCGCACGCCGTGCCGCAGGCGGTGGACATGGGTTCGCACAGCGCGGAGGTGTTCGGCCAGGTGGCCGGCGCGGCGGGCATGTCGGTGCAAGACATGCTGGCCGGCGCCGCCGCAGGCACGCTGCTCAAGCGGCTGCCGACCCTGGCGGACATCGTCAATGCGGCGCTGTTCCTGGCCTCGGATCGGGCGGCGGCGACCACCGGCGCCATCCTCAACGTGAATGCGGGACTGATCCTGGACTGAAAAACAATTTCAGAAATCCACCCGATTTCTACGGGTTTCTCCTGAAATCACCCATTTCGAGTCACCTTACCCTTCAGCTCTGAAATTTCCTCGTTCGTTTTTCAGGAGATCGGCATGAAGCGTGGACTCTCGATGCACCGGCGCACGGCGCTGTCGTCCCTGCTAGCGCTTGGCGCGGCAGGCACCTTCGGCCCGGCGCGCGCGCAGGGCAAGTCGGCCCTGAATCTGGCGATGGTGGCCGAGCCGCCGACGCTGGACATCCAGTCGACGCCGGCCGACCTCGTCTGCATCATCATGCAGCACGTCTACGAGCCGCTGTACACCTTCGACGCGAAGGCGGCGCTGGTGCCGATGCTGGCGGAGTCCATGCCGAAGATCTCGGCCGACGGCAAGCTCTACAGCATTGCGCTGCGCAGCGGCGTCAAGCTGCACAACGGCCGCGACCTCAACGCCGACGATGTGGTCGCCAGCCTGAAGCGCTGGATGGAGGTGTCGCCGCGCGGCAAGTCGGTGGCCGGGCAGGTGGCCGACCTCAGCGCCAAGGGGCCGCTGGCGGTGGAGATCAGCATGAAGAACGCCTATGCGCCGCTGCTGTCGCAGCTGGCGATGGCCTCGGGCATGGCCGGCATCATGGCCAGGGAAACCATCGCGCAGCCGCTGCGCGAATACATCGGCACCGGCCCCTACAGGTTCAAGGAGCGCAAGCCCGACCAGTACGTGCTGCTCACGCGCTTCGAGAACTACGCCGCGCGCAAGGAGGCGGCAAGCGGCTACGGCGGCAAGCGCGAGGCGCTGGTGGAGGAACTGCGCTTCGTGCCGGTGCCCAATGCCAACACGCGCGTCGAAGGCGCGCTGGCCGGCCAGTTCCACTACGCCGACCTGCTGCCCATCGAAGCGCTGCCACGCCTGGAAAAAGCCAAGGACCGGGTGGTGCCGCTGATGACGCAGTCGTTCGGCTTCCCTTACCTGGTGCTCAACACCAAGGAAGGCTCGATGGGGAACGTGGGCGTGCGCAAGGCCTTCCAGACGGCCATCGGCGAAGGCGAGATGCTGGCCGCGGGCTTCGGCGACACGCGCTTCTTCATCGCCGAGGGCAACCACTTCCCCAAGGGCACGCCCTTCTATTCCACGGCGGGCACCGACCGCTACAACGAGCGCAACGCGGCCAAGGCCAAGGCGCAGGCCGAGCAGGCCGGCTACAAGGGCGAGCCGGTGCGCATCCTCACCAGCCGGCAGTACGACTTCCACTACAACATGGCCCTCATCATGGCCGAGCAGCTCAAGCGCGCCGGCTTCAAGGCCGAGCTCAACGTGGTGGAGTGGGCCACGCTGCTGCAGCGCCGCGCCGACCCGAAGCTGTGGGACATCTACATCACGCACTCGGGCCTGTTCCCCGAGCCCATGCTGTCGCCGCCGCAGCTGGGCGACGGCGCGCCGGGCTGGTGGTCGTCGCCGGCCAAGCAGGCCGCGCTGGCGGCCCTGAACCAGGAGCCCGACCCGGCCAAGCGCGGGCCCCTGTGGGCCAAGGTGCAGCAGGTGGTGTACGACGAGGTGCCTTACGTGCACGTCGGCAAGTTCGCCAGCCTGTCGGCGCGCGCGCCCGGGCTGCAGAACTACCACCCCGCCACCTACCCGTTCTTCTGGAACACCAGCCTCAAGGGTTGAACGCGGCGCGCCCGCGAGCAGCGCTTCATCCATGACGCGTTACCTGTTGTCCCGCCTGGGCGGCATGCTGGTCGTGATGGCCATCGTGGCGGTGCTGGTGTTCGTCCTGACGCGCGCGGCGCCCGGCGACCCCATCGCCGTGCTGCTGGGCGACCAGGCCACGGCCGAAGACATCGCGCGGGTGCAGAAGGTCTACGGCCTGGACAAGCCGCTGCCGGTGCAGTTCGGCCTGTGGCTGAAGGAACTGGCGCACGGCAACCTGGGCGAATCGATCTTCCTGCAGCGGCCGGTGACGCAGGCGCTGTGGGAGCGCGCCGAGCCGACTGCCTTGCTGTCGCTGCTGTCGATCGCGATCGCAACCCTGATCGGCGTGCCCTGCGGCATCGTCTCCGCCGTGTACCGCGGCCGGATGGTGGACCAGGTCTTCACCGGCTTCGCCATGCTGGGCGCCAGCATCCCGAGCTTCTGGCTCGGGCTGGTGCTGATGCAGATCTTCGCCGTGTCGCTCGGCTGGTTTCCGGTGTCGGGCTACGGCGAGCCGGGCGCCTCGCTGGCAGCGCGCATCTGGTGCCTGGTGCTGCCCGCCACGGTGCTGGGCCTCTTGAATTCGGCGCTGATCATCCGTTTCACCCGCGCCTCCATGCTCGACGTGCTGGGCGAGGACTACGTGCGCACTGCCCGCGCCAAGGGCCTGGGCGAAAACGTGGTGGTGCTCAAGCACGCGCTGCGCAACGCGCTGGTGCCCATCGTCACCGTGATCGGCCTGACCGTGGCCCTGCTGATCGGCGGCGCGGTGGTGACCGAAACCGTGTTCGGCCTGCCCGGCGTCGGCAACCTGGTGGTCAGCGCGGTGATCCGGCGCGACTACCCGGTGATCCAGGGCGCGCTGCTGGTGGTGGCGGTGATCTACGTGGTCATCAATTTCCTGATCGACCTGCTCTACACCGTGCTCGACCCGCGGGTGAAGGTCTGACAACCGCCATGCCCATGCCCCGGCTGCCCCTGTTCCTGCGCCAGCTGTTCCGCCGGCGCATCGTCATGGGTGCGGCCATCGCGCTGGTGCTGGTGGTGCTGGTGTCGGTGTTCGCCGGCGCGCTGAGCGGGTTCGATCCGAACGAGACAGCGGTGAGCCAACGGCTGGCGCGGCCCTCGGGCGAGCACATCTTCGGCACCGACGAGCTCGGGCGCGACCTGTTCGCCCGCATCGCCTTCGGCGGGCGCTATTCGCTGACCATCGCCCTGCTCACCGCGCTCGGGTCCATGCTGGCCGGCACGCTGCTCGGATTGCTGGCGGGATTCTTCCGGCCGCTGGACGCGCCGGTGATGCGCGTGGTGGACGCGATGATGTCCTTCCCCGACATCCTGCTGGCCATTGCGCTGGTGGGCATCCTGGGCCCCTCGATGCTGAACGTGGTGCTGGCGCTGGTGCTGGTGTACACGCCGCGGGTGGCGCGGGTGGTGCGCGCCTCCACCCTGGTGGTGCGCGAGCTGCTGTTCGTCGAAGCGGCGCGCGCCGTCGGCGTGTCCACGCTGCGCATCCTGTGGCGCCACATCCTGCCGAACCTGATGTCGCCCATCCTGGTGCAGGCCTCATTCATCTTCGCTTATGCGATCCTGGCGGAGGCGGCGCTGTCGTTCCTCGGGGTCGGCGTGCCGCCCGAGATCCCGACCTGGGGCACCATGGTGGCGGGCAGCCAGCAGTACGCGCACCAGGCGCTGTGGATCGTGCTGTTTCCCGGCCTGGCCATCATCCTCACCGCGCTGTCGCTGCAGCTGGTGGGCGACGGCATCCGCGACCTGCTGGATCCGCGTTTGCGCAAGTCCCTATGAACCGGCTCGACGTCCGTAACCTCAGCACCTCGTTCGAGACCGCCGAAGGATTGGTCCACGCGGTGGCCGACGTGAGCTTTTCCATCCAGGGCGGCCGCACGACGGCATTGGTCGGCGAATCGGGTTCCGGCAAGTCGGTGACCAGCCTGACATTGATGCGCCTGCTGCCGCGCGGCGCGGCCACCCGCGTCAGCGGGCAGGCCCTGTTCGTCGACCGCGCGGGCGAGACGGTGGACCTGCTGCAACTGCCCGAGGCGCGCATGCGCGGCATCCGCGGCAACCAGGTGGCGATGATCTTCCAGGAGCCGATGACCAGCCTGAATCCGGTGCTGCGCATCGGCGAGCAGATTGCCGAATCGCTGCGGCTGCACAAGGGCATGGACAGTGCGGCGGCATTGGCCCAGGCGCTGCGCCTGCTGGAGCTGGTGGAGATTCCTGCGGCGGTGCAGCGGCTGCGCGAATACCCGCACCAGCTCTCGGGCGGCATGCGCCAGCGCGTGATGATCGCGCTGGCGATGGCCTGCGACCCGGCGCTCCTGATTGCCGACGAGCCGACCACCGCGCTGGACGTGACGATCCAGGCGCAGATCCTGGCGCTGATGCGCCGGCTGCAGGCCGAGACCGGCATGGCCATTTTGTTCATCACGCACAACCTGGGCGTGGTGGCGCACCACGCCGACGACGTGGCGGTGATGTACGCGGGACGCGTCGTGGAGTCGGCGCCGGTCGGCGCGCTGTTCGCGCGCCCGCACCATCCCTACACGCAGGGCCTGCTGGCCTGCCTGCCCGGCCACCAGCGCAGGAGCACCGGGGCCGCGCGCGGCAAGCGCCGGCTGTACGCGATCCGCGGGCAGATCTCCAGCCCGCTGGCGCCGCCGCCGGGCTGCGCCTTCGAGCCGCGCTGCGACCAGGCGGTCGCGGCCTGCAAAGACGCGATGCCGGCGCTCGAGGTTGACGCGACGGGCCGCGGCAGGCGCTGTATCGTGCCGGTGCGCGTGGAGGCGACGCAATGAACGGCGCCGCACCGCTGATCGAAGTGAGCCACCTCAGCAAATTCTTCGGCGCGCCCGCGCGCCCGGTGCGGGCGGTGGACGACGTCTCGTTCGCGATCCACAGCGGCGAAACACTGGGCCTGGTCGGCGAGTCCGGCTCGGGCAAGAGCACCATCGGCCGCGCGCTGCTGCGCCTGATCGACAGCACCGGCGGCAGCGTGACCTACCGCGGCGAGGACCTGGGCACGGCCACGGCCGGCCGCATGCGTTCTCTGCGCAGCAAGCTGCAGATGATCTTCCAGGACCCGTATGCCAGCCTGAACCCGAAGATGCGGGTGCGCGACATCCTGGGCGAGGCGCTGCACACGCACGGCCTGGCCAAGGGCAAGCAGGCCACCGCCGACCGCGTCGCCGAACTGCTGCGCCTGGTGGGCCTGCAGCCGGAACACGCAGCGCGCTTTCCGCACGAGTTCTCCGGCGGCCAGCGCCAGCGCATCGGCGTGGCGCGCGCGTTGTCGGTGCAGCCCGAATTCATCGTGGCCGACGAGCCGCTGTCGGCGCTGGACGTCTCCATTCAGGCGCAGGTGGTGAACCTGCTGTGCGACCTGCGCGACCGCTTCTCGCTCACCATGCTGTTCATCTCGCACGACCTGGACGTGGTGGAGTACCTGTGCGATCGCGTGGTGGTGCTGTACCTCGGGCGGGTGATGGAAGTCGCGAAGACCGAAGACCTGTTCGCGCGGCCGCTGCATCCGTACACGCAGGCGCTGCTGGCCGCGTCGCCCACGCCCGATCCGCAAGTGAAGACCGTGCACGTGCCGCTGAAGGGCGACATCCCTAGCCCGATCAACCCGCCATCGGGCTGCGTGTTCCGCACACGCTGCCCTTACGCCATCGACGCCTGCGCGCAGGTGCGGCCGGAAGCGCGCGCCATGGGCGGCGGCCGCCTGAAGGCCTGCATCCGCGACGACATTCCCGGATTGACTCCACCATGACACTGCAAGACATCCTCGACCCCGTACTCGACGCCTCCTGGAAAGGCTACCCGCACCAGGCCGCGCCCCTGCGCCGCTCGGCCATCGGCACGCAGGGCTGGAACGTGCTGCGCGGCGACCTGCCGCTGCCGCTGGCCGTCATCCGGCAGGGTGCGCTCGCCGGCAACCTGAAATGGATGCAGGACTTCGCCGCCGGGCACGGCGTCGGCCTGGCGCCGCACGGCAAGACCACCATGTCGCCACAGCTGTTCACGCGCCAGCTGGATGCAGGCGCCTGGGGCCTGACGTTCGCGACCGTGACGCAGTTGCGCGCGGGCATCGTTGCCGGCGCGCGGCGCTGCATCATCGCCAACCAGGTGTTCCAGGACGTGGACCTGGACGGCCTGATGGAACTCAGGCGCGCAACACCCGGGCTGGAGGTCGCCTTCCTGGTGGACTCGCTGGCGCAGCTCGATCTGATCGAGGCCTGGCACCGTTCGCGCGACGATGCGGCGCCGTTCAACGTGCTGCTGGAGATCGGTGTCACCGGCGGGCGCACGGGCTGCCGCACGCACGAGGACGCGCTGCAAGTCGCGCAAGCTGTGCGCGCGAGCCGGGCCACACGCCTGGTCGGCATCGAATGCTATGAAGGCCTGGGCGCCACTGGCCAGAGCGGCCCCGACATCGACTACGCCCAGGCCTTGTTGCTGCGCCTGCGGGCCATTGCGCGCGATTGCGATGCGCGGCAGCTGTTCGAAGGCGAAGAAATCCTACTGACGGCCGGCGGCTCTGCCATCTTCGACTTGGTGGCCGGCGAGCTGACGATGCAGCTGTCGCGGCCGGTGCGCGGCCTGCTGCGTTCCGGCTGCTACGTCACGCACGACAACGGCCAGTACCAGCGCATGATGAGCGCCGTGGCCGCGCGCATGGGCTGCGGCCACGGCCTGCACGCGGCCATCGAAGTCTGGGCGGCAGTGCAATCCTGCCCCGAGCCCGGCTTGGCCATTCTCTCCGTGGGCAAGCGCGACATTTCCTACGACCTCGATCTGCCGGTGCCGGTGGCGTTCTGCCCGCGCGGCCAGACTGCTGCAAGCGCGACGCCCGCGGACTGGCAGGTGAGCGCGCTGAACGACCAGCATGCCTACCTGCGCGGCAGCGGCGCGCAGCACCAGGCGCTGCGCGTCGGTGACTTGGTTGCATTGGGCATCTCGCATCCCTGCACCACCTTCGACAAATGGCGCTGGATGCCCATCGTGGACGACGGCTACACGGTCCGCGACGCCATCGTCACCTGCTTCTAGACCCTTGAACAAGAACACGACCCCCATGGCGCCCCGCGTGCTCGAGAAGATCGCCGAGATCATCGGCCGCGCCCCGGCGGCGCGGCGCACGGTCCTGGCGCTGATCCTGGAAGACCCGCAGCGGGTGCTGGACGAAACCTTCGAGGCGCTGGCGCAGCGCGCCAACAGCTCGGTGCCGACCATCATGCGCACCTGCCGCGACCTGGGCTACGCCGGCCTGCGCGAATTCAAGCTGGCCCTGGCGCAGGAGCTGGCCGTGGGTGGCTCTCCCCTGAATCGGCGCGTGCGCATCGACGACGACACGCGCCAGGTGATCGCCAAGCTCACGCGCGGCGCGATCACGGTGATCAACAGCGTGCAGGCGCAGCTGGACGTCGCCGCGGTCGAGCGTGCCGCCGCGGCGATCGCCGCGGCGAACCGCGTGGACTGCTACGGCGTCGGCGTCACCTCCAACTTCATGGCCTCCGACCTGCAGGCGCGCCTGTACCGGCTGGGCCTGGCGACCAGCAGCTACCTGGACCCGCACCTGCAGCTGATCTCCGCCGCCACCATCGGCCCCAAGGGTGTGGTGATGGCGATCACCTACGTGGGCGGCATGCCTTCGCTGCTGGAGGCGGTGGATGTCGCGCGCTCGCAGGGCGCCACCATCATCGCGCTGACGCAGCCGGGCAGCCAGCTGGCGGCGATGTCGGACATCGTGCTGGCCGTGGAAGTGGCGCCCGACCCGGTGATGCCGGTCGGCCCCGAGGCCTACCTGGCGCACCTCACCGTGATCGAGATCCTGACCGTGCTGGTGGCGCAGCGCCTGGGCGACAAGGCGGTCGACCGGCTCGCGAACATCCAGCGCACGCTGGAGACGCGCGGCCACGACATGCGGCACCACTCGCGCATCGACTGGGACGAGCCGGCCGCCGACGGAACCACCGGGCCGGCGCCATGATGCAAGCCGTCCTGCTGGAAAACGGGCTGGTCGTCGACGGCACGGGCGCGCCGGCGCAGGCGGGCGACGTGCTGCTGGTCGGCGAACGGATCGCAGCCGTCGGGCCGGACCTGCGCCATCGGTTGCCGCGCGGCCTGTTGCTTGCCGACATTGAGGTGCGCGATTGCGCCGGCATGGCCATCGCGCCGGGCTTCATCGACGTGCACACGCACGACGACGCCATCGTGCTGGACGCGCCGGGCATGTTCCCCAAGCTGTCGCAGGGCATTACCACGGTGGTGACCGGCAACTGCGGCCTGTCGGTGGTGCCCTTCGTGGTGGACGCACCCAAGGGATCGTTGACCCTGCTGGGCAATTCCTTCAGGTACGCGTCGATGGATGCCTACGCGCAGGCGCTGGCGCAGGCACAACCCGCCGTCAACGTGGCGCCGCTGGTCGGCCACACCACCTTGCGCTACGCCTGCATGGGCGACCTGGCGCGGCCGGCCTCGGACAGCGAACTCGCGGCGATGTGCGCCCGGCTGGACGACTGCATGGCGCAAGGCGCGATCGGCATGTCGTCGGGCCTGTTCTACGCCGAGGCGATGCCCGCCCCCGCGGACGAGGTGACGCAGCTCGCGCGGGTGGTGGCGCGCCACGGCGGCGTCTATGCGACGCACATGCGCACGGAGATGGCCGACATCCTCGAAGCCATGCACGAAGCGAGCGACTGCGCGTTCGCGGCCGGCGTGCCGCTGGTCATCTCCCACCACAAATGCGCCGGCCCCGCCAACTGGGGCCGCACGGCCGAAACCCTGCCGCTGATCGAGAAGCTGGCGCAGCGCCAATCCATCGCGATGGATGTCTACCCCTACACCGCCGGCTCCACCGTGCTGCGCGAAGACCTGGTCGACGGCGTCATCGACGTGATGGTCAGCTGGTCGGCGCCGCATCCGGAGATGACGGGCCGGATGCTCGCCTCCATCGCCGCCGAGTGGGGAGTCACGCAACAGGAAGCATGCATCCGCCTGAAGCCGGGCGGCGCCTGCTACTTCCAGATGCATGAGGACGACGTGCGCCGCGTGATCGCGCATCCGTTCAGCATGATCGGCTCCGACGGCCTGCCGCACGACCAGCATCCGCACCCGCGGCTGTGGGGCGCGTTCACGCGCGTGCTGGCGCGCTACTGGCGCGAGCAGCAGCTGCTGACGCTGGAGCGCGCCGTGCACAAGATGACCGGCCTGTCCGCGCGCAACTTCCGGCTGCACGAGCGAGGGCAGATCCGCGAAGGCTGGTTCGCCGACGTCGTGGTGTTCGATCCGCAGCGCGTGCGCGACGCCGCGACCTACGAGAACCCGCTGGCGCAGTCCGAAGGTGTGGAGATGGTGTTTGTCAATGGGGCGCTCGGCATCGATGCGGGGAAGGCGACCCGGCGGCATGGCGGGCGGCTGCTGCGGCGGCAACAATGATGGTGCAGCGTGCCCTGCACGGCTGACACCCATCCACGACATTCAAGGAGGCAAGACATGGAACGCCGAAAATTCATCGCCCGGGCCGGCACCGCCGGCGCAGCGATCGCAACCGTCGCCAGCCCCGCCGTCGCGCAGACCGCCACGCCCGAGATCCGCTGGCGGATCGCGTCCAGCTATCCCAAGAGCCTGACCTCCATCTATGGAGCCATGGACATGGCCACCAAGCGGATCGCGGAACTCACGTCCGGCCGGTTCACCGTGAGCCTGCACGCGGCCGGCGAACTGGTTCCGCCCCTGGGCGTGCTCGACGCGGTGGAAGGCGGCACGGTCGAAGCCGGCCACAGCGCCAGCTACTTCTACATCGGCAAGGACCCGGCGTTCGGCTTCCACACCGCCCTGCCCTTCGGCCTGAGCATGCGCGCGCAGAACGCGTGGCTGTACGAAGGCGGCGGCGCGGCGCTCATCGACGAGTTCCTGGCGTCATACGGCGTCATGGCCATGGCGGTCGGCAACACCGGCGCGCAGATGGCGGGGTGGTACCGCAAGGAGATCAAGAGCGCCGCCGACTTGAAGGGCCTGAAGATGCGCATCGGCGGGCTGGGCGGCATGGTGCTGTCGAAGCTGGGCCTGGTGGCCCAGCAGCTGGCGGCCGGCGACCTGTACCCCTCGCTCGAGAAAGGGACGATCGACGCGGCCGAATTCGTGGGCCCCCTGGACGACGAGAAGCTGGGCCTGCACAAGGTGGCCAAGTACTACTACTTTCCCGGCTGGTGGGAAGGCTCCGCCACGCTGTCGCTGTTCATCAACAGGAAGGCCTGGGCCACTTTGCCGGCGCAGTACCAGGCGGCGATGAAGGTGGCAGCCGCCGAAGCCAACCAGTGGCTCACCGCCAAGTACGACACCGAGAACCCGCAGGCGCTGCGGCGCCTGGTCGCCGGCGGGGCGCTGTTGCGCAGCTTTCCCAAGGACGTGACGCAGGCGGCGTTCCAGGCGGCGAACGAGCTGTATGCCGAGATGTCCGCGAAGAGCCCGCACTTCAAGAAGATCTACGCGCACTGGTCGAAATTCCGCTCGGAGCAGGTCATGTGGCAGCAGTTCTGCGACCTGCCCTTCGACAACATGATGGCCGGCCTGCTGCGAACGAAGACCTGATTCAGCAGATCGACGCGATCTGGCGCGATTGCTCGTAGGCGCTGCCGAAGCGGTTGGCCAGGAAGTCCGGCAGCCTGACGCTCTCCTGCGCAACAAAACCCGACTGCGGCAGCTTCTCGGAGCGGAACAGGTCCACCGCCGCGCAGATGCCGGCCGCGGTCGTGATCTGGATCGCCGACAGGGCGCGGTCGCCTTCGCGTGCGGCGAAGATCTTGCGCGCGAAGACCTCCTGCAGCAGGGCGCCGTTCTTGATGCCGGACACCGTGACGAAGACCAGCACCACGTCCTGCATCGTCGCCGGCATCGAGCGGCGCATGATGCGCTTGAGCTGGTCCTGGTCGCTGTGCAGCTGCAGGTCGCGCAGCAGGAACTGCATCAGGTCGCGGTGGCCGGGGTAGCGCACCGTCTTGTAGTCGAGGTCGCGCACGCGGCCCTGCAGGGTTTCGCACAGCGTGCCGAGCCCGCCCGACGTGTTGAATGCCTCGTACTCGATGCCGTCGAGCGAGAAATGCTCGAGCCCTTCCAGCGGCAGGGCCTCGATCACCCTGGAGTCGCGGATCGCCTCGCAGGGGTGGCAGTACTCGTTGATGAGGCCGTCGACGCTCCACGTCAGGTTGTATTTCAGCGCATTGGTCGGGAATTCAGGCAGCGCGCCGACGCGCATCTTCACCTCGTGCAGCGTTTCGAACGACTGCGCCATGTGGTGGGCGACGATGCCGATGAAGCCGGGTGCCAGGCCGCACTGCGGCATGAACGCGCTGTTCGCGCCGGCGGCGATCCTCTGGATCTCCTTGGTCGCGGCGACGTCCTCGGTCAGGTCGAAGTAGTGGCAGGACGCGTCCCGGGCCATCCGGGCGGCGGGGATCGCGAGGTGGTAGGGCAGCGCGTTGACCATGATCTGCTGGCCGCGCAGCGCCGGGGCGATCGATTCGAGCGATGCACCGACGGCCTGGGTGCCCATGCCTTCGGCGGCAAGCACGGCGAGTGCGGCGGGGTTCTGGTCGAACACGGTGACCTGGTAGTCGCCCGTGCCATGCAGCAGGCGGGCGATGCGCTGGCCGATGTGGCCGGCGCCGAGGAGTGCGACTTTCATGGGGATCTCCCTTTTGCGAAACGTGGTGGGCTGCGGAAATTCTAGGAAACCGCACTGACGATTGATAGCGGGAGATCGTCGATTTATCTGCCGATTTGGTCGATACGTCTGCTTATTTCGACGAAACGTACAATTCGCCGATGGCTACCCGTCGTCTTGCCTCCCCACGCGAACCCTTGCCGCTTGCCGCCCCCAGGGATTCGCTGGACCGCGAGTTGATTTCGCTGCTGCAGGCGAATGCGCGCGAGAGCGTGGCCAACCTCGGCCGCAAGCTCGGCGTGGCGCGCACGACGGTGCTGGCGCGCCTTGCACGCCTGGAGGCCAGCGGCGCCATCGTGGGATACACCGTCCGGCTGGGCACCGATGCCGGCGAGCAGGGCGTGCAGGCCTATGTCGGCATCTCGATCAACCCGAAGCTGCAGCGCGACGTCATTCGCCGCCTCACGCAGTTGCCCGAGCTGCGGCAGCTTGCGTCGGTGAGCGGCGAGTTCGACTACATGGCGATGCTGCGCGCGCCAACGACCATGCGCCTCGACGCCCTGCTCGACGAGATCGGGGAACTCGACGGCGTGCTGCGGACGACGACTTCGGTGGTGCTGGCCGTGCGCGTCGACCGGGTGTGACGCGCGCGCGTTCTCGTCACGCCACGTCCAGGATGACCTCGCCCAATCCATCCACGGCGAACACGGCGCGGTCGCCGGGCGAGATGGAGAAGGTCGGAATGAGGCTGCCGGTGATGACGACCATGCCGGCTTTCAGGTCGCGCTTGCGCTGCGCCAGAAGATTCGCGAGCCACGCCAGCGTGGCGAAGGGATCTTCGGCATTGCCTTCGCCCGACAGCTTGCCGTTGAGCGTCTGTCGGCCCCGCACGCCGGCGACGTCGCGCGGCGTCACCGCCTGCATCGGGCCCAGCACCACCCCGCCGTTCCAGCAGTTGTCCGCGATCATCGAGGTCGCCTTCGTCTCGGTGTAGACGGCGCTGCGGTCCTCGATCAGCTCGTAGGCGGCCATGGCGCCGGCGACGCAGCGTGCCGCGCTTTCGGCGGTCCACGGGGCTTGTGCGGCCGGCATGTCCGCGCCGAGCTTGAGCGCAATCTCGCTCTCGACCCGCAGGTTGACGAAGCCGGCTTTGGCGATGCGTGCCGGCGTCGGGTGGATCGTGTTCGCGAAGATCGCGCCGCCGCACGGATGGTCGATGCCCATGAGCTGCTGCATCACCTTCGTCGTGGTCGCGACCTTTACGCCTGCGATGGGGCCGTAGACCGGCTCGGCAAGACGCCAATAAGCTTCCTGGGCGGCGTAGGCTTCGTCGATGGATGCCGGCGCGAGGGCGTCGGGAAGGTTCGCGTAGGTCTGCCCTGTGCGGCGCGCATCCCACATGTGGAGCGCCATGGATTCGGCTCGTGTGTTCATCCCATGCCTCTAATGTCAAGCCACGCCGTAACCAGCGTATTAGGAATACTAACGAGCACCACACATGCACGTGCAAGGGAAAAACTGGGTCGCCTCGTGACCCTTCCATTTTCCCCAATCCTGCAATAGGATAAGCGGGCATTCGAAAGCGGAAAGGAGGGCCATGCCTTGCTCAAGTTTTTAAAGCCGTGGCGAGGGGCTTCCCTATATGGGTGCGCACGTGTGGCGGCCCGATTCTCGACCAGCCGCCTCTGAGTCCAGCGTCGAAATAAATCCTGTGGCGAGCGCTTGCTTCGAGAGTGATCTCGGGCGATCTCGAAGGTAAAGGGCGTGAGACTAGCTGCGGAGACACGCCGCGTCGCTCGGACGGGAACGGGGACCGAGCACGCAGCGTGCTCGCCTCTCTGCTCATGCGAGGTATACCAAGCACTCGGATCAATCTCGCAGATCAAGTTCAGATGCGTCTCCCAACGCACAGAGCTGTACAGATCAGAGATTTCAAGTGCACACAGAAAACCGAACCGAGGAGGAGGCGTGGGAGGCTTACGAAAAGAGCTCAGACCTTCTCTAGCCCCCCAAGCCGAGCTCAGTGCGCCTCGCCGATGCCGCAACGCGACAGATTTCATAGAGAAGATTCGGCATGTCGCTCACATAGTCGGAGACCGGGAAGGTGTAGATTCCGTACTTCTTGTAGGTGTCCACGCTGAAAGAATTGGGGACGGCCTTCAAGAGAACGCCGTTGTAGGGTGGCTTCTCTGTTCCGATCGGGTGCTCGATGCGCGCGTTTTGCAGCATTGCAAGCAGATTTTGATCACCAGATCCGAATCCGATCATCAGAACCGTGCTGTTGCGGAGGATAGTCACTATCTTCTGGTACCAAGGCGAACCCGTCGCACCAATGCGCTCCGAAAAGGAAAATTGATCTAGCACTATGTCCTCCGAGTCATTTCGCCCGGGATCGGTCGGAAGAAATCCATGAGGATGATAGATGGCCAGATCAGCGCGAGAGGCCCAGTGGGCAGGTGTGCAGAGTGAGTCCACGACAAACCCGGCATTTTCGAGATATATCTCAAGACAGTCGTCGTAATTGAGGGTCATCACGGATGCCACCCCGCCGCGCGCGGACGCCATCACCAGCGAACCGAGAGCTACAAAAGTCCTATCGGAGGCCAAACTAGCGAAATCGAGTTTCGCATTTTTGTAGAGGACCTTCTTGACCCCCGCCTTGAATTCCTCTTTGTCGCGATATCTCCCACGGATACTCGTTGCCAGCGTTAGAGGCGTTGGATCGTTGGGATATCCCGGGGGGGGAAACGCGATCCCATGTTCTGCACACAGCGCTGTCAACAGGCCATCCCAGTTAGGCAACCCATGCGCGAGCGAGGCCCCGGCGCCCAGAAACACGGACAGGCGACCTCTTATGAGCTGGCTCGCGAGATATGACACCACGGCACTCCGGTTCTCCCAGTGCGCTTCCTGCGTCATGTCTTGTAGCATTGCAGTCCTTAGTCAATGAAGAACGAGTTCGCGTACAAGTACGACAGAACTCCTTCTATGGGCTTCAAACGACCTTCTTCGTAGAAAAAACTGAACTTTCCTTCATTCGTAAGCCTTAGAAGTTCTCGCTCTTCGTCAAGTCTTCGTAGTCCACACTGCGTGCCGAACATGATATTTGATGAGTCACGAACGAATTGCGCATCGCCGAGATCGTCTCCCCACATGGATATGGTTTTCAGCGATTCGCCAAAACCACCAATCCGAGCGTGGACATGCGTCAACGCGAACTGCGTGGGCGTTGCCAGCAGTTGCCTGACCAATTCGGTCACTCGAATCTGCGTCCGCCGCAGGTGAATGCCATTTCTTCGAAGGTGTCGCCCGGCGAATGCTTCAACGACGGCGAGGCTCTCGGCGCAAAGCAGAACGTGGTGGCTGACAGCCATCCAAATGATGTAGTCATAGTGCGCCGGAACCGTAAATCCGGGCAATTTAGCTTGGTCGATTTCGGCTTGCGTCAGTGGATTGCGCGACCTGAAAGTCAACTCATGCCAGCGAACGCTTGGTATGCTTGACGCGCGGACAACACCCGGCGACGCCGCAATATTAGAGGCGAGTTCGCTCTCCACCAGCGTGGCCTCCGGCTTGAAGACGTGCCCGAGTACCCTGGCCATGTCATTGACTTTCGGGCGATGCAGTCATCGGTGCGAGGCCGAAGGCAAGCACCTGCCACAAGACGAGCGACTCAGCAGGGACGGGGGTCTCATCGCGTGTGAAGGCGGCGACAAATGACAAAGGGTTCGCGATTCGCTGCTCTGACAGCTCTCCTCGTCTCATCTCATAGCCACCGGATCTGGAGGGCGGACCGCTGCTGAGCGAATCTGCCTGCAGTGTTCCTGCCAGCGTGGGCGAGTAGAGAAATGAACGAACGAACTGAATGAACGGCAGGCGACCGACGATTGCCTGTTCGATCTCGCTCTTGTGACTGTCAATGTATGCGACAGCGTTAGGTGCATATGCCGCGGAGGCGCTCATGCCGTCCAGAATCTGGCGAACTTGGTTGAGTGCGCTCTCTTCTGCCTTCGGGTGGGTCAGATGTTTTGAGCAGATGGCGCAAATGGTTCGGATCACGTACTCAGAAATTCTGTCAGAGATCTGTGGGATGGCGCTCCAGGATGTCCATATTCCACGTACATACGCTTCAGGCTCACTGTTGTAGAAATACATGAAGTCGAACACGTGCACCATGACTTCTGTCACGTCACGAATTTCGTATTTGATGACCTCCCGTAGGTCGTTCGGCATGAGATTGAGCTGTTTTGCAACCACTTTCCTTTCCGTCGCATGCAGCGACAGGAAGGCACGCGCGACATGCGATGTAAGTGCATCCAGCCAGTTCTGCGCGCCGGCTGGGGTTTTCATCAGATGCAGGATATGTTTCAGTGCCGCATCCTCATCAGGCAGCAGGATACCCAATACAGCCTCAATGATAATGTGGCTGACTTCATGGCTTAGCGTCTGCAGCGTCCAAGGCGTCGCGTTGGCATTTGTAATCGTGCTCAGCGGCACGCTGATGACTGTCGTGTTGCTCTTGAATCCGTCCCGCCCGCTGAAGTAGGAGATCAGCGGAATTAGCTCTTCTTTATCTGCAACGAATTGCGCTTCATCGAGATAATGCTTTGTGGCCGCAGGGTCCGAAGGGGAGAGTGTCGAGAAGATCGGCAACGGCGGAGTCGTTTTTTCAGCCAGTGCCGCTATTCTGTCCGGAAGTCGATACTCTCCCATTTTTGCCTGGATGAACATGGCAAGACTGTGAAGACCCAGGTTGGCCGTGCCAGTGCCCAGCAGAGAATGAATCCAGTAGTGGCACTCTGTCGCCAGGATGGGCGAGACGCCGGAAAACATCTGCGATGACAAGCGAGAGAGTGCGGCGTTCAAATGCGTCACTTGGCTTTGCTGCAGGTACGCATTTGGCTCGGATTCGTTCACGACATCCTTAACCACCTTCATGCTCTTCACAAGTTTGCCCGTGAGGGTTGGAAGCGCACTTTCACTTCTGGCCAATGCAGACGCCATCAACGGAAGGTACTCTTCCATTGCGCCCCGTAGCGGGTGAGGCCAATTCGCTTCGGCTGCGAGTTCGCTTAAGGGCGCCACCCAGTCTCGACTTAGGTCGCGCGTCGACGATGTGACTTCGGTGATTTGTCCTCTCGCCAGGATCCAGTGCTCCCAGTTCGCTCCGGCAGCCTCTGCTGCGCCCTTGATTCGGGCCATATCTGTTGCGGGAGTGAGGAACGCGACAATGTTGTATAAACCCAGAGTTAGACAGAGATGTTTAACTTGCTTAAGCCGGGCGTTACGCAGGAGCACGTCCTGAATCGTGTCATGGGCACGATGGGGGCCGATGAATAACACGTGTCCCGTGAAAGTGATTCCAGCAGGCAGCGCTAGAAAGTTGGTGTCACCTACGCCGACAATCGGCCATACTGGTGAGAGTCGCGTGGACGGCTCCCACGCGGCCAAGGCCTCGGCCAAAATGGCGCGAATGCGGAGACCAAAGTGCCCTTGTGTTGGGCCCGAAGAGGTCAGGTATACACATACCTGCCCCAGCCGGATCGGATCCATGGCCGAGGGTAGGTTACTTGACGACGAAGTGAGTCGAGCCGGTCGCCGAGTCGGTAACGAGGGTCACCTCGAACGCCACGGCATCCTCTGATGTCTTATTGATCAGGTCGACAGAATGGCCCTTCTTCGTCACAGAGCCACCATCAAAGCCCGCATCCTGATGGTCGAGCTCACCCTGCCGATGCAGACCATAGGCATGCTTCAGACGAGTGGAATTTTTGATGTGTCGGAGCGTGAGCATGGATCCCCCTGTTGCGGGGAGCTTTGAATTATACCCCGCCTGCTTTGCAACTCGATGTTACAACCCAACTCTTGGCTGCGGCCCAGGGGGAACCCTATCCTCAAAATGAAGGAGAAGGCTGGTGCGACACTGCTGATTGCGCGAGCGACAGCCTTTTTTATCAGAGAACTGATTTCATCCATAACCCGTGAACTATTACGCGTTCGCGGCGAGATGCCTCCTGCGTTCGGTCTTGGTTCCTGCTCGCGATCGATTGCGCTGCTGTTCTTGTTTGCGACGCGGCCCACGACCCTCTTGGTGAAAAGCCAAGTCGCGCAAAACTCACGCAAATTGAAAATGGGTCAGCTTCTTTCGAAGCTAACCCATTGATTCAATTGGTGCGGCTGGCAGGATTCGAACCCACGACCCCTTGGTTCGTAGCCAAGTACTCTATCCAACTGAGCTACAGCCGCTGAGCCCTCAATTGTACCACCATCGAAATGGGGTCAGGCGCGGGGGTGCTGGGCCGGCAGGCGCTTGGCGCCTTTCATCACCGCCGCCAGGTACGGCGCGGGCAGGCTGCCGCCTGCCGATGAGCCTCCACCGGCGCCAGCCACCGCCAGCGGCGCGTTGTAGTGCTGCACCTCGCCCGACGAGGACGACAGCCCGCTGTCGCCGCCCACCCGGAAGCGCGACACCATCTGCAGCAGCGCGCCGGCCTGCTCCTTCATGGATTCGGTGGCCGCGGCCGCCTCTTCCACCAGCGAGGCGTTCTGCTGCACCACGCGGTCCATCTGCAGCACCGAGCCGCTGACCTGGTTGATCTTGGAGCTCTGCTCCTGGCTGGCCGCGGCGATCTCGGCGATCAGCTCGCTGACCTTCTGCACCGACAGCACCACGCCGACCATGGTGTGGCCGGCCGCGTCCACCTTGTCGGAGCCGGCCTGCACCTTCTGCGTGGAGTCGCCGATCAGGCCCTTGATTTCCTTGGCCGCCACCGTGGTGCGGTGCGCCAGGTTGCGCACCTCGGCCGCCACCACCGCGAAGCCGCGCCCCTGCTCGCCCGCGCGCGCCGCCTCCACCGCCGCGTTCAGCGCCAGGATGTTGGTCTGGAAGGCGATGCCGTCGATCACGCTGATGATGTCGGAGATTTTCTTGGAGGCGTCCAGGATCTGGTCCATGGTGCTGACCACCTCGTCCACCACCTCGCCGCCGCGCTGTGCCGTGCTGGATGCCTCGGCCGCCAGCTTGCTGGCCTCGCGCGCGTTCTGCGCGTTGCGCGCCACGGTGGAGGTCAGCTCCTCCATGGAGCTCGCCGTGTCCTGCAGGGTGCTGGCCTGCTCCTCGGTGCGCTGCGACAGGTCCAGGTTGCCCTGCGCGATCTGCGCGCTGGTGTCGGCCACGGCATGCGCGCCGCGCGCCGTTTCGGCCACCATGGTGCGCAGGTTGACGATCATCTCGCGCATGGCGAACAGCAGGCTGTCGCGGTCGCCCTGCGCCAGCTGCACGTCCGCCGCCAGGTCGCCGCCGGCCACCGTGCGCACCACGGATGTCGCATAGGCCGGCTCGCCGCCCAGCTGGCGGCGCAGGCCGCCGGCGATCAGCAGCGCCACCGCGGACGCCGCCGCCACGCACAGCAGCACGGCCACGCCGAAGGCGGCCATGTTGCTGCGGTAGGCGTCGGCCGACTGCTGGGCCATGCCGCGCGCGTCTTCGACCACGTAGGTGCCCAGCTTGGAGATGCCGTTGATGTAGGCCACCTGCGCCGGGCGCACCTTCACCAGCAGCGTGGCCTTGGCCTCGTCCATCCGGGCGGCTTCGGCCTGGCTGACGAATTCGGATTCGGCCTCGGCATACGCCTTGCGCGCGCGCTCGACCTCCTGCAGCAGCGTGCGGCCCTGGCCGGCGCCGGCCGCCATGTCCTTCATCTGCGTGTACAGCGCGGTCTGCTGGGCGCGGTTGTCGCCGATGGCGTCCAGTTCCTTCTTGATCTCCTGCGGATCGGACAGCACGAACACCGTCTGCATGTGCCGCGCCGAACGCAGCACCGCCGCTTCCCACTGCCCGGCCGCGATGACTTGCGGCACCCGGCTGTTGGCCAGCACCGAGACCTGGTTGTTCAGCGAGCTGAGGTTGACCAGCCCCAGCACGGCGACGGCGATCAGCAGCACGATGACGACGCCGAAACCGGCCAGCAGGCGGGTGCGCACCGTCATCTTGTGGAGCACCGAATTCGAGCTTTGCATTGTTGTTTCCTCTTGTCTTTTCATTTGCGCGGCCCCTCGGCGGCCGCAGCCAACTCCCGCAATCGCCTTGCCATGTCCTGCAAGGTCACCACTTCATCGGCCGCGCCCAGGGCGATGGCCTGGCGCGGCATGCCGAACACGGCGCAGCTCGCCTCGTCCTGCGCCAGGGTGCGCGCGCCGGCGCGCCGCAGCGCCAGCATGGCCTCGGCGCCGTCGGCGCCCATGCCGGTCAGCAGCACGGCGATGGTGCGCTCACCGGCCGCCTGCAGCAGCGAGCGGAACAAGGTGTCCACCGACGGCCGGTGCCGGTTCACGGGCGCCGCGTCGCTCAGGCGCAGCACGTAGCGTGCCGCGCGCCGCTCCAGCACCAGGTGCCGCCCGCCCGGCGCCACGTAGGCGCAGCCCTGCTGCGCCTCGTCGCCGTCCTCGGCCTGCTTGACGGAGATTTCGGTCAGCCCGTCGAGCCGGCGCGCGAACGCTTCGGTGAAGCCCGGCAGCATGTGCTGCGCGATCAGGATCGGCGGCATCTCGGCATCCAGTTCGCCCAGCATCAGCCGCAGCGCCTCCACGCCGCCGGTGGAGGCACCGATGCCGATCACCGTGGTGGGGGCCGGCCGCGCGCCGCGCAGCAGCGGATGTGGCACGCGCGGCGCTGCAGGCGCCACCGGCCGGCGGCGGAACACGCGGGCCTGCGCCGCTTCGCGGATCTTGTCGGCGATGTCCTGCGCCAGGCCGTCGAGTTCGGTGAAAGCCGCCGGCTTGGGCACGAAGTCCACCGCGCCGAGTTCCAGCGCGCGGAAGGTCGCCTCGGTGCCCTGGCGCGTCAGCGACGAGATCATCAGCACCGGCAGCGGCCGCACGGCCATCAGCTTGGCCAGGAAGTCCAGGCCGTTCATGCCGGGCATTTCCACGTCCAGCGTGATCACGTCGGGCGCGCTGCGGCGGATGCGCTCGATCGCCAGCAGCGGGTCGGGCACCACGGCGGCCAGCTCCATATCGGGCTGCGCCTCGACCACGCGGCCCAGGAAGGCCCGCATCACCGCCGAATCGTCGATGACCAGCACGCGGATCATCGCGGCGGCGAGAAGATTTCGACGTCGCCGCCGCCGCGCCGGCGGCTCAGCTCGGACAGGTACTCGCGCTCCTGCCGCTGCACTTCCTCGGGCTGCAGGGCCAGCTTCTTCACCTGCACCTTGCCGGTGGCGGGAAAGAAATGCAGCTTGCGCGGATGCACGCCCAGCAGGTCCTGCGCGGCCACGCGGATGCCTTCTTCGCGCAGGAAGCCCAGCACGAATTCGCTGTTCTGCGCGCCCACGTCCAGGGTGTCGAAGCCCTGCAGCACGCGCGCGCCGCCGAACACCTTGGCCACCAGCCGGCGCCGGTCGGCGCCCAGGTGCAGCATCTCGTTGATCAGCACTTCCATGGCGTACAGGCCGAAGCGCGCCGACAGGCCCCAGGGCGACGGCGCGGCCGTGGGCTCGCCGGGCAGCATGAAGTGGTTCATGCCGCCGATGCGCTCCAGCGGGTCCCACAGGCAGGTGGACACGCAGGAGCCAAGCACGGTGGCGATGGAGCCTTCGCCGGCGCACGCGTAGTACTGCCCGGGCAGGATCTTCACCGCCTCGACCTGGAAGTCGCGGTCGAAGTAGCGGGCGGGAGCGGCGGTGTCCATTACGGCTCAGCCCGGCACGTGGTCGTAGGCGGTGCGCCCGGCCGCGCGGAAGGCGGGGTGCCCGGCGGGGAAGCTCTCGGCATGGCCCACCATCAGCACGCCGCGCGGGCGCAGCACTGTTGCGAAGCGCTCCAGCAGGCGCTTTTGCGCCTCGCGCTCGAAGTAGATCACCACGTTGCGGCAGAAGATGGCGTCGAACGGGTCGAGGGCCGGCCAGCGCGGCGCCTGCAGGTTCAGCTGCATGAACTTCACCATGGCGCGCAGTTCGGGCCGCACGCTGACCCAGCCGGCGTTGGCGCCCACGCCGCGCAGCCAGTGCGCGCGCAGCCGCTCGCCGGCCAGCCCGCCGATGCGCTCCTGCGAATAGACGCCGCCGGCCGCCGTGTCCAGCGCCTCGGTGTCGATGTCGCTGGCCAGCACCTCGCCCGGGCAGCCGGCTTCGCGCAAGGTCATGGCGATCGACCAGGCCTCCTCGCCGGTGGAGCAGGCCGAGCACCACACGCGCAGCGGCCGGCTCTCGCGCTGGCGGTGCGCCTGGGCGCGCGCGCGCAGCAGCTCGAAGTGGTGCGGCTCGCGGAAGAACGCGGTGAGGTTGGTGGTCAGCGCGTTGACGAAGGCTTCGCGCTCGGCCTCCTCGGCCTGCACCAGGTCGAGGTAGTCGGCGAAGCTGTCGATGCCGCGCGCGCGCACGCGCCGCGACAGCCGGTTGTGCACCATGTAGCGCTTGTGGGGGCTGAGCTTGATGCCGGCGTAGTCGCCGATCAGGCGGCAGGCCAGCGCGAACTCCTTCTCGCCAAGCAGTTGTGCGACATCGCCGCCAGTCGTGTTGAGCACTAGAACTCTTTCCATGGGCCGGCCGCCAGCGCCCGCGGCAGCGCCGCGGCGGCAGGCCGGGCCTGGATGGGCGCGCGGGGCGCGGGCGGAGCCGGTGGGGCCAGCGGCGCCGCGCCCGCACCTTCCACCTTGAAGCGCGACACCAGCTGCAACAGCGCGGCCGACTGGTCCTTCATCGCCTCGGCCGCCGCACTGGCCTCTTCCACCAGCGACGCGTTCTGCTGCACCACCTGTTCCATCTGCGCCACCGCGGTATTCACCTGGCCGATGCCCGTGCTTTGCTCCTGGCTGGCCGCAGCGATCTCGGCCACGAGGTCGCTCACGCGCTGCACCGAGGCGACGATCTCGCCCATGGTGCTGCCGGCCGCGCCCACCAGCTTGGTGCCGGCCTCCACCTTGCCGACCGAGTCGCCGATCAGCGACTTGATTTCCTTGGCCGCCGCGGCGCTGCGCTGCGCCAGGCTGCGCACCTCCGCCGCCACCACGGCGAAGCCGCGGCCCTGCTCGCCGGCCCGTGCCGCTTCCACCGCGGCGTTCAGCGCCAGGATGTTGGTCTGGAACGCGATGCCGTCGATCACGCCGATGATGTCGCCGATCTTGCGCGACGACTCGGAGATGCCGTTCATGGTGCTGACCACCTCGCCCATGACCTGGCCGCCCTTGCGCGCCACGCCCGATGCGCTCACCGCCAGCTGGCTGGCCTGGCGCGCGTTGTCCGCGTTCTGCGCCACGGTCGAGGTCAGCTGCTCCATCGAGCCCGCCGTTTCCTCCAGCGTGCTGGCCTGCTCCTCGGTGCGCTGCGACAGCTCCAGGTTGCCCTGCGCGATCTGCGCGCTCGTATCGTCCACCGCCTCGGCCGTGCTCCGTACCTCCCGCACCAGGACCTGCAGGTCGTGCGCCATGGCTTCGAGCGCCTCCAGCATCTTCTGCGTCTCGCCGAACGCGGAGACGCCGACGCGGACCGTCAGGTCGCCGCCGGCCACCCGGTTGACGAAGTGATGCGTCGCGCGCACCGAGCGCAGGATGCCGTGGTGGATCGCCAGGCGCAGCAGCAGGCCGACGCCGGTGCACACCGCCAGCACCAGCAGCGACCCCCACAGCCTTTCGGTGGTGTCCGCGGCCAGCACGCCGACCGCGGCGGTCGCCAGGACACCCGCCATCGTCAGGCCATACAAGGCGTTGACCTGCACACGGATGGACCAGTTGGCAAACATCGCGCCGGCCCCGCTCAGAATTCTTCCCACTCCCCGGCGGGCGCGCGCGGCTTGCGCGGGGCGCCGGAGAGGGCTGCCGTGGAGGCGGGCGGCAGCGCCGCGGTGTTGAACCTGCCCTGCACCTGGATCGGCGGCGGGGCCACGTACTGCGGCGCCGGGGCCTTGCCGGGCTGCAGCGGCGTGATCTGCGTTTCGCCCGCCTGGCTGCCCAGCCTGAAGCGCGACATCATCTGCAGCAGCGCGGCCGACTGGTCCTTCATCGACTCGGCCGCCGCGCTGGCCTCTTCCACCAGCGAGGCGTTCTGCTGCACCACCTGCTCCATCTGCGCCACCGCCGTGTTCACCTGCCCGATGCCCGAGCTCTGCTCCTGGCTGGCCGCAGCGATCTCCGCGATCAGGTCGCTCACCCGCTTCACCGACGCGACGATCTCGCCCATGGTGCTGCCGGCCGCGTCCACCAGCTTGGTGCCGGCTTCCACCTTGCCGACCGAGTCGCCGATCAGCGACTTGATTTCCTTGGCCGCTGCCGCGCTGCGCTGCGCCAGGCTGCGCACCTCCGCCGCCACCACCGCGAAGCCACGCCCCTGCTCGCCCGCGCGCGCCGCTTCCACCGCGGCGTTCAGCGCCAGGATGTTGGTCTGGAACGCGATGCCGTCGATCACGCCGATGATGTCGCCGATCTTGCGTGACGACTGCGAGATGTCGTTCATGGTGCTGACCACCTGGCCCACCACCTGCCCGCCCTTGCGCGCCACCTCCGAGGCGGTGACGGCCAGTTGGCTGGCCTGCCGCGCGTTGTCGGCGTTCTGCGCCACCGTGGACGTCAGCTGCTCCATCGACCCCGCCGTTTCCTCCAGCGTGCTGGCCTGTTCCTCGGTGCGTTGCGACAGGTCCAGGTTGCCCTGCGCGATCTGCGAACTGGTGTCGGCCACCACGCGCGCGCTGTGCACCACCTCGGCCACCAGCGCGCGCAGGTTGGCCGTCATGTCTTCCAGCGCATGGGCCAGCTTGCGCGTGTGCATCTGGTCCACGCCCTCCACCGTCCCCGTGAGGTCGCCGTCGGCGACGCGCCGCACGATGCTGGTGGCGGCGCGCAGCGGTCCCGCGTTGGAGCGGCGCGTCCAGTCGCGCATGGCCCAGGCCAGCAGGAAGGTGGCGGCGAACAGGCTGCCCAGCACCCAGCCGGCCTCCTGCACCTGGCCGGCGGCACGTTGCTCGATGCGCACGCCCTTCTGCTGCACCAGCTGGTCCACCGCCGACACCGCCTCGGCCCAGCGGTCCAGCGAGGGCGGCGGCTGGCTGCCGGCCGTGCCCTGCTGCAGCCGCGTGATGTATTCCTGCGACAGCTGCTTCTGCGCTTCGCCCGCCAGGGTGGCGCCGGCCAGCGCCGCCGTGCCCTGGCGTGCCAGCAGCGCGCGCGCTTCCTCCAGCTGCTTGCGGATGCCGTCCTCGTGCTTGCGCACCGACTCCAGCCGCTGCTCGGGCGTGCCGGCCTCGTAGCCGCGCGCCAGCACGCGGAACTCCAGCGACTGCGCGCGCGCGCCGGCTTCGGCGCCGTGCAGCAGGCCGGCCGCCAGGCCGAGTTCGCGCAGCGACCGCACGTCGGCGGCCGACTGTTCCTGCACCTGCTGCATCGCGTGCCAGCCGTAGCCGGCGGCGCCGGCCAGCGCGGCCAGCAGCACGCCGATGGTGAGGTGGAGGGTGAATTCCGCGCTGAATCTGTTCATGGCTGGTACTGCTTCGGTCGGCGATCAGTGCATCGCGGAGTCGACCAGCGCCATGTCGGCGCCGGTCATGAGTTTTTCGATGTCCAGCAGGATCAGCAGCAGGTCTTCCACCGTGGCCAGGCCGGTGATGTACTTGATGTCGAAGGTGGACGAGGCGAATTCGGGCGTGGCGCGAATCGCGTCCTCGGCCAGCGAGATCACGTCGGACACCGAGTCGACCACCACGCCCACCACGCGCGAAGCCACGTTGAGGATGATGACCACGGTGAAGTCGTCGTAGCGCGCCTCGGCCAGCCGGAACTTCACGCGCAGGTCCAGGATCGGCACGATCACGCCGCGCAGGTTGATCACGCCTTTGATGAAGTCCGGCGCGTTGGCGATGGAAGTGGGCGCCTCGTAGCTGCGGATTTCCTGCACCTTCAGGATGTCGATGCCGTAGCTCTCGGTGGCCAGGCGGAAGGTGAGGAACTCGCTGGTCTTGCTCTCCACCTTGGGGGCGCTTTGCGTGGCGCGGTAGCTCTGTTGCTGCATTCGGGACTCCTCTTGTTCTTCGCGTTACAGCCGCATGGATCCCATGCCGCCGCCGGTGCGCACGATGTGGCTGACGTCCAGGATGAGCGCGACCGAGCCGTCGCCCATCACGGTGGCGCCGGACAGGCCCGGCACCTTGCGGAAGTTCGCTTCCAGGCTCTTCACCACCACCTGCTGCTGGCCGACCAGCTCGTCCACCACCAGCGCCGCATAGGCGCCGTCGGCTTCCACGATCACGGCCATGGCGCCCAATTCGGGCGCGCGGCCGCGCGGCGGGAACACGCGCGCCAGGTGCACCACCGGCAGGTAGTCGTCGCGCACGCGCAGCGCGTCGCCCTGGTCGGGCAGTGCATGCAGGTGCGCCGGCTCGACGCTCACGCATTCGACCACAGCGGCCAGCGGCAGCACGTAGGTCTGGCCGGCCACGGCGACCGTCATCGCCTCCATGATGGCCAGCGTGAGCGGCACGCTCACCGTCACCGTGGTGCCCTGGCCGGCGGTGGACACCAGGTCCACGCTGCCGCCCAGCGCCTGGATGTTGCGGCGGACCACGTCCATGCCGACGCCGCGGCCCGACAAATCGGTGACCTGGCGCGCCGTGGAGAAGCCGGGCTGGAACACCAGCTGCCAGACCTCGGCATCCGGCGCGTCGTGCGCGATCGGGATGCGGCGTTCGGCGGCGCGCGCCAGGATGCGCTCGCGGTCCAGGCCGCGGCCGTCGTCGCTGACGGCGATCAAAATATTGCCGCCGCGCTGGCTGGCGCGCAATGTCAGGGTGCCTGCCGCCGGCTTGCCCATCGCTTCGCGCTCGTCGGGCGGTTCCAGGCCGTGGTCGATGCCGTTGCGCACCAGGTGCGTGAGCGGGTCCGAGATCTTCTCGATCAGGCCGCGGTCCAGCTCGGTGGCCTCGCCGAAGAAGCGCAGTTCCACCCGCTTGTCCAGGCGCTGCGAGAGCTCGTGCACCAGCCGCGGAAAGCGCGAGAACACGTTGGAGATCGGCAGCATGCGGATGGCGAGCACCGCCTCCTGCAGGTTGCGCGTGTGACGCGCAAGGTCGGCCAGCCCGCCTTCGGAAAACCCGCTGCCGTCGGCCGTGCCTTCCAGCTTGCCGGAGCGCGCCAGCATGGCTTCGGTGATCACCAGCTCGCCCACCAGGTTGACCAGCAGGTCGATCTTCTCGGTGGCGACGCGGATGTAGGCGGTTTCGCCCGCGGGCAGGCCGATGGGCTCGTGCAGCAGCGCGAAGTCGTCGGCCGCCGGCGGTTCGGCGGGCGTGCCGGCCGCCGCGGGTTCGGCAGCGGTGTCGGCGGCACCCGCGCGCTTGCGCTTGAATTCCTCCGGGTCGATGAACAGCTCGTCGCCGTTGTCCAGCGCGATGGCGGGCGGCGCGATCGGCGCGGATGCGGCGGGCTCGAGCTTCTCGACGGCGATCAGCTCGGGCGGCACCACCAGCGACAGCACGCTGTGCAGGTCGGCCGCCGTGCCTTCGAGTTCCACCTGGAAGTACACGCTGCCGCCGGCGATGTTGGCGATCTCCACCTCGGCGAGCCGGCCCATCTCGCCCAGGCCTTCCAGCATGGTGTCGAGGTCTTCCTGCGCAATCGCCTCTTCCAGCGGCGCCAGCTGCACGGCGAAGCGGCGCACCACCGGCCCCGGCGCCGCGCCCTTCGCGTCGGTGCGCGGGCGCGCCAGCTGGCGGCGCAGCAGTTCTTCGGACGGCGCCGCGTCGGGCGGTTCGTCCAGCACGCCGCGGTGCCGCAGCGCCTGCGCCTGGATGGTGTCGCCGGCGCGCAGCATGGCTTCCACGTCGCCCGGCTCCAGCGGGCGCTCCTGCTTGCGCAGCAGGTCCAGCAGGTTCTCCTGCAGGTGCGCCAGCGCCGCCATGTCGTCGCAGCCCAGCATCGCGGCGCTGCCCTTGATGGAGTGCACCGCGCGGAAGATCGCGTTCAGGTCGTCCAGGTACGGCTGGTCGGTGCGATCGGGCTGCAGGCGCAGCAGGATCGCCTCGACCTGGGTCAGGTGCTCGTGCGTTTCCTCGAAGAAGATCGCGCGGTAGGCGTTGGGGTCTGCCAGGGGGCTGGCGGGCTGGAACATGGGTGCTCTCAGATGAACTTGGCGACGATGTCGAGCATGCGCTGCGGATCGAACGGCTTGGCCATCCAGCCGGTCGCGCCGGCGTCGCGGCCGCGCTGCTTCAGCGCCGGGTCGGCTTCGGTGGACAGCACCAGCAGCGCCACCGCGTCGTAGTCGGGCAGGCGGCGCAGCTCGCCCACCAGGGTGACACCGTCCATGCGCGGCATGTTGTGGTCGGTCACCACCAGGTCGAAGCGCTGGCCGCGCGCGAGCTCCAGCGCCTCGATGCCGTCGCCCGCCTCGGCCACCCCGTAGCCGGCGCCGGACAGCACGGCGGCCACCATCTTCCGCATGGAGCGGGTGTCGTCGACCACCAGGATTGTTTTTTGCATGGCCTCACTTGTGCGCGGAGCGCTCTTGGTGCTTGCGGCTGCCCGGCAGGAACTTGGCGATCACCTCCAGCAGGCGGTCCTCGTCCAGCGGCTTGGTCAGGTATTCGTCGCAGCCGGCCAGCGAGCCGCGCAGCTTGTCGAACGGCGAGCTGCGGCTGGTGAGCATCACCACCGCGGTCTTCTTGATGGCCTGCTTGTTGCCCTTGATCAGCTTGCAGACCTGGTAGCCGTCGATGCCGGGCAGCACCACGTCGAGGAACACGCAGGTGTATTCCTGGCTGCCCGACAGGCCCACGGCTTCCTCGCCGGTTTCGGCGAAGTCGACCTCGAAGCCGTAGGGTGCGAGCTTGGCCTGCATGAAGGCGCGCACCGTGGCGTTGTCGTCCACCACCAGCACGGTGTCGCCCAGCATGCGCTTCTTGGTGGCCGCGTCGGGCGCGGCCTGCGGCGGCAATGTGCGGTGCAGCGCGGTGGGATACGAGCGGCCCAGGGCCGCGCTGCCCGGCGAGGTCCGGCCTGGCGATGTGCGGCCCGGCGAGGTGCGGCGCAATGCCGGCGTGGCCTCGGCGGCGGCGCGCTCCAGCGGCATGGGCGGCTCCTCGCCGCCCGCGAGCGTGTCTTCCAGCACCTGCAGCAGCTTGGCCCACTGCAGCGGCCGCTGCAGCGAGGGGAAGCCGGCGATGTGCGGGCCGGCGCCGATCATCACGGCCGGCAGGTTGGCGCGCATGTGCAGCGCACGGAACTGGTTGAATGCCTCGGTGTTGTCGGCGTCCACCAGGTACATGTCGGGCCCGCGGCCGGCGGTGCCGGGTTCGAACTGCGCGAAGCCGGGGTCGCGCCGCGCCGCCAGCGTGAAGATGCTGGAGAGCATCGAGCGTTCGACGTCGGCAAAGCCGATGACGTCGACCAGGTACGTGTCGTTGAAATTCAAGATGGATTCCTCAGGCCTTCCGCGCCGCCGCCCGGGGACGGTTCCGGTATGGAAGGGAACTGCTTCAGTTGTCGCAGGACGGCCGCGCCGTCCGCCGGGCGCCGGCCCGCCTCCTTGGCGAGCATGGCGTCCAGCAGCGGCTGCCAGCCGGCGTGCCGCGCGGGCAGCGGCGGCACTTGCGCCAGCAGGTGCTGGCAGAGCAACTCGATGATGGTCTCGCCGGGGTAGGCCGGCCGGCCGCACAGCCATTCGTACAGCACCAGGCCCAGGGCATAGACGTCGGCCGCCGGTTCGGCCGGCGCGCCCCGGCTCTGCTCCGGCGCCGCGTAGCGCGGCGTGCCGACCACGATGTCGGCGACGGCGCTGCCGCCTTCGCCGCGGCGCGCCGCGCTGCCGAGGTCGGCCAGCGCCAGGCTGCCGTCGGCGCGCAGCAGCAGGTTGGCGGGCTTCACGTCGCGGTGCACCCAGCCTTGCCGGTGCAGGTAGGCGAGCGCTTCGGCGGCCTGCAGGAACATCGCGCCGGCGTCGGCCGGCTGCGGCGGGCAGCGGGCCAGGTCGCCGCCCGCGCAATGCTCCATCACCAGGAAGGCCTGGCCGCCGTCGATGCCGTGGTCCAGCACGTCGACCACGTAAGGATGGCGCAGCGAGCGCGCCACGGCGAATTCGGCGTGGAAGTCTTTCGCCCGCTTCGCGGCCTTCAGCGCGACCCGCGCGCCGTCCACCGACCGCGCCAGGTACACGGTGCTGCCGCGCCCGCGGCCGACTGCCGCTTCCAAGGCGTAGCCGCCCAGCGCGGTCACCCCAGCGCCTCCAGCGCATCCAGCAGCGCGGTGGCGGAGTCGAAGCGCTCGTCGGGGTTCTTGGCCATCATGCGGTCCAGGATCGGCTGCCACTTGCGGTGCGCGGGCGGCAGCTGCGGCACCGGCGCCTGCACGTGCAGCTGCAGCAGTGCCTGCGCCGTGTCCGCGTGGTAGGGCTTGCCGCCGGTGAGCATCTCGAACGCCAGCACGCCCAGGCTGTAGAGGTCGCAGCGGCTGTCCACCGTGCGGCCCAGCGCCTGCTCGGGGCTCAGGTAGTACGGCGTGCCCACCACCTCGCCGGCGCCGGTGTCGGTCATCAGCATGGACACCTGCTTGGCGACGCCGAAATCGGCGATGGCGATGGTGCCGTCCTGGCGCAGCATCACGTTGTCGGGCTTCAGGTCGCGGTGCACCACGCCGACCTGGTGGATCGCCTCCAGGCCGGCGGCGATCTGCTTGAGGAAATAGACGGCGATGCCGGGGTCGAGCGGGCGTCGCATGCGCGCGCGCAGGTCGCCCAGCGGGAAATATTCCATCGCGATGAAGGCGTTGCCGGCGGAGAAGTCCTGGCGGTGGATGCGCGCGACGTTCGGGTGGTCGATCTGCGCCAAAAGCGCGAATTCCTGCATGAAGCGCTGCAGGCCCATCACCGCGTCGGCTTCCTCGATGCGCAGCACCTTGAGCACCTGCGGGGCGCCGCCGGCGGCCGGCTGGGCGAGGAAGATGGACGCGATGCCGCCTTCGCCGATCTTGCGCAAGAGCCGGTAGCCTTCGATCAGCAGGGGCCCGCCGTACTGCATGTTGGCGGGATGGTTCACGCCGGCGGCGTGCGCGGCGCTGCGCAGCAGCTGCTGGTTCTTGTGCAGCGAGGTCCGCAGCGCGTCGTAGTAACTGGGCGGGGTGGTCGAGCCTTCACGCGGCACCAGGCCGGCGATTTCCACCACTTCCAGGAAGGTGTCGTCGGGCAGCCCGAGCGAGCCGCTGCGGCCGGACTCGACGCGCGGCCCGGCGCCCTGGCGCGTGGCGCCCGAGGTGACCACGCTCCAGTGCAGGTCGGCCGCGGTCACTTCCAGCAGGCGCGCGATTTCCACCGCCTCGCCCACGGCATGCACCATGCCCTGGCTCTTGTTCATGCGCGGCGACACCTCGCCCACGCCCAGGTGCACGCCGACCGCCATGGCCAGCGGCGGCAGGCCGGCGCAGTCGGGCCGGGCGGCGATGCGCGCGGCCAGCTGGACCGATTCGTGCACCGTCAGCACAGCCGCGTGCAGGGCGCGCCGCGCATGGTTGGGCGTGCGGTCCTCGGGCCGGTGGGAGAACACGCACAGGATGGAGTCGGGGCGGCGATGCGCGATCTCGCCACCCAGCGCCGCGACGGCGGTGGACAGGATGCGCCGCACGTCGTTGACCAGATTGGTGAGCTCCGAGCCGCCCAGGCGCTGGCACACAGCGGCGAAGTTGTGCAGCCGCGCATACATGAAGGTCGAGATGGTCCCGTCATGTTCCTGGGCGCGGACAGCCTCGCCTCGGCTCGCCGACTGGCCGAACGAGGACTCGAGCGGAGAAGCTTCCGTCTCAGGAAATTGCGCAACTGCCTCGGAGTAGGACTCGGCAGGCATGCAACCACCTTAGCTAGAAACGGCCGGAGTTACAAGCCGTTTCAACCCCTGTGAAAACGGAATGCAACAGTCCAAAGTATTGCTTCACGGTCGAGCAGCCTTTGGAGCCGGATGGTAGGGCGTGTTGGACTTGAACCAACGACCAAAGGATTATGAGTCCTCTGCTCT
>JAZKIV010000024.1:0-146728 GCA_040384685.1 Pseudomonadota bacterium | reverse complement strand
CCGCTGTAGAAGGTCTGCACCTTGTAGCGGCCGGCTGTGCGCTTCTCCACTTCCCGCGCGAAGGTGTCGATGGCGACGCCCTGGTGCGAGTTCTGCGCCACCGAGATGCTGATCTTCATGGTGGTCTGCGCGAGGGCCGCCGGGGCCAGCGAGAAGAGGCTGAGTGCGAGGCTAGAGAGGAGGATGCGCTTGGCGTACACGGTTGTCTCCGTTGTGTGGATTTCTTGGATGTCGCCGCTTGTAGCGACGTTCGCGGACTCTAGGATGGCCGGCGCGCACCGCCAAATACCCATTTAGTTGGCACAGCTTCGTTTGGCGAATAGCGGGTGGTCTCCGCGAAAGCTTCACGCGGTATACGCCGGGCGAATGCCTCGTCTACCCTTTCTTGACGGCCCTCGCGGGTTGTAGTCGACTGCATCGGCATCGAGCAGGTCGCGAGACATCAACGGAGACACCATGAACTTCACAGCGTTCCTTCTGGCCGCGGCATCCGCGGCCTCGATGGGCACCGCCTTCGCGCAGACGAAGACCCTCTACGTCGGCCAGGTGGCGCCGCTGACCGGGCCCGCCGCCTCCATCGGCGTGCCGCTGACGCAGGCGGCACACGCCTATTTCGCGCGCGTCAACGAGGGCGGCGGCATCGCCGGGCACCGCATCGTGCTGGTCGACCGCGACGACGGTTTCAAGCCGGAGAACACGCTGGCCGAGGTGGAGAAGCTGCTGGGCGAGCGGGCCCCGGTCGCCCTGATCAACGTGGTGGGTGCTCCCAACAACGGCGACCTGGTCACCAAGGGCGTGCTGGACGCGAACAACCTGGTGGTGGTCGGCGCGTTCACCGGCGCGACCACGGTGCGTACCCTGAAGAACCCGAACATGTTCTTCGTGCGCGCGAGCGTGGCCGACGAGGCGCGCAAGATGGTGGACCAGGTGATGACGCTCGGCATGACCCGCATCGGCCTGGTGCACGCGAACGACGCCTTCGGCAAGGATGCCAAAGGGTTCGTGGAAGCCGCGCTGGGCGAGCGCAAGAGGACGCTGGCCGGCGCCGCGATGTACGAGCCGGCGACCATCGACGTGCAGCAGGCGGTGGCCGCGCTGCGTTCGGCCGATGCGCAGGCGATCCTGATCTTCGGCACCGGCCCGGCGGCGGCCAAGTTCGTGGTGGAGTACAAGAAGGCGGGCGGCGGGGCGATGCTCATCGCCAACTCGTCCACCAGCCCGGAGGTGATGGCCAAGAACGCCGGCAACGAGCTGGCGCGCGGTGTCGGCCTGGTGCAGGTGGTGCCGCCCCTCAGCAAGGTGACGGTCCCGGTCGTGCGCGAGTACCTGGACACCTTGCGGCGCTACGGCAACCCGGAGTGGATGCCGTCGCCCTATGGGCTGGAAGGCTTCATCGCGGCCAAGCTCCTGGCCGAAGGCATCCGGCGCAGCGGCCCCAACCCCAGCCGCGACAGCATCGCCAAGGCGCTCGGGCGCATCGAACAGCTCGACGTCGGCGGCCTCACGCTGAACTACAGGAACGGGTCGCGCGAAGGCCTGAAGAGCGTGGACATCGGCATCATGGGATCGAACGGGCGGCTGATGAACTAAGCTTGGCGTGGCGTCGACCGGAGCCACGCAATGACACCCACCATCACCGCCTTCGAAAGCTCGCCCGACCGCGGCCGGGGCCTGGCGCGCGACATGCGCATCCGCTGGGCGCTGGAGGAGGCCGGGCAGCCTTACGAAGTCCGCCTCGTGTCGTTCAGCGAGATGAAGAAGCCGGCGCACCGCGCGCTGCATCCGTTCGGGCAGATCCCGACTTATGAGGAAGGCGAGCTTGCCCTGTTCGAGTCGGGGGCGATCATTTTCCACATCGCCGAGCGCCATGCCGGCCTGCTGCCCACGGAGGCGAATGCACGGGCGCGCGCGATTGCATGGATGTTCGCCGCGCTCAACACGGTGGAGCCGCCGATCCTGGACCGCGAGGTTGCCGTGCTCACGGAGCGCGACAAGCCCTGGTACGCGGATCGCCTGCCTCTTCTTGAAGATCGCGTTCGGTCACGGCTGGGCGCGTTGTCCACTCGGCTCGGCGAAGCGGATTGGCTGGACGGCGCGTTCAGCGCCGGCGACCTGCTGATGGTGATGGTGCTGCGCAGGCTGGGCAGCTCGGGGCTGCTCGATGAATTTCCGAAGCTCTGCGCGTACATTGCCCGCGGCGAGGCGCGACCAGCGTATCAGCGTGCGTTCGCGGATCAGTTGGCGGTGTTCACCGGCGCGCTTTCGCCAGGCGGGTGAAGTCCCGCTTTGGGTCGGAGGCAGACCATCTCCTCTACAAGCGATTGAGTCGGGCTGCCTTGGTACGCTAGCCCGGCAGCGAAGTGGTGCAACGGCATGAGACGGCCGCGCAGATGGCGGAGTACAAGGGGTACCCATCCGGCAGTCGGCCTGAGCAGGCGCGCGAGCGCGGCAACCATTCCAGCCAGGACAACAACAGCGAGCGCAGCGGTCATCAGGTCCAGGGCATCTCGGGCCGGGCCCAACTAGTTGTCGCGTAGCGACGGGTGGCCCGCAGCGCCTCGTCCAACGTAAAAAAACCGGCGAAGCCGGCTTTCCGAGGGCAACGCCCAGTGTCAGTAACGACCGCCGCCAAAGCCGCCATTGCCATAGCCAACGTCCGCTCGGTTGGATGCCTTGAAACCGTCTGCACCGGAGCGGCCCGGGCCACGGCCTTCCTCACGAGGGCGGGCCAGGTTGACGGTGATCGAGCGTCCATCCACGGACATGCCGTCGAGCGCCTTGATGGCAGCCTCGGCAGCTTCCGCAGACGCCATTTCGACAAAACCGAAGCCCTTGGAGCGGCCGGTTTCACGGTCCATCATGACCTTGGCGGAGGAAACGCTACCGAACTCGGCAAAGTTGGATTCCAGGATGGAATCGGTCACGGAGTAGGGCAGGTTGCCCACGTAGATCTTGCTGCTCATGGCGAGCCTTTCTCAATGAAGGCGCCCAGTAGTGGGCACAGATGCCGCGCAGCAACCTGCCGCGCGATGCGCAACGTCAGAAGACATCGGGAGGGATTCGGACAACGACGCGGCGAGTTGCAAGTTCGCCGGAGGCGAGACAGTAATACCTTGAAGAGCGACGATCTGCTCAACGTTTAGCAGCGCGGAGGTTAGCACATCAGGGCTAGATGGTCGCCGCGGCGATGCCGAAAAGCGTTCGGCGACGCGAGGCAGGCAGCGGCAGGTCGGGAATCGCGTCCAGCATGGGCCGGACCATGCCGAAGAAATAGCGCGCGGGCCGGTAGCCGCGGTGTTCCAGCAAGGCGGCACGCGCGGCCTCCCCGTCGCTCACGAAGGCCTGGTGCAGGTGGCCCGGCGCCTCGGGATAGTCCGCTGCGTGTCGCGCTGGCGGGCTTCGATCCACGACTGCAGCGCCGTGCCGATGCCGAGCCGGCGCCAGCGCGGCGCCACCACGCCGAACTGCGGATACACGCGCACGCCGTCGCGCTGCTCGAATTGCCAGCCCCGCACGTAGCCCGTGATCTCCTCGCCGGCCTGGGCGATCCAGACGTCGCGCGTGGGCACGCAGGCGGTGAACGACGCGTAGTCCCGCGCCATGTCGTCCGCGCTGCGCACGATGCCGAGGCCGTCGGCAGCGAAGCTGGCGTTGGCGCAGGCCGCCATGGCCGGGAAATCCTCCGCGCCGGTGAAGGTGCGGAAGTGAATGCCTTGCATCCGATGGCTCACCTGCGGCGCGCCGGGCGCGCTTCCTGGCCGAGCCGCCCGCGCAGGAAATCCGCCACCGCGCGCACGCGGCGCGGCACGAACGTGCGTGAGGCGTATAACAGCCAGACCGAGGTCGGCAGCTCGCCGGCGCTCACCTCGTGCTGCGCAAACAGCTCCACCAGCCGGCCCTGCGCCACGTCGTCGCGCGCCAGCAGGTCGGCCAGCAGCACCGGACCCAGCCCGTCCAGCGCGGCGCGATGCAGGGCCGACGCCGTGGTCATGCTGAGCCAGCCCTTCACCGCGACCGCTTCCACGCTGCCCTGCGGGCCCTGGAACGTCCAGGTGCCGCGATAAGCGCCCTGGGCGAAGCGCAGGCAGTCGCAATCCGCCAGGTCCGCCGGCCGGCGCGGGCGGCCATGCGCCTCCAGATACGCGGGGCTCGCGTACACGCCGTAGCGGATCGGCCGCAGCGGCAAGCCGACCAGCGAACCGTCGGCCGAGCTTCCCAGGCGCAGGGCGATGTCGGTCTCGCCCTTCAGCAGGTCCAGCACCGCTTCGGTGAGCTGCAGCTCGATCTCGATGCCGGGATGCAGGCGGTGCAGCTCGGGCAGCAAGGGCAGCAGCACGTGCTGGCCGAAGCCCACCGCGGCGGTGACGCGCACCAGGCCTGTGGCCTGGCCACCGCTGCTGCGCGCTTCGTCCACGGCCTGGTCGAGCTGTTCGAACGCGCGCGCCGCCTGCTCGAAGAACGCACCGCCTGCCTCGGTGAGCGCCAGGCGCCGCGTGGTGCGGTTGAACAGGCGGATCTGCAAGGTCGCCTCCAGGCCGGCGATGGCGCGCGTCACGGTCGAGGGATCCAGCTCCAGCCGCCGCGCCGCGGCCGCGAAGCTGCCTTGCCGCACCACTTCGACGAAGGCCTTGAGCTGCGCGGTGTCCATCGCGGCAGTGTATCGAGCCGCCCCCATTCCTGCCGGAACCGCACGAGTGCAGTGGGCGGCACGCGCTGTCGCAATGGCGGTGGGCTTGGAACACTGGTGTCCTCCCCTTGAAGGACACGCCAATATGAGCACCTCTTCTTCCCGCCTGCTGCGCATCGACGCCAGCGCCCGTACCGACGGCTCGCACAGCCGCCGCCTGGGCGACCTGGTGGAGGCGCAGTGGCAGCGCGCCCATCCCGACGGCAAGCACGTGCGCCGCGATCTCGCGCATGCCGCGCCGCCCCACATTGCCGAGGCCACCATCGGAGGCTTCTACACACCGCCCGATCAGCTCACGCCCGCCTTGCGCGAGGCCACGGCCCTGTCCGACGCGCTCATCGCCGAATTGCGCTCGGCGGACACCTTGCTGATCGCCTCGCCCATGTACAACTACGGCGCGCCCTCGGCGCTGAAAGCCTGGGTCGACCAGGTGGTGCGGGTGGGCCATACCTTCCAGTGCGGCGCGCAGGGCATGCAAGGCCTGCTGCAGACCCGGCTGGCCGTGCTGGCGCTGGTGTCGGGCGTCCCGGGCACGCTGGGCAGCCCGGTCGACTTCCTTTCACCGCATCTTGAAGCGGTGCTGCGGTTCATGGGGGTGCAGCGCGTGGTGACGCTGCACGTGAATGGCACCACCGGGCCCGCGGAGCATGTGGAGGCGGCAATGGCCTCTGCCGGGCGGGAGGCGCACACGCTGTTCGGCTGAACACGCGCGCCGAACCGGGTGGTAACCTCGACCGCATGAGTTCACTGGCCAGCCGTTTGCGTCAAACCGGGCTGCACCGCCCTCGCCTGCTCATCGCCGCCGCGGTGGGCGTGGCCGCATTCTTCCTGCTGCCCATGGACTGGACCTTCACCGCGCGCGTGCTGGTGGCCTGGAACCTGGGCGTCTGGCCGTATCTGGCGGCGCTGGTGTGGCTGATGCTGCGCACGTCCACCGAGGGCGTGCGCGGGATCGCCAGCCAGGAGGACGCCAGCAGCGCGGGCCTGATGGTGCTGATGTGCGGCGCGGCCGTGCTCAGCCTGGCGGCGATCGTGGTGGAGCTGGCGCACGGCCGCGACGGCGGGGAGACGCCGGTGTTCGTCTACAGCGTGACGGTGCTGACCGTGCTGGGCTCCTGGTTCCTGCTGGGCGCGCTCTACACCTTCCACTACGCGCATCTGTACTACTCCGCGCCCGCCAACCGCCTGCCGCTGCAGTTTCCCGATGCGCTCAAGTCGCCGTCCTACATCGACTTCATGTACTTCGCGTTCACCATCTCGGTGGCCGTGCAGACCTCCGACGTGGCGGTGCGCACCACCGCCATGCGCGCCACGGTGCTGGTGCATTCCGTGCTGAGCTTCTTCTTCAACCTGGCCGTGCTGGGGCTGTCGATCAACATCGCGGCCAGCCTGGCCAGCGGGCATTGACTCCATGCCAGCCGTGCCGGCCCATCGGATCTTCGCCATGCCGTTCGCGAAGGTGTACCCGCTGTACATCAAGAAGGCCGAGCGCAAGAACCGTTCGAAGGCGGAAGTCGACCAGATCATCTGCTGGTTGACGGGCTACGACCAGGCCGGGCTGCAGCGGCAGATCGACCAGGCCAGCGACTTCGAGACCTTCTTCGCCCAGGCGCCGGCCCTCCACCCGAACAGCCCGGCGATCACCGGCGTCGTCTGCGGCATCCGCGTGGAAGAGATCGAAGATCCGCTGATGCAGAAGATCCGCTGGATGGACAAGCTGATCGACGAGCTCGCCAAGGGCAGGAAGATGGAGAAGATCCTGCGCTGAGGGCGTCCGGCGGCGGCGGCCGACCGGAAAGAAAAAGCCCCGCCGAAGCGGGGCTGAACTCATCACTGAACCTTGGAGAGCTTCAGTGTCTGCCATCCGCCGGGTGTGGGCCGTCAGCGCAACGGCATTCAGACGCAGGTCAGTTTCTCCAAAGCTCATCGGTTAGCGCCTACGCGGCGTCGCCAACGGCTTGCCCACCGCCATGGGGTGTCGATCGCGCAGAGCGCTTGACAGCCGGTGGGCGTCGCTGTGTAATTTACCAAATGGTTAAATATGAGACGGAGCTCGACGCGGTCTTCACGGCGCTGGCGCACCCCGCACGGCGGGCGATGCTGGCCCAGCTCGGCAAAGCCGAAGCGACCGTGGGCGAGCTGGCGCAGCCCCTGGGCATCAGCCTGCCGGGCGTCACCAAGCACCTGAAGGTGCTCGAACGCGCCAACCTGATCAGCCGCAGCAAGGACGCGCAGTGGCGCCGCTGCCGGCTGCAGGAGGCGCCATTGAACCTCGCGAGCGACTGGATCGACGAGCAGCGCAAGGCGTGGGAGTCTCGCCTCGACCGCCTGGAAGGCTATCTGCACACGCTTGAAAAAGCGAAAAGGAAGACGCATGCAAGATGAGAGCGAGCGCGAGGTGGTGCTGCGGCGGGAACTGGCCTTTGCGCCCGAACTCGTCTGGATGGCCATGACGGAGCTGGACCACATCGACAAGTGGTGGGGGCCGGACGGCTTCAGGAACGAGCACGCGTCCATGGATTTCCGCGTGGGAGGCGTCTGGACCTACGACATGGTGGGGCCGGACGGCACGCGCTATCCGAACCACTGCGTCTTCAAGGACATCGTGCCGCACGCGCGGCTGGTCTACGACCAGGGCGACGGCGAAAGGATGTGGTTCGAAACCACGATCACCCTGGAGGCAACGGCCAAGGGCACCCTGCTCACGCTGCGCCAGCTGTTCCCCAGCCGCGAGGAGCGCGACCACGTGGTGACCACCTATGGCGCCATCGAAGGCGGCAAGCAGCACCTGGCCAAGCTGGAAGCGTATCTCCGGCAGCAATCGATCGAACGAAAGGCATGACCATGGCACGCGTCCGCGTTGAAAGCTTCACCATCTCGCTGGACGGCTACGGCGCTGGTCCACACCAGGACCTCGAGCATCCGCTCGGCATCGGCGGGACGGAGCTGCACCAGTGGCTGTTGCCGACACGCACACTGCAGCGGACCCTGTTCGGTGCCGAGGGCGGCACGACGGGCATCGACGACGACTTCGCCGCGCGGGGCTTCCGGAATGTCGGTGCCTGGATTCTCGGAAGAAACATGTTCGGGCCGATCCGCGGCGACTGGCCTGATGCGAACTGGAAAGGCTGGTGGGGAGACAACCCGCCTTACCACGTGCCGACCTTCATCCTGACGCATCACGCCCGCGCGCCCATCGAGATGGAAGGCGGAACCACGTTCCACTTCGTCACGGGCGGCATCCACGAGGCGCTCCAGCGCGCGCGCGACGCAGCCAAGGGCATGGACGTGCGCATCGGCGGCGGCGCCAGCACCATCCAGCAATACCTGCGTGCGGGCCTCATCGACGAGATGCACTTCGCCATCTCGCCGGTGCTGCTGGGCGGGGGCGAACGGCTGTTCGAGGGCGTCGACCTGCGCGCCCTGGGGTATGAATGCGTTCAGTTCGTGGCGTCGGAGAAAGCCACGCATGTGGTGCTCCGGCGTCGAGGGGACGCGGGCGCCTGACAACCGGTACGCCACGGAGCCGGCAAATTCCTCCCCCAATTGAGGGAGGGCAGATAAAGCGTCTGGGCGTAATCTTGGTGCGCTGGCAGTAGCCAGCGCACAGGAGCCATCATGCGCGTGCTGTTCCACAGGGTCGTTGCGCCCTACCGCCTTGTTCGTGGAGAGATCATCCGCCAGGCTCAACAGGAGCTGAAGAGAGCGGGCTTCGACCCACTGGCGCTCGACGGCGTCTACGGCTCGGATACCGTGAACGCGCTCAAACCGTGGCAGAGCGCCAACAACCTGCCCGCTTCCGGCCAGATCGACATCGCGACGTGGACGCGCCTCATGCGCCCGGACATTCCATCCTTGTTCCACCGGTGCCTCCAGCTCACCGCCGAATTCGAGGGCACCGGGTTCGGCAAGGTCGTCGGCAATTTCGACGGGGCATGGCTGACCTGGGGCATCATCGGATTCACCATGAGCAACGGAGAGCTGCAGCGCTTGCTTGGAGAGGTTGCGCAAAAACACCCGCAGCTGTTCGCCCAGGCCTTCGGTGAGCTTGCGCAGGCGATGCGATCCGTTCTCCATGCAACACCGTCGCAGCAACGCGACTGGGCCAACAGCATCTCGATGGGAACGGACAAATACAACGTCCGGCCGGAATGGGCCGCGGCATTCGCCGCGCTCGGGGCGTTTCCCGAAGTGCAGGCACTGCAGCTTGCACGCGCGGAGAACCGCTATTGGGCGACTGCGCTGCGCGATGTCGCGCGCTTCGGCCTCGTGTCAGAGCTCGGCTATGCGCTTTGCTTCGACATCGCCGTACAGAACGGCGGAATCGAAGCACATGAGGAACAGCGCATCCGCCAGCTCGCCGCGGCGCATCCGCCCGCCAACGAGCAGGCACTTCGCGTCATGATCGGCGATGTCGTCGCCGAGGACAGTGCGCCGAAATGGGTCGAAGACGTCAGGCGGCGAAAGCGTACCATTGCCACCGGCGACGGCGAAGTCCACGGCTCGCGCTACCTCGTGGCAGCGTGGGGGCTTGCGGAGGAGCCGGCTGGTTGATGTGCCAGCCCAGCGACGCGTCCTGCAATCACGGCTGGGCGACAGCGGCACTCGCCGGTGATACGGCCGCCGACGCCACCTTCTCCAACCCCACCGCCACCACCGCCGACATCCCCGCCCGCAGCCGCGGCCCTTCGGCCGCCACCGGCTCCAGGCGGATCTTCACCGGAAACCGCTGCACCACCTTCGTGAAGTTGCCGGTCGCGTTCTCCGGCGGCAGCACGCTGAACATCGAGCCGCTGCCGTTGGCCATGCTTTCCACCGCGCCCTTGAACACCACGCCGGGATAGGCGTCCACCCGCACCGCCACCGGCTGGCCGGGCGTCATGCGCTCGATCTGCGTTTCCTTGAAGTTGGCTTCCACCCACGCGCGCTCGCCGCACGAGGTGATGCTGGCGATCGGCTGGCCGACTTCCACGTGCTCGCCGGCCGCCACGCGGCGGTTGGTCACGTCGCCGGGGCGCCGCGCTTTGATCTCGGTGCGGGTCAGCTTGATCTGCGCCAGCTCCAGTTCCGCTTTCGCCACCTCCACCTGCGTCTGCCGGGTGCGCACCGCCGCCTCGGCCGCCGCGATCTTGGCGTCGCGCGAGCGCAGCGCCTGCTGGTGGTTCGCCTCGGCTTCGCGCAGGGCCGACTGCTCGGCCGTGCGGCGCGCGCGCGCCGATTCCTTCTTGGCCTGCATGCCGCGCATGGCCGACAGCGCCACCTGCTGGCTGGTGCCGGCGTCTTCCAGATGCTTTTCCGACAGGAAGTTCTGCGCGTACAGCTGCCTGGTGCGGCGCAGGCCGCCCTCTTCCGACGCCAGCTTCGCCTGCGCCACCGCCGTCTCGGCCTCGATCTGCTGCACCTCGTAATCGATGGACGCGATGCGCGCGCGCGCCCCATCGGCCGCGGCGCGCGACTTGTCCATCTGCGCGCGCGAGTCGATGTCGGCCAGCGTCTTGTCCTGCATCGCCGCGTCCAGCATCACCTTGGCGGAGTCCAGCGCCGCGCCGGCGCGGTTGCGCGCTGCCGTGAAGGCTTCCTGGTCCATCACGATCAGGGTGTCGCCCACCGCCACCGCCTGGTTGTCGGCGAAGCGCACCGCGCGGATGATGCCGCGCTCCTCCGACACCACGTCGGTGATGTCGCAGCGCACGATGGCGTTGTCCGTCTGTTCCCGGTCGCGCGTGGCGAAGCTGTAGCCGCCCAGCGCCACCAGCGACAGCACCAGCACCGCCAGCGTGGCCACGCGGTAGTCGCGCAACAACTTCATCCCGATCGCCATTGCGTTTCGCTCCCTTTTTCTTCCCTAGGCCGCCGCGCGCGGCTGCAGCCGCGACACCAGCACCGCCACCAGCAGCACCGCGAAGGCGGCGGCCACCAGCTCGAACATGTTGCGGTAGGTGAGCGCGCTCACCTGCTGCGTGACGCGCGCGCTCAGCAGCCGGTAGGCGCTCTCCAGCATGGTGTGGTCGTCCAGGCCGCGCACCATGAAGAACTCCTTGACCCGCTTGAAGCGTTCGTAGAACAGCGGGTTGTGGATCGTCACGGCGTGCCGCGCGATGCCCCAGGTGCTGAGCTGGAAGTGCGTGACCAGGGTGGCGAACACCGCCACGCCCAGGCTGGCGCCCAGCTGCCGCACGGTGGAGTCCAGCGCCGAAGCCGCCGGCACATCGCTCCTGTCCACCGACATCAGCCCCACCGAGGTCAGCGGCACCAGCACCAGCGCCACCGCCACGCCCTGCAGGATCAGCGGCAGCATCATGTCGTGCAGCCCGGTCTCGTGCGTGAAGCCGGACATCAGCACCGCGCTGGCCAGCCCGGCCGCCAGGCCGGCGCACACCAGCAGCTTGGGCGGCAGGCGCTTGAACAAGAGGCCGACCAGCGGGAACACCACCATCATCACCAGCGCGCGCGGCGCCAGCGCGGTGCCGGCCTTGGTGGGCGAGAAGCGCAGCAGCTCCTGCATGTAGATCGGCAGCACGAACAAGGTGCCGGTGACCAGGAAGTACAGCGCGAAGTTGAAGGCCACCACGCGACGGAACTCCGGCACGCGCAGCACCCGCAGATGCACCACCGGCCGCGGGGTCATCAGCTCGTGCGCGACGAACATCGCCAGGCAGGCGCAGGCCAGCCACAGCAGCACGACGTTGGAACGCGTCTCGAACCAGTAGAGCCGGTCGCCGCGCTCCAGCAGCCAGATCAGCGAGAACATGCCCACCGCCAGCAGCGCCAGGCCGAGCCAGTCGATCCCGCCCTGCGCGCGTTCGGTGCGCGGTTCGTCCGGCGGCACGAAGGACTGCACCAGCAGGAAACCCAGCACGCCGATCGGCAGGTTGATGAAGAAGATGGCGCGCCAGTCGTGGTTGTCGATGATCCAGCCGCCCAGGAACGGGCCCAGGCTGGGGCCGACCATGGTGGTGGCGCCGTACACGCCGATCACCTTGCCCAGTTCCTGCGGCCCGAAGCTTTGCCGCAGGATCATCATTTCCACCGCCAGCAGCACGCCGGCCGCGCCGCCCTGCAGTACGCGGATCAGCACCAGCAGGTGCAGCGAACCCGCCAGGCCGCAGGTGACCGATGCCGCCAAAAACACGCCGATGGCCGACTGGTACACCCGCCTGCGCCCGAAGCGCTCGGCCGCCCAGCCGGAGATCAGCATGCACACCAGCGCCGAGGTGGCGTAGCTGGTGCTGATCCAGCTGATCTCCGACGCGGTGGCGGAGAACACGCCGCGCAGGTGCGGCGTGGCCACGTACATCACGAAGGTGTCCAGCGTGCCCATCACCGCGCCGGTGAAGACGGCCAGGGCCCCCAGCCATTTGCGCAGCGCACTGCGATCCGCTGGGGCCATGCGTGTTCCTAATCGCCCAGCGGCAGCTGGCCCGCCGGCCAGTAATAGCGCCACACCGGCACCTGCGAGCCTTCGGGTGCGTTCCAGGTGATGGTGCCGCCGTTTTGTGCGCCGTAACGCTGGTAGAAGCCCTGCGCGCTCACGTTGACGTGCAGCACCCACAGGTGCATGGGCAAGGTGGGTGTTTCGGTGGCGCAGATGCGCGCGATGTCGTGCAGCAGGCGCGTGCCCAGGCCCAGGCCCTGCAGGTCGCGCCGCACGTGCAGGTTGTCCAGGATGGAGCCCCACTCGGGGTCGAAGTTCAGGAATGCGCAGCCGAAGGCCAGCACCTCGTCGCCCTCGCAGGCCACCAGCACGCGCTGGTTGGGCGCGGGCGCGGACAGGCGCTCGTTCCAGGTGGTGCGGCGGTCGGTGACGACGTCGGCTTCCAGGTAGGCCGGGTTCAGCGCCGGCGCGTAGGTGGTGCGCCAGCCGGCCACGTGCAGCTGGGCGATGGCCTCGCGGTCGGCATAGGTCGCGGGGCGGATGCGGATGTCCTTGATGTCCTTGTTCATGGGGGCGTTCTCCCTGTCGATGTCGCAACAGCGTACATCGCCATGGAATTCCGCCGCGGACAGCGGCTGTAGCGCGACATTCATGCGGTGGCTTCCACCAGGGCCTCCACCACCCGCGCCACGTCCACCACCGCCGCCAGCTGCAGCGCGTGCGGCTTGCCTTCGCACCAGATGGGCTGGCCGCCCCACATGCGCGCCTTCGCCAGCGTCGTGTAGTAGGCGCCCTGCAGGAAGGCGTCGTCGGTGGCGGCCATCACCGCCACCGGCACCGCCGCGCGGTCGAACAGCGCGCGCTCGTCGGCGATGGCGCCCAGCGTCTTGCCCAGGCACTCGCGCATGCGCGGGTCGGTGGCGCGCAGGCCGGCGCGGATGCGGTCGGCCAGCGGCCCTTCGGTGGTGTTGACGAAGGCGCGCGCCATCAGCTCTTCCTGCTCGCGCGAGATCTCGGCCGCGAACAGCGCCCCCCCGGTCGGGTCGGGCTTGAAAGCCTCGGCCAGCGTGTGGGCCGCCAGCGGCGGTGCCGACAGCAGCACCAGGCCGCGCGCACCCGGCAGGCGATGCAGCGACTCCATCAGCACGTGCCCGCCCAGGCTCTGGCCGACCAGCCAATAGCGCTCGCTGCCCACGATCGCAAGGTAGGCGGCGATGGCGGCCTGCACCGCCTCGCCGAAGCCGGCCAGGCTGTAGCCCTGCATCGGTTCGCGCGCCGCATCCGACGCGCCATGGCCCGGCAGGTCCAGCGCCACCAGCCGGAAGCGCTGCCCCAGCGGGCTGTCCAGCAGCCCGGCGAAGTCGTCGGCGCCGCCGGAGTTGCCGTGGCACAGGAACACCACCGGCCCGGCGCCTTCGGATTCGACGATGGCGATGCGGCCGTGGGGCGTGGCGAGATGGCGTCGCTGCATGGCGGTCTCCTCGGTGTTCAGACGTTCACGGTTTTCAGCAGCGCTTCCGGATAGCGCGAGCCGTGCACGGCATCGCCGGCGAACGCGGCGTCGAGCTGGCGACGGGCGATCGGGCTCAGCCGGATGCCCAGCGCCGCGAGGTTGGCCGCCATGTTGGCTTCGCGCCGGCTGCCCGGTATGGCGTGGACGTCGTCGCCGTTGCCGAGCAGCCAGGCCAGTGCCACCTGCGCGGTGCTGCAGCCCAGCGCATCGGCGATGTGCTGCACCACCTCCAGCAGCGCGGCGTTCGCGCGGAAGTTGTCTTCCTGGAAACGCGGCAGGCGGCGCCGCAGGTCGCCTTCGGCCAGCGTGGCCGGCGACACCGCGCCAGTGAGGAAGCCGCGGCCCAGCGGCGAGTACGCGACCAGCGTCACGCCGTGCGCGCGGCACACCGGCAGCGCGCCGGCCTCCACGTCGCGGCTCCACAGCGAATACTCGCTTTGCAGCGCGGCGATGGGCGCGGTCTTGCAGGCGCGCTCCAGCGTGGCCGCGGACACCTCCGACAGGCCGAGCGCGTGCACCTTGCCCTGTTCCACCAGCCGCGCCATCGCGCCGACCGTGTCCTCGATCGGTACCTCGGGCGTCTTGCGGTGCAGGTACAAAAGGCCGATGCGCTCCACGCCCAGGCGCCGCAGGCTGGCTTCGCATGCTGTTTGCAGGTACTCGGGGCGCGAGTTGGCGGCGATGTTGCCGTCGGCCAGGCGCTCGATGCCGACCTTGGTGGCCAGCAGCACCTCGGCGCGCCGCGCGCCCAGCTCGCCGAGGAAGCGGCCGAGCAGTTCCTCGTTGGCGCCGCGGCCGTACATGTCGGCGGTGTCGAAGTGGCGGTAGCCGAGCGCGAAGGCCTTGTGCAGCGCGCGCAGGTTGGCTTCGTCGTCGGCCGGGCCGTAGAACTCGCTCATGCCCATGCAGCCCAGGCCCACGCGGGGCGTGGCCACGCCGGCAAGGGTGGCGGTGGAAGCGGGGTTGTTCATCGGGATTCCTTCGGTGTTCAGTGCACGGAGACGGCTGGGGCCGCCGCGCGTTCGGGCAAGGGAGCCAACAGGGCGTCGGTCGCGGCGGCCAGGCTGTCCCAGGCCGCCGGCAGAGCGCCGCGCCAGCCGACCACGCCGTCGGGCAGCACCAGCAGCGCTTCGCCGGGCAGCAGGCCGCAGCCCTGCGCCAGCGCGCCGTCGGCATCGGCCAGCCAGCGCAGCGGCGCGAGCGATGCGGCCTGGCGCGGCTGCGCCGGTGCCAGCAGCACGCCGCGCAGCACGGTGGCGCGTTCGGCCAGCCACTCGGCATGGCAGCCCAGCAAGCCCTGCAGGCCGGCGCCGGGCGGCGCGGCGATCACCAGGTGCGCGGCCGGCGCCGCGCGGCGCTCGCGCGTGCCGGCATGCAGCTGGTCCAGCAGGTCCGGCAGGGCCAGGCACAGCCCGCCGCTGCCCGGGTACAGCGCCTGCAGCGAGGCGTAGTGCAGGCCCAGGCCCGAGTAGGCGCGCGGCAGCGCCGTGCGCGCCAGCGGCCGGTTGCGCATCAGCGGCAGCAGCGAGGCGACCTGCTGCGGGTCGCGCTCCAGCCGCGCGATCAGCCGGGTCGAGCGGTCGGTGGCCTCGCCGTTGGCGCGCATGGCGGCGATGCGCAGGCATTCGTAGTCGTCCAGCAGCGCTTCCGGCCCCAGGCCGCGCACCACCCAGGCCAGCCGCCAGGCCAGCGCGAACGCATCGCCCATGCCAGTGTTCATGCCGGTGCCGCCGATCGGGCTGTACAGGTGGGCGGCGTCGCCGGCCAGCAGCATCCGGCCGCGCCGCAGCCGGTCGGACCAGCGCTGGTAGAAGGGCGCGCGCGACAGCCACACCGGCGGGCCGCGGAACACGTCGCCCAGCCGCGCAGATACTTCGCGCACGATGGTGTCGGCCTCGGCCGGTCCCTGCGGCGGCAGCTCGCCATCGCGTTTGAGCACCACGCGCCAGCGGCCGCCGCCCAGCGGCACCAGGATGAAGAACAGGTCGTCCCACACGTGGTAGGCGGCCTGGTCCGGCGGCGCATCCAGTTCCAGCGGGAAGTCGCCCAGCAAAAAGTGCATGGGATAGCGGGTGGATTCGAAGCGCGCGCCGATGGCTTCGGCTACCGCACTGTGCTTGCCCTCGCAGCCGATCACCCAGCCGTAGCGCCGCGTGCTGCAGGCGCCGTTGGCGTCCATCAGCTGCACCTCGACACCGTCGCCCGACGGCGTGGCCGCGACCAGGCGCAGCTGCCGCTCGATGGCCACGCCCTGCCCCTCCAGCGCCGCGCCCAGGTCGCGCTCGGTCTCGGCCTGCGGCTGCGCGATGAAGGGCCCGAAGCGGCGCGAGGCGCGGTGCACCGCGATGCCGGCCAGCCGCCGGCCTTCCCAGTGCACGGCCAGCGTGTTCAGCGGCGCGCCGCGCGCACCCAGCGTGCCCTGCAGGCCGAGCAGCGCGAAGCCGTACTGGCTGGCCGCGTTGATTGCCAGCGCCTTGCTGTCGCGCTCGGGCGCGGCCTTGGCATCGATGATGTCGAAGGCGCAGCCGTAGGCGGCGAGCGCGTTGGCCAGCGTCAGCCCGGTCGGGCCGGCGCCGGCGATCAGCACGGGCTTGTGGCTGCGCGGCATGCGGTCCTCACCCGGCCAGGCCGGCCTCCGCGCCGCGCGGGCTGACCTGGCGCAGCGCGTCGGCCACCGCCTGCGCGGCACGCCGGCCCTCGATGCGCGCCAGCAGGTCGCGCCGGCACAGGCCGACGTGGAAGTCGATGCCCGAGACGCGCTTGCCGGCCTGCATGAACAGCACGTCCAGCACCAGCTCGCGCTGCGCGTCGCCCGCGCCGCTCTCCACCACGCCGACGCTGACCTCGGTGGGCAGCGGAAACGCGTAGGTGTCGAACTTGCAGTCCAGCCGCTGCAGGATCAGCCCCCACGAGGCACCGTCGGCGCGCGGGCAGTGGCATTCGATGCTGGCGATCACCGCCTGGCGCGCCGCCTCGATCAGCAGCATGGCGCCCATGTGCTGGCCGGTGACGTGGTCGGACAAACGATCGGCGCCGTCGTCCACCAGCAGCGCGAAGCGGTAGCGGCCGTCCACGCGCTCGGGCCTGGACACCAGCACGTAGTCGGCATGGCGCTTGTGGGTCAGCTCCAGCGGGGCGCGCGGCGGCGCCAGCGCGACTTCGGCCGCGCCCTGCCCGGCCAGCCGCTCGCGCAGCAGCGGGCCGACGGCCAGGTCCATGCCCTGGCCCATGAACACGCGGGCGCCGCTGAAGTCCACGCCGTTGTGCAGCATGGTGCCCAGTTGCGACTGGGTGAGCACCGAGGGCGGCCGCGCGAAGGCCGCGTAGTCGTCGCCGACCACCAGGTACACGTCGTCTTCCATGCTTGGTCCTTCCTAGGAGGTGGATTGGGTGAGCGCCGTGGCGAAGCGGTCGGCGATGCGGCCCACCAGGCCGGCATCCAGCAGCGGCTCGGTGTAGACCCAGGTGGCCAGCAGCTCGCCCCGGAACTCCACGGCATGCAGCGCGAAGGCGTGGTTGCCGGCCAGCCGCCGCGCCAGCGGCAGGTAGTCGGTGACCTCGAAAGCGGGCCAGGCGTGGCGCAGCGCCAGCACGCCCAGGTTGGTCAGGCCGAAGCCGCCGAAGCGATCGCCCTGCACAGCGGCCTGCATGCCGGCGCGCAGCGTGGCCGGCGGGATGGAGCGCAGGCGCATGCAGCGGCGCATCACGGCGCCGAACAAGGCGCGCTGGTAGGCGGCGGCGACTTCGTGCAAGCCGCCCGAGGTCGCGTCGATGCGCGTGTCGGCCACGGCCAGGTAGCAGCCCGGCGCGTATTGCAGGCCGGAATCATCCGGCAGGCAGGCGCGCAGCGACACCGCCGTCTTGAAGTCGACGATGCCGCCGTACAGGCCGGCTTCATGCGAAGCGACGGCGAGGCCGGCGCCGAGCAGGGAATTCAGCTCCAGGCCGGCGGCCTTGCAGCGCGCTTTCAGGGCCTGCAGCGCGGCGGCATCCAGCCGGATGCGGTGGTAGCCCGTGCGGCGCTGCGCCAGCGGCGCGGACACGGCATGCGGGATGGCCGGCGCGGGCGGCGCCAGCGCGCCGGGCGGGTCGGCGGGTTTCAGGAAGCTGTCGATCGCCGGGCCCAGCGGCACGGGGGCCGGCACCGGCGCTTCGCCGCGCGTGAGCGCATCGCACAGGCCGAGCAGTTCCTCCAGCAGCGGATTGAACGAGTCGCCGTCGAAGATCGCGTGGTGGTAGCGCAGCACCAGCAAGTGCTCGGTGCCGGCGTCGTCGGACAGCAGCGAGGCGCCCCACAGGGCTTGCGCCGGATCGACCAGCCGCTCCAGCTCACGCGCCATCGTCGCGTGCCACTCGGCGGGCACCAGCCGGCCGGCCAGCAGTTCGACCGATTCGAACGGCACGCCCTCGACGAAGCAATAGCCGTCGCCCTGTGCGCGGATCGTGCAGCGCAGCGCCTGGTAGCGCGCATGTAGCCTTTCCATGGCGCGCCGCAGCGTGTCCGCCTCGAAGCGGCCGCGCAGCCGCACGCCCTGCACGCCCTGCGTGGTGCCGGCCGCGTGCTCGTGCGCGGCGGCCATCGCCGTCTCGATCTGGCCCAGCGCACGCACGGCTTCAGCCATGGATGGCCTCCTGCGCGGTCGGTGCCGCGAAGGTGCGCTGCCACTCCACCGCGTAGCGCGCATCGGTCGGCACCAGCACCCCCTGGCCGACCAGGTCCAGCATCGGCCGGTCCGAGTCGTCGTCGCCGAAGGCGATGCAGCGCGCCAGGTCCACTCCGCGTTCCAGCGCGAAGGCGCGGATCGCGTCGGCCTTGTTGGCGCCGATGCAGGGCATGCCCTGCAGCTGGCCGGTGTAGCGGCCTTCCACGGACTGCGGCACCGAGCACAGCATGGCTTCGGCGCCGACCGCCTCGGCCAGCGGCTTCACCAGCGCGGGAAACGAGCCGGTGACCAGGCACACGCGCAGGCCCAGCTCGCGCTGGGCGCGCAGCAGCGCCATGCCCTGCGGGTTGTAGAAATCCTCCTTGCGCGACTGCGCCTCGAACCAGGCCTGGCCCGCCGCCTCCACGTCGGCCACCACCAGGCCCTGGAACACGCTGAAGTAGTAGCGGTTCAGGTGTTCGCGCGCGATGCCCTCGCGCACCCGCTCGCGCAGGCCGTCCCAGTAGATCGTGAAGCGCACCGGGTCCATGCCCGGCAGCGCCCACAGGCGCGCCAGGAAGCTGATCAGGCTGCGCGTGTTGATCAGCGTGCCGTCGACGTCGAAGAAGGCGTAGGCCGGCATCAGGCCTCCACGGCGGTGGGCCGTTCGGCCGCGGGCGCGGCCACCCGCTTGGCCAGCAGGCTGGCCATGGTGCCGCCCATGAAGCGCTTCCACTCGAAGTCGCGCAGCAGCTCCTTCGGCCCGCCCGGCTTGGACAGCGCGCGCACCAGCTGGGCCTGCGGGCCCTGGCCGCGGAACGACGGCCAGTCGGTGGCGAACACGATCTTGTGGCCGATGCCGTATTCCATCAGCGCGTTGACGCGCCGCATCGGCTGCGCGGCGTAGGCGCTGATGTCCAGGTACACGTTGGGCCGCGAGGTGCACAGCATCACGGCCTCGTCGCTGTAGCAGTTGCTGGCGTGCGAGATGATGAAGTCCACGCCGGGGAACAGGCGCGACGGCTCTTCCACCATGCGCGGGTGCGACAGGTCCAGCCGCAGCACCGAGGCAGTGCCGCCGGTGTGCACCGAAACCGGCAGGCCGCGGTCGCGGCAGATCTCGTAGAACGGCCACAGCGCGCGGTCGGCCGGGTGCACGCCGCAGGGCGGGTACAGCTTCATGCCGTCGAAGCCGTGCGCGTCCAGGCTGCGCTCGAACAGGTCGACGCTGTCGGTGCCCCAGCGCGGATCGACGCCGAACATCACGTGGAAGCGGCCCGGGTGGCGGTCGCGGATCGCCCGGTGCCGCTCGATCATCTCGGCGATGGACAGGCGCGCGTCGCGCAGCGCATAGGTGAAGTCCGGCAGCATCAGCACCGAGCGTGCGATGCCGGCCTCGTCCATCTGCTTGACCAGCGCGTCGCAATACGGGTCGTTGAACTGCGCTTCGCAGGCGGCATGCACCCGCGCCTTCGGCACCGGCAGGCCCTGCGCCGCCATCCACTGGTGGGTGTGCTCGGCGATCGCCTGCACGAAGGTCGGCGACAGGATGTCGGTGGAGGCGACGAAGGCCTGGCCGTCGATGACGGGCACGCCGTCCATGTCGGGCACCGTTGCGTTCTCGCGCACCGTCATTGCGCCACCGCCCGTTCCACCAGGTCGACCACGTCCTGCACGGTGCGCACGTCGGCCATGGCCTCGCCCAGGCGGCTGACGTCGATGCCCAGGCGCTCCTCCATCTTGAAGGCCAGCGAGATCTTGGCCATGGAGTTGATGCCCAGGTCCGCCAGCTCGGTTTGCGGCGTGATGGCGAAGCCGTCGTGAAGTTTGCGCGGGATCACTTCGCGCACCATGGCGAACAGGGTGGCCGCGAGTTGTTCCTTGGACTGCGGCGCAGCCGATGTGGGGGTCATGAAGCGTCTCCGGTGCTGATTCCCATCAGCTGGTTGCGAAAGCGGCCGAACACCGTGTTGCGGTCGACCTTGAGGTTGCGGTTGAGCAGTCCGCTGTCCATCGTGAACTGCTGCTCTGTGAACACCAGCTTGCCGATGCGCGAGGGCGCCGGCAGCGTGCGGTTGACGGTGTCGACGTGCGCCTGCACGGTGCGGCGCGTGGCTTCGGTGGCGCCCGCGCGCAGCGACACCAGCACCGCCACGCAGGGCAGGTCGCCGCCGCCGAACACCACGGCGCGGCCGACGTCGGTGCTCATTTCGACAGCGCGCTCGATGTCTTCCGGCTGGATCTTGTAGCCGCCGGCGGTGATCAGGATGTCCTTCTTGCGGCCGGTCACGTAGAGGTAGCCGTCGGCGTCGAAGCGGCCGATGTCGCCGGTGGCGATGCGCCCCGGCGCGGTGAAGGTCTTCTTCTCTTCCTCCGGGTCCAGCCCCATGTAGCCGTAGGCCAGCAGGTGCTGGTGGTTGAAGATGATTTCGCCGTCGCCGGCGATGCTCACCGCGCCCGGATAGACCTCGCGGCCCACCGCGCCCAGCCGCACCTTGCCCGGCACGTTCCAGCTCAGGAAGCCGGCTTCGGTGAGCCCGTAGGCCGAGTACAGCCGCAGGCCGATCGAGTCGAAGAACATCAGCGTGGTGTGGCGGATCGGCGCCGCGCCGGTGATGGCCATGCGCACCTTGCCGCCGAAGGCCTCGTGGAACGGCTTGAAGACTAAGCGGCCGAACGGCAGCCGCCACGATTCGGGCAGGCGCTGCAGCAGCCAGCGCATCGCGTCCCAGGGCCGGCGCACGCGCGCGGGCAGCGCGAGATAGCGCCCTTCCACCGTCTCGTACAGCAGCGGCGCCGCGCCGATCACCGTCGGCCGCATGTCGCGCAGCGCGTGGAACAGGCGCAGCGGCGTGGTCAGGCCGAGGTCGAAGCCGTACTGGATGGAGGCGTACATCATCCAGCGCTGCTGGAACGAGGACAACGGCAGGAAGGCCAGGATCAGGTCGTCGGGGCGGAACTGGAAGTCGCGCCCGAACGATTCGATCAGCACCTCGGTGCCCTTGCGGCTGACCTTCAGGCACTTCAGCCGGCCCGAGGTGCCGGAGGAGAACACCAGCGTGAACAGCTCGGGGTCCGGGTCGGGTTGCAGGCTTTCGGCGTTGCGCGCGACGATGGGCTGCGCGTCGTCCAGCCGCATCGGCACCACCCAGGGCGTGGCGTCGGCACGCTGGCGCTCCGGCGCCACCAGCAGCAGCGCCAGGTTGAAGCGCTCGGCCACTTCCTGCGGCGGCAGCTGGCCGAAATGCTCCACCGGCGTCGGCACGCAGATCGCGCCCAGCTGCAGCAGGGCCAGGTCGTGCACCAGCCATTCGTAGCAGTTATCGGCGAGGATGCCGACACGCACACCGGCACCGATGCCGCCGGCGGCCAGCCGCTGCGCGATGCGTTCGACGTCGGCGGCCATCGCCGGAAAGGACTGCTGCCGGACGTCGTTGCCGGCGTGGTAGATGACCTTCTGCCGCGGCAAGGCGCGCAGGCGGGATGTGAGTGCGCTGAGCATGCTGTGGCTCCCTTGCGTCAGGCGGTGCCTGGCCAGTGCGGCTGCCGTTCCATCTTGTCGGCGAAGCGCGCGAACTCGGGGTGCGGCACCATTTCGAAGGCGGTGCGGAAGCTCTTGTAGAAGCGCCCCAGCACGCCGCGGTCGATGCACAGGTGGATCGGGATCGCCAGCATCGCCGGCTGCCAGCCGCCGGCGATCCACAGCCAGGTGAGCAGCACCGCGGTGTTCAGCGGAATGCCGTGGATCACGTTGTAGAGCACGTACATCCAGCGCGGCACGGTTCCTTTGCCGCCCAGCTTGCGCGGCCAGAAGTGCACGGTGGCCGCCGGGTAGTAGCCGATCACGTCCTGCCAGGCGATGGCGAAGAAGAAGTGCCAGTAATTCAGCTCGGCCCGCTGCGTGTAGAGCAGCCCGAGCAGCACCACCAGGATCACCAGGTAGTCCAGCCGCATCAGCCAGGCCGTGCGGCGCGTGAAGAACAGGTTAGCGGGGTCCATCGCCGAGCGCCTCCTTGGGGAACGTGCCGAGCAGGAAGTCGCACAGCGGGTGGGTGATGTTGAAACCATGGCTGGTCATCAGCCGGCGGTCGTGGTGCGCGGCATGCATGCGCTTGAGCATCCGCATGTAGGCGAAGCGGTCGAAGAAGCGGCACATCGGCGCGCTGGGCGCCAGGTGGTAGTAGAAGTGCAGCAGGTCCAGCTGCAAGAGACTCAGCGCGATGCCGACCGCGAAGCCGCCGGCCGCGGACAGCCCCCACAGCCAGCCGATCGCGGGGGCGAACGCCAGGTTGAACGCCACGTAGTAGGCGAACAGCGTCACCGGCGGGTTGATGGTGACGTGGTAGTCCTCCAGGAGCGGCGAGGTCATGTTGCCGGCCTCGAAGAAGCCGTGGTGCTCGCCGGCGTGGCGCTGGTAGGAGCGGCGCAGCCCCGGCTGGCGCTTGTGCGAGATCCAGCGGTGGAAGGCGTACTCGAACACGTTGAACAGCAGCAGCGAGGCGGCCAGCGCGATCCATGCCGCCCGCGTGGGCCGGCCCATGGCCAGCGCGCTGACGGCAACCAGGCCAGCGCACAGCAGCAGGTTGGTGCGTACGTTGGCGCGGCCGTCGTAGCGCTGCGGGATGATCTCGCGGCGGTAGGTGTCGCGGTAGCGCTCGGTGAGGTTGGCGGCCATGTCAGGCGATCCCGATGCGCGCCGCGCGCGCGGCATGTTCCTGGCGGATCTCCTGCAGCAGCAGCCGCACCTGGTCCTCCTCGGTCACCGAGGCCATCTTGCGGCCCGGGAAGATCTCGATGTCGCCCATCACCGCCATGTACTGGTTGGCGCACTCCTGGTACAGGCCGATGTAGTGGTTGATGACCTGCTCGAAGGCCTCGGTCATCAGCCCGGAGAACTGCGCCAAGAGCGCGCGCAGCTGGCCGCGGCGGTCGGCGTCCAGGCCCTTCAGGTGGCCGCGGATCATGGCCTCGCCGAAGCCGACGTGGTGGGCTTCATCCGCGAAGGCGCCGCGGATGATCTGGCTGAGCGAAGGGTCGATGCGCGACCAGTACTTGATCTCGTAGCGGTACAGCGGGTAGGCCATGCCTTCCATCACGATGTTCTGTGCCAGCGAGCCGGCGATGAAGTCGCGCTTGTCCACCTGCTCCAGGATCAGGTCGTAGAAGTTGCGCACCGCCGGCGTGGTGTAGCGCTTGACCAGCGTCTCGCGCTTGGCCGGCGCCACGCCCAGGTCGGCCATGCGGCGGCAGAACACCTCGTAGTGCCGGCATTCGTCCATCACCTGCGTGCCCAGGTAGATCTGGCTGGCCTCGTCCGGCGCGCAGCGCAGCAGGCCGGCGACGGCCTCGTACGAGGTCTTCTCGCCGCCGATGAAGACCGCCACGTCGATCAGGTAGACCTGCCGCAAGAGCGGGTCGCTGAACAGCTCGGGGATCACGCCGGTCTCCACCGGCGGGCGGCCGTAGCGCGTGTTCTTCAGCGTGCGCCAGGCGGTGCGTTCCAGCCACTGCTGGATCGACCAGCTGCCGTTGTCCCACTCGGACGGCGCGAAGGCCGGGGTGTCGCGCGAGAACAGCGCGTCGACGTTGTCTTGTGCGGCGGGCTGGGTGGTGTCGGTCATGGTGTTCATTCAGGCTCCCCACAAGACCAGGCTGATGGCGTCCAGCTTCACCTGGTCCTTGTCGCTGGCGAAGATTTCCAGGTCGCCTTCGAGGAAGGCGTCGGCCGGGTTGGAGCGGCCGTCGAACACCGCCGCCAGCACGGCCTCGGCGGCGCGCAGGTGCACCACGTGGCCGGAAGGCGCGCCGTCGTCGGCGTCCACCGAGGCGATGCGGCCGCCGCGCACCGGCAGGTAGCGCTTGATGCCCGAGTCGGCGGCCTCGACCACGATGGTCGGCTCCCATCCCTTGATCAGGCTGGCGATGCGCGGGTGGGTGTTGGCCTTGTCCTTGAACAGTGCCAGCGTGTCGATCAGGTCGGTCATGGGGTGCGAACCGCTTGGGTGGTCGCCGCCCGGGCACTCTTGCCCTTGGCGACGCGGTGGGACAGCAGTGCCGCGGCGCAGGCGAAGGCCAGCAGCGCGGACCAGCCGGCAACGTTGCCCTGCAGCGTGTCGGCCAGCGTCGCGGCGGCCACGCCGGCGGCCAGCGCGGCCAGCACGAGGTACACGGGACCCGGCACGCGCGCCCGGAAGCCCGGCGCGCGGCCCGGCAGCTTGCGCAGCTTCAGGTGCGACGCCGCGAAGGCGCCGTAGACGCAGGTGTAGAGCCCGGCGCCGACGCCGGCGACGACCGCCGCGCGGTCGCCGGCGATGACCCAGAACGCCGACAGCAGGCTGCAGCCGGCCAGCGCCAGGATGGCGGCGGCCGGAACGCCCGCTGCGCTGACGCGCGCCAGCGCGGCCGATGCGCCGCGGCCCAGCGCCTGCTCGCGCGCCAGGCCGTAGACCAGGCGCGAGGCGCCCATCAGGCCGGCATTCAAGGTGGTCAGCAGCGCGAACAGCGACAGGCCCTGCAGCGCCCAGCGGCCGGGGGTGCCGAGCAGCAGCTCGCCCAGCGCCACGTGCGGCGCGCCGCCGGCCAGCGCCTCGGGCGGCAGCATGCGCTTGAGCGCCATGCCGAAGCTGAGGTACATGGCACCCACCAGCAACACGGCGATCACCATGCTCCAGGGCACCACGCGCTGCGCCGCCTCCGGGCTGCGCGCCATCGGCGCCACCCATTCGAAACCGACGTAGAGGAAGAAGGCCAGGCCGACGCCGTGCGCCAGCGAGGTCGTTGCGACGGGCGCGGCCGCCGAGGACACCGATGCCGGTGCAGGCACTGCCAGTCCCATGGCGGAGAAGAAGAACGACAACGCCACCAGCGCGCAGAACACCAGCGTCTGCGCGTTGCGCGGCAGGTCGCGCCCGGCCAGGTTCAAGCCCGCCAGCAGGCCGACCAGCACGGTGGCGCCGGCGCACTGCGTGGCAATGGATGCGCCGGGCAGCAGCGCCGCCAGGAACACCTTGATCTCCACCGCCGCCACCAGCGGGATCACCAGCAGCAGCAGGTAGGTGAAGAACAGGCTCACGCGGTCGCCGAAGGCGCGCTTGACGTAGGTGCGGATACCCGGCGCCGACGGCAGGCGGGCCGACATCTCGCCGATGGCCAGCGCGAACAGCAGGCACATGGCGCCGGCCGCGACGATCACGAACACCAGCTCGCCCATGGTGTGGGCGCCGGCCAGCAGGCCCAGCACCATGTAGCAGGAAGCGGCCACCGCCATGCCGGCGCTGATGGCCACGTATTCCAGCAGCTCCAGCGGCCTGCGTGCGGGCGAGGCGTGCAGGCGCGTCATGCCAGCGCCGGCACCAGGGCCGCCTTCAGCTTGGGGTCGACCGGGTCGCTGCCGACCATCACGTCGAGGATGCCGGCGCGCAGCTCCTTCGACACGATGGTGGCGACCGGCTCGCCGTTCTGCACGACGTGCGTGGTGCCGTCGGGCAGCAGGTCGTAATGCACGGTGTCGCCGCGCTGGTAGTCGACAATGGTCGCGACGAAGGCCTCGATGTCCGGCACGGCGGAGGGCGGCATCGTCTTGCGCAGCGCCTTGTCCCAGGCCAGCGCCATGCGCTCGCGGCCGATCGGGCCGTACAGGTACTCGAAGCAAAAGCGCAGCGGCGTGGCGGCGGCGTACAGGCCGCCGGCCTCGCGCACCGGCCCGGCGGCGAACAGCCTGGCCTCGTAGATGGTCACGGCGAACACCTTGCGCAGGCCGCTGCCCACCAGCGACAGCGGCTGTCCATCGACCACGCATTCCTCGCCCGCTGCCTGCATCGTCATGTCGGTGTCTCCCTGCATGCGCTCAGTCCTGCTCCGCCAATGCCTCGGCCGGCGCGCGCGCGTCGTCGGGCTCGGGCAGGTGGCAGGCGAAGCCGTGCCGCGCCGCCAGCGCCTTGACCCGGCGCGCTTCGTCCAGCGGAATGCGGCGGCCCAGGCTGTGGTGGCGGTCGGCTTGGCTCATGGCCAGCACGATGGTTTCGGACAGGCAGGCCAGGTTGATGCCGGCCGGGAAGCCCAGCACGTTGTCGCGGCCGAAGGCGATCGGTTCGGGCAGCTCCACCAGCCCGCCGTCGAACAGGAACAGGTCCTGGCGGTGCTTGCGCACCAGCGCGCCGACGTCGCCGGGGCGCGCCGCGTCGCAGACGATGGTGTCGTCCTCGATCCACGACGATTCCACGAAGGGCCGGCCGTTGCTGGTGGCCGAGATGATGGCGTTGGCCAGGTGCAGCCGCGACTTCAGGTCCACGCTGACCAGGATCGGCGCGGCGCGGCCGATGGCGCCGGCGAAGCGGTTCTCCACCAGCGTGGCCAGCGCGCGGCAGGCGTCCTCGCTGGCGTCGTCCAGCAGTTCCTTGGGCAGCTTGCCGGTGGCGCGCAGCGCCCGCAGGTCGATGCGGATGCCGCCGGGCACGGCGTCCTCAGGCTGGCGCAGCAGGTGCTGGTAGATCTCGCCGGCGACGGCCCGCACGTCCTCGATGGCCGCGGGATTGGCCGGGTTGCCGAACAGCACCATGCGGCGGCAGGCGGCCGAGGCTTCCAGCGCGGCGACGCGTCCGACCGAGCCTGCCGCGCCGATCACGGCCACGGTCTGCTGTTCCAGCGGCCGGCCCAGGCGTTCGGCGGCGCGGCCCAGGCCTTCCACGCACATCAGCGCGGTCAGGCTGTTGCCGGTGGTGATCGGGATCTCGCAGTCGGCGATGTCCAGGCCGCCGCGCGTGATGACCGAGGTGAACGCGCCCAGGCCGACCATGCGCGCATCGACCGAGCGGGCCAGCTGCAGGTACTGCGCCACCAGCGCCTGGCGCTCGGCGGGGCGCAGCCGCATCATTTCGCGCGGCGTCAGCATGCAGGAGATCAGCCAGCCGTCCACATAACCGCCGGCATGCGACTGCAGGCGCGGCGTGAAGTGCACGGTGAAGGGCGAGTCGTCGAAGGCACGCAGCCGCAGCATCCAGTCGCGCAGGGCCTTGCCCTGCTCCGGCGGATACGCTTCGCAGCCGGCCGGCATGCAGCGCACCAGGTCGTCCATGTCGACCGGGTGCATCAGGAAGGCGAAGCGGCCGAGGTACGGCTGCTTCGACGCGGGCGCCGGCTCCGCCTTGGGCGGCAGTGGCGCGGCGGCGGCGGGCTCCGGCAGGCGCAGCGCGGTGCCGCCGGTGGCATAGGTGAGCAGTTGGTCGAAGCGCCCGGCCTGGATCAGACGGCCGACCGCTTCGATGGCGGCCACCGCTTCGTCGATCTGCTCGCGCTGCACGATCAGGGGCGGCTGGATGCGCAGCACGTTGCTGCGGCTCACCGTCGGCAGCACCAGCAGGCCATGCTCGTTGAGCAGGTGGCCCGAGACCAGCGGCACGCGGTAGCCGCGGTCGTTGGCCATGCCGAGGAAGTAGGCGGCGTCGGCCGGCCACTCGGCCAGCTCGATGCCCAGCAGCAGGCCCTTGCCGCGCACGCCGCTGAAGGCGCGCGGGTAGCGGGCCGCCAGGTCTTCCAGCTTCGCGCGCAGGTAAGCGCCGCTGTCGCGCGCCTGCGCGATCAGCGCCTGCTCGTTCTCGATCAGCGCCTGCACCGAGGCCACGGCGATGCGGCAGGTCAGGTGGTTGTTGGCGAAGGTGGAGCTGTGGAACAGGCCCATGGCCGGGTCCCAGGCACGCTCGGCCACCAGGCAGGCGGCGATCGGCACCAGCCCGCCGCCCAGCGCCTTGGCCAGCAGCAGCACGTCGGGATCGATGCCCTCCCATTCGCTCGCGAACAGCTTGCCGGTGCGGCCCAGGCCGGTCTGCACCTCGTCGACTACCAGCAGCGTGCCGTTGGCGCGGCAGGCCTCCTGCACGCGCAGCAGATAGCCCTCGGTGGGCGTGACCATGCCGCCCTCGCCCTGCACCGGCTCGACGATGAAGGCGGCGACGTCGCCGCGCGCCAGCCGCTCGGTGAGCGCATCGACGTCGTCGTAGGGCACGTGTTCGAAGCGCGTGGTGTCGGCGCCGAAGGGCTGGCTGTACACCGGCGTGCCGGTGGCCGAGGCCGCGCCCAGCGTCTTGCCGTGGAAGCTGTTGAGGGTCGACAGGATCACCGCGCGGCCGGTGCGCGCGCGCGCCAGCTTGATCGACGCTTCCACCGCTTCGGCGCCGCTGTTGCACAGCACGGCGATGCGCGGCCCGCCGGGCGAGACGTCGCTCAGGAGCTGCGCCAGCTGCTCGGCCGCGGGCGCGACCAGCGGCTGCACGAAGCTGGGCTCCTGCGCCTGCCGCACTTCGCGCAGCACGTCCCACAGGAAGGCCGGGTTGTGGCCGAAGGCCAGCACGCCGTACTGCGCCGAGAAGTCCAGGTAGGCACGGCCGGCATCGTCGTAGACGTGGCAGCCGGCGCTGCGCACGATGCGCTTGTCGACCTTCAGCAGGCCGGTGATGGCGGCGCGTTCGGGGTTGAGTGCGGAAGTGCGCTTCATGTCAGACGGCGGGTGCGTTGAAGAAGGTTTCGCGCCGCGCGATCTTCACGCCGCGGAACCGGTAGACGTCGCAGAAGCGCACCGCCAGCGGGTGGCCCTGCCGGTCGGTGCCGGTGAAGGAGCCGGTGGCGCTGACCGCCTGGCCCGAGGCGTCCGTGCACAGCAGCTCCAGCACGTGGCAGCCGCTGTGGACGATGCGGCGGTGGCGGTAGAAGTCCAGCAGGTCGGCCAGGCCGCGGATCGGCGCGTAGCCGGGCCGGATGTAGTCGACGTCGTCGTGGAAGTACGCCGCCAGTGCGTCCCAGCGGGCGATGTCGATCAGCGCGAACATGCCGGCCACGCGCGCACCCAGGTCGGCCGGCGTGCGCTGCGCGCCATGCCGCGCGGTGCGATGCCGCGCGACAGGACGGAACGGGAGCACGGCGGTCACTGCTTGGGCCCCCCGTGTTCGGCGATCATGTTCTCGATCGACTGCAGGGTGCTGAAGTTGGCCGGGTTCACCGCACCCTTGGGCAGGCGGATGCCCCAGGCGCCTTCGATGGCGGCGGCCAGGTCGACCACGCCCAGCGAATCGAGCACGCCTGCCCGCAGCAGGTGCGTCTGCGCCGTCACCGGCGGCAGCTCGCCCTGCACCGAGGCCTTTTCCAGCAGGTCGAGCAGGCGCTCGCGAACGGCGTTGTGTCCGCTCATGGTTGCAGCAGCGCCTGCAGCGCGCCCCGGTTGACCTTGCCGCGGTCGTTGTACGGAATGTCGGGCACGAAGTGGAAACACTTGGGCACCATGAAGGGCGGCAGCTTCTTCGCCAGGTGGCGGCGGATGCCGCGCTCGTCGGGCTCGGCGGCCACGCAGAAGGCGTGGATTTCCTTGTCGCCCTCGGCGGCGGCGTACACCAGCAGCGCGGCCTGGCCGATGCCCGGGATCGCCGTGAGCGCACGCTCCACTTCCTTCAGCTCGATGCGAAAGCCCCGCACCTTCACCATGTCGTCGACCCGGCCGCGGTACCAGCAGGTGCCGTCGGCCTCGATCTGCACGATGTCGCCGGTGCGGTACCAGGTGCGGCCCTCCATGTGCAGGTAGCGGCTCTCGTTGAGGTCCGGCCGGTTGGTGTAGCCCGAGGCGATGCAGTCGCCCGCGCAGCACAGGTCGCCGGTACCGGTGGCGGACAGCTTGCCGTCCTCGTCCAGCACCTTGAGCACCACGCCGGGGACGCCCGGGCCGAGCGGCACCTCGTCGCCCTTCAAATCGCCTTCGGTCACCCTGTGCGCGGTGATCAGGTTGGTCTCGGTCGGGCCGTACAGGTTGTAGACCGGCCGCCCGCCCATCCAGGCGTGGACCTCGCGCAGCCAGGGCATCTGGAACGGCTCGCCGCCGTACAGGAAGCGGCGGATCGCGGTGGAATCGGTGCCGAGCAGGCCGCCCTGCTTGACCAGCGCCACGATGTTGGACGGCACCAGCCAGACGTTGGTGACGCGCTCCTCGCGGATGATGTCCACCACGTGCACCGGGAACACCGAGTTGTATTCGGGCACCAGGATGGTCACGGCGCCGACGTTCCAGGCGTTGTAGTGGTCCAGCACGCAGAAGTCGAAGCCGAAGTGCGCCTGGTTCAGGAACACCTCGTCGGTCTCGAAGCCGAACGCGTCCTGCGCCCAGTCGATCGAAAAGCCGGCGCTGCGGTGCGAGATGCGCACGCCCTTGGGCACGCCGGTGGAGCCGGAGGTGTAGAGCACGTAGGCGATGTCGTCGCGGTCCTTGTCCGCCGGCGGCTCGTCCAGCGGCTCCAGCGCCTGCACCGACGCGACCGATGCGACCGTGTCGCGCCTGGCTGGCGCCGCTTCCGCGGTGTCCGTGAAGATGGTGGCCGGCACCGGCGCGCCTTGCAGCACGTCGCGCAGGCGCGCGCCGGTGAAGTCGGTGAACAGCACCGCCGGCCGGCTGTCCTGCAGGATCTCGCCGATGCGCTGGTCGGGGTAGCGCGGGTCGATCACCGTGTAGGCCAGCCCGCAGCGCAGCGCGGCCTGCGCGAAGGCCACCGCCTCGATGCTCTTGTAGGCCAGGACCGCGGCGATGCCTTCGGGCTTGTGGCCCAGGCTGTCGCGGATGAAGCGCCGCATCCGGTCGATGAGGCGGTCGAATTCGGTGTAGCTCAGCGCGCGGCCTTCGCACTTGACCGCCACCCGCTCGGGATGGCGACGGGCGGCGGCGTGGAGATAGCGGGCGATGTTGTTCATGGTCGTCGTGGTGGGAGAAAGCCGCTCAGCACAGCGTGGCGGACACCGCGCCCCAGGCGAACGGGCCGTTGGCGGCCAGGATCACGCGCTCGCCCGCGGCGGCGCGCCGCAGGTCCAGCCAGTCCTTGAGGTTCACGATCACGTCGGCCGCGTCGCAGTGCGCCAGGCGGTTGACGTTGCCGCGGTACACCCGGTCGGGCGGCAGGCCGCTGGCGCGGCTGAAGATGCGCACCACCGAATGGTTGATGGTGTTGGTGAGCAGCTGCGCGTAGTCGGCGGCGGCCAGCCCGTCGGCCTGCTTCAAGGCGCCTATGGCCTGGCTCATGCCGCCCACCGTGCGCTTCACGTACTCGCCGAAGTCGTCCTCGGTCTTCACGTCCTGCAGCGACCAGTCGACGAAATGCGCCACGTTGTCGATGCGCAATGCCGGGCCAACGCCCCGCTCGGCGCTCACCAGCAGGCAGCCGGCCGTGTCGCTGATGACCGAGATGCCCGGCTCGACCATGCGCGACTGGCCTTCGATGCGGTCGGCCGCCAGCACCAGCACGTGGCGCGCGCCAGCCAGCACCAGGCCGCGCGCCAGCTCGAAAGCCGACACGGTGTTGACGCATTGCGTGAAGCTCACGCCGTGCGGCACGGCCCGCGTGAGGCCGGCCTGCTGCGCGATGCGGCCCATCAGCCGGCTGGGCGCCATGGTGTCGTGCACGGCACCGCGCGAATACAGGCTGGAGGCGTAGACGAAGGCGTCGATGTCGCCGCCCTGCAGGCCGGCGGCCCGCAGCGTGTCACGCAGCACGGCGGCCGCCAGCTCTTCCACCGCGCCGTCGTGCCTGGCATAGGTTTCCAGGCCCACGGCGTGCAGCGTGGCCAGCAGGTCGGGGTCGGCCTGCAGTTCGGCGATCTCGTCGATCGGCCGCAGCGTGCCGTGGCTGTAGGCGGGCGCGCGCAGGTAGACGGGGGGCGTGGCGGGGCGCATGGCAGCAGGAAGCTCCAAGGAAGGCGAAAGCGCGGGCGAAGTCGTCCCCGCGCCGCCCGCGGACGGGCGGCGAAGGAAGCGGACCGGAGGGGAAGCGGGCGGCTAGCCGATGGTCTTGCCGATGGCGCCCCAGAACTCGGCGAACAACCGGTTCTGTTCGTTGAAGCCCGCCAGCAGGCGTGCCCGGCTGGCCTCATCCACGTCGAACTCGAGCGCGGCGGTGAGCGACTCGTGCTTGTGCTCCTTCTCCACCGCGCCGATGTGGGCGTAGAAGAATTCGCAGGATTCGTGGAAATCGTCCTTGGTCGGCCACATGCCCATGTACTTGCGCGCGCCCTCGTAGAGCTGCGTTTCCATGGTGTAGGCCTGCCATTCCAGCGCCAGCTGCGCGCCCGAGGCGGTGGCGCCGTCCTGCGCGTACAGCTTCTTCTGGCCTTCGATCAGCGCGAAGGTCTGCGGCAGCGCGTCCTGCTCGGCGATCAGGTTGGCCCAGACCAGCTTCTGGCGGTCGCCGAACTGCTCGGCCAGGCTTTCGGCCCAGGCGTCGAACAGCACCGAATGCACCTTGTCGAAGTCGCCGTAGCCCATCTCGGAGAACAGCGTCTTGGCGTACTCGGTGCGCGCGGCGATGTTCTTGGTGCTGGCAAGCACCGTGGCCAGCACTTCCGGGAAGGCCCGGTTGAACTCGCCGTAGTTGCGCACGAACACCGCCACCTGCGGCAGCTCGAGCCGCCGCGACATCCACACCTCGTAGAACGAGTTGTTGAGCGCCTCGTGCTTGTAAACGGTGCGCGCCAGCTGCTCGAGGTACTGTCGCGAATCCTCCACGCTCCATGCGCGTGAAACTTGGGTGCCTTGCATCGTCTTCATCTCCCCATCCAGTCGCTGAAACCGCCGCCCGCCAGGGCGGCGAACATGTTCGTCAATGAAGCGAGTCAGGCGTGAACCTGACCATGGGTAAGAGGCCCAGGGACATCGCCTTCGCCGTCGCCGCCGTCTTGTTGGCGACGCCGAGCTTGCGCAGGCAATTCTTCATGTGGAAGTTGACGGTATCCGCCGAGATGCAAAGCAGGTCGGCCGTCTCGAAGGCTGTCTTGCCGGAGGCCGCCCACAAAAGTATTTCCTTTTCGCGCCCGGTGAGCCGGGGCAAATCCATGCATTGCATTTCGACCGTCCCTTTACTTCTTGTCCGCAGAAGAACCCTGGAGTTCTCTTGCCTTCCCTTGACTAGAACGAAAATGATTATGAAGAGGCAGGCTTTTTAAGTAACTCCCAGCATTGGTGGGTTTTGTAACCACAGCCTGCGCGCGCCGCGCGCCCATGCGGTGCCGCCGCTGCATGGGCGCAAGGCTTTCGCAATTGGATAAAACGCGAAGAGGCGCGCGGCCGCGGGCGGCCGTGGCGCGGGTTCCGTGTTGCGGCTACCAGGCGCGCGCGGGCTGGGCGAACCCGGCGGGGGCTTCGCGCTCGTCGTCGAAGGTCACGACCTCGAAGGCGTCGTCGTGGGCCAACAGCTCGCGCAGCAGCTTGTTGTTCAGCGCATGGCCGGAACGGAACGCGCTGTAGGCGGCCAGCAGCGGCTTGCCGACCAGGTACAGGTCGCCCATGGCATCGAGCAGCTTGTGCTTGACCAGCTCGTCGTCGTAGCGCAGGCCGTCGGAATTGAGCACGCGGTAGTCGTCCATGACGATCGCGTTGTCCAGCCCGCCGCCCAGGGCCAGGCCGTTGGCGCGCATCATCTCCAGGTCCTTGGTGAAGCCGAAGGTGCGCGCGCGCGCGATGTCGCGCGAATAGTTGCCCTTGCTCAGGTCGAACTCGTAGCGCTGGCCGGTGGAATCGACCACCCGGTGGGCGAAGTCGATCTCGAAGCTCAGCTTGTAACCATGAAAGGGGTCGAGCCGCGCCCACTTGAGGTTGTCGCCCTCGCCTTCACGCACCTCGACCGGGCGCGTGATGCGGATGAAGCGGCGCGGCGCGCGCTGCAGCTCGATGCCGGCGCTTTGCAGCAGGAACACGAAGGAAGCGGAGGAACCGTCGAGGATGGGCACTTCTTCGGCGGTGATGTCGACGTAGAGGTTGTCGATGCCCAACCCGGCGCAGGCCGACATCAGGTGTTCCACCGTGAGGACCCGGGCGCCGCCGTTGGAAATCGTCGACGCCATGCGGGTGTCCGTCACGGCGCTGGCCGACACCGGGATGTCCACCGGCGTGGGCAGGTCGGTGCGGCGGAACACGATGCCGGTGTCCGGCTGGGCCGGCCGCAAGGTGAGCTCTACCCGCTGCCCGCTGTGCAGGCCCACGCCAACGGCGCGGGTCAGGGACTTGAGGGTGCGTTGCTGGAGCATGGAGGGGTGATTTTAGGCGGTGCGGGGCTGGGCTCTTCGTCTGGTCTGTGTATGGGTGGGATAGGGAGGGTTCATTTTGGTGCTGCCCTGCGCTCGTGGCGTGGTGGCAGCGGCCGGCGGCCGGGGTGGGCCAGGCTCCGGGATCACGCTCGCGGGCGTCTGCCCTGTCGCTCATACATCACGTCGTCAACACCACGGTGCCACGCAGTATCTGTAGCGACCGCGAATGGACCCTGCGCCTGGCCCACCCCGACCACCGACCGCACGTGTCGTTGTCTCTCGCCGCCGCCCCTCACCCCTGCCCTCTCCCCAGTGGGGAGAGGGAGGAAGAGTGACGGCGCGAGCGTCGATACGCTACGTGGAGGGTGGTGGTCGGGGTGCCCGGGCGCAGGGTCCATTCGCGGTTGCTACAGAGGGTGAGGACCAACCACCTCCTTGACGACGAAATGCAGGCGTGCCAGGGCAGACGCCCGCGAGCGTGATCCCGGAGCCCGGGCATCCCGGCCACCACCCGATGCCACCACGCCACGACCGCAAACTCCACGAAAACCAACGAAAAGAAAAAAGGGGTGGGCCTTGCACGTGCCCACCCCCAAGACACTCCCCTTGGAGAACACCTAGGAGTTCGTCAATCGGCTTGTTTTCTCAGGAACGCCGGGATCTCGAAATCGTCCATGCCGCCGGACGACAGCGCGTCGACCTTGGCCGCGGCCTGCGTGCGGTTGGTGCGCCACACGCTGGGCACGGCCATGCCGCCGTAGTCGGGCTGCTGCGGCACCACGCCCACCGAGGCGGCCACGGCCGCGGCCTGGCTCTCGCGCGTGACGATGGCGCCCGGCCCGCCGATGGCGTTGTTGATGGTCGGCACGTTGAACGGCACGTTGTCGGTGCCGGTGCGCAGCACCTGCAGCGGCGGCGCGGTGCGGCGCTGCTGGCCCTGGCGCGACAGGCCGGTGGCCACCACGGTCACGCGGACCGCGTCGCCCAGCTCGTCGTCGTAGGCGGTGCCGTAGATCACGTGCGCGTCGGGCGAGGCGTAGGCGCGGATGGTGTTCATCGCCAGCTTGGACTCGGCCAGCTTCAGGCTGCCCTTGGCCGCGGTGATCAGCACCAGCACGCCCTTGGCGCCCGACAGGTCGATGCCTTCCAGCAGCGGGCAGGCCACCGCCTGCTCCGCGGCGATGCGCGCGCGGTCCGGGCCGTTGGCCAGGGCCGTGCCCATCATCGCCTTGCCGGGCTCGCCCATCACGGTGCGCACGTCCTCGAAGTCCACGTTGACGTGGCCGGGCACGTTGATGATCTCCGCGATGCCGCCGACGGCGTTCTTCAGCACGTCGTTGGCGTGCGCGAAGGCCTCGTCCTGGGTGATGTCGTCGCCCAGCACTTCCAGCAGCTTCTCGTTGAGCACCACGATCAGCGAGTCGACGTTGGCTTCCAGCTCCGCCAGGCCCTGGTCGGCGTTGGTCATGCGCCGCCCGCCCTCCCAGTCGAACGGCTTGGTCACCACGCCGACGGTGAGGATGCCCATCTCTTTCGCGACGCGCGCGATCACCGGCGCCGCGCCGGTGCCGGTGCCGCCGCCCATGCCGGCGGTGATGAACAGCATGTGCGCGCCGGCGATGGCCTCGCGGATGCCTTCCACCGCCACCTCGGCCGACTCGCGGCCCTTGTCGGGCTTGCTGCCCGCGCCCAGGCCGCTGCCGCCCAGCTGGATGTGCTTGTGCGCGCTGCTGCGCGCGAGCGCCTGCGCGTCGGTGTTGGCGCAGACGAATTCCACGCCCTGCACGCCACGCTCGATCATGTGCTGCACGGCGTTGCCGCCGCCACCGCCGACGCCGATCACCTTGATCTGCGTGCCCTGGTGGAACTCTTCCACTTCAATCATTTCGATGCTCATTGCATTCTCCGGAAATACGTTGCAGTTGCCGTTCGGTGTCGTTTTGTTGGTATTCATCAACGCGCGCGGGGTGGGTCGGTGCACCGCCATCGCTCCTTTCTTGTTGCGCGAGGGCTTCCCCTCGCCAGCCATCTTTTTCTGGGGAACATGGTCTAGAAGTTCCCCACGATGAAGTCTTTCAATCGACCGAAGGCGCTGCGCATCGCGCCCGCCTGCCGGTCGGCCAGTTCGCTGCTCATGCGGTCGCGCCATGCTTTCTGCAGCAGGCCCATCGCGGTGGAGCAATGCGGATACGACACCATGTCGGACAGCGCGCCCGAATAGCGCGGCACGCCGCGGCGCACCGGCTTCAGGAAGATGTCCTCGCCCAGCTCGATCAGCCCCGGCATGACCGAGCTGCCGCCGGTGAGCACGATGCCCGAGGACAGCACTTCCTCGTAGCCCGATTCGCGGATCACCTGCTGCACCAGGGTGAAGATCTCCTCCACGCGCGGCTCGATCACGCCGGCCAGCGCCTGCTTGCTCAGCTCGCGCGGCGGCCGGTCGCCCAGGCCGGGCACGGTCACCTGCACGTGCGGGTCGATCAGCACCTGCTTGGCGTGGCCGCTCTCGATCTTGATGTCCTCGGCGCTCTTGGTCGGCGTGCGCAGCGCCATCGCGATGTCGCTGGTGATCAGGTCGCCGGCGATCGGGATCACCGCCGTGTGGCGGATCGAGCCGCCGGTGAAGATCGCCACGTCGGTGGTGCCGGCGCCGATGTCCACCAGCGCCACGCCCAGCTCGCGCTCGTCGTCGGTCAGCACCGCCAGGCTGGAGGCCATCGGGTTCAGCATCAGGTGCGTCACGTCCAGGCCGCAGCGGCGCACGCACTTCATGATGTTCTCGGCCGCGCTGTGCATGCCGGTGACCAGGTGCACCTTGGCTTCCAGCCGCACGCCGCTCATGCCGATCGGCTCCTTCACCTCGTGGCCGTCGATCACGAACTCCTGCGCCTCGGTCAAGAGCAGCTGCTGGTCGGTGGAGATGTTGATCGCCTTGGCGGTTTCCAGCACGCGCAGCTTGTCGGCCGCCGTCACTTCCTTGTCGCGGATCGCCACCATGCCGCTGGAGTTGATGCCGCGGATGTGGGCGCCGGTGATGCCGGTGCACACGCCCGCGCGCGCGATGCTCGCGCCGATCATCTTCTCCACTTCCTTCAGGCATTCCTGGATGCTCTGTACGGTGGCGTCGATGTTGACGACCACGCCGCGCTTGAGCCCGCTGGACGGCACCGTGCCGAAGCCCGCCAGCTTGAGCTCGCCGCCCGGCAGCATCTCGGCCACCACCGCCATCACCTTGGCGGTGCCGATGTCCAGCCCGACGACCAGTTCCTTGTAGTCCTTTGCCATTCCGTCCTCTAGTTCTTATGTGCGTCGGCACCCGCGGTGCTCACGCCCCTCAACCGGATCGCATAGCCGTCGCCGTGCCGCAGGTCGGCCGAGACCAGCGCCTCGGGCGTGCGGCCGTACTTGGACGTCACCTGCGTCAATGTCTGCACGAAGCGCTGCGCGCGCGCCATCACCTCGCCCTGCGTGCCGCGCCCCAGTTCCACCACGCCGCCGGTGTCCAGGGTCAGCGTCCAGCTGCCGCGGCGCGTCAGCGCGAGCTCGCTCACGCCCAGGTCCAGCGGCTCCAGCAAAGGCACCAGCGCGTGGTGCATGGCCAGCACCTGCGGCGCCTCGGCATCGGGGCCGGACAGGCGCGGCAGGTTTTCCTGTTCCACGTCGCCCACATTGGCCTCGAACACCTCGCCGAAACTGTTGACCAGCCGCGACTCGCCGTCGGCGCCCCACAGCGCGACCGGCTGGTGTTCCTGCAGCCGCACCCGCAGCCGGTTCGGGAATTGCCGCCGCACGACAGCCTGACGCACCCAGGGCACGGCCTCGAAGGCCTCGCGCGCACGCTGCAGGTCCACGGTAAAAAAATTACCGTTCAATTGCGGCGCAACGTTGGCGCGCAGCGTGGCCGGGCTGTTGTGCGCCACCTCGCCTTCCACCGTGATGCCGGCCAGCGCGAACAGCGGATGCCGCACGGCCCACCAGGCGAACGCCGCCGCGAGCAGCACCGCGCCGGCGGCGAACAGCACCGTGGCGGTGCTGTTCATCAGCCGGACGTCGATGGGTTGCTGCGGCAGCGTGGCGTTCATTTCTGCACGGCCCCCTGGTCCAGGTCGAGCGAGGCCGACGCCAGCAATTGCAGGCACAGGTCCTCGTAGCTGATGCCGGCCGCGCGCGCCGACATCGGCACCAGCGAATGGCCGGTCATGCCGGGCGAGGTGTTGATCTCCAGCAGCGAGGGCTTGCGCGTGGCGGCGTCGATCATCACGTCGACCCGGCCCCAGCCGCGGCAGTCCAGCACGCGGTAGGCCTTGACCACCATCGCCTGGATCGCGGCCTCCTCCTCGGCCGGCAGGCCGCTGGGCACGATGTACTTGGTGTCGTCGGTGAAGTACTTGTTCTGGTAGTCGTAGTTGCCTTCGGGCGCCACGATGCGGATCACCGGCAGAGCGCGCGCTGCGTCGCCGGTGCCCAGGATCGGGCAGGTGACCTCGTCGCCGCTGATGAACTGCTCGCACAGCACGTCGGCGTCCAGCGCGGCGGCGGCGTCCACCGCCTCCTGCATGCCGGCTTCGGCCTGCACCTTGGCCACGCCGATGGACGAGCCCTCGCGCGCCGGCTTGACGATCACCGGCAGGCCCAGGTCGCCGGGAACCGCGCTCACCTGTTCGCGGGTGTAGGCTCCGCGCCGCAGCAGCGTGTAGCGCGGTGTCGGCAGGCCCTCGGCCAGCCAGACGCGCTTGGTCATCACCTTGTCGATGGAAATCGCCGAGGCCATCACGCCCGAGCCGGTGTAGGGAATGCCCAGCAACTCGAGTGCGCCCTGCACCGTGCCGTCTTCGCCGAAGCGGCCGTGCAGCGCGATGAAGCAGCGCTTGAAGCCCTTGCGCTTGAGTTCCACCAGGTCGCGTTCCGCCGGGTCGTAGGCATGCGCGTCCACGCCCTTGGCCTGCAGCGCCTTGAGCACGCCACTGCCGGACATCAGCGAGACTTCGCGCTCGGCGGACTTGCCGCCCATGAGGACGGCGACCTTGCCGAAGCCGGGTTCGGCGTCGAGCGTTGGGCGTTGAGCGTTTGAAGTCATGACTGCTCTCCTCGCTGAACGCTCAACGCTGAACGCTCAACCCCTGCGGCGCCAGCCATCTCCACCAGCTTGCCCGGCACACCACCGATGGAGCCGGCGCCCATGCACATCACCACGTCGCCGTCGCGCGCCATGTCCAGCACCGCTTCGGGCATAGCGTCGACGTCGCCGACGAACATCGGTTCCACCTTGCCGGCGATGCGCACCGCGCGCGCCAGCGCGCGGCCGTCGGCCGCGACAATGGGTTCCTCGCCCGCCGAATACACCTCGGCCAGCAGCACGGCGTCGGCCAGGCTCACCACCTTGACGAAGTCCTCGAAGCAGTCGCGCGTGCGGGTGTAGCGGTGCGGCTGGAAGGCCAGCACGATGCGCCGGCCCGGGAAGGCGCCGCGCGCCGCGTTCAGCGTGGCGGCGAGCTCCACCGGGTGGTGGCCGTAGTCCTCGATCACGGTGAAGCGGCCGCCGCCGCCGGCCTCGCGCACCTTGACGTCGCCATAGCTCTGGAAGCGGCGGCCCACGCCCTTGAACTCGGCCAGCGCCTTGACGACCGCGTCGTCCGGAATGTTCAGCTCCACCGCCACCGCGATGGCCGACAGCGCGTTCAGCACGTTGTGCATGCCCGCCAGGTTCAGCGTCACGTGCAGGTCGGGCAAGGTGACGCCGTTGCGGCGCTGCACGGTGAAGTGCATCTGCGCGCCCACCGCGCGCACGTCCACCGCGCGCACCTGGGCTTCCTCGCTCAGGCCGTAGGTGGTGACCGGGCACTGCACGTCCGGCACGATGGAGCGCACCGCGTCGTCGTCCACGCACAGGATGGCCGTGCCGTAGAACGGCATGCGGTGCAGGAACTCGACGAAGGCCTTCTTCAGGTTGTTGAAGTCGTGGCCGTAGGTCTCCATGTGGTCGGCGTCGATGTTGGTCACCACCGCCATCACCGGCAACAGGTTCAGGAACGAGGCGTCCGACTCGTCGGCCTCCACCACGATGTAGTCGCCGCCGCCCAGCTTGGCATTCGCGCCGGCGCTGTTCAACTTGCCGCCGATCACGAAGGTGGGGTCCAGCCCGCCTTCGGCCAGGATGCTGGCCACCAGGCTGGTGGTGGTGGTCTTGCCGTGCGTGCCGGCGATGGCGATGCCCTGCTTCAGGCGCATCAGCTCGGCCAGCATCATGGCGCGCGGCACCACCGGAATCTTGCGCTTGCGCGCGGCCAGCACCTCGGGGTTGTCGGCCTGCACCGCGGTCGACGTGACCACCGCGTCGGCGCCGATCACGTTGGCCGCCGCGTGACCGACGAAGGTCTGGATGCCGAGCGTGGACAGGCGCTTCAGGGTGGCGCTGTCGGCCAGGTCCGAGCCGGAAATCAGGTAGCCCTGGTTGCGCAGCACCTCGGCGATGCCGGACATGCCGGCGCCGCCGATGCCGACGAAATGGATGTGTTTGATCGCGTGTTTCATCTGATGGCCAGTTCTTCGCATGCCGCAACGATGTCGGCGGTGGCCTCCGTCTTCTGCATCTTCTTGGCCGCGACCGCGCGCTGCAGCAGCGCCCTGCGGTCCAGGCCCTTGATCGTGTCCGCCAGCGTCTCGGGGCGCAGGTCGCGCTGCTGCACCAGCCAGCCGCCGCCCGCATCGACCAGGAACTTCGCATTCGTGGTCTGGTGGTCGTCCACCGCCGAAGGGAACGGCACGAACAGCGCCGCGGCGCCGACGGCGGCGAGCTCGGTCACGGTGCTGGCGCCGGCACGGCAGATCACCAGGTCGGCTTCGGCGAACGCATCGGCCGTGTCCTCGATGAAGGGCGTGAGCTCGGCCTGCACGCCGGCGGCGGCGTAGTTGGCGCGCAGCTCGTCGATCTGCTTGGCGCCGCTCTGGTGCAGCACGTGCGGGCGCTCCGCCTCGGGCATCAACGCCAGCGCTTTCGGCACGATGTCGTTCAGCGCCTTGGCACCGAGGCTGCCGCCCACCACCAGCAGCTTCAGCGGGCCTTCGCGGCCGGCGAAGCGCTGCTCCGGCGGTGGCTGGCGCAGGAAGGCCTCGCGCAGCGGGTTGCCGACCCAGCGGCCCTTGCCCATGACGTTGGGGAAGGCCGTATAGACGCGGTCGGCCACGCCGGCCAGCACCTTGTTGGCCATGCCAGCCACCGAGTTCTGCTCGTGCAGCACCAGCGGCTTGCCCAGCAGAACGCTCATCATCCCGCCCGGAAAGGTGATGTAGCCGCCCAGGCCCAGCACCACCTGCGGACGCACGCGGCGCACCACGCCGATGCTTTGCCAGAAGGCTTTCAGCAGCCGCAGCGGCAGCAGCACCAGGGTCTTCAAGCCCTTGCCGCGCACGCCGCCGAAATCGATGGTCTCCAGCGCGAAGCCGCGCGGCGGCACCAGCTGGCTTTCCATGCTGCCGGGCGCGCCCAGCCAGTGCACGCGCCAGCCCTTGGCGCGCAGCGCTTCGGCCACGGCGAGGCCCGGGAAGATGTGCCCTCCCGTGCCGCCCGCCATCACGAGTGCGCATCTGTCGTTCACGTGCGCCCTCCCCGCATCAGCACCCGGTTCTCGTAGTCGATGCGCAGCACCACCGCGATGGCGATCACGTTCATCAGCACCGCCGAGCCGCCGTAGCTCATGAGCGGCAGCGTCAGGCCCTTGGTCGGCAGCGCGCCCAGGTTCACGCCCATGTTGATGAAGGCCTGGAAGCCGATCCAGATGCCCACACCCTGTGCCACCAGGCCGGCGAACACGCGGTCCAGCGCGATCGCCTGGCGGCCGATGTGCATGATGCGGCGCGTCATCCACAGGAACAGGCCGATCACCATCAGCACGCCCGCCAGGCCGAACTCCTCGCCGATCACGGCCAGCAGGAAGTCGGTGTGCGCCTCGGGCAGCCAGTGCAGCTTTTCCACGCTGCCGCCCAGGCCCACGCCCCAGATCTCGCCGCGGCCGATGGCGATCAGCGAGTGCGACAGCTGGTAGCCCTTGCCCAGCGCGTGCTTCTCGTCCCACGGATCCAGGTAGGCGAAGATGCGCTCGCGCCGCCAATCGGACAGCGCGATCATCAGCACGAAGGCGACGATCATCACGGTGGCGATCAGGAAGAACATGCGCGCGTTCACGCCGCCCAGGAACAGGATGCCCATGGCGATGACGGCGATCACCATGAAGGCGCCCATGTCGGGCTCGGCCAGCAGCAGCACGCCGACCACCGCCACCGCCACCGCCATCGGCAGCACGGCGCGGAAAAAGCGCTCCTTCACGTCCATCTTGCGCACCATGTAGTCGGCCGCGTAGAGCGCGGTGGCGAACTTGGCGAGCTCGGACGGCTGGAAGCTCATGAAGCCCATGCCGATCCAGCGCCGGGCGCCATTGACGCCCTTGCCCACGTGCGGCACCAGCACCGTCACCAGCAGCAGCAGGGCGACGACGAACAGCCAGGGCGCGCACTTCTCCCAGGTGGACACCGGCACCTGGAAGGCCAGCAGGCCGGCGACGAAGGAGATCGCCAGGAACAGCGCGTGGCGCGTGAGGAAATAGGTGTGGGCGTAGCGCGCGAATTTGGGGTTGTCCGGCATCGCCACCGAGGCCGAATACACCATCACCAGGCCCCAGGCCAGCAGCGCCACCATGATCCACAGCAGCGGCTGGTCGAAGGCGTGCACGCGCCCGGCGGCCAGCGGCTTGGCCTGCGTGCGCTTCTGGCTGCCCGGCAGCCAACGGAGGACAGCCGCCATCATAACGATTCGCCCTCCAGCATGGCGCCCGCTTCGTCGGCCAGCGTGGCCACCGCCGCGCGGAACACTTCGGCGCGGTGCGGGTAGTTGCGGAACATGTCGAAGCTGGCGCAGGCGGGCGACATCAGCACGGCGTCGCCGGCATGCGCGCGCTGGGTCGCCAGGCGCACCGCTTCTTCCATGGTCGCGGCGTTCAGCAGCGTGACGCCGGCCGGCTCCAGCACGGCGCGGATCAGCGGCGCGTCGCGGCCGATCAGCACTGCCGCGCGCGCGTACTGCGCCACCGGCGCGGCCAGCGGCGCGAAGTCCTGGCCCTTGCCGTCGCCGCCCAGGATGACGACCAGCTTGCGCTCCGCGCCCAGGCCCTGCAGCGCGGCGACGGTGGCGCCGACGTTGGTGCCCTTGCTGTCGTCGAAATATTCGACGTCCTGCACGATGCCCACCGGCTGCACGCGGTGCGGCTCGCCGCGGTATTCGCGCAGGCCGAACAGCATGGGTGCCAGCGGGCAGCCCGCGGCGCTGGCCAGCGCCAATGCCGCCAGCGCGTTGGCCGCGTTGTGGCGCCCGCGGATGCGCAGCGCGTCGGCCGGCATCAGGCGCTGGATGTGGATCTCTTCGGCTTCGTCCTTGCGGCGCCTCTGGGTTTCGTCCGCCTCGTGCGCGCGCACCAGCCAGGCCATGCCGTTGACCACTTCGATGCCGAAGTCGCCGGGGCGCGGCGGCATGTCGGCGCCGAAGGTCAGATAGTTGCGCTGCTCGAATTTCCCGCCCTTCAGGCGCACCGGCTCCGGCAGCATCTTCATCACCGCCGCGTCGTCGCGGTTCAGCACCATCAGCGCCGTGCGGCCGAAGACGCGCGCCTTGGCCGCCGCATAGGCCACCATGTCGCCGTGCCAGTCCAGGTGGTCCTGGCTGATGTTCAGCACGGTGGCGGCGGTCGGCTCGAAGTTCTCGGCGCCGTCCAGTTGAAAGCTGGAGAGTTCCAGCACCCAGACCTGCGGCGGCGTGTCCTTCGCCAGTTCCTGCGCCAGGGTGTCCAGCAGCGCCGGGCCGATGTTGCCGGCCACGGCCACCGTCTTGCCGGCGCGCGCCACCAATTGCCCGGCCAGCGCGGTCACCGTGGTCTTGCCGTTGGTGCCGGTGATGGCCAGCACGGCCGGCGCATAGCCGCGCTCTTCGCGCAGGCCGGCCAATGCCTCGGCGAACAGGCCCAGCTCGCCCATCACGGGAATGGCGCGCTCGCGCGCCGCATCGACCACCGGTGCCACCTGCACCGGCGCCAGGCCGGGGCTGCGCGCCACGCGGTCCACGCCGTCCAGCAGCGCGGGGCCGAACTCGCCGGCAACGAAGCGCGCCTGCGGCACCTGCTCGCGCAGCGCCGGCAGGCCGGGCGCATCGGCGCGCGTGTCGGCCACCGTCACCTGCATGCCGCGGCCAGCGCACCAGCGGGCCATCGACAGGCCGGACGTGCCGCAGCCCAGCACCAGCACGTGCTGGATTGCGGTGGGGACGGACGCTTGGATGTCGTTCATCGGCTCAGCGCAGCTTCAGCGTGGACAGGCCCAGCAGGCACAGCAGCATGGTGATGATCCAGAAGCGCACCACCACCTGCGTTTCCTTCCAGCCGGTTTTCTCGAAATGGTGGTGCAGCGGCGCCATCTTCAAAATGCGTCGGCCTTCGCCGTAGCGTTTCTTGGTGTATTTGAAGTAGACGACCTGGGCCATCACCGACAGCGCCTCCACCACGAAGATGCCGCCCATGATGGCCAGCACGATTTCCTGGCGCACGATCACGGCGATGGTGCCCAGCGCCGCACCGAGTCCCAGCGCACCGACGTCGCCCATGAACACCTGGGCCGGGTGCGTGTTGAACCACAGGAAGGCCAGCCCGGCGCCGGCCACGGCGGCGCAGAAGATCAGCAGCTCGCCCGAACCGGGGATGTGCGGGAAGAACAGGTAGCGCGAGTACACCGAGCTGCCGGTGACGTAGGCGAACACGCCCAGCGCCGAGCCGACCATCACCACCGGCATGATCGCCAGGCCGTCCAGGCCGTCGGTCAGGTTGACGGCGTTGCTCGATCCCACGATGACCAGGTAGGTCATGATGACGAAACCGAACACGCCCAGCGGGTAGCTCACTTCCTTGAAGAAGGGCAGCAGCAGGCCGGCCTTGGGCGGCAGGTTGACGTCGAAGCCGGAAGCCACCCACTGGAAGAACAGCTCCAGCACGCGGATGTTGGAACTCTCGGAGATGCTGAACACCAGGTACAGCGCGGCCAGCAGGCCGATCAGCGACTGCCAGAAATACTTTTCGCGCGAGCGCATGCCCTCGGGGTCCTTGTTGACCACCTTGCGCCAGTCGTCCACCCAGCCGATGGCGCCGAAGCCCAGCGTCACCACCAGCACGATCCAGACGAAGCGGTTGGTCCAGTCGAACCACAGCAAGGTGCTGATGCCGATGGCCAGCAGGATCAGCACGCCGCCCATGGTGGGCGTGCCGCTCTTGGCCAGGTGGGTCTGCATGCCGTAGCCGCGCACCGGCTGGCCGATCTTCAGCTCGGCCAGCCGCCGGATCACCCAGGGGCCGGCGATCAGGCCGATCAGCAGCGCCGTCATCGCGGCCATGACGGCGCGGAAGGTCAGGTACTGCACCACGCGCAGGAAGCCGAATGCGTTGGAATTCGCTTGCAGCCACGCGGCCAGGCTAACGAGCATCGGGGCTCTCCCTTGTTGTTGTCTGTGTCGCCGCGGCTTGCGCGTGCGCCCGGATGGCTTCGATCACGCGCTCCATCTTCATGAAGCGCGAGCCCTTGACGAGCACCGCGTTCGCGTTCGCCAGCCCGGCGGTGACGGCCGCGTTCAGCGCATCGACATCGTCGAAATGCGTGCCGCCCATGCCCCTGGCCTGTTCGCCCAGGGTCAACAGCTGCTCGATGCCGCGCTCGCGCGCGTAGTCGCCGATCTCGGCATGGAACTGCGGGCCCTGGTCGCCGACCTCGCCCATGTCGCCCAGCACCAGCAGGCGCGGGCCGGGCAGCTCGGCCAGCACGTCGATGGCGGCGCGCACCGAGTCGGGATTGGCGTTGTAGGTGTCGTCCACCACCGTCAGCGTGCGGCCGGCCAGCGCAACGGCCAGCGCGCGCGAGCGGCCCTTGACCGGTTCGAACGCCTCGAGGCCGCGCGCGATGGCGGCCAGCGGCGCGCCTGCCGCCAGCGCGCAGGCAGTGGCGGCGAGCGCGTTGCGCACGTTGTGGCGGCCGGCGATATAGAGAGGGAATGCCAGCGGGCCCGCGGGCGTCTCGGCCCGCACCTGCCAGTGTCCTTCTTGCCATTCAGTCCCGGCCAGAACGATGTCGGCGCGGCCACCCTGCATGGCCGCGTCCGCGAAAGTCATGCAGGGGCGCGCGCCGGCCAGCGCGGCCCAGATCGGCGTGTAGTCGTCGCCGGCCGGGAACACCGCCACGCCGTTCGGCGCCAGCGAGGCGAACACGCTGCCGTTCTCGCGTGCCACGGCTTCCACCGTGGCCATGAACTCCTGGTGCTCGCGCTGCGCGTTGTTGACCAGCGCCACGGTGGGCCGCGCGATGTCGGCCAGGTACGCGATCTCGCCCGGATGGTTCATGCCCAGCTCGATCACGCCGACCTTGTGCTGCGCGCGCAGGCGCAGCAGGGTGAGCGGCAGGCCGATGTCGTTGTTCAGGTTGCCCTCGGTCGCCAGCTGCGCATCGGGCTGCCAGGCGCGCAGGATCGAGGCGATCATCTGCGTGACGGTCGTCTTGCCGTTGCTGCCGGTCACGGCGATGAGCGGCAGGCCGAAGCGCTGCCGCCAGGCCTGCGCCAGGCGGCCGAGCGCGAGGCGCGTGTCGTCGACTTCGAGGCCGTGGAAGCCCGCGGGAATGCGGCCCGGATGCGCCAGCACCGCGGCTGCGCCCTTGGCCTGCGCGTCGGCGAGAAAATCGTTGGCGTCGAAGCGCTCGCCCTTCAGCGCGACGAACAGGTCGCCGGGCTGCAGGGTGCGGGTGTCGGTGTGGACGCGCGCGATGGGCGTGGCGCCGTCGCCGACCAGCCTGGCGCCGGGGAGCCAGGCCAGGGCTTGATTCAAGGTGAACATGGTGTCGCTCATGTTCTTTGCTCCAGCGCCGCCCGGGCGTGCGCGGTGTCGGAGAACGGGTGCTTCACGCCCGCGATCTCCTGGTAGTCCTCGTGGCCCTTGCCGGCGATGAGGATCACGTCTTCCGGCGCGGCGCCGGCCACAGTGTCGGCGATGGCGCGGGCGCGGTCGGTCTGCACCTGCACGCAGTCGCGGTGCGACAGGCCCAGCAGGATCTGGCTGATGATGGCTTCTGGTTTTTCGCTGCGCGGGTTGTCGCTAGTGACCACCACGCAGTCGGCGTTCTTCTCGGCCACGGCAGCCATCAGCGGGCGCTTGACCGGGTCGCGGTCGCCGCCGCAGCCGAACACGCAGAACAGCTTGCCGCCGCGCTGCGCGGCCAGCGGGCGCAGCGCCTGCAGGGCCTTGTCCAGCGCGTCGGGCGTGTGCGCGTAGTCGACCGCCACCACCGGCTTGCCGGCCATGTTGATGCGCTCCATGCGCCCGGGCACCGGCAGCAGCGATCCGCAGGCTTTCACCGCGTCGGCCAGCGGCACGCCGAGCGCGCGCATGGCGCCGACCACGCCCAGCAGGTTGGACACGTTGAACTGGCCGACCAGCTGCGTCGCCAGCACGTGCCGCTGCGTCCCTTCGGCCAGCGTGAAGCGCAGGCCCTGCGCGTCGTAGCCGATGTCCAGCGCGCGCAGCCGCGCGGCGTCGCTGTTGCTGTCGCTGTCGGTATCGCAGGACACGGTCCACAGGTCCAGGCCGCTGTTCTTCAGTTCGTCCGCCAGCGCGCGGCCCTTCTCGTCGTCGATGTTGAGCACGACCATGCGCAGGCCGGGCCAGCGAAACAGCTCCGCCTTGGCCGCCCAGTAGGCTTCCATGGTGCCGTGGTAGTCCAGGTGGTCCTGCGTGAAATTGGTGAAGATGGCCAGCGGGATGCGCGTGCCGTCCAGCCGGCGCTCGACGATGCCGATCGACGAGGCCTCGATCGCGCAGGCCTTCAGGCCCTGCTGCGCGAATTCGCGCAAGCGCCACTGCATCAGCACCGGGTCGGGCGTGGTGAGGCCGTTCGACTCCACGTTCGGCGGCCGGCCGGTGCCCAGCGTGCCGATCAGGCCGCAGGGCATGGCGCGTTCGCCTTCCACGTTGGACAGCGCCTGCGCCAGCCACCAGGCGGTGGAGGTCTTGCCGTTGGTGCCGGTCACGGCCAGCACGTCGATGTCGTTGCTGGGATGGCCGAAATAGGCGGCGGCGATCGGGCCGGTCGCGGCCTTCAGCTGCGGGTAGGCCGCCACCGCGTCGTTGTCGCCGAAGCCGAAGGCTTCCACGCCTTCGCGCTCCACCAGGCAGGCCACCGCACCCTGGACCAGCGCGGCCGGCACGTGCTTGCGCCCGTCGGTCACGGCGCCGGGCCAGGCGATGAAGCCGTCGCCCGCGCCGGCCTTGCGGCTGTCGCAGAACAGGCTGCCGGTCACGCGGCCACGCAGCCATTCGGCCGCCTGCCCGGGGCTGTGGAGTTCGCGCATCAGAACGACTCCTCCACCGCGTTCACCACGATCTGCGGCTTCACGCTCATGTCGGGCTGCACGCCCATCAGGCGCAGCGTCTGCTGCACCGTGGCGCTGAACACCGGCGCTGCCACGTCGCCGCCGTAGTAGCGGCCGGCCGAGGGCTCGTCCAGCATCACGCCGACGATGATGCGCGGCTTGTCGATCGGCGCCATGCCGACGAACCAGGAGCGGTAGCGGTTGGTGGCGTAGCTCTTGCCGACCTGCTTGTGCGCGGTGCCGGACTTGCCGCCCACCGAGTAGCCCAGCGTCTGCGCCTTCTGGCCGGTGCCGCCCGGGCCGGCGGCCATCTGCAGCATGGTGCGGATCTCCGCCGCGGTCTTGGGCGAGAGCACCTGCACGCCGGCGGCCGGCTGGTCGGTCTTGAGCAAGGTGGCGGGAATGATCTGCCCGTCGTGCGCGAACACGGTGTAGGAGCGCGTCATCTGGAACAGCGAGGCCGACAGGCCGTAGCCGTACGACATGGTCGCCTGCTCCACCGGCCGCCAGCTCTTGAACGGGCGCAGCTTGCCGCTGGCCGCGCCGGGAAAGGTGATCTGCGGCTTCTGGCCGAAACCGGCCTGGGTGAACACCTCCCACATCTCGCGCGCCGGCATCTGCATCGCGATCTTCAGGGTGCCGACGTTGCTGGATTTCTGGATCACCTGCTGCACCGTCAGCGCGCCGTGCGGATGCGCGTCGGAGATGCGCGCGCCGCCGATCACCACGTGGCCGGGCGCGGTCTGGATCACGGTCTGCGGCGTCACGCGGCCGGTCTCCAGCGCCAGGCCGATGGTGAACGGCTTCATGGTGGAGCCGGGCTCGAACACGTCGGTCAGCGCGCGGTTGCGCAGCTGCTCGCCGCTCAGGTTGTGGCGCGTCTCGGGCGGAAAGCTCGGGTAGTTGGCCAAGGCCAGCAGCTCGCCGGTGACCGCGTCCAGCACCACCACGCTGCCCGAGCGCGCCCTGTTCTCCACCACCGCGTCGCGCAGCTTCTGGTAGGCGAAGAACTGCACCTTGCTGTCGATCGACAGCTGCAGGTCCTTGCCGTCCACCGGCGGCTGCTCGCCCATGCCCTCGACGATGCGGCCCAGGCGGTCCTTGATCACGCGGCGCGATCCGGCGCGGCCGGCCAGCTCCTTGTCGAAGGACAGCTCCACGCCTTCCTGGCCGTGGTCTTCCACGCTGGTGAAGCCCACCACGTGCGCCGCGGCCTCGCCTTCGGGGTAGCGGCGCTTGTATTCCTTGCGCTGGTAGACGCCCTTGATGTCCAGCGCGGCGATCTGCCGGGCCACCGGCTCGTCGACCTGGCGCTTGAGCCACACGAAGGTGCGGTCCTCGTCTTCCAGTTTCTTGTTCAACTCGCCCAGCGGCATCTCCAGCAGGCGCGCCAGCTGCTTGAGCTTGGCCGGGTCGCGGTCCACGTCCTCGGGAATCGCCCAGACGCTGGGCGCGAGCACGCTGGTGGCGAGCAGCAGGCCGTTGCGGTCGAAGATGCGGCCGCGGTTGGCCGGCAGCTCCAGCGTGCGGGCGAAGCGCACCTCGCCCTGCTTGCGGAAGAACTCGTTGCCGAACACCTGCACCCAGGCGGCGCGGCCGGCCAGGCCCAGGAAGCCCAGCGCGATGCCGGCCACGATGAGCTTGCTGCGCCACACCGGCGCCTTGCTCGCCAGCAGCGGGCTGAGCGCGTGGCTGACGGCGCGTTCGCGGTTCCGGCTCATGGAGTGGGCCTCGGCTGCTTCAGCGCCACGTACTGGGTGATGCCCGGCGTGGCCGTGCGCATCTGCAGCTGCTCCTTGGCCAGGCGCTCCACGCGCAGCGGCGTGGCCTGGGCGCGCTTTTGCACCTCGAGCTGCTCGTTCTCGACTTCCAGCCGGTGCGCCTCGGCCTGCGCGCGCTCGATCTCGGTGTACAGGCGGCGCGAGTCGTACTGCACGCGCACCAGCCACAGCGCGCTCATGAGCACGGCGATCAGCAGCAGCAGGTTGAAGCGCGTCACGCCTGCGTCCTTTCCGCCACGCGCATGATGGCGCTGCGCGAACGCGGGTTGCGGGCGATTTCCTCGGACGTCGGGCGGATGCGCGCCAGCGCGTTCAGCTTCATCGGCTTGGGTGCGGCGAACGGCGCGCGGCGGTCCACCACCTCGCGCGAATTGCGGGCGATGAACTGCTTGACGATGCGGTCCTCCAACGAATGGAAGCTGATCACCACAAGCCGTCCTCCGGGTTGCAGGATGTCCAAGCTCGCCTCTAGCGCTTCTTGCAGTTCTTCAAGCTCGGCGTTGACGAAAATCCGAAGAGCCTGAAATGTGCGCGTTGCAGGGTCCTGGCCCGGCTCGCGGGTTTTGACCGTACGAGCCACGAGTTCGGCCAGTTCGGCGGTGGTTGCAAGAGGGCCCCGTTCCTGTCGGCGAGCATCAATCGCCTTTGCAACCTGAACAGCAAACCGTTCTTCGCCATAGTCACGGATCACCTCCGCCATCTGTTCCACCGGGGCGGTGGCAAGCCATTGCGCCGCGCTCTGGCCGCGCGTGGTGTCCATGCGCATGTCCAGCGGGCCGTTGCCGCGAAAGGAAAATCCGCGCGCGGGGTTGTCGATCTGCGGGGAGCTCACGCCCAGGTCCATCAGCACGCCGGCCGCGCTGGCCGATTCCAGCTCGCGCAGCGCGCGAAAACCTTCGTGCCGGATGGAAAAGCGCGTGTCGCCGATGGCGTTGGCCACCGCCACCGCTTCCGGGTCCTTGTCGAAGGCGACCAGCCGGCCGGCGGGGCCGAGCCGCGACAGGATCAGCCGCGCGTGCCCGCCGCGCCCGAAGGTGGCGTCGACGTACGTTGAATCCGGCTTGGTGACAAGAGCTTCGACTGCTTCGTTCAACAAGACGGTGGTGTGTTGCCATGTGTCCACCGCTTGCCTTCAAAAAGAGAAATCCTTGAATACCTCGGGCATCTCACCGCGCATGGCCTCGGCCTCCTTGGCCTCGTAAGTCGCCTTGTCCCACAGCTCGAAGTGGTTGCCCATGCCGAGCAGCATGGTGTCCTTTTCGATGCCGGAGGCCGCGCGCAACTCGGGCGAGACCAGCACGCGACCCGTGCCGTCGAGCTCCACGTCCATCGCGTTGCCCAGGAGAATTCTCTTCCACCACTGCGCGGCCATGGGGAGCTGCGCCACCCGTTCACGAAATTTTTCCCACTCCGGGCGCGGGAAAATCATCAGGCAGCCGTGAGGGTGCTTGGTGATGGTGATCTGGTTGCCCGCGGTCGCGCTGAGCACGTCGCGATGCCGGGTCGGCATGGAGAGCCGGCCCTTGGCATCGAGACTGAGCGACGACGCGCCTTGGAACACCTGTTGATCCCCACGTTGAAAACGCAAAAAAGGCAGAGGCGAGACCCACCATCTACCACTTCATTGCACTTTTTTGCACTGTAGCAGGAAAACTCAGCGGCGCAACCGAGGCTGCGCGGCGTTTTTCGTGTGAAATCAACAACTTAGGAGCTTTTGCTCATCTATGCGCGAAGAAAAGCCGTTGCGGATGAACGACTTACGCGCGCCTCTGCAAGTGGAACCTTCAGAGGCGAGAGAGTGTTAGCGAATGTACTAGCGCAAGGTGGCGCTGGCAGGAAACCAACTCAGCGGATGAGGGCCAGCGTGAACCATGGCCAGATGCTCAGCATGACCAGGATCACGCACACGGCCAGGCAGAACGGGATGGACATGATGAACACATCGCTGGCCTTGGTCTTGGTGAGCGATGCGCCCATGAAGAGCGCGGCGCCGACCGGCGGCGACACCAGCCCGAGGGTCAGGTTGATCGACACCACCACGCCGAAGTGCACCGGATGGATGTGGTAGACCTGGGTTGCCACCGGGAACAGGATCGGCACCACCAGGATCAGCCCGGCCACGCCGTCGATCACCGTGCCGATGACGATCAGCAGCAGGTTGAGCCACAGCATGAAGCTGATCGGGTCGTGCGCCACCCGCTTGAGCAGGTCGGCCACCAGCTGCGGCACCTGGCCGTACACCAGCACCCAGGTGAACACGTTGGCCGCCGCCACCAGGTACAGCACCAGCGCGGTGTTCAGCCCGGTGCGCAGGCACATGGCCGGCATCTGCTTCAGGTTGATCTCGCCGTACAGCAGGCCCAGCACCAGCGCCGTGACGCAGGCCAGCGCGGCCGATTCGGTCGGGCTGGCCAGGCCGGTCATGATGCTGGCGACGATGACCACCGGGATCAGCAAGGTGGGCAGGCCCCGCAGCATCTGCCGCACGCGAACCTGCCTGGACAGCTTCTCCTCGCGCGGGTAGTCCATCCAGAACCCCATGCCCCAGATGGTCGCGCAGAACGCCACCATCAGCAGCAGGCCCGGGATGATGCCGGCCAGGAACATGTCGCCGATCGGCACCTGCACCATCACGCCGTAGATCACGAAGATCAGCGACGGCGGGATGATGGGCCCGAGCAGGCCGGCCGACACCGTGAGCGCGACAGCGAAATTCTTGTTGTAGCCCTTGCGCGCCATCTCCGGGACGATGGTCTGCGACATGATCGCGATCTGCGTCGTCGACGAGCCCAGGATGGCGGCCAGGAAGCCGTTGGCGAACACGTTGACGTAGGCCAGCCCGCCCTTGATGCCGCCGAGCATTGCGGTGGTCATGCCCAGCAGCCGCGTGGTGATGCCGCCGGCGTTCATGAACTCGCCGACCAGGATGAACAGCGGGAGCGCCAGCAGGCCGTAGGAGTCGATGCCGCCGAACAGCTGCGGCAGGAACGAGTCCAGCAGCGCGACGTTGTGCGTGGAGCCCACGTAGGCCAGCGCCGAGAGGCACAGCACCAGGCCGATCGGCAGGCCGGCCAGCAGGAACAGGGTGAATGCGGCGCCGGTGAACATGGTGTCAGCCCGCTTCCACTGTGATGGCTTCGTCCTCGGGTGCCTTGGCGGCCTGCACCCAGCCCGCGTCCTCCGCGAGGTTGGCCAGCGTGTGGACCGTCAGGCCGAAGCCATAGACCGGCATCACCAGGTAGACGAACCACTTCGGGATGCCCAGCGTCTGGGTCGGTTCGGAGTACAGGAAGTTCATCGTTTGGGCGGTGAATTTCGTGACGTCGAAGCCGCTGTGCCACATGCCCAGCGGATCGAACAGCCGCCAGCTGCACCACAGGATGAACACGGCGTAGGCCAGGCCCACCAGCGACAGCACCCTGCGGGCCACCGCCAGCCGCGCCGGCGTCAGGGCGTCCAGCACCAGCGTCATGGCGAAGTCCAGCCGCTGGCGCACGGTGAGCGAGGTGCCGACGAAGCAGGTCATCACCATCAGGTAGATCGACAGCTCGTCGACCCAGATGACCGGCCGGTTGATGGCGCGGGTGGCGACGTTGAGCAGGATCAACAGGAAGATGGCGCCGATCAGGCCGCTGACCAGCACGCGCTCGACCCGGGCCCAGCTGTCGCTGAGGGCCTGGGCCGACCTTCCGAGTTTCTCGCGAAGTGTCGACCCGGCCTCGAGCGCCTCCCTGTTCTTGGCGACGGACAAGCTCATGCCATGTCGTTCATGCGGCGTCCGTCCGGTCGTTGTGTCAGAGCTTGGCGGCGAAGGCGCGCAGCTGGGGGATGGCGGGCGCCTGCGGCGTCCACTTCGCGTCCCACTTCTGCACCGCGTCGCCGAAGGCCTCGCGCCCGACCGGCTTCATCTGGAAACCGGTCTCGACCAGGCGCTTGCGAAAGCCCTCGTCGTTGGCCACCGTGGTGTCGCGGATGATCTTCGTCTGCTTGTCGATCAGCTGCTGGATCAGCTTGTGGTCGGCCTCGGGCAGTTCGCGCCAGACCTTCAGCGAGAAGATGACGGCCATCGGCAGCATGGTCTGGTTGGTCACCAGCATGGTCTTGGCGATGGTGTAGTACTTGTTGTAGTAGGTGGCCTCGAAGTCCATGTCGATGCCGTCCACCTGGCCGTTGGCGAAGGCGTCGTAGATGGCGGCGAACGGGATCGGCGTGGGCGTGGCGCCCATGATGTCGTAGAAGTCGCGCATCACCGGAGAAGGGATCACGCGGATCTTCTTGCCCTTGAGGTCGGCCGGGCCGCTGGACGGCTCGCGGGTGAGGATGTGGCGCATGCCGTTCATGCCGTAGCCCAGGCCGACGGCGCCGATGGAGGCCGGGAATTTCTCGAAGATCTTGGTCGCGATCGGGCTTTCCAGCACGGAGCGCGCCTGCGCCAGGTCCTTCACCAGGAAGGGCGCGTGCAGCGCGGCCAGTTCGGGCACGCGGTTGGCCAGTTCGGCGGTGGTGAGGAAGCCCATGTCCAGCGCGCCGGTCTGGATCTGCTGGATCATCTGCGCTTCGGAGCCGAGCTGGCTGGAGGGGAACACCGCCACGCTGAGCCGCCCGTTGGTGGCCTTTTTCAGTTCCTCGCCGAAGTCGGCGGCGCTGACCGACCATTGCTGCGTGGGCGGGACCACCAGGCCGATGCGCAGGACCCGCGCACCCTGCGCGAACACGTTACCGGCCACCAGAAGGGCCAGCAGGAACAGGGTCTTGAGAGAAAGCAACCTCATGGGGGGAACTCCCGGCTGTTAAGATTTATGACTCATTTAAAAAGAGCGTTTGAATCCTATGTTTCACCTTGGTGACTGTCAAGAGGTTCCGCCGCAATCGGCCGGGGGCCCGATCCGGTGGTGAAGCGGCAGGCAGTGCAGCAGAACGAGGCGGACACGCGCGCGCGCATCGCGGCGGCCGCCGTGCAGGTGTTCGCCAGGAGCGGCTTCAGCGGCGGCACGGTGCGCGAGATCACCGAGATCGCCGAGGTCAACATCGCTGCGGTGAACTACCACTTCGGCTCCAAGGACGGCCTGGCCAAGCACGTGCTGGAGCTGGGCATCGAATCGATCATCCAGGTGCGCACCGAATCGCTGCGCACCTGCGTGGCGCGCCACAAACCCGCGGCGCCAACGGTGGAAGCGGTGTCCGAGGCGCTGGTGGTGCCGCTGGTGCAGCTGGGCTCGGGGCAGTACCGCGACGTGATGATGCTGCTGACGCAGGCGCGCGCCGGCGCGCCGTCGTTCATCACCAGCATCGTCGAGGAGAAGTTCGCGCCGCTGCACGAGGAGTTCGTCGACGTGCTGCAGCGCGTGCTGCCGGAGCTGTCGCGCACCGAGATCGCGCTGCGCTACGACTGCGCGCGCGGCGCCATCCTGCAGACGCTGGTGACCCTGGCGCCGGCCCTGACCCTGGTGTCAGGAACGGTCGGCCCCTCGGCGCTGGATCACGAAGTCACGACCAGGCGGCTGGTGTCGTTCGTGGCCGGCGGGCTGTGCGCCAGGCCTTCCTGAGTCGCCGGGGCTGACACGCCGCGCGGCTGCTCCGCCAGGATGGTGTCGCTCAGCTTCTCGGCCAGCATCAGCGTCGGCACGTTGGTGTTGGCGCGCGGGATCCAGGGCATCACCGAGGCGTCGGCCACGCGCACGCCGTCCACCCCGATCACCCTGCCCGAGCCGTCGACCACCGCCTGCGCGTCCGCCGCGTGGCCCATCCTGCAGCTGCCCGCCGGGTGCCACAGGCCGTGCACCGCCGTGCGCATGAAGCCTTCCAGCAGGTCCTCGTTGGCCAGCATGCGCTCCAGCGACGGGCCTTCGGTGACCACGTGCTTCAGCAGCGTGCGGCGCAGCCAGTCCGGACCGTCCAGGCAGGCCGCGAGGATGGAGGTCATGACCGCGTTCTTGCGCGAGATGATGCCCAGGTCGCGCACCCGCTCGCTGTAGCTGGTGGGGAAGGGGTCGCTGGTCACCGAGCGCAGCGGCGCCTGCTCGAACAGCCTGGCCGCGGTGCGCACCGCTTCGCGCAGCCGCACGGCGTCGCGCTCGTCGGACAGCATGCAGAACTCCACCTGCGGCTCGGCCTCGGCCGCCGGCGAGCGCAGGGTGAGCTGCCCGCGCGAGTACGGCTTGTTCACCCAGGCCACCAGCGAGCCCAGCTGCTTGCCCACCGGATGCCAGCCGGTCTTGCTGAGCGCCACCATGTACAGGTCGCCGCTGCCCACTTCGGACGCCAGCGACGAGGAGAAACGCAGGCCCAGGTGGGTGTGGCGGCGCAGCTGCTCGCCCAGCCGCGCGGCGGGGTGGATGAAGGCCGACACCGACAGCGCCGGGTGTTCCTGCAGGTTCCTGCCGACGCCGGCGCGGTCCGCCACCACCGGGATGCCCAGCGCCTGCAGGTCGGCGCCGGGGCCGATGCCGCTGCGCAGCAGGAAGGCCGGCGAATGCAGCGCGCCGGCCGTGAGGATGGTTTCGCGCGCGCGGATCTCCACCGGGCCGCTCGGTGTGCGCACAATCACGCCGACCACCTTGCGGCCCTCCAGGACCAGGTTGGACGCCGGCGTGTCGGTGAGGATGCGCAGGTTGGGCCGCCGCCGCGTGGCGTTGTCCAGGTAGCCGGTGGAGGCGGACACGCGCCGGTCGTAGGCGTTGGAGATCGCCAACGGGAACCAACCGTCGCGGAAATCCGCGTTCTGGTCCTGCAGCTCGGCGAAGCCGGCGCTGCGCATGGCTTCGGCCGCCGCGCGCGAGAACTCCGGCCAGGCGTCGGGCATGATGCGCCGCACCGGGATGCGGCCGTCGCTGCCGTGCAGCGCGCCGCCGAAATCCATGTCGCGCTCCAGCCGGCGAAAGTACGGCAGCACGTCCTGCCAGCCCCAGCCCGGCAGGCCGTCAGCGGCCCAGCCGTCGTAGTCGATCGGCAGGCCGCGGTTGGCCTGCATGTCGTTCAGGCTGGAGCCGCCGCCCATCAGGCGGGCCTGCTCGTAGCGCTTGGGCGTGGGCGCCGGAATGCCCTTGGGCGGCGTCTTCGGCGCCAGGTACACCTTGAGCTCGGCCCACACGTTCTTCGGGTCGAAATAGGCGATGCGCGGGTAGCTGTCCAGGATGGCCGGCTCCTCGCGATCGGGCGGCTGGTCGCGCCCGGCCTCCACCAGCACCACGCGGTGCATGCCCGAGGCGCTCAGGCGGTGCGCCAGCACGCAGCCCGCCGTGCCGGCGCCGACGATGGCGAAATCCGCTTCGATGGTCTGCATGGCTGCGCTCAGAGTTCGTTGATGAAACGGGTGTGCAGGTACGGCTCCAGCCCTTCCGGCCCACCCTCGTGCCCCCAGCCGCTGTGGCCCACGCCGCCGAACGGCGTTTCCGGCAGCGAGGCGACGAAGGTGTTGACGCCCACGATGCCGGCCTCGATCTGCGTGGTGAGCAGGCGGATGGTCGGCGCGTGGTCGCCGATCACGTAGCTGGCCAGCCCGAACGGCGTGGAGTTGGCCAGGCGCAGTGCTTCCTCGATGCTGTCGAACGGCACGATGGGCGCCACCGGGCCGAACGGCTCGATCGCCAGGATCTGCGCGTCGGCCGGCACCTCGGCCAGCACCGTCGGCTGGAAGAAATAGCCGGGCCGCCCGATCGGCGCGCCGCCCGCGGCCACCCGGGCGCCGCGCGCCAGCGCATCGGCCACCAGGCCTTTCAGCGCCTCGATGCGGCGCGGGTTGGACAGCGGCCCCATGGTGGTGGCCGGATCGGCGCCGTCGCCCACCACCACCTTGCCGGCATTCTCGGCGAAGCGCTGCACGAAGCGCTCGTACAGCGAGCGGTGCACGTAGAAGCGGCTGGCCGAATTGCAGGTCTGGCCGGCGTTGCGGAACTTGGCGGCGCTGGCCTTGTCGGCCGCCGATTCGGGGTTCGCGTCGGCACACACGATCACCGGCGCGTGGCCGCCCAGCTCCATGGTGCTGCGCTTGAGCAGCGCGCCGGCCTTGGCCGCCAGTTCGCGGCCGACCGCGGTGGAGCCGGTGAAGGTGATCTTGCGCACCTGCGGCGCGGCGATCAGCTGCGAAGAGATGTCGGCCGGCACGCCGTAGACGATGTTGAGCGCGCCGGGCGGCAGGCCGGCGTCGGTGAAGCACTGGGCCAGCAGCAAGGCAGTGGCCGGCGTTTCCTCGGCCGGCTTGGCGACCAGGGTGCAGCCGGCGGCCAGCGCGGGTGCCACCTTGCGGATGAAGTTGATGGCCGGGAAATTCCAGGGCGTGAAGGCCGCGACCACGCCGACCGGCTCGCGCAGCGTGCTCATGCGCCCGCCGGCGGCGCGCGCGGGAATCGTGCGGCCGTAGATGCGGCGCGCCTCGCTGGCATAGAAGTCGATGGTGTCGGCGGTGGCGCCGACCTCGCCCCTGGCCTCGGCCAGCGGCTTGCCGTTTTCCATGACGATGACGGCGGCAATGCGGTCCGCCTGCGCGCGCACGGCGTCGGCGGCGCGGCGCAGGATCGCCTCGCGGTCATAGGCCGGCGTTTCGCGCCAGCGCTTGAACGCGGTGTGCGCGGACACGGCGGCGTCCTCCACGTCCTGCGCGGCGGCGCCATTGAATTCGGCAATCCGCTCCCCCGAAGCGGGGTTGTGCACGCGCAGCGGCCTGCCCTGGCCCTGCCGCCGCTTGCCGTCGAGGAACAGTGCAAGTTCGGGGTAGGCCATGCGATCTCCCAAGTCGGTCCTTTTATGGATTCAAATGTACATTTGAAAACGGAGGCGCGCAACACTCCCCACGCATGAGGTGGTTGTTCCTTCAGTCGACAGCACCAGCCAAACGCAAGTTTGAAAATGCGGCACCAGGCACCACCCCTAGAATCCGCCCCATGTCCTCCGATACCCTGACCGTGGGCCTGGCGCAGATCGCGCCGGTGTGGCTCGACCGCGAACGCACCTTGAACAAGATCGTCGACTGGGTGGACCGCGCGGCCGCCCGCGGCTGCGGCCTGGTCGCCTTCGGCGAGACGCTGCTGCCCGGCTACCCGTTCTGGGTGGAGCGCACCGACGGCGCGCGCTTCAACTCGCCGGTGCAGAAGGCCTTGTACGCGCACTACCTGGACCAGGCGGTGCAGATCGAGCGCGGCGACCTGCAAAGGCTGTGCGAGGCGGCGGCGCGCCACGGCATCGCGGTGATCGTCGGCTGCGTCGAGCGGCCGATGGACCGCGGCGGCCACAGCGTTTATTGCTCATTGGTCTACATCGACGCGCAAGGCACGGTGGCTTCGGTGCACCGCAAGCTGATGCCCACTTACGAGGAACGCCTGGTCTGGTCGCCCGGCGACGGCAATGGCCTGCGCGTGCACGCGCTCGGCCCCTTCACCGTCGGCGGGCTGAACTGCTGGGAGAACTGGATGCCGCTGCCGCGCGCCGCGCTGTACGCGCAGGGCGAGGACCTGCACGTGGCGATCTGGCCGGGCGGCGCGCACAACACCGGCGACATCACGCGCTACATCGCCAAGGAATCGCGCTCGTACGTGCTGTCGGTGTCGGGGCTGATGCGCGCCTCGGACATCCCCGCGTCGACACCGCACTGGGAGCAGATTGCCGGCGACGACCCGGAGCTGGTGTTCGCCAACGGCGGCTCCTGCATCGCCGGGCCGGACGGCAAGTGGATCGCCGAGCCGGTCACGAACGACGAAACGCTGGTGGTCGCCACCCTGGAGCACCGCCGCGTGCGCGAGGAGCGGCAGAATTTCGACCCGGTGGGCCACTATTCCCGGCCGGACGTCACCCAGCTGGTGGTGAATCGCGAGCGGCAGAGCACGCTGAAGCTGAAGGACTGACCTGCGACCCGATCAGGCGCTGACCAGGCCTTCCGCGCCGAACTCCAGCGTTTGGCCCTCCAGCAGCACCTCGACCTCGTTGCCCTCGCCCGAGCGGCGCTTGGGCAGCACTTCGCCGACCACCTTGGACTCGATGCCGAACTGCGTGGCGACGCGCATTACGGCGTCCGCATCGGCCGCCGGGCAGTAGATCTCCAGCCGGTGGCCGCAGTTGAAGGTCTGCGCCATGGTCGGCAGGCCGACGCCGCTGATCTCGCGGATGGCGCGCTGCACGGCCGGCATGGGCAGCAGCTCGCGCTTGACGAAACGCAGGTCCTTGCCGAAGCGGATGCACTTGGTCAGGCCGCCGCCAGTGTTGTGGATCAGGCCGTGCACCGCCTCGGGCAGCTGGCGCAGCAACTCCTTCACCACCGGCGCGTAGGTGCGCGTGGGCGACAGCAGCGCCTCGGCCACGGTGAATTTGGTGCCGGGCAGCGTGTCGCCGACCTTGAGCGCGCCGCGGTAGACGTGCTGGATGTCCAGTTCGCGCGCGTAGGTTTCGGGGTAGGCCTTGCGGTAGTCGGACGACAGCAGCGCATGGCGCGCCAGGGTGAAGCCGTTGGAGCCGATGCCGGAGTTCTCGGCGGTCTCGTAGGTGGCCTTGCCCTGCGACGACAGGCCGACGATCACGTCGCCGGGCCGCACCCGGGAAAAATCGATCACGGCCGCAGCCGGCATGCGGGTGCACACGGTGGAGTCCACCACGATGGTCTGCACCGTGTCGCCGCAGTCGGCCGTTTCGCCGCCGGCCAGCATGATCTCCACGCCGCAGGCCGCCATTTGCGTGGCGAAGGCCTGGTAGCCCTCCAGCACTTCCTGCAGCAAGTCGCCGCCGATCACCTGGGCATTGCGGCCGATGGTGTTGGACAGCACGTAGGGCCCGACCGCGCCGACGCAGATCAGGTCGTCGATGTTCATCACCGCCGAGTCCTGCGCCAGGCCGCGGAACCAGCCGCTGCCGCCCAGCTCGCGTGCCGCGATGTAGGCCACGTTGGCCTTGGTGCCCGAGCCGTCGGCGTGCATGGCCATCACCTGGCTGGCGTCCCAGGGGTCCACCACCAGGTGGCAGAACGCGCCGGGGTAGGCCGGCGGCGGCAGCACCCGGATCGCCTTGTGGACATCGGCCTTCATCGCCGAAACGCCGAGGTTCTGGTACTCGTCAGCCATCGCTACTCCAAATTCCATCGCGCCGCCGCGGCGCAACCCGGCAGTTTAGAGGATGTAGCGGGAGAGATCCTCGTCTCGGCTGAGCGCCGACAGCCGCGTGTCCACGTAGTCCGCGTCGATGCGCACCGTCTGCCCCGACAGGTGGGCCGCGCCGAAGCTGACCTCGTCGAGCAGCCGCTCCATCACCGTGGACAGGCGCCGCGCGCCGATGTTCTCGGTGCGCTCGTTGACGTCGTAGGCAATGCGCGCCAGCCGCGTGATGCTCTCGGGCGTGAACTCCAAGGTCACGCCCTCGGTGGACAGCAGCGCCTCGTACTGCTTCACCAGCGAGGCATGGGTGCTGGTGAGGATGGCCTCGAAGTCCTGCACCGACAGCGACTGCAGCTCCACCCGGATCGGGAAGCGCCCCTGCAGCTCGGGAATCAGGTCGCTGGGCTTGGACAGGTGGAAGGCGCCGCTGGCGATGAACAGGATGTGGTCGGTGCGGATCGGCCCGTACTTGGTGGACACGGTGGTGCCCTCCACCAGCGGCAGCAGGTCGCGCTGCACGCCCTGGCGCGACACCTCGGCGCCGCCGGTTTCGCTGCGCGAGGCCACCTTGTCGATCTCGTCGATGAAGACGATGCCGTTCTGCTCGGCGTTGTGCACTGCCTGCGCGCGGATCTCCTCCTCGTTGACCAGCCGGGCGGCCTCCTCTTCGGCCAGCAGCTTCATCGCTTCCCTGATCTTGAGCTTGCGCGACTTGTGCCGGGTGGCGCCGACCTGGGAGAACAGGCCCTTGAGCTGCTCGGCCATGTCCTCCATGCCGGGCGGGCCCATGATTTCCATCTGCGGCTTGGGCTCGGCCACCTCGATCTCGATGTCCTTGTCGTCCAGCTGGCCCTCGCGCAGCTTCTTGCGGAAGGCCTGGCGGGTGGTGTTGCCGTCCTCGCCGCGGGTGCCGGGCAGCAGCACCTCCAGCACGCGCTCCTCGGCCGCGTCCTCGGCGCGGCTGCGCACCTTGCGCATCTCGGCCACGCGGGTCTGCTTCACCGCCATCTCGGCCAGGTCGCGCACGATGGAGTCCACGTCCTTGCCGACGTAGCCGACCTCGGTGAACTTGGTGGCTTCCACCTTGATGAAGGGCGCGTCGGCCAGCCGCGCCAGGCGGCGCGCGATCTCGGTCTTGCCGACGCCGGTCGGGCCGATCATGAGGATGTTCTTCGGCGTGATCTCCGCGCGCAGCTTCTCCTCGACCTGCTGGCGGCGCCAGCGGTTGCGCAGCGCGATGGCGACGGCGCGCTTGGCCTCGGCCTGCCCGACGATGTGGCGGTCCAGCTCGGAGACGATTTCCTGGGGGGTCATGGCGCTCATTCGAGCACCTCGATGGTGTGGTGCATGTTGGTGTAGATGCACAGCTCGCCGGCGATCTCCAGCGATTTCTTGACGATCTCGGCTGCTGTGAGCTGGGTGTTGTCCAGGAGCGCCTTGGCCGCCGCCTGCGCGTAGCCGCCGCCCGAGCCGATGGAGATGATGCCGTGCTCGGGCTCCAGCACGTCGCCGTTGCCGGTGATGATGAGCGAAGCCTCCTTGTCGGCCACGGCCAGCATGGCTTCCAGGCGGCGCAGCACGCGGTCGGTGCGCCAGTCCTTGGTGAGCTCGACGGCGGCGCGCACCAGGTGGCCCTGGTGCTTTTCCAGCTTGCCTTCGAAGCGCTCGAACAGGGTGAACGCGTCGGCGGTGGCGCCCGCGAAGCCGGCCAGCACCTTGTCGTGGTAGAGCTTGCGCACCTTGCGCGCGGTGCCCTTGACGACGATGTTGCCCAGCGTCACCTGGCCGTCGCCGCCCAGTGCCACCTGGCCGTTGCGCCGCACGCTGACGATGGTAGTTCCGTGAAATTGTTCCATGACGAAATGACTTCGGCCTGCGGCCTTCAATGACGCCGCTGCGCGGCATGGCAAAAGGTCATTCTGTCATCGATGCCGCGCACGCGGCGAGTCATGCGGTGCCAGCCGCGTCATCCGTCAGCGCATCAATCGTGGCGGGGAATCACCCGCGCGTGCTCGCTGATGCCGATCACGTTGAAGAACGCGGCCACCAGCCGGTGCACCTCGACGAACTGCACCTGGCGGCCCTCGGCCTGGCGCGCCGTCACCCAGTTGAGCAGGGTGCCGGCGGCGGAGAAGTCGATGCGGATGAGCCGCGAGCAGGAGATGATCATCACGTCCGCGCCCATCAGCTTGGCTTCCAGCAGATCCAGCGCCTCGGTGGCGTCGCCCAGGATCTGGCCGGCCAGCTCCACCGTGGAGACGTTGGACATCTGCGAGTTCTGCGTCTCGCCGTACATGCTCATGCCCGAGGTCAGCGAGTCGTGGAAGGCCTCGCCGATGATGGTGTGGCCGGCCTGGTAGCTGCCGTCGGACTGCAGCGGCTTGTATTCGCAGCGCGAGCTTTCCCACGAAGGCGGCGACACCTCGTAGGTGACGCAGTAGTCCAGCGCCACCAGCTCGAACTCGTCCGGCCGGTGCATCACCCGCAGCACCTCCATGCGCAGCTTCCACCAGGCATGGCTGATGGTGCGGTCGCCCGACGGCGTGTTGTCCTTCAGCACCTTCTCCAGCGACTCGGCGCCCATGAAGCGCAGCTGCACCGGCTGCGCCGCCCATTGCGCGAAGGCCTTGGTCAGCGGCTCCGCCGCCGCTTCGGCGATGGAATTGAGCTTGCCCCAGTTCAGCCGCCAGGGCTGCTGCGCCTTGCCCAGCGCCACGTTCATGGCTGCCAGCGTCTGCGTGCCGAACGAGGCCGGGCTGTTCCAGTCGGCGGCGGCCGCCTGGGCCGACGGCGCCGCCGCCGGCGCGGCCATGCGCCCGACGATCTCCGGCATCGAGAACCACTGCGGCGCCGAGCGGCCGAAGCGGTTGGCGAAGTCGATGGCCGCGGTCTCGAAGCGCTCCGCCTGGCCGCTGGCGCGGTACAGGTCGAACAGCGTGAGCCAGGTTTCGTCGTGCCGCGCACGCGTGCCCTGCGGGGCCAGCACTTCCATCAGGCCGGCCTCGGCGCCGGTGTCGTCGCCGTTGGCGAAGCGGATCGCCGCCTCCTCCAGCTCGGGGTCGTGGGCGAATTCGTCGACGTCGATGGCGAACAGCTTGGACGGCGTGAAACCGGTGGTGGCGCCCCCCGTTTCCGACGGCAGGCCAGTGGATGGCGGGCCGGCCGACGGCGTGGACGTGCCGCCGGTGCCGACGCTGCCGGGACCCGCTGGGCGGGCGGCGGCGGCAACCGGCGGGCGGCCGGCCACGGGCGCCGCCACGGGGACGGGTGCGGCCGCGGGCGCACGCGCCGCCGGCACCAGCGGCGCGCGCAACTCGGCCGGCTCGGTCTTTTCGGCCTGGCGGGTGAGCGGCTGCGGCTCGGTACGGGTGTAGGCGCTGGGTTTGAGCTGCGGGGCGCCCAATGCGCGCTCGCCGCCTTCGGGCGGCACGTGCGTCGAGACCGGGAAGGCACTGCTGCCGGTGCGCCCCGAGGCGCCCGGGTCCGCATGCTTGGTCTTCCACCACTGCATGGACATCTGCGCCTCGATCTCGTCGATCTTCTTCAGCGTGCTGGCGCGGTCGTCCGGCTTGGACGGCATGGAGCTCTGGAAGAACGAGGGGCGCGCCGCCGGGTCGGAACCCGCCATCGCCTCGCTGCGCCGCATCTTGCGCAGCATGTCGAACTCACGCTTGCGCACGAAATCGTTGCGCCGCTTGCGCTCGATCATCTCCTTGAGCATCTGCTTGGAGTAGGCGCTCTCGCGCTCCGTGTCCTGCTGGTCCAGGTCGGACCAGTTGGTCGTGGGGTTCTTGACGAACCGCACGACCTTGGAGAGCAAGCCGGGGCTGTCTTCCTTGGGCGGCATGGCCAGGGATCAGTCGCCGAACATCTTCTGCTTCAGCTCCCGGCGCTGCTGTGCCTCCAGCGACAGCGTGGCGGTCGGCCGCGCGAGCAGCCGGCCCACGCCGATCGGCTCGCCGGTCTCGTCGCAGTAGCCGTAGTCGCCGGCGTCGATGCGCCCGATCGACTGCTCGATCTTCTTGAGCAGCTTGCGCTCGCGGTCGCGCGTGCGCAACTCCAGCGCATGCTCTTCCTCGATGGTGGCACGGTCGGCCGGGTCGGGAACGATGACGGTGTCCTCGCGCAGGTGCTCGGTGGTTTCACCGGCGCTGTTGAGGATGTCCTGCTTGAGCTGGATCAGCTTGCGGCGGAAGAACGCCATCTGCTTCTCGTTCATGTACTCGGAGTCCGGCATGGCCAGGACTTCGTCGTCGGACATTTCCTCGACGGTCTTGGTCTTCCAGTTGTTGGCGAGCTTGGGGTCTTTTTTGATGGCCACGGCGGGCGGGGGGGTGAAGACTGAGGGAGATGCCATGGGGATGTAACTTGCCTTGGCGGCGTTCGATGCCACCGTAGCCGGCTTGGGGGGCGCCGACTGCGGAAGGGATTGTGGACGGGCCGGCGGCGCGGCGGGCCGGCGCGTTGGCGCGGCGGCGGGCTGGGTGCTCCGGATGGTTGCTGGCGCGGGGGCCGGCGCCGCCTTGGCGGCGCTCCCGGTGCCCGAGGCAGCGGCGGATTGTGCCTTAACGGCAGGCTGGGCGGCAGCCGCCTTCGCCGCGGGTGCCTTGGCGGGCTCCGGCGCCTTGGCCGCAACGGCCTTCTTCGCGGCCGGCTTCTTGGCCGGCGCCGCAGCCTTCACCCCAGGTTTCTTCGCCGCCACCGCAGGTTTGGCGGGCTTGGCCGCCGGCTTGGCAACCTTGGCGGCCGGGCGTGGTGCCGGTTTCGCCTTGGCAACCGGCTTTTTGGCCTTGGCTGCGGCCTTGGGCTGGGGCTTCAATTCCGGTCTCCTCGCGGGATGGGCGCGTGCGATTGCTGCGGCAGGGGGTCCCGCCGGCACCGCTTTTTCTGGGGATGCGCCTTCATGAACGCGATTTATACCCTGATTGGCCTCTCCTGCACGGCTGTTATCTCGCTTTTCCTGCTGCCGGACGCCGCCGACGTGTGACCCGGCCGGCCCCGGCAGTTGCGCCGGAGAGACAAAGTCAGACCCGGCCCTTCGGCCCGGCTCAGACCAGGCACTGCTCCAGGCCCTGCAGGAAGATGTCCTTGGGCAGCTCGATGCCGATGAACACCATCTTGGACATGCGCGGCTCGCCCTCGGCCCAGGCCGGCCCCAGGTCGCTTCCCATCAGCTGGTGCACGCCCTGGAAGATCACCTTGCGCTCGGTGCCTTTCATGTCCAGGACGCCCTTGTAGCGCAACATGCGCGGGCCGTAGATGTTGACGATGGCGCCCAGGAAGTCCTCCAGCTTGGCCGGGTCGAACGGCCGCTCGGCGCGGAACACGAAGCTCTTGACGTCGTCGTCGTGGGCGTGGTGGTGCGGATGGTCGCAGTGCTCGCCATGCTCGTGGTCATGGCCTTCGTGGTCGTGGTCATGGTCGTGGCCATGCGCGTGATCGTGGTCGTCTTCCTTCAGGAAGTCCGGGTCGATGTCCAGCTTGGCGTTCAGGTTGAAGCCGCGCAGGTCGAACACGTCTTTCAGCGACACCTCGCCGAAATGCACCTGCTTTTGCGGCGCCCGCGGGTTCATGTGCTTCAGGCGGTGCACCAGCGCGTCGACTTCGTCTTTCGCCACCAGGTCGGTCTTGCTGATGAAGATCTGGTCGGCGAAGCCCACCTGGCGGCGCGCCTCCTGGCGGTCGTCCAGCTGCTTGTCGGCATGCTTGGCGTCCACCAGGGTCAGGATGGAGTCCAGCAGGAAGCTTTCGGCGATCTCGTCGTCCATGAAGAAGGTCTGCGCCACCGGGCCGGGGTCGGCCAGTCCGGTGGTCTCGATCACCACCCGGTCGAAATCCAGCAGGCCCTTGCGCTTCTTGGCGGCCAGCAGCTGCAGGGTGGAGCGCAGGTCTTCGCGGATGGTGCAGCAGATGCAGCCGTTGCTCATCTGCACGATCTGCTCCTTGGTCTCGGTGACCAGGATGTCGTTGTCGATGTTCTCCTCGCCGAACTCGTTTTCGATGATGGCGATCTTCTGGCCGTGCGCCTCGCTGAGCACGCGCTTGAGCAGCGTGGTCTTGCCCGAGCCGAGGAAGCCGGTGAGGATGGTGGCGGGAATGAGGCTCATGGGTTGCACCTCCGGTGCATGAGGATGACGGAATGACTTCGGTCCTGCGGACCGTCAATGACGGCGCTGCGCGCCATGAAGGGCGTCATTGTGTCATCGAAGCCGCGGCCTGGGCCGCGGCAAGGTCATGCGGCGCAGCCGCGTCAGCCCTTGCGCATGACGATCAGGCCCTTCAGGTATTCGCCTTCGGGAAATGCCAGCGTCATCGGGTGGTCTGGCGCCGCCCCCAGCCGCCCGGCAATGTAGCCGTCCACGCCGGCATCCGCCCCGGCCGAGGCCACGATCTTGTGGAACAGCTCGGGGTCGATGCCGCCCGAGCAGGAATAGGTGAACAGCACGCCGCCGGGCGCCAGCAGCTGCAGCGCCAGCCGGTTGATGTCCTTGTAGGCGCGGGCGGCGCGCTCGGCGTGCAGGGCCGTGGGCGCCAGCTTGGGCGGATCCAGCACGATGGCGTCGAAGGCCTGGCCCTCGGCGATGAAGCGGCGCAGGGTGGCGTTCACGTCGGCATCCAGGAACTGCGCGCGGCCCGTGTCGAAGCCGTTCAGCGCGACGTTGGCACGGGCCCGCTCCAGCGCCGGCCCGGACGAATCGATGGACAGCACCTCGCCGGCGCCGCCGGCCAGTGCCGCCACCGTGAAGCCGCCGGTGTAGCAATAACAGTTGAGCACGCGCTTCAGGCCCAGCCGGCGCACCCACTCGGCAAACTGCCGGCGGCTGTCGCGCTGGTCGAGGTAGAAGCCGGTCTTGTGGCCCGACGCGATGTCCAGGCCAAAGCGCCAGCCGTGCTCCTGGATGGCGAGTTCGGTCGGCCCGTCGCCGCGCAGCCAGCCGGCTTCGGGCGCCAGTCCCTCGCGGCCGCGGGAGCTGGTGTCCGAGCGCTGGTACAGGCGCGCCAGGCCGGTGTGCTGCAGCAGCGCATCGGCCAGCGCGGCCTTCCAGCGCTCGGCGCCGGCCGAGAGGAACTGCGCCACCAGCGTGTCGCCGTAGCGGTCCACCACCAGGCCGGGCAGGCCGTCGGATTCGCCGTGCACCAGGCGGCAGCCGTCGCTGGGAATGTCCAGGCGCGCGCGCATGCCCACCGCTTCGGCCACGCGCTGCCGGAACAACGCCGGCTCGATGCGCACGCCCTCCTCGAAAGCCCAGGCGCGCGCCCGGATCTTGGAGGCCGGGCTGAACGCCGCCCAGGCCAGGAAAGCGCCGTCGGACGCTTCCACCCGCACCGTCTCGCCCGCGTCGCCGCCGCCCTTGGCGATGGCCGAATCGAAGATCCACGGGTGGCGGCGCAGCAGCGAGCGCTCGCGGCCGGGCTTGAGGCGAATGGCTTTCATGCACGGGATTGTCGCGTGCGCGGTGCAGACAGGCGGCGGCCCGGGCCCGACAATACGCAGCAAACGAGGAGCGGGACATGGTCTCGAACATGGGCGGCGCACGCTGGCGAACCAGCGTTGCGCCGCTTTTTTTGCTGTTGCTGCTGTTGTGGGTCGTCCCGGGCCTGGCGCGCACCGTGCCCGAGCTGGACGCCGCACGCCAGCCGGTGGCGCTGCTGGACTGGGGCGATGCCTGGATCGACCCCAGCGGCCAGGCCGCGCCCGACCGGGTGGCGACCGATCCGGCCATTGCCTGGACGCCGACGCGCCAGGACGCGGTGTATCCCCTGTCGGCCGGCAAGGCGCTGTGGATCCGCTTCACCCTGCCCGCCGCGCCCGACGCCGAGCGCTGGTACCTGGAGATTCCCCAGCCCGCGGTGAACCGCGTCACCCTCTACACGCCCGACGGGCTGGACCGCTGGGCCGGCCAGACCGCCGGCGACCGGTTGCCGGTGGCGGCCTGGCCGGTGCCGCACCGCTACCCGCTGCTGCCGCTGGCGGTGTCGGCCGAGGAACCGCGGGCCTACCTGCTGCGGGTGGAGAACGCCAACACCTTCGGCGCGCCGCTCAGCTTCGTGAGCGAGAGCTACGTCAACCAGCACGAGCAGCGCACCTCGCTGGTCCTGGGCATCTACTTCGGGCTGGCCGGCCTGGCGGCGGCCATGTCGGTGCTGAGCGCGCTGTCGCTGCGCGACGAGGCCTATGGCCTGTACGGCCTGAGCGTCGCGCTGACGGCGCTGAGCCAGGCCTGCCTGACCGGCATCGCCGGCCTGCACCTGTGGCCGCGCTCGGCGGTGTGGAACGACGTGGCGGTGCTGGTGGTGCCGGTGCTGGCCATGGGTGCGCTGCTGTGGTTCTTTTCCGCCACCGTGTCGCTGGCCCAGCGTTCGCGCCGCCTGCACCGGCTGCTGCTGGCGCTGCAGCTGCTGGCGCTGCCGGTGGCGCTGGGCGTCGCCTTCATCGGGCCAACGCCCCGCTTCGCGCTGATGGCGGCCTACGCCGTGCTGGCGGGCGCCGCGGGCATGTTCACCCTGCTGTGGGCGGCGCGCCGGGGCGACCGCTGGGCCTGGTGGCTGCTGGCCGCGGCGATTCCGGTGGGCCTGGGCGCGGCGTTCCCGCTGGCGCGCGCCGCCGGCATCGTGGCGGTGAACTTCTGGACCACGCACGGCCTGCTGATCGGCCTGGCGGTGCAGCTGCCGCTGATCCTGATGATCCTGATGCTGCGCACCCAGCACCGCCGCGAGAATTACCGGCGCATCCACGGCCTGGACCGCATCGACCCCAGCACCGGCTTGATCAACGCCAAGGTGTTTGCCGAGCGGCTGCTGCGGCTGTTGGCGCGCTCGCAGCGCCTGCGGCTGCGCAGCGCGGTGCTGCTGATCGACATCGTCAACCTGGAAAGCATCCGGCGCGCCTACGACCAGCGCTCGGCGCAGGAACTGCCGCTGCGCGTGGCCGGGCGGCTGCTGGGCGCGGCGCGCGAGATCGACAGCGTGGCGCGCCTGTCCGAACAGCGCTTCGGCATGCTGCTGGAAGGCCCGCTCACGGCCGAAGAGGTCGCCGCCGCCGCGCCGCGCGTGGTGGCCCAGTGCCTGATGCCCTACCGCAAGAAGCCGATGGACTGGGTGGCGCAGGTGCGGGTGGTGCAGGCACTGGTGCCGATGGACGGCACCGACGTGCACGAGCTGCTGGGCCGCATGGACGCGCTGCTGGCCAGCGTGCCGCCCGACGACCGGCGCGCCGTGTTCGCGCTGGGCAAGCCTATTTCTTGAGGTCGGGTTTGCCGGACTCGGGTTTGCGGTGGGCGCGCGGATGCGCCGCGTCGTAGGCCTTGGCCAGGTGCTGGAAGTCCAGCCGCGTGTAGACCTGGGTGGTGCCGATGTTGGCGTGGCCCAGCAGTTCCTGCACGGCGCGCAGGTCGCCGCTGGACTGCAGGATGTGGCTGGCGAACGAATGGCGCAGCATGTGCGGGTGCACCGGCGTTGCCAGGCCGGCGCGCAGGCTGCGCCGCCGCAGCCGCTGCCAGATCGACTGCGCCGTGAGGCGCGTGCCGCGCCGGCCGATGAACAGCGCCGTGCCCGTGGTCGGCACGTCGCCGCGCACCGCCAGCCACAGCCGCAGCGCCTCGATCGCCTTGCTGCCCAGCGGCACGCTGCGCCGCTTGCTGCCCTTGCCGAGCACGTGCACGTCGGCCGCGTCGATGTCGATCCAGCCGCGCGCGCCGGCACTGGCCTGCACGTCCAGGCCGACCAGCTCGCCCACCCGCAGGCCGCAGCCGTAGAGCAGTTCGACCATCGCGGCGTCGCGTGTTTCCAGCCAGGCGTTGTCCTCTTCCGAATCGAAGTCGGCCAACTGCATGGACTCTTCCACGCTCAGCGCCTTGGGCAGCGGCTTGGGTGATTTGGGTGCGCGCACGTCCTGCACCGGGTTGCTGTCCACCAAGCCTTCGCGGCCCAGCCAAGCATAGAAGCCGCGCCAGCCGGACAGGATCAGCGCGATGCCGCGTCCGCTGCGTCCGCCGGAATGCATTTGTGCGACCCAGCGGCGGATGTGGGCGTTTTGCACGCGTGTGAGCGAGACGGCCATCTTCTGCGCATTGGTTGCGAGCTTCTGCATGTCCAATGCGTAGAGCTCGACTGTGCGTTGCGCAAGACGCTTTTCGACACGGACGTGTTCGAGGTAGCGCTCGATGAGGGCGGTGTCGTCCATCGGCGTCAGCGCGTTTTTGAACGCAGAGGACGCAAAGGATGCGCAGAGGACGCAGAGAGGAACTTCAAGGTTTTCTCTGCGTCCTCTGCGAACTCTCTGCGCCCTCTGCGTTCAAGATGCCGCCTGCCGCGACGTACGAGAGGCGGCAAGGAGAGGAGCATCTCAGCGTGGCCGGATGCGAGACAACGCAGCACTCGCCAGCTCGGCAAGCCGCTCCAGGAAATCCGTCGCCATCCCGCTCTGGAACCGCTGCGGATCGGGCGACGCGAGCACCAGCATCCCGAACGCCGGCTCCGAACTCTGGATCGGCCCAGCGCGCAGCGGGATCATCGCGACGGACATCGCGGTCGCGGCATCGTCCAGCCAGCCGACCGCCTCGAAGCCCGAATTCACCCCGCAGTACGGCTGCGTGAGCGACGAAGCGAAGGTCTTGGCGTCCTCGCTCACGCCCTGCGCGAACGGCTCGCCGGCATAGCGCGCATCCACGTCCCAGATCTTGAGTGCCGCCTGCGGCACCATGAATTCGTTCTGCAGCTGGGCCACCAGCACGGCCGGCAGCGCGCGGCCCGACTGCACCATGAACAGGTTGCGCGCCCAGCGCAGGATGCGGTCGGCGATCAACATGTTCTCGCTGCCGTGGCGCACCATCTCCATCACGCGGTGCTCCAGCATCTTGATCTTCTCGCGCAGCATCTCGGCCTGGCGTTCCTGCAGGCTCACCGCGCGGTTGCCGTGCGGGCTGGTCAGCTGCACCGCCGCCAGCAGCTGCGCGTGCCGCTGGAAGAAGTCCGGCGTGTTGGCCAGGTAGTTGGCGATGTCGTCTTCGGTGATGGGCGGGATCGGGTCGTTGGCGTTGCTCATGTTCAGTCCGGCAGGTTGATCTCGCCCTCGAACACCGTCACGGCGGGGCCCGTCATCGACACCGGGCCTTCGCCCGCCCACTCGATGGTCAGCACGCCGCCGCGGGTGTCCACGTCGACGCGGCGGTCCAGCAGGCCCAGGCGGATGCCGGCCACCACGGCGGCGCAGGCGCCCGTGCCGCAGGCCAGCGTCTCGCCCACGCCGCGCTCCCACACGCGCAGGCGGATGCGGGTGCGATCCACCACCTGCATGTAGCCGGCATTCACGCGGTTCGGGAACCGCGCGTGGTTTTCGATCAGCGGGCCCTGCGTATGCACCGGCGCGGCGTCCACGTCGGCCACGGTCTGCACCGCATGCGGGTTGCCCATGGACAGCACGGCCACCGGCACCTCCACGCCCTGCACTTCCACCGGCCAGGCCTGCCAGTCGCCGTCGCGCCGCGGCGTGAGGCCGCTGTCGTCGAACGGCACCTCGGCCGGCGTGAAGACCGGCGCGCCCATGTCCACGGTGACGCGGCCGTCGGCGTCGAGCCGAGGCTCGATCACGCCCGACAGCGTGCGCACGCGCAGGCTGTCGCGCGCGGTCAGGCCCTTGTCGCGCACATAACGCACGAAGCAGCGCGCGCCGTTGCCGCATTGCTCCACCTCGCCGCCGTCGGCGTTGTGGATCACGTATTCGAAGTCGATGCCCGGCGCGGGCGAAGGCCGCACCGTCAGGATCTGGTCGGCGCCGACGCCGAAGTGGCGGTCGGCCAGTTGCCGGTAGTGTTCGCGCGTCAGGCCCAGCCGGCCACGCGTCTCGTCCAGGACGACGAAGTCGTTGCCCGCGCCCTGCATCTTGGTGAAGCGGATCCGCATGGGGCGCATTATCGGGGCGAACGCAGCCGGCCGATGGCACGGTCGACGAAGTCCAGCCGGTCCTGGCCCCAGAACAGCTCGCCTTCCAGCACGAAGGTCGGCGCGCCGAACACGCCCAGGCGCTCGGCCTCCTCCGTGTACGCCTGGTACTGCGCCAGCGTGGCGGGGTCGCGCTCCAGCGCCTGCAACGCCGCGCCGTCGTAGCCGTTGTCGTCGGCAATCGCGATGCGCACCCCGGCCTGCGAGGTGTCGCGCTCCTCGGCCCACAACGCGCGCAGCAGCGCGTGCGACAGCACCGACGCGTCCAGCCCCTGCCGCTGCGCGGCGATCACCATCCAGCCTGCGTACTTGTTCCAGTTCGGGTCGGCCACGGCATGGCGCGGGTAGTGCTTCGGCTGGATGACCATGGGCATGCCCAGGTACTCCGACCAGCGCGCCAGCTCCAGGTCGTGGTAGCGCCGGCGCGGCTCGGGCCGGGTGCGGATGGGCACGCCGCCGGTCTTGGGCACCACCGCCTGGAAGTCGTAGGGCTTGAGCACCAGCTTGAGATGATGGCGCCGCACGATGTCCTGCAGCTTCGGGCCGGCAAAATAGGCCCACGGCGACGACAGGCTGTAAAAGCAGTCCAGTTGGATCGTCATCGACCCATTATCCTGCCCGTGAACGACCCCACCGACCTGCCGCCCGTGCCCGCGCAAGCGATCGCCAGCCCGCGCAATGCCGACGCGCTGGCCGCCCTGGCCGAGCGCGCCCGCGCCGACCTGCAACGGCTGAACTTCCCGCCCGCCAACTGGGTGCCGCCGGCGGCCGCACCCGACGGCGGCACCGTGCTCGACGTGCTGGTGGCCGGCGCCGGCATGTGCGGCCAGACCGCCGCCTGTGCGCTGCTGCGCGAAGGCGTGCCGAACCTGCGCGTGATCGACCGCTGCGCGCGCGGCGACGAAGGCCCCTGGGGCACCTACGCGCGCATGCTGACCTTGCGCAGCCCCAAGCACCTCACCGGGCCGGACTTGGGCGTGCCGTCGCTCACCTTCCGCGCCTGGTACGAGGCGCAGCACGGCGACGCCGGCTGGGCGGCGCTGCACAAGGTCGGCCGCATCGACTGGCGCGACTACCTGCTGTGGGTGCGCGACACGGTCGGGCTGGCGGTCGAGAACGGCGTGTCGCTGCTCGCGCTGGACGACGACGGCGGCCTGGTCCGGGCGCGGCTGGCCACGCCGCGCGGCGAGGAAACCGTGTGGGCGCGCAAGGTGGTGCTGGCGCTGGGCCGCGACGGCAGCGGCGCACCGCGCTGGCCGAGCTATCCCGGCCTGCGGCGCGACGATCCGCTGGCGCAGGGGCGCGTGCTGCATTCGGCCGATGCCATCGACTTCGATTCCCTGCGCGGCAAGCGCGTAGGCGTGCTCGGCGCCGGCGCCTCCGCCTTCGACAACGCCGCCTGCGCGCTGGAAGCCGGCGCCAACGTGGTGCTGTATTCGCGCCGCCCGCAGCTGCCGCAGGTCAACAAGAGCAAGTGGACCGCCTTCACCGGGTTCTTTCGCGGCTACGAGGCGCTGGACGACGCGCGCAAGTGGCGCTTCTACACCTACATCTTCGACGAGCAGGTGCCGCCGCCCTGGGAAACGGTGCGCCGCTGCGACGCGCACGACAGCTTTGCGCTGCGCCTGGGCGAAACCTGGGTCGACGTGCAGCCGGACGCCGGCGGCGTCACGGTCGCCACCTCGCGCACCACCGAGCGCTTCGACGCCGTGGTCTTCGGCACCGGCTTCGACGTGGACCTGCGCGACCGGGCGGAACTGGCGCGCTACGCGGCGCACATCGACACCTGGGCACGACACATCACGCCGGAGCAGGCCGCGTCCCATCCCGAACCGGCGCGCTTTCCGTACCTGGGCTCCGGTTTCGAGCTGCGCAGTGCGGACGGCGCGCATGCCGAAGCACTGTCGCGCCTGCACCTGTTCAACTGGGGCAGCACCATGAGCCAGGGCGCGCTGGCCGGCGACATCCCGGGCCTGGCGATCGGCGCCACCCGGCTGGCGCAGGCGATCGCGCGCGACCTGTTCGTGGAAGATGCGGACCTGCACTGGACGCGGCTGCAGGCGCATGAAGAGGCGGAACTGGCGGCGACGCGCTGGTATGTGCCGCCTAAAGATGGGCGTGAGTAGCCTTCATTAGTTTTTTTTGAACGCAGAGGTCGCAGAGGTTGCGCAGAGGACGCAGAGGAAAACCATGAGTTTTCATGTCTTCTCTGCGTCCTCTGCGAATCCTTTGCGTTCCTCTGCGTTCAAAAAAGGCGGTCACTCGATCGTGATATTGGCAGCCTTCACCACCTCCGCCCACTTGATCCGGTTGGCCTTCACCGTGGCGCGGAACTGCTCGGGTGTCTCCAGGCGGATGGTGTTGCCCGCGCCTTCCAGCTTGGTGCGCACGTCGGGGATCTGCAGCACGGTGCGGACCACGCCGTTGAGCCTGGCCACCACGGCGGCATCCGTGCCCTTGGGCGCGAACAGCGCGAACCAAGTCGAGCTGTCGAAGCCCTGCGTGCCGGGAATGCCGCTTTCGCCGATGGTCGGCACCTCCTGGACCGCGGCCACGCGCTTGGCGGTGGTCACGCCCAAGAGGCGCACCTTGCCGGCCTTGTACTGCGTGAGCACGGTCTGCACCTGGTTCATGATGCAGCAGGTCTCGCCCTTCAGGACCGACTGCATCGCCTCCGGCCCGCCCTTGTAGGGCACGTGGGTCATGTTCAGGCCCAGCCGCGCATTCAGCTCGGCGAAGGCCATGTGCGTTCCGGTGCCGTTGCCGGTGGATGCGTAGTTGTACTTGCCGGGGTTGGCGCGCACCGTGTCGACGAACTCCTTGACGGTCTTCGCGTTCATCACCTCGGGATTGATGGTGAGCACGTTGGACACGTCCAGGATGGGCGCCACCGGCACGAAGTCGGCCTCCACGTCGAACGGCAATTTCTTGTACAGCGCGGCATTGCTGCCGTGCGTGGCCGCGGTGCCGAACACCAGCGTGTAGCCGTCGGGCTTGGCGCGCGCCACGTATTCGCTGGCCACGTTGCCGGCCGCGCCGACCTTGTAGTCGATGATGACCGGCTGGCCCAGCAGCTTGCCCATCGGCTCCTGGATGGTGCGCGCCACCACGTCCACGCCGGAGCCGGCCGGGAAGGTCATGATGATGGTGACGGGGTGCTGCGGCCAGTCGGTGGCCGGCGCCTGGGCGGCGGCACCCAGGCTGCACAGCGACAAGGCGAAGGCCAGCAGGGCGCGGCGGCGGCTCGGGATCTTCATGGGAACTCCTGCGCAAGACGAGGCGACCGATTGTGGCGATTGCGGCCGGCCCTTGCCAGTATGAGCTTATGCGTGCGGCCGAGGTGGACGCCGCTTGCCGATAATGCGCCATGGTCCGACCTTCGCAACTGCTCCATCCCCAGCGCGAGCCCGCCCCGCTGCGCCCCGCCGCCACCGTGCTGCTGCTGCGCGACGGTGCACAAGGGCTCGAGGTGCTGATGACGCGCCGCTCGGCCACGGCCAGCTTCGCACCCGGCGCCTACGTGTTCCCCGGCGGCGGCATCGACGCAGCCGATGCGCAGGCCCATGCGCTGGCGCTGCGCCGCCCCACGCAGAGCGACGAGCACCTGACCCAGGCCATCGCCGCCATCCGCGAAAGCTTCGAGGAGCTCGGCATCCTGCTGGCGCGCCATGCCGACGGCAGCTTCGCCACGGCCGAGGACATCGCCGCGCTGGACCGCCACCAGCCCTTCGCCGCGCAATGCCGCGCGCGCGGCCTGGCGCTGGCCGCCGACGCCGTGTTCCTGCTGGCCCACTGGATCACCGACCGCGACCTGCCGCGCCGCTTCGACGTGCCTTTCCTGGTCGCGCGCATGCCTGAAGGCCAGCAGCCGGTGGCCGACGAAGCCGAGCAGTTCGAGCCGGTGTGGGTGCGCCCGGCCGAGGCACTGGCGCGCCACAAGGCCGGCAGCTTCTTCATGATCTTCCCGACCATCCGCACGCTCGAGCGGCTGGTCGCCTACCCGAGCGCGGAAGCCGTGCTGCAGGCTTGCGCCGGCGAGCAGCCGCTGTGGACCAGTTGCCCGCGCGCCGGGCTGCTGCACGGCGCCGAGTCCCGCCACATGGAACACGAGATGCAGTTCGGCGAACTCGCGCTGGTGTGCCCCGACGGCCAGATGCTGCACCACCTCGACTGGCGCACCGACGCGCCGGTGCCGCTGCTGAAGAACGTGATGCGGCTGACCGCGCCCAATCCCGGCGCCATGACCGGCCCCGGCACCAACAGCTACCTGGTGGGCGACCCGGACACCGGCTACATCGCCATCGATCCCGGCCCGAAGCTGCCCGAGCACGTCGAGCGGCTGTGGCGCGCGGCCGGCGGCAACATCCGCATGATCGTCTGCACGCACTCGCACCCCGACCATTCGCCCGGCGCGCGGCTGCTGCAGGAACGCTGCGCGAACAAGCCGCCGATCTTCGGCCTGCCCTCGGCGCCGACGGCGCGCCTGGCCAGCGAATTCCAGCCCGACCGCGCGCTGGCCGACGGCGAGCAGCTGGTGCTGGAAGGCGGCGGTGCGCGCCACACGCTGCGCGTGATGCACACGCCCGGCCATGCGGCCAACCACCTGTGCCTGGTGCTGCTGGAAGATGGCCTGCTGTTCTCGGGCGACCACGTGCTCAACGGCAGCACCACGGTGGTCGATCCGCCGGACGGCGACATGACGGCCTACCTGGAGTCGCTGGATGCGCTGTCCACCGCCTGCGACACGCACGGCATCGGCTTCATCCTGCCCGCGCACGGCTACGTGCTGGGCTTTGCCAAGCAGGTCATCGCGCACCTGAAGGCGCACCGCCTGCGGCGCGAGGCCAAGGTGCTGGCCGCGATGCGGGCGCGCCCCGGCGCCTCGCTCGACGAATGGGTGGAACTGGCCTACGACGACGTGCCGCCGCGCATGTGGCCGGTGGCGCAGCGCTCGCTGCTGGCCCACGTGCAGCGCATCGAGGCGCTGCAGCTGGCCGGAAAAGTGTGAAGTCCGCCGATACGCCGGATTTTGTGCACACGCGCCCTCTTGCGAAGGCGCGCGCGTGACCGTCATTCCTCTGGGCCGGGGGTCGCCCCACCGGCTCGGTGCTACCTACCCGCCAGCTCCGCGGAGCCACATCGACGCTGGCCTATTTGGTATTGCTGCGCGTAGAGATTGCCCGTTTCACCCGGCGCGCCGCGAACGGCGCACCGACTCGTCTCTGTTGCTCTGATCCTCGCCTCGCGGCGGAGAGGCGTTACCTCCTACGCTGCCCTGTGCAGTCCGGACGTTCCTCCAGTGCGGCCTTTCGGCGTTTGCACCAGCGACGGCCTGGCGGGCTTCACGCGGCGATTGTCACACAGCGCTAAGCTTGCGCGATGAAGATCGGCGACTTGGCCAAGGCCACCGGCACCCAGGTGGAGACCATCCGTTACTACGAGCGCGCGGGCCTGCTGGCCGAGCCCGCGCGCACCGGTGCGAACTATCGGCAGTACGACGCCTCGCACGTGGCGCGCCTGAGCTTCATCCGCCACTGCCGCTCGCTCGACATGACGCTGGACGAGATTCGTGCGCTGCTGCGCTTCAAGGACGACCCGGCCGGCAACTGCGAAGCGGTCAATGAGCTCCTGGACGAGCACATCGGGCACGTGGCCGAGAGGATCCGGGAATTGAAGAGGCTGCAGGCGGAGCTGAAGGTGCTGCGCGCGCAGTGCGACGCCGCCGGGGCGGCCTGCGGCATCCTGGCCACGCTGGACAGCAAGGGCGGCGCCGGCACCGGGCCGCGCGCGCACGTGGGCGGCGCGCACCGCCGCCCCGGAGACGCTTGACTCTCCAGCGGCTACAGGGTTTTCAATGGAGGCAGTTCAAGGAGATTGCCATGTCCGCCCACTGCTGTGCCCCGTCCAAACCCGCCGTCGATCCGCGCTACCGCAAGGCGCTGTGGATCGCGCTGGTCGTCAATGCCGCGATGTTCGGCGCCGAACTGCTGGGCGCGGTGCGCTCGGGGTCGGTGTCGCTGCTGGCCGATTCCATCGATTTCTTCGGCGACGCCGCCAACTACGCGCTCTCGCTGGCGGTGCTCGGCATGGCGCTGCCGGTGCGCTCGAAGGCGGCTGTCGCCAAGGCCGCCTGCATGGGCGCGTTCGGCGTGTTCGTGCTCGGGCGCGCCGCCTGGGCCGCCTCCACAGGCGCCGTGCCCGAGCCGGCCACGATGGGCGCGGTGGGCCTGCTGGCGCTGGCCGCCAACGTGGGCGTCGCGCTGCTGCTGTACGCCTACCGCGCGGGCGACGCCAACATGCGCTCGGCCTGGATCTGCTCGCGCAACGACGCCATCGGCAACGTCGCCGTGATGCTGGCGGCGCTCGGCGTTCTCGGCACCGGGTCGGCCTGGCCCGACCTCGCGGTGGCGGCCCTCATGGCCGTGCTCGCCGTCTGGGGCGCCGCCACGGTGCTGCGGCAGGCGCGAGGCGAGTTGCGCCTCGCGCGGCACTGAGCTTCAGGCCTGCGCGCTCTGCAGCGCCGCGATGCGCTCCTCGATCGGCGGGTGCGAGGAGAACAGCTTGCCCACGCCCGAGGTGATGCCGAAGGCCTGGATGCTCTTGGGCAGCTCGCCGGGCACCATGCCGCCCAGGCGCGCCAGGGCGTTGATCATCGGCTGGCGGCGGCCCAGCAGGTCGGCCGAGCCACGGTCGGCGCGGAATTCGCGCTGGCGCGAAAACCAGGCCACGATCATCGCCGCCACGAAGCCCAGCAGGATGTCCAGCACGATGGTGGTCACCCAGTAGCCGATGCCCGGGCCGGAGGAGCGGTCGTCGCCGCGGCGCAGGAAGCTGTCCACCGCGTAGCCGACCACGCGCGACAGGAACACGACGAAGGTGTTCATCACGCCCTGGATCAAGGTCATGGTGACCATGTCGCCGTTGGCGATGTGCGCCACCTCGTGGCCGATCACGGCCTCCACTTCCTCGCGCGTCATGCCTTGCAAGAGGCCGGTGGACACCGCCACCAGGGCGCTGTTCTTGAAGGCGCCGGTGGCGAAGGCGTTGGGCTCGCCCTCGAAGATGCCGACCTCGGGCATGCCGATGCCGGCCTTGTCGGCGAAGCGGCGCACGGTCTCGACGATCCAGGCTTCATCGGCGCCCTCGTTGCCGGTGATCACCTGCACGCCGGCGCTCCACTTGGCGACCGGCTTGGAGATCAGCAGCGAAATGATGGCGCCGCCGAATCCCATGATCGCCGCGAACACCAGCAGCGCGCCCAGGTTCAGGCCATTGGCGGTGAGGTAGCGGTCGGCGCCCAGCAGGCGCGCCACGATGCCCAGCACCAGCACCACGGCCAGGTTGGTCAGGACGAACAGGACGATGCGTTTCAATTCAGGCTCCGAAAGGGTGGTTTGAAGGGGCACCCCGGGCGTCAGATGAGGCTGGCGTGCCTCGAATCAAGAGCGGCGGGGTCCCGGGGGCGTCGTTGTTGTACTTGCTTGTGGCGCCCTGGGAGGACGAAAGACGAGGGAGTCATCATAGAAGGAAAAGTTCTCGTTTTCCGCGCACCAGCCGGGGATGCCCAGCACCGGCAGCGGCGTGAACGGCTTGGCCGCGAGCCGCTCGGGTGCGAGCTGCGCCGCCAGCCAAGCGTCCGCATCCGCGGCGTCGCCCGGCGGGCAGGGATCGCGCCAGACATGCGCCGTGATGTTCCTGCGCGGCGCGGCCAGCTGTTCCAGCAGCGCGTGGCCGAACACCAGCAGCCGCGCCTCGCGCCACAGCGGCCGCAGCTCGACGAACAGGGAGCGCCACTGGCGCGCCAGCAGCGCCTGCCAGAGCTCGGGCGCGGCCTGCAGCAGGGCGCCGCTCTCGTCGAACAGGGTGATGGCGTCGCGCATCGGCCCGCGCCGCGCGCCGATGCCGTCGCGCGCGATGGCTTCGGCCTGCAGCCGGTTGAGCGCGCTCTTGGCAGCGGGAAAGCGCAGCCAGCACAGGCCGTTGAAGAAGTCGTGCAGGCCGGGGCGCACCGGGCAGCGGCCGGTGTCGAAGACGAAGCTTTCGTAGGGCGTGCCTGCGGGCAGGCCGTCCTGGGGCACGAACCGCACCGGCGCAGGCCCCGCCTCGTTCAGCGCGGCGTCCAGCGGCCAGCCGGCCGCAACCCGCGCGGCCACGCCCTCGCCTGCCGCGCGCCAGGGCGCGAACCACGGGCGGGACCAGTCCAGCGCGGGCAGCAATCAGGCCTTTGCGCGGCGCGCCGGTTTCTCGCGCACCGACACGTTCGACCTGCCTTCGTCGATCAGCTCGAACAGGTCGGTGGCGATCAGCAGCTTGGTCAGCGTGGCGTAGCCGTAGTTGCGCTGGTCGAAGGAGGCCTGGTTGCCGATCTGCTGGCGCACGTCGCTCACGCGCGACCAGCCTTCGTCGTCCTCGGCCGCGCGCACCGCGTTGCGCAGCAGCGTCACCAGCTTCTGGTCCTGCCGCAGCTCGGCGCCGGTGCGGCGCAGGCGCTGCGTGCGCTCCGAGTCGGGCGCGTCGGCGTCGCCCGCCTGCGACTGCAGCTCGTCGAGGAAGAGGAAGCGCGAGCAGGCGTTGACGAAGGGCTCCGGCGTCTTGCGCGCGCCGAAGCCGTACACGGCCGCGCCCTTGGCGCGCAGGTGCATCACCAGCGGCGTGAAGTCGGCGTCGGACGAGACGATGCCGAAGGCGTCGGGATGGTCGGTGTACAGCAGGTCCAGCGCGTCGATGACCATCGCCATGTCGCTCGCGTTCTTGCCCTTGGTGTAGTCGAACTGCTGCATCGGGCGGATGGCGTGCTCGTGCAGCTGTTCCTCCCAGCCCCTCAGCTCGGTCTTCTTCCAGTTGCCGTAGGCCCGGCGAACGTTGGTTTCGCCGAAGGTGGACAGCTCGGTGAGGATCAGCCCGATCTTGGTGGCCGGCGAATTGTCGGCGTCGATCAGGAGCGCGACGCGCGGCTTGGCGCCCATGGTGGCGTTCATGCCGCCACCCGCCACGGCAGGGTCTCGCCGCCGCCCAGCGGCTTGAGCTCGGTTTCGCCGAAGGGAACGGCCTCCGGCTGGGTCCAGTTTTCGCGCTTGAGCGTCAGCGTGCCGCTGTTGCGCGGCAGGCCGTAGAAGTCCGGGCCGTGGAAGCTGGCGAAGCCTTCCAGCTTGTCCAATGCATCGGCGGCGTCGAAGGCTTGCGCATACAGCTCCATCGCGGCCAGTGCGGTGTAGCAGCCGGCGCAGGCGGCGGCGTGCTCCTTCAGGTGCGCGGGGTGCGGCGCGCTGTCGGTGCCGAGGAAAAAGCGCGGGTTGCCGCCGGTGGCCGCTTCCACCAGCGCCTGGCGGTGCGTCTCGCGCTTGAGCACCGGCAGGCAGTAGTAGTGCGGGCGCAGGCCGCCGGTGAAGATGGCGTTGCGGTTGTACAGCAGGTGGTGCGCCGTGATGGTGGCGCCGGTGAAGCGGCCAGCGTCGCGCACGTAGTGCGCCGCCTCGCGCGTGGTGATGTGCTCCACCACGATCTTCAGCTCCGGGAAGTCGCGCCGCAGCGGGACCAGGTGGCGCTCGATGAACACCGCTTCGCGGTCGAACACGTCGATGGCCGCATCCGTCACTTCGCCGTGCACCAGCAGCAGCAGGCCTTCGCGCTGCATCGCCTCCAGCGTCGGATGGATCTTGCGCAGGTCGGTGACACCGGCGTCGCTGTTGGTGGTGGCGCCGGCCGGGTACAGCTTGCAGGCGACGATGCCGGCCGCCTTCGCGCGCGCGATCTCCTCGGGCGGCAGCTTGTCGGTGAGGTACAGCGTCATCAGCGGCTCGAACGCGAGGCCCTTGGGCACGGCCGCCAGGATGCGTTCGCGGTACGCCAGCGCCTGCGCGGTGGTGGTCACCGGCGGGCGCAGGTTGGGCATGATGATCGCGCGGCCGAACTGCGCCGCGCTGTGCGGCACCACCGCCGCCATGGCGGCGCCGTCGCGCACATGCAGGTGCCAGTCGTCCGGGCGCACGATCGTGAGTTGATCTGTCATGGACGGGATTGTCCCACCGGCGGGGCACGCCGGGCCGAGGCGCCTCAGCGGCCGGCGTAGCTTTCCCAGGGCCGGTCGTTCTGGTCGGCCCAGGCGTTCAGCGTCGCCGCCGAAGCCGGCACGGCGAGCTGGAAGCGGCGCCCCGGCACCGGCTGCGTGAACCAGCGGTTGTAGATGCGCTGCATCTCGCCGCTGCGCACCAGTTCGGCCAGCACGTCGTTGCCGAACTTCCGGAAGCCGTCGTCCTTGCGGACCATGATGGCGACCGGCTCCTGGCTGAGCGCCTCGCAGCAGATGCGCCACTCGCCCGGATTGCGGGCCTGGGCGATGGTGCTGCCGAGGATCAGGCTGTCCATCACGAAGGCGTCGGCACGGCCGCTTTCCAGCAGCACGAAGCTGTCGGCGTGGTCGCGGCCGTAGACCTCGTTGAAGGCCAGGCCCGCGGCGCCGCGGTGGCGCCGCAGCAACTGCACGGAGGTGGTGCCGGTGGTGGTGGCGACGTTCCTGCCGGCCAGCTGCGCGACCGAGCCGATGCCCGAATTCGCGCGCACCGCGATGCGCGTCTCCTCGACGAACATGGTGTTGAGGAAAGCCACGTCCTGCTGGCGGGCAGTGTTGTTGGTGGTGGAGCCGCACTCGATGTCCACCGTGCCGTTCTGCACCAGCGGGATGCGGTTCTGCGAGGTCACCGGCTGGTAGTCGACCTTGACGGCGCGGCCCAGGCTGCGGCCCAGCGCGTCGACGATGCGCCGGCACAGCTCGACGTGGAAGCCGGCGTACTGGCCGTCCCCGGTGGTGTACGACAGCACGCTCGACGCCTCGCGCACGCCCATGGTGATGCGCCCGCTGGCCGCGACCTTCTGCATGGTCGCGCTGGTTGCAGGATTGGCAGCGATGCGCTCGATCGGAGCGGCTGGCGCCGGCGCCGGTTGAACCGGCGGCAGGGCCGGCACCGGTTCCACCGGCCTGGGCGGCAGCGCGGCGACCACCGTGGCGGGTGCGACAGGTGCGGCAGGCATGGCCGTGACCGACGCCGGGAAGAAGCGGAACTGGCCGCGCAGGTCGTGCGACACCGAGGGCCGCTGCAGGTGGTTGGCGCGGCGCGCCTTGTCGTCGACCCGCTCCTTCACCGTCTCGAAGGCCTCGCGCACTTCCGGGTTGCCGCGGCGGATCACGTCCACCAGCTCGTGGGTGAACAGGCCGTTCCTCGCGCCCTGCCCCGGCACCTCGTCCATCGCCTTCTGGTCGCGCCCGGCCGACAGGATCACGATCTGCCCGGTGGTCGGCTCCGGCCGCGCCAGCCCGCGCGTGCCGCCGATGCTGCGCGTGCCGGTGCGCGGGAACGGGTTGTCGCGGCAGGCGTCGATCACGAACACCGACACGCGCGCCTCGGTGAAGGCGTCCAGCACCTCGACCAGCGGAATCGCGTTGCGCTCGACCTGGCGGTCGTTCTCGGGCGGGCGGATGTCCACCGGCAGCAGGAACTGGCTGGCGCCCACCTGCACGCCGTGGCCGGCGTAGAAGAACACCAGCTCGTCGCCCTTGTTGACGCGGTTCTTCGCGCGGTCCACCGCGGCCCAGAACTGCTCGCGCCCGGCGTCCTCCTGCGCGATGACTTCGAAGCCGGCTTCGCGCAGCAGCTGCGAGAACAGGCGCGCGTCGTTCTTCGCGTTCTTCAGCGGCTCGATGTGCTGGTAGCGGTCGTTGCCGATCACCAGCGCCACGCGGCGCGCGGACTGCGCCCACGCGGCGCCGGCCTGCAGCGCGACGCACGCGAGCAGCAGCACGCGCCCCAACCAGGAGACCTGCCGGCTGGCGAGTGCTGCGGCGCGCACCGGGCCCGTCTCAGTGCGACAGGATCTTGTTGAGGAAGTCCTTGGTGCGCGGCTGGCGCGCCTCGGGGTTGCCGAAGAAGTCTTCCTTGCCGCAGTCTTCCAGGATGCGGCCGCCGACGTCGATGAAGATCACGCGGTTGGCCACCTTGCGGGCGAACCCCATCTCGTGCGTGACCACCATCATGGTCATGCCTTCCTTGGCCAGCGCCACCATCACGTCCAGCACCTCGCCCACCATCTCGGGGTCGAGTGCCGAGGTCGGCTCGTCGAACAGCATCACGATCGGGTCCATCGACAGCGCGCGGGCGATCGCCACGCGCTGCTGCTGGCCGCCCGACAGCTGGCCGGGGAACTTGTCCTTGTGCGCCATCAGGCCCACGCGGTCCAGCATCTTCATGCCGCGCACCTTGGCCTCGTCGGCCGAGCGCTTGAGCACCTTCACCTGCGCCAAGGTCAGGTTCTCCGTCACCGACAGGTGCGGGAACAGCTCGAAGTGCTGGAACACCATGCCCACGCGGCTGCGCAGCTTGGGCAGGTCGGTCTTGGCGCCGTTGACCTGGATGCCGTCGACGAAGATCTCGCCCTTCTGGATCGGCTCCAGGCCGTTGACGGTCTTGATCAGGGTGGACTTGCCGGAACCCGAAGGACCGCACACCACCACCACGTCGCCCTTGTTGATGGTGACCTTGCAGTCCTGCAGCACCTGCACCGGTCCATACCATTTGGAGACGTTGCGGATTTCGATCATGGGCTTGTTGTCGTTCATGCGGGAGCCTCAGCGGATGATGGCGATCTTGGTCTGCAGCCGCTTGACCAGCCAGGACAGGGCGAAACAGATGACGAAGTAGAGCAGCGCGGCCAGGATGTAGGCCTCGCGCGGGTGGCTCAGGTTGGCGCCGACGGTGACGAAGCCGTGCAGCATGTCGTGCGCCGTGATGATGTAGACCAGCGAAGTGTCCTGGAACAGGATGATGGTCTGCGTCAGCAGCACCGGCAGCATGTTGCGAAAGGCCTGCGGCAGCACGATCAGCTTCATGTTCTGGCCGTAGGTCATGCCCAGCGCGAAGCCGGCGAAGACCTGGCCGCGCGCGATCGACTGGATGCCGGCGCGCACGATCTCGCTGAAGTACGCCGCCTCGAAGGCGACGAAGGTGATCACCGCCGACAGCTCCGCGCCGATCGGGCGCCCGATCAGCAGGGGCACCAGCAGGAAGAACCACAGCAGCACCATCAGCAGCGGGATGGAGCGCATGCCGTTGACGTAGATGGTGGCCGGCAGCACCAGGATCTTTTTGCCCGACAGCCGCATCAGCGCGAGCAGCGTGCCGAACAGGATGCCGCCCAGCGTGGCCACCGCGGTCAGCGCCAGGCTGAAGTACAGGCCCTTCAGGACGTAGGCGCGGAAAACCTCGAAGGTGAAGAAGGAGAAATCCATCTCAGTGGCCTCCGCCCGTGGTGGGCGCCACGAAGCCCGGCACCCGCACGCGCTTCTCGATGAAGGCCATGATGCGGTTGATGGTGAAGGCGGAGATGACGTAGAGCGCCGTCACCGCCAGGTAGATCTCGACGCCGCGGGAGGTTTCCTCCCCGGCCTGCTGCGCGAAGAAGGTCAGCTCGGTGACCGACACGGCGTACGCCACCGACGAATTCTTGAAGATGTTCATCGTCTCGCTGGTCAGCGGCGGGATGATGATGCGGAACGCCATCGGCAGCAGCACGTAGCGGTAGTACTGCGGCAGGGTCAGCCCGAGCGCCATGCCGGCGTAGCGCTGGCCGCGCGGCAGCGCCTGCAAGCCGGCGCGCACCTGTTCGGCGATGCGCGCCGAGGTGAACAGGCCCAGGCCCAGCACCACCAGCAGCAGCTTGGGCGTTTGCGCGAAGAGGGGGATCAGCACCGGCAGCACGTGGTACCAGAGGAAGATCTGGACCAGGAGCGGAATGTTGCGGAACAGCTCCACCCAGGCGTTGGCCAGCCGGGTGATCCACGGGCTGTCGGGCAGCGTGCGCAGCGTGCCGACGAAGCAGCCGACCCCCAGCGCCACCACCAGCGACAGCAGCGCCACGGTGACCGTCTGGCCCCAGGCCTGCAGCAGCCAGCCAAGATAGGTCTGCGTCTCGCCCTGGCTGAAGCAGCCGGGTATGGGCGCCTTGTCGATGGTGTCCATGCAGAACACCTGCCATTCCAGGCTCATCGGCCCCTCCTGCCTTCAAGCGATGCCACGCGCCGGACGGCGCGACTTCAGGGAATGCCGCGCGCCACCGGCGCGCGGCTGGCTTTCTTACTTGTTGTATTCCTCGGCCGGCTTGTCCGACGGCGTCTTGACCAGGCCCGCCATGATCTTGCCCATGGGCAGGTTCACGCTGGTGTTCTTCGGCGGGATCGGCTGCATGAACCACTTGGTGTACAGCAGGTTCAGCTCGCCGGCCTTCATGGCGCCGCGGATGTAGTCGTCCACCGCCTTCTTGAACGCGGCGTCGTCCTTGCGCATCATGATGGCGATGGGCTCGACGTTGAGCGTTTCGCCGGTGATGACGAAGTCCTTGGGCGACTTGGACGAGGCGATCAGGCCGGCCAGGATGTTGTCGTCCATCACGAAGGCGTCGGCGCGGCCGGACTCCAGCAGCAGGAAGCTGTCGGCGTGGTCCTTGCCGTACACCTCGGTGAAGGTGACGCCGGCCCCGCGCTTGTGCTTGCGCAGCAGCGCCACCGAGGTGGTGCCGGTGGTGGTGGCCACGGTCTTGCCCTTCAGGTCGGCGATGGACTTGATGCCGGACGTGGTCTTCACGGCCGTGCGCACTTCGGTCACGTAGGTGGTGAGCGCGAAGGACACGTCCTTCTGGCGGGTGGCGTTGTTGGTGGTGGAGCCGCACTCGATGTCCACGGTGCCGTTCTGCACCAGCGGGATGCGGTTGGCCGAGGTCACCGGCACGTATTCAACGGACACGCCCGGCAGTGCCGCCTTCAGGATGCGCTGGCACAGCTCGACGTGGTAGCCGGTGTACTGGTTGTTGCCCAGCGTGAAGGACAGCGGCGCGGAGGATTCGCGCACGCCCATCACCACCTTGCCGGCGGCCTTGGCCTTGGCCAGCGTGTCGGTGGCCTGGGCATGGACGGCACCGGCCGCCAGCAGGGCGACCCCGATTGCCAATAGATGCTTCTTCATTCAATTTCTCCTGAGTTGGGCGCCGCAAAGGGCGACATGGAATTCTAGAGACTCGCTGCACGGTGTCCTACCCGTAGCTACCCGCCCTCCGGAAGCAGGCTTCGTGCCCGCCATGGTCATGACGACGGGCGCAAGGGATGCGTCAGGTTTGCCGGGACGAGAAAAGCCTCGATCTGCTCCCGGGTGAGGATGCCCAATTCCTCGGCCACCTCCACCACGGGCTTGCCCATGGTAATGGCCGTCTTGGCGAGCAAAGCCGCTTTCTCGTAGCCGATCACCGGGTTGAGCGCGGTAACGAGGGTGATGGATTCGCGCACCCGGCGCGCCAGCAGCTCGTGGTTGGCTTCGATGCCGGCCACGCAGTGCGCCTGCAGCGCCAGGCAGGCGTTCGACAGGTGGCGGATGCTCTTGTGCAGGCTCCAGCCCATGATCGGCTCGAACGCATTGAGCTGCAGCTGGCCAGCCTCGGACGCCATGGTCACGGTGACGTCGTTGCCGATCACCTCGAACGCCACCTGGTTCACCACCTCGGGAATCACCGGGTTCACCTTGCCCGGCATGATGGAGGAACCAGCCTGGCGCGCCGGCAGCCGGATGTCGCCGAAGCCGGCCTGCGGCCCGCTGGACAGCAGGCGCAGGTCGTTGCAGGTCTTGGACAGCTTGGTGGCCACCCGCTTCAGCACGCCCGACAGCTGCACGAAGGCGCCGGTGTCCTGCGTGGCTTCCACCAGGTTCTTGGCCTTCACCACCGGGATGCCGCTCTCCTCGGCCAGCAGCCGGCAGGCCAGCTCGGCGTAGCCGTGCGGCGCGTTGATGCCGGTGCCGATGGCCGTCGCGCCCAGGTTCACTTCCTGGATCAGCGCGCGCGCCTCGCGCACCCGGGCCTGGTCTTCTTCCAGCATCACGGCGTAGGTGGAGAACTCCTGGCCGAGCGTCATGGGCACGGCGTCCTGCAGCTGGGTGCGGCCGATCTTCAGCACGTCCTGGAACTCGGCGGCCTTGGCCTCGAAGCCCAGGCGCAGCACCTCCATCGCCTCCAGCAGGCCGTCCAGGCCGGCCCACAGCGCCAGGCGCACCGCAGTCGGATAGACGTCGTTGGTGCTCTGCGAGGCGTTGACGTGGTCGTTGGGGTGCAGGTGCTGGTACTCGCCCTTGCCATGGCCCAGCATCTGCAGCGCGATGTTGGCGATCACCTCGTTGGCGTTCATGTTGGTCGAGGTGCCGGCGCCGCCCTGGATCACGTCGACCACGAACTGGTCGTGGAAGCGGCCGGCCACCAATTCGTCGCAGGCCAGGCCGATCACCTCGGCGCGCCGCGCGTCGAGCGCGCCCAGCTCGGCATTGGCACGCGCCGCCGCCTTCTTGACGTGGCCGAAGGCGCGGATGAGTTCCGGCATGGCCGCCAGCGGCGTGCCGGAAATGGGGAAATTCTCCACCGCCCGGGCCGTGTGCACGCCCCAATAGGCGTCCGCCGGAATCTGCTTGTCGCCCAGGAAATCGTGCTCGGTGCGGAAGGAGGTCATGGATGGCCTGGAAAAAGTGGCGCGACTGTAGGGCCGCCGCCGTGCGGGCGCCAATGCCGTTTGCGCGGAGCTTTATGCAAGATCTTTATGGGGCAGTAGAAGCGCCCCGCTGGGCCGCCTGCGTCGCCAGGAACGCCCACAGCGCCTGCGCCGTGCCCTTGCCGGCATGCTGCGCGGTGGGCCGCTCGCGGTAGGCGCGCACCTCCATCACGATCTCCAGCCCGGCCAGCTCGGGCGGCGCCGGGCTCACCAGCCGGCGCGCCTGCAGCTCCTTCTTCACCGCGCTGGACGGCAGGAAGGCGATGCCATGGCCTTCCAGCGCCATCACCTTCAGGCCCTCGGCCATGTCGGTTTCGTACACGCGATCCAGGTGGATGGCGATGCCGGCCTGCTTCAGGATCAGGTCGGCCACGCGGCCGAGGTAGGCGCCCGGCGCATAGCCGAGGTAGGGCATCGGGTGGCCCGGGCGGCCCGGCAGCCGGAACATCGGCTCGCCCTGGGCGTCGGGCTTGCAGTACGGCGCCAGGCTTTCCTGGCCGAGCACCACCATCTCGTAGCGGTCGGCGTCCAGCTGCAGCGGCTGCGACGCGTGGTGGTAGGCGATCAGCAGGTCGCAGCTGCCCTCCACCAGCCGCATCGCGGCGTCGTGCACGTTCAGCGCGATCAGCCGGCTCTTGATCGGGCCGAAGGCTTCGCGCAGGGTGGAGATCCAGGCCGGGAAGAAGGTGAAGGCCAGGGTGTGCGGCGTGGCGAACTCGATCACGTCCTGCCCGGCAGAGGCGTGGCCGCGCAGCATGGCGCGCGTGGTCTGCAGCGCCTGCAGCATCTCCAGCGACTGGGCATACAGCGTCTGGCCGGCCGGCGTGAGCCGCGTCGGGTACGAGCTGCGGTCCACCAGGTCGGTGCCGGCCCAGGCTTCCAGCGCCTGGATGCGGCGCGAAAAGGCAGGCTGGGTCACGTGGCGCAGCTGCGCCGAGCGGCTGAAACTGCGGGTCTCGGCCAGGCTCACGAAATCTTCCAGCCACTTTGTCTCCATGGGCCGGATTATTGCCGGGCCAGGGCCGCCCGGCGCGCCCGCTCAGGCGCTTTCCGGGCCGGCGAACACCAGCCGGTTGCCGAACGGGTCGCGCACGGTCATCTCGCGCCGGCCCCAGGGCGTGTCCTCGACGCCGGGCCGGGCGTAGCCGTAGGCCTTGGCAACCAGCGCCTGCTGCAGCGCGTCGACGTCGTCCACGTCGATGCGCACCGCGACGCCGGGCGAGCCGTCGCCGTGGTGCTCCGACAGGTGCAGCGTGCAGTCGCCGCTGGACACCTGCAGGTACAGCGGCAGCGCGGGCTCGAAGCGGTGCTCCCAGTCGACCGTGAAGCCCAGGAAGCCGACGTAGAACTCGCGCGCCTTGGCCTCGTCGAAGATGCGCAGGATGGGGACGGTGCGGCCGAGCTTCATGGTCTGCTTTTTCGGAGCTGGGAAGGCGGGCATCTTAGATGCCCGGGAAGAATTCCATCGTCCAGTTGGTCTCCCAGCTCACGCCCTGGTCCGCGGAAAACGCCTGCTCCCAGCGCGGCCGCGCCGGCGTGCGGGCGTCCCAGCGAAAGCGCACCTGGATCGGCCGGCCGTCCAGCGTGTCATCGGCCAGGAACTCGCCGACGCCGTCGCGGAACGCACCGACCACCGGCACGTCCAGCACGCCGGGCACCCGGCCGTCCAGCCACCAGATGGACCAGGTGCCGGCCTGCGCGTCGTAGGAACGCAATGCCACGGCGCGGTACGAGCTTTCCGGCAGGTGCAGCAGGTTGTCTTCCAGGTTGCCGAAGCCGCCCAGGATCCTGCGCGTGGAGGACCTGCCGGCGAATTCCACCCAGTCGTCGCTGCCCTTGAGCCGCTCCTTCAGCCGGCGATGGCGCACCGACCAGTCGCCGATCGCGAAATCGAAATCGCCGGGCGCGCCGGCTTGCAGGTCCTCGAGCATGGGATCTCCTTCTGCCCGCCCCTCCCGGCGGGGCGGGGACACGGGCAGCAGGGATGCACTCTAGGGGCGTAACAGGGCGGATTCGGCCCTGATTCACCGTTTCCTTTGTGCGCTCACGCACCGGGCAGGTCGCCGCGGTAGACCAGGTGGACCTTGTTGCCGTCCGGATCGCGCAGGTAGGCACCGTAATAGCCTTCGCCATAGCGGCCGCGCGGCCCGGGCGCACCCTCGTCGGTGCCGCCGGCGGCCAGGCCGGCCGCGTGCGCGTCGCGCACCGCCTGCGGGCTGGGCGCGAGAAAGGCCACCATGCTGCCGTTGCCCGCGGTGGCCGCGCGGCCGTCGAGCGGCCGGTAGGCGTAGAAGCGCGGCAGCCAGCGGTCGGCGTGGACCCAGCACAGCGCCGGCGGCCCGCCGTCGTCGGTCACGGTGCGCCGGCGCAGCCCGAGTGGCCGCAGCACGGCGTCGTAGAACGCGGCGGCGGCCGGCAGGTCGTTGACACCGACGGTGACGTGGCTGAACACGGGCAACCCCTCACCCGGCGGAGGAACCGGCCTGCGCCGCGAATGCGATGTCGGCGGCGACGCGCGCCACGATCGGCCGGCCGAAGCTGCCGATGGCGGACAAGGTTGCGTTGTGGTGCGCGCGGATCTGCCGCGCCGTGGCATGCGGCTTGTCGTGCGTGGTGTGCGCGTCGGCGGCAAGGATCACCGGGTAGCCGAGCGCGGCGGCGCGACGCGTGGTGGTGTCCACGCAGAACTCGCTGGCGTAGCCGCAAATCACAACCTGTTCCGTGCTCCAGCGTTCCAGCAGAGCGCCCAGATCGGTGCGCAGGAAGGAGTCGGGCGTGGACTTGCGCACGTGCACGTCGGTGCTCCCGACAACCAGCCGCTGCTCCAGGTGCCAGCCCGGCGAGCCGTGCGCGAGCTCGCCGCCTTCGCCGTCTTCATGCTGCACGAACACCACCGGCGCGCCGGCGGCGCGGGCCCGTGCGGCGAGCGCGTTGATGCGGTCGACAACCGCATCGGCTTCGTCGGGCCGCGGCACGGCGTCGAACAGGCCGCGCTGCACGTCGATGACAAGAAGAGCCTGCTTCATGGCACGAATCGTATGCGATGGCCGCGCGCCAGGTTCTCGCGCGCCTGCCGCTCCAGCGCATCGAAGAAGAACGCCGTGCCGTAGATGCGCGGCTGCGCCAGGAAAGACTGCAGGATTTCGCTGCGCTTGTGCAGGAACTGCACTTCCGGCACGAAGGCGTACTCGGCGCGGATCTGCGCCTCGTATTCGGCGAAGCGCGGCGGCGGCGCACCCAGGATGGCCAGGTCGATGTCGACCAGCAGCTGCGCGTCCGCGCTGCCGGGCACGTCGGTGCCGTGCTGCGTGGCCAGCACCATGCGTTCCACCCGCGCGACGGCCTCCGCCGCCACCCCGGCAGGCGCCAGCGAAGCAACGGCCAGCGCGGCGCTGCGCTCCTCGTTGCCGCTGCCGGGCAGGTCGTACACCGCGTCGTGGAACCACAGCGCGGCCTCGACCTCGGCCGGGTGCAGCGCCAGCGCCGAAGCGCGCTCGAACCAGGCGATGCATTCGCGCAGGTGCTGCAGCGTGTGGTACCTGCGCCAGGGCTGTGCGTGCCGCGCCAGCAGGTCTTCCAGAACGCCGGCGCCATCGCCTTTCGCACCCAGGCCGGCCCAGCAGCGCTGCCAGGACGCGCGGAGTTCGGGCGCAGTGCCGTCCGTCACGTCGCCAAACGCTTGTACATGACGTAGGCGTCCACGTCGCCCAGGCTCGCGTGGCGGAACGCCTTGGGCAGCGTGCCGACGATGGCGAACCCCATGTGCTGCCACAGGCGCACCGCACGTTCGTTGGTCGACACCACGAAGTTGAACTGCATGGCGTCGTAGCCCGAGGCCGCGGCCTCCTCCAGCGAGTGCGCGCACATGCGCTGCGCCACGCCCTGCCCGCGCGCCGCCGGCGCGACCACGTAGCCGGCGTTGCAGACATGGCTGCCGCGGCCGGGCTGGTTGGGCTTGAGGATGTATGTGCCGAGCAGCTCGCCCTGCTCGGACTCGGCGATGCAGGTCACCTGCGGCTGCCGGATCCAGATGTCCAGCGCCTGCGCCTCGGTGGTGCGGTCATCGAACACGTAGGTGTCGCCGGCCTGGAACGTGGTCTGCAGCAGTTGCCACAGCCGCGGCCAGTCCTCTTGCCGGAAGCGCCGGATGCGCAGCGTGGTTTCGTCGGCCCTGGATCTCATGCCTGCCAATTCTGGCAGGCCCGGCGCGGGACTGCCGGGCGAGGGTCAAGGCATGCGCAATGCGACGAACTCACCCGTGAAGCGACCGGCCACCGCGCCCGCGGCCTCCAGCACCGAACCCACCGCGATGCGCGCCTTGCCCTTGCGTGCCAGCATGCGGGTGAACTGCTGCCAGCGCTGCGGCTCCTGCAGCGCCGAGCGCGCGGTGAAGCCGCCCAGGATCGGCTGCTCGTAGTCCATGGTGTTGCGCTGGATCACCAGCCTGCCCTCCAGGCCTTCGGCGCGCAGCCGCACGTGCAGCAGTGACCAGGCGGCCAGGATCGCCAGCGCCGAGGCGCTGCCGCCGAACACCGTGTCGCGGTGGTTGATGTTGGGCGCGAGCGGCGCGCCGAGCACGACGCTGGCCTGCTCCACCGAAACGACGGACACCGCCATCGCCTTCGACAGCGGGATGTGCGCGTGCAGGTAGCGTTCGAGCTCGGATGCCTCAGGCAGGGACATGGATGCGCGCCTTGATGTGCTTGAGGTTGGCCACGATGGTGAAGGTCATGACGATCAGCAGCGACCAGGAACTCCACTTGCCCACGTGCACCGCGGACCAGGCGCCCAGCTGGTTGGGGTACTTCCACACGCCGAAAAAGGTGCTGAGGTTTTCGGCCAGCCAGACGAAGAAGCCGATCAGCACGAAGGCCAGCAGCAGCGGCATGCGCCGCTCGCGGTCCAGCGGCCGGAAGACAACCGTGGTCCGGGCGTACAGGCCGAGCGCGCAGGCGGCCAGGTACCAGCGGTAGTCGCCGATGAAGTGGTGGGTGAAGAAGTTGGCGTAGATGGCGGTCGCCAGCACGCCCGCCATCCAGTACGGCGGATGGTGCACCACGCGCAGCTCGAACAGGCGCCAGGCCTGGATGATGTAGCTGCCGATGGCCGCGTACATGAAGCCGGAGAACAGCGGCACGCCGAACAGCTTGGTGTAGCCGAAGTCCGGGTAGGCCCAGGACCGGATGCCGCTGGAGGTCTTGAACACCTCCAGGGCGAAGCCGATCGCGTGGAACAGCGTGATGGCCTTCAGCTCGTCCAGCGTCTCGAGCCCGGCAAGGATCATCCAGGCCTGAATCGCCAGCGCCACGGCGAGCAGCAGGTCGTAGCGCGGCACGCCCCACAGCCCGGCGCGCGGCACGGCGAACACCGCCGCGAAGAACAAGCCGGCGAACAGGCAGGCCCGCGCCTCCTTGGCGCCGAAATAGAGGAACTCCAGCGCGAAGCGCGGCAGCCCGGACAAGCCCGGGCGCGCGGGGAGGTTCAGCAGGTGGTTGTCGACAGCTCTCAGGACGCCGCGCCCTTGAACATGTCCAGCAGGCCGCCCAGCGCGTCGGGCGCGGGCACGGCGCCGTCCGGCGTGAGCCGGTCGATCACCTGCGGCAGCAGCTGCGCCAGGTGGCCGGACACGGCGTCGGGCGAGAACCCGAGCTTCTGCGCGATCGCCTGCACCTGCTCGCTGCCCAGCACCGACTGCAGCTGCTCCGCCGTGATGGACTGGTTCTGGCCGGTGCCGATCCACGAGCCGATGACGCCGCCCAGGCCCTGCTGTTCGAACGCGGAGACCAGCCCGGACAGCCCGCCCGGCTGGTTGCCCAGCAGGCCGCCGATGGCGTCGACCAGGCTGGAATGGTCACCACCGGCGCCTGCGCCGGACATCGAGCCGAGCACCTGGCCGGCGAGAGAGTCGAAAAGTCCCATGGCGCGCTCCTTGCGAAGAAACAGCCAGCTTACTCCGCGCGAGGACGGGTGTCGCCGCCCTCGTTGGCGGCGACCAGCACGAAGCGCGGCTGCGGCGTGCCGTCGACATCGACGTTGCCGAAGAACAGCGCGTGCGGCCGCACCCACAGGCCCGAATCGTCGTACAGCGTGCGGTAGACCACCAGCGGCTCCAGCGTTTCGCTGTGGTGCGCCGCGCCAAAGACCTCGTACTCGCCGCCCTTGTAGTGGCGGTAGCGGCCGGGCGGGGTGGAAGGCAGAGGCGGCACAGGACGGTCGGACATGGGTTCAGCTTTTCTCAATCGCGCAGCCACTTCAGCATGCGCGGGTAGTGCACCGGCCCGCAGTCCTGCATGAAGCTCGGCGACTCGGCCATCTTCGCGCCGCACAGGCCCTGCAGGCCGGGGTAGATGCCCAGGGCGTACATCTGCAGCAGCGCCTGCGACTGGCCCTTGTAGCCGCCTTCGTGCACCAGCACCTCCACCGGCAGGCCGATCGCCATGGCGGCGGCGTAGGCCCAGGCCAGGGCTTCCATCTCGCCGGCGAACGGGATGTCGGGCGCCAGTTGCAGGTCGTCGCTGGCCTGCGGGCGGATGGCGGACGGCAGCACCGCGATGTGGCCGGCCTCGTGCAGCAGGTCGCCCGGCCATTGCAGCCGCCCGGGGTCGAACACCAGCGCGCCGTCCCGGATCGCGATGCCGGGGAGGAAGGTGTCGCGTTCGATCGGCTCCTGGCGCACGGCGATGCCGGCCTGGGCGAGGAACGCGAGGATGGCCGGCAGGTGCTCGGCGTGCCGCATGTCAGCCGTGGCGCAGCGCGTCGCGCCAGCCGCCGGACAGCACGTAGCGCGGGAACGTGACCCACTGCTCGACGAAGATGCGCGACACCGCGTTGAACGGGCTGCTGAAGGGCTCGGGCGGCACTTCTTCCTGCTTGTGGCCCCGGCCCTGCAGGGCGACGGACACCACCATCAGGGCCGCGCCCGCCAGCGCCGCGAGCCATGCGCCGCGCAGCAGGGCGACGACCAGCATCACGTTGCCGATCCAGAACAGCGGCACCACCACGATGTGCAGCAGCAGGTTGGAGCGCGAGCAGTGGTTGCGCGCATAGGTCTTCCACTGCCAGGCAATCAGTTCCGAGGCGTTCATGCGGCTCCTGTCGGCGGCATCGATGATGCGCCGCAGTTTATTGCATCGCCGCGCGCGGCCGATCGGGAACGGTCATGGCGGCGACGCCGGCGACCACGCAGGCCAGCCCCGCCCACGCCGTGGGTGCCAGCGATTCGCCGAGGAACACCATGCCGATGGCGACGCCGATCGGCACGCGCAGGTAGGCCACCGACGTGATGGCGACCGAACCGATGGTCTTGATCAGGCGGAAGTAGATGACGAAGGCCGCCGCCGTGGAGAACACCGCGAGCGCCAGCAATGCCCCCACCGACGCAGCCGACGGGTGCAGCGTCCACGGATGGTCCACCAGGAGGCTGGCCGGCATCAACAGCGCGCTGCCGACCACCATCGAACCGGCCGCGGGAACGGCCGCCGGCAGGCCGTGGAACGCGCGCCCGTAGAGGGCGGCGCCGGCGTAGCAGACGGTCGCGGCGACGATGGCCAGCTGCGGCACCAGCTGGTGGCCCAGGCCGCCGAACGCGCTGGTGCCGACGATCAGGCAGATGCCCGCCAGCCCGGCCACCACGCCGAACAGCTTGCGCCGCGTGACCTGCTCGTGCCGCGTGACCAGCCAGGTCGCCAGGAAGGCCAGCACCGGCGACGCGGAGTTCAGGATGGTCGCCAGCGCGGCATCGACCGACTGCTCGGCCCAGGCGATCAGCGTGAACGGCACCACGCTGTTCAGCAGCGCCTGCACGCCGAAGCGGCGCCACATGGCCGGCTCGCGCGGCAGCGCGATGCCGCGCGCCGCCAGCCACGCCAGCAGGAGGGCGGCGGCGATCAGCGTGCGCGCCGCCATGAGGGTGAGCGGCGGGATGGTGGCGACACCCACGCGAATGAAGGTGTAGGAGGCGCCCCAGAACGTGGCCAGCGCCAGCAGCAGCGCGAAGTCCAGGGGCGAGCCTGCGGGTCGGGAGGCGCTGGGTGCTTGCATCGCCAGCATTGTGCGGGCGGGCGCTTGCGCATGCTTCGCTGCTCGGCGAAACGTGGCTGCGGCATTCCGCTTGCCCTGAGCATGGGCACTCCGTTCGCCCTGAGCCTGTCGAAGGGCTTCGACAAGCTCAGCCCGAACGGCTGGGTGTCAGTAAGGCGCCTGCAGCGGTTCGAACTGCATGCCGTTGAAATCGTGCAGCACCATCGCGCCCTTCAGTCCCTCGGCATCGACCCGCCCGGCGTGGATGCAGCCGCCCGCCGCCCACAGCAGGCGCTTGCCGTCGACCTCGGCCCATTCCCAGTCGGGCAGCGGCAGCACGGCGCCGGTGCGCTTGTTGAACAGTTCGTGGGTGTCGTAGTAGACGCCCTTGCCCACCGGGTGGTGCAGCGTCGCATGGGCCAGTTTGCGCAGGTGCCAGTGCCCGGCGACCGGCTTCTCGAAACACGTCACGTGCCCGCCGGCGCTGTCGGGCGCGGTGGACTTCATGGCCCAGCCGTCGCGCTGCAGGCGGATGAAGTACACGCCCTGGCATTCGCCGCCATAGGACTCGTGCCACGGATGGTCGGCCACGCGGCGCAGCGTGCGGTCTTCCTGCAGCACCTGGTGGCCGTAGCCGTCGTTCAACCAATAGCCGGTGCGCGACTGGAACAGGCCGCCGCCGTGCCAGCAGTCGCCCTTGGCGAACAGCGACACCGCCTTCAGGTAGGGCGCGCGCGCGATCGCCGTCCACGCGCCCCTGGCGGTGGACGACCAGCGCCCGTTCATGGCGAAGTAGATGAAATGCCGGCCGTCGGGCGAGAGGTCGCTGCGCCGCTCGTAGATGCGGCCATACAGCCACTGGCCGACCGTGAACCGGTCGCCGTTGCGGTCCCAGCCGATCACGGCGGTGTGGCGCGTCGGGCCGCGCCGCACCACCACGGCGGTGGATGCGTGGCTTGCCAGCAGCACATGCAGGCGCGGCGCGACGGCACGTGCGGGCATCAGCGATGGTAGCGCGGTGCTCAACCGGGCGCGGAGTCGTTCTTGTTGGCCCCGCGCAGATTGAGGACGAACAGGCCGACCTGCAGCGCGATCAGCGCCCAGGCCTTGGTGTGCCAGCCCCATACGATCCACAGCACGTTGCTGGCGATGAAGCACCAGAAGCCCCAGCCGCGCTTCTCGGTTCGGCGCGAACCGACCAGCCAGGCGGCAATGAGGGTGATCACCATGGCGGGCCACTGCACCAAGTCGAGAAGGTCTCCGGTCATGGGGGCAATCATAGGAGGGCGCAGGCCCACGCCATGTCAGCGGCGGTAGCCGGCGACTTGCGCGCGCAAGCAATGCAGCCGTAGGACATCGCAGGCGTCCGTGCCGTTCGGCCCATCAGGCAGCCTCGGCCGGTGCTTTCCGGGCGTCGCGTTCGCGCCGCAACACCGCCAGGACACCGCACGCCACCAGAGTGAGGAGCGCCAGGACAAAGGCGCCTCCGGCTGCGAACAGCGTCAAGCCGCCAAGCTCCATCAGGCGCCCCCAGCCGGGGTGATTTCCGGCGGCACGCGAAGCCGACACGAACAGCATCGTCAGGCTCAGGCCGCCGGCCAGAAATGCTGACACGAGCATGGACCACGCGAACAGGAGCAAGCGGCGGGGCCACACATCCGCCTTGTGGAACTCCACGATCTTTTCGGAGAACGTGATCGAGAACACCAGGATCCCGGACACCAGCGTCAGGAAGTGCTTGCAGAGATCCCTGGTCTCCGGGTACACGAACTTGAGGAAGGTCTCGGCGCTTATGAGGTATTGAGATTCCACCACTGCACTCGCTTTCTAGAAGGAGACACATGCCGCTGTCCTGACGCGCAGCACGGCCTCTTGCTGAAACCTGGCCTTGTACTCGCTTGCAATCGCGTCGAGCGCCGCATGCGCAGTGGCGGTGCCTGCGTGGACGATGTTGAGAACGTAGGACGTTTCCCGAACGATCGGCCCGGCGTTTGACTTCCATTGCCCTGCCGCCTGCCAGACGCTCAGCCCGGCCGGAAACCGCGGGGTCACTGACGCGTCGAGAAAGGCCTGCCACTGCGCACCCGTGACCGCGCCGCCCGGCTTGTCGGTGCCGAAGTACAAGGACTCGTTGACCATCGCCTGCGACCCGCTGGGGCAGACGGACGGTCCGGGTGCGGCGCAGGCTGCGACCAGTGCGGCGAGCGCAGCGATGAGGAACAGGCGGAGGGTTCGCCTGCCGGGTGGTGATTTTGCTGGCGCCTGGGCGCCGACAGGCATAAGCTGAGCCGCCGGTCTGGCGGCTTGGCGGGTGTCAGGCGCTGCAGCAGGTCGGATTCGACGAAAGGACTTCCCATGTTGTCTGATGCGACCGTCACCACGATGCTGCCCGTCAAGGATATGGAGCGGGCGCGCCAGTTCTACGAAGGTTGCCTGGGCCTGAGACCCGGTGGGCTCAAGGACGACGGCAAGTTTGTCTACACGATGGGTGGAAGCGTCCTCGCGCTGTTTCCGAAGCCCGAAGGGACCAAGGCCGATCACACCGCGGTCAGTTTCCGGGTCACCGACATTGCGGCCAGCATCGCAGAGCTGAAGCAGGCAGGCGTGGTGTTCGAGGACTACGACTTCCCGGGGCTGAAGACGGTCAACCATGTGTGTGTGCTTGGTGCCGAAAAGGCGGCCTGGTTCAAGGACACCGAGGGAAACTATCTCTGCATTCACGAGGACCTTCCCGCGGCGTAGAGAGAGGATCGTGCCGGCTTATTCCACGTCAGGCCGCACTCGCCGCACCTCTGGGAGGCAGTGTTGCCGGGTTTCCCAGTGACGCATTGAGCGCCACGGCTTCCTTGACAAGCTCGACCACTGTTGCCCGTTCCAGGGTTGTGTTTCGCCTGATCTCCAGTGTTGCCATCTCGTACTTCCCGCCTGGCTTGAGCCTTGGCTCTATGCCTCGCAAGCGCCTGCCGCGCCAGAACCCGAACAGCAACCGGTCTTCCTCAGCGCGAATGAGAAGGGCCGGGCCATTGGACATGTAGACCAGGTGCCCCCACTTGACGACCTCTTGCAGCACCGAGGCCCCACGGACAGCGGTTCGCAGCGCCTCTGCGTAGCGACTCTGCCAGCCAGACAGCGAGGCGATGTACGCCTCTGGATTTTCCGCGGGAATCGATTTCTTCATGGGCATGAGAGAGGCCTCGACTGGTCGTGCGGTTTAACGTCGGAGTTGACCGGCGCCAGGTTCGGCCAACAGGAATCGACGCACGCCGCAGGCGGTCCGGTCGGATGACATGTTGGGCCTCGGCGCACGTGACGTCACTTGAGGCTCTCCAACTCGCGCAGCCATTCTCTCAACATGATGAGAGAGTGCTCTTCGTCGACGATCTCCGCCTGATGCACCAGCTCGCCCTTGTCTTCGTTCGACCGCTGCCAGAGAGATAGCCATCCTTCGCGGTTGTCAGCTTCGAACTCAAGGCGCATGTCGCCCTTAACGAAGTGCACGCGCCAGTTTCCGAAGAAGCCCGGGTGGTCCTCGAACACTTGGATCGAGCAGCCAGCTTCCTCGAGAATACGATAGAGCACAGTCTGGTTCATCAAAATGACCTCCCGCCGTAGTAGAGGGTCGCTCCAGTCTTGGAAAACCGAACTCTGCCAATGCGGCCGGGACCGGTAAGTCTGCCTGCCTTCGATTCGATGTACATGACGCGGGTTTTCATGCGGGATCACGTTTCAAGGCCAGTTTGCTTCCTCGCCGCACGCGCCAACGTGAATGATTCCGGCCCTGCTGTCATTCGCGACAAAGACCTGGGTTTCCGCAGTCTTGGAATACGTGGACCCATCGGCGCATTCTGCGCTCTGCGTTGTTCCCAGGACGATCTGCGTCCCGGGCCTGACCTCGCAGGACACCAGGCGGTCCAGGTTGCTCCACTCCGGGCAGATGGCGTTCGCTGCCCTGTACTCGGGTTTCGAATTGCCCGGACGCTTCAAGGACCACCACCCCCCGAACTTGGTGTAGGGCTTGCTCGCATCGAACACACGATAGAGCACGACCGGTGCCGTTGCCGAGAAGACCTTGGCCGAACACACGCCACCCTTTCCGGTTGGCATTTGAGCCTTGACCAAAAGTGACGCGTTGCTGGCTTCGGACAGTCCCTCGACGGAAGTGGCAACGCTCCCTACGCATGGAACTCCATCGATTCCGCGCTCACCTGAACCAGTGTGGCTCGCGAGATTGGCGCAGCCAGAGAGCACCAGGGAGAAGCTGATGGCAACAATTCGGAGGTTGATCATGGTGTTTCCTTTGGGCTCGCTGCAATAAGCCTAACGTCGAATCAGCTGTTATACCGCTTCATCGAATCAATGAAACAACAATAGATGCGAGCGCCACGACCAGGCCGCCTACGCCGATCCAATAGCCGATCATGGCGCGTCGCGCGAGACTTTGCACCTCGTCCGCGAGCATCTTCATCACCTTCGCGTGCTCGTCCCTCGAGCTCTCCAGTGCTTCAACGCGTCGGGTGAGGCTGACAAGCTGCGACTTCGGATCGGATGCTGGCTCGGCCGATTGCCTGGGCTTGCTTGATTGGTGCCTGATCAGATCTCGGGCCAGGGAGGCCACCAATGTCGCTCCTCTCAAGATCTCTTTCCAAGGCAATGCAGTAGCTGCCATCAAGACACTCCGTTTCGAGAGGAATCACGTTCGACATGAGCGGCGTCTTCCGGCTTGCCGGAAGACGTTCGCCCCACAGAGGGGTCAGGCGCCACGCGGAACACGGCGCAGAGGCGGTGAACGCTCATAGCCTGCCCGCCTCACCGGCCCGCCGAAGCAGACGCTGGACGCCCCATTGATGAAACGGCGCGATGGTTCGAAGGTACATGCGGCCGAACCGGTTGTGGGTACGACAAACCGTGGAAACCACTGCCGACGCCGATGGACCGCTGCCGCGCTTGAAAACCGACAGCCTGAAATCAAGGTGCTTGTTGTCTCGGCCAGCGACAAGCTCGCGGTCACCCAGGAAGTAGATTGACCACGGACCTATGTGCTGCCCGACACGGTAGCTTGCTGCCCGACGGGGGCTCATGACCTCGGAAGTGCTGGCAGCCTGAAGGCCGAACCAGGCACCGACGCGATGACGCACAAGCAGCACCGCCTTCAGCCATGCCGGATGATGGCCAAAGACTGCAAAGAAGATGTCCACGACGGTGGCGCTGCCGTGCGTGAGAGAAATTTGATATGAATCAATGAAGAATGCCTCTTCCACGAACTCCTGATCGAGGGCCGTCTCTGCGGGCAAGGTGGAGGGAGCCACTGTCATTTGATGCCTAACGTCCGCTCGATGGAGGGGTTAGGCACCATGGCTCAACGAGGCGGCCAGTCCTGCGATGTACAGGGCGGTTGACAAGACGACGCCTCGAAACGGCGTGCTGAACCAGTAGCGCCAACCGAGAAAGACGCAGCCCCCAAGCAACGCCAGTCCGACCGCCAATAGGAACCACGACGAAAAGAGGACTGCAGGCTGGGCCAATGAGAGGTAGCCATAGATCAGGCCGAACAACATGGCCCCAAAGCTATGGCTCGTGTTGAAGCTGACCCAAGCGCTCCACATCGACATTTCGCGCGATATGACAGGTGAAACTTCCTGCATCCGTGCCATTAGCGCTGGGTCGCGCGGATGAAATTTGTTCCCCCGAAACGTGAAGAGAAGATGCGCACTACCGAGGCCAAAGATTACGAAGGAGGCGGCGGCGATGAGTATGGAGGCGAGGCTTGGCATGCGGAGCTCCTTGTGGGGCCTAACGTCGGAAATGACCGGCGAACATTAGGGTAGCGAAGCTGGTCGATAGGACGTCCGTGTCGATTGACTTGTTAGGCCGCTTTACCCCAAGCGGTGCGCTTCCCATGGGAACCCCCTTGTGTGAGGTGCGAAGTACGCCGTCGGCAGATTCAGCCCCAGATTGGCAAGCCCTACACGAAGGGCATCTTCAACTCCGGGTCGATCAGGTGGCAACGAGGGCTGAGTCGCCACCAGGGATTCTGCAGGCCTGTATGTCAGGCAGTACTCGTAGTCAATTTCACCGCCCCACATGCCGCAGCCATAGTACAAGACCGGTTGATCGAGGCGCCGCGCCAACGTCGCGACCGCTTGCCGGAACCGCAGTGGTGGCGCGGATTCTTCATCCAAGTACTCTCCAAGGCGTTGCGTGACCGAATCATCTAGCAGGCTCTCAGTTAATGAGTCAAAAGGCAGCGTGACCCAATCCAATATCGACGTACCGTGCCACTCAAGGCCGTACGAAGAGTTCCCGCACACTGGCCGCAACACCAACAATCCGCCTTCAGGAAGCCCGTGCTGCTGCTCGCTTCGGTACCACTCGTGTCCAGCGAGTGACCGAATGTGGTACGCGAACGGCGACAACTGCCAGCACCCCACGACCTCCGCCAGCGCTTTGTCGCTTGCGCAGAGGATGATCTCATCTGCATACCAGGTCATGTCGAACGGTCTAACGAGGCTGTGCAATAACCCGCGCACAGCTCACAGCAGGACTGTCTATTACGATATTTGACGCGTTCACGGCGGCGTGTCTTCCTGAGTGGCGATGATGGCGTGTCAAGTGATTCTGCCAGCCCTGCGGGGCATTTCAACACCCTGCAGCAGCCGGGCAGCCTCGTCAGCGTTCGCTGCGTCCCAACCCACTTCGCGCGAGCTGCTCGATGTTGTGCACCAGGCAGTACAAGCGCCACTGCGTGCCCACCTTCTGCTTGCCACGCAAGGTGAAGCGGTCCAGCCGCTTGTTGTGCCGCAGGTTGGCGAACACCGGTTCCACCGTGGCGATGCGCCGGCTGTAGATCTGCCGGCCTTGCGCCGAGTCGATCGCTTGCTTCATGATCTGTGTGGCCGCGTGCGCCGCCGGCTGCGCCTTGGCGAAGAACGAGACCTGTCGCACCGCCGTGCGCTCGGGGTGCCTCAGGCACTGCGCCCTCAGCTCGCACGCCCCGCAACCCCTCTTCGTTCCCGTGAACTCGTGTGCCACGCGCCCGTTGGTCTTGCACTGGCTGCCGCTGCTGTACAGGTGTTCGCCGCCAGGACAGATACAGCTGTTGGTGCCGGCGTCGAAGCAAAAGTCGCTCGGGCGAAACAACCGCACGGTGCGCACGCCTGCCACGATCACCTGGTGGCTCGCGTCCCCGCGGCCTGCGCCGCATAGCCCTGGATCACGCCCTTGCCGGTGGCCATCTGGGCGCTGTCGTTGTCGGTGACGTTGGATTTGAGTTCCTGGCCCTTGGCGTTGCGCCGGGGAGCGTTGTTCGCGAGGAAGTCGCGCGTGGCCTGGGCTTCCTTGTGCAGGGAGTCGATGCGCTGCTGCACGCCGCCTGGCTCGCCTTGGCCACTGCCCTCGTTGTCCTGGGCATCGCGGCTGCGGTGACGCTCGATCATCTTGCGCGCCGCCTTGTCCAGGCGCTCGGCGCGGTGGTGTAGTTCGGCGTGCGCGCCGCTTCGCTCCTTGCTCGCGTTGGATGGCAGCTTCACGCCGTCGATGGCGAACATGCTGCGACCGATCAGGCCCTGGCGATCACAGGTCAGAAGCACCTGCGTGAACAGCGGGCCGATCTGCTCACCGAGCTCGCGCACGAATTTGGCAATATGGGTGTAGCTGGGTTGCGAGTCGCCGCTCACGGCCATGAACAGCACACTCTGACGGCACACCTGCTCGATGCGCCGGCCGGAGATCAAGCCGCGACTGTAGGCCAGCAGCACGATCTTGGGCATGACGCGCGGGTCGTAGGCGCTGGCGCCCGTTTCGTCATTGCGAAACCGCGCGTCCAGCGCGCTCACGTCCAGTTCGTGGTCGACCAGGTAGTCCAGCACAAATTCGAAGGTGCCCGGCTGGATCTGCTCGTCAAGCACCACGGGCAGTAGCAGCGGGTCTCGTTGGACGGGTTTGTAGCGAGGCATGGTGTCCCATCGCATGCAAGCTCAATGCCTGCGGTGTCCACCGAAAAGGGTTTTTGCACCGCCTCAACGTCGGAGTTGACCGGCACGCGCCGGCAGGGCGCCGCACGACGTAGGCTTGTCCACAGGCCTTGCGGCGCACTGCCGGTGCGTGTCCGTGTCGAATGACCAGTTAGACCTCATCGCCACTGCGACTCGAACCACCGATAAAACTTACGAGCTTCGCCTATCGCCGTTCGCAGCTGCTCGTCCGTGACTTCGATCTGAGGCTCGATCAACCAACGCCTTTCTTCCTCGTCCGGGCTCGAAAGCAATGCGCGTTCGCGGTCGCTGACAAAGAATGGACTTGGAACTCGCTTCAAGTCATGTGCCGAAAACTTAGATTGGATGTCTGTCAAGTGCTCCGGGTGCTGGGTACGGTTTCGCACGAGAACAACTTCTTCGAGTAGATCAAGGTTCGCGCCACTCTCCTCAAACTTTGCATCGAAAGTGTCAGTGAAGAACTGCCTATATCCGCCAAACCATCCCCGCTTCTTGAAAGTCCCTCTCAAAGCATCTGGTATCGGCAGTCGCAGGAGAACCTCCCAGGTCTGGAGGTACACGTGAAGAGATGCTGCAAGCATAGAGATACACGCGCTGCCAAGCACCTTGATCGAGTCGTCAGCCTCAAGCCATTCCATCAAGAACGGGGGCTCGCCGTCTTCCGAGTACGGAGGAACAAACGGCGGCTCCTCCGCCTCAATCTGGCGCTTGCGTTCCACGAACGGCGTGACAGCCATCGCATAGTGGCGCTCAATGAAGATCAGCCTCTGCTCCAAGAAGAATCCGACGTCCATACGCGCTTAGGTGAGGTCTACCGCAGAGTTAACCGGCGCGCCGCCGGCTCAATTGTTAGGTGAGAGGACGCCCGTCGGCGGCGTGTCCGGTTGAACGCTAGGCTAGGCACTGCACGGCTCTGCACTTCGATCATCATCGCGGGTTTACGTGTGCATCGACGGCATGATGTAGTCGGAGAAGTTTCTCAGCTATTTTGACGCCAGTCATGTTTTTCATGTGCCGAAGGCTAACTTCGACAGAACACTTGCGAATCTCGCCTCGATGGTCAAGCTGCGGAGGGTGCTTCGTAAGTTGTTTTTCGATCCATTCCCACTCGCTTCGTAGTTCGACGGGAAAGTGATCGGCTCTCAGCGGGTTGAATGCTTTGTACGCCGCGAGAATCCTTGAACGTACATCGCCAGGTGCCGTCGCCAGAGTGTCGATTGTGCGTGCCAGCAGTTGATTGGCGTAGATGGCCGGGCCATGCATGGTCGATGTGTCTAACGTGATGTAGGCCGTACCCCACGCCAGATAACACCGCGCGCTTGATGAAGCAAATTCTTGAAAGTCCTCGTAAGACCTTGCTGTCCTTGTACTTTCATCGCACTGGCCCCTCCCGTGCCGGGTATAAATCATCGCTGAAAACCCGCAAGCTGACGAGTGCGGGATAACACCGCGGGGCCATCGCATTGCAGCCACAGCCTGGTCCGCCACCCTTCACTCCGCCACCTGCTCGCCGGAATCCCGAGCCTGGCCACGCTTGATCACACATCCACAGCTTCCGCCTGCCGCTCCCCCTCCACACTCCGCTGCAACGCCCACATATCCGCATACCGCCCGCCCTTGGCCAGCAGCTGCTGATGCGTCCCCCGCTCAATCACGCGCCCCACGTCCATCACCAGGATCTCGTGCGCGTCCACCACCGTGGACAGGCGGTGCGCGATCACCAGCGTGGTCTTGTGCTGCGCCACGCCCTTCAGCTCGGCCTGGATGGCGCGTTCGTTAGCGCTGTCCAGCGCCGATGTGGCCTCGTCGAAGATCAGGATCGGCGGGTTCTTCAGCAGGGTGCGGGCGATCGCCACGCGCTGCTTTTCGCCGCCCGACAGCTTCAGCCCGCGCTCGCCCACCATGGTCTGGTAGCCCTTGGGGGTGGATTCGATGAAGCCGTGGATGCGCGCGGCGCGGGCCGCCTCCTCCACCTCGGCGCGGCCGGAGCCGGGGCGGCCGTAGGCGATGTTGTATTCCACCGTGTCGTTGAACAGCACCGTGTCCTGCGGCACGATGCCGATGGCCTGGCGCACGCTGGACTGCGTCACCTCGCGCAGGTCCTGCCCGGCGATGGTGATGCGCCCGGGCGGCACCGTCGGCTTGCCGGGAATGCCGACGTCGTAGAAGCGGTACAGCAGGCGCGCCAGGGTGGACTTGCCGGAGCCCGACGGCCCGACCACCGCCACCGTCTTGCCGGCCGGAATCTCGAAGCTCACGTCGTGCAGGATCTGCCGCGCGGGTTCGTAGGCGAAGTTGACGTGTTCGAAGCGGACGGTGGCGTCGAGGCCCTCACCCCTGCCCTCTCCCGGAGGGAGAGGGGGAAAGACCAGATCGGGGGCATTCGGCTTGTCGGCGATCTCACGCTCGCGCTCCATCAGCACGAACATCTTGTCCAGGTCGGTCAGGCTCTGCTTGATTTCGCGGTACAGCACGCCCAAAAAGTTCAGCGGGATGTACAGCTGGATCATGAAGGCGTTGATCATCACCAGGTCGCCCAGGGTCATGCGCCCGTCCACCACACCCTGCGTGGCGCGCCACAGCATGCCCACCAGGCTGGCCGCGATGATCAGCTGCTGGCCGGTGTTCAGCATCGACAGCGTGCTCTGGCTCTTCAGCCGCGCGCGGCGCAGCTTCTCCAGGCTCTCGTCGTAGCGGCTCGCCTCGAAGGCCTCGTTGTTGAAGTACTTGACCGTTTCGTAATTCAGCAGCGAGTCGATGGCTTTTGTGTGCGCTGCCGAATCGAATTCGTTGGCTTCGCGCCGGAAGCGCGTGCGCCACTCGGTCACGCTGACGCTGAAGGCGATGTACACCACCAGCGCGGCGCCGGTGATCCAGGCGAACCACGCATCGAACTTCACCGCCAGGATGCCCAGCACCAGCGTCACCTCGATCAGCGTGGGCACGATGCTGTAGAGCGAATACGAGATCAGCGACTCGATGCCGCGCACGCCGCGCTCGATGTCGCGCGTCATGCCGCCGGTCTGCCGTTCCAGGTGGAAGCGCAGGCTTAAAGCGTGCAGGTGCTGGAAGGTCTGCAGCGCGATGCTGCGTGCCGTGCCCTGCGTGGCCTTGGCGAACACCAGCTCGCGCAGTTCGGTGAACAGCGTGGTCGACAGCCGCAGCAGCCCGTAGCCCAGCAGCAGCCCGGCCGGCACCACCAGCATCGCCCGCGGGTCGCCGGCCTTGATGTTCATCGCGTCGATCAGCTGCTTGAGCAGCAGCGGCACGCTCACGTTGGCCAGCTTGGCGCCCACCATGAAGGCCAGCGCGGCCAGCACCCGCCACTTGTATTCCCACAGGTAAGGGAACAGCCGCCGCAGCGTGGTCCAGTCGGAGCGCGGGGCCGCCGGCGCGTCCGTGGCGGCGGCGGGAGGAGGCAAATTGGATGAGCTGAGTTCGCCGGCGCGGCGCATGAGGGAGAATCCGGGTTTGTACTGACCTGGAAGAGATTGTGCCCATGTCCGCCGATTCAAGCGAAACGCAAGGCCATCCGCGGCACGCCCGCGCCGAACCTCCCTCGGACAAGGAGCTGGTGCTCAAGGTCATCCCCATGCCCGCGGACACCAACTCCAACGGCGACATCTTCGGCGGCTGGGTCATGGCCCAGGTCGACCTGGCCGGCGCGGTGATCCCGGCGCGCTACGTGCGCGGCCGCATGGCCACCGTGGCCGTCAACGAATTCATCTTCAAGCAGCCGGTGCGGGTCGGCGACATCCTCAGCTTTTTCGCGTCGGTCAAGCGCGTCGGCCGCACCTCGATCACGGTGGAGGTCGAGGTGTTCGCCGAACGCTTCGGCGCCCAGGGCCGGTTCGTCAAGGTGACCGAAGCGACCACCACCTACGTGGCCATCGACGACGAAGGCCGGCCGCGGCCGATCCCCAAGGACTGACGGCGCAGCGCCGCGGCAGCCATGGACATCGACCCCCTCGACAGCGCCAACCCCCGCTCGTCGCGGCTGAACGCCTCGGTCGCCGTCACGGTGGCGCTGCTCAGCACCGTCATGGGCGTGTGCAAGGTCAAGGACGACAACATCGTGCAGGCCATGCAGCAGGCCCAGGCCGACAAGATCGACCACTGGGCCTTCTACCAGGCGCGCAATGTGCGCGAAGAAGTCGCCAAGGCGGCGCTGGTGCAGCTGCGGCTGCAGGCCGCCGCCCGGCCGGCGGCCGAGCGCGCCGGCTACGACGCGGCCATCGCCCAGTACCAGGCGCTGGCGGCCGACCAGGCCGTCAAGAAGGAGGAGTTGCGCAAGCAGGCGCTGGCCGACCAGCAGGCCTACGACGCGCTGAACTACCGCGATGACCAGTTCGACCTGGCCGACGCCGCGTTCGCCATCGCCATCGCGGCACTGGCCGTGGCCTCGCTCACGCAGGCGTGGTGGCTGTTCTTCCTGGCCCTGCTGCCGGCCGGCTTCGGCACCCTGATGGGCATCGCCGGCCTGGCGGGCTGGAAGTTCCATCCGCAGCTGCTGGCGCAGCTTTTGAGCTGAGCCGCCGCGTCGCGCTCACTGTGCCGCGGCGGCGACAAAGAAATCGATGAAGGCACGCATCTTGGCCGGCATGGTCTTCTGCGGCAGCCAGGCCAGGTAGGCGGCCGAGCCGAACGGCGGCTGCGCAGTCCAGCGCGCAAGCAGCGGCACCAGTTGCCCGGCGCGCAGGTCCTCGTCCACCAGGAAGTCCGGCAGCAGCGCCACGCCGCCGCCTTGCAGCGCCGCGTCGCGCAGCAGTTCGCTGCTGTTCACCAGCAGGTTGCCGTCCACGCGCGCCGCTGCCTTGGTCCCGCGCGGGCCGGTGAAGCGCCAGGTGGAGCCCGCCTCGCCGCCTTCGTAGCGCAGGCAGTTGAGCGCGGCCAGGCCGGCCGGCGTCTTCGGTGGCGCCACGCCGTGCAGCAAAGCGGGCGCGCAGCACACGGCGTAGCCGATGTCGTGCAGCTTGCGTGCCACCAGGTGGCCGGCCGGCGCGCGCGACAGGCGGAACGCCAGGTCGATGCCCTCCTCCGCCAGGTCCACCGTGCGGTCCACCAGCACCAGCTGCACGGTGATGTCCGGGTAGGCCGCCAGGAAGGCCGGCAGCAGCGGCGCCACGCGGCGCTTGCCGTAGCTGAGCGGCGCGGTCACCTTCAGCAGGCCCTGCGGCGCGGCGCGCAGCTGGGACACGGCGCTTTGCCCCTGCAGGCACAGCTCGATCGCCTGCACCACGCGTTCGTACAGTGCCTGGCCGGGTTCGGTCAGGCTGGCGCCCCGCGTCGTGCGGCGCAGCAGCTGCGTGCCCAGCACCGCCTCCAGCCGCGCCACCTGCTTGCTCACCGCCGATTTGGTGAGGCCCAGGGCGCGCGCCGCCGCCGAGAAGTTGCCCATCTCCGCCACCCGCGCGAACACCGCCATGTGGCCCATGAGCTCCGGCAGCCGGTCAGCCATGCGCGCCGCGTTTCCCTGCGGAAACAGCCTGTGCGCCATCGCGCGGATTGTCCGCGGGAGCCGCGCCCCGCACCATCGTCGCCGTCATCCGACCAGTCTACAAGGAGCAAAACAAATGAAGGCGATCGAACTCCAGGCGTTCGGCGAGAACGGCCTGCGCGCGGTGGAACAGCCGGTGCCGCGGCCCGGTGCGGGCGAGGTGCTGCTGCGCACGGTGGCGGCCTCGCTCAACTACCGCGACCGGGAAATCCGCGACGGCCGCTACGCCATGCCGGTGGCGCTGCCGCTGGTGCCGCTGTCCGATGCGGTGGCGGAAGTGGTGGAGCTCGGTGCCGGCGTGCCGGACCTGCAACCCGGCGACCGCGTGTGCCCCGTGTTCTTTCCCGATTGGCGCGACGGCGCCTTCGACGCGCGCTATTTCCAGCGGCAGCGCGGCGGCAACGTGGCCGGCGTGCTGCGCGAATACATGGTGCTGCCCGCCGGCGAACTGGTGCGCGCGCCGCGCCACCTGGGCGCCGAGGCGGCGACGCTGCCCATCGCGGGCCTCACCGCCTGGTCCGCGCTGCGCGAAGCCGGCCTGCGGCCGGGACAGACGCTGCTGGTGCAGGGTCTGGGCGGCGTGTCGCTGTTCGCGCTGCAGTTCGGGCGCATGTCCGGCGCGCGCGTTGTCGTCGTCGCGTCGGGTGCCGAAAAGGCGCAGCGGGCCCGCGAACTCGGCGCGGACGACGCGATCGACCAGGCGGCGCATCCGCAATGGGGTGCGCAGGTGCTGGAACGCACCGAGGGGCGCGGCGCCGACCTCATCGTCGAAGTCGGCGGCCGCGCGAGCTGGCACCAATCCATCGCGGCGCTCGCCGTCAACGGCACCATCGCCGTGGTCGGCTACGCCTCGGGTGCCGAGCTGGCGTTCGACCTGCGGCACCTCTTCATCGCCAAACGCGCGCGGCTGCAGGGCCACACGGTCGGCTCGCGCCGCGCGTTCGAGGACATGGTGCGCGCCATGGAGCAGGCGCGCACCGAACCCGTGGTCGACAGCCGCTTCGCGCTGGACGACACGCCCCAGGCCTATGCGCGGCTCGCCTGCGGGCGCACGCTGGGCAAGGTGCTCGTGGAACTGCGCTAGCGGCTGCTCGGCCATGGGCCACAATGCGCGCAGAGGAGAAGACGATGACGCGCACGACGACCGTGGTCGCGGGCCTGCTGGCGCAGGCTTGTGCGGCCGCCTGGGGACAAGGCATGCCCGACGGCAGCGGCGGGACCGACGGGCCGCAGCTGGACACCGTCACGGTGACGGCGCGGCGCTCGATCGAGCAGCGCTTCCACGCTGCCGGCTCGCTGGTGGTGGTGGACCGCAAGGACATCGAGCAGCTGGGCGCGTTCTCCGTGTCCGACGTGCTGCGGCAACTGCCCGGCGTGCAGGTCACGGTGCAGGGCGACGGCAGCGTGGAGATCCGCATGCGCGGCATGGAGCGCGGCGCCACGCAGCTGCTGATCGACGGCCAGCGCACCAGCAGCGGGCGGCGCGCGCAGCTGCCGCTGGACAACCTGCCGGCGGAGCTGATCGAGCGCATCGAGGTGGTGCGCGCACCGACGGCGGAATTCTCCGGCGCCACCGGCGGCACCATCAACATCGTGCTGCGCCAGGCCACGGCCAAGCGCGAAACCGCGCTGCGCCTGACGGACAACCGCGTCTGGGGCCACAACGCGGCCCAGGCCTTCGCCTCGCGCACCGGCCCGCTGGGCGGCCAGCCGGAACCCGAGCAAGGCGAGCTGCCGGCCGCGGCCGAGCCCTGGTCGTACTTCGTGGCGCTGGCAAGCACCGGTTACCTGCTGGGGTCGGACACGCACCGCACCACGGCCGCGAGCGACGGCACCATGACCGCCAACGACGCCGCCGCGCGTTCCCGCCGCTCCGAGGTCTCGCTGGTGCCGCGCGTGAACGGGCACCTGGGCCGGTTCGACCAGCTCCAGCTGCGCGGCACTTTCAGCCGCGCGCACGTGGGTGGCGGCACCCTGGAGCGCAGCAGCGGCACCGCTGCCGGCGGTGCGCCTTATTTCCTGGAAACGCGCGACGGGCAGGACTACACGCGCCGCTACCTGCAGGGCGCGGCCGAGTGGACCCACCGCTTCGCCGGCAGCAAGCTGGAGACCACTGCCTCGGCCAGCCAGGCGCGCGAAGGCGTGGAACGCGAAGCCGGCCCGCTGGCGGCCACCGGCGACGCGCCCGCCTACGCGCCCTACACCTTCCACGACACGCGGCGCGAAACGCTGTATTCGCTGGCGACCAAGCTCACGGGCACCAGCGACGCGCTGCTGTGGACCGTGGGCGCGCAGGCCGACCGGCGCCGGCTGGACGTGGCCACCCTGCGCGAAGGTGCGTCGCCGCTGGACCTGCGGCTGCGCGCGGTGCTGGACCGCTTCGTGCTGTGGGGCCAGAACGAATGGGAGGTTTTCAACGGCGCCACGCTCAGCGCCGGCCTGCGCGGCGAAACGCTGCTGGTGAAGACCGACGAAGCCAGCGGCAGCCGCGAGCGGCGCTTCAACGTGCTGCAGCCGTCGCTGCACCTGCGCAAGCCGCTGTCGGACACCCTGCAATACCGCGCCAACCTCGCGCGCATCACGCGCGAGCCGCGCGTGTGGGACCTGGTGGACCGCGCGTTCCCGAGCCAGGGCCGCAACAGCCTGGTGAACCCGGATTTCTCCGGCAACCCCGACCTGCGGCCGGAAGTCGCGTGGACGCTGGACACCGGCTTCGAGCGCCGGCTGGGCGCCGACGGCCAAGTGGGCGCCAACCTGTTCGTGCGCCGCACACGCGACACCATCGCGCCGCTGACGCAGCTGGTGGGCGAGCGCTGGACCGAGCACCGCGTGAACATCGGCGACGCCACCGTCTGGGGCCTGGAGTTCGACGCCAAGAGCGGCCTGGCGTGGCTGGGCCTGGCGCCCGACTGGACCTTGTCGGCCAACGCCAGCCTGCTGCAGTCGCGCATGACCAGCGGCATCAACCGCGGCAGCCGCATCCCCGGCCAGGCGCGCTACACCGCCAGCCTCACCATCGCCAAGCCGATCCCGCGCGGCGGCGGGCTGTTCGGCGGCGGCACGCTGTCGCTGACCGGGCCCGCCGAGCTGCACAGCTCGCCGCAGGTGACGGGGCGCGACCGCGCGCGCACCGCGCTCGACGTGTACGTCGGCGGCCTGGTGCGCGGCCTGGGCTACTGGCGCATCGGCGTCTACAACATCGGCGACGCGCCGTTCCGCCGCGAGCGCCGCTACGTCGACCCGGCCGGCAGCACGCTGGACGTGGACAGCCGCATGACGCTCACGCCGCGGCTGTACCTGGCGATCGGCACGCAGTTCTAGCCGTTCACGCTGGCCATGCCCACTTCCGGATAGCGTTCGCCCGCTGCGGGAGTCGCGGCCAGCGCCTCCTCGATGCGCCGCACTTCGTCCGCGCCGAGCACGATCGCCGCGGACGCCGCGTTCTCCTGCAGCCGCGCGATGCTGCGCGTGCCGGGGATCGGCACCAGGTGCGCGTCGCGGCCCAGCAGCCAGGCCAGCGCCAATTGCGCCGGCGTGCAGCCGCGCTCGCCGGCCAGCGTCTTCACCGTGTCGGCCAGCGCCAGGTTGTGCGCCAGGTTCCCGCCCTGGAAGCGCGGGTTGTTGCGGCGCCAGTCGCCGGGCGCCAGGTCGTCCAGGCTGCGGATCTGGCCGGTGAGGAAGCCGCGGCCCAGCGGGCTGTAGGCGACGAAGCCGGTGCCCAGTTCGCGGCACAGCGGCAGCATCTCGGCTTCCATGTCGCGCGTCCACAGCGAGTATTCGCTTTGCAGCGCGGCGATGGGATGCACCGCCGCCGCGCGGCGCAGCGTGGCCGCCGACGCTTCCGACAGGCCCAGGTGCCGTACCTTGCCGGCGCGCACCAGGTCGGCCATGGCGCCCACCGTGTCCTCGATCGGCACCTTGCGGTCCACGCGGTGCTGGTAGTACAGGTCGATGTGGTCCACGCCCAGGCGCTGCAGGCTGGCGTCGCAGGCGGCGCGCACGTACTCCGGGCTGCCGTCCACGCGCAGGTGCGTGCCGTCGGGCGCGCGCACGTTGCCGAACTTGGTGGCGAGCACGACGTCGTCGCGCCGCGTCTTCAGCACCTGCGACAGCAGGCGCTCGTTGCTGCCCACGCCGTACATGTCGGCCGTGTCGAGGAAGTTCACGCCAATGTCCAGGGCGCGGTGCAGCACGGCGACCGACTGATGGTCGTCGGCCGGGCCGTAGAAGTCCGACATGCCCATGCAGCCCAGGCCGATGGCCGAGACCTGCAGGCCGCCTTTGCCCAGCGTGCGGCGCGGAAGGGCGATGTTGTTCGTGTTGCTCATGCGATGCTCCTTGTGCGTTGCGAAGAAAAATCCGATGCCGCAAGCGTAGGCGCCGGGGGCCCGCCGTGGTCGTCCGATCCTGGGCATTGATTGCCTGATCCTCCGGCGCGCGGCCGCCGGCACCCTGCTGCCGCGCTGCCCGGCCGCACAATGGCAGCCATGACGCCGAACGCTTCATCCGGTCCCGCCTTCCTCACGCCGATGCTGGCCTCGCAGGCCGAGCTGGTCAGCCTGGCCGGCGCCTTCGCGCCGCACGACGGCCTGCACGACACCGCTGTGCCGCAGTTGCAGCTGATCCGCGCCAGCGCGCCGGCGCAGCCGCTGCCCGCCCTGTACGAGCCCGGCCTGGTGTTCGTGGTGCAGGGCCGCAAGCAGGCGGTGCTGGGTGCCGACGTGCTGGTCTACGACCCGCTGCACTACCTGCTGGTCAGCGTCACCGTGCTGCCGCAGGGCCAGATCCTGGAGGCCAGCCCGCACAAGCCCTACCTGTGCATCCGGCTCAACCTGGACCCGCGCGAGCTCGGCAGCCTGCTGCTGCAGGCGCGGCCACCCGAAACCGAGTCGTCCGGCGCGCCGCGCGGCCTGCGCGTGGCGCGCACCTCCGCGCCGCTGGCCGACGCGGTGCTGCGGCTGCTGCGCCTGCTGGGCACGCCGGACGACGTCGCGGTGCTGGCGCCGCTGGCGCTGCGCGAAATCTACTGGCGCGTGCTCACCGGCGAACTTGGCCCGCGGCTGCGCGAACTGGCGGTCACCGGCAGCCATGCGCAGCGCATCGCCCGCGCGGTGGACCTGCTGAAGCGCCGCTACGCCGAGCCGGTGCGCATCGAGGAAGTGGCCGACGCGGTGCACATGAGCCCGTCGACCCTGCACCACCACTTCAAGCAGGCCACCTCGATGTCGCCGCTGCAGTACCAGAAGCACCTGCGGCTGCACCATGCGCGCCGGCTGATGCTGACCAGCGGGCTCGACGCCGCCGCGGCCGGCCACCAGGTCGGCTACGAAAGCGCCTCGCAGTTCAGCCGCGAATACCGGCGGCTGTTCGGTGCACCGCCCAAGGCGGAGATCCAGCAGGTACGCAGCGCGCTGCAGGCTGCGGCCTGAGGCTCATGGGCACATCGGGCCGCAGGTGTAGAACGCGCCCTGCGGGCCGTGGGAGATGCAGCATTTGTTGGTGCCGCCCGGCTGCTGCGGCGCATCGGGAAAGCTCTTGCCGGCGCGGGCGGTCTTGCCCGCGGTGGAACTGCACCGGTCGAGCTCCTTGTAGCGCGCAAACCGTTCGCCGCCGGTGTCGCGGTCCGGCGCGCTCAGGCACCAGGCGAAGTGGTTGGCCTGGCTCGATTGCCAGCGGTTGCCCGACAGGCCGCAGCGGTAGGTCTGGTTGACCGAATTCGCGTTCACCGCGTCTTTCGCGTAGTCCTGGCAGTAGGGGTACTTCAGCCGGCTGCCGCGCGCGGCGTTGTCGGCCGCGGCCTGGGCGCGCACCTGGGGCGTCACGCACACGTGGTCGCCCGGCCCGCAGGCCTCGCGCCAGACGAAGCCGGGATTGCAGGTGTCCGGGCCGTAGCGGCGATCGGTGGGGCTCACGCGGCTGCGCGCTTCGCGGTTGTCCGCGCGCGCCTGCTCGCGCGGCCCGTCCGGCGGGGGCTGCCGCACGCAGACTTTGTCGGCGGGGCCGCAGGCCTCGCGCCACACATAGCCTTCCTTGCAGGTTTCGGGTCCGAAGTCGCCGCGCGGCCAGGCAGCGCCCGAAGCAAGCAGGAACAGCAGCAAAAAGGCAAGTCTCCTGGCCATGTGCTGGTGGACGCGGTGCATCGAAGACCTCCACGACTTTGGCGAGCCGGTCTGACCGTTATAGGAAGGGCTGGCGATTTTGCAAATGCCCGTGCGCGTCCTGTGAAGTCCTTCACCGTAAAAGCGGCGGCGGTCGCCGCATGCGGCTAGCGGCTGAAAGCGAATTCGCACACCCGCCCGGTGAGCCGCCGGCCCGAACCGCGTGCCTCGTCGAAACGCGCCTTGACGCGGTAGCTGTACCGCTTGCCGCGCTGCGCGTCGTTGATGGCGTACTTGGGGTTGTTGACGATTCCTTCCAGGCGGAGGTTCGCCTCGCCGTCGGCCTGCAGCCGGCCGTGCAGGAAGTGCCAGCCCGGCTCGCCTTCCTTGCCGTGTGTCGCGCTCAGCTCGCCCTGCACGACCTGGCCGGGAAAGCGGTGCGTGTAGCCCTTGGCATCGTCGTCGTCCGCATCGTGGGCGGGACAGCTCATGGCGACATTCCATGCGCCGTCGAATTTCGTCGTTTGTGCATGGGCACAGGACCATGCCGCGAGGCTGGCGCAGAGCAGGACAACGGTTCGGTACATGGCACGGTCCATTGAAGAGACCTCGCCATTCTCGCGCCTCCCGCGGCCCGGCGCGGCGGACCCTGAGAGTCGCTTGGGAGTCAGCCGCAGTCGCCGGGCTGCAGCATCATTTGCGCACCATGGACCTCCACGCCACCACCCCCGTGCCGGCCGAAGGCTGCATCGACACGCAGACCGCCGGCAACGTGCTGCTCATCGGCATCAACCGGCCCGCCAAGCGCAACGGCTGGACGCCCGGGATGTTCCGGCAGCTCGCCGAGGCCTACACGCGGCTGGACGACGAACCCGGCCTGCGCGTGGGCGTGCTGCACGCGATGGGCGACCACTTCACGGCCGGGCTGGACATGCCCTCGGTGCAGGCGCACCTGGAACGCGGCGAGCGGTTGGTGCCCGAAGGCCTGGTCGAGCCGCACGACATCGGCCTGCCCGGCTACCGGCGCCGCACCAAGCCGATGGTGGTGGCCGTGAAAGGCATCTGCTTCACCGTCGGCATCGAGCTGATGCTGGGCGCCGACATCGTGGTCGCCGGCGAGGACTGCCGCTTCAGCCAGAAGGAAGTGCAGCGCGGCCTGATGCCCGGCGGCGGCGCCACGCTGCGCATGGCCGAACGCGCCGGCCTGGGCAACGCCATGCTGTACCTGCTGACCGGCGACGAGTTCGATGCCCCGACCGCCCTGCGCCTGAACTTCGTGCAGAAGCTCGTGCCCAACGCGCAGGTGCTGGACGAAGCGCTGGCCATCGCGCAGCGCATCGCCGCGCAGGCGCCGCTGGCGGTGGCGGCCACACGCCAGAACACCTTGAAAGCGGTGGAGCAAGGGCCGGCCGCCGCCGTGGCCGACTTCCCCGCCATCCGCGAGCGCATCTTCGCGAGCGAGGACTGGGCCGAAGGCGTGCGCTCGTTCGTGGAGAAGCGGCAGGCGCGGTTCACGGGGCGTTGAGGGTCAGGGCGCGAAAGCCTTGAACTCGCGCTCCAGCGCCTTGGCCACACCGGCGCGCCAGCCGTCGGCGATGGACAGCGACGCGGGATCGGGAAAGATCTCGTCCTGGCCGGCATCCAGCCCGTCGAAGATGCCGCGGGCAGTGGCGTCGGCCGGCGCCTTCGGGATCTCGAAGCCGCGGTTCATGTCGGTGTCGATGGGACCCAGCACCACGGCATGCACCGTCACGCCCTGGCTGGCCAGCAGCGTGCGCAGCGACTGCGTCATGTTGAATGCGGCGGCTTTCGAGATCGAATAGGCCGGCAGCATCGGCAGGGAGGCCAGCGCCGCCAGCGACAGGTTGTTGACGATGGCGCCGCGCGAGCGCTTCAGCAGCGGCAGGAAGGCCTGCGTCACGTTGAGCATGCCGAGGAAGTTCACCGCCAGGTGCTGGGCGATCACCTCGGACTGGCCGAGGTCGTCGTAGATGGCGACGCCGGCATTGTTGACGAGCACGTCCAGGCTCTCGACGGCTTCCACCGCGCGCCGGATCTGCGCGGCGTCGGTCACGTCCAGCACCAGCGGCTGCACGCGCGGATCGTCCATCTGCAGCGCGACCCGCGTGCCGGCGTAGACACGCTTGGCGCCGCGTTTCAGCGCCTCGTCGACCAGGGCGCGGCCGATGCCGCGGTTGGCGCCGGTGATCAGGATGGTCTTGTCCGCAACGTTCATGTCATTCTCCTGTGGGGATGCAGGTAAGACCGCGGACGCGGCCGGAACTCATCGGAACCGGCGAAGAAAACTTTTTTTTCGCGGCACCGATGAATTCCATGTGCCTCGGGCGTCTTACAGGGGTGGGCGGCGTGCGTTGCCGCCCGGCACTGGAGAAACGCGATGCTTTCGTTGAAGGACAAACACCTGGTCGTGGTCGGCGGCAGCCGCGGCGTCGGCCGGCGGATCGTGGAAGCCGCCGCGCGCGAGGGCGCGCGCGTGCTGGCGGTGGCGCGGCGCGAAGGCCCGCTGCGGCAGCTGGCCGAGGACGTGCCCGGCATCGGCACGCTGGCGCTGGACGCGGCGGATGAAGGCGCGCCCGCGCGGGTGTTCGAACGCATGCGGCCGGACATGTTGGTGCTGTGCGCCGGAGCGTTCCCGCCCGCCGCTCCGCTGCACGAACTGGACTGGCCGACCTTCGCGGCGAACTGGGAGGCCGACGTGAAGATCGCCTTCCATTTCATGAAGGCCGCGCTGTCGCTGCCGCTGGCCGCGGGCACCTCGGTCGTGCTGGTGTCCAGCGGCGCGGCACTGGCGGGTTCGCCCAATTCCGGCGGATACGCCGGTGCCAAGCGCACCCAGATGTTCATCGCCAACTACGCACAGAAGGAATCCGACCGGCTCGGGCTGGGCCTGCGCTTCACCACACTGGCGCCGCGCATCATGCCCGACACCGACCTGGGCAGGAGCGCCGTCGCGGGCTACGCGCGCTACCTGGGCATCTCCGAGGCCGACTTCATCCGCAGCATGGACCAGCCGCCCTCGGCGTGCGACGTTGCCGGGGCGGCCATCGCGGCGTTCAAGGACCCGGAACCGTTCAAGGCGCGGGTGTTCGTCGTCACGGGCAAGGGCCTGGAGGCCGCTCCTTGACCCGCGGCGCCCGAGGCTGACAATCATGGCGATGACCGCGGCCCACACCCCGATGTTCGAGCAGCTGGCCGAGCCGCTGCGCCGGGAAATCAAGCTGCACTGCTACCGCATGCTCGGCTCGCTGCACGAAGCCGAGGACGTGCTGCAGGACACCTACCTGCGCGCCTGGCGCGGCTTCGGCGGCTTCGCGGGCGGGTCGTTCCGCGCCTGGCTCTACCGCATCGCCACCAATGCCTGCCTGGACGCGCTGGCGCAACGCAAGAGCGCCCGGCGCCTGCTGCCCGACCAGCTCGGGCCGGCTTCGCTGGGCGTGCTGGAGGGCGGGCCGGCCACCGAGGTCGCGTGGCTGGAGCCGTATCCCGATGCGGACATCGAAGCCATCGCCGACCCCGCGCCGACGCCGGAGGCGCGCTACACCGCGCGCGAATCCGTGCAGCTCGCCTTCGTCGCCGCCATCCAGCAGCTGCCGCCGCGCCAGCGCGCTGCCCTGATGCTGTGCGACGTGCTGGGCTGGGCGGTGGCCGAAGCGGCCACCCTGCTGGGCGGCTCCACGGCGTCGATCAACAGCGCCTTGCAGCGGGCGCGCGAGACGCTCGCCAGGCGCTACCCCGAAGGCCGGCCGCTCGAAGCCGCGCGGCCCGACGCCGCGCAGCAGCTGCTGCTGGGCCGCTACATGCGGGCCTGGGAAGGGCACGACCTGGACGGCTTGGTCGCCCTGCTGAAGGAGGATGCGACCCTGGCCATGCCGCCGTGGCCGCAGTGGTATGCCGGACGCGAGGCGGTGCGCACGGTGTTCGCGCAGGTGTGGCACGCGCATTGCGGTGTCACGCGGCTGGTGCCGATCGCAGCCAACGGGCAGCCGGCATTCGCGGTGTACGAACGGGAAGGTGAAGACCAGGGCGGCACGCGCTGGGCCGCGCGCGCGATCCACGTGCTGGCCTTGCGCGGCGACGCCATTGCCGAAGTGACGCTGTTCACGCCGCCGCTCGGGCCGCGGCTGTTCCGGGCGTTCGGGGTGCCCGAGCTGCTGGACGGCGCCTGAACCGGCGCCATTGCAGACGCCGCGCTGGCGCACGACAATCCCGCCGGCACGGGCCGCGGCCCGAACGGAGGCGACGATGGGTGCATCCAGCGACGACCAGCTGTTCGCCGGTTCCATTCCCGAGCTGTACGACACCTGCCTGGTGCCGCTCATCTTCGAGCCGTACGCGGCCGACCTTGCGGCGCGCGTCGCCGCCCGGCGGCCCCACCGGGTGCTGGAGGTCGCGGCCGGCACCGGCGTGCTCACCCGCCAACTGGCGCGCGGCCTGCCGGCGCAGGCGGAGATCGTGGCGACCGACCTCAACCCGCCCATGCTCGACCACGCGCAACGCACGGGCACCAGCCGGCCGGTGGCATGGCGCCAGGCCGATGCGCTGCAGCTGCCGTTTGCCGACGGCGAATTCGACGTGGTGGCCTGCCAGTTCGGCGCCATGTTCTTTCCGGACAAGGCGCGCGCCTTCGCCGAGGCGCGGCGTGTGCTGCGGCCGGGCGGCACGTTCCTCTTCAACGTCTGGGATGCGCTCGCGCACAACGAATTCGCTGCAGTGGCCACGCAGGCACTGGCCGAGATGTTCCCCGCCGATCCGCCGCGCTTCATGGCGCGCACGCCGCACGGCCACCACGATCTTGCAATGCTCGCGGCCGAACTCGCACGTGGCGGTTTCACCGAAGCGCCGCGCACCACCACGCTGGCGGCGCGCAGCCGCGCCGCGTCACCGCGCATCGTGGCGATCGCCTACTGCCAGGGAACGCCGCTGCGCAACGAGATCGAGGCACGCGATCCGCGGGGCCTGGCGCGCGCCACCGACGCGGTGGCTGCCGCGCTCGCGCGGCGCTTCGGTGAAGGGGCCGTGGATGGCAAGATCCAGGCGCACGTCATCGAGGTGGCGGCGCCCGCGTAAGCGGCGGGGTCGCTGCTAGCGCAGCCGCAGATGCTGGTCGTTGTCCGCCTTGCGCACCTCGACCACTGTGTCGAGCGCCTTCACCATGGCCGAGAAGCTGCCGTGGCCCTGCTCCTTCAGGTCGAAGGTCGGGTCCAGCCGCTTGATCATCGGCCACACCTCCGCCTTGTTGACCCAGGCGTCGCCTTTCTTTTCGGCCAGCAGGCGCACCGCGCGCCGCAGGATCTCGGCGGACGGATCGGGCGGCGCCGGCGCCGCGCTGTTCTCCGGCGTGGCGGGCTGCTGCTGCGGCTCGGGCGGGCTCTCGACCAGGTTCTCGTAGTAGCGGAATTCGTGGCAGCTCTTGGCCCAGTGCCGGTTGGTGGCCTTGCGCGTGCCGATGCCCACCAGCGTGCGCCCGGCCGCCTTGATCTTCTGCGACACGGGCATGAAGTCGCTGTCGCCGCCGACGATGACGACCGTGCCCACGTGGGCGAACCGCGCGATGTCCTCGGTGGCGTCCAGGCACAGCTTGATGTCCGCGCCGTTCTTGGCGCCGCCGCCCGGCGGGAACAGCTGGATCAGCTCCACCGCGTTCTGCAGCAGCTGGTCGCGGTAGCGGCTGAAGTACTGCCAGTTGCAATAGGCGCGATTGATGGCGATGGGGCCGAACGACGAGGCAAGCTCGACGACCGCCTGCACGTCCACCAGGGGCTCCTGCGGCTTGAAGCGGAAGTCCTGCCGCGCATAGGCGCCCGGCTCCTTCTCGTCGCACAGGCCCGCGTGAATGTTCTCGAAGTCCCAGTACAGGGCGACGGAGCGCCCGCTGTCGATGCTGTCCTGTTTGGGCATATTGGCCTACGGTGATGCTGCCTGCCCAAGGATAGCCGCGTACGGCACACCCATCCCCGCGCGCCCCGTTTGTTGTTACCCTTGCGCCCGATGACCCCTCCCAATCCCCTGAAGGACCCCGAGCTCGAGTTCAAGTCGCTGCTCGCCCTGGTGCTCGGCGCGACCCTGCTGTTCGCGCTGATCCTCTGGCCGTTCTTCGGCGCTGTCTGCTGGGCGGTGTTCATCGCCATCGTGTTCTGGCCGCTGAACCAGCGCTTCCTGCACGGCAGCCGCGGGCGCCGCTCGGTGGCGGCGCTGGCCTCGCTGATCGTCATCCTGGTGATCGTGATCCTGCCCACGGCGATGATCGCCGGCTCCATCGCCGACGAGGCGTCGATGGTGATCGCCAAGCTGCGCTCCGGCGAGATCCAGATCGGCAGCTATTTCCAGCGCGCGATGGAAGCGCTGCCGTCCTGGGCGCGCGGCATGCTGGACCGCGTGGGCGTGGGCGACTTCGGCACCCTGCAGCGCAAGATCATCGACAGCGCGGGCGCCAGCGGCCAGCTGCTCACCGCGCGCGCCTTCAGCATCGGGCAGAACACGCTGGACTTCACGGTGAGCTTCTTCGTCATGCTGTACGTGCTGTACTTCCTGCTGCGCGACGGGCAGTCGCTCACGCAGGGCATCGCGCGCACCATCCCGCTGCGCCGGGACCACACGCGCCGGCTGATGGAGCAGTTCGCCACCGTGGTGCGCGCCACCGTCAAGGGCAACATCCTGGTGGCGCTGGTGCAGGGCGCGCTGGGCGGCATCGCCTTCGCGGTGCTGGGTGTGTCGGGCGCGCTGCTGTGGGGCGCGGTGATGGCGCTGTTCTCGCTGCTGCCGGCGGTGGGCGCCGTGCTGGTGTGGGGCCCGGTGGCCGCCTACTTCTTCTTCACCGGCGCCATCGCCAAGGCGGTCGGCCTCACGCTGTGGGGCGCAGTGGTGATCGGCCTGGTCGACAACATCCTGCGCCCGGTGCTGGTCGGCAAGGACACGCGCATGCCCGACTACCTGGTCCTGGTGGCCACGCTGGGCGGCCTGGCGGTGTTCGGGCTGAACGGCTTCGTCATCGGGCCGGTGATCGCGGCGGTGTTCCTGGTGAGCTGGGACATGCTGGCGAGCGCGCGGCAGGAGAACGCGCCCGTGGAGAAGCAGCGGGCGGTGCCCTCACCCCCAGCCCTCTCCCAGAGGGAGAGGGAGGAAGACCGGTCTTAGGAGATGATGTAGGCGCCGGAGCCGGTGGCGAGCAGCTTGCCGTCCGCGTCCGTGAATTCCATCCGCGTCGACGCCACGCGCGACCCCAGGCGCAGCACCTCGGCATGGATCTCGAAGCGCTCGCCGGCGGCGGGCCGCAGGTAGTCCACCCGCAAGTCGATGGTGCCCAGCTTCATGAAGCGGAACAGGCGCTGCTCGGGCGCCTCGTCCATGTGGCGCGCGCCGATGGCCGCCATCACCGCCAGCCCGCCCATGGCGTCCACGCAGGCACTGATCACGCCGCCGTGCATGCGCTGGTGGGCGAAGTGGCCGATCAGTTCGCGCTTCATCTCGATGGCGCCGCGCACGCGCTCGGGCTTCATGCTGGTGATCTTCAGGCCCAGCAGCTGGTTGAAGAGGATGCGCTCCTCGAACATCTGCTTGAGGCCGGCGACGAACTCGGGCTCGAATTCGGCCGCGGCCGGGGGTGTCTTGCTCATGGGCAGCGATTGTGCCGGACGCCACGGCTACACAAGATCCTCCTCGCGCAGCACGCCCATCAGCCAGGCGTAGTAGATCGGCGCCGCCGCCACGCCGCGCAGGCCGAACACGGTTTCCATCAGCAGCATCACGGCCAGCAGCTCGTAGGTGCGGGCGTTGATGCTGCCGCCCACCAGCCGCGCGTTGAGAAAGTACTCCAGCTTGTGGATGACGATCAGGTACAGCAGCGACAGCACGGCCAGCGTCGGCGACACCGCCAGCGAAGCCAGCACGATGGCGCTGTTGGACGCCAGGTTGCCCAGCACCGGGATCAGCCCGCACACGAAGGTCAGCACCACCAGGCCGCGCGCCAGCGGGATCGGGCTGTCCAGCATCGGCGCGATGGCCAGCAGGTAAACCGCGGTGAAGGCGGTGTTGATGGCCGCGATGCGCAGCTGCGCGCCCATCACGCCGGTAAACGCTTCCACCAGCCGCTTCAGGGCGCCGCGCCAGGCCTGCAGGAACACCGTATCGGCCTTCACCGGCTTTTCCATCTGCATGGCCGCCAGCAGGCCGATCACGCTGCCCACCAGCAGGTGCACCGCGGCACGCACCGTGTCCATTCCCCAGCCGCGCAGCTGCGCGCCGTGCGCGCGCAGCCAGCCGACGACGCTGGCGCGCAGGCTTTCGACGGAATCCGGCAGGTGGACCGCCACGCCGGGCGGCAGCACCGCGCGCAGCCGCTCCAGGCTGTCGGCCATCAGCTCGGTCAGGCGCGCCAGCGCGTTGCCGGGCGAGCCCAGGTGCAGCGCCTCGAAGCCCTTGACGGCCAGCGCCAGCAGCGCGGCGGCGATGATCCAGAACAGCACCATGGCCACCGTGTGGCGCCAGCGCGGCATCACCCGCGGCACGGCGCGTGCGTACAGCCAGCAGTACAGCGCGTAGGCGGCCAGGCCGGACAGCAGGGCCAGCAGCAGCTGCAGTTGCAGCACCGCCAGCAGGCCGATGCCCAGCAGGATGCGCGCGGCATGCGCGGGCAGCGTGCGTTGCGGATCGGTCACGGCCCGGCGCCCCGCCGGCCGGCGGCAAGGCACTGCGCCAGGTAGGGTGCGGTGCGGCTCGCCGCCGCGGCAGCAATCTCGCCCGGCGTGCCGGCGGCGACCACGCGGCCGCCCTGCGCACCGGCGCCGGGCCCGATGTCGATCACCCAGTCGCTGCGCGCCACCACGCGCATCTCGTGTTCCACCAGCACCACGGTGTTGCCTTCGGCCACCAGCAGGTCCAGCTGCGCCATCAGCCGGTCGACGTCGGCGGCGTGCAGGCCGGTGGTCGGCTCGTCCAGCACGTACAGGGTGTCGCCGCGGTGCGCGCGCTGCAGCTCGGTGGCCAGCTTGATGCGCTGCGCCTCCCCGCCCGAGAGCTCGGTGGCCGGCTGGCCCAGGCGCAGGTAGCCCAGGCCGATGTCGCGCAGCACGGCGAGCGAACGCAGCACCTGCGGCTGCTCGCCGAAGAACTCGACCGCCTGGTCCACCGTCATGCCCAGCACCTCGGCGATGTTGCGGCCCTGCCATTGCACCTCCAGCGTCTGCGCGTTGTAGCGCGCGCCGTGGCAGTCCGGGCACGGCGCGTACACGCTGGGCATGAACAGCAATTCCACCGAGACGAAGCCCTCGCCCTCGCAGGTGTCGCAGCGGCCCTTGGGCACGTTGAACGAGAAGCGGCCGGCGTCGTAACGGCGCCTGCGCGCCTGCGGGGTTGCGGCGAACAGCTTGCGCACCGCGTCGAACAGGCCGGTGTAGGTGGCCAGGTTGGAGCGCGGCGTGCGGCCGATCGGCTTCTGGTCCACCTGCACCAGGCGGCGGATGCGCTGCAGGTCGCCGGCCAGGCGGCCGCTGCCGCTTTGCATCGCCCCAGGCGCGATGACCTCTTCTGCGTCTTCCTCCGCCGCCGGAATGTCCTGGCCCAGGTGCCGCGACACCGCTTCCAGCAGCGCCTGGCTCACCAGGCTGGACTTGCCGGAACCGGACACGCCAGTCACCGCCGTCAGGCAGCCGAGCGGGAACGCGGCGTCGAGCGCGCGCAGGTTGTTGCGCGTGACGCCTTCCAGCCGCAGCCAGCCTTGCGGCGCGCGCTCCTTCCGTTCGGGCCGAGCCGGTCGAAGCCCCGCATGCGTATCCGCGAACAAATAGCGGCGCGTCTGCGATTCCTCCACATCGGCCAAGCCCTCGGGCGGCCCGCTGTACAGCACGCGGCCGCCCTCTTCGCCGGCCGCCGGGCCGACGTCCACCAGCCAGTCGGCCGCGCGCATGGTGCCCAGGTCGTGCTCGACCACGTAGACGCTGTTGCCCGCGGCCTTCAGCCGCTGCAGCGCATCGAGCAGCGCTTCGCCGTCGGCCGGGTGCAGGCCGGCCGACGGCTCGTCCAGCACGTAGATCACGCCGAACAGCTGCGAGCCGAGCTGCGCGGCCAGCCGCAGCCGCTGCAGCTCGCCGGGCGACAGGGTCGGCGTGCTGCGGTCCAGCGACAGGTAGCCCAGGCCGAGTTGCGTGAGCGTCTGCACGCGCGCCAGCACGTCGTGCGCCAGGCGCTGCGCGGCCATGCGTTTTTCTTCGGAGAGATGCGGCGTCAGGCGCACGTCGGGCGCGGCGGCGTGCGACGCGCCGCCGTGGGCGACGCGCTCGCGGGTGGCCGCGCGCGAAGCGGTGCGGCTCATGCGCGCGGCGCCGCGGTCCTCCGCCAGTTTTCCTTCGGCGGCCGGCCGCAGCACCTCGGCCAGTTCCGACAGCGGCATGTGCGCCATCTCGCCGATGTCCAGCCCGGCGAAGGTGACCGACAGCGCCTCGGGCTTCAGCCGCTTGCCGGCACACACCGGGCACAGGCTGGCCACCATGAAGCGCGACACGCGCTTTTTCATCAGCGCGCTCTGCGTGGTGGCGAAGGTCTGCAGCACGTAGTTGCGCGCGCTGGTGAAGGTGCCCATGTAGCTGGGCTCGGTCCTGGCGCGCAGCGCGGCCCGCGTTTCCTTCGGCGTGAAGCCGGCGTACACAGGCACTGTCGGCGTTTCGTCGGTGAACAGGATCCAGTCGCGCACCTTCTTCGGCAGCGCGCGCCAGGGTGTGTCGACGTCGTAGCCCAAGGTGACCAGGATGTCGCGCAGGTTCTGCCCGTGCCAGGCCGGTGGCCAGGCGGCGATGGCGCGTTCGCGGATGGTGAGCGTGTCGTCCGGCACCATCGACTGCTCGGTCACCTCGTACACGTGGCCTTGGCCGTGGCAGCGCGCACAAGCCCCTTGCGGCGTGTTGGGCGAGAAGTCCTCGGCGAACAGCATCGGCTGTTTCGCCGGATAGCTGCCGGCGCGCGAATACAGCATGCGCAGCAGGTTGCCGATGGAGCTCACGCTGCCGACCGAGGAGCGCATGCTGGGCGTGCCGCGCTGCTGCTGCAGGGCCACCGCCGGCGGCAGGCCCTCGATGCTGTCGACGTCGGGCACGCCGGCCTGGTCGATCAGCCGCCGCGCATAGGGCGACACCGATTCCAGGTAGCGCCGCTGCGCCTCCGCGAAGATGGTGCCGAAGGCCAGCGAGGACTTGCCCGAGCCCGACACGCCGCTGAACACCACCAGCGCCTCGCGCGGCACGTCGACGTCCACCTCCTTCAGGTTGTGCTCGCGCGCGCCGCGCACCCGCACGAAGCCGTCGCGCGCGCAAGTACCGGCCAGCGGCTGCGCGGCAGGGGCGCCGTGGTTGTCGTTGTTCTTGTGGTCCTTGGCCATCGCCGGCTATTTCTCTTCCATGTCGCGCAGCGCCTCGATGTCGTCGATGGCTTTCTTCAGGCAGGCCTCGGCCCCGCCGGCCGCCCAGCGCGGCAGCTGCGGATCGCGCTCGGCCGTGCCCATCCTCAGGAAGCGGGTGCGCAAGAAGATCTTGTACGAACCCGCGTCGTATTCGATGCGGTAGGTGAGCTGCTTTCCCTGGCTGCGGGTATGGAAGGCGGTCTGCATGGCTTGCCCACCATACCGCGCTCAGGCGCGGCAGTGCGTCAGCCGGCGCCCAGTTCGTCCGCGCGGCGCTGCAGAAAGTCTTTTTCGCGCGTGTTGCCGGCCAGCGCGGCGGCGCGCATGAATTCGGCGCGTGCCTCGTCGTTGCGGCCGAGCTTGGCCAGCAGGTCGCCGCGCACGCTGGGCAGCCAGTGGTACTTGCCGAGCGACTTTTCCTTCAGCAGGCCGTTCACGATGTCCAGCCCGGCCGCCGGGCCGTGCGCCATGCTGACCGCCACCGCGCGGTTGAGCTGCACCACCGGCGACGGCAGGGCCTGGGCCAGCGCGTCGTACAGGGCGGCGATGCGCCCCCAGTCGGTCTGCCCGACCGAGCCGGCGCGCGCATGGCAGGCCGCGATCGCCGCCTGCAAGGTGTAGGGGCCCAGCGGCTGGGCCAGCGATTCGGCGCGCGCCAGAGCGGCCAGGCCGCGGCGGATCAGCAGGTGGTCCCAGCGGCCGCGGTCCTGGTCGGCCAGCAGCACCGGGCGGCCCTGCGCGTCGGTGCGGGCCTTGGTGCGCGAGGCCTGCAATTCCATCAGCGCCACCAGGCCGTGCACCTCGGCTTCGCGCGGCGCCAGTTCGGCCAGCATGCGGCCCAGCCGGATGGCTTCATCGGCCAGTGCCGGCCGCATCCAGTCGTCGCCCGAGGTGGCGGTGTAGCCCTCGTTGAACACCAGGTACACCACTTCCAGCACCGAGGCGGTGCGCTGGCGCAGTTCGTCGCCGCGCGGCACCTCGAACGGCACGCGCGCCTCGCTGAGCGTCCGCTTGGCGCGCACGATGCGCTGGGCGATGGTCGGCTCGGGCACCAGGAAGGCGCGGGCGATCTCGTGCGTGGTCAGGCCGCCCAGCAGCTTGAGCGTGAGCGCCACCCGCGCGTCGGTGGACAGCACCGGGTGGCAGGCGGTGAAGATCAGGCGCAGCAGGTCGTCGCCGATCTCGTCCTGCCGGGCGGCGTCCAGCGCATCGACGAAGTCCGGCACGATCAGCGCCTCCTGTGCCTCGAGGTCATGGCCGAGTTCCTCCAGCTTGTCGCCGCGCATCTTCACATGCCGCAGGTGGTCCAGCGCCCGGTTCTTCGCGGTGGTCATCAGCCAGGCGGCCGGCTTGTCCGGCACGCCCTTGGCGGGCCAGTGTTCCAGCGCGGACACCAGCGCGTCCTGCGCCAGTTCCTCCGCCACCCCGATGTCGCGCACCATGCGCGCCACCACCGCCACGATCTTGGCGGACTCCATGCGCCAGACGGCGGAGATGGTCGTGTGGGTGGCGGAATGCATCAGGGCGCAAGATTACATCTGCTTGGGGGCAGCCGACATGTCCATGTACGCCAGCTCCCAGATGTGGCCGTCGATGTCCTCGAAGCCGTGGCCGTACATGAAGCCGTGGTCCTGCGGCGCGTTGGGGGCGCGGCCGCCGGCGGCCACTGCCTTGCGCACCAGCGCGTCGACCTCGGTGCGGCTGTCGCACGACAGGCAGACCAGCACCTCGGTGTTCTTGCTGGCGTCCACGATGCTCTTTTTCGTGAAGGTCTGGAAGAAGGGCTCGACCAGCAGCATGGCATAGACGTGGTTCTCGTCGATCACCATGCAGGCGCCCTGCTCGTTGGTGAACTGCGGGTTGAACGAGAAGCCCAGGCTGCCGAAGAACGCCTTGGAGCGCTCCAGGTTCTTGACGGGCAGGTTGACGAAGATCTGGCGGGACATGCGAAAACTCCTTGAATGGCGAATGAATTGGGGAATGCTTCAGCCGCGCTCGGCGCGCTGCTTCAGGTCGGCCAGGCCGGCTTCGAAGGCGCCGCCGATCATGCTGTCCATGTCGAACACCAGGCCGAGCAGCTTGCTGACGAAGGGGCTGGGGCCGTGCATGGCCCAGGTCACTTCGGTGGCGGCGCCGCGCGGCACCAGGCTGAACTCCACCGTGTTGCGGCCTTCCATCGGCTCGATCATGTGCAGCTGCATGGTGATCTTTTGCGGCGTGGCGCCGGTGATCTCCAGGCTGCCCTTGCCGACCTCGCCGTTGCCGGTGAAGTCGTAGCCGGCGCCGGGGCCCGCCGCCGGGCCGCGGTAGCTGCCGCGGATGTTGGGATCCTTCTTGTTGAACGGATTCCAGGTGTTGAACTGGTGCAGGTCGCCGATCATGGCGTGCAGCTTGTCCGGCGGCGCCTGCACGGTGGCCGTGCGCTGCACGCGGAAGCTGTCCGGCCGCGTGGCGGCGGCAACCAGCACGCCGGCGACGGCCAGCGCGGCGACGAGGGCGATGGTCTTTCCGAGCGTCATGGCGCGCCTCCTTACTGGCCGGTGAGTTCGCGGAAGCGGTCGATCTCGCTCTGCGGCGCGATGTCCTTGAAGTCTTCCAGTTCGTACAGCGGGCGCACCTCGATCTCGCAGGTGGCGCCTTCGTTCACCGGGTTGGGAAAGCGGCGCGTCCACTCCAGCGCCTCTTCGCGGCTGCGCACCTGGATCAGCGTGTAGCCGGCGATCAGCTCCTTGCTCTCGGTGAACGGGCCGTCGATCACGCTGCGCTTGTCGCCTTCGTAGCGGATGCGCCAGCCCTTGCTGCTGGGCTGCAGGCCCGAGGCGTCGAGCAGCACGCCGGCTTTGGCCAGCTCCTCGTGGTAGCTGCCCATGGCCGCGAACATGGCGTCCGCGTTCTCGGGAAAGCGGCCGGCTTCCGAATCGGGCGTGGCCTTGATGATGATCATGAAGCGCATGGTGTTCTCCTTGGTGTGGGTGGATGAGGGCGCGCGTTTGCGCGCTTCAACCTCACGACGAAGGAGTCCGGCGGAAATCGACAGGCACGGTGACTAGGTAAAAACCCCTAAATCGCCCGTTCGGGCTGAGCTTGTCGAAGCCCCGCTTGCGAACAGCCCTTCGACAAGCTCAGGGCGAGCGGCTGGGAAATGTTCAGCCGCGCAGCGGGCGCGTCCAGGATTCGCTGCGCCGGCGTGCGCGCAGGTACAGCCGGTCCGACCAGGTGGCCAGCCAGGTCGGCTGCTCGGCCACCAGCAGCGTCACCACCGTGGCGGTCAGCATGGCGTCGATCAGCGCCACCAGGAACAGCGCGGGCGCGGCTTGCGCGCCCAGCGCGTCGAAGCGGCCGGTCACGGCCTGCGCCGCCATCGCCGCGCCGAAGGTGCACAGCAGCGGCAGCAGGAAGGCGCGGCCCAGCAGGTAGGAGGCGATGTGCGTGCCGAACACCCGGCGCAGCGCGTGCCCGCCCAGCAGGCCCAGGGTGGCGGGCAGCACGCCTTGCCAGAACGCCAGCGCGGCGGCGGCACCCATCTCCGCCTGGCCGGTCAGCACGCCGGCCGCCGCCGCCAGCGCGAACAGCAGCACGGCCAAGGGCCAGCCAAGCGCCAGCAAGGCCAGGTTGGCGCCGACCATGCACAGCAGCGGCCCCAGCTGCGCGCCCGGCCACCACCACAGCACCGGCAGCGCGATGCCCAGCAGCAGCAAGGCAGGCAGCAGGGAGTAAGGCGAATCGAATGCCAGCAGCCGCCAGGGCCTGACCCAGCACGCGGCGCAGGCGCACAGCGCCAGCAGGCAGATTTCGAGAAGGTGGGGCGACAGCACGCTCATGAGGCATGGATGCTGGGCGAAGGCCTGTCCCGGTGCTGTAGGGATTTTTCCGACAGGCCTGTCGGACGGCATGCGGGCCGCGTAAAGACTTGGTTGCCCTACATCATCAGGTGTAACAGGGCCCGGTTTCGCGCACTTCCACCGTCGCCCATTGCGCCGCGGGGCATTCGCGCGCAATGGCCAGCGCCTGCTCGCGCGTGTCGCAGTTCAGCAGGAAAAAGCCGCCGACCATTTCCTTGGCTTCAGCGAACGGGCCGTCGGTGACGGCGGCGCGGCCTTCGCGCACCTGCACCCGGGCGGCGTTCTCAGCCGGCGAGCTGAGCGACGAGGTGACCATCAGCACGCCGCGCTCCTTCAGCTCGCCGGCATAGCGCAGCATGCGGTCGTACACCGCTTGGCCTTCAGCCTCGCTGCGCGTGGCGCGCTGGCCGGGGTCTTCCATGATGAGCAGCATGTAGGGCATGGGGGCTCCGCGTTGACGCGCGAGTTTACCCACCGGCGCGGTGGACAGCGTCGTGGCCATCGGGCAGACTTGAACAGGTTGATTGTCCTGTTTTTTTGAAGCACGCACGCATGAAGCATGTCTACCATCTCGCCGAGGAACAGAACTGGCCGACCATCCGCAGCGAAGGCCTGCTGTGCGCGCGCGACCTGCTGCGCCAGGCCGATCTCACCGCGGCGCAGCGGCGCACCGCCCTGCGGCACCGCGGCGGCAATGTGGTGCTGCCCGGCGGCCGCATGCTGCGCGACCAGAAGCCGATGCCGGCCGAGCGCCTGCGCGGCTGCCTGGACGACGGCTATGCGCCCGGCGACTGGTATGCGCTGCTGAACGGCAAGGTGTTCTTCTGGTGCGACGTCGACCGCCTGAACCGCCACCGCGCGGCCTGCGCGCCGAGAGCGCAGGTCGTGATGGTGATGGATGCGCAGGCGCTGCTGTCGGTCTACCTCGAGCGCGCCAGCGTCGCGCCGATCAACACCGGCTACGCGCTGCGGGTGCCGGCGCGGCGCGGGCCCTGGACCTTCGTGCCGGTGGCGCAGTGGCGGCGCGAGGGCTGGGCCAGCCAGGCGGCGCGCGGCGTCACGCGTGCGCACAGCCATCCGCCGGCCGAACTCACGATCGACGGCTCGGTGCCCGACGCGGCGCGCTTCCTGGTCGGCGCGTATTACCTGGCGCCGTCGGCGCCGTTCGACTGGCCGCCCGCGCCGCCAGCTTCGCCAGTTCCCGACGGCACGCCCTGAGCGGCTCGGAGGCCTGCGCGGCCTTGGCCATGCCGATGGCGCCGGAGTAGCTGGCGATGACCATCAGCGCCAGGTCGCGCGCCTCGCCGCCGGGCGCGGCCGTGCCGTCGGCCACCAGCTTGCGCTCCAGCGCCATCGTCCATTCGGCGAACAGCGCCTGGATGGCCGGGCGGAAGTCGGGGTCGGGCGCGAGCTCCAGCGCGATGTTGTTGAGCGGGCAGCCCAGCACCGAGCCCCGCGCGTCGATGCCCTGCGCGATCGCGTCCAGCACCGCCAGCACGCCGTCGAGCGCGCTGCGCGCGCCGGCCACCGGCTGGATCCAGGTGGCGTAGATGGCCTGCGCGATGCGCTCCTGGATCACCGCCAGCGCCAGCGCTTTCTTGCTCGGGAAATGGTGGTGCAGCGCGCCGCCGCTGACTTCGGCCAGGGCGACGATGTCGTGCATGCTGGTGGCGTGGTAGCCGGCTGCCTGGAAGGCCTGCGCGGCCACGTCGAGCACGCGCCGCCGCATGCCCTCGGGATCGTTGGTGCGCTTTGCCGCCGTCTTCGCCACAGGTGCCCTTTCGCGGGCAAGTCTAACGCCGGGCTGGACAGGAGTCCGCTGCGTCGGCCATACTAAAACAGGTCAATCATCCTGTTTTTCACATGCAAACCGATTCGAACACCGAAGCCACCCTCATCAGTCCCATCGTCGACCTGCGGCAGTACACGCTCTATCCCGGCACCCGGGACCGTTTCGTGGAGCTGTTCGACACGCAGTTCGTCGAAACGCAGGAGGAGGTCGGCATCCGGCTGATCGGCCAGTTCCGCGACCTGGGCGACCCGAACCGCTTCGTCTGGCTGCGCGGCTATGCGGACATGCCGGTGCGGCAGCGCGCGCTGCACGCCTTCTACGTCGACGGGCAGCCATGGAAAGACCATGCGCCGGCGGCCCGCTCCATGATGATCGACAGCAGCGACGTGCTGATGCTCAAGCCGCTGGACGCGGACGGCGCGTTCCGCCTGGAACCGCCCGCGCGGCGTCCCGCCCTGGCGGCGCCGGTGCCCGATGCGATGGTGCTGGCCACCATCCACCACCTGAGCGCGGCGGCCACGGCATCGTTCGCCGCGTTCTACCGCGCGCAGGCGCTGCCGCACCTGCTGGCCGCCGGCGGCAGGCTGCTGGGCCTGTTCGTCACCGAGCACAGCGCGAACAACTTTCCGCGCCACCCGGTGCGCGAGGGCGAGAACGTGCTGGTGTCCTTCATCGGCTTCGAGAGCGTGGCGCACTACCACCGGCACCTGCAGGCGCTGGGCGACAACCGGGACTGGGGCGACGACGTGTATCCTGCGCTGACCCGCCAGCTGCAGATGCCGCCGCAGCTGCTGCGGCTGTCCCCCACCTCGCGCTCCCAGCTGCGCTGACGACAACACCGTGCCGCAAGCCATCGACCACCTCATCACCCTGTACTCGGCCCCGCTCAGCATGTTCGGCATGAAGGCCGAGATCGCGCTGCTGGAAAAAGGGCTGGAAGCGGAGGTCATCACGGTGCCGTTCGATGCGGACGACAGGTACCGGCCCAAGCACCCCGAGGTGCTGCGCGTGAATCCGAAGCGGCAGGTGCCGGTGCTGCTGCACGGCGCGGTGGAGATCTTCGACTCCACCCAGATCTTCGAGTACCTGGAAGACCTGCGGCCCGAGCCGCCGCTGTGGCCGCGCGGGCCGGCCGCACGCGCGCTGGCGCGGCAGCGCGAGCTGATGGCCGACGAGGTGTATTTCCCCCTCGTCATCCGGCTGATGTTCCTGAACCGCGAGCAGGAGCCCGACGCGGTGGCTGCGGCGACCGAGGGCGCACTGGCGTTCTACCAGCGCGCCGAACAGTGGCTCGAAGGCGGCGACTGGCTGTGCGGCGACTACTCGTATGCGGACATCGCCTTGTACATGGCGGCGCTGTTCGGCGAGCGCCACCGCGCCGGCATGACCGGCGCCACGCCGAAGCTGCTGGCCTGGCGCGCACGCATGACGGCGCGGCCGGCGGTGCAGCCGGTGGCGGCGCGGCTTGTGCGCTGGCTGCGCGCCGCGGGCCGGCGCGTGCCGGCATCGCTGGCCGCGTTCTGACGCGGCTGCCGCGCGTTCAGCCGGCGGTGGCCAGCGGCTCCATCACGGCACCGAAGCCGGCGGTGCCCGTCACGGGCGCCGCCAGCGCCGGCAGGCCGCCGGTCTCCAGCTGCGCGCGCGCGTACTCGTAGCCGGCCTGCACGATGCGGTCGAACTGCGCCCACTCCAGCATGCCGAAACCGTACACCGGCGGCTGGAAGTACAGGTCGACCAGCCGCTTGGATTCGGCCTGGCGCGCGTAGCTGTACATGATGCTGGTGTTCAGCAGCAGCGGCACCAGGCCGGGCAGCTTGTGGCGCTTGCCGCGCACCTTGTCGAACACCAGCTTCCAGGAGCCGGGCAGCTCGTCCATCTCATAGCGCCGCCCGCCCTCGCGCAGCAGGTTGACGCCGACGATGCGCGACGCACCCATGCCGGCCATCACGTCGGTCGGGAAGTTGTTGAAGGTGCCGCCGTCGATGTGCAGCTCGCCGTCCAGCATCACCGGCGGCAGCGCGCCGGGAATCGACACCGAGGCGCGCATGCTCTTGGCCAGCGGCCCGCGCGTCAGCACGGTCTCGCGCGCCGAGGTGTAGTTGCTGGTGACGCAGAAGTAGTTCTTCCACAGGTCCTCGATCGCGCTGCCCTCGCCCATGATCGTGTCCACGCCGGAATCGATCACCCGGCGCAGGCGCTTGCCGGCGATCAGCGACACCATCGGCACGATGTTGTAGTCGCCCGTGGGATTGTTCCTGAACGCCGCGCGCGCGTGCGCGATGGCGTCGGCGATCGGCAGGTCCATGGCGGCGAAGGACGCCATCACCGCGCCGATGCTGGTGCCGCCGGCCATGTCGACCTCGATGCCGGCCTCGTCCAGCGCCTTCATCACGCCCAGGTGCGCGAAGCCGCGGGCGCCGCCGCCCGACAGCACCAGGCCCAGCGCGCTGCCGCCGATCACGCGGCCCAGCCGCGCCCAGTCCTTGGCGGCGTCGCGGCGCAGGTGGAAATGCGCGGTGTGCGGCCGCGGCGCCAGCCAGCGCGCGGTGCCGCTGGCCACGCGCGTGCCGGGCGGGTGCAGCAGCACCAGGGTGGCGGCCGCGCGGTTGTCGTTCGCACCGGCACCGGCCAGGCAGACCTCCTCGATGTCGCCGATGCGCGGCTCCTGCGCGGTGTCGGCCAGCAGCAGGATCTGGTCGCAGTGGCGCAGGCAGCGCCGCGTCCATTCGGTGGGCTCGGCGTCGGCGATGAACAGCACGAACTGGTTCTCGCTTTCCACCTGCTCCAGCTTGCGCACCAGGCGGCGCGAGGCGTCCACGTCGCGCGGCGGCACCTGGGCGGCATCGGCCTGGCCGAGCCATTCATCGACCTTCTTCGCCGTGACCAGCACGGTGCGGTCCGGCGCGCCCAGCGCCTGCGCCAGGCGGTGCGCGAAGTCCAGCGTGTCCACGCCCGGCGTTGCGGCGGCGATGCCCAGGGTCACCGGCTTGGCGCGGCCCTTGACCGTCTTGGCGCGCTGCATGCGCTCGATGACCAGGCGGGTGATGTTCAGCGAGACCAGCGGATAGGCGGTCAGCAGCTCGCGGAACACCTCGCTGCTGAAGCGCGCCAGCACCGAGTCGCGCAGCGCGCTGATGGTGGCCATGCGCGGCTCGCCGGTGAAGAAGGCGAGTTCGCCGACCGTCTCGCCGCGCGCGATGTCGCCCAGCACCGAGACGCTGCCGTCCTCGTTGTCGCGCAGGGCGCGCAGCCGGCCGCTGATGACGAAATACAGGCTGTCGTCCTGCTCGCCCTGGCGAAACAGCATCTGCCCGCCCGCGAGTTCGACCGACTCGAAGCGGGGCAGCACCCGCTCCAGCATCTGCTGGTCGAACTCGCCGAAGATGCGCTTGAGCCCATCGACCAGCATGTCCCGATGGCCCTGCAGGACCTCGTTTCCGTCTTGCCCCATACAACGCCCTTCTTTTGACTTCTTGGCGCGCCAGCGGACTCAAGCTCATCCGTGCGCGGCAAGCGGCGATTGTGCGGCAAGAGGCAGGGCGGCGCCAGGAGGCGCTTTTTTTTTGAACGCAGAGGGCGCAGAGGACTCGCAGAGGACGCAGAGAAAACGAAACAGCAAAGGATGTTCTCTGCGTCCTCTGCGCAATCTCTGCGACCTCCGCGTTCAAAGGCGTTAAAAGCCGCCCGTCGTGCTAGCTCTAGACCTTCGAGAAGTCTGGCTTGCGCTTTTCCATGAAGGCGGTGAAGGCCTCGCGCGCGGCGGGTTCGCGCAGCATGCGGGCGAAGCTGGCGCCTTCTTCGGCCATGCGCTCCAGCACCGCGGCCTGCTGCGTCTTCTTCATCAGCCGCTTGGTTTCCACCAGCGCCGACAGCGGCTTGGCCGCCAGCTTGGCGGCCTGCGCCTGGGCGTAGCCGTTGGCTTCGGTGGGCGGCAGCACGCGGTTGACCAGGCCGACTTCCAGTGCCGCTTCGGCCATGAAAGGCTCGCCCAGCAGCAGCGCTTCGGCCGCGCGGTGGTAGCCCAGCATCTGCGGCACCAGCAGGCTGGAGGCGGCTTCCGGGCACAGGCCCAGGTTGACGAAGGGCATCGAGAACGCCGCGTTGTCGCCGGCGTAGACCAGGTCGCAGTGCAGCAGCATGGTGGTGCCGATGCCCACCGCCGGGCCGCACACCGCGGCCAGCAGCGGCTTCGGGAAGGCCGCCAGGGTGTGCAGGAAGCGGAACACCGGCGAGTCCTGGCCGGCCGGCGGCTGGTTCAGGAAGTCGCCCAGGTCGTTGCCGGCGCTGAACACGGTGGGGTGGCCTTGCAGCACCAGCACGCGCGTGGCGGCGTCGTCGCGCGCGGCCGCCAGCGCCTCGGCCATGGCGGCGTACATGGCCTGGGTGATCGCGTTCTTGCGGTCCAGGCGGTTCAGCGTGACGGTGGTGACGCCGGCGTCGGCGTGGATCAGGACCTCGCTCATGGTGCTTGTCTTCCTTGGTGCGTTCTCAGAATTTTTCCATCCACGGCCGCAGGTCCAGCTCGTGGGTCCAGGCGTCGCGCGGCTGCATGTGCAGCATCCAGTAGTTCTCGGCGATGTGGTCGGGCAGCAGGATGCCGTCCTGCTCCTTCTTCGCGTAGCTGTCCGGGAAGTTGCTGCGGATGAAGTCGGTATCGATCATGCCATCGACCACCACGTGCGCCACGTGGATGCCGCGCGGCCCCAGCTCGCGCGCCATGCTCTGCGCCAGCGCGCGCAGCCCGTGCTTGGCCCCGGCGAAGGCGGCGAAGTTGGCCGCCCCGCGCAGCGACGCGGTGGCGCCGGTGAACAGGATGGTGCCGCGCCCGCGCGCCACCATGCGCCTGGCCACCGCCTGGGCGTTCAGGAATCCGGCGAAGCAGCCCATCTCCCACAGCTTGAAGAAGCGCCGCGGCGTTTCGTCCAGGATGGAAGAGCGCGCATTCGCACCGATGTTGAAGGCCAGCACCTCGATCGGGCCGAGCGTGGATTCGATCTGTTCCACCAGCGCGGCGACGTCATCTTCCTTGCGCGCGTCGCTGCCGAAGCCATGCGCCTGGCCACCGTCGGCACGGATCCGTGCCAGCAGCGGCTCCAGCTTGGCGGCGTCGCGCCGCGTCACGCAGGCGGTGTAGCCGCCGCGCGCGAAGCGGCGCGCGATGGCGCCGCCGGTGGCATCGCCCGCGCCCACCACCAGGGCCACCGGAGCACGGGTCGCTTCGGGAGCGCTCATGCCGCCCCCATCCCGGCCAGCCAGCGCGCCATGCTGGGCCACAGCTTGTCGTGCTGGTCCATGCGGAACGGGCCGAAGTGGCCGATGCGGCGCATCGCCAGCTGCGCCGGCGCGATGCGCTCGATGCGGCGCGGCGCGTTGGCGTACAGCGCCACCAGGCTGCTGGTGCCGCGCAGGGTCATCAGCTCGTCGTCGGTGATCGACAGCGCCAGCACCGGGAAGCGCGCACCGGCGTAGGCGCGCCGCGCGCTCTCGCCTTCGGCGCCGACGCTGTAGCGCGGGTTCAGGCACCAGCGGCGCCACTGCAGCATCACGCCGGCCGGCACGTCGCCGATCTTGCGCAGCTTGCGGCCGGGGAAGTAGCCGCACAGCCGGGTGGCCAGCGGCACGATCAGGAACCAGAACAGCGGCATCAGGCCGCGGATGCGCGCCGCGTTCTCGCGCCAGTAGCCGCTGCCGGCCGCCACGCTGAGCAGGCCGCTCACCTTGTGCTGGTTGGTCAGCAGGCCCGGCAGCTGCGCGCCCAGGCTGTGGCCTACCAGGTAGAGCGGCGCATCGGGCAGCGCGGTATGCGCGTGGTCGATGGCGGCTTCGTAGTCGCGCGTCCAGTCGAACAGGTCGGCGCGGAAGCCGCGCAGGCTGCGCGGCGCGGAGTCGCCCGAGCCGCGGTAGTCGAAGGTGGTGACGCGCCAGCCCTGGGCCGCCAGCCATTTGGCGAACGGCGCGTAGAACAGCTGGCGCACGCCCATGGCGCCGCCGATCACCACGCTGCCGACGGGCGTGCCTTGCGCAGGTTCGAACACGTGGGCGGCGAGTTCGGTGCCGTCGGCACTGTGCAGCGCGAGCGGCTTCATCACACGCGCTCGAAGATGCCGGCCGCGCCCTGGCCCATGCCGACGCACATGGTCAGCATGCCGTACTTCAGCTTGTTGCGGCGCAGTGCGTGCACCACGGTGGCGGCGCGGATGGCACCGGTCGCGCCCAGCGGATGGCCGAGCGCGATCGCGCCGCCCATCGGGTTGACCTTGCTGGCGTCCAGGCCCAGCGTGTCGATGACGGCGAGCGACTGCGCGGCGAAGGCCTCGTTCAGCTCGATCCAGTCCATGTCGTCCTGCTTCAGGCCGGCGTTCTTCAGCGCCGCCGGGATCGCCTCGATCGGCCCGATCCCCATGATGTGCGGCGGCACGCCCCGGCTGGCGTAGCTGACGAAGCGCGCCAGCGGCGTCAGGCCGAAGCGCTTCAGCGCGGCTTCGCTCACCACGATGAGCGCGCCGGCGCCATCCGAGGTCTGCGAGCTGTTGCCCGCCGTCACGCTGCCGCGCGCGGCGAACACCGGCTTGAGCTTGCCCAGCGCCTGGGGCGTGGTGTCGGGCCGCGCGCCTTCGTCCAGCTGCACGGTGCGCTTGCGCACCGCCACCTCGGCGGAATCGAGGTCGACGCTGCGGTCGGCCACTTCGATCGGCGTCATCTCGGCATCGAAATGGCCGGCCTTCATGGCCTCCACTGCCTTGCGGTGCGAGTGGTAGGCGAACTCGTCCTGCGCCTCGCGGCTGACCTTCCACTGGCGTGCGACTTTCTCGGCGGTGAGGCCCATGCCGTAGGCGATGCCGTAGTTGTCGATGTCGTCGGGGTTGGAGAACACCGTGGGCGACAGCGAGGGCGAGTTGCCCATCATCGGCACCATGCTCATGCTCTCGGTGCCGGCGGCGATCATCACGTCGGCCTCGCCCACGCGGATGCGGTCGGCCGCCATCTGCACGGCCGACAGGCCGGAGGCGCAGAAGCGGTTGACCGTGATGCCGCCCACGCTCTTGGGCAGGCCGGCCAGCACCGCGCCCATGCGCGCCACGTTGAGGCCCTGCTGCGCCTCGGGAATCGCGCAGCCGCAGATGATGTCCTCGATGGCGTGCGGATCGAGCGTGGGTACCTGGGCGAGCGCCGAACGCAGGACCGTGGCCAGCAGGTCGTCGGGCCGCATGTTGCGGAAGTAGCCCTTGTGCGACCGCCCGATCGGAGAGCGGGTGGCGGCGACGATGTAGGCGTCCTGAATTTGTTTCACAGGAGTGCTCCTTCGGTGTTCTGTTTGTATGTCTTCACTCCCTCTCCCGCTCGCGGGAGAGGGTTGGGGTGAGGGCCGCTTGCGCGACCTGCCAAATCTTTTCCATCACGGCGTCCGTCTGGGCAAGGACGTCGTTGTCCCAGAAACGCAGGGCCTGGAAGCCTGCCTTCGCCATGACTTGCTCGCGCCGCTGGTCGTATGCCATCGCGGCGTCTTCGGTGTGCTGGCCTCCATCGAGCTCGATCACCAAACCGATTTCGACGCAGGCGAAGTCGGCGAAGTAGGGGCCGATCGGATGCTGGCGGCGGAATTTCAGATCGAGGATTTGGCGGTTGCGCAGGTGATGCCAGAGCAGCGTCTCGGCTTCGGTCTGGGTTTTGCGCAGGGACCTGGCCCTCACCCCTGCCCTCTCCCGCAAGCGGGAGAGGGAGGAAGGCGGGGATTGCTCGCTGCGCATCGCGTCGAACCTAGTTCCGCACCGGCTTGCCCGTATTCAGCATCCCCAGGATCCGTTCATGCGTCTTCGGGTGCTGCACCAGTTCGCAGAACGCGCGGCGCTCCAGGGTCATGAGGTACTCCTCGGTGACCAGGGTGTTGGTGTCCACGTCGCCGCCGGTCAGCACGTTGGCGACCAGGCTGGCGATGTGGAAGTCGTGCGCGCTGATGAAGCCGCCGTCGCGCATGTTCACCAGCTGGCCTTGGACCGTCGCCTTGGCGCTGCGGCCGGCCACCGGGAACTTGCGCCGGTGCGGCGCGCGCCAGCCGGTCTCGTACAGTGCCTTGGCTTCGCGCAGTGCCACGTAGAGCAGTTCGTCCTTGTTCGGCACCACGATGTCGCTGTCCAGCAGGTAGCCCAGCTTGCGCGATTCCAGCGCGCTGGTGCCCACCTTGGCCATGGCCGCGGCGGTGAAGCCCTCGGTCAGGAACTTCAGCAGGTCGCCGTCGGTGCTGGTGGCGGCGTTCTCCGCCGCGCGCCGCGCAATGTAGGTCAGGCCGCCCGCGCCCGGCACCAGGCCGACACCGACCTCCACCAGGCCGATGTAGCTTTCCATCGCCGCCACGCGCCGGGCCGAATGCACGGCCAGCTCGCAGCCGCCGCCCAGCGCCAGCCCGCGGATGGCCGACACCACCGGCACAGCCGCGTAGCGCAGGCGCAGCATGGTCTGCTGCAGGAAGCCCTCGGCGTCCTCGACGGCGGCGACACCGACCGCGACGTACGCCGGCAGCATGGCCTGCAGGTCGGCGCCCGCGCTGAACGGCTCGTCGCCCGACCACACCACCAGGCCCTGGAAGTCGCGCTCGGCAATCTCGATGGCCTGCTGCAATCCTTCGGCCACCTCCGGGCTGATGACGTGCATCTTGGTCTTCAGGCTGGCGATGGCGATGTCGCCGTCCAGCGTCCAGACGCGCAGGTTCGCGTCCTCGTGCAGCGTAGTGCCCGCCGTCTGGTAGCGCGCGCCCGATTCGCCCAGCAGCAGCTCGGGAAACAGCTGCCTGCGATACACCGGCAACACGCGGCGCGGCTCGAAGCGGCCGGCCGCGGGGTTCCACGAACCTTCGGCCGTGTGCACGCCGCCGGCTTCCGCCACGGGCCCCTTGAACACCCACTCGGGCAGCGGCGCCTTGGACAGCGCCTTGCCCGCGTCGATGTCTTCCTGGATCCACTGCGCCACCCGCAGCCAGCCCGCTTCCTGCCACAGCTCGAACGGGCCCTGCTTCATGCCGAAGCCCCAGCGCATCGCCAGGTCCACGTCGCGCGCGGTGTCGGCGATGGACGCCAGGTGCACGGCCGCGTAGTGGAAGCTGTTGCGCAGGATGGCCCAGAGGAAGCGGCCCTGCGGCCCGGTGGCGTCGCGCAGCAGTTTCAGCCGCTCGGCCGCCGGCTTCTTCAGCATGCGCACATACACCTCGTCGGACTTCTCTCCGGCCGGCACGTAGTCCTTGCGTGCCGCATCGAAGCGCAGGATGTCGCGGCCGGCCTTCTTGTAGAAGCCGGCCTTGGTCTTCTGGCCCAGGTTGCCTTGTTCCAGCAGCGTCTTCAGCACTTCGGGCGTGCCGAAGCTGCCGTAGAACGGATCGGTGTCCTCGTTCAGGTTGTCCTGCAGCGTCTTGATGACGTGGGCCATGGTGTCCAGGCCCACCACGTCGGCGGTGCGGAAGGTGCCCGAGCCGGCGCGGCCCAGCTTCTTGCCGGTGAGGTCGTCCACCACGTCGAAGGTCAGGCCGTAGCGCTCGACCTCGCGCATGGTGGCCAGCATGCCGGCGATGCCGACCCGGTTGGCGATGAAGTTGGGCGTGTCCTTGGCGCGCACCACGCCCTTGCCCAGGCCGCTGGTGACGAAGCTCTCCAGCTGGTCCAGGATCTCGGGCCGCGTGGTGGGCGTGGCGATCAGCTCCACCAGGTACATGTAGCGCGGCGGATTGAAGAAGTGGATGCCGCAGAAGCGCGGCTTGATCTCTTCGGGCAGCGCTTCCGACAGTTTGGTGATCGACAGGCCGGACGTGTTGGACGCCACGATGGCGTGCGGCGCGACGAAGGGCGCGATCTTCTTGTAGAGATCCAGCTTCCAGTCCATGCGCTCGGCGATCGCCTCGATCACCAGGTCGCAGCCGCGCAGCTGCTCCAGGTCGTCCTCGTAGTTGGCCTGCACGATCAGACCAGCGTCGTCGGCCAGGCCGAGCGGCGCGGGCTTGAGCTTCTTCAGCCCGTCCACCGCCTTGGCGACGATGCCGTTCTTCGGCCCTTCCTTGGCCGGCAGGTCGAACAGCACCACCGGCACCTGCACGTTGACCAGATGCGCGGCGATCTGCGCGCCCATCACGCCGGCGCCCAGCACGGCGACCTTCCTCACCTGGAATCGGCTCATCTTCTGTCCCGCCCTTTCGTTCCCGGCCGCCGTGGCGGCGGCGCGTTCATCGCGATCCTTGTACACGCAAACTCTCCTGACTGTGTTCTTCCAGAAATGCCAGCACCGCCGGCAGGTAGCGCTCGGGCTCGTCGCGCATGCCGTGGGTGTGGTCCGCGCGGTCGAGCACCAGGCGCGTCAAAGGGGTGGCGGCGGGCGCCGCGGCTTGCAGCTCGTCGCCGAACGCCACCGGCGTCCAGCGGTCGCCCTTGCTGTGGATGAGCAGCACCGGCGCCCCGGGTTTCGCGTTGGCCAGCTGCGCCACCGAGCGCAGCCGGCGCTCGCCCGCCGGGTTGACCAGGCGCATGGCCTGCAGCGCCGCATGCGCGAGCGGGTACACCTTCCAGAACTGCGGCAGCGACGGGGCGCAGCCCTCGGCCACCACGCTGTCGTACGGAAAGGCCGGGTCGCTGATCGCGTTGAGCATGTTCATGGCGCCGAACGAGGCGGCCAGCGCGTGCACCGGCAGGCCCGGGAAACGCGCGCGGGCCCAGCGGCCGGCGGCAATCGCATCCTGCGGGTAGCCGAAATCGGTGGACGGGCTTTCGCCGAAGCCGTTGAAGTCGAACGCCAGCACGTGGTAGCCGGCGGCCAGCAGCGCATCGGCGTGGCCGTGGCGCAGCCAGAAGCCCTTGGCCGCCAGCCCCATCGGGTGCGCGCACACCACCACCCCGCGCGCGTCGGGCGCCAGCTTCAGGATGGCGGCCAGCCGGCTGTCGCTCGGGCTGTCGATGGCGACGCGGCTCCAGCCGTCCTGCGCGACGCCGGCCGGCCAGCGCCAGGGCTTCATGAAGCGGCCGAAGAACGGCTTCTTCAACTGGTGGTGCCAGAACCAGCGCGGCGCCGCCGGGCCGCTGCCGCGGCCGAAGCCCATCCGGGCGTGGATCGCTTCACCCATTACTGCGCCCGCACCCAGGTCTGGGTACGGCCGAACGGGCCGAAGGAGCCGCGCACCTCGAGCTTGGAACCGCCCTCGATGGGCGTGAGGCGTAGCGAGTATTCGCGGCCGTTCTCCGGGTCGAGGATCTTGCCGTCTTCCCAGACATTCTTGCCCTCGGCCTTGCGCGCGCCGCGGATGATCTCCAGGCCCTGCATCGGCTTGCCCTTGCGGTCGTCCTTGCACTCGTCGCACACGGCGTCGGGCTTGGCGTCCTTCACCAGGCGCTTTTCGATGCGCCCGGACAGCACGCCGCCCGCCTCCACGATGCGGATCTCGGCCTTGGCTTCGCCGGTCTTGTCGTCGATGTTGCGCCACAGGCCCACCGGGGTGGACTGGGCGAAGGCCGCGCCGGCGGCCAGCAGCAATGCGGCGGTCAGGAGCTGTTTCATGTGGGTCACGCCAGCGCGGCGTCCGTGTCCAGCAGCACCTTGGCGCCGCTGCGGGCGGTGCGCATCAGCATCGCCGTTTCGGGGAACAGGCGCGCGAAGTAGAAGCGCGCGGTCTGCAGCTTGGCCTGGTAGAACGGGTCGGTGTTGCCGCCCTCGATTTCGCGCAGCGCCACCTGGGCCATGCGCGCCCAGAAGTAGCCGAACACCAGGTGGCCCAGCACGCGCAGGTAGTCGACCGAGGCCGCGCCCGCTTCGTCCGGATTCTGGAAGGCCTTGAAGCCGATCTCAGTGGTGAACTTGGTGAGCTGGTCGCCCAGATACGCCACCGGGTTGATGAACTCGGCCATCTTCTCGTTGACGCCCTCTTCCTCCACCAGCTGGGCGATCAGCTTGCCGAACTTCTTCAGGGTGGAGCCGTTGTTGCCCAGCACCTTGCGGCCCAGCAGGTCCAGCGACTGGATGGTGTTGGTGCCTTCGTAGATCATGTTGATGCG
>JAZKIV010000023.1:0-229622 GCA_040384685.1 Pseudomonadota bacterium | reverse complement strand
CGGCAACGGCGGTACCGGCAACGGCAACGGCAACGGCAACGGCAACGGCAACGGCGGTACCGGCAATGGCAATGGCAATGGCGGCAACCCCCAGAATCCCGAAACACCGGGGGCCGAACAGGCCTGAGCGCCAGCCGTCAGCTCAGCGCGGCATGCCCGGCTTCTTGCCGATCGCTTCGGCCGGCTGCGTCGGCTGGAAATCCACCCGGTCGGCGGCTGCAGGCCCGGGCTGCTGCAGCACCGCGTCGCGGATCGCGAACAGCGCTTTCAGGTCCTGCTGCAATTCATCGTCTTCCTGCTGCGCCGGCGTGGTGTCCGGCGCATCGTCGCCTGCGCTCCCCGCCTGGCTCCACACACCGGGATCGGGCATGGCGTTCCGGCCGGCGGGCGCGTCGCCGCTGAACTGCCACGACAGACTCAGGATCCAGTTCAGCGCGCCCGGCTCGAACTCGCGCATCTTGCGCACGAAACTTTCCTCGAAGGCGTGCACGTAGGTCAGCAGCGTGTCTTCGCCCTGCCGCACGATGAAGGTCACGTGCACGCCGGAGCTGGCGGCGCTGCCGACCACCGAAAGCACGCGGCAATCGATCCAGTCGGAAGGAATGCCGTGCTGGCGCACGGTTTCGCGCAGCACCACCTGCACCAGCTCGCGCCGCCGCGCGGTCTTCGAGGGCGCGCCGGAATGCGGTTCGCTTTCCTGGAATTGCGCGCTGAGCGGCGGCGTCGTCGTTGTAGGCGCGCCGTCCTTGTTGCGAAACAATTTGCCGATCAATCCCATGCGTTCATTGTGCGGCAAAACCCGCGCAACCCGGACGCGCGCACGCGCCGGTGACGCGTCAACGCATCGCTGCCACCGCCGGCGCCGCCTGCCGCAAGGCGGCATACGGATTGACCGGCTCGCCCTTCCACCACAGCTTCTCCGGCCCGAGCCGGAACACGGCGAAGTGCAGGTGCGGCCCGTCCGGCGCGGCGTTGCCGGTGCTGCCCACGTAGCCGATCACCTGGCCGCGCCGCAGCATCGCGCCCTCCTTCAGGCCGTCGGCATAGCGGTCCAGGTGCGCGTAGTAGTAGGCCAGCTGGCCCGAGGGATCGAACTGGTAGAGGGTCAGGCCGCCGGGCACGCTGTGGAACAGCTTGACCAGCTTGCCGTCGTCCACCGCCAGCACCGGCGTGCCGCGCGCCGCCATGATGTCCATGGCTTCGTGCTTGCGGCCGCCGCGCGCCTGCGTGTAGGTGTCCACCAGCGCTTGTGCGGCGATGCCCTGCACAGGCACCATCAGCGGGCGTGCGGCCAGCAGGGCGGCGCCGTCCGTCGCGGCCGCGATGGCGCCTGCCGCGCCCAGTGCCGCGAGCACGCCCAGGACCCGGTTGCTCAGCCGCATCGCCCGCTCACCCCTGCACGTCCACCACGGTGCCCGCCTTGACGATGCGCGACAGCCGCTCCACATCCCAGTTGGTCAGGCGCACGCAGCCGTTGGTCTCCACCTTGGCCATCTGCGACGGCTCGCTGGTGCCGTGGATGCCCCAGTGCGGCTTGGTCAGCGCCAGCCACATCACGCCCACCGGGCTGTTCGGGCCAGGCGGCAGCTTCAGCTTGGTGTCGGCCTTGGGGTTGCGCAGCAGCTCGGGGTTGTAGGTGTAAGGCGGGTTGGCCTGCTTGCCGGTGATCTTCATGCGCCCGAGCGGCAGCGGGTCCTGCTGGCCGCCGAAGCTGACCGGGAAGGCACCCATCACCTTGTCGCCCTCGCCCAGCACGTACAACACCTTGTCGGACTTGTCGATGCGCAGTGATGTGGCCTCGGGCAGCTGCGTGGTCTTCGTCGTGTCGGCCAGCAGCACCTGCGCACCGGCTTCGAGCTTGCGGCCCTTGTTCAGCTGCTCGATCAGCTTGGGGCTCATGTGGAAGCGCTCGCCCAGCGCCTCCAGCAGCGTGCGGTAGGCCAGCGCGGGCAGCTTCGATTGCGCCACCGGGTCGTCCGGCATGTCGATGTACGGCCCCGCCAGGTCCTGCTCGGTGACGGTGTAGGTTCCGAACGCCGGGGCCGGCCCGCCCTGCAGCAGCGCCTGCCAGGTGGCCGGATCGACCTTGCCGCTGGTGGGCAGGCCACGCGCCAGCTGGAACGCGGACACCGCGCGCGCCATGTTGCCGCCGAAGTGGCCGTCGATCTCGCCCACCGAGAACCAGGCGCGGTCCAGCAGCACCTGCGCCCGCACCACCGGCGTGCCGCGCGTGCCGGCCGCCAGCAGCGGCGTGCCGGCGTCGGCATTGAGCTGGTTCATCTGCGTGGTGGGGTCCGCCGGCGGCGCGGCCGCGGGCGCGGCTGTGGCGGACACGGCGGCCAGGAGCAGCACCGCAAAGGTGCTGCGCAACGGGAAACGGCTCACGGGCATGAAGAGGCCTCCAGACGGAATGCCTTCAAGGTAGCGCCGGGACGCGCCGCGCACTGTCGGCCTGCACCGATGGCCCGGGTCAGCCGCCCCGGTCAGGCCCGCGCCGGACCTGGCCCGCGCGCCGGACCTGGCCCGCGTACCGCTCAGCCTGCCTGCACTTCGATGTGGTACAGGCCCCACGGGCACAGGGCGAAGCGCTGGTCGATCGGCTTGGCCATCATGTCGGGGAAGCGGTCGGCGTCGTACACCGCCCACAGCGGGCCCAGGCCGCCCAGCGGCATCGGCTTGCCATCGAGCTGGGTGGCGACGATGTAGCGGTACTTGCGCGCGTCGGCCATGCTGATGGCCGGCGCGTAGCCGTCGACCGCGCGCATCGCCAGCTTGCCGTTCTCGGGCGCGCCGGCCGCCTTGAGCACGTCGGCCAGCAGCGGGCCGGCGAGCGTGTGGACCTTCTTGTCGTATTCCACCGTCGGCTTGATGGTGGTGGCGGGCATGGCGGCGAGCGCGGCATAGTCGAACGCGCAGGCCTTGTCGAACGCGAGCTTCTGCTTGGCCATCATCTGGTCCAGCACCGGGTCGAACGCGCCGCGGTTGGTCTTGGCGACGGCGCCGGTGACGGTCAGCAGCGCCGGCCCGCGCAGGCCCTTGGCCGCGTTGTCGGCACGCGCCAGCATCGGCAGGGAGGCACCGCCGGCGACGGCGGCGGCAAGGAAGTCGCGCTTCTTCATGGGGTCTCCTCGTTGCAAAGCTGCCGATGATAGCCAGCGATGCACGGCCCCTTCGCGCGTCAGGTGAAGCGCACCGCCAGCGGCGCCAGCGGCGCGTCGAAGCGGGCTGTCCAGGACTCGCCCGGGCGCACCGGCCAGGCGTCGGTCCAGGTGCCGGTGGTCACCACGTCGCCCGGCAGCAGGGCCGGCGCGCCGGGGCAGGCATGCAGCGCCTGGACGAAATGGTGCAGCGCATGCAGCGGGCCGTCGAGCACGTTGGCGCCCGTGCCCTCTTCCACCGCTTCCCCGCCGCGCAGCAAGGTGACGCGTGCCGTCGCCAGGCGCTGCTCGAAGGCTGCGGCATCGCCGGCGATGCCGGCCACCGGCACCGGCCGCCCCACCAGCAGGCGCGCATGCAGGCCGCCGTCGGCCACCGTGTCGGCCGCGCTGAACTTCCAGCCGGGCATGTGCGACTGCACCACCTCGAAGCCCGGCGCCACCCAGTCCAGGCAGGCGAACAAGACATCCAGCGAGGCGCCCGGCGGCGGCGTGGCCTTGATGCCGAACACCGCTTCCGGCTCCAGCCGCGGCTGGATGGCCCCGGCCAGCGACAGCTCGCCCTCGCCGTCGCCGAGGCGCAGCCCGGTGTCCCAGACCGTGCCCCAGACCGGCGCGAACACCTGGTAGCGCGGCCAGATGTTGCGGTTGGTGAAGCCCACCTTGTAGCCGCGCGGCTGCTCGCCGCGCGCGCGCCGCAGGCCGCGCACCTCCAGCGCCAGCGCGTAGGCCGCGGCCAGGTTGAGGCCGGAGGGAGCGGGCCAGAGGGTGCCGCTGTCGTGGTGGTCGAGCAGCTGCCGCGCGGAGAAGGACGGAGACGTCATGGCCGAGGTAACCAGTGGTAATCGACGGTTGTACATCTTGGCATGCTTCCTACAATCCCGGCACTTTTGCGCTCGACCATGCCCAGCCACCACCGCAGCGACTCCGACTCCGGCCAGCCTGCCCGCGCCGGCTGGGCCAACTGGCTCGGCCTGCGCAAACCGCCGTCCGGCCCCGCCTCCATTCCGGCCACCGAACCGATGCAGCGCCTGCCGGGCATGGACGGCGTGCGCCGCTGCTTCTGGGACGCCTTCAAGCCGATCTTCCCGCCGCACGCGGTGGCGGCGCAGACCGCCGGCGGCTCGCTGGTGATCTCCTGGTCGACCCAGGGCGACCCCCACGCCACCTACCGCCACGCCACGCCGGTGGTGCTGCGCTTCGAGGCGGAGCTGGTCGAGATGATGCTGCGCGCCGACGCCGAGCAGCGCCGCCGCGTGGTGGCCCAGCAGGAGCAGGTGTTGCGCGCCGGGCTGGTCGGCTACGACCCGTACGCCACGGTGCCGAACGCGCGGGTGGTGGTGCTGGGCTGATCCTTTGGCTATCCTCCCGGTTTCCAACCGGAGACCCCGATGCCCGATCGCCTCACCACGCAGGATTTCGATCCGGAAGTCCTGATCCTGTTCGACGCCTACGTGCACGGCCGCATCGACCGCCGCGGCTTTCTCGATCGGGCGCAGAAGTTCGCCACCGCCGGCATGACGGCCACCGGCCTGCTGGCCGCGCTGAGCCCGAATTTCGCCGCCGCCCAGCAGGTCAAGCCCGACGACGCGCGGCTGCGCGCACAGCGCGTGGACGTGCCCTCGCCCGCCGGCTCCGGCACCGTCAAGGGCTACCTGGTGCGCCCGGCCTCCGCCGCACCCACGGCGAAGCTGCCGGCCGTGCTGGTGGTCCACGAGAACCGCGGGCTGAACCCGCACATCGAGGACATCGCGCGGCGCCTGGCGCTGGACGGCTTCATGGCGCTGGCGCCCGACGCGCTGACGCCGCTGGGCGGCTATCCGGGCGACGAGGACCGCGCCCGCGCGCTGTTCGCCCAGCTCGACCGGGACAAGGCGCAGGAGGACTTCATCGCCGCCGGCAAGTGGCTGCTGGCGCGCGCCGACGGCAACGGCAGGCTGGGCGCGGTGGGCTTCTGCTGGGGCGGCGGCACCACCCACGTGCTGGCCACGCGCATGCCTGAACTCGCGGCGGCCGTGCCGTTCTACGGCCCCGCGGCGCTACCGGCGCAGGCCGCCGGCGTCAAGGCGGCGCTGCTGGTGCACTTCGCGGAGAAGGACGACGGCGTCAATTCCACCTGGCCGGCCTACGAAGCCGCGCTGAAACAGGCCGGCGTGCGCCACACCGCTTACACCTACCCGGGCACGCTGCACGGCTTCAACAACGACACCACGCCGCGCTACGCCGAGGCGGCGGCCAAGGAAGCCTGGGGCCGCACCGTGGCGTTTTTCAAGGAACAGCTGGCCTGATCGCCGGGCGGCGGCTTGCAGCGCCGCCGTTCCTGGCTTATTGTCGAGCATGCGAAGCGGGCGCCGGGAGCGCCCGTTCCGCCCAAGAGCCGCACCGGCCCGCGTGCCCCGCACGCGCAGCCCGGCAAGCCGGCCCGCAGTCCTGAAGTGAGAAGTTGAAGAAGTGCGCGCGCCCCACGGCGCGCAGGCGTTTCTGTGCAACCGTTCGCAGGAGGGGCCATGCGGCATCTGCTCCGTTTCTTGTTCGCCGCCGCGGCCATGCTGGCCGCGGCCCCGGTGTGCGCCCTGACCTTCACGGTCAATTCCCCGCTGGATGCGGGCGACAGCTTCCTGGCCGATGGCATCTGCGACATCACCGGCAACCCCGGCACCAACCCGCCCATTCCGTACTCGAACCTGTGCACCCTGCGGGCGGCGATCCAGCAGGCCAACTTCACGCCGGGCAACCACACCATCGCGCTGGCGCAGTACATCACGGTGCAGGTGATGCAGCCGCTGCCGGCGCTCACCAAGCCCGTCACCATCCGGCCGGAGGTGGGCCTGGGCACGGTGCTCACCATGCTGCCGGAAGCGACCATCGCCTGGGCCGGCACGGGCGCCAGCGGCAATGCGCTGACGCTGCTGGGCGGCAACAGCGTGGTGGAGTGGATCAGCATCGTGGGCTTCAGCGGCGGCAGCGCGATCCGGCTGCAAGGCGGCGGCGGCAGCGTGGTGTTCGGCAACTTCCTCGGGCTGCACGTCAACGGCACGGCGGCCGCCAACCGCGGCGGCGTGGAGATCGCCGATTCCGCGGACAACACCGTCGGCGACACCAACAGCCAGCGCGGCAACGTGATCTCCGGCAACGGCGGCACCGGCGTCTACATCCAGGGCGCGGGCTCGGTGCGCAACACCGTCATCGGCAACTACATCGGCGCCGACCGCACCGGCGCTGGCGCCATGGGCAACCAGGGCGTGGGCGTGTGGGTCGACGGCGGCTCGGACAACCGCATCGGCGGCGGCACCCGCGGCGAGCGCAACCTGATCATCGCCAACCGGGACGGCGGGGTGATCCTGTCCAACGCCGACCGCAACCGCGTCACCGGCAACTTCATCGGCACCGTGCCGGGCGGCGGCGCCAACCTGGGCAACGGCAGCGTCGGCGTGTTCATCCGGGACGGCCGCGAGAACGTCGTCGGCGCACCGGTCCGCGGCGTCGCGACCTGCAGCGCGCCGACCGCCACGGGGACCGGCACGGGAACGACCACCACCACGACCACGACAACCACCACGTCACCCACGAGCGGATCGACGCGCACCACCAGCCCCAACACGGCCACCATGGTCGGGCGCGCGGCCAATCCCAACGCGGGCGGGCCGCCCGGCAACGTGATCTCCGCCAATGACGGGCCGGGCGTGTCCATCAGCGGCGCCAACGCGCGCGCCAACCGGGTCGAGGGCAACACCATCGGCATGGACGAGACCGGGCTGATCGCCCTGGGCAACCGTTCCGACGGCATCGCCATCACCGACGCGCAGGACAACCTGGTCGGCAGCCTCACCGAAGGCTCCGGCAACCTGATCTCGGCCAACGGGCGCAACGGCGTGCGCATCCGCGGCGCGCTCGCGAGCGGCAACCGCGTGCAGGCCAACTGGATCGGCGTGGATTGCACCGGCAAGGCGGCAGCGGGCAACCTGCATATCGGCGTCTACGTCGACGGCGCGCCGCGCAGCTCCATCGGCGGTACGGTGGACGCGCTGCGCAACCTGATCTCCGGCAACGGACCCGGCGGCAGCTACTCCGGCGTGCACGTGAGCGGCGCCACGGCGCAGCAGAACCGCGTCGAGGGCAATACCATCGGCATGGACCGCAACGGCCTCGCGCCGCTGGGAAACAGCGGCAACGGTGTCACGCTCGACGAGGCGCCGGGCAACTTCGTGGGCGGCCTGAACGACTTCGCGCAGAACCTGATGCCGCGCAACCTGGTCTCGGGCAACGGGGGCAGCGGCGTGGTGATCCGCGGCGGCGCGGCGCAGCACAACCAGGTGCGCGGCAACTACATCGGCCCCGACGCCACCGGCGAGCCCCCGGTGCCGGGCAGCCTGCCCTTCGTCTACGCCCAGCTGGCCGGGGTGTGGATCAACGGTGCGCCCAACAACCACGTGGGCGGCATGGAGGAAGCGTCGCGCAACCTGGTGTCCAACAACCGGCAGCAGGGCGTGCTGGTCTCGGGCGCCGCCGCCAGCGGCAATTTCGTGCGCTCGAACCGCATCGGCACCGACCACAGCGGGCAGGTGGCGCTGCCCAACGGCGAATCGGGCGTCGCGCTGCTCGACGCGGCGGACAACTTCATCGGCGGGCGTACGCCGACCATGGGCAAGGCACCGGGCAACCTGGTCTCAGGCAACCTGGGCAGCCTGAAGGTGGGCGCGGTGCACATCGCCGGCGCGACGGCCACCGGCAACCAGGTGCGCGGCAACTTCATCGGCATGGCGGCCGACGGCACCACGCCGCTGCCCAACGGCTACGACGGTGTCTTCATCGGCGGCAACGCCAGCCGCAACCTGATCGGCGGCGAGCTGCGCGCGCACGGCAACCTGATCGCCCACAACCGGCGCGAAGGCGTCGCCATCGACAAAGGCGCCGGCGCCGGCAACAGCACCGGCAACGCCATCCTGTCCAACCGTATCTTCGCCAACAAGCAACTCGGCATCGACCTGGGCTTCGACGGGCCGAGCCCGCCGCCGCCGCGGCTGCACGCCGGTGTCGTGGCGCTGTCCGGCGCCGGCCCGAACAACTGGCAGCGCGCCGCGCATGTCCGCCTGGGCGGCGGCGTGGTCGGCCTGCTGGATGCCGCGCCCAACACGGCCTACCGCGTCCAGTACTTCTCCAGCGCCGAAGGCGACGTGTCCGGCTACGGCCAGGGCGAGGCCCTGCTTGACGTGGGCACCAAGGTGCTGCGCGAGGTGCGCACCGACGCGGAAGGCTTCGCGAAGTTCCGCTTCCCTTCCCTGCCGCCAGGCCGGCTGCTCAGCGTCACCGTGACCGGCCCGGGCAACGACACCTCGGAGTTCTCCAAGCTGGCCTGCATCGGCGCGCCGGCCGACAGCGCCATGTCAGGCACCGCCACCTGGGCCATCCCCAACCCGGTGATGGGCGAGGCGCCCAACGACCTGCCGCCCAACACGAAGGTCCAGATGCTCGACTATCCGGGCACCACGTCCGTCACCCTGCGCGTGCAGGTGGACAAGGGCAACAAGACCGGCGACGACGACCTGTCGCGCGTGTTCGTGCGGGTGGTCGCGCGCAACCTCGCGCGCGACGCGCCGGTGCAAGGCGGCGAGGTCTCCTACCTCACCCGCTACCAGCCGCTGGGCACCGACGGCCGCGCCGACCTGGTGCTGTACGTGGGCGACATGCTCAAGGCGCTGGCGGCGCCGCTGAACAAGAACTTCATCGAAGCTTCCGTGGAGTTCTGCTACCGCGGCCGCATCGCGCGCGCCAGCACGGCCGACGTGCTGCACATCGTGCGCGACAAGGTGATCGTGTTCCTGCCCGGCGTGATGGGCAGCCGCATCCAGGTCAGCAGCCTGGGGGTCGACACCTGGGCCTATCCGGTGTTCCACCTCAACCCGATCGGCGGGGCCTCGCTGCTCAAGACCGACAAGCAGGGCGTGCCCGAGCGCGACGCGACGCGCCTGTCGCTGTTCCGGAGCTACAACCTGGCGCCGTTCGGCTCGATCCCCGGGCTGGACCTGGCCACGGTGTACGACCTCGACACGGCGATGGACGCGGCGCGCCTGCGCGTGGGCCTGCCCCGCCTGCTGGTCGGCGGCAGTACGACGCCCTTCGTCTACCACCACATCCTGCCGTGGCCGTACGACTGGCGATTGAAGCTGCGCGACCACGTGCAGGCGCTGGTCACCGGACAGGCCACGGCGACGCCGGCGTTCGACGACTACGCGTCGCCGCCCTCGGTGCAGCAGATCCTGGACCAGTGGGTGCCGACGCTGGGTGCCCAGGCCCGCTTCGTCGACGGCAAGGTCGCATTGGCCGGCCACAGCACCGGCGGGCTGGTGATCCGCTCGGCGCTCACCGGCCCGCACGCGGCGGCATTGCAGTCCAGGGTGGGCCATGCCTACTTCATCAACACGCCGTTCCGCGGCGCGCCGAAGGCGTACTACAGCTACCTCACCGGCAAGATGATCGAAGCCTTCATCGCAGCCGACAAGCTCAGGGAGATGGCACCCGACATGCCGATCGTCTACCACCTGGCGCCGGCCAACGGCTACACCGACCGGGCCAACCAGAACCTGGTGGCCACCGGGCTGGATCCGCAGGGCAATCCGGTGAACGGCCGGCGCACGCCGCCGCCGGTGGCGGCGCGCACCTACATGGACCCGCTGATCAGCCGCGCCACCAACGCGACCAGCACCTGGAACATCGCCCTTGCCGACGAGGCCGACGCTTTCCACACCGCCATGATGGCCCGCGACCCGGTGATCGGCTGGCACAACACCATCACCTTCTGGACCACCACCGCCAAGAAGCCGGACACGCCGGCGACGGTGCGGGTGACCAGCCCCACGGCCATCACGCACAGCTTCACGCTGGGCGACGGCACCGTGCCTTCGAGCAGCCAGTACGCGGGCGTGCCCGACCGGGTGCAGGTGCGGCACCGCTTCCGCGGCCAGCCCGAACACCAGTTCGCCGCCAACAACCCGACCGTCTGGGCCAACATCATCCGCGACCTGAACGTGCCGCGCCAGGCCAGCTTCGCCGGCTACGTGCCTCAGCGCGCCGACCCCAACGGCGCCACCGCCGCCACCTGCCTGGGCACCGGCGTGGCCGAAACCTGGGGCATGGGCGAGATGGACCGCATCGCGCTGGGCGACGGCTACAAGATCATGGCCGCGTCCGGCGCCGCCGGGACCTTCCGCCAGGGCTTCGACGAGGTCTATTGCGACGGCATCTTCGTCAACGAGCTGCGCGCCACCGGCGGCGCCTGCCACGGCACGCTGGTGATCGGCGAGGCCAAGGGCGGCTACCGCGGCGACCCGCTGGAGGACGTCATGTCCTACGGCTACGCCTTCCGCCAGGGCACCATCGAATGGGCCGGCAACGCGGCCGCCTTCTCGGTGCTGCGCGGCAGCGCCCGGGCCCGCGCCAAGGCGCGCTACTACCTGCGCGCGCTGGCCGAGGGCGGGCGCACGCGGGTGGAAACCTTCCACGCCGAATGCGGCCCGGCGCCGGCCGGTTCGCCGCCGCCGCGCACGCTGTTCTACCTGACCGACGTCTATCCCTAGGGCGGCCGGCTACTGCAGGATCTTGAACAGCCGGCCGATCAGGTCGTTGATGACGTTGTCCACCGCGGCAGGCAGGCCGCTGCCCGGCTCCTCGCGCGGCTTCGGCCGCGGGCGCGGGATGTCGAACTCCACCTGCGGGTCGATCCAGCGGGCGCGCAGCGACTGCTGGAACACCTCGCCCACGATCGGCAGCGCGCTGCGCGCGCCCGGCCCCCAGGTGTCGCCCATGGCGATGCGGTTGTCGTCGAAGCCGACCCAGGCGCCGGCCACCAGCTGCGGGTGCATCAGGATGAACCAGCCGTCGGTGTTGTCCTGGGTGGTGCCGGTCTTGCCCGCCACGTCGGCCTGGATGCCGTAGCGCGCGCGGATCGCCGCGCCGGTGCCCTGGTCGACCACGCCGCGCATCACGTCGGTGAGCTTCAGCGCCTGCGTGCGCGACATGGCCCGGTCTTCCTGCGGGTTCTCCGGTTCCAGCGCCTGCAGCACCTGGCCCTTGCGGTTTTCCACCGCCGTCACCAGCACCGGTTCGATGAAGCGCCCGCCGTTGGCGATGCTGCCGTAGGCCGCCACCATCTCCTTCAGCGTCACCGGGCTGGTGCCGAGCGCGAGCGACGGCACCTCGTCCAGCTTGCTCTGGCGCACGCCCAGCGCGCGCGCCAGCTGCGCCACCCGCGGCGCGCCGACGCGCTGCATCAGCTGCGCCGTGATGCGGTTGCGCGAATGCGCCAGGCCGTCGCGCAGCGTCACCGGCAGGCCGGTCGGCGGCTCGGGGTCGGATGGGCTCCAGACGGCACCGCCGCGCTCGCGGATCTCCACCTGCTGGTCGATGAAGGTGTCGTCGGGGCTGAAGCCCATCTCGAACGCGGCGCCGTAGACGAAGGGCTTGAAGGTCGATCCCGGCTGGCGCCGCGCCTGGTTGACGTGGTCGAACGGCTCGGAGGCGAAGTCGGGGCTGCCGACCCAGGCCTTCACGTGGCCGTTGCGCGGGTCCAGCGCCAGGAAGCCGGCCTGCACGGGCACGCGTTCCTGCCCGTGCTGGCGGCGCCGGTCGGCCTGCGGCTGCAGCTGCGCCATCTGCCGCGCCACCGCCTGGTTGGCCGCCTTCTGCAGGCGCGTGTGCACGGTGGTGCGCACCACCAGGCCGTCGGCGTGGATGTCGTAGCCGTGCCGGTCGGCCCAGTCGATCAGCCACTTGCGCACCTGCTGCGCCACGTGCGGCGCGATGCCCGGCGAATCGGTCTGGCGCTCGAAGTCCAGCCGCAGCGGCCGCTGCGCCAGGGTGCGCATGCGCGCGTCGTCGAGCTTGCCGGCCTTGACCATCTGCGCCAGCACGAAGTTGCGCCGCGCCAGGGCCCGCTCGGGGTTGATCACCGGGTTGTAGTAGCTGGTGCCCTTGAGCATGCCGATCAGCGTGGCCGCCTGCAGCACGTCCAGCTTGTCGGCCGAGGTGTCGAAATAGGTGCGCGCCGCCATCTCGATGCCGAACGCGTTGTAGAGGAACGGCACCGTGTTGAGGTAGGTCTCCAGGATCTCCTGCTTGGAGTACACCGCCTCGATCTTCAGCGCGGTGATGGCCTCCTTCACCTTGCGGTTGAGCGTGGGCGCGCGGCCGATGTCCTCCGGGTACATGTTGCGCGCCAGCTGCTGCGTGATGGTCGAGCCGCCCTGGCGGTTGCCCTGCAGGGTGGCCAGCACCGCCCCCCCGGTGCGGCGCAGGTCGATGCCGTGGTGCTCGAAGAAGCGCCGGTCCTCGGTGGCGATCAGCGCGTCCACCACCTTGGGCGAGATGCGCGCGAGCGGCACCCACTGGCGGTTCAGCCGCTTGAACTGGGCCAGCACCACGCCGTCGACCGACATCACCACCGACGGAACCTCGGACTTGGCCTTGCGCAGGTCCGAGATGCTGGGCGTGAACGGCAGCAGCACCAGCACGTAGGCCAGCAACAAGGCGGGCAACAGCAGGGCCGCCCGCACGGGATGCCGCCGCGCCAGCGCCCACGCGCCGCGCAGGTGTTCGGCAGCCCACGCACGGGCGCGGATGAGGGCCGGTGGAATGGTCGCCATGTCAGCCAGGAGGTCCGAACCAGGTGGTCAGCGCGGCCTGAAGACCATCCTGCATCGTGTCGCCCACCCACGCCACATGGCCGTCGGGCCGGATCAATACCGCGCTGGGCGCGCGCACCGGGCCGAGCGCGGGCAGCTCCCATGGGCCGTCATATGCCGCATCCACCAATTCGACGCGGCCGGACCACGGCGCGATGTCGAAGCTGCCGCGCGTGCCGAGATTCAGGAGCACCGGGCGCGCTGCGTGCAGCAGCGTGAAGACGCGCACGGACCCGCCGGGCGTGACCAGGTCCAGGTCGGGCATGCGACGGCCGACCAGTGGATGGCCTTCGCCCAGGTCGTAGCGGATGCCGAGCCCGGACATCTCGGCGGCGATCCGCTTGCGAGGCTCTTCCATGCCGAGCAACTCCAGGACGACGTCGCGCAGGGCTTCGGTGCGGTCGTCGGTGCGCTGCAATGCGACCTGCGCCATCGTCGTGCGCAGCACGCGGGCCGCCACCGGATGCCGTTCGGCGTGGTAGGTGTCGAGCAGGCTTTCGGGCGAGAGTCCCTTGACCACCTGGGCCAGCTTCCAGCCCAGGTTCACCGCGTCCTGCACGCCGGTGTTGAGGCCCTGCCCGCCCACCGGGGAATGCACGTGCGCGGCGTCGCCGGCCAGCAGGACCCGCCCCTTGCGGTAAGCCGCCGCCTGCCGCGACATGTCGGTGAACCTGGAAATCCAGGTCGGGCTGTGGATGCCGTAATCCGTTGCGCATGCGGCGACCAGCGCTTCGCGCAGGTCGCTCAGCGTGGGCTCCGCGGTGGCGCCGGCGTTCCTTTCGGTCACCATGACGCCGATGGGACCTTCGGTGGCAAACACGATCTTGCCATCGCGAATCTCGTACTCCTCCCGGCCGAAGGCATGCATGCCATGTGCCGTGCGATGGACGCCCAGCGGCGGCTCCTGCGCCATTTCGGCCTCGGCAAGAATGCTGCTGGTTGTTGCATCCCATCCTGGAAAGTCGATGCCGGCGGTCTTGCGGACCACGCTGCGGCCGCCGTCGCACCCGACGAGGTAGCCGGCCCGCAGCGATGCGCCATCGGACAGCGCGACGGTGACGCCCGTGTCGTCCTGCGCGAAACCCGTCACCTCGCGGGCGCGATAGACCGGCACCTCCAGCTCGGCAACCCAGCCGGCGAGAATGCGCTCGACGTGTTTCTGTCTCAGCGCCAGGCCGTGGTTGTGCCGGGTCGGAAAGTCGCTGATGTCCAGCCGCGTGACCGCGAATCCCGTGACCTGGGCTGTTTGCCCTTCGGCCAGGAACCGGTCGACGATGCCGCGCTGGTCGAACACCTCGAGCGTGCGCGCGCTCAGGCCGCCGGCACGCGAACCGGCAAGCGCCTGGTCGGGACGGCGCTCGACAATGGCGGTGTCGACGCCTGCCAGCGCCAGCTCGCCTGCCAGCGTCAGGCCCGTCGGGCCCGCTCCGGCAATCACGACTGCATGCTCTTTCATCCGCGTCCCGAGCCTAGGGCCGCCCAGCTCAGCAGCCTGTAGGACGGCGGCCCGTCAGGCGCGCCGCCGCCGTGACCTGCAGCGCGCGGGGCCCCGTTCAACCCATCAGGCGGCCAGCCGTTCGGCGGCTTCGCGCTTGCCCATGTTGCGCAGCGTGGCGATGGCTTCCAGCTGCTTGGCGCGCGGGCGCGTCTTGCCGCTTTCCCATTTGTAGACCGACAGCGCCGACACGCCCAGCAGCTTGGCCACCGCGGCGGCCGACAGGCCCAGGCGGCGGCGCTGCGCGGCCAGGCCCTTGGCGCTGAAGCGCAAGCGGGCCTGGGCGTCGTCGTCGGACTCCTCCACGGGTGCCGCGCTGCGCCCGCCCGAGCGGCCTTGGCGCTTGATCTGGCGTTCCAGCGTCTGGACGCGGCGCTTGAGTTGCGCGATCTGGCCGCGGTAGAGGGTGGCGGATTTCTTCAGCGCCTGCGTTTCCGCGCGCAGTTCCCTGCGGGCGATGCGAGCGATCTCGCTTTTCAGGACGGAGCCAATGTTCGGCATGCAGTCTCAACCTTCGATGGTGCGCGTTTCTACGTCGCGATTCGCTTGTGCTTTGGTTGCTCCCAGGGCGCATCTTAGCCGCAAGCCGGCCGGGCCTTCCCGGCTTGCATAGAAACCGCCGCGCCTTATCCGGTTTCGCGGTGCGACGGAAGCGGCCGCGAAGGCGGTTGCATTTCTTTGCAACCCCGCGCCGCGCGGACGCTGGCTACACTCCTTGCTCCCCGCAGGAGACCCCATGATGCGCACCCTGGCGCTGGCGCTGCTGTCGCTCGCCGCCCTGTCCGCCGCCACCCTTACCGCCGCCGCCGAGGAAGACGACGGGCCGCTGTTCGACGCCTGGGTCAAGACCCACAGCGTGGCCGATTTCGAAGAGGACCTGGCGAAAAGCGAGCTCAACGGCGTGGTGCCGACCCGCCAGCTGCTGCGCACCGCCACCGACTGGAAGAAGTGCGGCGCCGAGCGCTTCGAGATCCCGCCGCGCGACCATTGGCCGGAGGTGAAGAAGGTGCTGCGGCTGGTGGCCGAGCTGAAGAAGCGCAAGGTGCTGGAGGACTTCGAAGGCGCCTCGGGCTACCGCAATCCGGCACTCAACCGTTGCGCCGCCGGTGCCCCCAGAAGCTCGCACACGCGCACCTTCGCGCTGGACATTGTTCCCAGGGGGAAGGATGGCGCCGATGAGCAGCGCCTGTGCGAATTCTGGCGCAAGGAGGGCCAGGCCTGGGACTTCGGGCTCAGCAAGTACCCGAGCGGGCGCATCCACCTGGATACCAGCGGCTGGCGCAGCTGGGGCGCCGACCACACCGCCGCAACCTCGTTCTGCGCGCCGCGCCGCTAGGAGGCGAGGCGCGGCCGACACGCGCTGCGCGCCTACAAGGTGCGCTGTCCAGCCTGCCTAGACTCTGCTGTTCACAAGGAGAACACGACGATGGGTGGGCCTTTCTGGGGCGGGTTGCTGCTGGGACTGGTGGTCATCCTGGGCATCGTGGTCTGGTCGATCCGCCGCCATCGCGACCCCGACCTGCACATCGAATGCGATGCGCCCATCGGCGACCTGGTGGACTCGCTGGCCGGCCTCACGCTCAACACCGCCGTGCCCGGCAACCGCTGGGAGGTCTACGAGAACGGCGCGTTCTTCGACGTGCTGCTGGAGCGCATCGCCGCCGCCAGGAAGACCGTGCACTTCGAGACCTTCCTGTGGAAGGACGGCACGCTGGGCCGGCGCGTCGCCGATGCGCTGGCCGAACGCGCGCGCGCCGGGCTGAAGGTGCGGGTGCTGCTGGACGCGCAGGGCTCGGTGAAAGCCGGCAAGGACGTGGTGCAAATGATGCGCGACGCCGGCTGCCGGGTGGTGTTCTTCCACAAGCGCGCGCTGCAGAACCTGGGCGTGCTCAACGACCGCGACCACCGCAAGATCGTCGTCATCGACGGGCGCGAGGCCTTCGTCGGCGGCCACTGCATCACCGACGACTGGCTGGGCGACGCCGAGGACGGCAAGCATTTCTCCGACGTCAGCCTGCACCTGCAAGGGCCCATCGTGCACAGCCTGCAGGGCGCGTTCAGCGAGAACTGGGGCGGCGAAACCGGCGAACTGTTCGTCGGCCCCGACGTGTTCCCCCGGCTGGAGCCGGCCGGCGACGTGCTCATGCACGCTGTGTTCGCCAAGCCGGAGAACTCGGCGCCCGCAGTGAAGATCCTGCACCACACGGCCATCTGCCTGGCGCGCAAGCGCATCTGGATCCAGAACCCCTACTTCATCCCCGAGCCGGACGCCATCGACGCCTTCGGCGAGGCGGTGAAGAAGGGTGTCGACGTGCGGGTGCTGATGCCGGCCCTCTCCGGCTCGGACAACCCCATGGTGCAGCACGCCGGCCACCGCAACTTCGAGAAGCTGCTGCGCTGCGGCGTGCGCCTGTTCGAGTACCCGCACACGCTCTTGCACCAGAAGATCATGACGGTGGACGGCGAGTGGTGCGCCGTCGGCTCCAGCAACTTCGACGACCGCTCGTTCGAGACCAACGACGAGATCAGCATGGGCATCCGCGACCCCGCGCTGGCCGATCGGCTGGACGCCATCTGGGAGAAGTACGCGGCGCGCGCGCAGGAAATCGACCTGGAGCAATGGGCCAAGCGCGGCTGGTGGGAGAAGCTGCAGGACAACGCGGTGTACCTGATCAACGAGCTGCTTTAGGGAAGCTCTGAATTTGGAGCCTCGGCTACATTGCGGGCGATGTCCGACGTTCCCGCGCAGTCGCAACCCGCCTCTTCCGTTCCCCTTGCCCTGCTGGTGATCTTCGCCGGCGTCTGCGGCGCGATCCACATCGCCAAGCTGCCGCCGGCCATCCACGCGCTGCAGCAGCAGCTGGGGCTGTCGCTGGTGGATGCCGGTTTCCTGCTGTCGATGGTGCAGCTGGCCGGCATGGCCACCGCCATCGCCATGGGCGCCTGGGCCGACAGCCTGGGCGGCAAGCGCAGCATGGTGCTCGGCCTGCTGGTGCTGGCCGCGGCCAGCACGGCCGGCGGCTTCGCCGGGTCGACCCTCATGCTGCTGGCGCTGCGCGCGCTGGAAGGCTTCGGCTTCCTGCTGGTGGTGGTGCCGGCGCCGGGCCTGGTGCGGCAGCTGGTGCCCGCCGGGCAGGTCAGCCGGATGCTGGGGCTGTGGGGTTCCTACATGCCGCTGGGCACGGCGATGGCGCTGCTGGCCGGCCCGCTGTGGGTCGACCACTGGGGCTGGCGCCACTGGTGGTGGAGCGCGGCGCTGCTGTCGGCGGCGACTGCCGTGGCGCTGGCACTGCTGCTGCCCGCACGGCCGGACAACGCTGCCGCGCCCGCCGGCCTGGCCACGCGGCTGCGCCTCACGCTGTCGCGCGGTGGCCCCTGGCTGCTGGCCCTGGCCTTCGCCACCTACTCCAGCCAGTGGCTGGCGGTCGTCGGCTTCCTGCCGACCATCTACCAGCAGGCCGGCGTGGCGGCGGGCGCGCGCGGCGTGCTGACCGCGCTGGCGGCGGCCGTCAACATCGTGGGCAACGTCTACGCCGGACGGCTGCTGCAAAAAGGCGTGGCCCCGGTGCGGCTGCTGACCATCGGCTTCGTCGCCATGGGCCTGAGCGCGGTGGTCGCCTTCGCCGGCGCCGACGGCGCGGGCGCGCCGCCGGCAGTGCGCTACATCGCCGTGCTGTGCTTCTCCATGATCGGCGGCCTGGTGCCGGCCACGCTGTTCGCGCTGGCCATGCGCCTGGCGCCCGATGAGCGCACCATCTCCACCACCATCGGCTGGATGCAGCAGTGGTCCGCCTTCGGCCAGTTCGCCGGCCCGCCGGTGGTGGCCTGGGTGGCCAGCCGCGCCGGCGGCTGGCACTGGACCTGGGCAGCCACGGGCACTGCGGCGCTGGTGGGCCTGGGGCTGGCCCGGCGCATCGGGCGGCTGGCGCGCTAGCGAATGAATTTTTTCGCGATGCGCGAATCCTTTTGCCCCGCCCTGCCCTCCTTGCCTGCGATGCCGCATCTTGCGCGGCAGCCAGGAGAAACAGCGATGTGGTATCGGAAGAACATGGGTCCCAAGGAGCGCATGCTGCGCCTCGCGGCGGGCGGCGCGGCAGTGGCGATCGGCTTCACGCAGTTCGGCTTCACGCCGCTGGGCTGGCTGCTTGCGGGCAGCGGCGTGGCGGGCGTGCTCACCGGCATGGTCGGCTTCTGCCCGGCCTGCGCCCTGGCGGGCCGCAAGCCGGTGGAAGGCGGCTAGAGCGTGGCGGCGCTGGACGCGGCGGTGTTCCGCGCGGCGCAGGCCGGCGACCCGGCGGCGCTGGAGCGCATGCTGCGCGAGCTGCAGCCGGACATCCGCCGCTACGCGCGCCGCCAGTGCCACCGCGGCTCGGTGGTGGAAGACGTGGTGCAGGAAGCGCTGATCGTGCTGTACCGCCGCGTGGGCACGGTGCGCGATGGCGCCGCGCTCACCGGCTGGCTGCTGAAGGTGGTGGCGCGGCTGTGCATGCTGCCGGTGCTGGGCCTGCTGCGCGGTGCAGACGCGCTCACCGACGCCGACGAAGCGAAGCACTTCGCCCGCATGCCCACGCACGAACTGCGCATCGACGTGATCCGTGCGCTGGAGTCGCTGCCGGCGATGTACCGCGACATCCTGCTGCTGCGCGACATGGAGCAGCTGACCATCGGCGAAGCGGCCGCGCGGCTGGGCATCACGCCCGAGGCCGTCAAGAGCAGGCTGCACCGCGCGCGGGCGCTGATGCGGGAATACCTGCTCTAGGGCCTGTCCGCACTCTTTTTGCCAGATGCGTTGCGGATCAAAAAGGTCATGCGCAAGGCGCGAAACGCAGCCGGACTCAATGTCCGGCAAGGCTTCGCAACGCGGCGCATGGCCTTTTTGGCCGCAACCCGAAGGGAACGCGATGAAAACCGCGCCACTCGTCGTTGCACTCCTAGCCAAGGCGGCCAGCCTTGGCGTCGTCCTGCGCCTAGATTGGCGCGGTTTTCATCGCGTTCGCACTGGCAAAAAGAGTGTGGACAGGCCCTAGGCGCCGTCCTGGAACACCTGCCGCGCCAGGTCCCAGCGCTGCAGCCGGTCGTCCATGCCGTTCTCGCCGCCGTTGATGATGCGGCTGATCTGGCGGAAGGCGTCTTCGGTGTTCTTGTCAGCCAGCGGGTTCAGGGCCTTGGAGTTCCAGAACCAGGCGGCCGACAGGGCCGCACCCGCGGGCGTGGTGAGCGCGCTCGGGTTCTGCACCACCGTCGCGTCGCTGATGCCCTTGCCGTAGGCCGTGTAGTTGCTGCGGCCGGTCAGCTGGATCAGGCCGCGCCCGCGGTAGTTCCAGCCGTCGCCCGAGGCTTCGTTGCCGTTGCCGTTGCGGCTGGCATACACGAAGTTGGCGATCTTCTGCGGCTTGCGGTCGTAGGGCTGCGCGAACGCATCGCTCGGAAAGCGCGAAGGCCAGGTCTTGCGCAGGCCCTGCCACGAATAGTTGAGGTTTTCCTCCACCGCGCGGAAGCTGCCCGATTCGTGCGCCACCTGCGCCACGAAGGCGGCGATGCGCGCGTTGCTGCCGATGCCGAAGCGCGCCATGGCGGCGTTCAGCGCATCGACGTACGAGGCGGCGACGTCCGGCTTGGCGTCCGGCACGGCGGCGCACAACTGGGTTACGGTGATCGGCGGCATGGCGGCTCCCTTTTTCCAACGACGTTCGTCATGCGTTGTAAGCAAAGACCGCCTCGACCGCAACCCCCAGATCCGGGAAACGACAGCGCTAGGCCGACTGCGCCTGTCCCCGTTCGCGCGCCGCCAGGCGCAGCACCATCTGGTCGATGAAGATCATGCCGGCCATGGCGAAGGCGACGGTGCTCACCAGGACCGGCAGCTCCAGCGCGGTGATCAGCCATGCGCCCTGCGGATAGGCCCGCGTGGGGCTGGTGCAGATGAAGCTGGCAGCCTGCATGCCGGTGTAGTGCATCGAGCACACGGCTGCGGCCATCACCAGCGAAGCGGCGAAGCGCGCCCGCAGGCTGCGCACCGAAAACGCCAGCCACAGCGCCGCGGTGGCCGCAACCACGGCGATCGCCACCGAGGCGGCCACCGTGTCCCACGCCCATTCGAAATAGCCGGCGAAGCGCATGCCGTACATGCCCAGGTAATGCATCACGCACACGCCCAGGCCGAGCAGCGTGCCGGCGCCCACGATGCGCGGCAGGCTGCCGGGGTCGCGCGCCACCCACAGGAGCGCAGCAGCGCTGGCACCCGCCGCGGCCACCAGGGACACCAGCGTTTCGCCCACGGAGTAGCTCACGCCCATGTTCACGCGCAGCGCCAGCATGCCGACGAAGTGCATGGCCCACACGCCGATGCCGCCCAGTGCCACGCCGCTCGCCACGGCATTGAAGAAATTGACGCGGCGGCCGGCACCGACGATGCCGGCCGAGGCTGTCAGTGCGACGAAGGCGCCCACGGCGGCGATGACGAAGGACAGTATCACCAGCGACGGTTCGTAGCTGGTCGACATCAATTGGTTCATGGTGCTCCTGGGCGGACGGGGAATAGCTCAGCAGCAGCATTTTAGTACTTAGTATCAAATGTGACGATACCAATGTAGATTTCCGGTTTCAAGACGGCCAGCCCGCCAGGCAGAAACTACTACGGCACGTGCGCGACCCGCAACGCCGCCGCGTCGATCACCGCTTTCTGGTGCGGCTGCAGCCGCTGCGTGGGCTTGTGGATGTGGAAGCCGAACGGGTCGCTCACCTCGGTCTTGATGCCCGAAAGTTCCTCCATCACGGCCAGCCCGCAGTAGGGCGCGTAGAAGTTGGAATAGCCGCCCTCGTGCGTCATCAGCAGCCGCCCGCCGCACAGGCGGCCGGCCGCGCCCACCAGCGCGCGCGTCATCAGGCGGTAGGTTTCGGCCATCGCCATCTGCCGGCCCAGCGGGTCGTACAGGCAGCTGTCGAAGCCGGAGGCGACGAACACCATCTCCGGCCGGAACTTCTCCAGCGCCGGCACCACCACGCGCTCGACCACCGACAGGTAGGTGTCGTGCCCCGAGCCCGGCGGCAGCGGCACGTTGATGTTGCTGCCGAGGCCCCTGCCCTCGCCGATCTCGGCCAGCGTGCCGGAATCGGCCGGGTAGTTGCTTTCCTCGTGCACGGACATGGTCAGCACGTTCGGATCGTCGAAGTACAGGCCCTGCACGCCGTTGCCGTGGTGCACGTCCCAGTCGAACACGGCGATGCGCCGCAGGCCATGCACCGCGCGCAGGTGCTCGATGGCAATCGATGCATTGGCCAGCAGGCAGAAGCCGCGCCCGCGGTCGCGCTCGGCGTGGTGGCCGGGCGGGCGCACCAGCGCATAGGCGTTGCGGATCTCGCCGTGGACGATGGCGTCGGCCGCGGCGATGCAGCCGCCGGCCGACAGCTGCGCGATCGGCCACGAGTCCGGCCCCACCGGCGCGCGCTCGCCGGCGTCGCCGTGGCCCTGCAGGCTCATGGTCTTCAGCCGCTCGATGTAGCCCGGCGTGTGGATGCGCAGGATCTCTTCCTCGCTCGCGGGACGCGGCCGCACCAGCGCGAGCTCGTCCAGCAGGCCCGACACCTCCAGCAGGTTGCGGATGCGCCGCTTGCTGGTCGGCTCCTCGATGTGGAACAGCCCCGGCTCGATGAAGCCGCCGGCCGGCATGGCACCGGCGGCGATGCCGGTGATGTGCCACATGTAGCGCTCGTGCCAGACCAGGCCGGTCTTCTTCGCTGCCATGCCCTAATCGCAGGAGAGTTCCAACGCCAGCAGTTCGTCCATGCGCTGGCGGCGCCGGATCAACCTGTGGCTGCCGCCGTCCAGCAGCACCTCGGGCGCCAGCGTGCGGCTGTTGTAGTTGGACGACATGCTTGCGCAATACGCACCGGCGTCGTTGAACACCGCCAGGTCGCCGACCTCCGGCTCGGCCATGTCCTGGGTGACGATGCCGCCGCCCGCTTCCTGCGTGAACAGGTCGCCCGCCTCGCACAGCGGCCCGCCGACGATGGTGGGCCGCACGTTGCCGCGCCTGGGCGCGCCGGCCTGCTCGACGATCTCGATCTGGTGGTAGCTGCCGTACATGGCCGGGCGCATCAGGTCGTTGAAGCCAGCGTCGACCAGCACGAACTGATTGGCCCCCACGCTTTTCTTGGCCCGCACCTCGGACACCAGGCAGCCCGAATTCGCCACCACGAAGCGGCCCGGCTCGATCTCCAGCGAAATCGGGTGGCCCAGGTGCGCCTCGATGGCTTCGCGCGCCGTGCTCCAGATGTCGAAGAAGGCGCCGACGTCCAGTTCCTTGTCGCCTTCCTTGTAAGGCACCGGCAGCCCGCCGCCGGCGGACACCGCATGGATGTCGATCGGGCACTTCTTCACCTCGTTGACCATCGCGTCGCACACGCGCCGCAGGTGGACCACGTCGGCGCCGGAGCCGATGTGCATGTGCAGGCCGACCAGCTGCAGTTCGTGGCGGCGGATCGCCTCGTAGCACTCCTGCACGTTCTCGTGCCAGACGCCGTGCTTGCTGAACTCCCCGCCGGTGTTGGTCTTGCGGTTGAAGCCGCTGCCGAAGCCGGGGTTGATGCGCAGCCACACGCGGTGGCCCGGGCTGGCCTGCGCCAGTTGCGCCAGCATCTGCGGCGAGCCGATGTTCACCGGGATCTTCAGCTCGGCGATGCGCGCGAGCACGCTGCGGTCCAGGATGTCCGAGGCGTAGACGATGCCGGCCGGCTCGCCTGCGCCGTCGTAGCCGGCCGCCACCGCCCGCTCGATCTCGCCCAGCGACACGGCGTCGACCACCACGCCCAGCGAGCGCATCAGCCGCAGCACGTGCACGTTGGAATTCGCCTTCTGCGCGTAGCGGACCACGCCGAACTGCTTCAGCTGTTCGATCCGCCCGCGGATCTTCGCCGCGTCGTAGACCCAGCAGGGCGTGCCGTGGGTGGCCGCGATCTCGCGCAGCGTGGCGTCCGGGATGGTGTGTCTTTGCATCGTTGTCTCCTGCATAGTTCTCAAGAAGGTGTGATCTCGACGATCACGTAGCCCAGGTCGTTGAAGCCCTGCGCGATGAAGCGGTCGCTCATCTCGGCGTAGCGCGCGCGGGCGGCGTCCGGATCGCGGTGGTAGAGCGTGCAGCCGCCGGCGGCGTGCAGCGCGGGCCGCAGCGGCGACGGGTTGGCCATGGTGCGGCGGCCATCGATGCGCAGCAGGCCCTCGTCTTCGGGCAGGTCGAACACCACGCAGTCCTCGCCGACGATGGACTTGGCGAGTTCCACCATCTCCCACCGGCCGGTGGCCGCGTTGCCCAGCGAATAGCCCAGCAGCACGGCATGCGCGCACGCGCCCTGCGGCGTCTGGCGGAACTGGGCGATGGCCTCGAACGCCGCGCGCTGCAGCTGCAGCCCGTTGTCGCCGCCGTTGGAGGTCAGCGCCAGCATGTCGCGCGTGGAGGCCAGGCCGAACGGCAGGTTGCCCAGCACCAGCGGCCGGCTGCCGGGCGTGACGCCGGCAACCTCGGCGAAACCGGCGCGGATGTCGTTCAGCATGCCGACCCTGTAGCTGTGGCCGTTCAGCACCTGGTTGCAGTGGAAGTAGGCCAGCGCGCGCGGGTTGATGTCCATGCCGATGCGGCGCACGCCGTTGCCGAAGAAGGCCAGGTTGTGGCCGCTGCCGGTGGCCAGGTCGATCACCGTGTCGGCCCAGCGCACCAGGCCGCGGCGGCGGCAGTAGGCCAGGATGGCCTCGCTCTCGTCCGGAAACGGGAACACGCGGATGCGTGCATCCACCCACACGCCGTCGGTCAGCACCAGCGCCTGCCCGATCAGGTTGACGCGCACGCCCAGGGCGCCGTCCTGCGCCAGGCCCAGCGCCTCCAGCGCGCCGGTGGCAAGCGTCGCCGGCAGCTTGAAGGGACGCAGCTGCGACGGGCTGGCCTGCCAGTCCCGGTAGGACGGGTGCACGGCAATCGACTTCAGCAGCGCGACGGCCTCGCCGCGCAGCTCCTCGTCGTCGGCCAGCTGCGAGGTGGCCTGGAAGATCCGGTCGGTGTCGATCATGGTGTCTTGCCCAGCATCAGGCCCAGCAGCGCGCAGCGCATCCACACGCAGTCGCGGGCCTGTTTGAAGTAATGCGCCTGGGGCATGCGGTCCAGGTCGCGGTCGATGTGGTCGGCGATCGGCCCGATGTGCAGCACGGTAATCGGCCGGCCGAGCGCGGCGACGGCCTGCGCCGTGATGCGGTAGCTGTCCGGCGTCGGCGTGCTTTGCTTGGACGCCACGTTGGCCTTGTCGTCGAAGTCCGCGTGGAAGTTCGAGTGGTACACGCCCAGGGTGGTGACCAGGTCGGCGCGCGCCAGCACCTCGCCGATCTCGGTGCACAGCTCCACCTGCGTGCCGCGCTGCTTCAGCAGCTGCGCCACGTCGTCCGGAATAGTGGAGCCCGACGGCTCCAGCACCAGCAGGCGCACGCCGAACAGCGACAGGCCCATCACCAGCGAGCGGTGCGCGCGCCAGCCCAGGTGGCCGACGATGCCGATGGTGAGCCCGTCGATGCGGCCGAAATGCTTGTGGATGTGGTACAGGTCGCCCATGGCCTGGGTCGGGTGCTCGCCGTAGCCGTCGCCGGCATTGATCACCGGCACCGGCGAGCAGTGCGCGGCGCGCGCGGCGGCGCCGGTCTCGGTGTGGCGCAGCACCAGCAGGTCGGACATCTCGGCGGTGAAGCGCACCACGTCTTCCAGCGTTTCCTCGTAGAAGCCGACGGCGCGGGTGGTGGTCGGGTCGGCGAAGCCGATCACGTGGCCGCCCAGGCGCAGCATCGCCGCCTCGAAGCTCATGCGGGTGCGCGTGCTCTGCTGGTAGAACATCACGGCCATGGTGCGGCCCGGGATCACGCCGGCGCAGGAGGCGCGCGGCGCGCGCTCCAGCAGGGCCGCGGCCTTGAAGCAGTGCTCCAGCACCGGCCGGCCGAAGTCCATCATCGAGACGATGCTGCGCGGCAGCGCCGGCCCGTCGGCCAGGGCGCCGCGCAGGTCGCCCGCGGTCATCTGCGCTTCGGACATGGCGCGCTCACTTCCCGCCGGGCTTGCCTTCGGCCAGCGCGCCGATCGCGTCCCGCGTCATGCGGAACACATGCCAGCCGTCCATGGGCGCGGCACCCAGCGACTTGTAGAAATCGATGGACGGGGTGTTCCAGTCCAGCACCGACCACTCCATGCGGGCGCAGTCGCGCTGCATGGCGAGCTGCGCCAGCGCCCGCAGCAGGCCCTTGCCCAGGCCGTGGCCGCGCGCCTCGGGCTTGACGAACAGGTCTTCCAGGTAGATGCCCTTCTTGCCGAGGAAGGTGGAGTAGTTGTGGAAGAACAGCGCGAAGCCCACGCCCTTGCCGTCCAGTTCGGCGATCAGCACCTCGGCGGCCGGCCGGGCGGCCGTGAACAGCGCCTCGCGGATCACCGCCGGCGTGGCCACGAACATGTCCTCCAGCTTCTCGTAGACGGCCAGGTCGCGGATCAGGTCGACGATCAGGTCGGTGTCGGCCGGCGTGGCGGGACGGATGTGGGTCGAAGATGCCATGGGGTGTGTTGCCTCGTTGATGTTTGTGGGGTCAGGAAAGCACGGAGGACGGCGCCGCGGCGCGCGCGGCCCAGAAATCCTCGAACCGCTTGGGGTGGTAGAGCGTGTGCATCGGGTGCAGCCGCCCCTGCAGCGCGTCCAGCGTGGCGCGGGCCACGCTCGGGCCCTGCGAGAAGCCGCCGGTGTTGTGGCCCGACGCCACCACCAGCAGGCCGTTGTGCGCCTTCTTCAGCTCGAACACGCCCAGGCTGCTGGCCGTCCAGGGCCGCACGCAGTAGCGCCGGCTGGCCCGCAGCTGCCCGCTGTCCATCGCGTGCCGGTACGCCGCGGGAAACAGGTGCGCGATGTAGTCCTCCATCGAGGCGAACAGCGCCTCCATCTGCGCCTCGTCGATGTTGGACAGGTCGCGCCCCACGTAGCCGAAGCCCGAGCCGAAGATCAGGATGTCCTCGCCCTCGCGGGACTTGGCCGGGATGATGTTGCCGCTGTTGGCCAGGTGGCCCGGCCGCGAGATCTTGAGCGCGCGCTGCAGCCGCGGCGCCAGGTTGGGGAAACTCATCCACGCGCCAAGCACGCCGTGCACCTTGTTGTCCGACAGCGTGCCATTCAGCAGGTCGGCACCGTACACGCCGGGCGACAGGAAATAGTGGTCGCTCTTCATCAGCTCGCCGTTGACCACCACGCCGCTGACCGTGCCGCCTTCGGTGGCGACGCGCTGCGCGTCCGCGCCCCAGTGGAACACCGCGCCGGTGGCGCTGAGGTAGGTCACCAGGTTGTTGACGAAGTCGTGCACATTGACCGAGAAGCCGTGCACCTCGATGCCGCCGGCGATCTCGCCGTTGCGGCAGCCGTCGGCGAGCGCCGGGTAGTCGGCCATCACCGCGGCCTGGTCCAGTTCGCGCTGGTAGGAGCCCACCCACTTCTGGCGCTTGAGCTGCTTGTGGTGGTAGGCGTCGGTGGAGGCGATGCGCAGCAGGCCCTTCTTGAACTCCACGTTGTCGAACAGGTAGGGCCGCACCTCGATCAGCTGGTTCCAGTACTTGAAGCTCTCGTGGTTGAGCGCGAAGATGTCCTCGTTGTACTTGTCGGCCAGGAAGATCGGCACGTCGAGGAACTCGCGCACCCAGGCCTGCTCGCGCGGCGCATAGCGCTCGCGGTGGCCGACGCGCCAGCCGCCGCGGGACACCGGTGTCTCGATGTGGCCGTGCAGCCGCGCGCCGGCCACCGTTTCGCGGTCGTGGTAGTTGTCGCACTCGGTCAGCGAGAACATGCGCGCGTTCTCGCCGCCGTGCGTGCAGCCCAACGCGGTCCAGTCGGGCCGCGAGCGCGGGTCGACGGTCTTCTCGACGATCTCGACCCGGTAGCCGTTGTCGACCAGGTGCATGGCCGTCATCAGGCTCACGATGCCGGAGCCGACCACCAGCACCCGCTCGGACTTCCTGCCCGTGCCGGCGGTGCGCAGCAGGTCCAGCGCCTGCCGGCCGGTGACCTCGCGAGCGTGGATGCCCTCGGCGGCGGCGAGCGCCTTCTCCAGCGGCGTGCAGCCCCGGGAGAAGAACACCGTGATGGCGCCGTCGTCGTGGCTGGCCATGCATTCCGCTTCGCCGAAGGTCTCGGCCACCAAGACCACCACGGTGGCGTTGCGCGCCTCGCGCCAGGCGCGCACCAGCCGGGCGGGCGGCATGCGCCCGGCCAGCAGGATGTCGGCGCCCTGGTTGACCAGCAGCTTCAGCAGCAAGGCCTCGTCCCGGCCCACCACATCGGGCACGGGCACGAGGGTCGCCGGCATCAGCTGCTCGGCCTCGTGCGCCGACAGTTCGAGAGTGGATGCGATTTTCATGCGTTGTCTCCCTGCAAACCGGCCGCGCGCCCTACAGCTCCAGCCTGCGCCGCGCGACCAGCGGGTAGCCCCGCAGCTCGGTCATGCGGCGATGCAGGGTGGCGCGGTCCTCGATGGACACGTAGCCCAGCCTGCCGTTGCCGTGCAGGATGCGCTCCTCGTCCAGGACCATTCCGCAGTGCGCGGAATAGAAAACGAAATCGCCGCGCCGCAGGGGCTCGCGCGGCTCCAGTTCGCGGCCCAGGTGTTCGGCCATGTCGGTCATGGCGCGCGGCGACGGCAGGCCGCACAGCGACAGGGCCAGCTGGATCATTCCGGCGCAGTCCTGTCCCAGCGTCGAGCGGCCGCCCCACAGGTAGGGCGTGCCGGCGAAGGAGGCCATGGTGTCGACGAAGTCCGCTTCCCTGCGCGCCAAGTCGCCGGCGTGGTCCTTGAACACCCAGCCGCGCGGCCATACCCGGTAGTGCTCCTCGGTTTCGCCGACCACGCGCAGCAGGCTGCCGCGGCTGAGCGTCTCGACGTTCAGCGCCTTCAGCCCCGGCGCCGAGACCACCTGCGCCATGTGGGCGTGCACGCGGTGCGTGGGTTCGCCCGGCGCATCGGCGACGTCTTCCGCGCGCACGTAGCCGGTGTGGCAGAAGCCGGAGAACTCCACGCTGGCTTCGTACCAGGCGCCGATGCGCGAGCGGATGCCCAGCGTTTCGCCGTAGAGCACCTGCGTCTCCAGCGGCGCGGATTCGGCGGGCTCCTCGCGCAGCGCGGTGATGCCCTTGATGGCGACCACCCGCTGCAGGCCGGCGGGCAGGGATTCGATGGTTCTGTTGGTCACGGGTACAAGGAATCGATAAGGGGTTGGCGCAATGCGCGGAAGCGTTCGATCTGGATGGTTCCCTTCTCGGTCAGCTCGCCTTGCGCGGTGGAAGGCGGGTCGGCGAGAACGCACCAGCGGGCCAGCCGTTCGCTGCTGCCCAGGCATTGCGCGTTGTGGCGCGCGAGCAGGCGCTCCAGGTGCTCGCGCAGCGGCGCGGTACGCGGGTCGTCCCACGGGATCTCGCGCGACCAGCCGAAGTCGCGCCGCGCGAGCTCGTCGTTCAGCCAGAGCAGCGCCGCCAGGTGCGGGCGGTCCGGGCCTTCCAGCACCACGTCGCGCACCAGCGGCCCGGTGACGGCGAACAGCGCGCGCTTGATGCGGTTCGGGATCACCCAGGTGCCGCTGGCCAGCTTGAACTGCTCGGCGAAGCGGCCCTCGAAGCGCAGCCCGCGGTCCGGGGCGGCGGCATCCGCGAAGGACACGGCGTCGCCGGTGACGAAGAAACCTTCGTCGTCGAACGCCACGCCGGTCGCCGCCGCGTCGCCCAGGTAGCCAGGCGTCACGTTCGGGCCCTTCACCGCGATGGCATACAGCCCGTCGCGCGCGCTCAGGCGGCAGGTCATGCCCGGCAGTGGCGTACCGACCTGGCCGGCGGCGGACACCGGGCCATGCGTGATGGCGATGGTGGAGGTGGTCTCGGTCAGGCCCCAGCCGCTGGCCCAGGGCGCGGGCTTGCCGGTGACGGAGCGTGCCAGCGCATCGATGCCGCTCCACACCTCGGCCGACAGCGCCGCGCCGCCGTACACCAGCAGGTCCAGCCGCGAGAAGAAGCGCCCTGCCAGCGCGCGGTCTTGCTGCAGCACCGGCAGCAGCGCCGAGTAGCCGAGCGGCACGTTGGTGTACCAGGTTGGCCGCACCTCGGCGATGTTGCGCGCCGTCTCCGCGATGCCTTCCAGCGTCGGGCGGCCGTCGTCGATGTAGAGCGCACCGCCGTTGCGCAGCGTCATGTTGAAGCTGTTGTTGCCGCCCGAGGTATGGCTCCATGGCAGCCACTCGCACAGCACCGGCGGATGGTCGCCGAGGAAGCGCCACAGCTGCGCCATCTGCTGCTGCTGCGCGCACAGCATGCGCTGCGTGTTGATCACGCCCTTGGGCGTTCCCGTGGTGCCGGAGGTGAACAGGATCTTGGCAACCGAGCTGCCGTCGACTGCGCGGCGGCGCTCCTGCAGTGCCGCCGCAAGCTGAGCCGGCGCATCGGACCGCGTTTCGGCGCGGCAGGCCTGCAGGTCGTGCGGCGGGACCTCGGTCGCGCCCTCGGCCCGCACCGGCCCCGCCGCCGTGGCCAGTGCCTGCGCGCTCACGTGCAGGAACTTCGGCCGTGCGATGCGCACCACGTGGCCGACCCGCTCCAGGCCGACCGCGCTGCCCAGGTAGCTGGGCGACAGCGGCACGACCGCGACGCCCACCGACAGGGCTGCCAGCGCCAGCACACCGTGCGCGATGCTGTTCTCGCTGACGAGCAGCAGGCGGTCGCCCTGCACGCAGCGCAGCCGCAGCAGGTGCCGGGCGGCCGCGTCCACCCACTGCGCGGCCTCGCCGTAGGTCAGCGTCGCCCAGCCGCCGCCCGGTACGCGCTCGGCCAGGAACACGGCCGACGGCGTGGCCTGTGCCCAATGCGCAAGATGCGCCAGCAGGGTGTCCGGGAACGGCCCCAGCGGATCGTTGGAGAAATACAGCAGGTCGCTGCCGCGGTGGACCAGGGAGGTGGCGGACATGGTCGCTCCAGCCTCAGGTCGGTGCCCGGCCCACGCGCGCCGGCATGCGCCAGGCCATCAGCGCGAGGCAGGCGAGCAGGTTGAGCGTGCCCAGCACGCCGACGAACATCGACGCCTTGAAGCCCTCCCCGCCCGTGCCGAGCGCCGCCACGTGGGCGCCGAACACGGCGCCCGACAGGTGCAGGCAGCCGACGATGGCGCCCACCGCGCCGGTGGACCGGTCGGCCAGCGACAGCGCCAGGCTGGTGGAATACGCCGTCAGCACGCCGTTGCACATGGAGCACAGCGTGGCCGCCACATAGAACAGCACCAGCGTCAGCAGGCCGTGTGACCAGGCGAAGTACAGCGCGGCGCCGACGGCCGCCTGCACCGCCGCCGCGACGCTGGTCAGCGCGGGCAGCCGCAGCGCATGGGCGAAATGGCGCACCGCCAGCGCCACCAGCACCGTGGCGACCGATGGAACCGCGCTCACCGCGCCGTAGAACGCGGCGGACCTGCCCCAGTCGCGCATTACCAGGAACGGCGCGGCGTTGATGAAGATGTAGGCGACGCCCAGGCCGGCCGCGCCGACCAGCGAGGCCAGCCACAGCCGCGGCAGCAGCAGGTTGCTGCCCAGGCCCCGCACGCTACCCGCCAGCGAACTGCGCGACGCCAGCGTTTCCGGCACGAAGCGCCAGCACAAGTACAGCGCGGCGCAGGCCAGCACGGCGACCCAAACAGCGGCGGCGCGCCAGCCCAGGGTCGACTCGAACAGCGCGCCGGTGGGCGAGCCCAGGATCGGCCCGAGCGCGGTGCAGATGCCGACCAGGAAGTTGCCGCGCGCCAGCGCCACGAAGTTGTCGGGGTACAGGTCGCGGAAGATCGGGCCGATCAGGATCAGCGCGGCACCGCCCGCGCCGGCCTGCAGCACCCGCCAGCGCAGGAAGGCATCGAAATCCGCGACGAACGCCTGCAGCAGCGACGCGGCGGCGAACACCGCCAAGCCGGCGAGCAGGATGCGCCGCCGGCCCAGCCGGTCCGACACCGTGCCGGCCAGCAGGTAGCCCACGCCGATACCGGCCAGGCTGGCGGAAATCAGCCAGCCCACCGGGCGGCCCGCCGTCTGCAGTTCCTGCTGGAGGGTGGGCAGCGAAGCCGACAGCACCAGCACCGCGTAGAACGGCAGGAAGGCGGTCAGCCCGAGCGCGAACGTCAGGCGCATGGCGGTCAGACCTCGACGCTGTCGATCAGGCGGGTCGACCCCAGCCGCGCGGCGCCCAGCGCCACCAGCGGCTCGCCGCGCGCGAATGTGCGCGACAGGTCGGTGCGGCGGCGCAGCGTCAGGTAGTCGGGCTGCCAGCCGTGCGCGCGCAGTTGCGCGGCGCCCTCGCGCTCCACAGCGTCCAGCGTCTCGCCCGCCGCCAGGCGCCCGGCCATCCACAGCAGCGTGCGGTGCAGCCGCGACGCCTCGTCGCGCTCGGCCGCGTTCAGGTAGCCGTTGCGCGAACTCAGCGCCAGGCCGTCCGGCGCACGGATGGTGTCGTGCGCAATGATCTCGATGGGCAGCGCGAACTGCTCCACCATGCGCTGCACGATGCGCAGCTGCTGGTAGTCCTTCTTGCCGAACACCGCCGCGGCCGGCTGCAGCGCGCAGAACAGCTTCATCACCACCGTGCAGACGCCGCCGAAGAAGCCGGGGCGGAACTCGCCTTCCAGCAGGTCGGCCAGCGCCGGGTCGGGCTCCACGCGGAAGGTTTGCGGCGCGGGATAGAACGCCGCCTCGCCGGGCGCGAACACCAGGTCGCAGCCGGCTTTCTTCAACATGTCGCAATCGCGCTGCAAGGTGCGCGGGTAGGTATTGAAATCTTCCCTGGGCCCGAACTGCAGGCGGTTGACGAAGATGCTCGCCGCCACCGGGCGGCCTTCCTGCCGCGCGCGCCCGATGAGCGCCAGATGGCCTTCGTGCAGATTGCCCATGGTGGGCACCAGCGCGACGCCCGGGGAGGACTTCAGCGCGGCGCGCAGCGTCTGCATGTCTTCGATGATCTGCATGGCGTTCAATAGTCGCAGTGCACGGGCGCGGGGAATTTCGCTTCGCGCACTTCGCCGACGTAGCTGCGGATGGCGGTGCGCACGTCGCCGCTGCCCTGCATGTAGTCCTTGACGAAGCGCGGCGGCTTGCCGCCGGCGAGGCCCAGCATGTCGTGCAGCACCAGCACCTGCCCCGAGGTGTGCGGCCCGGCACCGATGCCGATGGTGATGAGCTCCGGCAGCCGGGCGCGCAGCCGTTCGGCCAGCGCCGAGGGGATCAGCTCCAGCACCATCATCGATGCGCCGGCTTCGTGCAGTTCGGCGGCGTGCCGCAGCAGCGTTTCGGCGGCAGCCGCCTCGCGGCCCTGCACGCGGTAGCCGCCCAGCGCATGCACGCTTTGCGGCGTCAGGCCGAGATGCGCGCAAACAGGGATGCCGCGTTCGACCAGCTTGTGGACGAAGTCCGCCGTCCAGCCGCCGCCTTCCAGCTTGACCATCTGCGCGCCGGCCCGCATCAAGGTGCTGGCGCTGCCCAGGGCCTGGTCCAGCGTCTGGTAGCTGCCGAAGGGAAGGTCCGCCACCAGCCAGGCCGCGCGGTTGCGCGCCGCGACGCAGCGCGTGTGGTAGACGATGTCTTCCAGCTTCACCGGAAGGGTGCTGGCGCGGCCCTGCAGCACCATGCCCAGCGAATCGCCGACCAGCAGCGCATCGACGCCGGCGTCATCCAGCAATTGGGCAAACGTGCTGTCGTAGCACGTCAGCATGGCGATGCGCTCGCCGCGGGCATGCATGTCCCGCAGCGTGCGCAGCGTGACCGCTTTCCTGCCGCCCGCGGGCGCAGGAGCAACATGACTGCTCATTGTTTTCGACTCCCTGGTATCCCCACCGGTTTGCACCGGCAACGTACGGAATCTCTGCGCCGCGAAAGGCAGTGACAGCTACCTTCCCGGCGTTATGACGATATTCCGACGACCCAGTTTAGCGGTCGACTTCGTGCTGTCAATCGTGCATGCGTCTCAGTTTGAGACTGCTGTCAAAGTTGGGAAAAGTAACGTCGAGTCACTCTTTTTTTGATGCACGAATTGGGTGTTCGTGCTCTCTGCGCGACGCATCCGCGATGCTAATTTTCTAGAGATGCATTAGCACAAGGCCGAGACAGGCTATTGGCAGCTTGGCCAACCTGAGTCCCGCTCAGGAAACCGGGAGAGGCAGCCCTTGTGAGCGAAGGAACGAGAGCTTGTCCCAGTACCCTCTCTGGAAGACGATCCGGTCGCCCTGCACATGGAAGAACCCGCAGCCTCTCAGGCCCAGCGGATCTCGCCATTCGAGAATGGCCCACTCACCGTCCTCGAACAGGTTCTCGACAATGCAGACCATCTCCGCCGCGGCGAACCCGGCTTCGAACATGGCACGGATCGCCGCCCTGCCTTCGACCGGCGATTCAGCAACCTGGTGGTTGACGGCGGTCTCGGCGTAGAAGGAAGCGAGTTGCTCGGAGTCCTTGCGGTTGAAGGCATCGACCCATTTCAGGACAAGTTCTTTGGGGTGCATGGGTGGAGTTTAGAGAGATACCCTCTTCCGTCTCATTCAACTCTTAAGTAGCTTGGTGGCACATGGTCTGCCAACCAGAAGGTGCAATTGGCTTTGTAGAACGCAACGCCTCCTGCACAGGCTGCCTTGGCGTCGACTTTGATGAGACAGAGCCGGCCATGCCGCGTGCCTACTGATGCGGCTAGGTAGCGGTCGGGCGTCAAATGCACGTACTGGCGTCCCATGGGCCGAAGTCCAACAGTGAGAATGCTCGCTACCGCCGCCTCGCCGGTACCGTGCATCAGCACATCCGGAGGTGTTGCTGCTATATGCGCCACGCGCTCGGCGAGCGAGTGGCCGTAGTTCGCGCGCACGCAACCTCCAACAATCGAATAGCGCTGCTTATGGGGCTCAACGTGCGCCACGACCGCGCACACTATCGCTGCATCGGCCTCGGGAATGTCCAGGCGGAGAGCCTGGACCAAATCGTCCACGTGCACAAAACCCTCCGGATCAAGCGTCAGGCCGGCACGTTCCGGCGCATGTCTCAGAAGTAGCGCCATTCTTTTGCTGACTCGCTTGAGCAGAGCGTCATTCATCGGTTCAAGTCTTCCACGCATCGCCGTGCGACACCAGCGCCATCCTCAGCCGCATCGCCGCCGAAGACTTGGCCAGCCCCTGTAAATGGAAGCAGTGATAGCGCACGCTCGGCATCTGCGGCAGGGCCATGCCCACCACTCCTTTCGGCAGGCGACAGCAGGCATTGACAATGGCCACCCCAATATCCATCGCGACGAAACTGAGCATGAGTTCCCATCCGTTAGCCTCCATGGCAAGTTGCCAGTCGACCTGCTCGGATTGCAGCAGTGCGTCAATCGTCTGCCGGTGCGGGCGGCCAGACGGTGGCACGATCAAGCGCTCGCCGGCCAAGTCCTTGAGGCGCAAGCGGCTGCGTCCAGCCAGCCGGTGAGTTGCGGGAACGGCAAGTACCTGGCCTACGGTGGTGAGGGCCGCCGAGTGGATGGCCTCTGGTACTGAGTCGAGAGGGGCAACACCTACCTGCGCCTTTCCGCCAAGGACTGCGGCCAGAGTCCGATCGCGGTCGGTACTCAGCAAATGCAGGGATGCCTTGGCTGCGTGCTGGTAGCTTCGAATGCCGGCGCCGAGCAGGTACAGGTAGGCGCCGTCGCCCGCAGCAAGCGTCACTGCCTGCTCTGCACTCCCTTCGAGTTGCCCAACAAATTCGCGCGCGCCAAGACCCAGATTCTGACCATAGCGTGCGACGAGATGGCCATGCTCGGTCAATTCCAACGTGCGGCCAATGCGGCGATACAACGGCCGGCCGAGTTGATCGCTTAACTTGCGAATCTTGACGTGCAGGGCCGGCTGCGACAGGTGCAACTGGCGCGCAGCCGCACTGAAGTTCAGCGAGTCGGCGAAGACGGCAAAGGCCAGAACGGCGTCGAAGTCGAAGCGGGTGATCGGCGTCATCTATAAGCCTGGACTATAGCTGATCGGAATTCGGTAGTTCTCTGTTAGTCACTTGATTCTTAGCATGACGTGATCTCAACCACAAATAGAAGAGGACATCATGAAGAAACTTGGAATCGATATCGGCCGCGTACTGATCGCGCCGGATCCGACTGGCGGCGGCGCGGACACGTCTTTCATCGGCGGCTCGCTGGAAGCCGCGCTGAGGACGCCACCCTACGAAGGGATGTTCGATGCCGTGCCGCTGCTCGTCCAGCTGTTCGGCGGCCAAGCCTGGCTGGTCTCCAAGGCGGGCCCAAGGGTTCAGGAGAAGACGCGCCAGTGGCTGCAGCACCATGCGTTCTTCCAGCGCACTGGGATTGCCTCGGGGAACATCAGGTTCTGCCTGGAGCGGTCGCAAAAGGCACTGCATTGCCGAGAGCTGGGTATCACCCACTTCATCGATGATCGATCTGATGTTCTGGGCCATCTGAAAGGCGTTGTTCCGCACCGCTTCCTGTTCGGGCCGCAGAAGACGCCGCAATCAGATCGCAGCATCGTGGCGATCTCCAGATGGGACGAGGCAAGAAGCAGGATCGAACCGACACTCGCTGCTGCGTAGCTGGCCGGTCATGGCAGTGATTGCCAGGCGCTCGGGCGGGCTCGCGCGGCTGATTCGGCCGGCAGCGCGTCACGCGCCGCCGGCCGAATTCTCACCCCTGCCGGCGCACCAGCGCCATCGACGCCCCCAAAGCCAGCAGAGTCGCCCCCGACATCCGACTCATCCACCGCGCACGCGTAGCGCGCGCCGCACTGGAGTGCAGCAAACGAGCTGCCGCGAACACCGCGGCGACATCGACCGCCGTATTCAAGCCGACGCAGATCATCCCCAGGACCACCAGTTGCGCGATCACCGGCTCCACCGGCGACACGAACTGCGGCAGGAACGCGAGAAAGAACAGAGCCGTCTTGACGTTCAATGCCTCCACGGCGATTCCCTCCAGGAACGCCCTGCGCCCGCCTTGGGGGCTCACCTGCCCGATGGAGATCGCCGCCTCCTTGCGCATCAGCAAGCGGATGCCCAGGTAAACCAGGTAGGCAGCGCCGAGGTACTTCAGCAGGCTGAAGAGAAACGCCGAGCGCGCGATGACCAGCGACAACCCCGCAGCGGCCGCAACCACGTGGACCAAACCGCCGATGGCCGTTCCGAAGCAGGACGCAAGACCTTCGGCGCGGCCGCCGGCAACGGTGCGCGCGACCACGTAGGCGATGCCCGGTCCGGGCGTGACGGCCAGGACGATGGCCGCGAGCAGGAAAGAGAGGAAGGACATCGCCAGCATTGTGTTTCAGTCTCGGCGATTGGCCTCGGCCATGACGTCAGCCAGCGCCGCATCCTTACGCTCGCGCAATGCGTCCACCGCCCCTTGCAGGTCGCGCGCCTCGCGGTTCTGGCCGAGCTTTCTCTTGCCTTCCAGCCGCGAAATCTCCACCTCGATGCCCACGACCATCTTCAGCATCGCGTCCATGAAGTCCGCGGGCGCGTCGCCCATCTTCCAGGGCCGCGGCTCGCCTGCCTCGTGCCGCCGCGTCAGGCGCGCCAACACGCCGCGCAGGAACCTCTCGTCGTCGACGATGCGCAGCCTTCCATGCGCATGGACCACCTCGTAGTTCCAGGTCGGCACGTGCCGGTGCGTCTCCCGCTTGCTCGGGTACCAGTTCGGCGAGATGTAGCCCTGCGGCCCGCGGAAGATCACCAATACCTCGGCGCCGTCGCCGGCCTCGGCCCATAGTGTGTCGGCACGGGCGACGTGCCCTTGCAGCGTCCCTTGCGGGCCCCGCGCGGCATCCAGCAGGAACGGAATGTGGTTGGCATCCAGCCCCCTGCCCGTGCGCGTGACGATCGCGCCCAGCGGATGGTCATGCATCAGGCGGTGAAGCCGCTCTGTGTTGTCTTCGGCAAAGGCTGCGGGTCGGTACATGGTCTCGAGTATCCGCAGCCTGTGGCATGATGAAAATAGCCAGTTTCCGAGAATTCTCCTGTGCCAGTTTCCGCCGCAACCAGGATCGACGACACCACCCGGCGCGGCCGGGGACGTGCCCTCTACGAGGAAATCCGCGCCCGGATTCTCGACGGCACCCATGCGGCAAGCTCGCCCCTGCCCTCGACCCGCGCGCTCGCGTCCGAACGCGGGCTGTCGCGCACCACCGTCAGCACGGTCTACGACCAGCTGGCCGCGGACGGCTTCATCGAAACGCGCACTGGCGCCGCCAGCCGCATCGCCGCGGGCGTCGGCGCGCAAGGCGCCGCCGCTGCGAACCCCAGGGGCGTGGCTGCCAAGGCCGTGGCGAAGGACAGCCCCGCGCGGCTTTCCGCTTTCGGCCAGCGCGTCACCCAGCTCGCCATGCCTCCTGTGGAGCTCCCCTCGGCGGGACAGGTGGACTTCATGTACGGCCCGCTCGCAAGCGCGGATTTCCCGGCGCTGGCCTGGGGCAAGGCATCTCGCAGGGCGGAGCGCGAGCGGCCACCGAGGCTGGCCTACGGCGATCCGCGCGGCGACGCCAGGCTGCGACTTGCGCTGCATGCCTATCTCGCGCGCGCACGCGGCATCTTCTGCCGGCCCGAGCAGCTGCTGGTCGTCAGCGGCTCGCAGCAGGCGCTGGACCTGTGCGCGCGGCTGCTGATCGATCCCGGCGACCGCGTCGTCGTCGAGGACCCGGGCTACCGCATGGCCCACCATGCGTTCAGCGCGCAAGGCGCGCGCCTGCACGGCATTCCTGTCGACGCGCAGGGCATGCGCACGGACGACCTGCGCCGGGTGCGCGGCGCGGCGCTGGCCTACGTCACGCCGACGCACCAGTTCCCGGTCGGCTCCTTCCTCACCATGCCCAGGCGGCAGGCGCTGCTGCAATGGGCCGCCAGGGCCGGCGCGTGGGTGCTGGAGGACGACTACGACAGCGAGTACCGCTTCTCCGTGCGCCCCGAGCCGGCGCTCCAGTCATTGGACAAGGACGGCGTCGTCATCTACATCGGCACCTTCTCCAAGACGCTCTCGCCGGAGCTGCGGCTCGGCTACATGATCGTGCCGATGCAGGTGGCCGACGTGTTCGCGGCGGCCAAGCAACTGACCGACCGCCATGCCGCTTCCCACGTGCAGCGGACATTGGCCGTCCTGCTGGAGGACGGCAGCTACGAGCGCCACGTGCGCCGCATCCGCCGGCAGCAGGACGCGCGCCGCACCGCGCTGCTGCGTGCGCTCGACCGGTACCTGCCGGGCCAATTGACCGTGGACGGATCGTCCAGCGGCCTGCACGTGGTTGCATGGATCGACGGCCTGCCCAGCGCACGCGAGGGCGAATTGGTGGCCGCCGCGCTGCAGGAGCGGGTGCGCGTCTATCCGGTCGGTCCCTTGTACCTGCCCGGGCAGGAGTCCGAGGCAGCTGCGCGGCCGGCAGGCCTGGTGCTCGGCTACGCCCTGCTGGACCCGGGCCAGATCGACCGCGGCGCGAAGCGGCTGGCAGCCGCGATCCGGCGGCTTGTGTAGCTCACCCGGCTTGCAGCCGCCACAACGAGGTGACTTCGCGTCCGCGCGCCGCCGCCAGCGGATCGTCCGCATCGCTGGCTTTCGGATGGCGCGGCCGCACGTCCAGGCGCTCGCGCACCACCAGCCCGCCGACGTCGAACAGCGCCTGCAGTTCTTCGCGCGAGCGCAGGCCCAGGTGCTCCGCCAGGTCGGACAGCACCAGCCAGCCCTCGCCGCCCGGCGCCAGCCTTTCGCGCAGCCCGCGAAGGAACCCGCGCAGCATGCGGCTGTCGGGGTCATAGACGGCGTGTTCGAGCGCCGAACTGGGCTTGCCCGGCAGCCACGGCGGGTTGCACACGATGAGCGGCGCCGTGCCCGGCGGGAACAGGTCGGCTTCCACGAGCTCCACCTGCGCCTGCAGTCCCAGGCGCTGGATGTTGTCGCGGGCGCAGGCCAGGGCCCGCGGGTTCAGGTCGGTGGCCACGACGCGCGCGACGCCGCGGCGCGCCAGCACCGCGGCGATCACGCCGGTGCCGGTGCCGATGTCCCAGACCAGCGAGGCGCCGGCCGGCAGGGCCGCCGCGGCGATGAGGTCGAGGTACTCGCCGCGCACCGGCGAGAACACGCCGTAGTGCGCGTGGATGCGGTTGTTCGGCCTCTGCCCGAGCGCCGCAATCTCCACGCCCGCCTTGCGCCATTCGTGCGCGCCGACCAGCCCCAGCCATTCGCGCAATGCAATGACGCAGGGCTGCCCGTCCGGCGGTCCCCATGTCTCTTCACAGATGGCGCGCGCCTGCGGCGCGCGGCGCAGGCCGATGCCGTAGTTGCCGTCGATTTCGATGAGCAGCATGCCGAGCACCCGGGCGCGCCGCCCCTGCGCCTGCCGGTGCCGGTAGAAGGCATCCGCGGGCGATACCGGCGCGCTGGCCGCCGCCTTGCGCGGCGGGCGGTCGAGCCTGCGGCCGAGCGCCTGCAGCAGCTGCCGCGCGTTCTGGAAGTCGCCGCGCCACAGCAGCGACGTGCCTTCGCAGGCAAGCCGGTAGGCCGTGTCGGCGGGGATGCGGTCGTCGGCGGTCTGCACGCGCGCCGGCGCCGGCCAGCCCGATTCCGAGCGCCAGCGCGCTTGGCGCGGCGCGCCCTCTTCCTGCCACGCGAGCACCGTCGCGTCCGAGGATGTCGTCATCCCGACATCATGCGCGCAGCAGCTTCGTCGCGATCGGTTTGCCGCCGGCGCCCTGCGGGAACAGCACGCGCCCCAGCCGGTCGGGCTCCAGCGCGAAGCTTTCGGCGCAGGCCGCGGCGATCAGCGCGTCGAGCGCCAGCGTCGGCTTGAGGTCGCGGCCGTCCTGCAGGTTCGCGGGCGCCAGCCCCGGCCAGTCGGCCACGACGCGGCCGCCCTGCACCGCGCCGCCCGCCAGCATGGCCACCGAACCGGTGCCGTGGTCGGTGCCGCCGGTGCCGTTCGCGGCCACCGTGCGGCCGAACTCGGTTGCGACCAGGATCACGGTCTGCGCCCAGGCGGGGCCCAGTCCGTCCTGCAGCCCGCCGACCAGGCCGTCCAGGCCCTTCAATTGGGCAGCCAGGCGCGCGTTCTGCCCGCTGTGGGTGTCCCAGCCATTGGTCTCGATCATGGCGATGCGCGGGCCGTCGGACCGGGCCAGGAAACCCGCCGCCATGCGGCCCAGCGCCGCCGAATCCAGGCGGCTGGCACCGCCGCCCGTGTCGCCGCCGGCCATGTCGCGCGCCTCGAGTGCGGACGACCACAGCGCATGCAGCATTGCATCCTTGGCATAGAGCTGCTCCACCCGCAGCATCAGGTCGTCGTTGGCGTGCGGCAATGCCGACGGGGCGTACGAGGTGACCTCGGCCGGGCCGCGCAGCGCCAGCGGCACCCCGGGCGAGAAGGCGATGGCCGGCTTGCCGCCGCGCGGCAGCAGGCCCACCATGCGGTTCATCCAGCCGTCCTTCACCTGGTAGGGCGCGTTGCCGCCGGTTTCCAGCACGTTCTGCCCGTCGAAGTGCGAGCGGTCGCGGTACGGCGAGGCCACCGCGTGGAAGAAGCTCGCCTGCCCGGCGCCGTAGAGCTCGCGCAGCTTCACCAGCGAGGGGTGCAGCGCGAAGGTGCCGTCCAGTTTCAGCGCGCTCGCGGCATCGATGGCCAGCGCCCCGCGCGCGCCGGCATAGGCCGGCTCCGCATACGGGATGACGGTGTTCAGCCCGTCGGCCGCGCCGCGCTGGATGATGAGGATGAAGCGCCGCTCGGTGGCGGCCTGCGCGAACAAGACTGTCGGCGCGGCCAGCAGCGCGGCGGTCCCGAGGAAACTGCGTCGGTCGAGCCCCATTCTCATCTCCTCAGGAATTCGGGCGACACCAGCAGCAGCGCCAGCGCCGTGCCGCCGCTTTCGGCGCGGGCAATCGCGCCGGCCGTGGCTTCGCCGAGCGCGCCGCCGGGCAGCACGCGCGGCGCGAGCGCCCGTGCGTCGATGCCGTCGCCGGCCTGCATGGCGATGCGTTGCGCCACCTCCACGCGGCGCAGCAAGGCATCGGGCGCGGCCCAGGTGGCGGCGCCGTCGTCATAGCCCGCCGGCGAACCGGGGCGCCAGACCGGCTGGCCGAGCTGGGTCAGCAGGCTCGTCGCGCGCGTGGCGGGCATCTCGCCGCGGCCCAGTGCGCGGTAAGCCGAGATGGCCCAGTCCCAGGGCGACTTGAACTTGGCGCTGGCGGGCTGCCATGCCTGCGGCGCGGCGACCAGTTCGCGGTACACGCTGGCCAGGTCGCCGCCGGTGCGCGAAAAGGTGTTCGCCAGCCGTTCCACCAGCGCGGGCGGCGGATCGTCCGCGACGAAATGGCGGGCGAGCTTGCGGGCGATGTGCCGCGCGGTCGCGGGCGACGCGGCAAGGTCGCGGATGATGGCGCGGGCCTGCTGCTCGCCGCCTTCGGCATAGCTGCGGCCCAGCACCGTGCGGGGTCCCGGCTCATGCAGGGCGGGCACGAAGCGGAAGCTCGCCGCGCCGTCGGCCATGTCGTCGGCGGGCAGCGTCCAGCCGGTGAGCGCGCGCGCGAACTCGGTCACGTCGTCCTGCGTGTAGCCGCTGCGCACGCCCAGCGTGTGCAGCTCCAGGATCTCGCGCGCCAGGTTCTCGTTGAGGCCGCGCCGGCGCGGCCGGTCCTGCGCCCGCACGCCCGCCAGGCTGGCAGGGCCGACCGACTGCGCCTGGTCCAGGTACAGCAGCATGGCCGGATGCCGCACCACGGCGAACAGCAGGTCCTCGAAGCGGCCCATGATGTGCGGGCGGATGGCGTCGGCCTCGAAGCCGCCGGCCAGCCCGATCACCAGCAGCTTGTCCACCGAGACGGCGAAATGGTTGGACCAGAAATGCACCAGCCGCTCGGCGAACGGGGTGGTGGTCTGCAGCGCGCTGTTGGCCCGTGCGCCGGCGGCGGCGATGTACTCTTCGCGGCTCTTGCGCAGGTAGGCTTCGCGGACACCGGCGCGCTGGCCCTCCGGCGCCTGGCGCGCGGCGCGCTGCTGCGCGAGCCAGGCCTCCAGCAGGGTGGGCGTGTGCGACACCGGCTTCCAGGCCGCGGGCAGCGCCTCGTATTTGTCGAGCTGCGAAAGCAGCCAGCGCTGCGGGTCGGCAGGCGGCGCCTCGTCAGGCCGGGCGCCGAGCCCGAAGCGGTTCAGGGCAATTGCTGGGGCACTCATGGCGTGGCATTTTCACGCCGTTGACGGCAAGAGTGGGTTTCGGGATGGTGTCTGGGGGGTAAAGCGGGGGTGCCGGTGGCGTCGCGGTCACGGATGTCACCCCGCCAGCCAGCGCGCCGGCACCGTCACCAGCCCCGGGAACAGCACCATCAGGAACATGACCGCGAACTCCGCCGCCATGAACGGCATCACGCCCGCGGTCACCTCGTCCATCTTCACGCGGCCAACGCCGGCCACCACGTTCAGAACCGTCCCCACCGGCGGCGTCACCAGGCCGATGGAGTTGTTGATGATGAACATGACGCCGAAGTACACCGGGTCGATGCCGGCCGCCTTCACGATGGGCATGAGCACCGGCGTCAGGATCAGGATGGTGGGCGTCATGTCGAGCGCCGTGCCCACGATCATCACCAGCACCATGATCATCGCCATCAGAAGCATGGGGCTGTCCATGAAGGGCTGCAGCAGCACCGTCACCTTGCCCGGCAGGTTGGCCACCGTGATGAGCCACGCGCTCACCATCGCGGCCGCGATGAGGAACATCACCACCGCGCTGGTCTTCGCCGCCGCGACGAACACGGCATACAGGTCGCGCAGTTTCAGCTCGCGGTAGATGACGGTGGAGACGAACAGCGCGTACACGGCGGCGACGACGGCGGCTTCGGTCGGCGTGAACACGCCCATGCGCAGCCCCACCAGGATGATCAGCGGCAGCAGCAGGGCCCAGCCGGCCTCGCGTGCGGCCACCCGGATCTCGGCGGCGGACTTGCGCGGCGCGGGCTCGATGCGCTCGCGGCGCACCAGCCAGGCCCAGGTCACCCACAGCGCGCCGCCGATCAGCAGGCCCGGCACGATGGCCGCGAGGAACAGCTTGGAGATCGACACATTCGCGGCCACGCCGAAGATCACCAGGCCGATGCTGGGCGGGATCACGGGGCCGATGACGCCGGTGGCCGCGATCAGCCCGGCCGCGCGCTTGCGGTCGTGCCCCGCCTTCACCATCATCGGCAGCAGCAGCGCGGTGAGCGCCGCCGCGTCGGCCACCGCCGAGCCCGAGAGGGCGGACAACAGGCACCCGGCCATGATCGTCACGTAGCCCAGGCCGCCGCGGATGTGGCCGACCAGCGCGAGCGCCAGGTCGACGATGCGGCGCGACAGGCCGCCGACGTTCATCACCTCGCCGGCCAGCATGAAGAAGGGCACGGCCAGCAGCGGGAAGCTGTCGGCGCCGCCGATGAGGTTCTGCGCCAGGATCTGGAAATCCAGCATGTCCAGGTGCCACATCAGCGCGACGCCGCTGGCCAGCAGCGCGAAGGCGATCGGCATGCCGATGGCCATCGCGCCCAGCAGGGATCCAATGAAGATCGCGAGCGTCATGTGCGCGCCCCCGGTCCGAGGATGTCGCGCAGCTGCGCCGATTCCTCCGATTCCTGCACCATCACGAGCTCGTCGTCGGCGATCTGCCCCGTGAAAAGGCGCGCCAGGTCCGACAGCAGGATCAGCGCCGCGAGCACGGCGAACACCACCGCGGCCGCGTGCACAATCGCCATCGGCCAGCCCGTGGCCGGCGCGGCCACGTCCGCGTTGATGCGCACCTGCTCCCAGCCGCCTTTCGCCAGCATGCCCACGATGACGAGCATGAGCACGTGCGAGAGCACCAGGCAGGCCTTCTTGCCCAGCGGCGGCAGCCTGCCCACCACCATGTCCATGCCCAGGTGGCCGTGCTCGCGCAGCGCGACCAGCGCGCCGAGGAAGGTGCCCCAGATGAACAGCCAGCGCGAGAGCTCCTCCGACACCGTGATGCCCGAGTTGAAGCCGTAGCGCATCACCACGTTGCCGAACACCAGCACCACCATCACCGCCAGCGCGGCGGCAATGACGAACTCGAGCGCGCGGCAAACCGCGTCGATCACGCGCCGCATGCGTTCCTCATTGCGGCTGCGCCTGCGTCTCGCGGGCCAGCGCCGTCACGGCGCGCAGCCCCATCAGGTACGAGTGGCGCCCCAGGCCCTGGATCGTGCCCTTCACCGCCGGCGAGATGATGGAGTGCACGCGCCAACTCTCGCGCGCTGCGAGGTTGCTCATGTGCACCTCGAGCACCGGAAACGGCATCGCCTTGATCGCGTCGTGCAGCGGCACGCCGTGCTGCGTGAGCCCGGCCGGGTTGACGATGGCGCCCTGCGCCTCGTCGATGTGGCGATGCAGGAAGTCGACCAGCACGCCTTCGTGGTTGGACTGGATCGTCTCCAGCTGCACGCCCAGCTCGCCCGCCAGCGCGGCGAGTTCGGCGTCGATCTCGGCCAGCGTCGTGCGGCCGTAGATGTGCGGCTCGCGGCGGCCGAACAGGTTGAGGTTCGGCCCATGCAGAACAAGGATCTTCACGTCGATGCCTGTCGCTTCAGAGCTTGGAGACGCGCTCGAGCTCGGACTTGAAGAGGTTCACGATGGCGGGATCGTACGCGCCGGAGAACTTCTCGTACACCGGCCGCACCGCGGCGCGCATCTTCGCGAGTTCCGCCGGCGGCACGTCGTTGTAGACCATGCCCTTGGCGGTGAGCTCGCCCAGCGCCTTGCCCGACACCTCGCGGCTCACCGTGCGCTGCCAGTTCTGCGCCTCGATGGCGGCGTCCTGGATGATCTTCTGCTCCTGCGCGGACAGCTTGTCCCAGAAGCGCTTGCTGATCTGGATCGGGTTGGTGGCGTACACGTGGTTGGTGCCGCTCACGTACTTCTGCACTTCGTAGAACTTGCTTGACGCGATGACGGCGAACGGGTTCTCCTGGCCGTCCACCGCCTTGCTCTCGAGCGCGCCGTAGAGCTCGGCGAAGGGCATCGGCAGCGGGTTGGCGTTGAAGGTCTTGAAGGTTTCCAGGAACACCGGGTTGGGGATCACGCGCAGCTTCAGGCCTTCGAGGTCCGAGCCCTTCATGATCGGGCGCTTGCTGTTGGTGACGTTGCGAAAACCCAGGTCGAAGAAGCCCAGCACGATCACGCCCTTCTCGGGCAGCTTCGCGGCGAGCGCCTTGCCGAGCGGGCCGTCGACCATCGCGTCGGCCTGCTTCGCGTTGGCGAAGAGGAACGGGAAATCGAGCAGGCCGAATTCCTTGACGATGCCGTTGAGCGACGTCGTCGATGCCACCAGCATCTCCTGCACGCCGCCTTGCAGCGCCGATTGCTGCTGCAGCTCGTTGCCCAGCTGCGAAGCCGCGAACTCCTGCACCTTGATCTTGCCGCCGCTCTTGGCGGCGACGATCTCGGCGAACTTCTGCACGCCCAGGCTGGTGGGGTGGCCCACGTTGTTCAGGTGGCCGAACTTGATGGTGCGCTCCTGCGCCTGCGCGCCGGCGTTCGCGGCGGCCAGGAGGAAAACGACGGCGGCAAGGCCGCGGCGGGTGATCGGGTTCACGCGAATCTCCTGTGGATATCGATGGAAAGCGCAGGCATGATAGGGGACACGGCCTGAAAGACGTTCCACACTGGAATCTTGTTTCACATGACGAACTCGAACGCCACGCCCACGGGCACCGTGGATCGCACGCTACGCATCCTGGAGACACTCGCGGCGCAACCCGAAGGGCTGCCGCTGGCCGAACTGGCCAATGAATTGAGCCTGCCGCGCAGCGCGTGCCACCGGCTGCTGGCCGATCTCGTGCGCTGCGGCTACGTGCGCCAGTTGCGCGAAATGGGCGACTACGCGCTCACCACGCGCCTGCCCGCGCTGGGCCTGAGCTTTCTCGGCGCGGCGGGCATCGTCGACATCGCGCAGCCGATCATCGACCGCCTCGCCGAAATCTCTGGCGAGCTGGTGCGCCTGGCGCTGGTGGACGGCGACCGGCTCACTTTCGTGGCGAAGGCGCAGGGCGCGCGCGCCGGCCTGCGCTACGACCCCGACATGGGCATCGACGTGCGCCTGTCCTGCAGCGCGGGCGGGCATGCGTGGCTCATGGCGCTGAGCGAAGAGCGCGCGACCGAGCTCGTGGCGCGGCAGGGCTTCGGCGCGCCGCGCGAATACGGGCCGAAGGCGCCGACCACGTTCAAGGCGCTGATGAAGGTGCTGGAGGAAGACCGCAAGCGCGGCTTCAGCATGATGGCGGAGATGTACGCGCCGGGCATGAGCGCGATCGCGGCGCCCGTGATGCGCCGCGGCGGTGAGGTCGCGGGCGTGATCACCGTCGCCGGGCCGCTGCAACGCCTGACGGTTGCGCGCATGCAGGAGCTCGGCGCGCCGCTCGTGCAGGCCGCGGGCGAGCTGGCGATCGCGGCGACCAGTTCGCCGCTGCTGCGCCGCCGCGAAGCGCGCGTGGCCTGAACATACACACACGGAAAAAGGAACGACATGGCACTGCTGGGCGAAGCCGCGCTGGCGATGTGGTGGGACATGGCGCCCGAGATGCGCGCCGAGTTCGAGCACTGGCATTCGCACGAACACTTTCCGGAGCGACTCGCGCTGCCGGGCTTCCTGCGTGCGTCGCGCTGGGCAGCGGCGGACGGCGGCGAGGGCTTTTTCATCCTCTACGAGCTGCAGGAGCACGCGGCGCTCAGCTCGCCCGAGTACCTCGCGCGGCTGAACGCGCCGACGCCATGGTCCACCAGGCTCATGCCGCACCACCGCAACATGGTGCGCAGCCAGACGCGCGTGCTGCATTCGCACGGCGCGGGCGTGGCACGGCATGCGATGACGCTGCGGCTGGCGCCGCGCGAGGGCGAAGGCGAACGCCTGCAGGCCGTGCTGCGCTCGCTGGTGGAGGCGCTGCCGCTGCGCGAGGGCCTGGGCGGCGCGCACCTGCTGCGCACCGACACGCCCGAGATCGCGACGACCACGGAGCAGCAGATCCGGGGCAATGCGGACCAAAGCGCCGACTGGATCTTCATCGTCTGCGCCTACGAGCCCGACGCCTTGCAGGCGCTGCGCCGGGATGCGCTCGCGCCGGCAACGCTGGAAGCGGCAGGCGCGGCGGCCGGGAGCATCGCGGGGCGGTACAGCCTGTCGATGTCGTTCGCGCGCGCTGAGAACGGCCCGCCGCGCTGAGCTTGCGCGGCGCCGCGGTGTTCGTCCGCCATGCCGTGCACCGCTACCGCAACCCCAGCCGCGTCAGTTTCTTGATCAGGCCCACCCGCGAGATCCCCAGCCGGCGCGCCGCCTCCGACTGGTTGCCGGCGCTGTCCTTCATGGCCTGTGTGATGAGGCGCGTCTCCAGCTCCAGTACGGCTGCATCCAGCATGCCCATTCGTTCGGCGGCGGCATCCGTCGCGGCCGAAGGCGCGGGCTCGCTGCCGCTGGCGAAGCGCAGCAGCTCCGCATCCACCTTGTCGGCGCCGGGCAGGATCAGCGCGCCGGCCGCCTCCACCACCGCGCGCAGCTGGCGCACATTGCCCGGCCACTCCTGCGCCTGCAGCCAGGCCAGCGCGTCTGCGGTGAAGCGCGCGTTGGGGACCACGCGCCTGAGAAAACGCGCGGCCAGCAGCGGGATGTCGCCGGTGTGCTCGGCCAGCGCCGGCGTGCGCAGCACCATGCCCCGCAGGCGGTAGAACAGGTCCTCGCGGAAACTGCCCTCGCGCACCATCGCCTCCAGGTCACGGTGCGTCGCGCTCACGATGCGCACGTCCGCATGCTTGACGGTGCGCCCGCCGACCGGCACGAAGGTGCCTTCCTGCAAAAAGCGCAGCAGCTTCACCTGCATCGGCAGCGGCATCTCGCCCACCTCGTCCAGGAACAGCGTGCCGCCGTGCGCCGTTTCCACCAGCCCCGGCTGGTCGCGGTAGGCGCCGGTGAAGCTGCCCTTCAGGTGGCCGAACAGCTCGCTTTCCAGCAGCTCGGCGGTGAGCGCGCCGCAATGGATGATGCCGAACGGCCCCGCGCCGCGCGTGCCGCTGGCGTGCAGTGCCCGCGCCACCAGCTCCTTGCCGGTGCCGGTCGGCCCCAGCACCATGGCGCTGACGCGGGTCGGCGCGATGCGGCGGATCAATGAGCGCAGGCTCTCCATCGCCGCCGCCTGCCCGACCAGGCCCAGGTCGTCCTGCGCGGCTTCGCGTTCGCGCAGCGTGCGCAGCTCCGCGTCGAGCCGCGCCTTGTGCAGCGCCCGGCCGACCACGATGCGCAGCATGTCCGGATCGATCGGCTTGGTCAGGAGGTCCCAGGCGCCGAGTTCCGCCGCGCGCAGCGCCAGTTCGCGGTCGCCGTGGCCGGTGAGCACCACCACCACGGCGGGCGCGAAGCGCGGGATCAGCGCCAGGCCGGCTTCGGGTTCCATGCGCGGCGGCATCGCCAGGTCCAGCAGCACCACGTGCGGCGGGTCGCGCTCGAACGCCGCGACCGCTTCGTCGGCATCACCGGCGATCGAGACGCGGTGGCCCAGCCCCGCCAGGAAGCTGCTGCCCAGGCGCTGGTAGGCCGGTTCGTCATCGACCAGCAGCACGTGGCCCACGGCGGTGTTTGCGTTCATGCGGCGGCGGGAAAGGTCAGGGTGAAGCAGGTGCTCCAGGGCGGGCGGTCCTGCAGGCGCACCGAGCCGCCGTGGGCGGCCATGATGCGGGCGACGATCGCCAGCCCCAGCCCGGTGCCGCCGGGGCTGCGCGAGGCGAAGGGCTCGAACAGGCGCTCGCGCAGGTCGGGCGGCACGCCCGGCCCGTCGTCGCACACGTGCAGCAGCACGGCATCGTCCGCGCGCTCGGCCTCCACGCGCACGCGCCGCGTGCCCGCGGCCGAGCGCGCATTGGCAAGCAGGTTCACCAATGCCTGGTCCAGGCGCTGCGGGTCGGCGCGCACCGGCAGCGCCTGTTCCAGCCCCGCGCCCAGTTCGACGCCGGGCGCGCGCCGCGCGGCTTCGCGCACCTGTTGCGCGGCGTCGACCGTGACGGCGCGGATCTGCCACGGCTTGGCGTAGTCCAGCAGGTCTTCCGCCAGCCGCGAGATGCGCTGCACCTGGTCGGCCACTTCGCGCCGCGTGTCGGCGGGCGCCGTGGCCACCGCCATCGCGATGATGTTCAGCGGGTTGCGCAGGTCGTGCGCCACGCTTGCCGCCAGCTGGCCCAGCTCGGCCAGGCGCGCCTGCAGCTGCCGTTCGCGCTCGCGCTGCTCGGCCTGCCGCGCGTGCTCCAGCTGCGCGGCCGCTTCCGACAGCACGCCCGCGAACAGCTCGGCCAGCCGGCGCGGGCCGGGCGGTGCAGCGTCCCAGCCCTGCAGCCGCGTCGTCCAGCCGGACGCATCGCGCGTGCACAGCAGCACCGGCGTGTCCGCGCCGGGCGCGGCGTCGTCCAGCCGCACCTCGATGCGCAGGCCCACCCGCTGAGACAGCAAGGCCGATGCGCGAGCCGCCAGGTCCGTGTCGCTGATGGCGGCGAACAGCTCCGCGCGCCAGGCCAGCAGGTCCGCCGCCGAAGCGGTGCTGCCCGGGTAGACGATGCGTTCGGCGAAGGCGCGCACCGGCCCGTTGAGCGCCAGGCAGATCGCGGCCACCAGCACGCCGCTGGCCCAGCGCGAGTCCACCGGCAGCAGCAGCGCGAGCGGCACCGCCAGCAGGCCGGCGCCCAGCAGCAGCGTCCACACCAGTGCGCGGCGCGCCCAGGCATTGGCCACGAACACCTGGTAGCGCAGGATGCCGTAGACCAGGATCACCGGGTAGGCGGGCAGCGCCAGCACCTGCCACGGGTACATGGGAATGCGCGCGGCGGCGAAGCCGTAGCCCGACATGCACAGCAGGCCCCAGGCGCAGGAGACCATCAGCGCCGCCACCTGCCGGCGCTCCTGGGCGTCGCGCGGGCGCCACCAGCGCCACGCCAGCACGAAGACCCCGGCGGCGGCGAGCGCGGCCCACACCATCGAGTTGACCCAGCCGGTCCAGTGGGCGACCGCCACGTATTCCACGCCGGTGAACGCGGGGAAGTGGATGAACTCCGCGGGCGCGATGGACCAGGTGAGCAGCATGGCCGCCGCGGCGGCGCCGTAGGCCACGCGCAACGGCCAGGGCCCGCGCGGCGGCACGCGGCAGAACACCAGGCAGAAGTGCAGGAAGGCGGCCGAGGTGAGCGGGATGGTCGACATCGCCGCCATGGCGAACGGCGCCGCCGCGAGGCCGAACACATTGGGCAGTTCGTTGCCGGTGATCCAGATGGCCACGCCCAGCAGGAACAGCGTCAAGAGCCGCGCGCCGCGCACGCGCTCGGCCCAGGCGAGCAGCACCCCCGCCAGCACCAGCGTCTCGAGGAGCGCCCAAGCCATGACCACGTGGATCGCCATGGGCTGGCACTGTAAACGACGTTGACAGCTGGCCCCTCGCGCACTGTCAACGCCGGACACAGTGCGCGAACGAAACCCTTGCAGATCAACAACTTGCGTTGCGGCACGCAAACTGCCTCTGTTCCTGCATGGAACTCGCCACCCTCCCCCGCTCCCCCGACCGCATCTCCCTCGACCTGGCCGCGCTGGTCGGCACGCAAGGCTGGCACCGGCTGCCGGCCGCCGTCCGGCGCCGCTTCGCCGCGGACCATGGCGACACCGCCTACCGCGGTGCGCTGGACCTGCACTGCTCCGCCATCGGCCGCTGCTTCGCCGCGTTCAGCGCCGTGTTCGGCGGCCCGCTGACCGAGTTGCGCAGCGCTGGCGTTCCCGCCGAAGTGCGCGTCTACGGCAACGGCCGCGGCGGCGTGGTGTGGGAGCGGCGCCTGCAGGCCGGCGCGGCGGCCGGCCTGCGCGTGGTGCGCTCGACCAAGGAGCCGGGCCACGGCGGCGGCCTGGTGGAGCGTACCGACGGCGGCCTGGCGATGGAGCTGGACGTGTTCGAGGACGACGGCGCGCTGGTGTTTCGCAGCCGGCGCTACTTCCTGGCACTCGGCCGCATGCGCCTGCCGGTGCCGGCCTGGTTCACGCCCGGTGTCTGCCGGGTCGAGCACCGCGACCTGGGCGCCGGCCGGTTCCGCTTCACCTTGTCCATGGTCCACCCCTGGTGGGGACGGACTTTTCACCAGACCGGCGTGTTCGCCGATCCACAGGAGGATTTCGCATGACCATCGTTTTCTGCATCCTGCTCGCCCAGATCCTGATGGGCGCCCTGGACAACTTCTGGCACCACGAGATCGCCGCGCGGCTGCCGCAGCGCGCCACCGCGCTGCACGAGCTGAAGCTGCATGCCGCGCGCGAAGGCATTTACGGCGTGCTGCTGGTCGGCCTGTCGTGGCTGCGCTGGCAGGGTCCGTGGGTGCTGCTGCCGGCGGCTCTGATGGCCGCCGAGGTGGCGATCACCTGCGCGGACTTCGTCGAGGAGGACCGCAGCCGCCGCCTGCCGCCGTTCGAGGCCGTGCTGCACACGCTGCTGGCCGTGAACTACGGCGTGCTGCTGGGCGTGCTCGGCGTGCATCTCGCGCAAGGGTGGCGGCAGCCGGCGGAGCTGTCGCTGGTGGACTACGGGCTGCCGTCCTGGTTCTTCACGCTGGCCGGCGTCGCCGTGCTTGCATGGGCCTGGCGCAACGTGCTGGCCGTGCGCCGGCTGCGCCGGCAGCCCGAGCCGTTCACGCCCGCCTGGCCGCCCGGCGGACCGGCCGTGCTCGTCACCGGCGCCACCGGTTTCATCGGTTCCAGCCTGGTGCGCCGGCTGGTGGACGAAGGCCAGCGCGTCATCGTGCACAGCCGCGACCTGCTGCAGGCCCGCCGCGCCTTCCCGGCCGCGTGGGTGGTGGACCGGCTGGACGACATTCCCGCCGAAACGCACATCCACGCGGTGGTCCATCTTGCCGGCGCGCAGGTCCTGGGCGCGCCGTGGACCCGCGCACGGCGCCGCGCCCTGGTCGAGAGCCGCACGGGCCTGATGCACGAGCTGCTGCTGCTGATGGGCCGGATGCACGAGCGCCCGGCCGTGCTGGTGGCCGCGTCCGCCGTCGGCTACTACGGCGTGCCCGCGGGCGATGCGCCGTTGGACGAGCGCGCCGCGCCCCAGCCCGGCCGCTTTCAGTCCGACCTGTGCGTGGCCATCGAGCACGAGGCGCGGCGGGCCGAGGCGCTCGGCGTGCGGGTGGTGCGGTTGCGCTTCGGCATCGTGCTGGGCGCGGAGGGCGGCGCCTACCCTGCTCTGTCGATGGCGGCGCGCTTCGGCTTGGGCGTGGTGCTCGGCAGCGGCCGCCAGCCCGTTCCCTGGATCCACGTCGACGACGCGGTGGGCCTGGTGCGCTTCGCCATCGCCACGCCGGCGCTGCAGGGCGCGGTCAACGCCGTGGCGCCCGAGGTGCCCACGCAGGAGGCCTTCGCCCGGAACATGGCCGCGTCGTTCCGGCGCAAGGTCGTGCTGCGCATGCCGGACCGCCTGCTGCGCTTGGGCCTGGGCGAGATGTCGGAGCTGCTGCGGCTGGGGCAGCATGCGGTGCCGGGCGCGGCCGTGGCCGCCGGCTACCGGTTCCGCATGCCCCGGGTGGGGAGCGCGCTGGACGCGCTAGCAGGCCGTTGATTCCGCGAGGCTGGGCACGGTGCCGAGGATTTGCTGGCCGCAGTGCGATCGGGTCGACACATTCATCGGACGGGAGCGGATTGCATAGGGCATGTCGGGGCGCCCCTGCGCATGAGATAGACCTCCACATGCACACAGGTGTTCGCGCCGACTGAGCAGCCCGGCAAGGTGTGAATCGGGGGCAACTGCGCGAACGTCGGGGACATGCCGTACAGCGTCAGCAGTTGCGCGACATACGCGCTGCGCGCTTTCGCCAGAACGAGCGTCTGTTCGGGAGGGCCTTCAGACGGGTCGGCATGGCCCAAGGCGACGGCGAGATCCATGCAGGAATCATGTGCCCGCACCTTCCGAGCGAACTGAATTATGTCAGTGCGCCGTTCGGCCGGAAGCGCAACCGTGCCCGGGTCGAACTGCACTTCGAGGTCCATCGCGTGGTGATAGGACAGCGCAAGGCATATCTGCGGACCGAGCAGAAGTGCCAATCCAAGCGTTGCTCTCCACAAAAATGTCATCGCTGTCCTCATGTTGCGTTGCTGGGCCCCGGCCGCGCCGACGGAGGGTGCGGGGCGATCACAAGGGATTCGGCGGTCATTTCGAGTTCCGGTACAACAACCGCACGAACCCCGATATCTTCGGCGCTGCGATCCGCGCCTGCTAAGGACAGTCTGAACAAGTAGTCCCGCACAATCTGACCCAGACAAGAAATGCGAGGCCACGGGATGAGTCAGCTCAGTTTCGCGGATGCGGAGTATGCGGGCAAGAGGAAGAAGACCCGGCGCGAGGTCTTCCTGGAGGAGATGGAGCTGGTGGTGCCCTGGAAGGTGCTGCTGCAGATCATCTCGCCGCACTACCTGGTGGCCGGGCGCGGTCGCAGGCCGTACCCGCTGGAGGCGATGCTGCGGGTGCACCTGATGCAGAACTGAGGAGTGCGATCCCTGGTGAGATGCGCATCCGGCCACGCATGGACAGCCGCGGCGACAACGCGTTGTGGCTGGTCTTGGCGGCGGGCCGAGGCGCTGGGCGTGCGGGTGGTGCGGCTGCGCTTCGGCATCGTGCTGGGCGCGGAGGGCGGCGCCTACCCTGCCCTGTCGATGGCCGCGCGCTTCGGGCTGGGCGCGGTGCTCGGCAGCGGCCGCCAGCCCGTTCCCTGGATCCACGTCGACGACGCCGTGGGCCTGGTGCGTTTCGCCATCGCCACGCCGGCGCTGCAGGGCGCGGTCAACGCCGTGGCCCCCGAGGTGCCCACGCAGGAAGCCTTCGCCCGGAGCATGGCCGCGTCGTTCCGGCGCAAGGTCGTGCTGCGCATGCCGGACCGCCTGCTGCGCTTGGGCCTGGGCGAGATGTCGGAGCTGCTGCGGCTGGGGCAGCATGCGGTGCCGGGCGCGGCCGTGGCCGCCGGCTACCGGTTCCGCATGCCCCGGGTGGGGAGCGCGCTGGACGCGCTGGCCGAATGTTGACCGGCGGGCTTCAGCCCTTGCGCGCCGCGTCGATGGCCGCGACGTCGATCTTCTTCATCTGCATCATCGCGTCGAAGGCGCGCTTGGCTTCGGCGCGGTCGGGGCTGGTGAACGCTTCGGTGAGCGTGCGCGGCGTGATCTGCCACGACAGGCCCCACTTGTCCTTGCACCAGCCGCACATGCTTTCCTCGCCGCCGTTGCCGACGATGGCGTTCCACAGGCGGTCGGTCTCGGCCTGGTCGTCGGTCGCCACCTGGAACGAGAAGGCCTCGTTGTGCTTGAACATCGGGCCGCCGTTCAGGCCGATGCAGGGAATGCCCATGACGGTGAACTCGACCGTCAGCACGTCGCCTTGCTTGCCGTCGGGAAAGTCGCCCGGCGCACGGTGCACGGCACCGACGGTGCTGTCCGGAAAGGTCTTGGCGTAGAACTGCGCGGCTTCCAGGGCGGTGCCGTTGTACCAGAGGCAGATGGTGTTCTTGCTGATCATTGCGCGGGACTCCGATTCATGAAAGCGCGATTGTCGTTGGCAGCAGCGAGCGCAGCAAGGCAAGCGAATGCCCGCGCGCGTTGCTGGCCTGCGATGGATCGGCGGTGATGGCGACGACGGTACGGCTCGCCGGGTCCACATGGATGAACTGGCCGCCGAGCCCGTTGGCGAGGAACGGGCTGCGTGCCGCGCCCGACGGCACGACCCACCAGAAGTAGCCGTAGGCCCAGCTCTGCGCCGGCGGCCCGCCCGCGCTCTGCCTGCTGGTCGCGGCGGCGGCGTAAGGCGCCGGGATGAGCTGCCGTTCCCCCCAGCGGCCCAGGTCCAGGAACAGCTGGCCCAGCTTCGCCATGTCCCGCGTGCGCAGGTGCAGGCCCGCATGCGGCGGGTTGTTCCCGTCGCTGTCGGCGGGCCATTCGTACCGTGCGATTCCGAGCGGCTGGAACAGGTGCGACTCGGCGTACTTGGACGCGCTCTGCTTCGCGGCGCGGGCCAGCGCCGCCGACGCGATGTAGGCCGTGGTGTTGTCGTAGCTGAACCGCTCGCCCGGCGCGGCAACGAGGGGCCGGCCCAGGGCCCGGCGCAAGGTGCCGCCGCCGCCCAGCCGGCGCGCCCACCGGTCCATCGTGGATTCCGGCTCGAAGCCGGCCGTGAAGCCCAGGATGTGCCGCAGCGTCACCTGTCCGGCACGAGCGTCCTGGAACAGGACCGCCGCCTCCGGCAGGAGTTCGGCGATGGGTTGCTCGATGTCGCGCAGAAGATTTTCCTGGAGCGCCACGCCCACCAGCGCCGAGACGACGCTCTTGGTGACCGACTGGACATCGCGCAAGGTGTCGGCATCGCTTCCCGGCCTGTAGTGCTCGAAGACGAGCAGGCCGTTGCGGACGACGACAACGCTTGCGATGTCGCGCAGCTCCTGCACGATGCGCCGGCGCACGGCGGGAAACGTGCCGGCGTCGAAGCCGTGCTGCTCGGGTGCGGCGAGCTGCCACTCGGCAGGACCTGGGCTGCCCTGCGCCCATGCGGACGGGCATCCGATCGATGCGAGGACACCGAGAAACTCGCTTCTGCGAAGCACCCCCGACCCTTTCGCGAGAACGCCGCCCGAAGAGCTCACCCCGCCGCGCGTTTGCGCTCGACGGCGAGCGCGGGCGGATGCGCCAGCGTCTGGTAGACCACGCAGTACCGCTCGGTCAGGCGCAGCAGCGTGGCGAGCTGTTCCTCCGATGCGTCGGTGTCGAGCGTGAACTGCAGCCGGATGTTCTGGAACCCGACCGGGGCTTCCTTCGCCACGCCCAGCGTTCCGCGAAAGTCGAGGTCGCCCTCGGCCTGCAGCGTGGCGTCCCGCAGCACGATGCCGAGCGCCGTGGCCACCGCGTTCAGGGTCACGCCCGCGCAGGCCACCAGCGCCTCGAGCAGCATGTCGCCGGAACACGCCGCCTGGCCGCTGCCGCCGGTGGCCGGATGCAGGCCGGCGACGACCAGCGCCTTGCCGGTTTCGATCTTGCAGCTGACGCCTTCGCCGATGCGGCCTTGTGCGCGCAAGGTGACCAGCGCGGCTTGCGGCGCCTCGCGGTAGCGCTCCTTCAACGGGGCCTGGACGGAACGCAGTTCATCGGCATGCATGGTGGAGTCCTCGCAATGGCGGATCGGGCGTCCATTGTCAGCCCAGTTTCCGCCCCTGCCCCAGCATCCGGCCCTCGAACGTCAGCACGATGGTGTTGATGGCGTTCAGGTCCAGCCAGTCGTTGCCCTGCAGGTCGAAGTCCAGCCGCCATTGCGTGAACGGGCTCAGGCCGATGTAGCCCTGCTCGCGCTCGCCCAGGTTGCCGCCGAAGGTGTTCTCGCGGTCCGTGTAATCGATCTTGTAGGGCAGCGTGCGCGGGCGGTGGCTGAAGGCGTGCAGGGCGCCGGGCTTGTCCAGGTCGGTGTCGCTGTTCAGCACCGCCTGGCCGCTGTGGACCAGGTTGAGGTACAGCACGTCCGCGCCGTCCACGATGTCGGGGAACTCCAGCTTGAACGAGCGCGCGACGATGTAGCGCATGTTGCGGAAACCCGGCTCGCGGCGGATGTCCAGCGTGAAGGCCAGCGAGCGCGAGGTCCGCATGGCGGCGAACTCGTTGGGGTAGCGCTCGGCGGTGATCGTCAGCTTCTGGCGGAAATCGGAGAACGCCTCGTTGTTCTCGCGAAAGCCATCGATGTCGGCCACCAGGCGCCCATGCGCCGCGGCCTGGGTGGCGATGTTCAGGTCGTTGGTGTCCAGGGGCCGCTCGCGCAGCGCCCAGTACCGGTAGGCCCGGTTCTCCTGGTACATGTTGCGCAGCAGGGTGCGCTGCACGTCCTCGTAGGCGTCCTTCAGGAACGCGGTGTAGACCGGCAGCACGTTGTTCTGGTGCACGGCGATCTCGGCGTTGATGTGCTGGATGCCGCTGTACAGCTGGTCGTGCTGCACCTGCACGCTCAGCAGCTGCGCCACCAGCGTGGTGTAGTTGTACGCGGCCATGTTGCGCGCCTGCGCGAGCTCGACGTAGTAGGCCATGGCCTTGCGCAGTTCGCCGGCGGCGTCGAACTTGCCCAGGTACTTCTTCAGCATCTTGTCGAACTCGTCGGAGTCGACCAGGATCTTGGCGGCGTTCGGGTTGCCCGCGTCGATCAGGTCCTTGACCGAGGAATAGGCCTTGCTGATGCTCTCGATGGTAGCCTTGGCCTTCTTGAAGACCTCGACCACGCCCTTGACCTGCTTGCTGAATTCCTCGGCCTTCTTCACCGCGTCGATGGCGGTCTTGACGCCGCCGGCGCCGCCCACCACGCCGCCGACGCAGCCGACCACCGTACCCAGCATCTCCAGGAAATCGGTGAGGCTGAGCTCGCTCTGTTCGCGCAGGTACTTGACCAGTTCGTCCTTGAACTTCAGCTGCCCTTCCAGCAGCAGCGTGCGCTGGCGCCGCAGGTCTTCCGAGTAGCCGTCGACCTCGCTGCGAAAGCCCTCGATCTGCGGCTTGAGCTTGTCGATCTCGGCGAGGAAGTCGGCCAGCTTGCGGTCGATCTCCTGCTTGGCTTGGCCGAACGCCTGCATGCGCTGCTTGTCGGTGCTGCCCTTGTCGAGATAGCGGTCGTACTGCTCCTCCACCACCTTGCCGAGCTGGATGATCTCGGTGGTGCGCGCAACCAGGTTGGTCAGGTTCAGGATCGGCGCCCAGTTGTAGCTGTGGCCGTAGTAGTCCAGGCCCTGCTGCAGCCGCATCAGCGAAACCATCGCGCTGTTGTGGATGCCGGCGCGCACCTTCTGTTCGGGCGGCGGCACGCGCGCCGGGTCGATCCCGGCCGCGGACTCGGCGAACGGCCGGCCGATGTCGATCAGCCAGGTGTAGTCCTTGGCCACCGCCGCCAGCGCGTCCTCGGTTTTGGCGTTCAGGAAGTCCAGGTCGGCGGCGTTCTGCGCGATCAGCAGCTGGCTCAGGCTGAGCGCCTGGGCCAGCGCGGTGAACGACAGCACGGGAACCTGGCCGCCGGCGAACGGCTTGCCGTTGACCTGCAGCGGCGCGCCGGCCGCGCCGGCCGTGCCCTTGCTGCCGTTGCCCTTGGCCACCGGGCCGAGCGGGCCCTCCTTGCCGTCGGGCGCGCGCATGTCCTCCAGCGGCCGGCCGTTGCTGCTGTCGTACATCTTGCACATCGCGCCGTGGCCGCCGTGGCCGCCCGGCCCGCGGTCGCCCGGGCCGGCCTGCGCGCCGCCGTCGCCGCCGCCGATGCCGTAGACGATGGGCAGCCCGAGCGGCTCCATCACGTTCAACACTATCTGCCCGCCCTTGCCGCCGTTGCCGGACAGGCCCGGCGCGCCGGCGCGGCCGCCTTCGCTGCCGTTCCTGCCGAACGCGTCCTCGGGGAAGCCGTACTGGCCGTTGACGCAGGTCCCCTGCTGCTTGCTGGTGGCGCCGTCGGGGCCGGATTCGCCGCGCATGCCGGGATGCCCGTCCTGCCCGCGCCCGCCGCGCCCGCCGCCGGCCAGCAGGGTCAAGGCGCTGGCACGCAGCCGGGCGCCCAGGGCCGCCAGCAGCGGCTCGATGGCGACAGCGCGCAGGTGCGCGGCGATCTGCTCGCGGATGGTCTTGAGGACCGCGGCCGACAGGGTCCCGTCGGCATAGGCGATGGGCAGGCGGATCGGCGCGTCGGCCACCAGCGACAGGTCGGTCCGCAGTTCGCTGGCCTTGCCGCCGGCGTCGACCGTGGCGACCGCGTCGATCCGGCAGCCGAACGGCTTGCTCTGGGTCTTGCCCGACAGCTGCGCCATCCCGGCGATGACGAGCGCCGGCAGGTAGAAGCGCATGCCGGCCTGCTGGGTGCTGCCGTCGAAATGCGCGGACTCCAGCGCGAGGCGCGACAGGCCCTCGATGCGGCCGTCTTCCAGCGTGATGACCACCTCGTTGTCGCCGAACATCCTGGTGCGGGCGATCTCGAACGGCGCGAGCTTGCTGGCGTCGTCGACCTTGGGTGGATGCTCGGCCAGCAGCTGCGCGCCGATGGCGGCCAGCTCGGTGGCAGTCAGCGCATGCGCGCCGGTGGTGCCCTTCACCACGCGCTGCGCATGGATGACGATGGCGCCGCCGTTGCCGCCTTCGGTGGCGTTGTCGCCGTCGGTGCCGGCGGCGCCGGGCCGGGCGTCCTTCTGCACCGGCAGGCTGCCGGGCGCGAAATCCTTGTCGGCGTACGCGCCGGCGGCGTCCAGCGTGGCAGGCTTCTCGATGACGATCTCGCGCGCGTTCAGCTCGATGTTGCGCCCGGGGTTCTGCAGCACGCCGTCGAGCACGATGCGGTCGGCGAAGACGGCGAAGTGCTTTTCCGAGGGCAGCCGCTTGCCGGGAACCGGCTTGTACGGCAGGTGTGCCTGCGTCAGGCGGATCTGGTGCGTGTGGATGCTGAGCCGGCCATCGCGGTCGTCGATGATTTCGCGGTTCAGCGCCGACGCGGCGGCGCGTGCTTGTGTTTTCATCTCAGCGTCCCCCCTGTGATGGTCGCCGGATTATGCATACGGATGAGCTTGGCTGGAAGCCGACCGGCGCATCGGCAGCCGTCCGGGCCGACGATGGGCATTTGTCCTTCACGCTGCCTCAGCAAGACGAGGCATTCTTGGCTCAAGCATTCGCCGAGGGGCCGAGGCCCGGGACGCGATTGCCGCGTGCTCATCCATGATCGGGTGGGTTAGAGTATTCGAAGAATTTCTTACAGTCCCCGATGGTCAAGAAACCACCAAGAACGGCGGCGTCCCCCGCCCCACAGCTGAAGAAGACACCCACGGGCATCGCCGGGTTGGACGAGATCACCGAAGGCGGCCTGCCCCACGGCCGGCCCACCCTGGTGTGCGGCGCCGCGGGTTGCGGCAAGACGATGCTGGCGGCCGAATTCATCGTGCGCGGCGCCACGGAATACGGCGAGCCGGGTGTCTTCGTGATGTTCGAGGAAAGCGCGCAGGAGCTGGCGGACAACATGCGCTCGCTGGGGTTCGACCTGGACAAGCTGCAGCGCCAGCGCAAGATCGTGCTGGACTACGTGCGAGTCGAGCGCAGCGAGATCCAGGAAACGGGCGAGTACGACCTGGAAGGCCTCTTCATCCGCCTGGGCTACGCCATCGATTCCATCGGCGCGAAGCGCGTGGTGCTCGACACCATCGAGGCCCTCTTCGCCGGCCTGCCCAACCAGGCGATCCTGCGCGCCGAACTGCGCCGGCTGTTCCACTGGCTGAAGGACAAGGGCGTGACCGCCGTGATCACCGGCGAGCGCGGCGAAGGCAGCCTGACGCGCTACGGCCTGGAAGAATACGTGGCCGACTGCGTCATCCTGCTCGACCACCGCATCGTGGACCAGGTCTCCACGCGGCGCCTGCGCATCGTGAAGTACCGCGGCTCGCCGCACGGCACCAACGAATACCCGTTCCTGATCGGTTCGCACGGCCTGTCGGTGCTGCCCATCACGTCGCTGCGCCTGGACCACAAGGTGACGGACAAGCGCCTGGGCACCGGGATCCCCGGCCTGGACGACATGCTCGGCGGCAGGGGCGTCTTCAAGGGCAGCAGCGTGCTGGTGTCCGGCGCGCCCGGCACCGGCAAGAGCAGCGTGGCGGCCAGCTTCGTCGATGCCGCCTGTTCGCGGGGCGAGCGCGCCCTGCTGTTCGCCTACGAGGAATCCGAAAGCCAGCTGCTGCGCAACATGCGCTCCATCGGCCTGGACCTCGCCCCGTGGGTGAAGAAGGGGCTGCTGCAGATCCACGCGTCGCGCCCAACACTGCACGGGCTCGAGCAGCACCTGGTGGCGATGTACGACCTGGTGCGCCGGTTCAAGCCGTCGGTGGTCGTGGTCGACCCGATCAGCAATCTGAGCAACCAGCACGACGACACGGGCCTGAAGCTCACGCTCATGCGGCTGATCGACTTCCTGAAGCAGGAGGACGTGACCGCGATGTTCACCAGCCTGACGGCCGACGCGGCGGCCGCCGTCGCCGCCTCCGAAGTGGGTGTGTCGTCGCTCATGGACAGCTGGCTGCTGCTCACCAACCTGGCCTACAACGGCGAGCGCACGCGCACGCTGCAGGTGCTCAAGTCCAGGGGCATGCACCACTCGAACCAGGTCCGCGAGTTCGTCTTCAGCGACCACGGCGTGGACCTGATCGACATCTACCTGTCCGGCGACCGCGTGCTGACGGGCACCGCGCGCATCGCGCAGGAGGCCCAGGAACTCGCGGCCAGCCAGCTGCGCGGCAGCGACCACGAGCGGCGGCTGCGCGACCTCGCCAACCGCCGCCGGGCGCTGGATGCGCAGATCGCGGCCCTGAACGCCGAGGCGGAAGAGCGCGCCGGCGACATCCGCTCGGCCATCGCGCGCGAGAAGTTCGAGGCGGAAAGCATCGCGGCGCGCGCCCGCGACATCGCCGCGGGCAGCGGGAGGCAGAAGGCCGCCCGCGCTTCGGCGCGAAACGGGCGCAAACCCGCGAGGGCCGCGCGATGAGCACGAGTACCGCCACCCGGAAGAAGCCCGCGCCCGCCGTGGCGGAGTGGCAGCTGCGGCTGTACGTCGCCGGCAAGACGGCCAAGGCCGAAGCGGCGCTGGCCAACCTGAAGCTGATCTGCGAGAACCACCTGGCCGGGCGCTACAGCATCGAGGTGATCGACCTGCTGGTCAACCCGCAGCTCGCGGCCGGCGACCAGATCCTGGCGGTGCCCACGCTGGTGCGCAAGTTCCCGACACCGATCCGCAAGATCATCGGCGACCTGTCGAACAAGGAACGCGTGCTGGTCGGCCTGAACCTGCTGCCCATGGCGCCCCGCAAGGCATGACCGTGCGCAAGGCCACCGGACCGGTCCGCCCGAAGCGGGAAGACTGCGCCTGCGTGCTGCGGCTGTACGTGAGCGCGGCCGCACCGCTGTCCGCGCGCGCCGTCGTCAACACGCGCGCCTTCTGCGAAGCGCACATGCCGGGGCGCTACGAGCTCGAGATCCTGAGCATCGCCGACAACGTGGAGCGCGCGGCCAACGACGAGATCATCGCGGCGCCGACGCTGCTGCGCATCTGGCCGCTGCCGGTGCGCCGCTTCATCGGCGACATGTCCAACCCCGACCGCCTGCTCGACGGCCTGGACCTGGGAGCCTAGCGTGCAGCAGAACCCCAACGGCCCGGACGATCTCCTGCACCGCGAGCTGGAGGAACTGCGCATCCGCCTGGACGAAGCGGAACAGACGCTGTCGGCCATCCGCCAGGGCGACGTCGACGCGCTGGTCGTGGGCAGCGACATCTACACGCTGGATTCGTCGAACGCGGCGGCCAACAAGCTGCGCCAGGACGTGCTGGCTCAGATGCAGGATGCGGTGATGGCCTTCGATGCGGGCAATCACCTCGTCTTCATGAACGCGGCCGCGGAGCACCAGTACCGCAAGAGCGCATCGGCGACGCTGGGGCGCCTGAAGGACGAGGTGTTCACCGAGGTCTGGCCGGACGGCCAGCGGGCGCGCGAAGCCGCCGCGGATGTGCTGCGCAGGCAGGGCGTCTTCCGCGGCAGCCTGGTGCACCAGAGCGCCGACGGCGTGCAGACCCACGTGGAGACGACGATTTCCGCGCTGCGCGACGGCGACGCGCAGACCACCGGCTACCTGTACGTCATCCGCGACATCACCGAGCGCGTGACGGCCGACCGCGCGCTGGCGCGGACGGCCGCGGCACTGGCCCAGCGCGAGCGCCAGTTCTCGACGCTGGTCGAGAATTCGCCGGACATCTTCGCCCGGATGGACCGCCAGTTCCGGCACCTGTACGTGAGCCCGATCGTCGAGCACTTCACAGGCCTGCCGCCGGCGCACTTCATCGGCAGGACCAACCAGGAACTGGGCATGCCCGCGGCCCTGTACGAACAATGGAACGCGGCGATCGGCCGGGTCTTCGACACCGCCGGCATCGGCAGGACCAAGTTTTCCTTTCCCGTGCCGGGCGGCAGCGAGCGCGTGTTCGATGCGCGGCTGATCCCGGAATTCGACGAGCAGGGCCGGGTGGAATCGGTGCTGTCGATCGCGGTGGACGTGACCGAACAGGAAGCGGCCAACGCCGCGCTGAAGGATGCGGACCGCAGGAAGGACGAGTTCCTGGCCACGCTGGCCCACGAGCTGCGCAACCCGCTCGCCCCGATCCGCAACGCGCTGCACATCATGCAGCTGTCGTCGGAAGCGAAGGTCAAGGAATCGGCGCGCAAGATCATCGAGCGCCAGCTTGCGCAGCTGGTCCACCTGGTGGACGACCTGCTGGACGTGAGCCGCATCACCCAGGGCAAGGTGGAACTGCGCATCGAGCTGGCCGACGTGGTGGCCGCCGTGCACGCCGCGGTGGAAACCAGCCGGCCGATGATCGAGGCCGGCAAGCACGAGCTGACGCTGCTCATGCCGCCGCCGCGCACGCTGTTCGTGGATGCCGACGTCACGCGCCTGTGCCAGATCATCGCGAACCTGCTGAACAACGCGGCGAAGTACACGCCCGACGGCGGCCGCATCGCGGTCACGGCCACGCGCCAGGACGGCTTCGCGGTGATCACGGTGACGGATTCCGGCGTGGGCATCCCCGAGTCGCTGCTGCCGCGCGTGTTCGACATGTTCGCGCAGGTCGACGGGTCGGCCGAGCGTTCGCAGGGCGGCCTGGGCATCGGCCTGGCGCTGGTGCGGCAGCTGGTCGAGATGCACGGCGGCGAGGTCGAGGCGGAAAGCCACGGGCCGGGCACCGGCTCCCGGTTCACGGTGCGCCTGCGGGAATCGGCCGCGCTGCCGGCCGCCGAAGCCGGCGCCGATGCGAGCCCGCTGCATCCCGACACCGAGCGGGGCGTGCGCGTGCTGGTGGTGGACGACAACGTGGACAGCGCCGAAACCATGGCGCAGTTCCTGGGCATCCTGGGCTACGAGACGCTGACGGCGCACGACGGGCTGGCGGCCGTCAGCGCGGCCGAATCGTTCCGGCCGGACGTGGTGGTGCTGGACATCGGCCTGCCGCACCTGAATGGCCACGAAGCGGCGAAGCGCATCCGCCAGGGTCCGGGCGGCGGCGACATGCTGCTCGTCGCGCTGAGCGGCTGGGGCCAGTCCGAAGACCGCCAGAAGTCCAAGGAGGCCGGGTTCGACCGCCACTTCGTGAAACCCGTGGAGCTGGAAGTGCTGATGGAAACGGTGGCGCGGGTGCGCGGCCCCAACTGAACAGCCTACTTGCCCTGCCTGCGCTCCCTGGCGCGCCGCACCTGGCGGGTTTCGCCGGCGCGGGCCACATGCTGCGCGCGCTCCCGGCGGCGCGCCCGCCAGCGCGCACCGAGAATGCGTGCGCTGACGAAGGCGAGGACGAAGCCGAGAAGAACGACGAGCAGGCTGCCGGATTCGCTTGACATGGGATGCAGGGGATCGAGTCGGGAGACATCCATTCTCGCGCCTGCGCTCTACACTCTGCGACGTTCTTTTTCCTGGGAGGAAAACCGCCATGCCGCTGCACCCTTGCCTGCCCCGCCGCGCACTTCTTGCTTTCGTCCTGTCAGCCGGCTTGTTGCCGGCGTGGACCTTGGCCCAGACCGCCGCTGCTCCTGCCCCGGTGCGCCTGCGCGGCACCATCGAGAGCATCACGGCCGACCGGCTGGTGATGAAGGAGCGCAGCGGCCAGCGGGTCGAGCTCGCGATTGCACCCAACCTCACCATCACCGAAATCTTTCCGGTCGGCATGGACGCGGTCACGCCCAACAGCTTCGTCGGCGTGGGCGCGATGCCGCAGGCCGACGGCACCCAGCGCGCCATCGCGGTGTATGTGTTTCCGGAGGCGATGCGCGGCACCGGCGAGGGCCACCGGCCGTTCGATTTCCTGCCGCAAAGCACCATGACCAACGCCACCGTGGCCGGCCAGGCCACCACCGCCCCGGACGGCAGCCGGCTGACGCTGGCCTATCCCGGCGGCGAGAAAACCATCGTGGTCGCGCCGGGCACGCCCATCGTCAGCCTGCGGCCGGGCAGCCGCGAACTGCTGGTGCCGGGTGCCGGTGTGTCGGTGACGGCCCAGGTGATCGGCGACAAGCCGACGGCGACGCGGATCAACACGGGACGCAACGGGTTTTCGCCGCCGTACTGATGTGATCACCGGGCCGCGGTCAGCCCGCCGCTGACGCCGGCCCGCGTTCTTTTCCTGCCGCCGCGCCGCGCCGGCTGGAACACGCTCCAGCCATTCGAACGAAATAAACGTTCCCGAAAAATGGCTGAGGCAACCCTGCGCGACACCGTGCTCATGATCGGCGAGGAAGCCAAGGCCTCGGCCGTCGCGGTCGCGGCGTACGACTTCGAGCACCACACCACCTGGTCGCTCAACCCGAGCCGCTGGTTCCACGCCGCCAGCACGATGAAGGTGCCGGTGCTCGTCGCCGTCTACGAGGCCATCGCGCAGGGCCGCTTCGAGGAGCATTCGCGCGTGCACGTGCGCAACCGTTTCCTCGGCATCGCCGACGGCAAGCCGTTCCGCGTGGCCCAGGACAACGACGCCAATGCGGAGGTGCATGCGGCGCTCGGACGCATGCTCACGCTGCATGAGCTGGCCCGGCACATGATCGTGACCAGCAGCAACCTGGCCACCAACCTGCTGCTGGACCTGGTGGGCGTGGAGGCGGCGCGCGCCGCGCTCGCGCGCCTGCACCTGGGCGGCATCGACCTGCAGCGCGGCGTGGAGGACGAGGTGGCGTGGGAGGCCGGCATCAACAACCGCGTGACCGCCGCCGGCCTGTGCGATGCGCTGCGCCTGATCGAGGAAGGCAAGGCCATCTCGCCCGAGGCGTCGAAGGCGATGCTCGACATCCTGCACCAGCAGCGCTTTCGAAGCGGCATTCCCGCGGGCCTGCCGGAGGATGCGCGCGTGGCCCACAAGACCGGCGAGATCTCGACGGTGGCCCACGACGCCGGCATCGTGTACCTGGACGGCCGAGACGCCTACGTGGTGGTCATCCTCACCGAGTGGGCGCCGGACGTGACGCGCGGCCGGCAGGAAACGATCGCGCGCATCTCGCGCGCGGTGTACGAGTACATGACGAAGACGGGCGGCCAGGAATGAGCACGCTGCCGCTGCCCCTGGTGTTGGCCGCCGACCTGCCGCCCGAGATGCGGAACGTGCTGCGCCCTGGCCAGACGCTGCAGGACCGTTCGGGTGCGGTGCGCGTGCTGCCCTCGTCGTTCCTGCGGGTGGATTCCTGGAACCAGGCGCTGGAGACGGACCTGACGCCGCACTTCAAGCTGTGGGAACTGATCGGCGTGGACGTGCGGGAAGCGCCGCCGGCGCGCGCCTTTCCGCGATACGTGCCCTGCGCGCTGCTGCTGCTGGCGGGCGCGCTGGAGCTGTTCCGCCTTGCGGCCGATGCCTCGGTGCGCGTGGCCGCCAACGGCGGCTACCGCTCGCCGGGGCATGCGCTCAGCCGGCATGCCTCGCGCCACTGCTGGGGCACGGCCGCCAACATCTACCGCATCGGCGACACGTACCTGGACACGCGCGAAGAGATCGAGAAATACGCCGCCATCGCACGCCAGGCCATTCCCGGCGTGTGGGTGCGCCCGTTCGGGGCGAACGACGGCGAAGCGGACGACCACCTGCACATCGACATCGGCTACACGGTGTTCGACCCGGTGGAGGTGCAGGACGGCGGCCAGCCCACGGAGGCAAGCTGATGGCCGAGGCGAAGAAGCTGGAGCATCCCTCCGCGGCGCAGAAGCTGCGCATGGCGGCGATGGGAATCGAGGCCGAGTGCTCCCTGGTGCTGGACGGCGAGCCGACGCGGCCCGAGGCCCTGTTCGGCAGCCCGCGCGATTTCATCCGTGGCGAACTGATGCACCGCGAGGGCACCTCGTACCACCTGCCGACCGGCGGCGCGGTCTACTTCGACACGGGTGTCATCGAGGTCGCGACGCCGGTGATCGAGATCGCGCCCGGCTGCGCCGCGCGCGCCGGGCGTTCGCTGTGGGAAGCGCTGCAGTTCATCCGCGGCGAGCTCGACGCCTGGGACGCGCGCAGCGGCCACGAAACGCGGCTGGTCGGCTTCAGCGCGCACTACAACGTGTCGTTCGCGCTGCCGGCGGGCAGGCCGGCCAATGGGCGCACGATCGGGCAGCTGGCGAAGCTGCTCACATACATCCTGCCCGCGCCGGTGATGCTGCTGGCGGCGAACCGGCGCTCCACCGGCGTGGGCGTGCGCCCGCGCGGCGACCGCATCGAGATCACCTGCGACTTCACGCCCAGCCCGGCGCTGATGGTCGCGACGGCGGCATTGATTGCGGGCGTGGTGCGCGAGGTGATGGCGTGGCCGAGTTATGAGTTGAGTGAGCTGGCCGGGCACGGCATCCCCGTCATCAGCGGCTTCCAGCCGATGCCGCATACGTCGCGCAAGGGCTGGCTGGCGCGCTTCGACTGCTACCCGGAGAATCCGTTCGCCTGCGACATCGACACTGACCTGTGGCACACGGAGGGGCATGGCGCGCTCAGCCTGCGCGCAATTGCGGGATACACCGTGCGGCACTTCCAGCGCGCCATCCGCCGCATGTCTGACCCCTTTACCTTCCGGCTGATCGGCGCCGTCATGGGTGGGCGCAGCCCGTCGCTGCTGGAGCTGGAGGATCGGCCGGAGGAATACGAGGATGTGGGCAGGCTGTGCGCCTGGGATGCTGGGGCGCCACCGGCGCGGCTTGGGCGCTCGCGGTATGAGCGTGTGGTGATGCGCGCGGTGTCGGGGCAGCAGTTGCAGAGGAACGGGCAACGGCTGCGACCGGTGGGCATGCAGGGGTGGTCGGCGGTGGTGTTCCGGCGGGAAGATGAACGGCGCGAGGTGATCGCGATCGATGACCTGCTGGACCATCTCGACGACTGGGAAAAGCCAGTCTCTATGCAAGCAGCTTCATAACTCGCAAGTCCCAAGAGGGAGCGGCACGCGGATGCATAGGATCGCCGGATCGATGGCGATCAGCTTTCCTCCTCTAATGCAGGCACGCGAAGCTGGCCCATGCGCGTCCTGAATGCCGCCATGCTCCTGGCCGTGAGCGCCGCCTCGCATGCGCAGGCGACGCTGCCCGTCTACGCCGCCGGCAGCCTGCGCGAGGCGCTGACCGAAGTGGCCGACCTGTGGCAACGGCAAGGCGGGGCGCGCGTTACGCTGACCTTTGGCGCGTCCGGACTGCTGCGCGAGCGCATCGAACAGGGAGCGCCCGCGCAGGTGTTCGCCTCCGCGGACACCGAGCACCCGCGGCGACTCGCCGTCGAAGGCCAGTGGCTCCCGCCCGTGGTGTTCACGCGCAATGCGCTCTGCGCGCTGGTGGCGCCGGAGGTTGAGGCGACTTCCGGCACGCTGCTCGCGACGCTGCTGAGCGGCGACATCCGCCTGGGCACCTCCACGCCGCGCGCCGACCCCGCCGGGGACTACGCCTGGGCCTTCTTCCGCAAGGCCGAGGCGGCGCAGCCGGGCGCCTATGCGGCCCTCGATGCGAAGGCGCTCCGGCTCACAGGCGGTGCCGGTTCACTGGCGCCGCCGCCGAATCGCAACACATATGCGTGGCTGATGGAGCAAAACAAGGCCGATGTCTTCCTGACCTACTGCACCAACGCGGTGGCGAGCCGACGCGAGCTGCCCTCCTTGAAGGTCGTGCAACTGCCGCCGGAGCTGCACGTCGGGGCGACCTACGGCCTGGCCGTGCGGGCGGATGCCCCGCCAGCGGCCCGCGACTTCGCAGCCTTCGTGCTGTCGCCGGCCGCGCAGGCCGTGTTTGCGCGGCTCGGCTTCGGAGCACCTTGACGGTGGATCGCGTCCGCCGCATGCTCGGACTGGCTGCGCTGCTGGCGCCGGGCGTCCTTGTGGCGCAGCAACGCGCGCCCCCTTTCAGTTTCCAGTTGATCGGCGCCGTGAACGGCCGTGCCTTCCAGCGGCCCTCCCCCATTTAGGGGATGACCGCTTCGTTCGCGCTTCTTAAAGTGATTTCCTCAACGGAGGACTCATGAGCACTACAACCAACACAAGCGGGTTTGCTGGTTTCCTGCAACGCGCAAATGCCTCCGCGGCGACCGTCGCAGCCATAGTGGGCGCCATCAGCGCAACCTTTGCGATTCTCGCGCAGCAGGAAGCCATGCAATCCAACCGCGCCCAAGCAGAGAACGAGCGCAAACTGAAAGAAATGAGTGCTGCGATCGCACGCAACAGCGACGCTCGCGCTGACCGCGAAAGCTACTTCAAGCTCGACCAGTTTGTTTATCAGGAGATGGTCAAGCTGTTCGAACTGCCGGATTCCACATCAAATCAAGTGCGTGTCAAGAAAGAAGCGGCAATTACGGGTCTTGTGATGGCCATGGCAAGCGAGGGCATGAAGGGGCCATTGACCACGGCGCTCTCGCTGCAACTGACCAATCCGACATTGAAGGAAGCGACAGCAAAGGCAGCCGACTACTACAAGTTGGAAGATGAAAAGCGCATTGAGGGGGTGCAAGTAAGCGCAGCTTCTACCGGCCGCGTACCCGCATCCAAGAGCTTGCTCGCGAGCATGAAAGTAGATCTGTTCTACTGTGAGCAGGACACCTCACCAGAAGCTTCAAAGGCCAAGGCAGAAGCAATCATTCTCTCCATGAACACGAGCGGCAATCATGGCCACTGGCGGTTGCGCAGCCTGCCTCAGTCAGTGAATGACGTGCCTGGCATGCGTGTGAAGTCGCCCCAAGTCAGGTTTAACTTGTCGGAGAACGAGTTGCCGCCTGCTCAGGAGCTAGTCGAACTTCTAAACCGCGAGTTTGGCAATGGATATGCCGCTCCGGTGAATTTCAATACGCAGCAGGTGACTATGCGCTCCCCTGGATATCTCAGTGCTTTTCTCTGTGGCTTGCCCGCGCGCTCCACATCGACCTGAACTCTTGACGTGCCAAGCGCCGCACCACACTTTTTCCGTCGCGCACGCTCACTTCCATCCTAGGTAGTACACCAGTCCGGCCAACACAATTCCGCCAAGCACTGTCGATACGATCGGATGATTGACGAGAGAAACGAGGAGGGAAGGGGTTCGGGCATTGCCGGGCTCCTTGCCACGCAAGAACTTCTCAGTGACGTCCTCAAACGACTCCGCCATGTCATCGTGGCCGGGACCTACGCTTGCGAAGTACACACCGCCGTTCCGATTCAGCTCTTCTAATTGCTTTGATTGGACCGCATGCTCCGAGCTGTAGGCCTGTTCAAAAGTGGCATCGGTCCTACAAATACGTATCGCTCGAAGTGATGCAACAGGAATGATGGTTCCGCCTTGGACGATTGCTGTACCACGGCGGTACGGTTTGCCTATGCGCCGCTCGATCTCCTCTTTCGCCAAATCGCTTGCGAGCAGCCGAAGGTCGGCGTCCCCTTCCTGACGTACAAAAACATGGAAGTAGTCCATCTGACCTCCTGCCGCCAATGATACGGAGAGCCTTACCAGTCAACCACCTGTTTCCTAGTTTGGCCCGTGCAGAAGCTCGTCAGTCAACAATTCAAATCGCCCGCCCCAACCGCCCCATCCCCTCCTCGATCTTCCCCACATCCGCAGTCGCAAAACTAAGTCGCAACGTAGAGAGATCCGGATCCGCCGCAAAGAACGGCGCCCCCGGCACGAACGCAACCCCCTGCTCGATCGCCCGCTTCGCGAATTCCCCCGCATCCTTCACCTTCCCGCCCGCGCCCGTCAGCCGGGTCCAGAAGAACATGCCGCCTTGCGGCTGCGTGAATTCGATCGCATCGCCCAGCTCCCGCTTCAGCGCCTTGCCCATCGCCAGCGCGCGCTCGGCATAGGCCTTGCGCACCACCTGCAGCCTGGCGGGCATGCGGCCGCTCTTCAGGTATTGCGCGGCGGTGGCCTGCGCGAAGGTGCTGGTGTGCGCGTCGCTGAACTGCTTGCACATCACCGCCTTGGCCAGCAGCTCCGGCGGCGCGATCATCCAGCCCACGCGCAGGCCGGGGCTCAGCACCTTGCTGAGACTCCCGCAGTAGGCCAGCCAGTCGCGGCTGCCGGGCACGTCCTTGCTCAGGGCCAGGATGGACGGCGGCGGCGGCTCGGCGCCGAAGTACAGCTCGCCGTACGGGTCGTCCTCCACCACCAGCGTCTTGTACTTGGCCGCGATCTCCAGCACCTTCATGCGGCGCTCGCGCGTCAGCAGCGCGCCGCTCGGGTTGCCGAAGCTGGGCACCAGGTACACCAGCTTGGGTTTGTGCTCGGCCACCAGCTGTTCCAGCTTCTCGGTGTCCACGCCGTGCGCATCCACCGGCGCGCTGACCAGCTCGGCGCCGTACAGGCGGAAGCACTGGATGGTGGCCAGGAAGGTCGGGCCTTCCACGATCACCTTGTCGCCGGGGCCGATCATGGTCTTGCCCAGCAGGTCCAGCGCCTGCTGGCTGCCGGTGGTCACCACCAGCTGCTGCGGCTCGATGACACTGACACCCTTGGCGCGCATGAACGCCGCCAGCTGCGTGCGCAGCGGCTCGTAGCCCTCGGTGGCGCCGTACTGCAGGGCCTCGCCGGGCGCTTCGGCCAGCGCCGCGTTCACCGCTTCCTTGATGCCCTCCACGTCGAACATCGCGCTGTCCGGAAACCCGCCGGCAAAGCTGATGATGCCGGGCTTGCCCAGCAGCTTGAACAGCTCGCGGATGGCGGAGGTTTCGACGTTGTTGAGGCGGTCGGCAAACGGCAGGGACATGGCGGTTCTCTAGGACTTCAAAGGAAGGGGACAAGCACGAATCCCGCATTGTCGCGCCGCCGCGCGCAGGATTAAAGCGTCTTGCGGTACACGATGAAGCCCGAGCGTTCGGCCAGCTGGTTGTACAGCTGCTGCGCCTTGGCGTTGCTCTCGTGGGTCTGCCAGTACACGCGGGCGCACTGCGCGGCTTCGGCGCAGCCGTACACCGCCTCGATCAGCACGCGGCCGATGCCGCGGCCGCGCGCCGCTTCGGCCGTGAACAGGTCCGACAGGTAGCAGCTGGGCGCCACCGCGATGGTGCTGGGGTGAAACAGGTAGTGCGCGAGCCCGAGCAGCTGTCCATCGGCTTCGGCCACCAGCGCATGCATCGGCGCGTCGGGGTCGAGGAAGCGCTGCCAGGTGACGCGTGTCACGTCCTCGGGCAAGGCGGTGGCGCCGTCGCGCTCGTAGAAGGCGTTGTAGCCGTCCCAGAGGACCTTCCACTGGGCATAGTCGCCGGGCTGGACGAAGCGGATGGCGACGGGCGACGGGTTGTCAGGAAGCATGGATGGGCCTTGCAGGAGCTGGAACCAGGATGGGTGCCGTGCCGCGCCGCCATGCGCCCGGCCCGGTGCCGCGTTCGCGCTTGAAGGCCTTGCTGAACGCGGCTTCGGATTCGTAGCCCACTTTCGCCGCCACCTGGCCGAGCGACAGGCGCTCCTCGCGCAGCAGGTGCGCCGCCTTGAACATGCGCCAGCGCGTCAGGTACTCCAGCGGGCTCTGGCCCACGCGCTGGCGAAAGCGCTGCGCGAAGGCCGAGCGCGACATCAGCGCCACCGAAGCCAGGGCGTCCACCGTCCAGGGCCGCGACATGTCCTTGTGGATGGCGCGCAGCGCCGGGCCGATGCGCGCGTCGGCCAGCGCGCCCAGCCAGCCGGCCTTGTCGCCACCGGCCGAGGCCACGTGGGCGCGCAGCGTCTGCACGAACAAAATGTCGGCCAGCCGGCTCACCACCAGCCCGCTGCCCATGTCCGGTTCGGCGGTCTCGATGGCCAGCAGCTGCAGCGTGCCCTGCAGCGCCTGCGCGCGGGCCTGGTCCATGCGCACGTGCAGCAGCGTGGGCAGCAGGTCCAGCAGCGGCGCGGCCACCTCGCGGTCGTACATGAACCAGCCGCACACCAGGGTGGCCGGCGTGCCGCTGCCGCCCAGTTCCACCGTGCCGCCCACGTAGGGGCGCACGACGGACACGCAGCTCACCGTGGGCGTGAGCGGATGGTCGCGCACCACGTGCGAGCTGCCGTGCGCCAGCACGAAGCAGTCGCCCGCCGCCAGCGGCACCGGGTCATCGATGCCCTCCACTTCCAGCAGGCAGCTGCCGCGCACCACCAGGCCGAAGCGCGCCGAGGCGCCGCCGTTGAGGTGCAGGCCCCAGGGCGCGCGTGCCTCCAGCCGGGCGTAGAGGGCGCTTTGCACGCGCATGGCGGCGAAGATGTCGTCGAGCGGGTCCATGTCTTGGTGTCAGTTTCAGACGGTTGAATGGACGATCGGACAGGAATCACGGCGCGCCGCGCATTCACCGTCCACGCCATGGGGGCAAAGATACACGCATGAACACACCTGCCGCAAGCCCCGTCCTGTCCCCCGAAGCGCTGGCCGGCCTGGCCGCGCGCTATGTCGAGATGTGGAACATCACCGATGCGGCCGAGCGGCGCAGCGCCATCGAGTCCGTGTGGGCGCCGGACGGCCGCCACCGCGTGCGCACGCTGCAGGCCCAGGGCTACGAGGAGCTGGTGCAGCGCGTGACCTCTTCGCACGAGAAGAACGTGCGCGACAACGGCTACCGCTTCCGCCCGAGCGGCCAGCCGCAGCAGCTGCAGGACGCCGTGCTGTTCCACTGGGACATGGTGCGGCCGACGTCGCCTGTGCTGGAGGCCTACGGCCTGGTGTTCGCGCACCTCGCAACCGACGGCCGCATCGCCGCCGACTACCAGTTCATCCTGCCGACGTCGCAAGGCTGAAGCGGCGCGCGGAACCAAGGTCCTTACCTCCCACGTCATTGCCCGTAGGCGCGGCACGCCCGACGCTAGCCCCATCATGAGCAACCAACTCGCATCCCCTCTCGCCGCCGCGCCGGACAGCCCCGCGCGCGGCGCGCAGCAGCCCGGCCGCCTGGCGCTGCTGGTCATGCTCAGCGGCACCTTCATGGTGGTGCTGGATTTCTTCATCGTGAACGTCGCCCTGCCCGCGCTGCAGTCGGACCTGCACGCGAGCGCCGGCACGGTGCAGATGGTGGTGGCCGGCTACGGCCTGGCCAACGCCGCCGGCCTGATCACCGGCGGGCGGCTGGGCGACCTGTTCGGGCGGCGCCGCATGTTCATGCTGGGGCTGCTGCTGTTCACGCTGGCCTCGCTGGCCTGCGGCCTGGCGCCCAATGGCGAGTTCCTGGTGGCGGCGCGCGTGCTGCAGGGCATGGCCGGCGCCGTGATGCAGCCGCAGGTGCTGGCGATGATCGGCCTGGTCTACACCGGCGAATCGCGCGCCAGGGCCTTCGGCGCCTACGGGCTCACGCTGGGCCTGGGCGCGGCGCTGGGCCAGCTGATCGGCGGCGTGCTGATCCACCTGGACATCGCGCAGCTCGGCTGGCGCAGCTGCTTCCTCATCAACATTCCGATCGGCATCGCCGGCCTGCTGCTGGCGCCGCGCTTCATTCCGCCGCTGGCCAACACCGGCACCAGCCGGCTGGACCTGGTGGGCATGCTGCTGGCCGCCGCGGGCTCGGTGGCCGTGGTGCTGCCGCTGGTGGAAGGCCGCCAGCGCGGCTGGCCGCTGTGGAGCGTGGCCATGCTGGCGGCGGCGCTGCCGCTGCTGGCGCTGTTCGCCTGGCACCAGCGGCGGCTGGCCGCGCGCGGCGGCGCGCCGCTGGTGGCGCCGGCGCTGCTGTCGCACAGGCGCTTCGTGCAGGGGCTGCTGGCCACGCTGGCCTTCTACGTGGGCAACGCCTCGCTGTACTTCGTGCTGGCGCTCTACCTGCAGCAGGGCCTGCACATCGAGCCGATGCACTCGGGCCTGGTGTTCACCTCGATGGCGGTCGGCTTCTTCCTCGCCTCGCTCGGCTCCGCGCGGCTGGCCAGGCGCTTCGGCGGCGCGCCGATCGCGCGCGGCGCGCTGCTGCTGGCATTCGGCCATGCGCTGCAGCTGGCCGACGTGCTGTGGGGCGGCGAGCACCTGATGGCGTGGATGGTGCCGATCCTGTTCGTGCAGGGCCTGGGGCTGGGCGTGGTGATGGCGCCGCTGGTGTCGGCCGTGCTGGCCGGCCTGCCGCCGCAGCATGCGGGCGTGGCCTCGGGCGTGCTGGCCATGGTGCAGCAGACCGGCAACGCGCTGGGCGTGGCGCTGATCGGGTTGCTGTTCTACGGGCAACTGCATGGGGCCGCGACGGCGGCGGCGTATGGCGACGCGTTCGCGGCGTCGCTGGTGTACCTGACCGCTTCGGCGCTGCTGGTGGCCGTGCTGTACCGACGGCTGGTGCGCACTGCCGCCTAAACGCGCTGCAAGATTCTTCAAGACTTGCGCGAGGGGCCTGCCTAGCATTCCTTCACCCCTGGCTGAAGGAGCCCTCTTGATTTCAGAAGAAGAACGCGCCGCCGATCCCGAGCGCTGCATCATCGTCGTCAACGGTGCGCTGCCGCCCGGCAAGGCGGCCAACGCCGCCGCCGTGGTGGCCTTCACGCTGGGCCAGCGGCACGGCCGGCTGCTCGGTGCGCCGTTCGTCGAGGCCGGCGGCGCGGCGCACCCGGGGCTGATTCCCATCGGCATCCCGGTGCTCAGCGCGGACGCGCCCCGCCTGGCCGCGCTGCGCGCCAGGGCACTGGCCGAATGCGACGTGGTGGACTTCCCGCTGCAGGGCCAGCAGACCACCGACTACCAGGCCTTCCTGCGCGCCGTGCACGACGCCGGCGACAGCCCGCTGGAGTACCTGGCGGTCGGCCTGGTCGGGCCGAAGAAACGCATCGGCAAGCTGGCGGGCGGCCTGCCGCTGTTCGCGTGAGCTCCGGCATGACGGACGGCATCAAACATGGAATCCATTCGCGGCTGGAAGGCGCGGTGTGGGTCATCGGCATCCAGCGGCCGGACAAGCGCAACGCGCTCACTGGCGCGATGTTCGCCGCGCTGGCCGAGACGCTGCGCCTCGCGCAGGGCGACGCGCGCGTGCACGCCCTGCTGCTGCACGGCACCGACGATTGCTTTTGCGCCGGCCACGACCTGCGCGACTTCGGCGTGCTGTGGCCGCAGGCACCCGACGGCGCGGTGGTGCGCTGCATCGAGGCCTTCGCCACCCAGCCCAAGCCGCTGGTCGCCGCGGTGAACGGTCCGGCGGTCGGCTTCGGCGCCACCCTGCTGCTGCACGCCGATCACGTGGTGGCGGGCGACGATGCGGTGTTCCGCTTTCCGTTCGTCGACCTCGGCATCGTCCCCGAAGCGGGCGCCACCGCCCTGCTGGCGCGGCGCGTGGGCGAGCTGCGGGCGCGCGACTGGCTGCTGAGCGGCCGGCCGGTGGATTCGCGCGAGGCGCTGCGGCGCGGGCTGGTGTCGCAGCGCGTGGCCGCCGCCAAGGTGCTGGACACCGCGATGGAGCGCGCCGCGCTGCTGGCACGCAAGAACGCGTCGGCCACCACGGCCATCCGCCGCATGCTGCAGGCCGGCTCCACCGACACCGCCGAAGGCGCGATCGGCCGCGAGCTGGCCGCGCTGAACCAGCTCATTCCCGCCGCCTGGCATCTGGTGCCCCATGCATAAGGTCCACATCGTCCACGCCCATCCCGAGCCGCGGTCGTTCTGCACAGCGATGGCGCGGCAGGCGCAATCGCTGTTCGCGCAGCAGGGCTGCGAGGTCTGGTTCTCCGACCTGTACGCCGACGGCTTCGACCCGGTCGCGAAAGCCGGCGACTTCGGCGCGCGCGCCGACCCGGACTACCTGGTCTACGCGCTGGAGCAGCGCCACGGCTACGCCCACGGCACGCTGGCGCCCGACATCCAGCGCGAGGTGCGGCGCCTGCTGCTGTGCGACACGCTGGTGCTGGTGTTCCCGCTGTACTGGTTCTCGGTGCCGGCCATGCTCAAGGGCTGGATCGACCGCTGTTTCCTGTCGGGCCCGCTGTACGGCGGCAAGCGCATCTACGGCCGCGCGCCGATGGCCGGCAAGCGCGCAGTGGTGGCCGCCACGCTGGGCGGGCGCGAGCACATGTTCGGCCCCGACGCCGTGCACGGCGAGCTTGCCACTGGCATGCTGCGCCACCTGCTGCAAGGCACGCTGGGTTATGTCGGCTTCGACGTGCTGCAGCCGTTCTTCGGCTGGCACGTTCCGTACTGCACGCCGGACCAGCGGGCGCAGACCATGGCGCGCTGGGCGGACTATCTGCAGGCGCTGGACGCGCAGCCGCGCTTGCCGATGCCGGATCTCAGCCGCTACGATGACCTGTTCCGGCCGCTGTCCGCGGCCGCCACCAGCACCACCGAATGAGCACACCCACCACCAGCAGCGTCAAGTTGTGGCACGCGCCCGACGTGATGGATGCGCTCATGCTCAAGGGCCGCTTCGACAACCACCGCTATCCGCCGCACGCGCACGACACGCATTGCATCGCCGTCATCACCGGCGGCGCGGTGGAAGTGGAGCTGCCCGGCGAGCGGCGCATCTGCCGGCGCGGCGACGTGGTGGTGATCGACGCCGACACGGTGCATGCCGGCCATGCGCCTGACGGCGGCCGCTGGAAGATGCGCGTGGCCCATGTGCAGCCCGCGGCGATGGCCGGCCACATCGAACGCCTGGGCCTGCCGGTGCGCGAGCGCTTCGCGCTGCAGTCGCCCTTCATTCGCGACGCCGCGCTGTCGGGCGACCTGTACGGCGTGAACTGGTGTTCCGAAATGGGCGACGACGCGCTCAAGCGCGGCGAGCGGCTGGCCTCGGCGCTGATCGGCCTGCACACGCGCCATGCGCAGCGCCCGCTGGCGCTGCCCGCGGTGCGCAGCGAGCCGCGGCTGGTGCGCGCCGTGAAGAAGCGCCTGGCCGACGACCTGGCGGCCAAGCTCACCCTGCCCGCGCTGGCCGGCGAATTCCGCGTCACGCCCTTCGTGCTGCTGCGTGCCTTCGTGCGCGAAGCCGGCTTGAGCCCGCATGCCTACCGCCAGCAGGCGCGCGTGCGCCGCGCGGTGCAGCTGCTGCGGGCCGGCGGCTCGATCGCCGATGCCAGCGCCGAGACCGGCTTCGCCGACCAGGCGCATTTCACGCGCGTGTTCAAGCAGCTGATCGGGGTCACACCCAAGGTGTTCCAGGCCGCGCTGGTTTAACTTGCAATTGAGAATAATTCTCAATACACTTTCCATCCATCAGGCGGGCATTGGCGGCCCCCACTGCGAAAGGATGGACATGAGCGCTCCCGACGAGACCCATAGCGACGAGGAATACCGCATGCCCCGCGTCGAGGCGCTGCTGGCTGGAACACTGGCCCTGATGACGGGCCATGCGCAGTGCGACTGCCGTGCCGGGCATCGGGAGGCGATGGAGCACAAGATCGGCGAGAACCTCACCGAGCTGGCGGGCCACCCACTGCTGTCGCCGGATTTCCGGGCCGTGCTGCGGAGCCTGCGCGTGCGCTGGGAGCGAATGCGGGATGCCGGCGCGCCGCGGACGGCGCAGCAGGACCCGCGCCTGTGGCATGCCCAGCCGGAGTCGATCCAGTGAGCGGCGCCGTCAGCGGGCGCGTCGCGGCCGACGTCCGGTTGCCGGTGCCGGTACTTCGCACCGCCAGCCTGGCGCGCAGCGCCGCCTGGTATGCCGGCGTGCCGGGCTTTGCGCCCGCGCAGGTCGTGCCCGGAGTGGTCGCGCTGCTGCGGCTGGGAGATGCGCGGCTGCAGCTGTGGCAGTCGCTTCATGCGGCGCCGCAGGACCTGAGCATCGCCCTGGGCGGTGGACCGACCGGCGTGTTCGACTGCCATGCACGCATCGCGCGGGCGGCGCGCGCCTGGATCCGCCAGGCGCCGGTGCTCACGCCCTGGGGCACCTGGGAGTTCACCCTGGCGGACCTGGACGGCAACCTGCTGCGTTTCGCCTGTCCGGCGAACTAGAACCCCGCAGCCAGGCCGTCCCGCCGCGAGTCGCTGGCCGCCACATACCCCTCCACCTTCGGGTCGCCCAGGCGCCAGATGAACTGCCCCGCGCCGAAGTCCTGGTAGCTGTCGTTGATGACTTCCATGTGGTGGCCGCGGCCGGCCAGTTCCTGCACCGTGGCCCGGTCCATCTGCGCTTCCACGTTGATCTCCAGGCCCTGGTTGAAGCGCCAGCGCGGCGCGTCGCACGCCGCCTGCGGGCTCTGGCCGTAGTCCAGCATGCGGACCAGCGTCTGCATGTGGCCCTGCGGCTGCATGTTGGCGCCCATCACGCCGTAGCTCATCACCGGCTGGCCGTCTTTGGTCAGGAAGGCCGGGATGATGGTGTGGAACGGCCGCTTGCCGGGTGCCACCTGGTTGGCGCCGGGCGACACGCTGAAGCCGTGGCCGCGGTTCTGCAGGCTGATGCCGTACTCCGGCTCCACGCAGCCCGAGCCGAAGCCCATGTAGTTGCTCTGGATGAAGCTGACCATCATGCCGTTCTCGTCGGCCGCGGTGAGGTAGATGGTGCCGCCCTTGGCGACGTTGCCGGCGCCGAAGTCCTGCGCGCGCTTCATGTCGATCAGCTTCGCGCGGCTGGCCAGGTAGGCGTCGTCCAGCATCTGTTCGGCCGTGACTTCCATCGCGGACGGCTCGGCCACGTATTTGTAGATGTCGGCGAAGGCCAGCTTCATGGCTTCGATCTGCAGGTGCTGCGCGTCGGCGCCGTCCACCGGCATGCCGGCCAGGTCGAACTTGTCAAGGATGCCGACCGCGATCAGCGCGGCGATGCCCTGCCCGTTGGGCGGGATCTCGTGCAGCGTGTGGCCGCGGTAGTTCTTGGCGATGGGCGTGACCCACTCCGGCTGGTAGGCCGCGAAGTCGGCCGCCGTCATGGCGCCGCCATGCTCGCGCGAGAAACGCTCCACCGCCTGCGCGATGTCGCCACGGTAGTAGGCCTCGCCCCTGGTTTGCGCGATCAGCCGCAGCGCGCGCGCCGCCGCCTTGAACTGGAACAGCTCGCCCGCGCGCGGCGCGCGGCCCCAGGGCAGGAAGCTCTGGGCGAAGCCCGGATTCGGCCCCAGTTCCGGCGTGGCGGCGGCCCATTTCTGCTGCACCACCGGCGGCAGCATGTAGCCGCGCTCGGCGATGTCGATGGCCGGCTCCAGCAGGTCGGCGAAGGGCAGCTTGCCGAAGCGCTCGGACAGTGCGGCCCAGCCGCCCACGGCGCCCGGCACGGTGACGGAATCGAGCCCGCGCTTCGGGGGCTTCTGCACGTCGGCGCCGTACTTGCGGCGGAAGTACTCCGGCGTCCAGGCCGCGGGCGCATGGCCGGAGGCATTCAGGCCGTGCAGTTCCTTGCCGTCCCACAGGATGGCGAAGGCGTCGCTGCCCAGGCCGTTGCTGACCGGCTCGCAGATGGTCATCACGGCGGCGGCGGCGATGGCGGCGTCGACCGCGTTGCCGCCCTTCCACAGCATGCGCAGGCCGGCCTGCGCGCCCAGCGGATGCGAAGTGGAGACCACGTTGCGCGCGAACACCGGCAGGCGCGTGGTGGGATACGGGTTCTGGTAGTTGAAATTCACGTCGGGTTCCCGGTCCGTCAATCCGCGGTGAGCTTGCGCTCGGTGATGATCTTCTTCCACTTGGCGCGGTCGGCTTCGGCCATGGCGGCGAACTGCTGCGGCGTGCCGCCCACCGGCTCGATGCCCAGGCGCGCGAGGCGGTCCTTCACGTCGGCCTCCTGCAGCGCCTGGTTGAGGGCGGTGTTCAGCCGCGCCACCAGGTCGGCCGGCAGGCCCCTGGGCCCGTACAGGCCGAACCAGGTGTTGGAGTCGAAGCCCGGCACGGTGTCGGCCACCGGCGGCAGGTCGGGCAGCAGCGGCGAGCGCTTGGGCGTGGTGATGGCCAGCGCGCGCAGCCGCCCTTCCTTCACGTGCGGCAGGCCGCTGGGCAGCGAATCGAACATCACGTCGACCTTGCCGCTCACCAGGTCGGGGATGGCCAGCGCCGTGCCCTTGTACGGGATGTGCACCAGGTACAGGCCGGCCTGCGACTTGAACGACTCGGCCGTGAGGTGCACGATGGTGCCGTTGCCGCTGCTGGCGTAGTTCAGCTTGCCCGGGTTCTTGCGCGCGTAGGCTATCCACTCCTTCACCGTTTTCGCCGGCGCGCTGTTGGGCACCAGCATGATGCTGGGCGCGTTGCCCACGTGGGCGATCGGCGTGAAGTCGGCCACCGCGTCGTAGGGCAGCTTGCTGCCGAAGCTGGGGCCGATGCTGTGCGTGCTGCTGGTGGCCAGCAGCAGCGTGTAGCCGTCGGGCGCCGCCTTGGCGACGATGTCCGAGCCGATGGTGCCGCCCGCGCCGGGCCGGTTCTCCACCACCACCGCCTGGCCCAGCCGCTCGGACAGGCGCTGCGAGATCGCGCGCGCGAAGATGTCGGTGGCGCCGCCGGCCGGGAACGGCACGATCCAGCGGATCGGCTTGTTCGGGTAGCCCTGGGCCTGGGCCGGCACCAGCGGCGCGGCCAGCGTGGCCGCGAGCACGGCCAGCGTCGTGAGGAGTCTCTTCATGCCGCCATTATCGAAACCGCGATGGAAAAGCCAAAGCAAATAATCGTTTAACGACGCTAAAGCATTGCTTTAGCATGGCCGGTTTCGCGCACCAATTCCCATGAGCAGCATCCGCCTCCTGAAGACCTTTCTCGCAGTGGTGCAGGAAGGCTCCTTCGCCGCCGCCGCGCACCGCGTGGCGCTCACGCAGGCAGCCGTCGGCCAGCAGATGCGCGCGCTGGAGTCCGAGCTGCGCCGGCCGCTGTTCGAGCGGCAGGGCAAGTCGGTCACGCTCAGCAGCGCCGGCCGCGCGCTGGTGCCCGGCGTGCGCAAGCTGGTCGCCGGCTACGAGCAGATGCTGCTGGCGCCCGCCGCCGGCACCATGTCGGGCACGGTGCACCTGGGCGCGGTGGTGTCGGCGGTGCGCCCGCTGATCCAGGCCACGCTGGCGCTGAAGAAGCGCCATCCGCTGCTGGAGCTGCACGTGTCGGCCGCCAAGTCGATGGAGCTGGTGGCGCGGGTGGCCGGCGGCGAGCTGGACGCGGCCATCGCCGTGCGCGAACCCGGGCCGCACCATCCCGAGCTCGGCTGGAGCGCGCTGTACGGCGAGCCCATGGTGCTGGTGGTGCCGCGCAAGGCCGAGGAGGCCCCGCTGCGCGCGCTGCTGCAGCGCCACCCGTTCATCCGCTTCGACCACACCCAGCACACCGGCCAGCTGGTGGAGCGCGCCTTGCGCAAGCTGCGCGCCACGCCGCAGGAATTCCTGGAGCTCAACGCCATCGAGAGCATCGTCGAGCTGGTGCGCTCGGGCCTGGGCGTGGCCGTGCTGCCGCAGCTGCGCGAAAGCCGCTGGAGCGCCGACGCGCGGCTGCGCGTGCTGGAGATCCCCAACGCCGAGGAGCGCCGCATCGCGCTGGTGCAGCGGCGCGACGGCGCCAATGCGCCGGTGGTGGCCGCGGTGGCCCAGGCCCTTACACTCGCCGGCCATGAAGGATGAGGACGTCGCCCCGTTTTTCGCCACGCTGCGCGCGGCCAACCCGCTGCCGGCCACCGAGCTGGAATTCAGCACGGTGTTCGAGCTGCTGGTGGCCGTGCTGCTGTCGGCGCAGGCCACCGACGTCGGCGTGAACAAGGCCACGCGGCGGCTGTTTCCGGTCGCCCACACGCCGCAGGCGATCCTGGCGCTGGGGCAGGACGGGCTGGAGAGCTACATCAGGACCATCGGCCTGTACCGCATGAAGGCCAGGCATTTGATGGAAACCTGCCGCATCCTGGTGGAGCGCCACGGCGGCGAGGTGCCGCGCAGCCGCGAGGAACTGCAAGCGCTGCCGGGCGTGGGCCGCAAGACCGCCAACGTGGTGCTCAACGTGGCCTTCGGCGAGGAGACCATGGCGGTGGACACGCACATCTTCCGCGTGGGCAACCGCACCGGCCTGGCGCCGGGGCGCAATCCGCTGGAAGTCGAGCAGGTGCTGCTGCGTCGCGTGCCGAAGGAGTTCATGGTGGATGCGCACCATTGGCTGATCCTGCACGGCCGCTATGTCTGCGTGGCGCGCACGCCCAAGTGCTGGCAGTGCGCCGTCATCCAGTACTGCGACTACCAACCCAAGACGCCGCCGCCGCGCGGCTGAGCCTCACCCGCACAGCGGCGTCCTACGCCCCGCGGGAACAGCACCGACGCGCCGGGTAGGCCTGCGCCGACACACCCTGTCCGGGGCCTGCGGCAAGGTGCGCCCCATGAACAAACTTCTCATGACCCTCCTGGCGGCCTGCTGCGCCGCCAGCGTTTCCGCCCAGACCGCGACCACCGGCACCGCCACCACCGGTGCGGCAACCACCGGCACGACCGTCAGCCCGACGGGCGTCACCTCCGGCACAACCGGGACCACCGGAACGGCGGGGACCCTCGGCGGCACCACGGGCGTGGCACCCGGCACGGCCGGAACCACCGCGGGCACCATCAACCTCGGCGGTTCCTCCGCCACCTCGCTCGGCACTGGCACCTCGGCCGGCGGGACCAGCGCCATGGGCAACAACCGCAAGGACTGCCCGCCCGGCCTGGAGAAGAAAGACAACAACTGCGTGGCCCCCGGCCAGGTGAAGAAGCAGGTGCCCTGAGGCAGCCTCCAGCCAACGCACGAGGGCGGCTTCAGCCGCCCTTTTCACGCTCGGGCTTCGGCAAAGCGGCGACAATGGCCGTGAAGGAAACCACAGAGGCCGGCATGGACGACAAACAGATCACCGACACCCTGGAGCTGCACACCCAGAGCATCCAGGGCCTGGTGGACAACCAGCTGATGCTGGCCGCGCAGGTGCAGGTGCTGCAGGCGGCCATTGCCACCATGCTGCTGCACCACCCGGACCGCGGCACTTTGCTGCGCAGCTTCAAGGGCTACATGAAGATTTCCAAGGAATCCACGCCGCAGCTGGCGCGCCACATGCAGGCGCTGGAGGGCGGCATGCTGGCCCTGCTGGGCGAGCAGACCGAACCCGAGAAGTGACTCAGGCGGTGCGCCTGCGCACCAGCTCTCCGATGGCGTTGACCAGCTTCTGCGGCTGCAGCGGCTTGCTCAGGTGCATGTCGAAGCCGGACTGCTCGGCCTTTTCGCGGTCTTCCGGGCGGGTGAACGCCGTCAGCGCGATGGCGGGCAGCCGCCGCGCGGCGCCCGGCGGCTGCATCAGCCGCGCCTGGCGGGCGAGCTCGTAGCCGTCGCGCCCGGGCAGGCCGATGTCGCTTACCAGCACGTCGGGCCAGGCCGCCTGCATGGCCTCCACCGCCGTGTCGAAGCTGCGCGCGCAGCGCACCCGCGCCCCGCGGTCGGCCAGCACCACGATCATCATTTCCGTCGCCTCGGCGTCGTCCTCCACCAGCAGCACGTCCAGGCCCTGCAGCGCCCGTTCCGAGGAAGCGCCGTCGCTGTCCTCGCGCGCGCTCGGCGCATGGACCGCTTCGGGCGCGGTGCCCTGCACCGGCAGCTCCACCCGCATGGTGGTGCCGTGGCCCAGCCCATCGCTGGATGCCTGCACGCTGCCGCCGTGCAGCTCCGCCAGGTGCTTGACGATCGCCAGGCCCAGGCCCAGCCCGCCGTGCGCGCGGTTGCCCGGTGCGTCGCTCTGCGCGAAACGGTCGAACATGTGGCCGATGAATTCGGGCGCGATGCCCACGCCGTGGTCGCGCACCGTCAGGTCCAGCCGCTCGCCGTCGCGGCGCAGCAGCACCTCCACTTCGCCGTCGGGATGCGAGAACTTGATGGCGTTGGTCATCAGGTTCCAGAAGATCTGCTGGAAGCGCGCCGGGTCCAGCCACGCCGGGCCATGCGCCTGGCCGACGTCGGTGCGGATGCGCACCCGCTTCTCGGCCGCCTCGTCGGTCACCGAGGCGAGCGAGCTGGCGATCAGCTCGGCCGGGTCGATCGGTTCGCGGTCCAGCCGCAGCTTGCCCGAGTTGATGCGCGAGACGTCCAGGATGTCGGAGATGATGCGCGCCTGTGTCTTCACGTTGCGCTCGATCGCGTCCAGCCCGCGTATGGCTTCCGGCGCGGCGCCTCGCCGCTTGAGCACGTGCACCCAGCCCATGATGGCGTTCAGCGGCGTGCGCAGCTCGTGCGACAGCACGGCGATGAAGTCGTCCTTGGTGCGGCTGTGGCGCTCGGCCACGGCGCGCGCCGCCTGCTCGCGCTCCAGCACGTCGAGCCGCCGCCGCTCCAGCTCGTGGCGCTGCGACACGTCGATGGCGACGGCGATGCGCAGGCCCGGCTCGGCATGCGAGGACACGCTCCATTCCAGGTACACCGGCGCGCCGCCGGGCCGCAGCAGCGGGAACTCGCTGCGCGCCGGCTCGCCGTCGGCGCTCGGTCCGGACAGCAGGCGGTCGACGTCGGCGGCCTGTCCGGGGGCAGCGAAGGCGCGCACCGGCTGGCCGAGCAGCTCGTGCGCCGGCCGTCCCAGCAGGCGCTGCAGCGCGGGATTGACGTCGGCGAAGCAGCCCTGCGCGTCCAGCAGCGCGATGCCGCTGTCGGCCTGGTCGTAGATGGCGCGAAAGCGCATTTCGCTGCGCCGCAGCGCGTCCTCGGCGCTGCGCGCGCGGATCAGCGCCTGCAGCGTGGCCACCAGCACCGCCGGTTCGACCGGGTGCACCATGTAGGCGTCGGCGCCGGCGTTCAGGCCGGTCACCCGGTCCTCCGGGCGGATGTAGGTGGCCGACAGGTGGACGATGGGCAACAGCGAGCTGCGCGGGTGCGCGCGCATGCGGCGGCACACCTCGAAGCCGTCGATGTCGGGCAGGTGCACGTCCAGCACCACCGCCGACACGCCGGCCATCGCCATCGCCAGCGCTTCCATGCCGCTGGCCGCCTCCTGCGTCGCGAAGCCCTCGGCGCGCACCACGCGCGCGGTGGCGTAGCGCGTCGCCGGGTTGTCGTCGACCACCAGCACGGTGTGCGCCGCGCGGTCGATGGTGGTGTGGATGACGTCGGTGTCGATCATGGGACCGTGCGCACCGGCGTCGCGGGCGCGCCCAGTGGCGCGGGAATGGTGAGCGAGAACACCGAGCCCTTGCCCGGCTCGCTTTCCACCGTGACGCTGCCGCCCAGCAGTTCGGCCAGCCGCTTGGACAGCGACAGGCCCAGGCCGGTGCCGCGCAGCCGCTTCTGCAGGGCCGACTGCACCTGCGAATAGTCCTCGAAGATGCTGGCGTGGAACTCGGGCGCGATGCCGATGCCGGTGTCGCGCACCGAGAACCGCACCTGGTCGCCGCCGATCCGCTCGACGCTCACCCGCACCTCGCCGCGCGGCGTGAACTTCAGCGCGTTGGAGACGAAGTTGCGCAGGATCTGCGAGAGCTTGCGGTCGTCGGCGTAGAGCTGGGGAATGTCCCGCGGCTCCTCGAACACCAGGTTGACGTCGGGATTGACGAGCACCGGCTTGAACATGCCGCGCAGCGCGGAGAACAGGTCCACCATCTCGAACCAGGCCGGCGAGATTTCCACCCGCCCGGCCTCCACCTTGGCCAGGTCCAGCAGGTCGTCGACCATGTCGGCGAATTCGGCGGCGGTCTGCTGGATGAAGCCGACCTGGCGCTCCTGCTCGGGCGTCAGCGGCCCGTCCACGTGGTCCAGCAGCAGCCGCGCGATGCTGCGGATCGCGCCGATCGGCGTGCGGAACTCGTGGCTCATGTAGGCCAGGAAACGGCTCTTGAGGTCGGTGGCCTGGCGCAGCTGGTCGGCCTGCGCCTCCAGCTCCGAGTACAGCGCCAGCACGCCGCGGTTGGTTTCCTCCAGCTCGGAGCGCAGCGCCTGCGACTCGCCGCGGCTGGCTTCCAGCGCGGCCAGCGCCGCCGCCAGCTCCTGCGGCTCCTGCGCGGTGCGGTGGCTGGTGTCCATGTCAGTCCTTGCGGCGCAGCACCACCACCGTGGCGTCGTCGCGCCCGCGGCAATGGTCGCGCATCAGCAGCGCGGCGGCCAGCACCGGGTCGCGCCCCAGCACCGGGTGCAGCAGCTCGGGGCGCCAGCGGCTTTCGATGCCGTCGCTGTGCACCACCAGCAGCGCGTGCGGCGGCCAGGGCAGCGTGGTTTCCTCGGGCGTGCGCATCTGCAGGCCCACCGTGCCGTGCTGCGACAGCAGCGTGCGGTCGGTGGTGCCGGACACCACGCGCGCCAGCACGTTGCCCGCGCCCGCGCTGTGCAGCAGGCCCTCGCGCGTGTCGGCGTGCACCAGCGTCACGGCCGCGCCGCGCGTGCTGCGCAGCGCGGCATGCGCGCGTTCGAGCTGGGTGCGCAGCGGCAGCCAGGGCTCTTCGGCGAACAGCCGCAGCGCCTCCTGCGCCGCCTTCGCGGCTTCCGGCCCGTGGCCCAGGCCGTCGGCCACCATCAGGGCGGCGCGGTGCGCGTCCTGCACCAGGGCCCAGCCGTCGCCGCAGGCCTGCTCGCCGGGAAACGGCAGCGAAATGGCACCGCTGCGCACCGCGGCCGCGGCGGTGCTGGCCGTCGGCTCCTCGGCGCGCAGCCGCGCCACCATGACGGTGCCGTGCGGCACCTCGGAGTGCACGTCGAAGCTGTGCGCCAGGCGCCGCACCGCGCCCAGCCCGGTGCCCGGCGTGCCGCCGGTGGAGTAGCCGTCGCCCAGGCTGCGCTCCAGGTCGGCGATGCCGGGCCCCTCGTCCAGCGCCAGCACCTCGATCTCGCGCGTGGCGCCGAGCGTGCCCAGCAGCATGCGCCCCTTGCGCGCGTGGCGGCACAGGTTGTTGCCCAGCTCGGTGACCACCAGCGCGACGCGCCCGGCCAGCGTGTCGTCGAAGCCCAGCTCGTGCGCCAGCTGCACCGCGTGGCGGCGCGCCTCGCCGACCCGGCTGGCGTCGCCCATCGGGAACGCGATGTGGGCGGTGCCGATGCTCATTTCCACCGCGTGATGGTGACGCGCGTTCCCTGGCCGGGTTGCGACTGCAGGTCGAATTCGTGCACCAGCCGCTTGCTGCCCGGCAGGCCCAGGCCCATGCCGCCGCCGGAAGTCCAGCCGTCGGTCAGCGCCAGCTTCATGTCGGCGATGCCGGGGCCGGTGTCGACGAACTCCAGGCGCAGCCCGCGCTTGATGCCTTCCTCGACGACGTTCCACTGCATTTCGCCGCCGCCGCCGTGCACCACGGTGTTGCGCGACAGCTCGCTGGCCGCCGTGATCATCTTGGTCTGGTCGACCAGCGAGAACTTCAACGACTGCGTGAGCGCGCGCACTTTCTGCCGGCTGGCCACGATGTCTTCTTCCGAGCGCAGCACCATGCTGCCCGCCTCACTGCCCAAGCGCCTTCTCCCGTTCGCGCTGCGCCAGCAGTTCCATGCCGCGCTGCACGTTGAGCGCGGTGCGCACGCCTTCGAGCGACAGGCCGAGCTCGACCAGCGTGATCGCCACCGCCGGCTGCATGCCCACCACCACCGTGGTGGCGTCCAGGATGCGCGCGATGCCCGAGATGCCCGCCAGCATGCGGCCGACGAAGGAGTCGACGATTTCCAGCGCGGAGATGTCGATCAGCACGCCCTTGGCGCTGGTGGCGGAGATGCGGCTGGCCAGGTCGTCCTGCAGCGCCAGCGCGGTCTGGTCCTGCATGTCGTGCTGGATGGTCACCAGCAGCGTGGTGCCCATCTGCAGAATGGGGATGCGGTACATGCGCCGCCCTACGCCTGCTTGCGCGTGATGACGTAGCCGTTGCGTGCCAGCGCCAGCGACAGCGCGTCGGCCAGGCTGGACTTGGAGGCGATGCCCTGCAGGTCGATGCCCAGGTGCACGATGGTCTGCGCGATCTGCGGGCGGATGCCGCTGATGATGCATTCGGCGCCCATCAGGCGGATGGCGCTCACGGTCTTCAGCAGGTGCTGCGCCACCAGCGTGTCCACGGTGGGCACGCCGGTGATGTCGATGATGGCCAGCGTGGCGCCGGTTTCCACGATGCGCTGCAGGAGCGTTTCCATCACGATCTGCGTGCGGCTGGAGTCCAGCGTGCCGATCATCGGCACCGCCAGAATGCCCTCCCACAGCTTGATCACCGGCGTGGAGAGCTCCAGCAGGTCCTGCTGCTGGCGCGCGATGATTTCCTCGCGCGTCTGCTGGTAGGTGGTGACGGTCCACTGCCCCATCCGGTCGACCAGCGTGGAGACGCTCCACACCGCTGCCAGCAGCATGTCCTTGTCGCCCACGCTGCGCTGCAGCCCGGAGAACAGCGGCTTCTTCAGGCCCAGCACGAACAGCGCGGTGTCGCCGGCCGGCTGGCCCTGCGAGGCGCGCGAGCGCGACAGCGCGGACAAGGCTTCGCGCACCACGCTCCATGCCTCGCCCTTGAAATCGGCCGGGTCGGCGCCGGCCTGCAGCGCCTCGCGCACGCCGCGCGTGAGTTCGGCCGCCTCGGACTGCATGGTCCGCCGGGCGCCGTCGGTCAGCCGCAGCGAACTGGCGGCCTCCTGCATCCATTCGGAGACGATCTGCTCTTCGTGCTGGTTCAGGAGCGCGAGCACGGCCTGTGTTTCTTGGCTCATGGGCTGGGTGTGAGGGTGGGAGAAGAAAAGCCGGCACAGCGGCGGGAGGACCGCAGAGTGTAGGCCGGCGATGCGCCGCCGTGGGCCGTTATTGCCGGGCACGGGACATATACTTTGCATTCATACCAACCGGACGCGCGCCCGCCCCCATGCAATCTGCCCAGACGATGCCCAGGCCCAAGGTGCTGGTGGTCGACGACGGTGCCGCGGCGCGCTACGCGACCTGCCGCGGCCTGCAGGCAGCCGGCTTCGACACGGTGGGTGCGCCCGGCGGCGCGCAGGCGCTGGAGCTCGCCGGCAACGGCGTCGCCGCCGTCGTGCTGGACGTGCATCTGCCCGACCTGCACGGCTTCGAGGTCTGCAGGCTGCTGCGGCGCGGCGCCGCCACGGCCGGGCTGCCGGTGATCCACGTCTCCGCCGTACAGCTGAGCAGCCAGGACCTGGTCGAAGGCCTGGCCGCCGGCGCCGATGCCTACCTGCTGAGCCCGGTCGCGCCGCAGGTGCTGGCGGCGCACCTGAACGCCCTGATCCGCGCCCGCACCGTCGAGCAGGACTCGCAACAAAGCGAGATGCGCTTTCGGGGCATCTTCGAAAAAGCCGACTGCGCCATGGCGCTGGTGGACGCCGGCGGCCGCATCGCCGAAGCCAATCCCGAACTGCTGCGCCTGCTCGGCCAGACCCAGGCCGGTCTGGTCGGCCGCCGTGTCGCCGGGTTGGTGCCCCGGGAATGGAAGGCGCAGGTGGAACAGCTCGCCGCCTCCTGGGGCCGCAAGCCGTGGCGCGGCCAGTTCCCGGTGATCGACAGCAGCGGCCAGCGCGTCGGCCTGGACTGGTCGCTGGCCCCGCACCTCGAGCCGGGCTTCAGCGTGGCGGTGATCGTGCCGGCCCCGGCACGCTGAGGCGGCGCGCCGGCGTCAGCGCGCCGCGGGTTCCGCCGCGATCCCCTGCCAGCCGCCGCCCAGCGCCTGGATCAGCGACACCGCGGCCACCTGCCGGTCGGCCTGCGCGGTGACCAGCGCGCGGCGCGCGCTGGCGGCGCTGGCCTGCGCGGTGACCACCTCGGTGTAGTTCACCAGGCCGGAGCGGTAGCGGTTGAGCACCTGCTGCTCGACCAGCTCGGCGGCACGCGAGGCCTCGGCGCGCAGCACCAGCTGCCGCGCCAGGATGCGCAGCGCGACCAGCTGGTCCTCCACGTCCTGGAACGCCGTGAGCACGGTCTGGCGGTAACGCGCCGCGGATTCCTCCAGGCCGGCGCGGGCCTGCGCCACCTGGGCGCGCGTGGCGCCGCCGTTGAACAGGGTCTGCGCCAGCGAGGCACCCAGCGACCACACCAGCGCCGAGGCGCTGAACAGGTCGCCGATGCTGGCCGCGCTCAGGCCCACCGAGCCGGACAGGCGGATGCTCGGGTAGAAGCCGGCCTGCGCGATGCCGATGCGCGTGTTGGCCTGCTCCACGCGCCGCTCGGCGGCGGCGATGTCGGGGCGGCGCTGCAGCAGGGTGGACGGCAGCGCCTCGGGGATTTCCGGCAGGTGCACCTGCCACTTCGGCTGCGCCGGCAGGCTGAAATGGGCCGGCGCCTTGCCGACCAGCACCGCGATGGCGTGTTCGAGCTGCGCGCGCTGGCGCTCCAGCGTGAGGATGTCGGCCTGCGTGTTGGCCAGCTGGGTCTCGGCCTGGAACACGTCGGTGCGCGCCACCACGCCGGCCTCGTAGCGGTTGCGCGCGATCTGCGCCGAGCGCTTGTAGCCCTCGATGGTCTCGGCCAGCAGCGCGCGCTGCACGTCGGCCTCGCGCAGGTTGAAGTAGTTCACCGCCAGTTCGCCCTGTGCCGACAGGCGCGCCGACGCCAGGTCGGCCAAGGTGGCCTGCTCGGAGGCACGCGCGCCCTGCACGCCCAGGCGCAGGCGCCCCCACACGTCGGGCTCCCAGCTGGCGCCGATGTTCACCTGGTAGCTGCCGCGCGTGGGCGTGCTGCCGCCCCCGCCGCTGCGGTTGCCGCTGCTGTCCAGCGCGACCACCGGAAACAGCGAGGCGCGCTGCTCGGCCGTGAGGGCGCGCGCCTGCGCATACGCGGCCACCGCGGCGGCCACGTTCTGGTTGGACACTTCCACCTGCGCCACCAGGCCGTTGAGGATCGGGTCCTGGAACAGCTCCCACCACGGGCCGCGGTCGGCCGCGTCGGCCGGCACCGCGCGTTGCCACACGCCCTGCCCCTCCTTGAAGGCCACCGGCGTGTCGGTTGCGGGGACTTCGTAGGTGGGACCGAGCGTGGTGCAGCCGGCGGTGGCCAGCAGGGCGCCGAGGGCGAATAGCGACTCTCTTCGTTTCATAGGGGTTGCGGCTCGGCGTTGCGCGCCAGCTGGCGCTCGATGGGACTGCGGCGGCGCAGCTTGTCCAGCAGCAGGTAGACCACCGGCGTGGTCAGCAGCGTCAGCAGCTGGCTGGCCACCAGCCCGCCGATGATGGCGATGCCCAGCGGCCGGCGCAGCTCGGCGCCTTCGCCGAAACCGATGGCCAGCGGCAGCGCGCCCAGCACCGCCGCCAGCGTGGTCATCAGGATCGGGCGGAAGCGCAGCAGGCAGGCTTCGCGCACCGCCTGCAGCGCCGTCAGGCCGCGCGAACGCTCGGCGTCGAGCGCGAAATCGATGATCAGGATGGCGTTCTTCTTCACGATGCCGATCAAGAGGAACACGCCGATCAGCGCCATGATGGAGAACTCCAGGTTGAACAGCATCAGCGCCAGCACCGCGCCGACACCGGCCGAGGGCAAGGTGGACAGCACGGTGATCGGGTGCACCAGGCTTTCGTACAGCACGCCCAGCACGATGTAGATCACCACCAGCGCCGCGGCGATCAGCAGCGGCTGCTGGCCCTGCGACTCCTGCGCCGCGCGCGCCGTGCCCTGGAAGCTGCCGCGCACGTTGTTCGGCAACCCGATCTCGGCCTCGGCCTGGCGCACCGCGGCCTGGCCGTCGGCCAGGGTGGAGCCTTCCTCCAGGTTGTAGGAGATGGTGGTGGCGAGCTCGGCGTCCTGGTGGTTGACCGACGCCGCCGTGGCCCGCTCGGAGAATTTCGCGATGGCCGACAGCGGCACCATGGTGGCAGCGCTGCCGCTCACCGCCTGCGCGGTGGAGCCGTCGCGCAGCGACGGGTTGACCGAGGTCGCGGGGCCAGCCGCCGTGGTGCTGGTCCCGGTGCCCGCGGTGCTGCTGGTGGCGGTGGCCGGCACCGTTCCCGGCGGGTTGCGCGCCGGCACGTAGACGTCCTTCAGTGCCTCGGGGCTGCGCACGTAGCGCGGCGCCACCTGCATGATCACCCGGTACTGGTTCAGCTCCTCGTAGATGGTGGCCACCTGGCGCTGGCCGAAGGCGTTGTACAGCGCGTTGTCGACGTCGCGCGCGGTGATGCCCATGCGCGCCGCGGTGTCGCGGTTCACGTCCACGAAGGTCTCCACGCCGTTGTCCTGCTGGTCGGTGTCGACGTCGGTCAGCGCCGGCTGGCGCTTCATGGCCTCGGCCAGCCGCGCGGCCCAGCGCCTGAGGTCGGCCACGTTGTCGCTCTTCAACGTGTACTGGTAGGTGCTGTTGCTCTGCCGCCCGCCCATGCGCAGGTCCTGCACCGGGTTCAGGAACAGGCTGATGCCGGTGACGCGCGCCAGCTGCGGGCGCAGCCGCGCGATCACCGCCTGGCCGCGCACGTCGCCGCGCTCGGAGGCCGGCTTCAGGTTGATCGACATGAAGCCGCCGCCGGCGCGCGCGCCGCCGGTGAAGCCGACCACCGTGTCCACCGCCGGGTCGGCGCGGATGATGTCCACCAGCTCGCGCAGCTTGGACTGCATGGCGGTGAACGAGATGCTCTGGTCGGCGCGCATGCCGCCCTGGATCTGGCCGGTGTCCTGCTGCGGGAAGAAGCCCTTGGGCACCTTGACGAACAGGTAGGCGTTCAGCGCCACCACCGCCAGCAGCACCACCATCACCAGCCAGCGCATCTGCAGCGCCCAGTCCAGGCTGTGCTCGTAGCTGCGCAGGGTCCAGCCGAAGGCGCGCTCGAAGCCGCGCGCCAGGCGCCCCGGCCGGCGCTGGTGCGCGTCGGGGCGCAGCAGCCAGGCGCACATCATCGGCGTGGTGGTCAGCGAGATCACCAGCGAGATCATCACGGCGGCCGACAGCGTGACGGCGAACTCGCGGAACAGCCGGCCGACCTGCCCGCCCATCAGCAAGAGCGGGATGAACACCGCCACCAGCGACAGGCTGATCGACAGCACGGTGAAGCCGACCTCGCGCGCGCCCAGCAGCGCGGCGCGCAACCGGTCCATGCCGGCCTCGATGTGGCGGGTGGTGTTCTCCAGCACCACGATGGCGTCGTCCACCACGAAGCCGGTGGCGACGGTGAGCGCCATCAGGCTGATGTTGTTGAGCGAAAAACCCAGCATCCACATCACGCCGAAGGTGCCCAGCAGCGACACGATGGTGGCCGCCGCCGGGATGAAGGTGGCGCGCGCGCTGCGCAGGAACACGCTGACCACCAGCACCACCAGCAGCACCGAGATCGCCAGCGTGATCTCCACCTCGTGCAAGGAGGCGCGGATCGACTTGGTGCGGTCGGACGCCACCTGCAGCTTGATGTCGCCGGGCAGCTGCGCCTGCAGCTCGGGCAGCAGCGCGCGCACCGCGTCCACCGTCTGGATCACGTTGGCGCCGGCCTGCAGGGTGATCAGCACGATCACCCCCGGCTGGCCGTTGAACAGGCCCAGCGTGTTGATGTTCTCCACGCCGTCGCTCACGTCGGCCACGTCGGCCAGGCGCACCGCGGCGTCGTTGCGCCAGGCCACCACCATGCCGCGGTAGTCGGCGGCCGTCTTGCCGGCGGCACCGGCGGTGTAGATCTGCAGCCGCTGGCCCTGGATGTCGACGTCGCCCTTGGGCCGGTTGGCGGTGCCGGCCTGCAGCGCGGCGCGCACGTTCTCCAGCGAGATGCCGTAGCGGTTGAGCGCGAACGGATTGACCTCCACCCGCACCGCCGGCTGCGAGCCGCCGCCCAGCTCGACGTCGCCCACGCCGCCGACCTGCGCCACCTTCTGCTGCACGATGTTGGACACCGCGTCGTAGATCTGGCCGGGCGTGCGCGTGTTGGAGGTGAGCGCCAGGATCATCACCGGCGCGGCCGAGGGATTGGCCTTGCGGTAGGTCGGGTTGCTGCGCAGGGTGGACGGCAGGTCGGCGCGGGTGGCATTGATGGCCGCCTGCACCTCGCGCGCGGCGGCGTCGATGTTGCGGTTGAGGTCGAACTGCAGGGTGACGCGGGTGCTGCCCACGCCGCTGCTGGAGGTGACTTCGTTGACGCCGGCGATGGTGCCCAGCCGCCGCTCCAGCGGCGTGGCCACGCTGCTGGCCATGGTCTGCGGGCTGGCGCCCGGCAGGCTGGCCTGCACCGAGATCACCGGGAAGTCCACCGCCGGCAGCGAGGCCACCGGCAGCCGGAAGAACGCCGCGATGCCGGCCAGCGCGATCCACACCGTCAGCAGCACCGTGCCGGTGGGGCGGCGGATGAAGGGGCCGGAGAGATTCACTCGGCGCCTCTGCCCGCAGGCCCCCACCCCTGCCCTCCCCCAGAGGGGGAGGGAGTGGGAGAGACGGGGGAGGCTCCTTCCCCCTCTGGGGGAAGGTTGGGATGGGGGCTGCCGCGCCTGCCCCACCTCCGCCCCAGCCGGTCAAACCCCAGGTAGATCACCGGCGTCGTGAACAGCGTCAGCAGCTGGCTCACGATCAGCCCGCCGAAGATCGCCAGGCCGAGCGGGCGGCGCAGCTCTGCCCCCTCGCCCCAGCTCAGCATCAGCGGCACGGCGGCGAACAGCGCGGCCAGGGTGGTCATCAGGATCGGGCGGAAGCGCAGCAGCGCGGCCTGGCGGATCGCATCGCGCGGGCTCTTGCCCTCGTTGCGCTCGGCGTCGATGGCGAAGTCGATCATCATGATCGCGTTCTTCTTCACGATGCCGATCAAGAGGATGATGCCGATGATGCCGACCACGCCCAGGCCGCTGCCCGACAGCATCAGCGCCAGCAGCGCGCCCACCCCGGCCGAGGGCAGCGTGGACAGGATGGTGAGCGGGTGGATGTAGCTCTCGTACAGCACGCCCAGCACGATGTACACGCACACCACCGCCGCCAGGATGAGCCACAGCTGGTTGGACAGCGAGGTCTCGTAGGCGCCGGCCGCGCCCAGGAAGGTCATGCTCAGCGCGCCCGGCAGCTTGAGCTCCTTCGACGCATCGCGGATCGCGTCCACCGCGCGGCCCAGCGACACGCCCGGCGCGGTGTCGAAGCCGATGGTGGCGGCCGGGTACTGCGCCACGTGGGTCAGCTGCAGCGGCGCGCGCCGCTCGCTGATGCGCGCCACCGCCGACAGCGGCGTCGGGTCGCCCGAGGCGGTGCGCAGCTGCACCATGCCCAGCGCTTCCGGCGAGGCCTGCAGGCCGGGCTGCGCTTCCAGGATCACGCGGTACTGGTTGGTCTCGGTGAAGATGGTGGAGACGATGCGCTGGCCGAAGGCGCTGTACAGCGCCTCGTCGATGTTGGCCGCGCTGATGTTCAGCCGCGCCGCCGTGTCGCGGTCGATGTCGACCTGGATCGCCGCGCCGGTGGCGTCGGCGTCGGTGGTGGCGTTGCGCACCTGGGGCACGTTCTGCAGCGCGCGCACCAGGCGCACCGCCCAGTCGGTCACCTGCGCCTGGTCGGCGCCTTCCAGCGCCAGCCGGTACTGGGTAGGCCCGCTTTCCGATTCGATGGTCAGGTCCTGCGTGGGCTGCAGGTACAGGTGCGCGCCGGCCACCTCCTGGCCGCGCCGTCGCAGGCTGTCCATCACCGATTCCAGGCTGCCGCGCGAGGCCTTCAGGTTCACCAGCATGCGGCCGGTGTGCAGCATGGTGTTGTTGGCCGCGTCCACGCCGACGAAGCTGGCGATGCTCTCCACCGCCGGGTCTTCCAGCAGCCGGCGCGCCACCTCCTGCTGCAGCTGCGCCATGCGCGGGTAGGACACCGACTGCGACGCCTCCACCCGCACCTGCAGCTGGCCGGTGTCCTGCGTCGGGAACAGGCCCTTGGGGATCAGGATGTAGAGCAGCACCGTCAGCGCCAGCGTGCCCAGCGCCACCAGCAGCGTGGCGCGCTCGCGCGCCAGCACCCAGCCGAGCGCGCGGTCGTAGCTGTCGATGACGCCGTCGAAGCGGCGCTGCAGGCGCTCGCCCCAGCCGCCCGGGCGCGGCCGGCCGGAATGCGCCTTCAGCCAGCGGCCCGACATCATCGGCACCAGCGTCAGCGACACCACCGCCGAGATCAGGATGGTGATGGCCAGCGTCACTGCGAATTCGCGGAACAGCCGCCCGATCACGTCGCCCATGAACAACAGCGGGATCAGCACCGCGATCAGCGACACCGTCAGCGAGATGATGGTGAAGCCGATCTCGGTGGCGCCCTTCAGCGCGGCCTCCATCGGCGTTTCGCCGTTCTCGATGTGGCGCGCCACGTTCTCGATCATCACGATGGCGTCGTCCACCACGAAACCGGTGGCGATGGTCAGCGACATCAGGCTCAGGTTGTTCAGGCTGTAGCCCAGCAGGTACATGGCGCCGCAGGTGCCGATCAGCGAGATCGGCACGGCCAGGCTGGCGATCACGGTGGCGCGCGGGCTGTGCAGGAAGGCGAAGATCACCAGCACCACCAGCACCACGGCCAGCACCAGTTCCAGCTGCACGTGGTGCACCGAGGCGCGGATGCCGGTGGTGCGGTCGGTCAGCACGTCGACCTTGATCGAGGCCGGCAGGCCTGCCGTGAGCTCGGGCAGCCGCGCCTTGATCGCGTCCACCGTCTGGATCACGTTGGCGCCCGGCTGGCGCTGCACGTTGAGGATGATGGCCGGCCGGAGGTTGGCCCAGGCGCCCAGCTTCACGTTCTCGGCGCTCTCCACCACCTTGGCCACGTCGCCCAGGCGGATCGGCGCGCCGTTGCGGTAGGACAGCACCAGCTTGGCGTAATCGGCCGCGGCCAGCAGCTGGTCGTTGGCGTTGATGGTGTAGGAGCGGGTCGGCCCGTCGATGCTGCCCTTGGCGGCGTTCGCGTTGGCCGAGCCGATGGCCGTGCGGATGTTGTCCAGCGTGAGGCCGACCGAGGCCAGCGCGCGGTTGTCGGCCTGGATGCGCACGGCCGGGCGCTGGCCGCCGGCCAGCGTGACCAGGCCGACGCCGCTCACCTGGCTGATCTTCAGCGCGAGGCGCGTGTCGGCTATGTTGCGCACCTCGGTCAGCGGCAGCGCGTCGGAGGTGAGCGCCAGGGTCAGCACCGGCGCGTCGGCCGGGTTCACCTTGGCATAGATCGGCGGCGCCGGCAGGTCGGCCGGCAGCAGCGAGGCGCCGGCGTTGATGGAAGCCTGCACCTGCTGCTCGGCGACGTCGAGCGCCAGGCCCAGGCCGAACTGCAGCGTGACGATGGACACGCCGGCGGCGCTGGTGGAACTCATGCGCGACAGGCCGGGCATCTGCCCGAACTGGCGCTCCAGCGGCGCGGTGACGGTCTGCGCCATCACCTCCGGGCTGGCGCCCGGGTACAGCGTCTGCACCTGGATGGTCGGGTAGTCGACCTGCGGCAGCGCCGCCAGCGGCAGGAACTGCAGGCCGACCAGGCCGGCCAGCACGATCGCCACCATCAGCAGCGAGGTGGCGACCGGGCGCAGGATGAAGGGGCGCGACGGGCTCATCGAAGGCAGTGCCTGAGCTGCGTCACTGGCCGTCGCCGCCGCCGGCACCGCGTTCGCGCCGGCCCATCTGCTGCTGGATCTTCTGCCAGCGCTCCAGCGCTTCCGGGTCGCCGCGGTCCAGCGCTGCCAGGAAGCGCTTGCGCCGCTCCAGCTGCTCGGGGTTGTCCTTGACCATCTCCAGCATGCGCTTGCGCTGCTCCGGCGTCGGCACGGCGCCGGCGTTGCCGCCCGCTGCCGGCGTCGGCGCCGCGCGCTGCCCGTTGCCGCTGGGCGGCGTCGGCGCCGCCGCGGGTGCGGGTGCCGCGACAGGGGCCGAGGCAGCCGCCGCACGCCGCTGCGGGGCCGAACCGGACGGTGCGGCTTCGGGCACGGCGGGAGCCGGGCCGGGGGCAGCGGCCGGCGCGCTCGCGCCAGCCGCTGCGGGCGCAGCACCGCCACCGCCGGCACCACCACCGAAACCACCGCCCCCGCCACCCGCGCCCGAGGCGCCGCCGCGGCGGCGTCCGCCGCCGCCCTGGCCGGGGGAGTCGCCCGGCAGCACCACGCGCGAGCCGTCGCGCAGGCGGTCGGCGCCTTCGGTGACGACGCGCTCGCCGATCTTCAGGCCGCTGGCGATCTGCACGCGGTCGCCCACCGGCTGGCCACGCACCACCGGGCGCTGCTGCACCGTGCGGTTGTCCTGCAGCACGAACACGTATTCGCCGTTGCTGCTCTGGCGCACCGCCGTCACCGGCACCACCACCGCGTCGCGCACCACGCGCACCTGCAGCTGCACGTTGACGAACTGGCTGGGGAACAGCTGCTGGCGCGCGTTGTTGAAGCGCGCCTTGGCGCGCACCGTGCCGGTCTGCGTGTCGACCTGGTTGTCCAGCGAGGCGAACACGCCGGTGTCCAGCAGCGTGACGCGCGTGCGGTCGAAGGCCTTCACTTCCATGAAGGCGCCGGAATTCTGCTGCAGCCAGCTGGCATGGTCCTGCGGAATCGCGAACTCCACGTCGATCGGCGTGAGCTGGGTGATGGTGGCCACGCCGTTGGCGTCGCTCGGCCCCACCACGTTGCCCACGTCCACCGGGCGCAGGCCCAGCCGCCCTTCGATGGGCGCGGTGATGCGGGTGTAGCCGAGGTTCAGCTTCGCCGTGCCCTCGTTGGCGCGGTCGGTGACCAGCGCCGCCTCGAACTGGCGCACGGTGGCGCGCTGGGTGTCCACTTCCTGCCGCGCGATGGAGTCCTGCTTCAGCAGGGTCTCATAGCGCTCCAGGGTCACGCGCGCGGCGGCCAGCTGCGCCTCGTCGCGCATGCGCGCGCCCTGGGCCTGCTGCAGCGACATCTCGAAAGGGCGCGGGTCGATCACCGCCAGCAGCTGGCCCTTCTTCACCACCTGCCCTTCCTTGAACAGCACCTGCTGCAGCACGCCCGAGACCTGCGGCCGCACGCGCGCCGTGGCCTGCGACACCACCGTGCCCAGCGCTTCCAGGTTGACCGGGATGTCGGCGCTTTCGGCCACCGCGACGCCCACCGTGGTGGCGGGCCCGCGCCCGCCGCCGGGGCCGCCGCCTCCGCCTCCACCGCCGCCCCCACCAGCACCGCCGCGCCCGCCGCCACCGCCAGGGCCGCCGGCGCCCGCCGCCGCGGCAGTGCTGTCCGGATGCGTCAGGTCCCAGGCCAGCCAGCCCAGCCCGGCCAGCACCAGCAACGCGACGATGCTGCCGATCCAGGCACTGCGGCGGCTGACGCGCCGCGGCGCGGCGGCGCCGGATGCCCCGGCGGGCTGCTCAAAGTACTCGGGGGGATCGGCCGGTGGCACCGGAGGGCGTTGGTCGGGCATCGCGTTCCTTTTCTTCGTTCTTCTGGTCGTTCCTGCCGGGGCAGCACATCGCGGGAGCGAGCGTGCCACGGCTGGCCCGGTTTGTCCGACGGCGCCGCGCGCGCCGCGCTGTCAGCATTTTCCTGCCGCGCTGGCGCCGTCGCGCAAAGCGGCGAGCCGCAAGCATGCCCGCCCCGGGTGTCGCCCCGGTATGCATTGTGTTTCGATTGCGTGAAGCGCAGCCCGCTAGCGGCCGGAGAAGAAGGACGACGGCAGCGGCAGCGGCTTGCCCTCGCTGCCCGAAGGCGTTTCCACGTTCAGCAGCCCCGCCAGCGTGGGCGCCAGGTCGATCGGCTCCACCGGCGTGTCGACCCGCCCGCGGCCGACCCAGCGCGGGCCCCACAGCAGCAGCGGCACCTGGGTGTCGTACGGGTGCGGCGAGCCGTGCGTGGTGACCGAGGTGGACGAGCCCATCATCCAGTACGGCTTGAGCACGTACTGCACGTCGCCCGAAACGTCCGGGTGCCAGGCCTTGCGCATGGCTTCGAGGAACGGCCCGCCGCCGCCGCCGCCCTGCAGTTCCTTGCGCGTGTAGGCGGCGCCGATGGCCGGCTGCGCCAGCAGCGCGCCGCGCGCGGCGTCGGCCACCGCGTCGAAGTCCAGCTTGCGCTCGGCCAGCAGCTTGCGGTCCAGCACCACCGCCTGCGCCGACAGGAAAGCCGCCAGCTTGGGCACGCCGAAGCGCTTCTCCAACTCGGCATTGACGCCCGCCAGCAACTGGGCGCTGGGCAGGCGGCCGCCGCCCAGGCCCTGCGCCTGGCTGATCTCGGGCGCCTGCATGAAGCCGTGGTCGGCGGTGAGCGACACCACGTAGTTGTCGGCGCCGATGGTCTCGTCCAGGTCCTTGAAGAAGGCCTGCAGCATGCGGTCGAGCTGCAGGAAATGGTCGTGCGACAGGCGCGACTCGGCGCTCCAGCGGTGGTTGACGTAGTCGTGGCCGGACAGGCTGACGATCAGGATGTCGGGCGTGTCGTCCAGCCCGAGCCGCTCGCCGGCGATGGCGGCGCGCGCGAACTGCAGCGACAGCGCGTCGGCGAACGGCGACGGCAGCAGCGCGCCGTAGAAGCGCGGGCCGGGCTTGTCGTCGGTGGGCGCGCCCATCAGCATCGGCAGCTTGCCGCCGGCCGGGCCGAACCACGGCTGGCTGTCGGGCAGCGAGCGCGCATAGGCGGCTTCGGGCAACAGCGGCTTCCATTCGGCCTTGAAGAAGCGGTCGGCCGGCCTGGCCGCGTTGAACGCGTCCACCCAGGCCGGGTGCTGCTTCATGTAGTAGGTGCTGGAGGCGAAGGTGCCGCTTTCGCCCATGTACATGTAGGCGGTGCCGGCATGGCCGGCCGGCAGGATGGCGCCGCGGTCCTTGCCCGAGATGCCGACCACCTTGGAGCCGGGCACCGAGCGGCGCAGCACGTCGCCCACGGTTTCCACCTTCAGGTTGTTCGGGCTGGTGCCGTCCAGCGGCTTGGTCGTCGCGCCGATGTAGGTGTAGCTGGTGTCGCCGGTGTTGTAGACCTGCGCGCCGGTGGCGACGTCGCGCCAGTCGTTGCCGATGATGCCGGTGCGATGCGGGTAGGCGCCGGTGAGCATGGACGCATGCCCGGCCGCGGTGACGGTGAAGGCGTGGCGGTAGTGCGCCTCGGAGAACCAGGTGCCCTTGTCCAGGAAGCGCGCGAAGCCGTCGGGCGCGAGCTGGTCGCGGTAGGCCAGCACCTGCCGCTGCGGCAGCCCGTCCACCACCAGGAACACCGTCAGCCGCGGCGGCGGCGTGGCGAACAGGGAGGAGCCGCCGCCGCCGAGGCCGGCGCATCCGGTGAGAAGGACCGCGAGAGGGGCTGCCAGCAGCCCGAGCGAGACGGTGCGAAGGAGGGAGCGTCGTTGGAATCTCATCCGTGGATTGTGGCTTCTCTGCGGGTCAATGGATCACGACCAGGACACTGCAGGGTGCCTGCTCGATCAGCGCGCCGGAAATCGAGCCGCGCCACCAGCGCGCGGCCCAGCTGTCCAGGTGCTTGTGGCCCACCACCACCAGGTCGGCGGCGATCTTGCGCGCATGGCGGGTGATCTCGTCGACCGCCTCGCCCGTCAGCACCTCGCCGCGCGCGGCCCAGCCGGCGTCCGACAGGCGCTGCAGGCCGTCGCGCAGCACGGCGTCGTACTTGGTCTTCTCGCGCTCCTCCAGCTCGACGTCGTAGACGCCTCCTTCCAGCCCGACGAAGCTCATGGCCGACGGCATGACCGCGATCAGGTGCAGCTCCGACTGGCTCCATTGCGCGAGTTCGCGGCAATCGAGCAGCGCCTTCTGGCCCGCGTCGGAGCCGTCGTAGGCCAACAGAATCCGCTTGTACATGCGTGTGCTCCCAACCTCCGCCGATGGCGGTTGGCCGTAGGATAGACGCAGCCGCGCGGCCCGGCAACGCGGCCGTTACGGCGTTTTCCCTGAGACCTGGGCCGAATCGAAGGTGGCCATCTCGCGCAGGATGGCGCAGGCCGACACCAGCAGCGGCCAGGCCAGCGCCGCGCCCGAGCCCTCGCCCAGGCGCAGCCCCAGGTCGAGCAGCGCGCGCGCCGGTTCGCCCGCGCGCGCACCGAGATGGCGCAGCATCGGCGCATGGCCGCTTTCGCCGGAGCGGTGCGAGAACACGCAGCGCTGCGCCACGTGGGGCGCGAGCCGCGCCGCCACCAGCACCGCCGCGCCGGCGATGAAGCCGTCCACCACGATCACGCGCCGCTCGGCCGCGGCCTGCAGCACCGCGCCGGCCATGGTGGCGATCTCGAAGCCGCCGAACGCGGCCAGCGCATCCAGCGGCGCGACGGCGTCGCGGTGCAGCGCCAGCACCTCGCGCAGGACGGCCAGCTTGCGCGCGATGCCGGCGTCGTCCAGCCCGGTGCCCGCGCCCACGCATTCGGCGATGTCCTGGCCGGCCAGCCGCGCCAGCAGCAGCGAGGCGGCCGAGGTGTTGCCGATGCCCATCTCGCCCAGCAGCAGCGCGTTGCCGGGCAGGCTGCGCACGACGTCGGCGCCGTTGGCCAGCGCCTGCGCGCATTGCTGCGGCGTCATTGCGGGTTGCTGCGAGGAATCCGCCGTGCCCGGTGCGATCTTGCGCAGCACGAGGCCCGGCTGCGGCGCGAAGTCGTGCCGCACGCCGCAATCGACCACGCTGAGCGCCAGCCCGTGCTGGCGCGCCAGCACGCTCACCGCGGCGCCGCCGGCCAGGAAGTTGTGCACCATCTGCCAGGTCACGTCGCTCGGAAAAGCCGACACGCCGCGCGCCGCCAGGCCGTGGTCGCCGGCGAACACCACCAGCTGCGGCTGCGCGAGCTCGGGCGATTCGCTGCCCAGCATCAGGCCGATGCGCAGCGCCAGTTCTTCGAGGCGCCCGAGCGCGCCCAGCGGCTTGGTCTTGCGATCGAGCTTGTGCTGCAGGCGCGCGGCGAGATCTGTGTCGTCGATGTCGGGAATGTTGGGAATGGCGTACATGGTGGTGCTCATGAGGTCGGCGCGATCAGCGCCTGCAGGAAGCCGGGCGCGAATTGCGCATCGATGAAATCGGCCAGGCCGTCGAACACGCTGTCCAGCGACGGCGCCGCCGCGCCGAACAGGGCCCGCAGCACGTCAGCGTTCTCGAACATGCCGTGCATGTACAGGCCCAGCACGTTGCCCGCGGCGTTCTGCCAGCCCAGGCCATCGGGCAGCACCGCGTGCGCGGGCGCCATGCCGGGATGCTGCACGGTGTGGCCGTGGTGGATCTCGTAGCCTTCGACGTTCACGCCGCGCAGCGCCGCCCACGGGCCGCGCACCTCGCCGAGCCGCGCCTGCGCGTGCCGCACCGTCTTGTCCGGCGCGAACTGCGTCACCAGCGGCAGCAGGCCCAGGCCCGGCGCGTTGCCGTCGATGCCGTGCGTGTCGATGAGCGCCTCGCCCAGCATCTGCAGCCCGCCGCAGATGCCCAGCACGTGGCCGCCGGCCTGCGCGTGCGCCGCGATCGCGCGGTCCAGGCCCTGCGCGCGCAGCCAGGCCAGGTCGCCCGTGGTGTGCTTGGAGCCGGGCAGCACGATCCAGTCGGCACCGGCCACCTCCGCCGGCGTGCGCACCCAGCGCAGCCGCACGCCGGGCACGTTCTTCAGCGGCTGGAATTCGTCGAGGTTGCTGATGCGCGGATAGGCGACCACGGCGACCGTGAGCCGCACAGCGCCGCTGGCGCTCACCCGGTCGTCGAACACGCCGTCTTCCTCCGGCAGGCCGTGGCGCCACCACATCGGCAAGGTGGCCACCGTCAGCACGCCGGTCAGCTGCTGCAATTGCTGCGGGCCGGGCGCGAGCAGCGCGGCGTCGCCGCGGAACTTGTTGAGCACGAAGCCGGCGAGCAAGGCGCGCTCCTGCGGCTCCAGCAGCGCCCAGGTGCCGTACAGGTGGGCGAAGGCGCCGCCGCGGTCGATGTCGGTCACCAGCAGGCAGCGCGCATCGGCATGCGAGGCGACCCGCATGTTGACGATGTCGGCGGACTTGAGATTGATCTCGGCCGGCGAGCCGGCGCCCTCGATCACCACCACGTCGTTCTCCGCGCGCAGTTCGTCGAGCGCCCCGGCGATCGCCGGCCACACGCGCTCGCTGCGCCCGCGCCAGGAGGCGCGCGTGAGTTCCTCGTCGACGCGGCCCATCAGTATCACCTGGCTGTGCGTGTCGCGTTCGGGCTTGAGCAAGAGCGGGTTCATGCGCACCTCGGGCGCGCGGCGCGCGGCCAGCGACTGGAAATACTGCGCGCTGCCGATCTCGCCCAGCGCGCCGCCGGGCGCGGCCACCACGCGCGCGTTGTTGCTCATGTTCTGCGCCTTGAACGGCGCCACCTTCAGGCCCTGGCGCGCGTACCAGCGGCACAAGGCGGTGGCCAGCCAGCTCTTGCCGGCACCGCTGGTGGTGCCCAGCACCATCACGCAGCGCGCGGTCACCGGAAGGCCTCCCAGGCGCTGCGCAAAGCCGCCTGTGCTTCGGGCGGCTGCACGCTCAGGCGCAGCACGCCGGGCAGGCCGAAGGAGGTGCAGTCGCGCAGCTGGATGCCCTGGCCGCGCAGCCGGACCAGCAGCGCCGCGGTATCCACGCCGGGCTCGCAAGCGAAGAAGTTGGCGTCGCTGGCTTCGCAGCGCCAGCCCATGGCTTGCAGCATCTCCACCTGCATGTCCTTCCATTGCCGCAATGTCGCTTTGCTTTCCACCAGCCACTGCTGCACCTGCGGCGCGCACCACGCTTCCAGCATGGCGGCGGCGTGCGCGCCCAGTACCCAGGACGGCGCGAGCGCTTCCAGCTGCGCGGCGGCGTCCCGCGCATCACGCGGCGCGATGGCATACGCACCGCGCACACCGGTGAGGCCGAGCGCCTTGTTCGGCGTCCACAGCTGCCACACGGTGTCGCGCTGCGCCGCATCGAGACTGGGCGCGCCGGACAGCCGCAGCGGCTCGTAGGCGAGGTCGAGCACGAGAGCCTGCTTCGGAGTCACCGTTCGGGCTGAGCCTGTCGAAGCCCTGCTCGGGAACTGCCCTTCGACAAGCTCAGGGCGAACGGGTTCTTTGCATGCGGCGAGCTCCGGATGCGGCTGGCCGAGGGGGCTCGACGGTTCGCAGGCCCAGACCAGGTCCGCGTGCTCGGGCGGCACCTGCGTCAATCCATGCGCGCTTGCCGCCGCCGCGTAGTCGCCATAACCGTGGCGTGGCAGCGCCACGCGGTGCAGGCCCGCACGCACGGCCCAGGCGCTCACGCGGAAGATGAATTCGCTGCCGCTCGCCGCCGGCACGATGCGCCAGGCATCGACGCCATGGAAGCGCGCGAGCCGCGCGCGCAATGCCGCGTAAGCCGCATCCGGGTAGCGCGTGGCGTCGGCCGCGCGCACGGCGGCCAGCGCGGCGGGGCACGGCCCGCAGGCATTGGTGTTGGTGGAGAAATCGAACGGCGCTGCGCCGTCGGCGTCCGGCCCGCCGTGCACGCGCGGCGTCACCACCATGGCCGGCTCCAGCGCAGCGCGGCCATCGCCACCAGCGACCAGGCCAGCAGCACCACCACCACCTGGCCGCCGATGCGCAGCGCCCGCTCGGTATGGCCGGCTTCGGGCGCGCCGCCCTGCGCGTTCAGGGTGTAGGCATTGGGCTTGCGCAGCCGCACGCCCAGCACCAGCGCCATCGCCGCCATCGGCCAGCCGCTGTTGGGCGACGGCGTGCGGCGTGCCTCCGCGCGCAGCCCCTTCGGCCAGCTGCCGCAGACGGCGGCGATCAGGAGTGCCGTGATGCGCGCCGGAATCCACGACAGCACGTCGTCGGCGCGCGCGGCCCACTTGCCGGCCCATTCCCAATGGATGCCGCCGCGGAACCCCTTGTAGCCCCACATCGCATCGGCGGTGTTGGCGAAGCGGTACAGCACCGCGCCGGGCAGCCCCGCCACCACGAACCAGAACACCGGCGCCACCACCGAGTCGTTCAGGTTCTCGGCCAGCGACTCGATGGCGCTTTCGCGCACCTGGCTCTCGTCCAGCCGCATCACCTCGCGGCTGACGATGCGCCCGAGCTGGCGCCGTCCCGCGTCCAGCGACTGCGCCAGCGCGGCTTCCACGCCGGCCGCTTCGCCGCGCAGCATGTGCCACGACAGCATGGGTTTCAGCAGCAGCCCCAGCAGCGCGCCGGCCAGCAGCGGATGCAGCAGCACGATCTGGTCGCTCAGCACGATGGCGGCCAGCACGCACAGCGCGGCCCCGCCGTACCAGGCCAGCGCACCGGCGCAGAAGCTGGTCCAGTCGGGCGACGCACGCACTTCGCGCGGACCGATGGCGCCGCCGATCCAGCCCAGGTAGCGCCCCATCCACGCCACCGGATGCCAGCGCAGCGGCGGCTCGCCCGGCCAGCGGTCCAGCGCCAGCGCCACCGGCAAGGCGATGGCGGCGGGCAGGAAGGCGGAGACCCAGGCTTGCACGCTGTCAGTCTTCGATGCCGCGCTGCGCCGGCACGCCGGCGTTGAAGGCGTGCTTGACCTTGGTCATCTCGGTCACGGTGTCGGCCAGCTCGATGATCTCGGGCGGGCAGCGCCGGCCGGTGATCGCCACGTGCACGTCGCGCGGGCGCTCGCGCAGGGTCTGCAGCACGTCGTCGAGCGGCAGCCAGCCGTAGATCAGCGGATAGGTGAGTTCGTCCAGCACCACCAGGAAGTACTGGCCGCCGAGGATGGCCTCGCGCGCCCGCAGCCAGCCGTCGCGCGCCAGTTGCGCGGAGTGCTCCAGGTCCTGGCTTTTCCAGGAGAAGCCGTCGCCCAGGCCTTCGATCGGGATGCCGATCTGCTCGAACATGCGGTGCTCGCCGAAGCGCGCCGTCGGCACCTTCATGAACTGGAAGATCTTCACCGCCTTGCCGCGGCCGTGCGCGCGCAGCGCCAGCCCGAACGCCGCCGTGCTCTTGCCCTTGCCGTCGCCGGTGTTCACGATCACCAGCCCGCGCCGCTCGCCTTCGGGCTTCTCGTAGGGTTTGCTCGATGGAGCCTGTTCGATCTGCATCTCTGAAAATTCCTGATTGGGGTCAGACACCAATTTCCCCGATTTCCGTTTCTTCCTGCACGCGCGGCAGCGAGACCCATTGTCCGGCCACGGCATGCACCGCGATGCGCCCGCCGAACACGGTTTCCAGCGCGCGGTGCGTGGCCGGGTCGGCACACGCGCCCTGGTGCGCGACGCGCCCCTGGTCCACCACCACCAGTTCGTCGGCCTGCAGCGCCAGGCTGATCTCGTGCAGCACGCTGATCGCCGTGCCGCCGCGCGCGACGTGCCGGCGCACGATGCCCAGCCAGTCGGCCTGGTGCGGCGGGTCGAGGTTGGCCAGCGGCTCGTCCATCATCAGCAGGGGCGCGCGCACGGCAAGCGCGCGCGCCAGCAGCACGCGCTGGCGCTCGCCGCCCGACAGGCTGCCGAGCGGGCGGTCGCGCCATTGCCAGCACTGGGTTTCCTGCATCGCGGCTTCCACCGCCGCGCGGTCGGCGGCGCTGGGCGAGCCCAGCCAGTCCTGGTGCGGCAGGCGGCCCAGCATCACCACGTCGCGCGCCAGCAGGTCCTCGGCGCCGGTCTCGTTCTGGCCCAGCCAGGCCAGCGAGCGGGCGCGCTCCTTGTGCGGCCAGGCGGCGGCGTCGCGGCCCTGCAGGCGCACCTCGCCGCAGTACGGCAGCAGGTGCGCCAGCGCCCGCAGCAGCGTGGTCTTGCCCGCGCCGTTGGGTCCCGCGATGGCGGTCCAGCGGCCGGCGGGAATCGCCAGGTCGATGCCCTGCAGCACCGGCACGCCACCCAGCGCGACGTGCAGCCCCTTCGCCTGCAGTGCAACCGCGCTCATAGCGGCCTCCGGTGCATCAGCCACAGCAGGTAGCCGCCGCCCAGCACCGCCGTCAGCACGCCGACCGGCAACTCCTGCGGCGCCAGGAACCAGCGTGCCAGCACGTCGGCGGCCAGCAGCAGCGCGCCGCCGGCCAGCCCCGACAGCGGCAGCAGCCAGCGGTGCGTGGGCTTCACGGCCGCGCGCACCAGGTGCGGCGCGATCAGGCCGATGAAGGCGATCAGGCCGACCTGCGCCACCGCCGCGCCGGTGGCCAGCGCCATCACCGCGATCAGCACCATCCGCACCGGGCCCAGCGCCACGCCGAGGCTGGCGGCCGTGGTCTCGCCCAGCGCCAGCGCGTCCAGCGCGCGGCTGAACACCAGCGACGCCGCCATGCTGAGCGCCGCCAGCACCGCCAGCAGGCCCACGCTGCTCCAGCCCAGGAAGCCGGTGGTGCCGAGCAGGAAGGCCTGCATGGCGCGCATGATGTCCGGCACCCAGAACATCACCAGCGCGGAGAACGCGCCGAACACCATGCCGACGATCACGCCGGCCAGCAGCAGGCGCAGCGTGTGCTGCACCCCCTTGGCCAGCACCAGCGTCAGCATCACGGCCAGCACCGCGCCCGCGAAACCGGCGCCGGTGAGGCCCAGGCGCGCGGCCCAGCCCGAAGCGGCGGCCGGCGACGCGCCCAGCACCACCAGCAGCACCGCCACGCCGAACGCCGCGCCGGTGGCGCTGCCCAGCAGGTAGGGGTCGGCCAGCGGATTGCGGAACAGGCCCTGCGCCACCGCGCCCGCCAGGCCCAGCAGCGCGCCGGCCAGCCAGGCGCCGATGCTGCGCGGCAGGCGGATCTCCCACAGGATGGCGGCCGCCGTGCCGCCCTGCCCCCAGAGCGATTCCCAGCCGACGCTGCCGACGGCCGTGCCCAGGCCCAGCAGCGCGGCGCCGAGCGCGAGCAGCGTGACCGTGAGCTGCGCGGGGCTGCCTGGCGCGCGCGTCACAGGGAGCGGCCCTTCAGCCGTCCGGTGAGGCACTGCACCATCAGCTGCGCGGCTTCGGCCATGCGCGGGCCGGGGCGCACCAGCACGTCGCCCTGTTCGGCGGTGAACACGCACACGCGCTGGCCGCGCACCGCGCGGATGCGGTCCCAGCCCGGGCGCTCGCGCAGCGCCTGCGCGTTGCGGTCCGACACCATGATGACCTCGGGGTCGGCACGCACCACGAACTCCGGGTTCAGCTTGGGGAACGGCCCGAGCGCGCCCGGCACCACGTTGGCCGCGCCGACGCGCGCCAGCAGCTCGCCGATGAAGGACGATTCGCTGGCTGCGTACGGCCCGTTGTTGACCTCGAAGTACACGCGCGTGCCGCGCAGCGCCTGCGGCAGCGAGCGGGCCGCCGCGTCGACACCGGCGTCGATGCGCTCCAGCATGCGCGCGCCCTCGGCGGAGTTGCCCAGCAGCTGCGCCACCTTGCCGACCACCCGCCGCACGTCGGTCAGCGTCTTCGGCTCCAGCGCCGCCACGGTGAGCCCCAGGCCCTGCAGGCGGCCGATGGCGCGCGAGGACGCCGCCGCCAGCACCAGGTCGGGCTTGAGCGCGACGATGCGCTCGATGTTGGCATCCTCCAGGCCGCCCACGTGCGGCAGCGCGCGCACCGCCTCCGGCCAGTTGGAATAGTTGTCCACGCCGACCAGCCGCGTGCAGGCGCCCAGCTCGCACACCACTTCGGTCAGCGAAGGCAGCAGGGTGACGATGCGCTGCGGCGGATGCGCCAGCGCGATGGCCACGCCGCGGTCGTCCACCACCTGGGTGGCGGCGGCGGCGCGGGCGAAGAAGAGCAGCGCAATCAGCAGCAGCCCGCGTGTCGTCACGGCTGTCCTTTCAGCAACATCGGCAGGCCGGCCGACATCAGCGTCACGCGCTGGCAGGCGCCGGCCGCCTCCTGGTTCAGGCCGCCCAGTGCGTCCACGAAGGCGCGCGTGTCGCGGCCCATCGGGATCACGCCCATGCCGATCTCGTTGCTGATCAGCACCAGCGGCCCCGCGCAGGCGGCAACCGCGCCGGCGATGCTGGGCTGGGCGGCGGGCGTGCCGTCGGCCCGCGGCAGCGCCGGCATCAAGAGCGCGGTCAGCCACAAGGTGAGGCAGTCCACCACCACCAGCGTGTCGGCGCGGCTGTGCTGGCCGATGGCACGCGCCACTTCCAGCGGCTCTTCCACCGTGGCCATGCGCGGCACGCGCTCGGCGCGGTCGCGCCGGTGCCGCGCGATGCGTTCGCGCATCTCCTCGTCCCAGGCCTGCGCCGTGGCGATGTAGATGGCGCGGTGTTCGGGCGATGCGGCGAGCCAGGCCGCGGCGAGCGACTCGGCGCGCGCGGTCTTGCCGCTTTTCTGGCCGCCCAGGATCAATTCGCTGGCGGCGACGCGGACCTCAGCCATGCGCACGGCTCCAGGCCAGCACGATGCGGTGCAGCTGCTCCACGCCGTCGGTGAGCGCGGCCGGTCCCGGCTGCAGGATGTCGGCCGACTTGATCTCGAACAGCTGGCCGCTCTTCACCGCCTTCACGTCCTGCCAGCCGGCGCGCGCGGCCACCTTCTCCGGGCGGAATTTCTTGCCGCACCAGGAGCCGATGATGATGTCCGGGTCGCGCCGCACGATCTCGCCGCCGTCGGCGATGATGCGGTCCTTGCCCAGCGCCTGCAGCGCCAGCTCGGCGAAGCAGTCGTCCGCGCCGGCGATGCCCGCCAGCTCGGACACCCAGCGGATGGCGCTGATGTGCGGCTCGTCCCATTCCTCGAAGTACAGGCGCGGCCGGCGCGCCAGCGCGCGGCCGGCCGCCTCGATCTCCAGCAGCCGCGCGCGCATGCCTTCCAGCAGGCGCACGCCCTGCGCTTCCTGCCCCACCATGGCCGCGACCTGGTACAGCATGGAGAAAATTTCCTGCACGCTGCGCTGGTTGAAGATGGTGACCTGCACGCCTTTTTTCACCAGCTCGCTGGCGATCTCGGCCTGCAGGTCGCTGAAGCCGAACACGCAGTCCGGCTTCAGCTCCAGGATCTTGTCGATCTTGGCCGAGAGGAAGGCGCTGACCTTGGGCTTCTCCTCGCGGGCGCGGCGCGGGCGCACCGTGTAGCCGGAGATGCCGACGATGCGCGCCTCCTCGCCCAGCAGGTACAGCCACTCGGTGGCTTCCTCGGTGAGGCAGACGATGCGCTGGGGGCCTTTGGGGATCGACAGCATGGTTCGAGCTTACTTCGGCTGCCAGCGCAGGGTCAGGAAGAACCCGCGGCCCGGCTGGTTGTAGCCGTAGGAGGTTTCGTAGTGCCGGCCGGTCAGGTTGTTGACCTTGGCCTGCACGCTCCAGTCGGGCGCGAACTGCCAGTCGGCGGACAGGTCCACCGTGGTGTAGGCGCCCAGCGGGAGGCGGTTGGCCGCGTCGTCGAAGCGCGAGCCCACGTGCAGCAGCGAGCCGCCGAAGCGCCACGCGCCCAGCCGGTAGTCGCCCGCCACCAGCAGCTGCTGCTTGGCGCGGCGCGGCAGCTGCCTGCCGTTCGATTCGTTGCGCGGGTCCAGGTGCTCGTAGTTGACGTTCAGGCCCAGCTTGTCGAACTTGCCTTCGTAGCCCAGCGACCAGCCGTCGATGCGCGCATGCGGGATGTTGACCGGCAAGGTGGTGTTGGTCATGAAGCCGCGGATGCGGTTGTCGAAGCGCACCAGCTTCACCTCGTGCTCGCCGCTGGTCCAGGTTAGCCCCAAGTCGGTGTTCTTGCCGCGCTCTGGCTGCAGGTCCGGGTTGCCGAAGTTGGGGAAGTACAGCTGGTTGAACGACGGCGCCACGAACGAGGTGCCGTGCGAGCCGTGCACGCGCCAGTTCGGCGTGAGCTTGTAGCCGTAGCCGGCGAACCAGGTGTCGGCCGAGCCGAACTGCGAGTTGCGGTCACGCCGCAGGTTGGCCTGCCAGCTGTGGTTGCCGGCGCTGCCGTTCAGGCCGCCGAACACCGAGTCGATGGTGCGCTGCGTGACCGTGTAGGCGCTGGAGGCTTCCACCTTCTGCTCGCGCCGCTCCAGGCCGGCCAGCGCCACGCCGATCGGCGTGTCGATGTCGTTCTGCCAGGTCCACTGCGACTGCTTGGTGCGGAAGTAGCCCGGGAAGCTGGCTTCGATGGTGTTGGAGATGTCGTTGCCCTGCGAGAAGCGCAGTTCGGTGCGCCAGGACGGCAGGATGCGGCCCTTCACGCCCGCGTGCGCGGTGAGCGCGCGGATCGCCGTGCGCGCATCGAAGCCGGGGCCGTCGTCGTAGTTGCTGATGCCGTCGGAGTACAGCAGGCCGGCGTCCACGCTCCAGTCCTTGGACAGCTCGTACTTCACCGAGCCGTTCACCGCGTCCTGGCGGAACGGGTCGATGTCGGGGTTGTGGTTGCCGAACGGCACGTAGGGCTGGGTGGTGTTGGTGCCGCGCTCGCGCTGGCGCTGCACGCCGAAGGAGTACGTGAGCGGCCCCTGCCCGCCGGCCACGCCGGCCGAGGCCGTGAAGTGGTGCAGGCTGCCCGCGGTGAGCGCGGCGTTCGGATGGAAGCCCTCGCGGCCCTTGCGCGTGAAGATCTGCACCACGCCGCCCACGCCCTCGCTGCCGTACAGCGCGGAGGCCGGGCCCTTGAGGATCTCGATGCGCTCGATCATCTCCACCGGGATCGTCTCCCAGCTGGGCGTGCCCGCCGTCGCGGAGCCGAGCCGCACACCGTCGACCAGCAGGATGGTGTGGCGGTTCTCGGCGCCGCGGATGAAGATGTTGGAGGTCTTGCCGCGCCCGCCGTTGGCCGAGGTCTGCACGCCGGCGGTGCGCGCCAGCAGCTCGGGCAGGGTGCGCGCGGTGGCGGCTTCGATCTGCTCGCGGTCGATCACCTTCACCTCGCTGACGAGGGCGTCGGCGCGGGTGGCGGTGCGGGTGGCGGTCACCACGGTGTCGGGAAGCGTCGAAGCGTTTTGCGCGCGGACGGACGGAAGCGCGGCGGCGACTGCCAGGGGCAGCGCGGCCATGCGCAGGCGATGCACGGTCGTTGTCATTTTTGGGAGCACAGGTTTCTTGGCCCTCGCCGGCTTCCCCGCCGGCATGATGGGCATCACAACCGCGGCGCTTGCGCACCACGGCCACCTTGTTGGCCGGTATCCGGGCTGGCGGACTTGGCTCCATCGCCTTCCCAGGCCCGCTGTTTCAGGCGGGCCCAGTGGCTGTGTGATGGAGCTGGAACGCGCCGTGGGCACGTTCCCGTCCGCTTACCGTTGCGGGGGCAGCGCAGGTTGGCAGCGGCCTTGGCGGACGCGCTTCCTGCTTCCCGTTGAACTGCGGCATGCGAACCACACCGCGAGCACCAACGTTTTGATTTTAGATGAGTTTCTGAAACGAAACCCTACAATGGCTTTCGTATGGCCAGCGCTTCCCAGATCGATCAACTCGTGGACCGCGTCGAGCGGCTGCTGGTCCGCTACGAGGAGCTGCAGCGCACCAACGCCCTGCTCTCCGAGCAGATGGAGCTGCTCACGCAGGAGCGCGATTCGCTCAAGTCGCGCCTGTCGGCCGCCCGCTCGCGGGTCGACGCGCTGCTGGAGCGCCTGCCCGACCTGAAGTCCGCCGCTTGAAGCTGGGCACATGACGCCGCACGCATGAAGCAACTCGAAGTCCAGATCATGGGGCAGAGCTACCTGCTCGGATGCCCCGAGGGCGGCGAGCAGCGGCTGCTGGAAGCGGTGGAGAAGGTCGACACCGCCATGTGCCGCATCCGCGACGCCGGCAAGGTGAAGGCGCGCGACCGCATCGCGGTGCTGGCCGCGCTGAACCTGGCGTTCGACCTGGCCGCGCGCGAAACGCCGCCCGCCGCCGAGCGCAGCGGCATCAGCATGAACGGCAACGGCCACGCGGACGACCCGCGGCTGGCCGGCCTGCTGGCCCGGCTCGACGGCGCCCTCGGCGACGATGGCCGGCTGATCTAGCAGCGCCATAACAGGTCCGGCGGCCGGACCTGTAACAAACCGGTACAAGCACGACAGCGGTAGGAAGTCGCGCTCCAGGCTTCGCAGCAGGCACTGGTAACAGCATCGATTGACGGCGTTACGTAACGCCGTCTAACATTCTTTACGGGGTGGGGTTTCTCAGAAACCTTTTTGCAAACACAGGCCGTCCCTTTCGCAGGGCCGGCCTTTTTATTAGCCATCGCAGAATGCTCATCGAAAGCCTTGCAGCCAGTTTTCCCTCCAAAAAGGTTTCCAACGCCGAGGTGATCGAGCTGATCCGCCGGCATTCCCCGGAATTCGAAGGCGATCTCGACAGGGGCCTGCGCGTTGTCAAGACCCTGCTGGATCGCAGCGGCTTGGTCAGCCGCAACTGGTGCGCCGAGGGCGAGCGGCCCCTCGACCATCTGGCCAAGGCCGTGGCCAGTGCGCTCGAACCGTCCGCATTCAAACCCAAAGACGTCGATCTGTTCGTCTACGTCGGCATCGGCGGCGGCTTTCGCGAGCCCGCCAACAGCTACATGGCCGCCAAGGCGCTGGGCTTCGCCCGGGCCGAATGCTTCGACGTGATCGACGCCTGCATGAGCTGGACGCGTGCGATGTCGCTGGTCGACAGCCTGTTCAAGACGCGCGGCTACCGCAGCGCGCTGATCGTCAACGCGGAATTCAACATGACCGAGGGCGGCCCGCTGTTCCCGGCCAACTTCGCCCTGAAGACGCCGGAGCAGCTGGAATACGCTCTGCCCTCCTACACCATCGGCGAGGTGGCCACGGCGACGCTGCTGGTGCCGCAGCAGCCCGATAACTTCCGCTTCAACTTCCTGTCGCGCCCGGACCTGGCCGACCTGTGCACCATCCCGACCGCCGGTTTCGAGGGCTTCTGCAGCCCCAGCTACCACGTCGGGCGCCTGGGCATTGGGCGCTTCACCGCGATGGGCGCCAAGCTGCACGAAAACCTGGACAAGGAACTGCCCAAGGTCCTGGCGGCCGCGGGCGATCGGCCGGACGACTTCGACATCGCCTTCACCCACACGTCGTCGCAGGCCGAATGGCAGCGCTATGGCGAAAAAAGCGGTATTGCCCATAAGATCTATCACACGTACCACCAGATCGGCAACGTGGTCTCCGCCTCGATTCCGGCCACCATGGCGCTGGCGCGGCAGGAGGGCCGCCTGAAGAAGGGAGACCGGGTCCTGTCCTGGATGGGAAGCGCAGGCATGTCATTCAACGTGACGACCTTCAACTTCTGAAGCAGCAACCCATGGGTGCCCGGAACATGAACCCTTTCGCAGCCTTCAACAAGATGCTCGTGCAGACCACGAACATCTCGTCGGGGCTGATCCTGGCGGTGGGCACGATCGGCTTCGTCAGCCACATCCTGTACGGGATCGTCTGGATCCGCCTGCACCCGGCCGACTACGAGAACCTCTGGCTGCGCGTCGCCGGCACGCTGACCTGCCTGCTGCTCCTGCTCATCAAGTGGTGGCCGCCGGCCATGAAGAGGTACCTGCCGTGGTACTGGTTCTTCGTGGTCATGTACACGCTGCCGTTCTTCTCGACCTACCACCTGCTGGCAAGCAACTACGCCATCATGCGTTCCATGATGATGATGGCCATGCTGTTCATCCTCATCACCGTGCTGCCGCATCCGGTGGTGCTGATCGTCAACCTGATCGTGGGCATGGCGGCGGGCATCTGGTGGGCCTACCAGACGATGCCCAACTTCGCCTCGCTCGGCCACGACCAGCTGTCAACGATCTACCTGCCGATGTTCGTCTTCACCATCGGCACCAGCCTGATCTTCAGCCGCAGCAACCTGAAGGGCATCCTGGCGCAGGAACGCATCAAGGCCGTGGAAGCACTGGCGCTGGCCGGCTCCATCGCCCATGAAATCCGCAGTCCCCTGGGCCAGCTCAAGTCGAGCCTGAGCAGCATCGGCCAGAGGCTGCCCCAGCCCAGCACGAACGGGCAGGCCCAGTCGATCAATCCGAAGGACCTGGACGCGCTGTACCGTGAACTGGCCCAGAGCAAGATCGCCATCGAGCGCGGCCTGCAGGTCATCACCATGACGCTGGACGAAGTCCACGCCAGGCCGATCGACCCGGCCGGCCTGACCTACCTGTCGGCCGCCGCCGCCACGCGCAAGGCGGTGGAGGAGTTCAGCTACGAAGGCCCAGCCGAACGCGAGAAGGTCACCATCGACGTGGTGCGCGACTTCACCTTCAGGGGCGACGAGACCCGCTACGTCTTCATCCTGTTCAATCTGCTGAAGAACGCCGCCTATTACTTCAAGCAGTACCCCCACGCGCGCGTGAGCATCACCATCGCGGATCACACCGTGGCCGTGCACGACACCGGCCCCGGCATGAACCCGCAGGCGCTGGCGCGGCTGTTCGAGCCGTTCCATACCGCCGGCAAGGCCGGCGGCACCGGCCTCGGCCTGGCGTTCTGCAGGCGCACCATGCGCGCCTTCGGCGGCGACATCTCCTGCGAATCCGTCCAGGGCAGGTTCACCCGCTTCATCCTGAGCTTCCCGCCGGTGAGCGACGCGGATCTTGCCGACCACAGCCGCAACGTCCAGGAGCGTGCCATCGCCCTGTTCCACGGCAAGCGCCTGCTGATCGTGGACGACGTGCCCGCCCTGCGCCAGACCGCGCGGGCGCTGCTGGAGCCGCTGGGCGCGCAGATGGACGAAGCCGAGAACGGCGAGGTGGCGCTGCGCATGCTGGAGCGCACCGGCTACGACGCCGTGGTGCTGGACCTGAGCATGCCGGTGCAGGACGGCTACGCCACCGCCGCCAGCATCCGCTCGGGCGCGATCGCCGGCAGGGAGCACATGCCGATCGTCGCCTACACGGCGGAGTCGCCGCACTCGGCGCGCATCAAGCTGGAGAAGGTCGGTGTGACCGCCTTCGTGCAGAAGCCCTGCGGCCAGATCGACCTGCTGGACGCGCTGTGCCGCGCCGTGGAAGACGGCGAACGGCGCGCGTCGTCCGCGCGGGCCTCGGCGTCGCTGGCCGGCAAGACCATCCTGCTGGCCGACGACCAGGCCTTCAACCGCAAGTTCCTGCGCGCGCTGCTGCAGGAGCGCGGCGTGCACGTGCTGGAAGCCGGCACCGGCCAGGAGGTGCTGGACCGGCTGTGCGGCGCCACCCACGTCGACGCCGTGCTCACCGACATCAACATGCCGGGCCTGAACGGCCTGGAGGTCACCCGCGCCATCCGCGCCATGCCGGCGCCGCACGGCGCGACGCCGGTGATCGCGCTGACCGCGCACTCCGACGAGGCCATGGTGGAAGCCGCCCGCGCCGCCGGCATGAACGACTTCGTGGTCAAGCCGGTGGAGCCGGCCGACTTCTTCGAAAAACTCAGCCGGCAGGTGCTGGCCAACGGCGCCATGCGCGTGCCCGTGGCCAGCCTGCGTGCGCCCGCGGCCGGCCCGGCGGGGCCGGAGTCGCTGCTCGACGCGTCGCGGCTGCAGGCCATGCTGCAGATGGACATGGTGCAAAGCGCGCTGGACGACACCGGCGTGCTGCTGCGCAAGCTCGACGCCTGCGTGCAGGACCGCAACTTCGAGGAGATGCGCGAAGTGATGCACTCGCTGGTGGGCATCGCCGGCGAGATGGGCGCGCGCGCGCTGCACCGCAAGCTGCGCAGCCTGTACGCGTTCATCGCCGAGGAAAGGCAGTGGCCGGCCGAGGAGGACTGGCTGGCGCACCTGCACGCGCTCTATGCCCAGACCGAAAGCGCCATGCGGGCGGAGTACGCGGAAGACAAGGTAGCCATCGGCTGACCGGTGCGCGGCCGCAAAAAAAACGCCGGAGCGAGTCCGGCGTTTTTCATGGAATAGGTGTCTGCAAGTGCCACCGGACCGGCATCCTGAACCGGGGTTCAGGTGGGCGAGGTCAACTTGGCGTTGGGTTCATCTGACGCGAGATGATCACGCTCGCCAAGCGATGTTCCAAGCCCGAGCTCTAAGAGCATTGGTTCAAGGAAATATAAAGCCCGGTGCACACCGCAGACCGGGCCATTGTACGTGCCGGATCCGGCCGCGGGCACAAAAACATCCGGCCTCGCACGCGCTGCGCGGGCATTGCTTGACACGGCGCGCGCATGCTCAACCACGGCCATGCGCAAGGCCGAGCTGCGACAATCGCGGCGATGCCGATCGAACTCCAACTCATTCTCGAACTGGCCCTGCTGGGCGTGTGCACCGGCTTCCTCGCGGGCCTGCTGGGCATCGGCGGCGGCATGATCATGGTGCCCTTCCTCACCATCATCCTGTCCAACCGCGGCGTCACTGGCGACTTGGCGGTCAAGATGGCGATCGCCACCTCGATGGCCACCATCATCTTCACCTCGGTGTCCAGCGTGCGCGCCCACCACAAGCGCGGCGCGGTGCGCTGGGACATCGTGCGGCTGCTGGCGCCGGGCATCGTGATCGGCAGCATGATCGGCAGCATGGGCGTGTTCGCGCTGCTCAAAGGCAGCTCGCTGGCCATCGTGTTCGGCCTGTTCGTCGGCTTCTCCGCCACCCAGATGTTCCTGGACAAGAAGCCCAAGCCGACACGCCAGCTGCCCGGCACGGCCGGCACCCTGGCGGCCGGCGGCGGCATCGGCTTCCTCTCGGGGCTGGTGGGCGCGGGCGGCGGCTTCATCAGCGTGCCCTTCATGACCTGGTGCAACGTGGCGATCCACAACGCCGTGGCCACCTCCGCCGCGCTCGGCTTCCCGATCGCGGTGGCCAACGTGGCGGGCTACGTGTTCAGCGGCCTGCAGCTCACCGGCCTGCCGCCCGGCTCGTTCGGCTATCTCTGGCTGCCCGGGCTGGTGACCATCGCCCTGTGCAGCGTGCTGACGGCGCCGCTCGGCGCGCGCGTGGCGCATGCGCTGCCGGTGGGCAAACTCAAGCGCGTGTTCGCGAGCATCCTGTACCTGCTGGCCGGCTACATGCTTTACAAGGGCTTGTCCGGCGCCTGACTCCGGCAGCGGACAAGCAGCCGGCGCAGCGCGTCCAGCACCAGGCCGGGCTCGCTCAGCTGCGGGAAATGCCCGCTGCGCTGCGCGATCACCTGCTCGCCCAGCGGCGACAGCCGCGCCAATTCCTGCTGGTGCGCCCGCTTCTCGCCCACCGCGGCCGGCGACATCATCCAGGCCGGCGGTGCCTGGCCGCCGGTCACCACCGTCAGCGGAATCTCGGGAAACGGCCCGGCCACCCCGACCTCCTCCACCGTGCGGCGGATGCATTGCATCTCGGCGTGCAGATTGGGTCGCAACCACTGCTGCGGCAGCGCCAGCAGCCGGCTGAGCGCGCCGGCCAGCCGCGTCTCGTGCGGGCGCAGCACGGCCTGGTCTTGCGGATGCGCCGCTTCCAGCAGCAGCAGCCCCGCCACCTCGCGCGGATGCAGCCGCGCGAACAGGTTGGCGTGCAGGCCGCCCACCGAGTGGCCGACCAGCAGGTAGGGCGGCGCGATGCCGGCCTGGCGCAGCAGCTCGCGCAGCGCCGCCACCACGTCGCTCGCGCTCTGGCCCTGGCGCGGCGGCGGGTCGCTGCCCCTCAGGCCGAAGCGGTTCCACGCGAACACCGTGCCCAGGCGTTCGATGGCCGGATACAGGCGGCGCCAGCCCTCCAGCGCCACGCCGGCGCCGGCGATCAGCACGATGGGCGGCGCGCCGCGCCCCGACACCACGCAGGCCAGCCGGCCGGCCCGCGTGCGCAGCACCCGGACCGGCGGCAGGCCGCCGGGGCGTGGGCCGGGCGCGAACGCGGGCATGCGCGCCGTCAGGCGCCGGTGCCGGCGGCCGCCACCTTGCCGGTGCCCCCGCATTCGGGGCAGCGCAGGCCCTGGAACACGCCGGTGCCGGCGCAGGCCGGGCAAGGTTTCCCGTCGGCGTCCGGCACGGCGGGGACGGCGATGTCGATGGAGGCGCCCGGATCCTCCTCGCCGGCCACAGAGGTGCCGAGATCCAGCGGCTGGCCGGCGGAAGCGGAGGGCGTAGCGGGAAAGTTCTTGGCGGCCATGGCGTGAAAGGGGAAAACTGTGCGAACAATCATAGGCAGCGCAGCGCGGCAGGCGCGTAGGACGAGGCCAGGCGAGGCAGAATGTGCAGCGTGTCCAGCCTGATCCGCGCCGCCCTGCCCTCCGACGAACCCGCCTGGCGCAAGCTCTGGCGCGGCTATTGCGATTTCTACGAAGCGGCGCTCCCAGACGAGGTGACGGCGCGCACCTGGAAGCGCATCCTCGACCCCGACTCGGCCGTGATGTGCATCGTGGCCGAAGTGGAAGGCCGGGTCTGCGGCTTCGCCCACTGCGTGGTGCACGAGAACACCTGGGAAAGCCAGCCCGTGTGCTACCTGGAAGACCTGTTCGTCGCGCCCGCCGCGCGCGAGCAGGGCGTGGGCCGCTCGCTGCTCGAATGGCTGCGCAACGCCATGCGGGCCGAGGGCTGGGCGCGCTTGTACTGGATGACGCGCGAGGACAACGTCTCGGCGCGGCGGCTGTACGACCAGTTCGCCGGGGCCGACGACTTCGTGCGCTACGTCATCCACGCGAAATGAGCATCCAGCCCGGCCGCTCGCTGCGCTGGCGCCTGTTCCTGCTGGCCGCGGGCGGGCTGCTTCCGCTGGCGCTGGCGGTGGCCGGCGCCGTCGCCTACCTGGTGCAGGAGCGGCGCATCGACACCCAGGGCTCCGCGCTGGAACTGGCGCGCGCGCTGGCCACGGCCACCGAAGCGCAGCACCGCGCCGCCATCGGCGTGCTGCAAAGCGTGGCCGAGTCGGAGGACCTGCAGCCCGACCGGCTGCCGGCGTTCCAGCGCCTGGCCCGCCGCGTGGCGCTGCAGCAGGGTTGGCGCTCGGTGGTGGTGGCCGACCCGGAGGGCCGCATCCTGGTGAATTCCTCGGTGCCGCTGGGCAGCACCGAGGGAACGCCGGTCGACGCCGGCAGCATGCGCCGCGCCATCGCCACCCTGCAGCCGGTGGTCGGCGAGGTGGCCGAAGGCCGCTTCGGCCGCGGGCCCGCCTTCGCCGTGCGCGTGCCGGTGCTGCGCGACGGCCGGCTGGCCTACGTGCTGTCGGCGGTGGTGCCGGTGGAGCAGGTGCAGGGCATCATCACCCGCCAGGACATCCCGTCCTCCTCGGTGGTCGGCATCTTCGACGCCACCGGCAACCGCGTGGTGCGCTCGCGCGCCAACGCGCAGGCCCGCGCCTCGCCCTCGCTGCAGGCATTGATGGCGGCGCCGGGGCGCGAAGGCATGGGGCCGACCTACACGCTGGAAGGCGAGCCCAGCTACACCGGCTTCCACCGCCTGGCCCTGTCGGGATGGGCGGTGGCCGTCGGCATTTCCGCCAGAGAGGCCGACCAGCGGGTAGTCGGCCTGCTCGGCGCCGTGCTGCTGGGCCTGCTTGCCTCGCTGGCGCTGTCGGTGGCCGTCGCGCGCTATTTCGGGCGGCAGGTGAGCCAGCCGATCGACCAGCTGAAATCCGCCGCAGCGGCGCTGGGCATGGGCCAGCCGGTGCAGGTGCCGCCGCTGGGCGTGGCCGAGCTCGACGAGGTGGGCGCGGCCCTCAACCTGGCCTCGGCCGAGCGCGAACGCGCGGCCCGGGAGCGGCACGAGGCCGAGCTGGAGCGCGAGGCGCTGCTCGCGCGCGTGACCCGGGCGCTGCAGGAGGCCGAGGAAGCCGGCCGCGGCAAGGACGAATTCCTGGCGATGCTGGGGCACGAGCTGCGCAACCCGCTGGCGCCCATCGCCACCGCCCTGCACCTGATGGAGCGCAAGGGCGACGCGCGCACCAGCCACGAGCGCGCCATCGTGCAGCGGCACCTGGCGCACGTCACGCGGCTGGTCGACGACCTGCTGGACGTCTCGCGCATCACGCGCAAGCGGCTGGCCATGCGCTTCGCGCCGGTGCGGCTGCTGGCCGTGGCCGAGCAGGCGGTGCAGGCGATGCAGGGCCTGGGGCCGGCGCTGGACCGTCGCGTGCTGCGGCTGGAGCTGTCGCCCGAGGGCGCCGACCTCTGGGTGTCGGCCGACGAGGCGCGCCTGGCGCAGGTGCTGGGCAACCTGCTGGGCAACGCCATCAAGTTCACCGGACCGCAGGGCAGCATCACGGTGCGGCTGCGGCGCGACGGCGACGCCGCCGAGATCGAGGTGGCCGACGACGGCGTCGGCATGACGCAGGCGGTGCTGGAGCACGTGTTCGACCTGTTCTACCAGGCGCCGCAAGGCGTCGACCGCGCGCTCGGCGGCCTGGGCCTGGGCCTGGCGCTGGTGCGCAGCCTGGTCGAGATGCACGGCGGCACGGTGCAGGCGCGCAGCGCCGGCCCGAACCGCGGCAGCAGCCTCACCGTGCGCCTGCCGGCCATCGCCGCGCCGGCCCGCGCCGAGCCCGCGCCGGCGGCCAGCCCCGCGCCCGCGGCGATGCCGAAGGCCGGCGGGGTGCGGGTGCTGGTGGTGGACGACAACCACGACGCCGCCGACACCGCGGCGACGCTGCTGGAATTCTCCGGCTACGAGGTGCGCACCGCCTACGAGCCGTGGGCGGCGATCGACATGTTCCGCCAGTTCCGCCCCGAGGTGGCGCTGCTGGACATCGGGCTGCCCGGCATGAACGGCTACGAACTCGCGGCGCGGCTGCGCGCGCAGCCGACCGGCGCGCAGTGCAAGCTGATCGCCCTGACCGGCTACGGCACGCGCAGCGACGTGGCGCGCGCATTGCAGGTCGGCTTCGACGCGCACATGACCAAGCCGGCGGCGCCGGACATGCTGCTGGACGAAGTGGCCAGGCTGTCGGGCGCGGGACGCGCCGACCTGGAAAAGAACGAGACATGAACAACGAACTGGCTGCCGACGCCCTCGAATCGGTGCGGCGCACACCCGGCGCCTCCGCCTTGTGGCAGCGCCTGTGCACGCTGGTGCGCGCGCTGCCGCCCGCCGACCAGGCGCGGCACGCGGAACGCATCGCGGCGCTGGCGCTGCCGGGCGCCGACGCCCGCTGGCTGCAATGCGCGGCGCTGGCCTACCTGACGCGCGACACGCGCTGGTTCGCCGCGCAGGCGGCGCTGGTGGACGGCGCGCTGCCGGCGGACGCGGCGATGACGCTGCTGATCCGCGCCTGGAACCACGCGCTGACGCAGTCGCCGGGGCGCGCCGACCTGATGCGCATGCTGGATGCGATCGGCGTCGCCGCCGTGCAGGGCACCCTGGCCGCCCGCGTGCCGGTGCCGCCGCCGCGCGCGCCCCGTGCCGCCGGCACGCCGCCGCGCCGCGCCGCGGTGTATGCGCCACAGATCAACAACAGCCGCCACGGCGGCACCATGTTCGCGATGGGCGCGGCCAGCGTGTTGGCCAAGCTGGGCCTGGAGGTGCGCGTGTTCACCGCGCAGGAAATGATGGTGCCGGCCAGCGCCGCCTACATCGGCGGCGCGGAGTCGCTGCCGCCCGAGCCGGTGCTGCCCGATTCGCTCAAGGCCTATGCCGGCGGGCAGTTCCAGATCGCCATGCCCAACGCCGAGTTCTCGCTGCGCCTGCGCATGGAGAAGATGGGGCAGGCGCTGCATGCCTTTAACCCCGACGTCGTGCTGTTCGCCGGCTTCATGTCGCCGATGGCGACCGCGCTGTGGCCGCACTACCCGATGGTCGGCCTGTCGGTGCATGCCATGCCGCCGCCGGTGCCGCTGGACGTGTGGCTGGCCGGCGAAGGCCAGCAGCAGGGCCCGCAGTGGCAGCAGTTGCCGGCGCCGCGGGCCGCCGATTTCCCGTTCCGCTTCTGGCCGGTCGGCACCGCCGCGCCGCGCGCGCGCGAGCTGTCGGGCCTGCCGGCGGACGCGGTCGTCCTCGCCACCGCCGGCTTCCGGCTGCGCTCGGACATCGAGCCGGCCTGGCGCGAGCGCGTGCTGGCGCTGCTGCAGGCGCATCCGCGCGCGCACTGGGTGCTGATCGGTTCACGGCAGGGCCAGGGCGTGCCGGGCTTACCATCGCACCCCAGGATCCATTCCTTCGAACCTCAGCCTCACCTGGAAACCTGGCTCGCCATGAGCGACATCTATCTCAATCCGCCGCGCGTCGGCGGCGGCGGCACCGTGGCCCTGGCCATGGAGCAAGGCGTGGCCGTGGCCAGCCTGGCTGGCGGCGACGGCGGCGACAAGCTGGGCGCGCTGGCGGCCGCCGACCTGGACGCCTATTTCATGCAGGTCGAGCGCTGGATCGCCGACCCCGCCGCGCGGCGCGAGGCCGGCGCCGCGCTGAAGCGCCGCTTCCACGAGCGCTTCGACCTTTCGGGCGCGCAGGCGCAGGCCGGCCTGCTGCAGGCCTGCGAGCAGGCCATCGCCGCGTTCGCGCAGCGCGGGAGCTGAGATGGCGAGCTTCTCCTCGCGCGACCCCGGCACGGACGACCGGCCGGTGCTGGTGTTCGGCAACCTGCTGTCGGCCAGCCTGGCCTGGTACTGCCTGGCGCACGACAGCCCTTGGACCGTGGCCGGCTTCACGGTCGACCAGGCCTACATCCGCGATACGCACTACGAGGGCCTGCCGCTGCTGCCGTTCGAGGCGCTGGAGCGGACCCATCCGCCCGCCGATTACCGGCTGATCATTCCCATGGGCTACCACCGCATCAACGGCGTGCGGCGCGCGCGTTTCGAGCAGGCGCGCGCACGCGGCTACGATTGCGTCAGCTACGTGTCCAGCCGCGCCAGCGTGTGGCCGGACCTTCGCATCGGGGACAACGTCTTGATTTACGAGCACGCCATCATCCAGCCCTTCGCGCGCATCGGCGACAACTGCATCATCCGCAGCGGCGCCCACATCTCGCACCACTGCCAGGTGCACGACCACGCCTTCGTCGCCGCCGAGGTGGCGATGGGCGGCGAAGGCACGGTCGGCGAGCAGGCCTTCGTCGGCGTCGGCGCGGTGCTGCGCGACCGCATCCGCATCGCGCCGCGCAGCTTCGTCGGCGCCGGCGCGGTGGTGGTGCAGGACACCGAGGCCGACGGCGTCTACGTCGGCAACCCGGCGCGCAAGGCCAACAAGAGCGCGCTGCAAGCGTCGGGGGGATGATGCGCATCGGCGACCCCCTGATCGTCAACCTGGCCTGCACCGGCGTGATTCCCACGCGGGCGATGTCGCCGCACGTGCCGCTGGCATTGGGCGAAGTCGTCGACGACGTGGCGCGCTGCATCGCGCTGGGCGTGCAGATGGTGCACCTGCACGCGCGCGACGCCGACGGCGTACAGACGGCCGACCCGGAACCCTACGGCCGCATGATCGAGGCCATCCGCAAGCTGCCGGGCGGACGCGACCTGATCGTCGGCGTCACCACCAGCGGGCGCAAGGACGCTAGCTTCGAGTCGCGCTCGCGCGTGCTGGATCTCGACGGCGACGCCAAACCCGACATGGGCAGCCTCACCCTCAGCTCGCTCAACTTCATCCAGTCGGCCAGCATCAACCAGCCGCAGACCATCCGCCAGCTGGCGCAGCGCATGCAGGAGCGCGGCATCATGCCCGAGCTGGAGGTGTTCGACGCCGGCATGGCCAACTTCGCGGGCGTGCTGCGCCATGAAGGCCTGGTCGGCGACAGCCCGTACGTCAACGTGCTGCTGGGCAACATCGCCAGCGCGCAGGCCGACCTGCTGCAGTTCGCCGCCATCCTGAGCGCGCTGCCGCCCGGCTGCACCGTCAGCGTGGCCGGCATCGGCCGCCAGCAGCTGGGCGCCAACGGCCTGGGCATCCTGGCCGCCGACGGCGTGCGGGTGGGCCTGGAAGACAACCTGTGGCAGGACCGCGCGCGCACGGTGCACGCCACCAACGTGAGCCTGGTCAGGCGCGTGATGGAACAGGCCGCCTCGTTCGAGCGGCCGCTGCTGCCGGCGCGCGCGTTGCGCGAGCGCCTGGGCATGAGGCTGGCGGCGTGAGCGCGGCGCCATTCATCGTCTTCGGCGCGCCCGACATCGAGGACGCCGAGATCCAGGAGGTGCTGGCCACCATGCGCTCGGGCTGGCTCGGCACCGGGCCGCGCGTGGCGGCGTTCGAGAAGGCCTTCGCCGAACTGAAGAACGCGCAGCCGGCGCAGGTGGCGGCCGTCAGCTCCTGCACCGCGGCGCTGCACCTGAGCTTCGTCGCCGCCGGCCTGAAGGCGGGCGACGAGGTCATCACCTCGCCGCTGACCTTCTGCGCCACGGCCAATGCCATCCTGCACACCGGCGCCACGCCGGTGCTGGCCGACGTCGACCCGGCGACCATGAACATCGACCCGGCGCGCATCGCCGACAGGATCGGCCCTCGCACGCGCGCCATCGTGCCGGTGCACTTCGCCGGCCTGCCCTGCGACATGGACGCTATCGGCGCGCTGGCGCGCAAGCACGGGCTGGCCGTCGTCGAGGACTGCGCGCACGCGGTGGAAGCGCTGTACCGCGGCGAGCCCACAGGCACGCTGGGCGACTTCGGCTGCTTCAGCTTCTACGTCACCAAGAACGTCACCAGCGGCGAAGGCGGCATGGTGCTGGCGAAGAGCGAGCGCGACGCCGAGCGCATCCGCATGCTGGCGCTGCACGGCATGACGCGCGACGCCTGGAAGCGTTTTTCCGACGAAGGCTTCAAGCCCTACCAGGTGGTGGAGGCCGGCTTCAAGTACAACATGATGGACCTGCAGGCCGCCATCGGCATCCACCAGCTGGCGCGCGTGCAGGCCGGCTGGGAGCGGCGCCGGCTGCTGTGGGCACGCTACCAGCAGGCCTTCGCCGCGCTGCCGGTGGCGCTGCCGCTGGAGCCGCCCGCGCACGTGCGGCACGGCCTGCATCTCTACACGCTGCGCATCGACAAGGCGCGCTGCGGCATCGGCCGCGACGCATTCCTGAACCGCATGACGCGCGCCGGCATCGGCGTCGGCGTGCACTACACCGCCCTGCCCGAGCATCCGTACTACCAGCAGACGCTGGGCTGGCGGCCCGAGGACACGCCGCACGCAACCGCCATCGGCCGCGAAACGGTCAGCCTGCCGCTCAGCCCCAAGCTGACGGAAGGCGAGGCGCAGCGCGTGATCGACGCGGTGCACGCCGCGCTCGATGCCTGATGCTTGCGGCGAAGCAAGAACGAGAACCACAGACATGCCCACCATCGCCATCCGCGAAGCGACTATCGACGACTGCCCGCTGATCCTGCGCTTCATCCAGGAACTGGCCGACTACGAGAAGGCGTCGGACCAGGTGATCGCCACCGTGCCGATGCTGCGCGAATCGCTGTTCGGCCCGACCTCGCCGTCGCGCGCGCTGGTCTGCCACGTCGACGGCCAGGAGGCCGGCTTCGCCGTCTACTTCCACAACTATTCGACCTGGCAGGGCCGCCGCGGCCTGTACCTGGAAGACCTGTACGTGAGCCCGGCGTTGCGCGGCACGGGCGCGGGCAAGGCGCTGCTGCGGCGCCTGGCGCAGATCGCGGTGGCGGGCGGCTGCGGACGCTTCGAATGGAGCGTGCTGGACTGGAACCAGCCGGCCATCGATTTCTACAAATCGATCGGCGCGCTGCCGCAGGACGAATGGGTACGCTTTCGCCTCACCGGCGAGGCGCTGGCGCGCTTCGCCGAAGCAGGCTGATCAGGACACCGGCCAGACCAGCGTCGCGCTGGAGCGCGTGCCGCCGCCGGCATTCACGGTCTTGGTCTGCGTGCGGCCTTCGGCCTGCGCCGTCACCTTGTAGCTGCCCTTGGCCGGCAGGTCCACCAGCATGATCGGGCCGCTGCAGCGGCCTTCCACCACCACCTGGCCCTTGGCATTGACGATGCGCACGTCCACGTCGGCCAGGTAGGCGCCGTTGGACACCGCGAAGGTCAGCATCAGGTCGTGCCGGCCGGCTTCGGCCTTGATGCGCTTCTGGTCGGCCTCGCCGACACCGCCGCATTGGAAATTCGATGCGCCGCCGGCGGCAGGCGCCGTGGTCGGTGTTGCGGACTGGGCAACGGCGAACGCGCAGGCCTGGGCCAGCGCGAGCAATGCGAGCCATCGTTTCATGGTGGATCTCCTTGGGTTGCCCGCATCGTGGTGCCGGCCGGCCTGCCCCACGCGTCGGCCTGCCTCAGGCATTCGTGTAGGACGCGGCACTCAGCCGCAGCCGGGCAGCCCGAACGACAGCTGCGTCAGGCGCAGCGCGGCCCAGGTGACGTCTTGCGGCAACTGCAGGTCGCGCACGGACGCAACGCGAAGTTCGACGACGCGGCCTCCCGCCCAGGTATTCACCAGGCGCGCGTCGTCTCCTTTCTTGCTCGTCGTACTCCCTGTTCCCCCTGCTTCTGCGTGCAGCAATCGTTTGAGCGCTTCGCCGCTCGGCCCGCGCGTCACCACCCACACCACGCCGGCGTCCCCGGTGCGCGCGGCCAGGGCGTCCAGCGAGAACGCCAGGCCGAGCAGCACCACGAGGCAGCCGAGGAAGGAGGCGAGATGGCGCATGGCGGGATGTCCCTGAGCCGCCTCAGGCCGGCACCAGCTTGGTGAACGGCTGCGACATCCGCTCGCGGATCGGCAGGTTCACCAGCCCGGCGAAGATCGACAGGCCGATGCACCACCACCAGACCACGTCGTAGGAGCCGGTGTGCCCGTACAGGAAGCCGCCCATGTAGACGCCCATGAAGGAGCCCACCTGGTGGCTGAAGAACACGATGCCGAACAGCGTGGCCATGTAGCGCGTGCCGAAGAAGGTGGCCACCAGGCCCGAGGTCAGCGGCACGGTGGACAGCCACAGCACGCCCATGGCGGCGCCGAACAGCAGCACGCTGCCCGTGCTGAGCGGCATCGTGATGAACAGCAGGATGACCGCCGCGCGCGCGAAATAGATGCCCGACAGCATGGCCTTCTTGCTGTGCTTGCCGCCCCAGACGCCGGCGAAATAGGAGCCGCCGACGTTGAACAGGCCGACCATGGCGATGCCCCAGGAGGCCAGGCTTGCGCTCAGGCCCTTGTCGATCAGGTAGGGCGGGAAGTGGGTGGTGATGAAGCCGAGCTGGAAGCCGCAGACGAAGAAGCCGGCCACCAGCAGCAGGTAGCTGGGATGGCTGAGGGCGGCGGCGAGAATCTGCCCGCCGGTGACGCGCACCGCCCCGGCAGGGCGCGGCGTCGGCTTGTCGCCGCGGATCATGAAGGCCGCCAGCACCACCACGGCGATGGCCGCCGCCATCACCCAGGCACCTTCCCGCCAGCCGCCCGTGCCGATGACGGCCTGGGTGATCGGCACGATGACGAACTGGCCGAGCGAGCCGGCGGCGGTGCCCAGGCCCATGGCCCAGGAGCGGTGCGATTGCGGCATCGCCCGGCCGAGCGCGGCCACGATGGTGATGAACGAGGCGCCGCCCATGCCCAGGCCGGTCAGCACGCCGGCCGTCAGGTAGAGCTGCATCGGCGTGGATGCGAACACCAGCCCGACGATGCCGAGCGCATACGCCACGGCGCCCAGCAGCACCACGCGGCGGGCGCCCCAGCGGTCGGCGATCACGCCGGCCAGCGGCTGCGCGATGCCCCAGCAGAGGTTCTGGATCGCGATGGCGATGGCGTAGATTTCACGCGTGATGCCCAACTCGCGCGTCAACGGATCGGTGAACAGCCCGTATGCGCCCCGCACGCCGAACGACAACAGCGAAACCGTGCACCCAGCCAGCAGCGTGGCCACGAGCATGCTGCTCAGCCGCGAAGAGGTCTTTGCCAATTTTCAATCTCCAAGGAATACAACCGGGAAAACTACACCTTCACCGGTCTCCGAGGGGGAAAAGTGCTCCCCTGCCATGCCGCGTGCGACTGCTGGCGCCCGGCCGTCAGCATTCGTTCAGCCCGGCTGGCGCGCGCTGTCGAGGATCCACTCGACCACGCAGGACACGTCGCGCCGGGGCTCGCGCTCGGCCTGCACCAGCCAGTAGGCGTTGTGGCTGCCCTCGCCGCCGGCCGGCAACGCCTCCACCACCGCCAGGCGGCCGTCGTTGATGAAGGGCGCCAGCAGTTCGAGCCGGCCGAGCGCCACGCCCTGCCCGGCGAGCGCGGCCTGGATCATCTGGTCGTACTGGTTGAAATGCACCACGCCCTTGGCTTGCGCGGTGCGCCAGCCGCGCGCGGCCAGCCAGTCGGCCCAATGCAGCCAGGGGCGACCGACCACGTCGAACTCCAGCAGCACCTGGCGCGCCAGCGCCTGCTTGGAATCGAGCATGCGCAGGCCGAGCGAGGGATGCGCCACCGGCGCGACGGTTTCGCCGAACAGCTTGATGGCGCCCTTGGGCGCCTGCGACTCGGCGCAGTAGCGCACCGCCAGGTCGATCTGCTCGGAAGCCAGGTCCACCACCGCGTTGTTGGTGGCGAAGCGCACGTCCACCTCCGGGTGGCGGCGCTGGAAATCGCCCAGGCGCGGCAGCAGCCACAGCCCCGCGACCCCGGCACTAGCGGTGATGGTGACGGGCCGCTTGCCGCCGGAAGAAAAGGTGCCCATCGCGTCCTGCAGCTGCTGCACGGCGGCGTTGGCGCTCTGGAACAGGCGCTCGCCGGCCTCGGTGAGCGAGACGCTGCGGTAGCCGCGGTGGAACAGCCGCACGCCCAGCGCCTGCTCCAGCGCGCGGACCTGTTTGCTCATGGCGGATTGTGTAAGGCACAAGTCCTCCGCCGCCTGCGTGATGCTCATGCGACGGCCAACCGCGACGAAGCCCTTGATCAGGTCGAGGGAGGGCAGGCGGACGAGGGGGAGGGACATGGTGGGGGGTACGAAACGAAGTTCGCGGATTCTAGGGCGTGGGCGCGCAACCATTCCGCACGCGCATGCCATGCCCCCTGTGCGGCAGGTTCGAGGTCACCGCGCTCCCTCGCGCAATTCAGGGCCCCGTTCGTACCGAAGTGCGGTTTCGTAAGTCAGGCACTCGAGCTCTTCGTTTCTTTGCTTGCTGAGCTCGCACTCGATGCGGACCTTCACCCTTCCATACCCAAGCCCGCCATTCCAGTAATGCCTGGTGATGTGCTGGTCCTGAAGGCGAAACCAGTAGCCCCAGCCTGGGTCACCGATGCATCCGCCCCGGCAGCTTGAGCCTGGAGGAGGCGGCCGGACTCCTGTAAGGCTCTTATAGGCAAAACGCCCCATGTGATCTGTTGTGACCCGAATGGGATGTTCACAGGCAGATGCTCTCGGCACCACTTGAAAGTCCGCACAACTCGCGATCAGCAAACCGGGTACGGGTTTGCCGTTGCGCAGGATGATCCCGCTGATCTCCCCCTCCACCAATTCAACATCCCCGCCCCATGCCAGGCCTGCAAAAAGCGTGGAGGCGATTGCAAGAATGGAACGTTGCAAGAAGCGTGATGAAGTTTTTTGAATCCCATCCATGCGGCACGGCCCTCCTTTGGCGGCTGCGCAGTTTGCCACCGGCCATCCGTGTGGGCAACGCTCACCCCACGGCGCACCACTCCGCCACGCGATGCGCGACATCCATCCAAAGCCCCCACCCTGCCGCCAGCACCAGCACGCCACCGGCGGCGCGTGTGCCCCAGTCGCGGCGGAAGCGGTTGCCCCAATCCCGCAGCCTGCGCAGCAGCGCAGGCGCAAGTCCCAGCGACAAGCCGCTGCCGACCGCGAACAAGGCCATGCTCGCCGCCCCCTGCACCGGCCCACCGGACAGCGCCGCCACCAGCAGCGCGGAATACAGCAGCCCGCAAGGCATGAAGGCCCACAGCGCACCGGTCGCGAACACGCCGCCCGGTGCCTGCGCCAGCGGGCGGATGCGCGCCCACACCGAGCGGCCGGCCGCGTCCACCCAGGATGGCTGGCGCGCGAGCATGACGAGCGTGAGGCCCCAGGCCAGGATGGCCAGATGCATCAGCGTCCACACCGGCCGCAGCGCCGCGGTGCTGGATGCCAGCCACGCGAAGCTTTGCACGGCAAGCCCCGCTGCCGCGCCCGCGGCGGAATAGCCAAGCAACCGCCCCAGCTGGAACGACACCATTCCATTCGAAAGGGATGATGAAGACACCGGCCGCCGCACGATCCGCACCGGCTGCTGCGCACCCCGCACCACGGCCCCGCACGCCACCCCGCACATCGCCGCGCAATGCGGCCCGCCCGCCAGCCCCATCAGCAGCGCGGTGACCGCCAGCGTGAGCGTCATCGGTCCACCGTCAGATGATGCGCGAGAACTTCGCGCGGTTGCGGTCGGCCTGCAGGTAGCGGTCGAACAGCATGGCGACGCCGCGCACGAAGTACCAGCCCAGCGGCGTCACCCGGATGCCGGCGTCGTCCATCTCCACCAGGCCCTGCGCCGCCATCTCCCGCAGCTGCTCCAGCTCGGCCGCGAAACAGCTCTTGAAATCCAGCAGCCAGGCCACCTCGATCGACTCGAACACCACCTGGCCCTGGCACATCAGCGCCATGATCACCGCGCGCCGTGCCAGGTCGTCGCGCGACAACGCCAGGCCGCGCGCGATCGGCAGCCGGCCCTGGTCGAGGTCGTCGCAATACTCTTCCAGCGTCTTCGCGTTCTGTGCGTAGGTGGCGCCGACGCGGCCGATGGCCGACACGCCCAGGCCCACCAGGTCGCAATCGGGCTGCGTGCTGTAGCCCTGGAAGTTGCGGTGCAGCCGGCCCTGGCGCCTGGCAATCGCCAGCGCGTCGTTGGGCAGCGCGAAGTGGTCCATGCCGACGTACACGTAGCCGGCGCCCGCGAACGCGTCCAGCGCCTGCGACAGCATGGCCAGCTTGCCGCCGGCGGCGGGCAGCTCCGCCGGCACGATGCGCCGCTGCGGCTTGAAGCGCTCGGGCAGGTGCGCATACGCATACAGCGCGATGCGGTCGGGCTTCAGCTCGGTGACCTGCGCCAGCGTGCGCGCGAACGATTCGGCGGTCTGCCGCGGCAGGCCGTAGATCAGGTCGACGTTGACCGAATCGAAGCCGATCTCGCGCGCATCGGCCACCAGCCGGAACACCTGCTCGGCAGGCTGCACGCGGTGCACCGCTTTCTGCACCTCGGGGTCGAAGTCCTGCACGCCGAAGCTGATGCGGTTGAAGCCCAGGCCGGCGATGTGCTGCAGGCGCTGCCGGTCCACCGTGCGCGGATCGATCTCGATGGAGCACTCGCCGCCCGGCGCCATGGTGAAGCCGCGGCGCAGCATGGCCATCAGCCCGGCCAGTTCCAGGTCCGACAGGAAGGTGGGCGAGCCGCCTCCCAGGTGCAGCTGCGTCACCGTGCGGCCGGTGCCCAGGGCCTGCGTCACCAGCTCGATCTCGCGGGCGAGGTAGCGCAGGTAAGTGGCGGCGCGGCCGTGCTGCCTGGTGATGATCTTGTTGCAGGCGCAGTAGTAGCACAGCGATTCGCAAAACGGGATGTGCACGTACAGCGAGAGCGGCATGGCCAGTGCCGCCGGTCCTTCGCGGCGCTGCGCCAGCGCGGCCGCGTAGTCGGAGGCGCTGAAGGCTTCCACGAAGCGGTCGGCCGTCGGGTAGGAGGTGTAGCGCGGGCCGGGGACGTCGAAGCGGCGCAGCAGGTCGGTGGTGACGGGGCTCATACGGCGTGGAGTGGTCTGCCGCAACTGTGCGCCCGCGCCGGGCCGGCTTGCTTGATCTGGGTCAAGCCCCACGGCACCCCCCCGCGCCGCGGCAGGAGCCGCTCAGGGCTGCGGGACTTCGATGTGGAACGCGGGATCGTGGTGGCCCGGGGCGAAGAAGCGCGAGATGGTGCCTGCCTGCCTGGCCGCGTCGATGGCCGCGTGGAAGGCACCGGGGTCGACCAGCGACGACGGCGCGATGTCCAGCACGTTGAGCTTGCCGGGATCGGCGCAGTGCAGACTCACGTTGCCAGGACCCATCTCGATCACCTTGGATGTCATTGCCGCGATGATCGATGCCGCCGGCAGGCCGGCCTTGCGTGCCTTGACGTATTCCTGGATCACGGCATCGCCTGCCGGGGCGTAGAGGGCAAGCTGGCTGGTCACGCCGAGGTTGACGATGTTGGCGTACATCGCCCGCGCCTGGTCCGCCGGTGTGCGGCTGGTGCTGGTGATGGTGCAGGACGGGCAATCGGCTTGCGACAACAGGCCGCGTACCAGCGCGATGGTGTACTGCGACACGACATCCTGCCGCGCCTTGGGTCCGAACAGCACCTTGGGAATTGCCATGTTGGTTCTCCTGTCAGGCGACACGGTACCGAAGGCCCGCTGGAACTTCCTCCCCCAATCGGAGGAGCCAGGCAGCGCCGGCCCGTTCGCCCGTAATGCTTTCCGGTTGCATCAATCCCCCCTTGGTGGCGCCCCCTCCCTGCCCTACAGTGAATCCCTAGCCAGGGGGCGCCGGCGGCAACGGACCGGAACACGCGAAAGAGGTGCCTTTCGATGGACGCACAGGAGAAGGGCGATGCCCAGTTCTGCCGCGAGATGCTCAGGCTGGTCTGCGACTGGTGCTGGGAGCAGGACAGCGAACTGCGGTTCGTGGTCTGGGGTGCACCCGCGTTCGCCGACATCGACACGCTGCTCGGCAAGAGCCTGTGGGACCTGGCGCTGACCGGCGTCGAGCCGGCCCGGTTGCAGGCGCTGCGCGAAGCGATGCAGGCGCGGCGCCCCGTCAAGGACTTCATCTTCGGCCAGCGCTGCCCGGCCGGGCGGTTGCGCTACCTGAGCCTGAGCGGCCTGCCCGCGTTCGACGATCACGGCGCCTTCCTGGGCTACCGCGGCTACGGCGCCGACGTCACGGAGCGCAAGCGCGAAGACGCGCTGCTGCGGCTGGAACACCAGGTCGCGCGCCTGCTGGCCGAGGCCGACGAGGCGCGGCCGGCCGTCAAGGCCGTGATCCAGTCGCTGTGCGAAACCGAGGGCTGGGAACTCGGGCGCTTCTGGGAGCTGGACGCCGAAGCCGGCGTGCTGCGCTTCGGCACCGCCTGGAACGACCCGGCCAGCCGGATCGCGCCGCACCTGCCGCCGCCGGAGAACGTGGTGTTCACGCCCGGCACGGGCATGGTCGGGCGGGTCTGGCAGTCGGGCCAGCCGGCCTGGGTGAGCGACCTCACGCAGCAAAAGCTGGTGCTGCCCGCGCGCCTGACGCCCTTGCTCGCGGTGCACGGCGCCTGCATGTTCCCGGTGTGGGCGCAGGGCCGCATCGTCGGCGTGCTGTCCTTCGTCAGCCCGCTGGTGCGCGAACCCGACCGGCGCCTGCTGGCCACCTTCCGCGTGATCGGCAGCCAGGTCGGCCAGTTCCTGCAGCGCCAGCAGGCCGAAGTGGCGACCCGGCGCGCGCGCGACGTCGCCGAGCAGGCCACGCGCATGAAGTCGGTGTTCCTGGCCAACATGAGCCACGAGATCCGCACGCCCATCAACGGCGTGATGGGCCTGGCGCACCTGCTCACCAAGACCGCGCTGGACGCGCGCCAGAGCGACTACGTCGACAAGATCCAGCATTCCAGCCGGCACCTGCTGGGGCTGATCAACGACATCCTGGACCTCTCCAAGATCGAGGCCGGCCAGCTGGAGGTGGAGCACGTGGCGTTCGACCTGCCCGAACAGCTGCAGCGCGCGGCCGACCTGCTGCAGCAGCGCGCCACCGAAAAAGGCCTGGCGCTGTCGATCGCGGTGGACACCGGCGTGCCGCGCGAGCTGGTGGGCGACCCGCTGCGGGTCAGCCAGATCCTGGTGAACTACGGCGCCAACGCGATCAAGTTCACCGAGGCCGGCCGCGTGGAGATGCGGGTGGAGTTGCAGGCGCAGGACGACGAAGGCGTGACGCTGCGCTTCGCCGTCACCGACAGCGGCATCGGGCTGTCCGAAGAGCAGATCGGCCGGCTGTTCCAGAGCTTCCAGCAGGCCGACGCCTCCACCACGCGCCGCTTCGGCGGCACCGGGCTGGGGCTGGCGATCTCCAAGTCGCTGGCCGAGATGATGGGCGGCGCGGTCGGCGTCCAAAGCGTCGCCGGCCAGGGCAGCACCTTCTGGTTCACCACCCGCTTCGGCCGTGTGCGGGTGGCGCGGGAGAAAGTGGACGCGCAGGCGGCGGGGCCGGACCTCGCGCGCATCCGCGGCGCGCGCATCCTGGTGGTGGAAGACAACGACATCAACCAGCTGGTGGCCTGCGAGCTGCTGCGCGACGCCGGCCTGCAGCCCGAGGTGGCCGAGGACGGCCGCATCGCGCTCGCGCGGCTGGCCGAGCGGCCCTACGACCTGGTGCTGATGGACATGCAGATGCCGGTGATGGACGGCGTGGCCGCCACCCGCAGCATCCGCGGCGAGCGCCGCTTCGACACGCTGCCGGTGATCGCCATGACCGCCAACGCCCTGTCGACCGACCGCGACGCCTGCCTGGCCGCCGGCATGAACGACTTCGTGGTCAAGCCGTTCGAGCCGGCCGCGCTGCTGGACACGCTGCTGCGCTGGATTCCGGCGCTGCCGGCGACTGCGCTTGCGGAGCGGGGCCCGGTCCCTGTACGACTGGGCTGACATCTGTCGAAATGGGTTTCCGACCCATTTTTCTGCCGCGCGCCAGTAGATTGGCCTGACGCCCTGCCTGGGGCAACACAACAGATCAATCTCTGGAGAATTTCGATGCTCGTGTATGGAACCTCCGCGTCCGAGACGCTGAACGCCACCACCCTTGCCGACGTGGTGCTGGGCCTGGAAGGGCATGACCTCATCAACGGCCTGGCCGGCGACGACACGCTGATCGGCGGCGCGGGCTCGGACACCGTGTCGGGCGGCAGCGGCGCCGACCTGTTCGTGGTGGACATCGCCCCCGCGGTCGTGCAGGGCGGCGATTCCAGCTTCGTCGGCTGGCTGGCCGAGATGGACATCGCGATCCCGCCAGCCGGCTCGATCACGCAGGGGCAGTTCTCCTCCGCCTACACCGGCTGGCTGGAGAACCTGGTCGCCACCTACCACTTGGGCATGGACGTGAACGGCGACGGCACGATCGGCGTGGACATCAACCAGAACGACCCATTCGGCACGCCGCAGATCGAAGGCCTGACGCAGCCGCAGCTGAACGCCATGTTCGGCGAGCGCGCGTCGGTGGACGTGATCACCGGCAACCACCTGACCACGCGCTACTTCTCGGACGCGTTCACGGTGGGCGCCACCACGCAGATCGTGGGCAGCAGCGGCACCGACCTGGTGCTGGACTTCAGCCGGGCCGAAGGCGACAAGCTGGCCATCTCCGGCGCCACCGCCGCCGACCTGGCCGGCACGCACTGGAGCATGGTGGAGACCGATGCGAACGGCGACACGGTGACGGACACCGTGATCCGCTCGCTCGACGACCCGGGCTTCTCGGTGACACTGCTGGGGCACACCGGCTTCGACGTGGCGCAGGACGTCGTGTTCATCTGAGGCCCCGCGCCGGTGGTGCGCGCGGTGCTAACCGCGCCTGCCGCCCTCGGGCCGGTTCTTGCGCCAGATCGCCACGATGATCAGGCCGTAGGCGATCAGCCGCAGGCCGTAGACCAGCGGCTCGCGCTCCTCGTTGTCGCGCAGCGCGACCGACAGGACGCGCGCCACCGTGTCGAGCGCGAACGAGGCCGCGAACAGCAGGAAGAAGCCGTCGCGCGTCTGCCGCCAGAAGCGCAGGAACACCATGGCGGCGACCAGCGACGCGACCGCCACGGCGCCGGTGAGCATGGCTTCGAAGGCGTCCATGGTCATTCCTCCGACACCAGGCCGTACACCAGCAGCAGCGTGGCCACCAGCGCGATCGCCAGCCGCGGCAGTGCCAGGCTGATGTCCGGCAGCGCCAGCTTGTCGATCACCAGGATCAGGTTGTTCGCGGTCAGCCCGGCGAAGCACAGCGAGCACCAGAACAGGAAGCGCGCGCGGGTGCGCCGCCAGGCACGGAACAGCAGCCCGAAGCAGGCCAGCGCCGTCAGGGAGCAAAGAATGTAGATCGCCGCGGCCATGCGTGCAGTCCTCCTCTGATCATTTCTTCCAGCGGAACGCATCGGCGAACTGCCGCGCGCGCTTGTCGAGCTTGTCGTGGATCAGCGCCGTCATCTCCACCAGGTGCGCGGCGTAGCAGTGTTCCACCTGGTCGAGCATGGCCGCAAGGTCGGGACTGGCGGCGTAGCGCCAGCCCGCCTCCGGCCCACCGGCAGCCACGCCCGCGGCCTGCAGCTCGGCCAGCAGCCCGGCCGCCGCCGCGTCGGACACGTAGAGGCGGCGCGCCAGCTGTGCGGCGTCCCACGGCTGCGCCGGCCGGGCCTTCAGGATCAGCAGCGCTTCCAGGTAGGGAATGGACGGGATGCTGGTCATGACGAACCGCCTCACCGCATCGGGAATCTGCCGGGAACTCATGTGTGGTGTGGTGCGGCAGCCGCCGCAGAGCGGGCGATTCTATCGGCGCAAGGCCGCGCATGGTGCTCATCCGTTGCGCGTCGCGCACGCGGCCGTACGCTCTCAGAGCGCGATCCGCTCGCCGTCCGCCGGAACGCGCAGCCGCCCGGCCAGCAGCGGCCGCGCATCGAAGTACGCCCGCAGCTGCGCGCGCGTGACGGTGGCGTGGTCGACCGCGTCCATGTGGGTCGCGATCACCTGCGCGTCAGGCGCGGCGCGCAGCACGGCTTCGACCATCGCGCAGTCCATCACGATGGGACCGTGGCCCATCCAGTCGGCGCCGCAGGCGTGGACCACCACGGCATCCGGCCGCGCCTCGGCCAGCGTGCGCTCGACCTCCGGGCAGAAGATCGAATCGCCGACCCAGTACAGGCTGCCGCCGTCCCACTCGGCGACGAAGCCGTGCACCGCGCCCAGGTCGGCCAGCACGGCGTCGGGGCCGTGGCGTCCGCCCGCCAGGCGCAGGCGCAAACCCTTGTGTTCCCACGCACCGTCGATGGCCTGCACGCGCGTGAAGCCGTTGGCGCGCAGGCCGTCCGCCACGTCGGGCGGGCACAGCATCCAGGTGGACTTGGGCAGTGCCTCGCGCGCCGCATCGTCGAAGTGGTCGGAGTGCAGGTGCGAGACGAACACCGCGTCCACGTCCCGCAGCAGGTCGTCCAGCGGCATGGGCAGCGGCACCAGCGGGCTGCGCAGTTCGCCGCCGTAGGAACGCCCGGCGCCGGCGTCCGCGAGATAGGGATCCACCAGCAGCGTGAAGCCGGGCCAGTGCAGCTTCACGGTGGCGCTGCGGACCAGGCGCATCGACAGGTTCATGTCCGGCATTGTGCTGCGGCCATGGGCCGACGGACCACGTGCCCTAGAATTTCCCGATGACAACCGATGTGGGACGCCTGACGCTGGAAGTTCTGTGGGGCGCCTTCCTGCTGTCGGCGGCGTTCGGCGCGCTGGTGCAGCGCACCAACTTCTGCACCATGGGCGCGGTGGCCGACGTGGTGTCGATGGGCGACTGGACGCGCCTGCGCCAGTGGGCGCTGGCCGCCGCCGTCGCCACGCTGGGCTTCGCCGTGCTGGCCTGGGCCGGCGTGCTCAGTGCCGACAAGACGCTCTACGCATCGCCGCGCTGGCTGTGGCTGTCCGCGCTGGCCGGCGGCGCGGTGTTCGGCTTCGGCATGGTGCTGGCCTCCGGCTGCGCCAGCAAGACGCTGGTGCGCATCGGCGGCGGCAACCTGAAGGCGCTGGTGGTGGCGCTGGTCACCGGCATCGCCGGCTTCGCCACGCTCAAGGGCCTGACCGCCGTGTGGCGCAGCGCCACGGTGGACCGGGTCGGCCCCGAGTTCGCGCGCAACGCGGACCTGGGCGCGCTGCTGGCATCGGGCACCGGCCTCGCGCCGGCGCAGGCCGCGCTGATCGCCGGCCTGGTGGTCGGCGGCGCGCTGCTTGCGTGGACCCTGGTGGGCCGCGAGTTCATCCGGCCGCACAACCTGCTGGCCGGCGCTGGGGTCGGCGCGCTGGTGCTGGCCATGTGGTGGCTGACCGGCCGCATCGGCCACCTGGCGGAACATCCCGAGACGCTGGAGGAAGCCTTCCTCGCCACGCAGTCGCGCCGCGCCGAGGGCTTCAGCTTCGTCTCGCCGATCGCCTATGCGCTGGACTGGCTCATGTTCTACAGCGACGCCAGCAAGCGCCTCACCGTGGGCATCGTCTCGGTGGGCGGCGTGATCGCCGGCTCGGCCGCCATGGCGCTGGTGCAGCGCAGCTTCCGCTGGGAAGGCTTCGGCGACACGGCGGACCTGGGCCACCACCTGGCCGGCGGCGCGCTGATGGGCGTGGGCGGCGTCACCGCCATGGGCTGCACCATCGGCCAGGGCGTGTCGGGCTTCTCCACCTTGACGCTGACCAGCTTCACCGCCGTGGCCGCGATGATCGCGGGCGCGGTGGCGGGGGTGAAGTACCAGGTGTGGCGGCTGGAGCGGCAGGCATGATGCGCGCCCTGTTTATCGCGGCGCTGCTGGCGAGCGGCGCGGTGTGCGCATCCGCGCAACCGGCGGCCGCCGCCTCCACTGCTGCGCCGGTGTACACCCACGCCGTGGTGCGCTCGGTGTTCGAAGAGGACGGCGGCAAGCGCCTCTACATCGCGCTGAAGATCGCGCCGGGCGCGAAGCTCCCGTTCTCCACCCTCACGCACCGCGTGCTGGACCGCAAGCTGGTCGCGGGATTGAAGCCGGGCGACCGCGTGGGGTTCACTGCCCAGCGCATCGATGGCGAGAACGTGGTGACGGCCATCCAGCCCGCGCCTTGCCAGCGGTTCGAGAAATGCCAGTAGCGCGCGGGGACAAGTCCGGTTCCGGCGAGCGCCGCCGGCGCAATGCGTGCATGCTGCGGCGCTGACCAACCCGCGCCGAGACGACACACCATGAGCGACAACGCCAAACTTTTCTTTTCCCTGCACACCGCCGGGCAGCCGCTGATTCTTCCCAACGCCTGGGACGCGGCCAGCGCCGCCCTGTTCCAGGACACCGGCGCCGCGGCCATCGCGACCTCCAGCGCGTCGCTGGCCTGGTCGCTCGGCTACGCGGATGGTGGAGGGCTGCCGCGGCAGGAACTGCTGGGCGCGGTCGGGCGCATCCTGCGGCTGGCCCGCGTTCCGGTCACCGTGGACATCGAGGACGGCTATTCGGACGACCCGGCCGACGTCGCCGCGCTGGCCGCGCAGCTGGCCGAGGCCGGCGTGGCCGGCATCAACCTGGAAGACGGATCGAAGCCGCCCGCCCTGCTGGCCGCGAAGATCGCCGCCATCCGCGCGAAGCTTGGCGCCGGCACCTTGTTCGTCAACGCGCGCACCGACGTCTACCTGCGCGGGCAGGCGCCGGCCGGCCAGGAAGTGGCGATGACGGTGGAGCGCGCGCAGCAATACCGCGCCGCGGGCGCCGACGGCATCTTCGTGCCGGGGCTGCGCGCGCCGGCGCAGGTGGCGGAGATCGCGAAGCAGGTCCCGCTGCCGCTGAACCTGATGATGCTGCCCGGCCTGGCGCCGGTGCAGGAGCTGGCCGCCAGCGGCATGCGCCGCCTGAGCGCCGGCTCGGCGACCTTCCAGGCGGCGTACGGCGTGGTGCGGGCGCGGGTGCAGGTGCTGTTGTCGCAGGGCGCGGTGGATGGGCTGTTTGAAGGCAGCGTGTCGTATCCGGACATGCAGCGGATCTGCGCGGCGAAGGCGTAGGGCCGCAGTCCCCCCGGCTGGGACACGAGATCTGTCGAAAGCACAAGCCGGTGACCGGCTTGTTGCCATGCTGTTGCGCATGAGAACATCCGTGCCATAGCGACAAGCTGAGGCAGGGGTGGGGTATGGGCACCAACAATGGGGCATTGAGCGGGCGGGCGCGTGTGGCATCTCTGCTTGCTTGGCCTTGGGCAGTCGCGGGGATCCTGCTGCTGGTTGGGGCGACTGTCGCGGCGTGGCTGCAACCGCCATTGCCGCTCGACGCCGTGCGCGGCACAGGTGCATCCAGTCTTGTCAAGCCAATCGAGATCAACCCCCGTCGGCGGTCGTCCGAAATCGTACGCGGATTGCGGTCCTTGCACATGGCGGCCGACGGCCTGAAAGGCTGGGCCGTAGGCGATGGCGGCACCGTCATCGCTACCATCGATGGGGGGAACTTATGGTTTGTGCATTCTCGCGCGCTTCCGCAGGCTCTGTTTTCTCTACATGTGGCCACCGACGGTCTGCAAGGTTGGGCTGTTGGCGATGGCGGCACCATCGTCGCCACTACCAATGGCGGCAAGTCGTGGACTGCGCAACGCGGCGCGACCTCGCAGACGCTATTTTCCCTGCACATGGCCGCCGACGGTCTTCGCGGCTGGGCCGCAGGCTACGGTGGCGCCATCATCGCCACTGCCGATGGCGGCAAGTCCTGGGTGACGCAGCCTAGCCAGACCTCGCGGAACCTGTTCTCGCTGCACATGGCTGCCGATGGCCTACACGGCTGGGCTGTGGGCGATGGCGGCACCGTCATCGCCACTGCCGATGGTGGCAAGTCATGGGCCGCGCAGGGCAGCGCGACCTTGCAGTCCCTGTTGTCCGTGCATATGGCAGCCGACCGTCTGCGCGGCTGGGCCGTTGGCTATAGCGGCACCATCATCGCCACCACAGACGGAGGCAAGTCATGGTCCGTGCAGGCCAGCGCGATCTCGCAAAACCTGTTCTCCCTGCACATGGCCGCCGACGGCCTACGCGGCTGGGCAGTGGGCTCTGGTGGCACCATCATCGCCACCGCCGATGGCGGAAAATCATGGGCCGAGCAGGTCAGCCCTACTTCGCACAACCTGTTGTGCCTGCGCATGGCCTCCGACAATCTGCACGGCTGGGCCACGGGCGCTGGGGGCACCATCATTGCCACCGCAGATGGCGGCGAGACATGGGTACGCCTCGCACGGTACGAACCCGCAGGCCGGTACACCCGCTATCCGGCTCTCTGGTACGCGGTGGTGATCGCCCTCTCGATCGTCCTGCTGGGACTGAGCTGGCGGCTGCGCCCAACAGGCAACTCCGTCGCATCCGTCGCCGACATGGCCTCCTCCGACGCCGAGGTCCGCAACCCTGAGGATGACCGCCTGGACTTCACCGGCCTCGCCCGCGGCATCTCCCGCTTCCTGCGCAACACCGAAACCCGGCCGCCGCTCACGCTGGCCATCACCGGCGACTGGGGCAGCGGCAAGAGTTCGCTGATGCGCCTGGTGTGCGCGGACATGCGGCGCTTCGGCCACCGGCCGCTGTGGTTCAACGCCTGGCACCACCAGAAGGAGGAACACCTGTTCGCGGCATTGCTGGGCGCGGTGCGCACGCAGGCCGTGCCGCGATTGCTCACGCCGGCGGGGCTGGGGTTCCGGCTGCGCCTGCTGTGGATCCGCTCGCGCAAGCATTTCGCGCTGGCCATGCTGCTGCTGTTCGCCGTGTCCCTGCTCGTTGCCATCGGCCTGCGCGGGGAAGACGGGCAAGGCTGGCTGAAGGACCTGCACAAGCTGCTGCAGTCGATGCTGAGCGACAGCGACGGCGACCTCTCCGCCGGTGACTGGCAGACATTGGCGCCGGTCGCCGGCATCCTGGTCGGCCTCTATGGCCTGGTGAAAGGGATCAAGCCCTTCGGCGCCGATCCCGCCGTGCTGCTGGCGGGCGTGCGCGACCGCATGAGCGTGAAAACGGCTGCGGCACAGAACGATTTCCGCGGCGAGTTCGCGCGGCAGTTCGACGAGCTGGTGCGGGCCCTGCCCTACCGGCTGATGATCGTGATCGACGACCTGGACCGCTGCAAGGCGTCGGCGGTCCTGGACGTGATGGAAGCCGTGAACTACCTCACCTCGGCAGGCGAATGCTTCGTACTGTTCGGCATGGCCACCGAGCGGGTGCAGGCCGCGCTGGGTCTCGCCTTCAAGGACATCGCGGCGGAGATGGCGCGCAACGACGATGTCGCGGGCAATCCCGGCGGCAGCGCCGCGGCCCAGGCCGAACTCGCGAGGCGGCGTGCTTACGCCGCGGACTACCTGCAAAAGCTGGTAAACATCGAGATTCAGGTGCCCCAGCGGGGCGACGCCGCGGCGCACAAGCTGCTGGTCGCACAGGAGCCCGAGGCACCCCAACAGCGCAACCTGCAGCAAGGCCTGCTGGCGCTCTGGCGGTTGTGGCCTCTTGCCGTGGCGGCAGCGGTGATCGCCTGTTCCTGGTTCGCGGCGCAATTCGTGGTGCAGATGCCGCTGAAGCTGGTGGCGGCGCCCGTGCCATCGGCAAGCGCCAGCGCACCGGCAATTCCAATCACGACGCCCCCGCCCTCGGCCCCCAAACCCGTCCCCTCTGAGCTCTCGACCCTGGGAACCACAACTTTCGACGGCGATGTACCCGTCGTCCTGCCAGGCGATCCCTTCGGCTGGCGGCAGCTCGTGCTATGGCTCTCGCTGGCTCTGCTCCCGGTTCTAGCTGTGGGCGGCGTCGTGATCTGGCGCCAGCTACGCAAGGTCATCCAGGAAACGCGCGATTCGCGCGAGTTCATCGAGGCGCTGGAAATCTGGACCGGTGTGGTGGCGGCGCGGCGCGACACGCCGCGCGCGATCAAGCGTTTCGGCAACCGCATCCGCTACCTCGCCATGCTGCAGCAAGGCGAAGCCAATGACCAGACGCCGCTGGACCTGGCGCAGGCGCAGTGGCGCCGCTGGTTCGGCCGCACCGGCGTGAACGACGTGCCGCCATCTGCACAGGACGCCCTGGCCGAACATCAACTCATTGCGCTGGGTGCGATGCAAGAGGTTTTCGGTGCAGACTGGAAACGGGTGCTTTCCGACCCCGGCATGCTCGACCACCACGCTGCCGGGCCATTGATCCACGAAGCCATCGAAGCGCACATCGAGCGCTTCGCCACCGTGTGGCCGCCCGGCGATGAAGAACAGGCCGTCTTCGCGCGCCTGCTCAGCGGCATCCGCCTGCCCGGCGATCCCGAAATCGTTGCTCCGCTGCGCCATCCGCCCATGAGCAGCAGCGCGGCGGAGAAGTGACTCACGCCCCGCTCACCACCGCCGCCGTCAGCCTTCGCACCAGCGGCAGCACGCCCAGCAGCGTGGGAAACGCCACCAGCCACGAAGCGCCCCAGGCGCCGAGCCAAACATGCACGAAATCCGGCGGCAAGCCGATGCCGCGCAGGGTGCTGACCAGCGAGATGACGCAGGTCATGATGATCGACAGGAAGAACGGCATCACGAGGCCGGCGAAACGTGCGGGGATCCTGCTCATGGTGGAGGAAGGTAGAAGGGCTGCGCGAGGAACCGATCGTACTCGCGCCGCCGCGACGGATCGAGCAGCACGTCGCGCGCGCCGGCCAGCGCTCGCGGCGTGCGCCCGTGCAGCCAGGCCAGCGCGCGTCCCAGCCTGTCCTGCGGCAGGCCGGCCAGCGCGTCGCGGTAGGCCGCGTCGATCTGCGCCGGCGTCGCGCCGCGCTCCACGCCCAGCAGCCCGTAGAGGCTGTCCTCAAACATCGTGCACCGGCTTGAACGTTCCGTCGGCGATGGCCCGCGCGCGCGCCAGCACCCAGTCGGCGTCCTTGCGCAGCAGGTGCCGCATGTGGAACACGCCCGGGCCGGCCAGGCCGTCGGCCTTGTCGAAATGGCGGGTCTCTTCCACCGGCAGGTAGTTGTCCAGGGCGCGGTTGATGCCCACGCTGGTCGGCCGCGTCTGCAGCGACATGCGCTCGATCGGCAGCAGCCGGAAGAACAGCTCGAGCACCGCGCCCAGCAGCACCGGCGCGATGTTCGCGCCGCGCCCGGCCAGCGCGTCGCGCGGCACGCCGCCCAGCGCCTGGCGCACCAGCTCGCGGTGGGTGTGCATGTAGGTGTGGAAGTGCGGGAAATTCTCGGTCGGGCTGTAGCGGTTGAGGTTGCTGTAGCCCATCACCACGTCGTTCAGCGTCAGCGTCAACAGCACGCCGGGCTGGTGCTCGCCGGGCACGCGGATCAGCCGCATGAAGCGCGCGCGCGAATCCTCAGGTCCGCCCAGCCGCACGCGATCGATGCGCAGAAAGTCCTTGATGCGGTCGCCGCTGAAGTGCCAGTACTTGACGTAGGCCTCGGCGTCCTCGGGCAGCGCGTCGCGCACGCCCACGCGGCCCAGCCGGATGGGGATGCTGGTGCTGGTGCGCGGGTCCACGGCGATCACAGCGGCCATGGCTGCCACACCGGACGTTCGTTGTTGACAGCGGACGAACCACCGCCGAACCAGCCGCGCCACAGACGCCGCGCCGCCGCGCGCAACGTCCAGCCGGGCACCCTCTCGCCGAAACGCAATTCCACCGCTGTCTCCTCGCTTCAACGGCCCGCATGGCCGCGCGAAGCGAGGTTATGGCGTGCGCCGCATCTCGTAAATTCGTCAGAATTGACGAGGGGCGGCGGGCGCGGCCGCCGCGCGGCGCGCGAATCCGCCGGTGAAGACCGACAGCAGCGCGACACCCGTCACCGCGGTGGCAGCCAGCAGCAGGCCGGATGCGCCGGCACGCACCATGGTCAGAGCACCGAGCGCGCTGCCCAGCGCCGTGCCGAGGTTGGCCGCCGAGTTGTTCAGCGACAGCACCAGCGTGCGGTGCTGCGGCGCCATCGCCAGCAGCCGGCTTTGCTGCAGCGGAAACAGCGCCCAGCCGCAGCAGGCCATGACCATGTAGCCGGCCAGCTGCACGCCGGGCAGCTGCGGAAACGCGCTCATGCAGGCCAGGTTGGCCACCGCCACCACCAGGCAGGCCGGCAGCGCGCGCCGCGCGCCCCAGGCGTCGGCGACGCGCCCGCCGAGGAAGCTGCCGGCGATGCCGCCGATGCCGAAGCTCACCAGCAGCATCTGCGCCATGCCGAAGCCGAAGCCGCCGAACATCGCGGTGGTGAACAGGTAGACCGTGTTGGACCCCATCCAGATGAAGATGCTGGGCAGCAACGCGGCCAGCACGCGCGGATCGGCCAGCGGCGCGACGCGCTCGCGAAACGTGCGCACGATACCCAGCGAGATCGAGGGCAACGGCGTGAAGCGCAGCATCAACGCGGCCAGCCCGATCAGCGCCGCGTCCAGCCAGAAGGCGGCGCGCCAGCCGAAGCGGCTGGCCACCTCGGCGCCGAACGGCACGCCCAGCAATTGCGCGCTGACCAGCGCGGCCGACATGATGGCCAGCGCGCGGCCGGAGCGGCCGGGCGGCGCCAGCGCCGAGGCCAGGCCGAAGGCCAGCGGGCTGAACAGCGCGGAACAGGCCGCCGCCAGGCAGCGCCCGAGCAGCAGCACCTCGAACGAGGGCGCCAGCGCGCACAGCGCGTCGGCCAGCGCGAAGCCGCCGACCGCCCAGACGGCGACGCGGTCGCTGCGCCAGCGCGCCGACACCACCGCCAGGATCGGCGCGCCGATGGCGGCGATCAGCATGTAGGCGGTCAGCGTCTGGCCGATCACGGCCGGGCTGTGGCCGAGGTCGCGCGAGACGAACAGCATGGTGCCGGCGATCATGTAGGCGTCGGCGTAGATGGCGAAGATCGCCAGGGCCAGCAGCAGCACCCGCTTGTCGAGCGCGGCGGAGGGGGATGGCGTCATGCCGCCATCATCGCCGCTCCCCGCCCGGATGGCGAGCCGAGACCGGCGGCAGCCGGCCGGCCCAGGGCCGCGCCTCCTCGAACTGCGCGGCCAGCCGCAGCAGCATGGCCTCGTCGCCGAAGCGGCCCACCAGCTGCACGCCGACCGGCAGTCCTTCGGCGGTCCAGCCGAAGGGAACGCTGATCGCCGGCTGCCCCGTCATGTTGAACAGCGAGGTGAACGGGCACAGCGCCATCACGCGTTCGTACCATGCGCGCGCGCCGATTCCGGCATCGTTGCCGCCCAGGGTGTGCAGCTTTGCGGGCGGTGCCACGGCCACCGGCGTGATGAGCACGTCGTGCCGCGCGAAGAGCGGCGCCACCGCGCGGCTCACGCGGTTCATCATCGCGTCGGCCTCCTCCAGTTCCAGCGCGCCCAGCCGCAGGCCGGCCTGCACCGAGGCCCAGACGCTGGCTTCCAATTCATCCTCGGCCGCTGGCCGGCCGCGCGCGGCGGCGATCGCGGTGACACCCGCCGCCAGCGAGGAGATGCAGAAGCGCCAGCTGGCCTCGTGGAACTGCGAGGCGTCATAGGCGGGCTGCGCCTGTTCGACGCCGTGGCCCAGCGATTCGCACAGCGCCGCGGCCTCGCACACCGCCGCGACGCAGGCCGCGTCGACCTGGGCCAGCGCGCCGGCATCGACGTGGAAGGCGATGCGCAGGCGCGGCGGCGCGCTGCGCAGATGCTCCGCGTACGGCACGGCCGGGCGCGCGATGGCGAAGCGGTCGCCCGGCTCCGGGCCTTCGACCCGGTCCAGCACCAGCGCGCAGTCGCGTACCGTGCGGCAGATCACGTGCGAGATGCCGAGGTCGTGCACCGCCATGCCGATGTCGGGCCCGATGGGCACGCGGCCGCGCGTCGGCTTCAGGCCCACCACGCCGCAGTGCGAGGCCGGGATGCGGATCGAGCCGGCGCTGTCGTTGGCATGCGCCACGGGCACGATGCCGGCGGCGACGGCTGCGGCGGCGCCGCCGCTGGAACCGCCAGCGCTGGCTTCCGTGTCCCAGGGGTTGCGCACCGCGCCGTGAAGCACCGGCTCGGTGGTGGCCGAGTAGCCGAACTCGGCGGCGTTGGTGCGGCCCAGCGTCACGAAGCCGGCGGCGCGAAAGCGCTGCATCAGGGTCGAATCGGTCTCTGCGGCGCGCGCGCCGGCCAGCAGGCGGCTGCCCATCTGGCACGGCAGGCCGCGCGCGCGCAGCACCAAGTCCTTCACCAGGAACGGCACGCCGGCCAGCGGTCCGTTCGCGTCGTGCACGCAGGCCGCGTCGCCGTCTTGCGCGAGCGGCCCGACCACCGCGTTGAGCCGCGGATTGAGCAGCTCCACCGCGGCGCGCGCCGCCTGCGCCAGTTCCGCGGCGGACACCTCGCCCTGCCGCAGCAGCCGCGCCAGCGCGGTTGCGTCGTGGCGGGCGTAATCGGCCAGCGGGATCATGCGTCGCCCTCTTCCACCACCGCACCGAGATAGGAGCCGCCCGCGCCGAAGGAGTTGAGCAGCGCGCGGCGCGGCAGCACCGTCCGCACGCCGTCCAGCGTGACGATCGGACACTCCCACTCCACCGCTTCGCGCGGCATGGCGAAGGGCGAGCCTTCCAGGCGGATGCCCGGATTGAGCGGCCCGGGCAGCGGCGTGGGCACCAGGGTGCGGTGGCGCAACTGCAGCACCACCTTGGCCAGCTGCGAGATGCCCGAGGCCGCCGCCGCGTGGCCGATGTTGGCCTTCACCGACCCCAGCGCACACCAGGCCGCGCGCCCAGATCCACCACCAACCGCGCCGAACACCTTGCACAGCGCCGCGAACTCCACCGCGTCGCCCAGCGCCGCGCCGTTGGCGGCCGACTCCACATGGCCGATGGCGCGCGGCTCCACGCCGGCCGCCTTCAGGCTCATCTCCACCAACCGTGCCTGCGCGCGCGGGCTGGGCAGGAAGGGCGCGCTCTCGCGGCCTGCGTAGCTGGACACGGTGGAGCGCAGCACCGCCAGCACGCGGTCGCCGTCTTCGCGCGCATGGCGCAAGGTTTTCAGCAGCACCGCGCCGGCGCATTCGGCCGGCAGGTAGCCGTCGCCCGCGGTGAAGCTGCGCGAATCGTCGCGGCTGCCCAGGAAGCGCAGCGCGCTGGCTTGGCGGTAGTAGTCGGGGCCGAGGATGCTGAAGCTGCCGGCGATGGCGCTGCGGCACTCGCCGCGGCGCAGGCTGGCGCAGGCCGCATGCACGGCCGCCAGCGACGAGGAGCTCATGGTGTCCACCGCCATGCTCGGCCCGCGCAGGTCGAACATGAAGGAGATGCGGTTGGCGCGCAGGCCGCCCGACCAGTCGGCCGAAGCGCCCTGCCCGGCCAGCGGCCCGCCGCTGCCGCAGATGAACAGGCCCATGCGCGCGGCATCGCGCCGCTCCACGCTCCAGGCGGCGTGGCCGGATTCGCGCACCAGCTCCTGGATGCCCCGCAGGAACATCGCCTCCACCGGATGCAGCTCGCCGAACGCCATCGCGGCGGGAATCAGGCCCGCGTCGAATCCTGCCGCCCACAGCGGGTCCAGCCGGCCGCCCCATCGGCAGTAGTTGCGCCCCGAGGCCACGGCGGTGGCTGGGTCCGGATGGAACAGGTCGTCGGCCAGCCAGGCCGCATCGATCTCGCCGATGCAGTCGGTGCCGGCCGCCAGGTTGCGCCAGTGCGCGGCCAGGTCCGCGGCGCCGGGATGGACGCCTTGCAGGCCGATGATGGCGATGGCCTCGTCGTCATCGGTCGCGGGTGCCGGTGCGGCGATGAGTGCGGGCGCGGCGGCCGGTGCGGCAGGCGCGGCTCGCGCCTCGGGCGGCGCCGGTACCGCCAGCGAGGGCCGCGTGGCCTGGACGTGCGCACTCAGCTCGCCGATGCTGGGATGGCTCAGGATGTCCACCGGCTGCAACTCGGTGCCCAGTGCCGCATTCACCGCATCCGCGAATTCCGCGGAGCTAATCGAGTCGATGCCGAATTCGGCGAAACCGGTGACGCCGTCGATCTCTTTCGCATCGATCTTCAGCACCGCCGCCAGCCGCGCGGTGAGGATGTCCGCCACGCCCGCTGGCGCGTCGTCGGCAGGCACCGGCGGCGCTACGGAAGCAGTTTCGCCAGCCCGGAAGCAGCCCAGGTGGTCGGTGGCTTCCGGTTTGGTGTTGCGCTGGAACACCATCTCGTGGAACGGCGCGCGCAGCAGCGCGTCCAGCGCCGCCATCGCCTCCGGCGCCTTCAGGATGCCGATGCCGGCCAGCGCCATGCGCTTCTTGAAGCTGTCGGGCAGCGCGCGGCCGACGCCGACCTCGCCCCAGTAGCCCCAGTGCATCAGCTTCACCGCGCTCGCCGTGCGCTGCCGCAGCTGGTGCGCGAAGGCGTCGAGGAAGGTGCAGCCGGCCGAATAGCCGGCGTTGCCCGCGCCTTTGCCGAACGCGTTGTTGGAGGAAAACAGGATCCAGTGGCGCAGCGCGAGATCGCCGAACGCCGCGCCCGCCGCCACCGGCACGTCGAGCTTGGGCGCCAGCACGCGGCGCAGGTGGGCCTCGTCGGTGTCCTGCAGCGCCTTGTCGGTGGCGCCCATGGCGGTCAGCACGACGCCGTCGATGCGCCCGAACTCCGCCAGCACGCGCTGCCGCACCTCTTGCAGCTGCGCCGGCACCGAGGCATCGGCCGAGAGATAGAGCGGCTCGACCCCAAGCGCGCCGATCTCGCGCAGGCCGGCGGCGATGTCCTCGTCCCGCGGCCTGCGGCCCACCCACACCGGCTGGCCGCGCACGCTGCGCACCAGGTGCGCGCTGAAGGCGCGGCCCAGGCCGCCGGCGCCGCCGATCACGATGTACACGCCGCCGGGCACCAGCCCGGGTGCTCCTGTGGGCAGATCGCCGTGGGCAAGCAGCACCTGCCGGTGCCAGCGGCCCGCGCGATGCACCGCCGCGTTGCCGGCTGCATTCACTGGGATGCACAGGACGTCGTCGAACGCCGGCAGCGCACCGTCCTGCACGTCCACCAGCCGGATCGCCCAGCGCGTGCGCTCCTTGGCCAGGCTGCCGACGAAGCCGTGCACACCGGCCGCGGCGGCGTCGACCAGTTCGTCCGCGGACAGCGCCTGGGCATCGAAGGTCAGCACTGTCAAGCCGAGCTTGCGGCCCGCGTAGCCCAGCGCATCGAGCGCCTTCACCAGCCGCAGCCCCTGCGCGATCACGGCGAACTGGTCGTCCGCGACGCCGGCCACACCGGACACCGCATCGCAAACGGCAGGTGGCACGACCCACACCAGATGCTCGAACGCAGCTTCGCCGCCGAGCCGGGCGGCGACCGATTCCACGGTGTCCTCGGCCTGCAGGGCGATGCGCCGCACGCCCGGCCCCCATCCGGGCGGCACCTCGATGCACGCATCCGCCGTGTGGACCAGCACCACCTGCGACGCCGCCTCGGGCCAGCGCGCACCGGGCAGATCGGTCACGGTCTCCCAGCGCGGCACCATGGCCAGGGTCGCGCCTGCTTCCACCTCGGTGGGCACCACCACGGCGGCGGGCACCACCGCCTTCGAGCCGACCTGCGGGATGGCATGCGCAATCCTGGCAAACGGATAGGCCGGCAGGCTGACGCGCCGCGGCGCGCGCACGCCATACAGCCTGCGCCACGGAATGGCGTGGCCACGCACCCAGGCGGCGGCCAGCTTGTCGTGCTTGCGCTTCGCGATCCAGCCTTCCACCAGCAGCGCGAAGTCGTCCTCGTCGTGCAGCAGCAGGTCCTTGCGGCGCGCGCCGCGCAGGTCCGCGCGCTCGATTCCCTCCACGTCGCCAGGCATGGCGGCAACCGCCAGCCGCGCGCGCACCTCGTCCAGCGTGGCGGCGACGAAGGCCAGGCGGCAGGGCATTTCCTCGCGCCCGGTCTGCAGCGTGTACGCCATGGCGGCCAGCGGCGGCGCCGACGTGCCCTGCAGCAGGGCCAGCAGGTCGGCGCAGCGCCGGTCGAGCCCCTCGCGGTCGCGCGCGGACAGCACGATGACGACAGGACCATCGGCCGTTTCCTCCACCAGCGCCGGCTCGCGGTGCTCGCGCAGGATCACGTGCGCGTTGGAGCCGCCTGCACCGAACGACGAGACACCCGCCACGCGCGGCGGCTGCGCCCCGTCCGCGTGCGCCGGCGCCGGCCACGGCGCCAGGCTGCGCTGCACCGTGAACGGCGTCCCGGCGAAGTCGATGTTCGGGTTGAGCGTGGCGGAGTGCAGCGAGGGCGCCAGCATGCCGTGGCGCAGCTGCAGCAGCACCTTGGTCACGCCGGCCACGCCGGCCGCGCCTTCGCAGTGGCCGATGTTGGACTTGACCGAGCCGATGGCGCAGAACTGCCGGTCCTGCGTGTGCGCCGAGAAGGCCCTGGCCAGCCCGGCGATCTCGATCGGGTCGCCCAGCGTGGTGCCGGTGCCGTGCGCCTCCAGGTAGCTGAGCGCACGCGCGTCGACGCCGGCCGCGTCCAGGCAGTCGGCGATCACCGCCGCCTGCGCATTCGGGTTGGGCACGGTGTAGCCGTTGGCCTTGCCGCCGTGGTTGGTGGCGGTCGCCAGGATCACGCCGTAGACCTGGTCGCCGTCGGCCACCGCGGCTTCCAGGGGCTTGAGCACCAGCGCGCCGACGCCTTCGCCAGGCACGTAGCCGTCGCCGCCCTGGCCGAAGCTGGCGCACTGGCCGGTGCTGGAGATGAAGCGGCCCTGGGCCAGCATCAGGTACTTGTTGGGGTGCAGCGTGAGGTTCACGCCGCCCGCGATGGCCATCTTGCAGCGGCCGTAGCGGATGCTCTGGCACGCCAGCTCGATGGCCGTGAGCGACGACGAGCACATGGTGTCCACCGCCATGCTGGGCCCGCTGACATCCAGGAAGTACGACACCCGGTTGGCGATGGAGGCGGCACTGCCGGTCAGCGCCACGTTGTTGCCGCGCACCTGTTCCTGCGCGCCGAACAGCTGGAACTCGGTGGACATCACGCCGACGAACACGCCCACGCGGCGCGCGCGCGCCGCATCGGCCCGGTCGCCCAGCATGTCGCGCGTGTAGCCGGCGTCCTCCAGCGCGGAGTAGGTGCACTGCAGGAACAGCCGTTCCTGCGGGTCCATGATCTCGGCCTCGCGCGGCGCGATGTTGAAGAACAGCGGGTCGAAGCAATGCACGTCCTCAATGAAGCCGCCCCATTTGCCGTAGGTGGTGCCGGGCGTGCCGCGCTCGGCGTCGAAGTACCGGCTGTGGTCCCAGCGCGAGGGCGGAATCTCGGTGACGCTGTCCTTGCCGGCGCGCAGGTTGTCCCAGAACTGGGCGATGTCCTCCGCGCCGGGGTAGCGGCCGGCCACGCCGATGACGGCGATGGCCAGCGATCCGGGCGGCTCGCCATGCGGCGGTGGCGCGGCTGCGGGTGCGGCAATGGGTGCGGGCGTGGGAGCCGGCGCGGCCACGGGAACCGGCGCCGGCGGCACCGCGGCGCCGCGGTCCATGCCGAACGCGGCGGCCAGCCGCGCACCGTGCGACTCGGCCAGCCTGCGCGCCAGCCGCGCGATGCTCGGGTATTCGAAGAACAAGGTCTTGGACAGTGGCCCGAGCGTCTTCTCCAGGTCCTCGGTCATGTCCATGATCAGGATGGAGTCGATGCCATAGTTGTCGAACGAGGCCTCGGCCTCGATGCGGTCCGGCTCCAGCGCCGCCGTCTTGGCGAGCACCTGCCGCAGCAGTTCCTCGGTCCTGCGCAGCAGTGCGGGATCGGCCGGGTCCGCGACGCCTGCGGAAGATGCCGCGGGCGTTGCAGCGGCGGAAGCCTGAGCAACGGGCACATCCCGCGCAACCGCCACCGCACCGGCCGCCGCCAGCGCGCGGCGCAGCTTGCCGGGCTCGCCGTAGGTCACCACCATGCGCTCGGCACCGCCGGCCAGTGCGTGCGCGAAGGCCTCCATCGCGTTCGCGCTGGGCAGCGGCACCACGCCCCATTCCTTGTTCATGCGCGCCAGCGCCGCCGCGCCTACTGTCATGCCGCCGGCCGCCCACAGCGGCCAGTTCACCGACAGCGTGCGGCCGTGGCACAGGCCTTTTGCCGCCAGCGCGTTGCGGTGGCCGGCGTAGGCGTCCAGGAAGGCGTTGGCGGCCGCGTAGTCGGCCTGGCCGACGTTGCCCAGCGCCGCAGTGGACGAGAAGCAGGCGAAGAAGGCCAGCGGCAGCTCGCGCGTGGCTTCGTCCAGGTGGCGCGCGCCGGCCACCTTGGGCGCCAGCACCTCGTCGAATTCCGCGGCGCTCTTGCGCGCCAGCAGGTTGTCGCGCACCACGCCGGCGGCGTGCAGCACGCCGTCCAGCCGGCCGAAGCGCGCCAGCGTTTCGGCGACGGCGCGCCGCACCGCCGCGGCGTCGGCCACGTCCATGCACAGGTGCAGCACGCGCAGGCCCAGGGCGCGCAGCGCGTCCATGTGGCGTGCCTGCTCGGGCGACGGCGCGCGGCGGCTGGTCAGCACCACCGCCGCGTCGCGCGCGTGCAGCGCGATGTCCTCGGCGAACAGCAGGCCGATGGCGCCGGCGCCGCCGGAGATGAAGTAGACCGCGCCGTCGCGCCACGGCCGCGCGGCGGGCGCGTGCGGCGCATTCGGGACCTCCTCGGCGAAGCGCTCGACGCTCAGAGTGTCGCCCGCCACGCGGATCGCCCCGCTGCCGGCCACGGCGAAGCGCCGCATGGCATCGACCGTCTGCGGCACCGAGGTGTGTGCTTCGACCTGCAGCAGCTGCGCCGTGACCTGCGGGCTCTCCAGCGCCGCGCTGGCCAGCAGCCCCTGCAAACCGGCGAGCGTGGCATCCACTCCTTCGGCCGGCGCCACCACCTGCAGCAGCACCGGCTTGCCGGCCTGCGCCAGCTCCTTCAACAGCGCGAACAGCCGCGCCGCCTGCCGCTCGAACGGCGGGACTTCCCCACCGGCCTCGGCGCGCAGGTCGATGCTGCGCGCAGAGGGAAATGCGCGGGCGATCACGGCCTGTGGCGCATCGCGGCCTGTGTCCATCGCTTCCAGCGACGCATAGGCGACCAGGTGCTCGCGGGCGATGATGCCGGCCGGCGGCGGCAGCACCAGCGCTTCGCGGCGCGGGCGGAACAGCACGGCCTGCGCCGTGGGCTCGGCCTGGGCGATCGGCTGCGCCTTCGCGCCGGGCGACCGCCCCGCAAGCCCGCGGATGCGCACGTGGACCGTTCCGTCCGCGCCGGCCAGGTCCATGTCCAGGAACGACATGCCGGGCGCCGCGGACGCACCTGCGGCGCGGCGCACCACCGCGACCACGCCCTCGGCGGGCAGCGGCCGCAGCATCTCGAGCGACTGCAGCGCGAAGGGCATGGTGAAGCCGATGCCGGCGTCGCGCCCGGCCTGCCCGAGCGAGAGACCCGCCGCCGTCTGGATGGCGCCGTCGAGCAGAGCGGGATGCAGCTCCAGCGCATCCGTGCGCGCGGCGTCGGCCGGCAGCGCGAGCCGGCCGAGCGCGAACACGCCGCCGTCCGCATCGGCGCCGGCCTCCAGGCCTTGCAGCACGTGGAACGCAGGCCCGTACTCCAGGCCGTTGGCGCGGAACACCGCGTAGGCCTCGTTCACGGGAATCGTCTCGGTGCAGCGCGCCCGCAATGCCGCCAGGTCCAGCGCGGCTACACCCTGCGTGCCGCCCAGCCGCGCCCGGCCGCGCGCGAAGGTCTCGCGCGCCGCGCCGTCGCCGACCAGCGCGAACGGCACCATGCCGTCGGACGCGGCGCCCAGCTCGACATGCAGCACCGCCGGCGCGCCGTCCACCACGAACGGACGCAGCCAGGCCACGTCCTGCAGCATCAGCGTGGAATCCCCTCCCGCATCCGCCTCGGCCGACTGCACCAGGGCGACGCGCACGGTCTCGGGCAGCGCCATGGCCGGCAGCAGCGCGCGGCCCTGCAGCTTGTGGTCGCGCAGGAAGAACTCCCGCCCGTCGAAGCGCGAGCTGAAACGCTGCTGCCCGAAACGCGAGGTGTTGCGGTGGACCAGCGGGTGCAGGCCCTCGGCCTGCGCGATCGGCGCCGCTTTTGCATCCCCGGACTTGAGGATGTCGGCCACCCAGTAGCGCTCGCCGCCGAAGCGGTACGCCGGCAGCGACATGCGCCGGCATGCCGCGCGCGGCAGCCGGTCCCAATCGACCTCGCTGCCGGCGGCCCAGGCCTCGGCGAGCTTGTCGAGGTCGCCCGCGCGCAGCCAGGCCTCCAGTTCCGGCGGCGGCTCCTGCGGCGCGGCGGCGCCCATGGTCGCGCCGGCTTCGAGCTCGCGCACCCACACACCGGGCACCGCGTGGTCGTCGCGCGCGAAGTTGGCCAGGCATTCGCGCAGGTCATCGAAATGCGCGGTGACGAAGGCCAGCCTGCAGCGCATCGGCTCGCGGCCGACCTGCAGCGTGTACGCGACATCGGCCAGGCGCATGCCAGCCGCGTCCGGCGCGGCGAGTGCCGCTTCCAGCTGCTGCGCGCGCGTGCGCAAGTCGGCGCGGTTCGGCGCCGACAGCACGATCAGCACCTGCTGGTCCTCATTGTCCGGCGCAATCTCGGGCGCCACGTATTCCTCCAGCACCACGTGCGCATTCGAGCCGCCCGCGCCGAACGACGAGATGCCCGCGATGCGCGGCATCTCGCGCACCTCGCCGTCCACCTCCATGCGCGGACGCGGCCATTCGGCCAGCGTGCGCTGCAGCCGGAAGGCAGTCGGTTCGAAGTCGATGCGCGGGTTGAGCGTTTCCGCATGCAGCGAAGGCACCAGCTGGCCGTGCCGCATCTGCAGGATGAGCTTGGTGAGTCCGGCCATGCCGGCGGCACTCTCGCAATGGCCGACGTTCGATTTCACCGAACCGATGGCGCAGAAGCCGCGCTCGCCGGTGTCCGCCGAGAAGGCCTGGTGCAGTCCCGCGATCTCGATCGGGTCGCCCAGTTCGGTGCCGGTGCCGTGCGCCTCCAGGTAGGAGACGGCGCGCGCGTTCACGCCCGCATCGGCCAGCGCGGCGCGGATCAGCGCACGCTGCGCCGCCGGGCTGGGCACCGTGTAGCCGTTGGTGCGCCCGCCGTGGTTGATGGCGCTGCCGCGGATGACGGCGTGGATGTGGTCGCCGTCGGCCACCGCCCGCGACAGGCGCTTGAGCACCACCACGCCGGCGCCCTCGCCGGGCGCGTAGCCGTTGGCGCCGGCGCCGAAGCTTTTCGAGCGGCCGTCCACCGACAGCATGCGACGCATGCACAGCACGGCGTGCACGGCGGGATGCACGTAGAGGTTGACGCCGCCCGCCAGCGCCAGCTCGCATTCGCCGCGCCGGATGTGCTGGCAGGCTTCGTGGATGGCGGTGAGCGACGACGAGCACATGGTGTCCACCGGCATGCTCGGGCCGTGCAGGTCCAGCAGGTAGGACACGCGGTTGGCCAGCGAGCTGAACCAGGTGTAGGGGAACAGCCGGTGGCCGCGCGCCCACAGGTCCGGGCCGTACAGGTCGTAGCCCATGTTGGTGATGCCGGCGAACACGCCGACGCTGCCCGCGTATACGCGCGCCAGCGTGTCGCGGGTGTACGCCGCGTCCTCCAGCGCTTCCCAGCAGGACTGCACGAACAGCCGCTCCTGCGGGTCCATGGTGAGCGCGTCGCGCGGCGAGATGCCGAAGAACAGCGGGTCGAAGTCGGCGAAGCCTTCCAGGTAGCCCAGCCACTTGCAATAGCTCTTGCCGCGCGCGATGGCCTCCGACGGATCGGCAACGTAGCTGTCCTCCAGCAACCAGCGCTCGGGCGGAATTTCCGAGATGCAGTCGCGGCCGGACTTCAGGTTGTCCCAGTAGGCGTCGAGCGTGCGCGCCTTGGCGTAGCGTCCCGACAGGCCGATGATCGCGATGGCGTGGCCGTCGTCGTCCGCGCTTCCGGCGGAGCGCCGCGCGGGCGTTGCGGTGCGGCTCGGCGCAATGCATGCAGCCTCGGATGCGTCGCGGCCCAGCCAGCGCGCCGCCGCTTCGGGAAAACTGTCTGCAATGTGCGCCGCCAGCTGCGCGATGGTGGCGAACTCGTAGAACACGGTGCTCGGCAGCTCGGGGAACGGCTGCGCCAGGCGGGCGTGGACCGCGATCACGGTGAGCGAGTCCATGCCGTAGGACTCCAGCCGCGCCTGCGGCGTGAGCTGCGCCGCCGCGAACTGGCCCGACTCGGCGAACAGCGCGCAGATGGCGCGTGCCAGCGCCGCCGGCAGCGGCTGCGCACCGGTCTCCGGTTGCGCATCCACCGCCGCCGGCGGCGTGCCCTCCGCCAGCAGGGCCTTCGCCACCTTGCCCGCCGCGGTGCGCGGCAGCTCGCCCATCACCTCCAGCGCCATCGGCAGTTCGTAACGCCCCAGGCGCTCGCGCAGGAACTCCTGCAGCTGTGCGAGCGTGGGCGCCACCTGCCCGTCGCGCAGGGTCACCACCGCTTTCGGCAGCTGCCCCGCCTGGACCGACGGCATGCCGAATACGCAGGCCTCGGCGATCGCCGGATGTTCGGCGACCGCGTCTTCCACGCGCCGCGAGAACACCTTGTGGCCGGCGACGATCAGCATGTCCTTCATGCGGTCCACCAGCGCCAGGTAGCCGTGTTCGTCCAGCCGGCCGACGTCGCCGGTGTGGAAGCGCCCCCCGCGCATCGCGTGCGCGGTCTCTTCGGGCCGGTTCCAGTAGCCGCGCATCAGCTGCGGGCCGCGAAAGCACACCTCGCCGGTCTCGCCGGGCGGCAGCACCGTCTCGCCGGTGTCGAGGTCGACGATCTCCACCACGGTGAGCGGAAACGGGATGCCGACCTTGCCGCGCACGGCCGGCCGGCCGACCAGCTGCCAGGTGCCCAGGTCGGCGATCTCGGTGAGCGAGTAGCCCTCCAGGATCTCGCGGCCGGTGGCTTCGCGGAACGCGTCGAAGGTCTCCAGCGCCAGCGGCGCGCCGCCCGATCCGCACACCCGCACGCGCGACCAGTCGGTGCGCCGCGTGCGCGGGTTCGCCGCCAGCGCGGCATACATCATCGGCACGCCGAAGAACAGCGACACTTCGCCGCCGCCCACGTCCTGCAGCGTGCGGTCGGTGTCGAAGCCCGCGCGCAGCACCATCTTCAGCCCGTTGGCCACCGCCAGGCACATCAGCGCCAGCCCGAACACGTGCGACAGCGGCAGCACCACCAGCAGCACGCGGCCGGCGCCGACCGCGTCGCCAGCCCACAGGCGCATCGCGTGCGGGATCGCGCTGAAGTTGGCGTGCGTCAGCATCGCCGCCTTGGGCGCACCGGTGGTGCCGCCGGTGTACTGCAGCACCGCCACTTCCTCCAGCGCGCTCGCGCGCACCGGCACGCGCAAGGCGGACCGGTTCGCCGCCAGCTGCGCGAGCGTCACGTCGCCTTCGGCTGGAACATGCGCCGCCGGGTCCTCGGCGAAATCGGCTTCGGTCTCCTCGCACACCACGCAGCGCAACGCGCGCGCACCGGCCGGCGCCAGCAATGCGCGCAGCGGCGCGCCGGTGACCAGCACCTCGGCGCGCGCGTCCTCCAGCTGTTCGCGCAACTGCGCGGGCGCGGTGCTCGCGCTCAGGTTGACCACGCGGCCGCCGGCCAGCAGCACGGCGTAGAAGCAGACCACGTGGCTGGGCGTGTTCTTCAGCAGCAGCGCCACGTGGGTGCCCTCGCCCACGCCGATGTCCTGCAGGCCGCGCGCGACGCGGACGCAGCGCGCATGCAGTTGCGCGAAGGTGAATGTCGCCTGGTCGGATGCGAGCGCGATTGCGTCGGGCCAGCGGCGCGCGGCGGCTTCCAGTCCGTCCGCGATGAATCCGGGCGCGAGCGGCGTGTCCCAGCTCTTGTCGGCCGGGTAGAGCGCGGTCCAGGGGGTGTGGGCTTGCATCGGGCAATGGTCTCCGGGGGGTAAAGCCGTCGAGCATTCCCAGCGCATTCGCACGCGTCAATTCGCCAAATGTGATGAGGCCGCCTGTGTGCATTTCCCCCCGGCTCCTCACTATTGACGAATTGACGGTCCAGCGCGCGGAAAACAAGATGCCCTCCGACTTTGCAATGCGCCGCATGCGCTGCGCAAAGGCTTTCTTCGCAACGAATCAGGAGAAGACACAGTGGAAGTTCTCGAACCACCGGTTTCCGCGCATCCGGAGCAGTCGTCGCTGCAGGCGCGCACCCGAATGGTCCAGCGTGGGCTGGCCTCCGACGACGTGGTCGTCGCCTTCGGATTGATGGTCGCCGGCGCGCTCAACGACGAGACGGAAAGCAGGCTGCGCGAGGCGGTCGGCGCCGAGCTGCCCGCGCTGGTCGGCGAGCTGCTGGCCGACGGCGGCATCGACCGGCAGCAGTGGGCCGAGCTGCACCGCACCTGGTACCGCTGGCGCATTCCGCTGGGCGTGTCCTCGCTGGTGTGGTGGCACCTGCATTGCCGCGCCTATGCCAAGACGCAGGACCTGGCCGCCGCCTCCGACCTCACCGAGGCCTGGATCCAGGCGATCGACGCCGCGCCGCCGGCCAAGCGCGCGCAGGTCAGCGCCGCGCTGACCGGGCTGTCGGCCCACCGCGTGGTCGCGCTGTGCGACGACGTCGCCGGGCTCGATGCCTTTGTGTTCGCCGCGCGCCACGGCGTGACGCTGCTGGCGGTGCCCGACGCGGAAGCGCTCGACGCGCTGCGCCGCGCGCGCGTCGAGATCCTGATGACCGACATCGAGGCCGGCGGCCCGGTGCCGCTGGGCCTGCCGCCGGTGCCCTCGCGCGCCGCCAGCCTGCGCGCGCTGTGCTACGGCCGCGTGCCGCGCTTCGCCCAGCAGTCCACGCTGCTCGGCGAGTTCTGGTCCACCATGCCGGTGGAGGAGCGCACCTACGTGCTGGTGCACCTGGAGCAGAAGTTCGCCTGCCTGGAGATCGTGCGTGTCGCCCATGGCGGCCGCGTGCTGGACAACAACGAGATCGCCGAGGTGCTGGCCGAATGCCGCGCGCAGGAGCCCGCGCGCTGGACGCCGCTGCAGCTGCGCATGGCCTCGTTCGGCTGGGCCTGGCAGGAGACCGGCTTCTCGGTGCACGAGCTGAACCAGACTGAACTCAGCCTGCAGCTGCTGATCCTGCTGATGGAGCACCGCGTGGGCCAGTACGGCCGCCACGTGAAGATGGAAGTGCCCCAGCAGCTGCCGTTCACCGACTTGGCGCACCGCTACGCGCCGCTGCGCGTGGCGCTGGAGCGCAGCCATCAGCGCTGCCTGTATTTCGACGGCGGCAACTGGGAGCGCCGCGAGTTCCTGCTGGACAAGGCCGACTGCATGCCGTTCCAGGCCATCCCGGCCAAGCTGGCGCAGTGCTTCGAGGAGAACTTCGGCGGATCGATCCAGCCCGGCAGCTCGCCGGCTGAATGGCGGTGCTACATCGGCGCGCGCATCGAGGCCGGCCGCACGCCCACCGAGCTCATGATCGGCCTGGCCGACTGGGCCGCCAACACCGACGACGTGCCGGTCGACTACGCGGTGTTCGACGTTCCGGTCGGCGTGCGGCTGGAGCGGCCCTGGGAGTTGGAGATCGAGGACATCTTCTGCTACACCGGCCTGCGCAAGGGGTTCGATGCGCGCGGCAAGGCCGTCCCGCTGGGCGACATCGGCATCGCCAACGCGCTGGGCCAGCGCATGCGCTACAACGCGGTGAAGAAGGCGCAGAACTACGCGCTGGTCAAGCGCATGACGCCGCAGTCCTTCCTCTTGCCCGACATCTCGGTGGCCGAGGACGCGCACCACGGCGGCCACTACGCCTCGGGTATCCGCCACGCCTGCCGCGTGCCGATCGCCATCGGCTGGCGCGGCAGCGCCTGGCGCGGCATCGCCGACGTGCGGCTCAGCCGCGCCGACTACGCCTACGAGCGGCGCTTCCGCGAGGAGGAACTGATGGTGGCGATGCGCTACGGCCTGTGGGCCAAGGCCATCGCCGACGAGACCTACCTGCGCGGGCTGATGTTCGACACCAAGTACTGCGTCAACCTGGACGACGGCCGCGACGTGGCCGGCGCCCTGGGGAAAACCCAATGAGCCGGGTCGGCGACTCCGCTGCTGCCTTCAGCACGCAGCGCGACCCGCGCGAACGCGTGGTGGACGGGCGGCGCTACCTGGCCATCGAGCACCGCGGCCGCCCGCTGCTGGTCGCGGCCGTGTGCCCGCACAAGGGCGCGCCAATGAGCGAATCGACCATCGAGGGCGACTACATCGTCTGCAGCCGCCACTGCGCCACCTTCGACCTGCGCACCGGTGCCTGGGTCCGCGGGCCGAAATGCGCGGACCTGGCGATCAGGGCCGCCGAACCGAACACCGCGGCCGCAGGCCGCGAATTGGAGAACCAGTAATGGCATTCGTGATTACCGAGCCCTGCGTCGGCGTCAAGGACGGCGCCTGCATGAAGGCTTGCCCCGTCAACTGCATCGAGGGCCGCCCGGGCGACCCGATGCTCTACATCGACCCGACGCGCTGCATCGACTGCGACGTCTGCGCGATGGTCTGCCCGGTGTTCGCGGTGTTCCCCGAAAACCTGGTGCCGGACAAGTGGGCGCATTTCAAGGACATCAACCGGGACTATTTCGCCGCCGAAGGCGTCCAGGCGGGGAGCGCGAATGGCAGCGCCGAATAGGGCCGAGGCGCGCGGCACGGCGCGCGCCGAGATCGAGGAGAAGTGCCGCGAGCTGCGCGAACGCCTGACGGCGCACCCGTTCCTGCGGCGCTGCGCCGACGGCTCGGTCACGGAAGCCGAGCTGCACGCGTTCCTGATCCAGCAGGGCAAATACTCCAGCTACTTCACGCGCTACCTGTGCGCGCTGATCTCCAAGCTGGAGGACGGCGATGCCGTGCTGAAGCTGGCGCAGAACCTGTGCGAGGAGCTGGGTTTCGGCGACACCGACGAGCTGCCGCATTCGCAGCTGTACGCGCGCATGCTGGCCGACTTCGGCCTGCAGCCGCAGCGGCACGCGGCGGCGCCGGAGACGCAGGCGCTGATCGACACCATGTTCGAGCTGTGCGGCCGGCCCACCGGCGCGGCCGGCCTGGGCGCGCTGTGCCTGGGCGCCGAAGCGGTGGTGCCGGACTTCTATTCGCACGTGATCGCGGGCTTTCGCAGCCGCAATTACCCGGCCGACGCGCTGCGCTTCTTCTCCATCCACGTCGAATGCGACGACGGCCACGCGACCACCATGTTCGAGGTGATCGAGAAGGTCATGGAGCAGTCCCCGCAGGCGCGCTCCGAGGTGTTCAGCGCGGCCGACCAGGCCATCGCGGCGCGCCTGCGGATGCTCGACGCCGTCGGGAGGCAGGCGGCATGAACCGGCCCGCATTCGGCTCGCGCGACTTCGGTGCCGTGCCCGCCACGCTGCAGGCCGACGATGCGCCGGCGCGGCAGCTGCTGCACAGCGACGTGCTCGGCACCCGCCCGGCGCAAGACCGGTTCTCCGAACAGCGGCACCACCTGGTGCGCGTGGTCGACCTGCCCAGCCGCGTGCTCAGCATGACCATCGGCGGGCTGGAGCCGGGCCAGGCCACGCGCATGCACCGGCACAACTACGAAACGATTCTGTACGTGCTGCTCGGCCACGGCGAGTCCAGCATCGGCGGGCAGCTGGTGCAGTGGCGCGCCGGCGACGCGGTGTACATCCCGGTGTGGGCCTGGCACTCGCACCGCAATTTGAGCGACACGCAGGACGCGCTGTACATCGCCGCGGAGAACGCGCCGATGCTGCAGAACCTGGGCGTCGCGCTGCGCGAAGAACAATAGGAGCGGGAGATGTTGCAGACGCAAGAACAGCCGCGGCCCGCGGCGGCGCAGCCGTCGCAGTTCATGGGCTTCGACGTGCAGCCGGTGCTGGATGTGCGCCACTGGAGCGACCGCATGTTCAGCCTGACGGTGGCGCGGCCGCCCAGCCTGCGCTTCGAGAACGGGCAGTTCGTGATGATGGGCCTGGCCGTCGGCGGCAAGCCGCTGGTGCGCGCCTACAGCATCGCCAACGCCAACTACGAGGAGCACCTGGAGTTCCTGAGCATCAAGGTGCCCGACGGGCCGCTGACCTCGGTGCTGAAGGACGTGCGGCCGGGCGACCCGGTGCTGGTCGGCCGCAAGCCCACCGGCACGCTGCTGCTGACCGACCTGCGGCCGGGCCGCCGGCTCTACCTGCTGTCCACCGGCACCGGCCTGGCGCCCTTCATGAGCACGGTGGCCGACCCCTACACCTACGAACGCTTCGAGTCGGTGGTGCTGCTGCACGGGGTGCGGCGCGCCAGCGAGCTGGCCTACCGCCCGTTCCTCGAGCAGGGGCTGCGCGACCACCCCTACGTCGGCGAGATGGCCAGCCGGCAGTTCATGTACGTCCCCTGCGTGTCGCGCGAGGACTTCCACACCACCGGGCGCATCACAGACCTGGTCGACGACGCCGGCCTGGCCAGGCTGGGCCTGCCGCCGCTCGACCCGGCGCAGGACCGCGCCATGCTGTGCGGCAGCCAGGCCATGCTGGCCGAGATGTGCGGCCTGCTCGACGCGCGCGGCTTCCAGGGCATGGCGCGCGGCGGCGAGCTGGCCGATTACGTCATCGAGCGCGCCTTCGTCGGCTAGCGCCAGGCAGAACCAGGGAGAGTGACATGCTGCTCGACGACAGAGCGGGGGACGTCGGCATCGCCGACGAACCGGCCGAGGCACGCGCCCCGCTGGCCGACATCGCGCGCCGGCTGGCCAGGGCCACGGAAGCGCGCGGGGCGCCGGGCCTGTGCCCGATCGCGCCCAGCCGCTACGAGGTGGCGCTGCTGTGCGAAGGGTTGTTCGACGCGCTGGTGCCGGGTAGCTACCCGTCCCACGGCGGCGCCGGGCGCGGCAATTCGGCGGAAGCGCTGGAGCACCTGCACGCCAGGGCCCTCGCGCTGCTGGCCTGCGCGGCCGGCTGCGCCGGCGGATCCGTCGACGCCGGGGACAGCGCCTTCGCACTGATCGCCTCGCTGCCGGACGTGCAGCAGGCGCTGACCGAAGACCTGCGGGCCGGCTACGCCGCCGACCCGGCCGCCACCGGCATGCTGGAGATCGCCGTGTCCTACCCCGGCATCGTGGCGGTGGCGATCCACCGGCTGGCGCACCGGCTGTACGCGCGCGGCGTGCCGCTGCTGCCGCGCATGATGGCCGAGTGGGCGCACGCGCAGACCGGCGTGGACATCCACCCCGGCGCGCGCATCGGGCGGCGCTTCTTCGTGGACCACGGCACAGGGGTGGTGATCGGCGCGACGGCCATCGTCGGCGACGACGTGACGCTGTACCACGGCGTCACGCTGGGCACGCTCTCGTTCGCGCGCGACGCCGGCGGCCAGCTGGTGCGCGGCAGCAAGCGCCACCCCACCATCGGCAACGGCGTCACCATCTATGCCCACGCCATGGTGCTGGGCGGCGAGACGACGGTGGGCGACAACGCGGTGATCGGCGCCGCCACCGTGGTGACGCGCGACGTGGCGCCGGGTGCGATGGTGTGCCGCGAGCGTGCCGTTGGCTGAAGTCTCAGCGGTTCAGCGTTTTTTTTGAACGCAGAGGTCGCAGAGGATTCGCAGAGAACGCAGAGAAAACCAGATTCAATGGATGTTCTCTGCGTCCTCTGCGCAACCTTTGCGCCCTCTGCGTTCAAAGGCTTTTTAAAAGTCGGACGCCAGCACCACCCGGTACCGCGCCTCCCCCGAACGCACCCGGTCCAGCGCCGCATTCACGTCGCGCATGGCGAACTGTTCGATGCGCGGGACGATGTCGTGCCGGGCCGCGAAGTCCAGCATCTCGGCCACGCTCGAGGTCGAACCGGTCGACGAGCCGGAAATGCTGCGCTGCCAGGCCATCAGGAACGGCCGCACCCGCACCGGGATCTGCTCGGTGACCACGCCGACCTGGTGCAGGCGGCCGCCGGGTGCGATGGTGTCGATCAGCTGGTCCCAGCCGGCGAAGCCGCGCGCCGACACCAGCAGGAAATCGAAGGTCCCGGCCAGCGCCGCCATGGCCTGCGTGTCGCTGGTGAGCACCACCTTGTGCGCGCCCAGCGCGCGCGCTTCGTCGAACTTCGCCGGGCTGGTCGTCAGTGCCGTGACCTCGCAGCCCCAGGCGCGGGCGAACTGCAGCGCCAGGTGGCCCAGGCCGCCGATGCCCACCACGCCGACGCGGTGGGTGGGCTTCACGCCGTGCATGTACAGCGGCGAGAACACGGTCACGCCGGCGCACAGCAGCGGGCCGCTGCGCCGCGACTCCATGGTCTCGGGCAGCTTCATGCACCAGGGCCACTGCGCCCGCACCCGCTGCGCGAAGCCGCCGTGGCGCCCGACGATGGTGGGCTGGCGCTTCGCGCACATGTTGTTCTCGCCGCGCAGGCAGCGCCTGCAGGTGCCGCAGCTGCCCGCATACCAGCCCAGCCCCACGCGGTCGCCCTCGCGCACGCCCTTGGCCTGCGCGCCGGCGGCCGTCACGCGGCCGACCACCTCGTGCCCCGGCACCAGCGGATAACGCGTGGGCGGCAGCCATTCGTTGTCGATCAACGCGATGTCGGAGTAGCAGATCCCGCAGTAGTCGACCGCGATCTCCACGTCTTCGGGGCCGAGCGGGCCCGGTTCGTAGCTGTACGGCCGCAGCGCCTGGCCTTGCTCCAATGCCGCCCACGCCTGGATCGTTTCCATGTCGTTGTCTCCCTTACGGCGTTTCGCCGATCGACCACACCTGCACCTGCATCAGCGCCGGCTGCGGCGGCGCGGCGAACACCTGCGCGAACCGGGCGATCTGCTCCTTGTAGAAACCGGCGGCTTCCAGCCGCTGCGAGTCTTCCGCGCGCTCCCACAGGATGACGATCGCGCCCTCGCCGCTGGCCTCGTCGGCCAGCAGGCAGGCGCCGCGGAATCCGGGCTGCGCCGCCAGCGCGGGCAGCGCACCCTCGTTGAAGATGTCCCGCGCGCGCGGGACCTCGCCGCTCTTGATGCGGATGGCGACATGGCGTGCATGCATGGCTCTATTCCAAAAACTTGCGCGCGCCGTCGATCCGCGCGCGGGCTTCGCGCACCAGCCGGTGCACGATCTCCCCGGCCGGCTCCACGCTCCCGACCAGTCCCACGCCCTGGCCGCAGTACAGCGCCAGCGCTTCCAGCTCGCCGGTGATGCCCGGGGCCGGCTGGGTCACGTGGTAGCGCGGGATGGGCGTGCCGTCGGCGCCGTGCGCCACGGTCTCGCCCTCGCCGGGCCGCGCGCCGATGGGCGGGCGCCCGGCTTCGATCCAGCGGCGCATGGTGCTGTTGCGCAGCGTGCGCATGTTGGAGTCGGGCCAGCCGATGTCGAAGGTCTCGCCGAAGATGGTGTCGCCGGTGTCGGCCGCCAGCAGCAGGTCGCGGTACACCGGCGGCACGGTGGCCTCGGTCGAAGCGACGAAGCGCGTTCCCAGCGCCACGCCGGCGGCGCCCAGCATCAGCGCCGCGGCCACGCCACGCCCGTCGGCGATGCCGCCGGCCGCCACCACCGGCAGGCCCGGCACGGCGTCGGCGATGCGCGGCACCAGCGCCATGGTGGCGATCTCGCCGCGCACGTGGCCGCCGGCTTCCCAGCCCTGCGCGAGCAGCAGGTCGGCGCCGGCCTCGCACGCATGCACGGCTTCGTCCACGCCGCCGACCGACTGCATCAGCAGCGCGCCGGCGCGGTGGATCGCCGCCACGTGCGGCGCCGGGTCGCCCCAGAACAGCGACACCACGCGGACGCCTTCGGCCAGGCAGGCCGCCAGCCGCTCTTCCTGCGGCCATTCGAGCAGCAGGTTCACGCCGAACGGCTTGTCGGTCAGCGCGCGCACGCGCCGGATCGCCTGGCGCACCGCGTCGGCGTCGGGAAGAAAGCTGACCGCGATCATCCCCAGCCCGCCGGCGTTGGACACCGCCGCGGCCAGCTCGGGCCCGGCGGCGGTGCCGATCGGCGCGTTGAGGATCGGATACTCGATGCCCAGCAGCGGGCACAGCGGCGTGCGCAGCCGGGGGCGGACGAGGCTCTTGCTCCGGGTCATGCCACCGCCGCTTGCGCCGCATGGGCGTGCGCGCCCTCGCCGGCCACGATGCGGGCGCAGCCGTTGCTGCGCGCCCAGCCGACCGCGTCCGGCTGGTCGGCATGGCCGATCACCAGCGTGTGGCCGTTCAGGTGCGCGGGCAGCGGCCCGAGCGCCATGGTGCCTTCCACGTGCAGGCCGGCGAACATGGCGATGCGCTGCGCGCTCTCGCGCGGCTGCGCCACCGCCGGCGCGTCGGTCTCCACCGGCGGCGCGCCCGCGCCGGACTGCAGGAACTCGCCCCAGCCGTCGGGCAGCAGGCTTTCGAAGCGGGGCTCGCGGCCGTGCGTGACCACGAAGCGCAGCTGCCGGCACTCGCGCCGCACCGTCTTCACCAGCGCCGGGTACTGGATGCCCTGGTGGAAGGCGCGCACGAACAGCCCCACGGCGCAGGCGCCGCTGAGGCAGGCGGCCGCCTCGGCCGCGCTCCACTCGGGGTCCATGTGCACGACGGCGGCGCTGTGCAGGATGGCGGCGTAGTGCGTCACCAGCGGCTCCACCGCGTTGGGCGACCACGAGGCGACGATCTCGCCGGGCGCGACGCCGCGCGCCGCGAGGCCGCGCGCGGCGGACCGCACCATGGCGCCGAGTTCGGCGTAGCTCAGGCGGCGTTCGCCGCATTCGACGGCCACGCGCCCGGCGTACGCGGCGAACGCGCGCTCCAGGTCGCGCCCGAGCGACGGGCGGGTCGGCTCGGCGTTCATGTCAGCGGGCCGCGCTGTAGACCAGGCCGTCCAGCGGGATGGCGTTCGCCGGCTGCGGCTGCGCGGCGCGCTGCGATCCCTCGTAGGCATTCGCCCAGAACTCCATGAAGGTGCGCTCCGCCTCCAGGTAGCCGGCCGCCAGCTCGGGGATGTTCTCCTCGGTGGCCAGGCGCTCGATGAACTTGCGCGTCATCTCGCCGTGCATCTGGTCGGCCTCGCTCGCGTGGATGTCCCAGAAGGTCCAGTCCAGGTCCTTGCGCCGCTGCACGATCTCGGGGTTCTTCAGCAGGTGGTGGTGCACCGCCTCCAGGTAGACCTGGCACAGGCATTCGGCGCCCATGCCGCGCAGGCCGACGGCGTACATGTACGACTCCGACAGCAGCTTCTCGCGCATGCGCGCCAGCAGCGCCAGGTTGCGCGGGTCGGCCTCGGTCTCCAGCTGGTCGGGCGAGACGCCCAGGCCGAGCAGGAAGCGGTCGTACATGGCCGGGTGCGCCTGCGCCGGGTCGTTCATGCCCAGCTCCTCGGCCACGAAGTGGCCCAGCAGCGTGCGCAGCGACGAGGGCGGCAGCTTGTAGATCAAGAGCGCCAGGTCGCCGGTGAAGTAGGAGGTGAACCAGCGGTACTGGATCAGCACGGCGCGCAGCCGCGGCAGGTCCGCCCTGGCCAGTGCCTGGACGTTGCGGTCCGCGAGATGCCTGGCGGTGGACCAGGCACCGCTGGCCATTTCCCAGAACTCCGGCATCGTGCGCGGAAGCGCCGTCGACACGTCACTTGTCATTTTTCCTGTCCCTTCGGTATGAGATCGTTGAACCGGCACACACGGCGTGTGCGAGCGCGGTTGACGATAGCGAAGGGGCGCGCCGCCGTAAATTCGTCAGATTTGACGAGAGGGCCCACGCGCACGTGCGCGCGCCGCCAGCCACGCGAACGCGATCAGCAGCTGCAGCGCGCAGGCGCCGAGCACCGCGGCCAGCAGCGCGTCGGCGCCGCGCGCGGCGATCAGCCGGCCCACCAGCAGCGGGAACAGGAAGATGCCGACCAGGTAGGACAGGCTGAACAGCAGCAGCGCCTGCGGCATGGCGTGCGCGGGCGCCTCGTTGGCCGCCAGCCCGTTGACCAGCGGATAGCTCAGGCCGTAGCCGAAGCCGACCAGCGCCGCGGTGAAGAAGTAGCGCAGCGGCCCCGGCTCGCCGAGCGCGAACAGCGAGATCGCCGCGGCCATCACCAGCAGCAGCACGGTGGCGCTGGTGGCCGCGTCGCGCCCTTCGACCAGCCGCGACAGGGCCAGGCGGCTGAAGATGGCGGTGGCCATGAAGCCGACGAAGTAGAGCGAGTAGTCCAGCCCATGCGCCGCCGAATACGAGGTCTGGAAGGTCGACAGCCCGCCGAAGATGCAGCCGGCCAGGCCCACCACGGCGATCGGGAATGCCGCGCGCGAACGCAGCACCGCGCGCGTGGTGGCCGGCGAGATGCGGGCCATGGCCTGCCCCGGCGCACCGCGCAGCCAGGCCGCGACGCCGCGCAGCGAGAAGAACAATGCGGCGGCGGCGGCCGCCGCCACTGCAGCCGCCGCGAAGGCCCACTCCACCGCGAGGCCGGCGGCGCCGGCCAGCCGCCCGATCAGCGGGCCCATGCCGATGCCGGCCATGGTCCACCCGCTCATCACGGTGAAGTGCCGCAGCCGCTCCGCGGCGGGCACCAGCGTGGCCACGGCCAGCGGGATCACGTTGTAGGCGACGCCCCAGCCGAAGCCGAGCAGCGCCGCCGGCACGGCCGGATGCGGCGCCAGGCCCGCCGGCAGCGCCGCGCCCAGCGAGGCCAGGCCCAGGAACAGGCAGGCCAGCGCCAGCGCGCGCGGCGGCGCGAGCCGGTCGCTCAGGTGCCCGGACAGCAGCACGGCCAGCACCGTGGTGGCGGCGGCCACCGAAATCGCCGCGCCGGCCAGGCGCTCGTCGCCGCCGCGCGAGGCCAGCAGCGCCGGCAGCAGAAAGGTGCAGCCGTAGGAAATGGCCGCCAGGAACGTCGCGCCGCACAGCGTGCGGAACGCGCGCTGCGCGTCCACCTCAGCCCGGGGGCTGCGCCTGCGCATAGGTGGCGATCAGTTCGTCGTAGGCGAGCCACGGCACCTCGTGCGATTTCCAGATGCGGAACTCCGGGCGCAGGCCGGGGTCCTCGTCCAGCGTGGCGACGCGCAGGAACATCATCGGCTGGCCGGTGCGCTCGGACAGCAGCTGGCTGCCGCAGTTGGAGCAGAAATGGCGGAACTTGCCGGGGGAGGATTCGTAGGCCTTCACCGCCTGCGCGCCCTGCGTCCACTGGAAGTCGTCGCGCAGCACGCCGGCGGCGGTGTTGAAGGCCGCCGCGTGCGCCTTGCGGCACATGCGGCAGGAACAATGGTCGATCGGCGCGCTGAATTTGCGCACCTCGTACTGCACGGTCGTGCACAGGCAGCTTCCCCGCATGCTTCCTCCCTGGATGTGCGGCCCGGGCGCATGCTCAATCTTCGGCTGGGCCCTTCGCGGCGCGGACCCAGACGGCCACGTCGTGAAAGGTCGCGCCGCCGTTGGGCAGGCCCGCTTCGGCCGAGACCAGGGAATTGATCCCCGTGCCCTCGGCGAACGCCGAATTAGGCCATAGGCCCTCCACCACCACAACCCCGCGCTGCTGCCCTTCGCCGCAGGCCTGCGCGCGCAACAGCACCGAGCCGCGCGCGTTGCCCAGCCGCACCCAGCCGCCCTGCTCCAGGCCGAGTCCGCGCAGGTCGTCGCCGTGGATGCGCGCGCGCGGCTCGCCCTCGCGCCGCGTGCTCGCGTCCACGTTGGAGAAGGTGCTGTTGAGGAAGGAGCGCGCCGGCGGCGTGATGAGGCGGAACGGGTGCAGCGCATCCGCCGGCTCGCCGCAGGCCACATGGTCGGGCAGCGCCGGCAGGTGGCCGACCTCGGGCCCGATGCGCGCCCAGTCGGCCTCGAAATGGAAGCGCCGGTCGGCATGGCCGAAGCCGTCGAGGAAGTGCATGCGCTCGAACGGCAGCGCCAGGTCGTAGCCGCCCATGCGGTGGATCTCCTCGAAGCCGGGCAGGCCCGAGTCGGCCAGCACGCTGTCGATGATCTCGCGCTCGCTCATGGCGAAGCCGCGGTGCCGCGCGCCGAGCCGGCGCGCCAGCTCGCAGATCACGAAGTGGTTCGGCTTGGCCTGCGCGAACGGATCGAGCGCGGCCTTGGCCACCTGCAGGAAGGTGTGGCCGGCCGCCGCGTACAGGTCGTCGTGCTCCAGGAAGGTGGCGGCCGGCAGCACCACGTCGGCCATCGCCGCGGTCTCGGTCATGAACTGCTCGTGCACGCAGACGAACAGGTCCTTGCGCTGCAGGCCGGCGCGCACGGCGTTGGTGTCCGGCGACACCACCATCGGGTTGGTGTCCTGGATCAGCAGCGCGGTGACCGGCGGGCCGGCGCCGAGGTCGCGCCGCGCGCCGGTCAGGATCGGCCCGATGCGCGACTGGTCCAGCGCGCGCACCGAGCGGTCGCAGACGTCGGTGCCCTCGATCAGCGTGCGGTCCAGCGTCACGTAGGCGCCGCGGTTGGCGTGCAGCGCGCCGCCGCCGGGGTACTGCCAGGCGCCCGTGACAGCCGGCAGGCAGCTGGCGGCGAACACCTGCGCGGCGCCGTTGCGTGCCCGTGAGAAGCCGTAGCCCAGGCGGATGTAGCTGCGCCGCGTGGCGCCGTACAGGCGGGCGAAGCGGACGATCTCGTCCACCGCGAGCCCGGTGATGGCCGAGGCCCATGCGGGGTCGCGCGTGCGCAGGTGCGCCTCCAGCGCGGCGGTGCCGGCGCAGTACCGCTCGAGGTAGGCGCGGTCGGCGTAGCCTTCGCGAAACAGCACGTGCATCGCCGCGCAGGCCAGCGCGCCGTCCGTGCCGGGGCGCGGCGCCAGGTGCAGGTCGGCCATGGCGGCGGTGTCGGTGCGGTACGGATCGATCACCACGAGGCACGCGCCGCGCTCGCTGCGCGCCCGGGCGATGTGCTTCATCAGGTTGACCTGGGTGGATACCGGGTTGCCGCCCCACATCACCACCAGGTCGGACTGCGGGATCTCGCGCGCGTCCACGCCCCAGTTGGCCTTCGGGCCGGCACCGGCCGTCCACCCGGCTTCGAACAGCGTGTTGCAAATGGTGGAGTGCTGCCGCGAATAGCGCATGGCATGCGCCAGCCGGTTGATGCCGTCGCGCGCGACCAGCCCCATGGCACCGGCGTAGAAATGCGGCCAGACGCTCTCGGGCCCGTCGCGCGCGGCGGCGCGCTGCAGCCGTTCGGCGACCAGGTCCAGCGCGCCGTCCCAGGACATCTCCCGGAAGGCGGCGCGCCCGACGCCCTTGTCGCCGACCCGCTGCAGCGGTACGCCCAGGCGGTCCGGATGGTGCTGGCGCTCGCGGTAGTTGACCACCTTGGCACAGGCGACCCCGGCCGTGTAGGAATGCCCGGGCTGGCCGCGCACCTTCAGCAGCTGGTTGCGGCCGGCCACCGTCAGTTCGAGCGCGCAACTGCTCGGGCAGTCGTGCGGACAGACGGAATGCACCACTTCCGTGCGCATGCTGCTCCCTAGCGCACCGGTAGGATTTTCAATTGATGGCCCTTGGAAACCGCATGTGGAATATTCACAGCGTCGAGCTTGCGCATGATGTTGCGCACGTAGACCCTGACCGTGCAAACGCTGATGCCCAGGATGGTCGCCGCATCGGCGGCGGATTTGCCCGCGGCAAGCCAATGCAGCACATCGAGCTCGCGGCTGCTCAGTCGTTGGATCGGCAGCGGTGGCGGCATCGATGTGGCGGCGCCTCCCAACTGCCGGATCGAACCGGCAACTTCTGACATGTACGACTCCCCTAGATGACTGGACCCCGGCACCTGAGGTACCGGGTTGGACCAGCAGCCGCCGCGTTGCCAATGCCTGTGTTGGCAAGCACTTTCGATCACGACGACATGCACAAAAATTATGGGAGCATCCGTTTGCGAGCACCATCATCAAAAATGTCGTCATCAAATGTGTCGAGGCGCGCGGCCCGCGCGCAGCCCGCTAGGGTCCTCCCGCATGCAGCGGGATTGGCATCCGGCTTATATTTGCGGTCATCGATGAATTTCCGCGCAAGGACCTCCATGCACCATCTCGCCCGCCGCCTGGCCCTGTTCATGGCCCTGCTCTTCCTGGTGTTCGGCGCGGCCCGGGCGCAGGACAAGGTGGTCTACCACATCGACAACGCCGAGGCCCAGGCCACCAAGGGCCTGCGCAACGTCCGCAACCACCTGGACGTGGCGCCGGACACGAAGATCGTGGTCGTCACGCACGCCGAGGGCATCGACTTCCTGATGGAAGGCGCGCACGACAAGAAGAACCCCAACATCGAGTACGCCTCGCTGGTGTCGGCGCTGAAGGCGCGCGGCGTGCGCTTCGAGGTGTGCGAGATCACGCTGAAGAACCGCGGCATCGGCAGGGACAAGTTCATCATGGACGCCGAGTTCACCCCCTCCGGCGTGGTGCGCATCGGCCAGCTGCAGGCGCGCGACCGCTACGCCTACATCAAGCCCTGAGGACCGTCCGCATGGCCACCGCCCGCGCCGCCGCCGCCGCCAACAACTCCGCCATCGAATCCGACGAGGTGTTCGAGCTCGCCGCCGAGGTGTTCCGCGTCATGTCGGCGCCGATGCGGCTGAAGATCATCGCCAGCCTGTGCAACGGCGAAAAGAACGTGAGCGAGCTGCTGGCCGAGATCGACACCACCCAGCCCAACATGTCGCAGCACCTCAACACGCTCTACCAGGCCGGCGTGCTGGGCAAGCGCCGCGAGGGCGTGCAGATCTATTACCGCATCGTCAACGACCGCGTGGTCACGCTGTGCCGCGCCGTCTGCACGCAGATCGCGATCGAGGCGGACGTCGGCCGCTGAGCGCGACCCGCCCGCTGCTTCCGGAAGACTTCCCGATGACCGCCGCTGCGCGCCCGCTGCTGGCCTGGCTGGCCGCCCTGCTGTTGTGCCTGCCGGCCTGCGCGCAGCAGCAGGCGGCGCCCGCGGTGCCTGCCGCGCTGCCTGCCACGGTTCCCGAGATGCGGCCGCAGCAGGTGTCGGCTTCCGCCTGGTTCGTGCAGGGCCTGTCGGCGCTGGGGTCGCCCGCCAACCAGAACTTCATTTCCAACGCCGGCTTCGTCATCACGCCGGGCGGCGTGGTGGTGATCGACGCGCTGGGGTCGCCGGCGCTGGCCACGCGGCTGCTGGCCGAGATCCGCCAGCGCACCGACAAGCCGGTCACGCACGTCATCCTCACGCACTACCACGCCGACCACATCTACGGCCTGCAGGTGTTCAAGGCGGCGGGCGCGAAGATCATCGCGCACCAGGCGGCGCGCGAGTACCTCGGCTCCGACACGGCGCGGCTGCGGCTGGAGGCGTCGCGCACCGAGATCGCGCCATGGATCGACGCGGGCACGCGGCTGGTGGAGCCGGACACCTGGCTCACCGGGCCCACCGACATGGAGGTCGGCGGCGTCGCGCTGCAGATCCGGCCGGTCGGCCCGTCGCACACGCCGGAGGATCTGGCCGTCTACCTGCCCGGCGAGAAGGTGCTGTTCGCCGGCGACCTGGTGTTCCGCAACCGCATTCCCTACGTGGGCCAGGCCGACAGCCGCCACTGGATCGGCGCGCTGGACCAGCTGCTGGCGTTCGGCGCCGCGGCCATCGTGCCGGGCCACGGGCCGCTGTCCACCGAGGCGCGCAAGGACATGGAGCTCACGCGCGACTACCTGGTGCACCTGCGCCGGGTGATGGGCGAGGCGGCGAAGAACATGGAGCCGTTCGACGAGGCCTACAAGGCGGCCGACTGGAGCCGCTTCCAGGCCATGCCGCTGTTCGGCATGGCCAACCGCATGAACGCCTACAACACCTACCTGCTGATGGAGCGGGAGACGCAATGAGGGCGGGCAGCGGCGCATCCATCGCAAGGCGGCGGCTCGTGCTTGCCTCGCTGGCGTTGCCCGCGCTGGGCTGGAACGCGTCCGCCTGGGCGGCGACGCTGCCGGCGCCCGCGTCGCTTGCGGCGGAACTCGCCGGGGCGCTGGCGCGCAAACAGCCGCTGGTGGTGATGGCCAGCCTGGACGGCTGCCCGTTCTGCCGCGTCGTGCGCGATAGCCACCTGGCGCCACTGCGCGCGGAAAGCGGCTTGCCGGTGGTGCAGCTGGACACCGCGAGCACGCGCGCCGTGCTGGACTTCGCGGGCACGGCCAGCACGCACGACCAGCTGCTGCGCGCCTGGGGCGTGGCGACCTGGCCCACCGTGCTGTTCTTCGGCGCGCAAGGCAAGGAGGTGGCCGAGCGGCTGGTGGGGGCGTCGATCCCGGATTTCTACGGGGCGTATCTGGACGAGCGGCTGGCGGCCGCGCGGCGGCGACTCGGTTCCTGACAGGGCCGTGCCCTCACCCCAGCCCTCTCCCAGAGGGAGAGGGGGCAATTCACGGCAGCAGCCGCACGCCGGGCCATTCGCCGGATTGCACGCGTTGCCGCACCGTCTCGCGCAGCAGCCGGCGCACCGCCTGCCCGGCCAGCGTCAACGCCGCGTCGCGGGCCGCGCACAGGTGGGCGCGGCGGGACAGCGGCGGCTCGGTGGGCGTCGCCTTCAGCGTGCCGCGGGCCAGGTCTTCATGGATCGCGGCCCAGGGCATCACGCAGTGCGCCAGCCCGGCCAGGGCGGCCTGCCGCATGATGCTCATGGAATTGGCCAGCACGCGCGGCGGCGGCAGGCTGGCGCCCTGCGCCTGCAGCGCGCGCTCCAGCAGGTCGCGCACACCCTGGGTGTGCCCGGGCAGCGCCAGCGGGTATTGCGCCAGCGACGCCAGCGGCACGGTGGCCTGCGCCGGCGCCAGTTCCGGGCGCGAGACCAGGTACAGCGTCTCCTCCAGCAGGGGCTCGGCCTGCAGCAGCGCGGCGTGCTCGTCGTTCACCAGCACCGCCAGGTCCAGGCGGCCGCTGCTCACGCCCTGCAGCAGGTTGCCGCTGATCTCGTCGAAGAACTCGACCTCGATGCCGGGGTGCTGCGCGCGCAAGGCGGCCAGCAGCGGCATGGCGTAATGCGAAGCGGTGCTTTGCGGCAGGCCCAGGGCGACGCTGCCGCAGGGCTGGCTGCCGGCCTGCTGCACGGCACCGGCCACGTCGGCCAGTTCCCGCAGGATGCGCTGCGCGTGGCGGTAGAACACCTCGCCCTGCTCGGTCATGTGCACGCCGGTGGAGCGGCGCACCAGCAGCGGCTGGCCCAGCTCGCTTTCCAGCTGCGCGACTTGCTGGCTCAGCGCGGGCTGCGCGACGTGCAGCGCCTCGGCCGCGCGCGAGACGCTGCCCAGGTCGGCGATCCTGACGAAATACCGGAGCTGGCGGATTTCCATGAAGTCCCCGCGCGGAACGCGCCCGCGCCCATGATACGCAGGGGCTGCCCCGTCACTGCACCAGCTTGCCGCCCGGCCCGACGATGGCCAGGTTGACGTACGGCGAGCCTTCGCGCGGCTCGCTGCGAAAGCGCACCGGGAAGCCGCCGACGTGCGTGAGCGCGGGGCTGGCCAGCGCCTGCACGAAGGCCGCGCGGGTGGGCTCGCGGCCGGCGGCGTGCAGTGCCTGCACGATCATGTGCGCGGAGATGTAGCCCTCCAGCCCGAAGGTGCCGCCCGGCTCCGCGCGCGCGGCCACGGCGGCGCGGTAATCGCGCACCACCGGCAGGTTGCTGGTCTGCACCGGCGGCATCACCTGGGCGACGACGATGCCCCGGCTCAGGTGGTCGAGCGCCTTGTGCAGCCGCTCGACGTTGCTGACCGACAGGCAGTAGAGCTGCGCCCCCTGGCCGGCGGCGCGGTAGCCGCGGATGAAGTGCTCGACGCTGGGCCCGGCGCTGCCCACGATCACTGCCGCCGGTTCGCCGCGCGCCACGGCGGCGACGGCTGGCGCGACGGCCGCCTCGTTCGCCTGGTTGAACGGCAGCACGCCCAGCGCCGCCGGCGTGCCGCCGCGCTGCTTCATTGCCGCCTGCACCGCGTCGCGGATGCCGTGGCCGAACGGTTCGTCCTCGTACACCAGCGCGATGCGCCGGATGCCCAGCGTGTGCAGCTGCTCGACGATGCGCTCGACCTCGCGGCCGTAGCTGGCGCGCAGGAAGAAGGTCTGCGCGCTGGTGTGCATGGGCGGGCGCACCTGGTCGGCACCGGTCAGCGGGTGCACGTGCGGCACGCCCTGCTCGTCGACGTAGGGCAGCAGCCGGCCGGTGATGCCCGTGCCCACGCTGTGCACCAGCGCGAATACCTGCCGGCGCTCCACCAGCTCGCGCGCGTTGTCCAGGGCGCGCGGCGTGTCGTAGGCGTCGTCCAGCTGCGCCACGCGGATGCGGCGGCCGTTCACGCCGCCGGCGGCGTTCACCTTGTCGAAATGCAGGGCCGCGCCTTGCGCGTAGGCCTTGGCGATCGCCGCGCGGCTGGCCGAAAAATCGGCGGTCTGGCCAAGCACGATCTCGCCGCGGCCCACACCCTGCGCGAACGCGCGGCCCGCGGACGCCAATGCCGCCGCGCCGGCCAGGAAACTACGCCGTTGCATCGCGAGGATCCTCCCGCGGGTCCACCACCTTGCCAGGATTGAGGATGTCCAGCGGGTCGAGCGCGCGCTTGATCCTGCGCATCACCTCGACCGCGTCTTCGCCGTGCTCCTCGGTGAGATAGGTCATCTTGTGCAGCCCCACGCCGTGCTCGCCCGAGCAGGTGCCGTCGGCCTGGATCGCGCGGCGCGACAGCCGCTGGCTCACGCCTTCGGCCGCGGCCACCTCGGCGCCATCGTTGGGATCGACCAGCAGCAGGCAGTGGAAATTGCCGTCGCCGACATGGCCGAACACCGGGGCGGTGAGGCCGCTGCGCTCGATGTCGGCCAGCGTGTCGGCCAGGCACTGCGCCAGGCGCGACAGCGGAACGCAGGCGTCGGTGGTGAACGAGCGGCTGCCGGGGCGCAGCTGCAGGCTGGCGAAGTAGGCGTGGTGGCGCGGCGTCCACAGCCGGCTGCGTTCCTCGGGCCGCGTCGCCCACTCGAAATCGCCGCCGCCGTGCGACGCGGCCAGCTCCTGCAGCACGGCGCCCTGTTCCTGCACCTGCGCGGCCGAGCCGCTGAATTCCAGGAACAGCGTGTGCGCCTGGCGCAGCGTGGTGCGGCTGTGGGCGTTGATCGCGCGGATGGTGAGCGCGTCCAGGAACTCGGCGCGCGCCAGCGGCACGCCCATCTGCATCGCCTCGATCACGGTTTGCACCGCGCCTTCGACGCTGTCGAAATTCACCACCGCGGCGGCCACCGCCTCGGGCAGCGGATGCAGCTTGACGGTGAGTTCGGTGATGATGCCCAGCGTCCCTTCGGAGCCGGCGAACAGCTGCGTGAGGCAGTAGCCGGCCGAGGTCTTGCGCGCGCGCCGCGCGGTGCGGATCACGGCGCCGTCGGCCAGCACCACCGTCAGCGACACGATGTTCTCGCGCATGGTGCCGTAGCGCACGGTGTTGGTCCCGGAAGCCGCCGTGGCCGCCATGCCGCCCAGCGTGGCGTTGGCGCCGGGATCGACCGAGAAGAAGAAGCCGCTGCCGGCCAGTGCCGCGTTCAGCCCTTCGCGCGTCACACCGGCCTGCGCCGTGGCCGTGAGGTCCTGCGCGTCGACCGACACCACCTGGTCCATGCGCGACAGGTCGATGCAGACGCCGCCCTGCACCGCCAGCACGTGCCCTTCGATCGACGAGCCGACGCCGAATGCGATCACCGGGGTGGCGTGCTGCGCGCACAGCCGCACCAGCGCGCTGACCTCGGCCGTGCTGGCCGCGAAGGCCACCGCATCCGGCGGCTGGGGCGGATAGGGAGACTCGTCGGTGCCGTGCTGCAGGCAGACGGCGCGGTTGGTGGTGAAGCGCTCGCCCAGCAGGGCCCGCAGCGCGGCCAGCAGTTCCGCAGGCGGGCTGCGCCGCGCGCCCGTCGCCTGCCCTGCCCGCGCGGGCGCTTCCATGGTTGCCGTCATGCCTGTCTCCTTGTTGGCCTTGCGGGTCAGTCTAGGCAGCGCGGCGGCGCCGTGGAAATACGGAATGCGTCTGGCACCATCGCGCCGGCTTATGGCCCTCCGCGTAAACCCCAGCCCGTCCGGGTTGGTTGGCCATATATCATTGCATCTGCATATACAAATCTCTACATGCCCATGCAAACCGGCCGACTCCGCAAGGCGCCCGAGAATTTCCTCGATCGGGCGGGCATCCAGCAAGTGGCGGCGCAGGCGCGCCACGGACGGCGCGACTTCCTGCGCGGCGCCTTCGCCGCGGCGGCCGCCGGTGTCGCCGCCGGCACGGTCCGCGCGCAACAGGCGGTGACCGGCGACGGCGACCCGAACATCCTGGCCCTGCCCGAGCATTCGCGCGGCCTGGGCCAGGCGGTGGCGACCGACGGCTACGGCAAGCCCTCGCAGTACGAGGCCAACGTGCAGCGCCGGCAAAGCCCCGGCCTGACGCAGACCGCGCAGGCTTCGGTGTCGTTCGCGCCGCTGCAGTCGCTGTTCGGCATCGTCACGCCCAGCGGCCTGCACTTCGAGCGGCACCACCAGGGCTGGTGGGACATCGATCCGTCGAAGCACCGCCTGATGCTCAACGGCATGGTGAAGACGCCCAAGGTGTTCACCATGGACGAACTGATGCGGCTGCCCTCGGTGTCGCGCTTCCACTTCATCGAGTGCGGCGCCAACACCGGCATGGAATGGGGCAACGTGGCCGTGCCCACCTGCCAGTACACCCACGGCATGCTGTCGTGCAGCGAGTTCACCGGCGTGCCGCTCGCGACGCTGCTGGAAATGGCCGGCGCCGACATGAAGAACGGCAAATTCCTGCTGGCCGAAGGCGCCGACGGCTCCTCGATGACGCGCACCATCCCGATGGAGCTGGTGCGCTCGGGCGAGGTGCTGGTGGCCTACGGCCAGAACGGCGAGATGCTGCGCCCGGAGAACGGCTACCCGCTGCGCCTGGTGGTGCCCGGCGTGCAGGGCGTGAGCTGGGTCAAGTACCTGCGCCGCATCGAGGTCGGCGACCAGCCCTACGGCACCAAGGACGAGACGGTGCACTACGTCGACCTGATGCCCGGCGGCAAGCACCGCCAGTACACCAGCATCCAGGAGTGCAAAAGCGTCATCACCACGCCCTCGGGCGGCCAGGTGCTGCTGGACAAGGGCTTCTACAACGTGAGCGGGCTGGCCTGGTCCGGCCGCGGCAAGGTGGCGCGCGTGGACGTGTCGGCGGACGGCGGGCGCAACTGGCGCCAGGCGCGCCTGCAGGGCCCGGTGATGGCCAAGTGCCTCACGCGCTTCTCGCTGGACTGGGTGTGGGACGGCAAGCCCGCCATCCTGCAAAGCCGCGCGACCGACGAGACCGGCTACGTGCAGCCGACCTACCGGCAGCTGCGCGCTGTGCGCGGCACGCGCTCGATCTACCACAACAACGCCATCCAGTCCTGGCTGGTGGAAGAAAGCGGCGAGGTGAAGAATGTCCAGCTCGCTTAAGTTCGCCGCCGCGCTGGCGGTGTCCGTTGCGGCCTTGTGCGCCCACGCACAAGGCACGGCCAAATTCCCCGGCATCGGCCGCGATGCCACGCCCAGGGAAGTGGCGGCCTGGGACGTCGACGTGCGGCCCGACTTCAAGGGCCTGCCGGCCGGCGCCGGCTCGGTGGCAAAAGGCCAGGAAGTGTGGGAGGGCAAGTGCGCTTCCTGCCACGGCGTGTTCGGCGAGGCCAACTCGGTGTTCAACCCGCTGGTGGGCGGCACCACGGCGGACGACGTCAAGACCGGCCGCGTCGCCGCGCTGCAGCGCAACGACTACCCGGGCCGCACCACGCTGATGAAGGTGTCCAGCCTGTCCACCTTGTGGGACTACATCAACCGCGCGATGCCGTGGAACCAGCCCAAATCGCTGAGCGTGGAGGAGGTGTACGCCGTCACCGCCTACCTGCTGCACCTGGGCGACGTCCTGCCGGCGGATTTCACGCTGTCGGACAGGAACATGCGCGAGGTGCAGCAGCGCCTGCCCAACCGCAACGGCACCACCACCGCCCACGCGCTGTGGCCGGGCAAGGAACTGGGCGGCGCCGCCCGGCCCGACGTGATGGGCTCCAGCTGCATGGCCAACTGCGAGGCCGGGACCAAGGTGGCGTCGCAGCTGCCGCCGTTCGCGCGCAACGCGCACGGCAACCTCGCGCAGCAGAACCGCACCGTGGGCCCGCAGCACGGCGTGGACACCAGCGCCGCCGCCGCGGCAGCACCGGCCGACGCGCCCGCCACGGCCGCGTCGGCCGCTGCAAAGCCAGCCCCCAAGCCGGCCGCTGCCTCCGACAGCAAGGCGATCTCCGCCCTCCTGCAGAAAAACAACTGCACCGGCTGCCATGCCGCGCAGCAGCGCATCGTCGGCCCCAGCTGGAGCGAGGTCGCCCGCAAGCACGACGGCAAGGCCGACTACCTGGCTGGCAAAATCCGTTCCGGAGGCAGCGGCGCCTGGGGCAGCATTCCGATGCCGCCGCAGGCACTGGGCGAGGCCGATGCGCGCCGCATCGCCGACTGGCTGGCGGCGGGCGCCAGGCCGTAGCATGTGTAGAGAAAACGGCGCAGGGATATCCCCCATGCGCCGCCAAGCCGCATTTATTAGCATCCACTTAATTACCTGGAGACCCGCATGCAAACCCGTCGCGACACCCTGAAGCACAGCGCGGTGGTGGCCGGCCTGCTCGCCGCCACCGGCCTGTTCCCGCGCATGGCGCTGGCCTGGAACAACGCCGCCTTCGACGCCAAGAGCGTCAACGACGTGGCCAAGGCCTTCGGCGCCGGCGCCCCGGCCGAGAGCAAGGACGTGACGCTCACCGCGCCCGACATCGCCGAGAACGGCGCCGTGGTCCCGATGACGGTGGCCACCACGCTGCCGAACGTGAAGCACGTGCTGCTGCTGGTGGAAAAGAACCCCAACACCCTGGTCGCCAAGTTCGACGTCAGCCCCGCGGTGGACGCCAGCTTCGCCACCCGCGCCAAGATGGGCCAGTCGTCCGACGTGTACGCGGTGGCCATCACCACCGACGGCAAGGCCTTCTTCACCAAGAAGGAAGTCAAGGTCACGTTGGGCGGCTGCGGCGGCTGAACGATCAACAAATCCAAGGAGTTCCGACATGGCAGATCCGATGCGCATCCGCGCCCAGGCAGCAGGCCCCAACGCCACCGTGCGTGTCCTCATGAGCCACGAAATGGAAACCGGCCAGCGCAAGGACGCAGCCGGCAAGACCATTCCGGCCTGGCACATCACCGACGTCACCGCCACCCACAACGGCAAGCCCGTGCTGTCCGCCGAATGGGGCCCGGCCGTCGCCAAGAACCCGTTCCTGCAGTTCACCGTCAAGGGCGCCAAGGCCGGCGACAAGATCGGCGTCACCTGGAAGGACAACCGCGGCGACACCCGCACCGACGAAGCCGTGGTGTCCTGATGCGGCGCACCGTCGCATGCCTGGTGCTCGGTCTGGCCGCGACCGGCGCCTTCGCGCAGAAATCGGCCACCCAATCCATCGAGGAATACCGCGCCATGCTGGCCGACGGCAACCCGGCGGACCTGTTCGAGGCCCGGGGCGAGCTGCTGTGGAAGCAAAAGCGCGGCCCCAAGAACGCCTCGCTGGAAGCCTGCGACCTGGGCAAGGGCCCGGGCGTGGTCAAGGGCGCCTTCGTCGAGCTGCCGCGCTGGTTCGCCGACACCGGGAAGATGCAGGACCTGGAGTCGCGCCTGGTCAGCTGCATGGAGCGGCTGCAGGGCTTCAACGGCGCGGAGATCGCCAAGACGCCGTTCGGCCGCGGCGAGCAGTCCAACGTGACGGCGCTGGCCACCTACGTGGCCGCCGAGTCCAGGGGACTGCGCTTCAACCTGCCGCAGGACCACGCCATGGAACGCAGCTACTACGAAGCGGGCAAGCGCCTGTTCTTCATGCGCGGCGGCACGCACGACTTCGCCTGCGCCTCCTGCCACGGCGAGGACGGCAAGCGCATCCGCCTGCAGGACCTGCCCAACCTGACCAAAAACCCCGGCGACGGCGCCGGCTTCGCCGCTTGGCCGGCCTACCGCGTGTCCAGCGGCGAGATGTGGGGCATGCAGCTGCGCCTGAACGACTGCCTGCGCCAGCAGCGCTTTCCGTATCCGGAATTCGGCAGCGATGCGCTCACCGCCATCAGCACTTATCTCGGCGTCAACTCCAAGGGGGCCAAGTCGATTGCGCCCTCCATCAAGCGATAAGGAAGCCGCGATGAAGAAAACCGCACTCGTCCTGGGCCTGTCCGCCGTCGCGGGCGCCGCCGTCCTTGGCTGCGCCACGCTGCCCAGCGACGCCGAGCTCGACCAGATGGCCGCGAACATGGCCAAGACGGCGTTCCGCGACCAGGGCATCGCCAAGACCGACCGCGTCACCGGCATCGACGACACGCTGAAGGCCTGCAACGCCGCCGACGTGGCCGGCAAGCCGCTGGACGCCGCGCAGGCCAAGGCCATCGAGGAAGCCAACCTCAAGACCATCAAGTGGCCGAGCGACGGCAAGTTCCTGGGCGACTGGAAGGCCGGCGAGGCCATCGCGCAGAACGGCCGCGGCCTGACCTGGACCGACCAGCCCGGCGCCGCCAACGGCGGCAACTGCTACAACTGCCACCAGATCAGCAAGGAAGAAATCTCCTTCGGCACCATCGGCCCCAGCCTGTACCACTACGGCAAGATCCGCGGCGTGGCCGACCCGGCCAGCGCCGAGGCCAAGCCCATCGTGGAATACACCTGGGGCAAGCTGTGGAACGCCAAGGCCTACAACGCCTGCTCCAACATGCCGCGCGTGGGCCACTCGGGCATCCTGAACGAGAAGCAGATCAAGGACGTGATGGCGCTGCTGCTCGACCCCGCCTCGCCCGTCAACAAGTAAGCCCGTGGACCTGTCGAAACGCGAATTCCTGCAGGTGCTGGGAGCCGGCGCCGTGGCCGGCATGGGCTTGGGGTCCTGGGCCGATGCCGACGCGCAGACCGCCGGCGACGCGCTGTACGACGTGCCGAAGTTCGGCAACGTGTCGCTGCTGCACATGACCGACTGCCATGCGCAGCTGCTGCCCATCCACTTCCGCGAGCCCAGCGTCAACCTGGGCGTGGGCCCGATGCAAGGCCAGCTGCCGCACCTGGTGGGCGAGCACCTGCTGAAGGTGGCCAAGGTGCCGCCCGGCACGCCGGCCGCGCATGCCCTCACCTGTCTGGACTTCGAGCCGGCCGCGCGCCGCTACGGCAAGGTCGGCGGCTTCGCGCACCTGGCCACGCTGGTGAAGCGCATGCGCGCCAGCCGCCCCGGCGCGCTGCTGCTGGACGGCGGCGACACCTGGCAGGGATCGGCCACAGCGCTATGGACCAACGGCCAGGACATGGTCGACGCGGCCAAGCTGCTGGGCGTGGACATCATGACCGGCCACTGGGAATTCACGCTGGGCATGGAGCGCGTGAAGGAAGTGGTGGAGAAGGACTTCGCCGGCAGGATCGACTTCCTGGCGCAGAACGTGAAGACCGCCGACTTCGGCGACCCGGTGTTCAAGCCCTACGTCATGCGCAACATCAACGGCGTGCCGGTGGCCATCGTCGGCCAGGCATTCCCGTACACACCCATCGCCAACCCGCGCTACTTCGTCGCCGACTGGACCTTCGGCATCCAGGACGAGAACCTGCAGAAGGTGGTGGACGAGGCGCGCGCCAAGGGCGCACAGGCCGTGGTGCTGCTCAGCCACAACGGCATGGACGTGGACCTGAAGATGGCCGCGCGCGTGACCGGCATCGACGCCATCCTGGGCGGCCACACGCACGACGGCATGCCGGTGGCCAGCATCGTGGCCAACAGGTCGGGCAAGACCATCGTCACCAACGCCGGATCGAACGGCAAGTTCCTGGGCGTGCTGGACTTCGACGTGAAAAACGGCAAGGTGGCGGACTTCCGCTACCACCTGCTGCCGGTGTTCGCTAACATGCTGCCGGCCGACCGCGAGATGGATGCGCTGATCGCCAAGGTGCGCGCGCCCTATGCGCAGAAGCTGGGCGAGGTGCTGGCCGTGACCGAGGGCACGCTGTACCGCCGCGGCAACTTCAACGGTACCGGCGACCAGCTGATTTTGGATGCGCTGATGGACGTGCAGGGCGCGCAGATCGCGTTTTCGCCCGGCTTCCGCTGGGGCACCAGCCTGCTGGCCGGCCAGCCGATCACGCGCGAATGGCTGATGGACATGACGGCCATCACCTACCCCTACGCCACCCTCACCGAGATGACCGGCGAGACCATCAAGACGGTGCTGGAAGACGTGGCGGACAACCTGTTCAACCCCGACCCCTACTACCAGCAGGGCGGCGACATGGTGCGCGTGGGCGGCCTGCAGTACGCCATGGACCCGATGGCCGGCATGGGCAAGCGCATCACCGACATGCGCCTGGACGGCAAGCCGATCGAGGCCAGCCGCACCTACAAGGTGGCCGGCTGGGCGCCGGTGGCCGAAGAGGCGAAGACGGCCGGCAACAAGCCGGTGTGGGACGTGGTCGAAACCTGGCTGAAGGCGCGCGGCGGCAAGGTGGCGGCGCGCAAGGCCAACCTGCCGCAAGTGGCCGGCGCACGCGGCAACCCCGGATACCTGGAGACCTGACACCATGCGCAAGATGCTTGCCTCGGCCACGACGACATTTGTTCTGCTGGCTGCGGCCGGCGCGGCGCAGGCGCAACAAGGCGCCACCTTCGAGGCGCGCAGCCTGACGCCGGAAGCGGCGTTGAAAGCGGCGCTGGCCGCGCAGGCGAAATGCCGCGCGGGGGGCTACCAGGCCGCCGTGGCGGTGGTGGACCGCGCGGGCGTTCCGCTCGTCATGTTGCGCGACCGCTTCGCGGGGCCGCACACGGTCCAGACGGCGCTGGACAAGGCCTATACCGCAGTCACCTTCAAGATCTCGACGACCGAGCTGGAAGTCGTTTCCCGGCCGACCGGCACCATGGGCGGCCTGCGGCTGCTGCCGCGCGTGGTGGTGATCGGTGGGGGGTTGCAGATCAATGCGGCGGGGTCGCAGGTGGGGGGGATTGGCGTGTCGGGGGCGCCGGGTGGGGATGCGGACGAGGCTTGTGCGAAGGCGGGGGTTGCGGCGATTGGGGATGATTTGGAGCTGTGAGGTGCAGCTGAATAAACTGACCCTGCGACAGCGACAGCCTGAGGGCACGTCCCCACCTGCAGGTGACCTACGGCAAGTTGCGGGTTTTCCATGGACGCTTTATCAAGGGTGAAGCAACAGGTGCGATAACGCGAGGCGTGCCGCGGCTTGCGGTGAGTTTCGGTGGTGGTGTTGTCCGCCGGCACGCACCATGGGCTCGCTGTGACGGCACTCGTCAGCTTGCGGGTTTTGGTGGATGATTCGCATCCAGCATGGGAGAGCCCATCGGATGAAAACAAGCGGCGGCAAGGGCTTGCGCCAGACTCCACGGATTCGCTGCACCGGGCGCCTGGTGTTATCCGATGCGAAGCGCGGTCCACATTGAGTTAGGCTGGCGAGATATGGCCGAGTGGCAAATCCTCTTGTCGATGCTGAAGGACGGTGCAACCATCGTCTTCTACGCGGTTGGCGGGTACGTGGCCCTTTGGGGACTTAGAGCTTGGCGGCGTGAGCACCTTGGGAAAGCGCACTATGAACTCGCCAAGTCCATTCTGACTGCCATCTATCGCATCAGAGCGGCATTTCATGAGCAACGAAGCCGGTACACCATGGAGTCGTTCCTGGTCACCGGTGACGATACATTGTTGGCAGGTCTGTCTCCTCAGGAGCGCCACTTCGAGATAGTTCGGCGGAACCACGAGCACTTCGCCTCAAAAGTGGGCGCGCTTCTTACTGAAATGGAGCCCCTGGTCCTGGAGGCAGAAGTGCTCTTCGGGCCTGCCGTACCATTGCGTAGCCGGGTTGAGACGCTTGAGTCTGCGTATTTCAGCCTCAGGTCGGCTGTTCACGATTACCTTGGGGGCGGGCCAAGCGGATTCATTGAGTCAAGTGCCTCTGGGAATGAACTCCGACGACTCGTGTACCGCAAAGGGAACGCACTTGGTGAAGACAAAGTGGAGAATCAGTTCGAAGCGGCCGTTAAGGCACTGGAGCTGATGCTCGCACCTTACTTGAGGAAGTGACGCATGCCTGACACGCCTCAAGCACATCGGGTGATAATCGTGCGGATCTGAGCATGCCTGAAGATGAATAGTAGATGTGTCTATTACTCCTGCTGCACCTGGATTTCCTTCCAGATTGCTCGGCTCTATTACGGAAATGTGCACTATGTCTGGTGCGCACCGTACTACGACCCGCGCTCGACTTTGAATCCGCACAACATGGTCCCGCCGACCTCCAGTCCGCGTGAGATCTACACCAACCTACGGAAGGAAGTCGAGGCAGGAGATCGGCACTCTGTCAAGATCGCGCAGAACACTGCCGGTCTTCGAAGAGGTGCAGATATCAAGCTGAAGTCCGGTGCGATCACGCAGGCTCAGCATGACGAGATTCTCGACATCATTGCAGCTGCTCAAATAGCCGACTTCAAGCCACTTCTGTACATCATCCCCGCTGCGGCGGCGAAAAGGCTGCTGAAGAGCGTTCCAGTCAAAGATAGAGCGCACATGATGTCCGAGGAGTACATCATAGAAAGCCTGCCGCGCTCGCACTTCGACGCGATCGAGCTGTAAGGAACATTCATGGAAATACTCGCATTGGTTGAATCGGCTCCTCACGAGGTTGCCACAGAAGCTCTTTATTTTTGCCTCCGTGCTTTGAAGCAAGCGGGGTTAGCGAATGAATCGAAGAAGGACTACTTTCATGACACCGACACAAGTCTCCCGAGTCCGGTCAGTGTAGAACTTGCGCAGCAGGTGCTGCAAAGCATCTGCGTCGCCGAATCCGCTCCTGATATAGATCACGTAGCTCGCTTCAGGATCGATCACTACATCACTGAGGTGGCACGAGCGAGCGACACTATTTCGAGTCGCACAAGCAGGATCGATTTAGCGCGTGGCGCGGAATTGTTGCGCAAGATGCGCGATCTGGACTCGTAGCTACGGAATGCGATATGGCGAGCGCACGCGGCTTAACAGCTCTACAAGGACTTCCCGCAACATCAACTCGCGGCACGCTGCCGCTTGCCTATGGTCTGCAGGTTACTTCAACATTAGGGCGCACAAGGGATGGACCTCGCGGAGTTCTTAGCAAAGCACGTATCGGCCTGGGGAAAGCCAACTGTGGATGCGAAAGGATTTGTTGATCTAGAGGTTGACACGCCTGTCACTCCGAAGCAGTACTTGGAATTCGCCGAGAAGGATCTAAGGCTCGGCGGTACACGAGGCCTCGTGAATGCATTGACGAATTCGAAGCGGGCGATTGACTGCCAAGTCCACAACCTCCTCAAATCTCTTGGCATTCCGGAGCCATACAGCTTCCCCGCTCGCATGGAGCAGCTTCAGGCACTGGGACTTGTAGCGCCGAGGATCATTCGAAAAATCGTTCAGCTACGGAATGTCCTGGAGCACGAATACTACAAGCCGGCTCAAACTGAAGTGGAGGACGCAGTCGACATAGCAGCCCTATTTGTGGCGACGTTAAAGCCGTACTTCGCTGGAGGAGCCTATATGGACAGTGCCTGGTTGGCTGACGAACTCTCTGTCAATCCACGCGGTGAGCTTACCCGAACGAAAACACACACCACTTGGCGGCACGACAATGAACCGAAATTCACGTATGCGCGTGGGATCTTCATCGATAGCGAGGTTGGTGGGAATAGCGTGGAACTGACGTTGGTACACGATAACGTGGAGGTAGGTTTCGTCGCAGTTGAAGCAAAAGACACAGCGTACTTGCCTCTGCAAAACCTTTTGCTCCACGCGCAACTGAATGATCTCGTCTACTCTCGCGCTGGCGCGAACAAGTTCTTAAAGGTGCTTCGTCTGGCTGCGTTGTAAGTGGACCATCATCTTCACGTTAACGCCGCGCCTCACGCACCGGGCGATCCAGCTCCTCCATATGAATGCGAAACACCGCATTCGCCCGCGCAATCAGCGTCTCATCGGCGAACACCACCGCATCCGTGAACGCAAGGTTCTTCCCCACCTTCAGCACCCTTGGCTGAAACTCCAGCCACTGCCCGATCTGCCCCGATCCGAGGAAGTCCACGGTCAGGCTGACCGTCACGCCCGCGCCGGGCTGCCCGCCGAACTTTTCCAGCAGCGCGCGCCGCGCAGACAAGCCCATGGCGTTGTCCGCAAGCGCGCTGACCAAGCCGCCATGGACGAACATCCTGCGGTTGCAATGCGCTTCCCGTGCCCGCAGGCCGATCCACAGCGCCTGCCCGACGGTCTTCGCATAGATCGGCTCCCAGGGGTCGGTCAGCGGCCCCCGGTGGTCGTGAGGTTCATAGCCCGCAGGCACCGCGTCGTCATTCCCTGCTTCCATCCTCGTTGCCTCCCGTCGCTGGTTTCGCCTGGCCTCACCGCTCCATCATCAGGTGGGCCAGATGCTTGAGGTGCCCGACCGCGTTGTTCGCCTTGGCCCGCGTGTAGAGCCGGTGGCAATCCAGAATGTAGTCGGGCGTCCCGTCGGGCGCGAAGAACACGGTCGATCCGTGCTGGATCACGAACAGCAAAAAACCGTCGCTCTTGCCCGCGGGCTTGTGCACCACGCAGTGCGGCTCGTAGGAGTAGTCGCCCGGGCCGACCTCGCCTTCCTGGTAGCTCCACTCGCCCTGGATGGTGTAGACCTCCACGCCGCCCAGGTGCTGGTGGATCGGAAGGTTCGCGCCGGGCTTGTTGCGCACCAGGTAGGTCGACCCTCCGGTCTGCAGGTTGACGTGCAGCAGCTTGAATTCGGTCTGCCCGCTCGGGAAATCGGTCCAGGGAATGCTCTCGGTGCGCAGCATCAGCGCGCCGGGCGCGCCTTTGATGTCCAATGCTCGATCGGTCATGTGCCTCTCCCTTGTTCCTAGTGCACGCGGACCTGCATGGAGCGCAGGCCGCGGAAGTTGAAGTTCACCGTCCACTGCAGGTCCTGCGGCGGCAGCTCCAGCCGGGGAAAGCGCGTCACCAGCTTGCGGAACGCGAGCTCCAGTTCCAGCATCGCCAGGTGCGAGCCCAGGCAGTAGTGCCGCCCGTTGCCGAAGGTCAGCGGCTGCGGCTCGCCGGTCCGCCCGATGCGGAACTGGTCCGGCTGCGCGAACACGCGTTCGTCGCGGTTGGCCGAACCCGTCAGCGCGATGACCATCTGCCCGGCTTCCAGCTGCTTGGAACAGAACTCGAACGGCTGCCCGACCAGCCGGGTGCTGAACTGCGCCGAGGTGTCGTAGCGGATCATTTCCCGCACCACCTCCGGCGCCAACTCCGGCCGCGCGACGAACTCCTCCAGCTGCTGCGGGTGCCGGAACAGCGCATGCATGCCGTTGCCGATGAGGTTGCTGGTGGTCTCGTGTCCGGCGAACAGCAGCCCGGCGCACTGGGCCGGCAGCGTGTCGTGGATGCAGGCGTGCCGGCTGTCCTCGTCCATCGGCAGGGCCTGCAGCGTCTGCACCATCAGCGTCACGGCGTCGTCCCTCGGCTCGGCGATGCGCTGGCGGATGATGTCCTGGAAATGCGCGTGCAGCGCCAGCACCGCCTGCTGCGCCTTGCGCGCGGCCTCGGCCGGCGCGCCGGGGTTGCCGAAGAAGAACGCGATGTCCTCGGCCCAGGCAAGGAAGCGCGGCGTTTCGCGCGCGTCCACGCCCATCACCGCCGCCACCACCAGGATCGGCAGCAGGTACGCGAACTTGCCGATGAAGTCGAAGGTGCCGGCGTTCTCCGCGTCGTCCAGCAGCGCGTCCACCGTGCGTTCGACATCGGCCTGCATGCGCCGCACGCGCTGCGCCGTGAAGGCAGCCATCATGACCTTGCGCCACACCCCGTGGTCCGGCGGGTCGAGGAACACCACCCACTGCTTGAACACCCGCGCGAATTCCTCCAGCTCGGCGCGCACCGGCGGCGCGTACTGGTCGAAGAACCGGTGCGAGCGCACCGCACTGAGCCCGGGGTCGTTGAACACCCGCGCCGCGCCTTCGTAGCGCGGCACCAGCCAGGTCCCGCGCCCGCCGAAGGCCTCGCTGAAATGCATCTCCGCGCCGGCGCGCAGCTTGCTGTAGACGGGATACGGGTCGCGGTAGAAGTCGGCACCGAACATGGCCGCCCCGCCTACTTGGTTTCGAACCTGGCGATCGTCGCGACCGCGAAGGCGACGAGCTTGCGTTCCCCGAACTTCTCCGCGTAGACCTCGGCCTTGGCCACCACGGTGCGGGCCGAGGCCTTGATCACGCTGCCCACGCCGATGATCCGGTCGCCCACGGCGGGCGCCAGCAGGTTGAGCTTGTACTCCGAGGTCACCACGTCGCCCGCCACCGAACCGGCCGCCCAGGCACAGGCGCTGTCGGCCACGAAGCCGAGGATGGCGCCGTGCACGAAGCCGTGGTGCTGGTTCATCTTCTCCGGCACCACCGGCACTGCCAGCTCCACGTTGCCGGGCGAGATGGACAGCACCTCGGCGCCGAGCGACGCCGCGAACGGCGTCTTCGCGATGATCGACTGCAGGTAGGCCTTCATTTCTTCGTTGGTCACGCTGTCCTCCTCACATGGTTGCGATGATCTTGGGGTCGTGCGCGGCGTCCTGCAGCTGCCGCGCCAGCAGCGTGCGCCGGATCTTGCCGCTGGACGTCTTCGGGATGAAGCCGGGCTTGGCGAAGAAGATGCGCTTGATCTGCACGTCGTGCAGGCGCACCACGCTCTTGCGCACCATGCCGGCCAGCGCGTGGTAGTCCAGCGCGTGGCGGGCCGTGCGCTCCACCTCCTGCACGGCAACCACGTCCTGCCGTTCCTCGGCGCCGACCGTCACCACGGCGCAGCCGCCGGCCAGGAACGCATCGTGGGCCTCGGTGACGGTGCGCTCGATGTCGTAGGGGTACACCTTGCGCCCGCGCACGATCATCATTTCCTTGATGCGCCCGCTCACCACCAGCCGGCCGCCGCGCATGTGGCCGACGTCGCCGGTGCGGAAATAGGTCTTGCCGTCCCGCACGAAGAACGACTCCTTGTCGCGCCCACCCCAGTAGCCCGGCGTCACGTTGGGGCCGGCCACGCAGATCTCCTGCCCGAGCGATGGCTCGCCAGCGTGGGCCGGGCGGAACACGACGGAGATCTCCGGGTGCACCACGCCCGAGTCGATGGCTTGCGTCGACGACAGGTCCTGCAGGTGGCCGCCCGAGACGTACAGGGATGCCTCCGCCATGCCGTAGCACAGGAGGAAGCTTGTCGGCTCGAACCCGTACGGCGCGAAGCGGGCCGAGAAGCGGCGCAGCGTGGCCGCGCTGATCGGCTCGGCGCCGTTGAACGCCACCTTCCAGTGGCGCAGGTTGAGCCCGGCGCAGGCCTGCTCGGGGATCCGCTCCACGCAATGGTCGTAGCAGAAGTTCGGGCCGCCGCTGGTGGTCGCCGCGTAGCGCGTCATCGCCTGCAGCCACACCAGCGGGCGCGACAGGAAGGTCAGCGGCGCCATCAGGATGCATTCGGCGCCCACGTACAGGGGCTGGATCAGGTTTCCCACCAGGCCCTGGTCGTGGTAGAGCGGCACCCAGCCCACCACGCGCGATTCGGGCGTGTGGCCGAACGACTCGCGGATCATGCGTTCGTTCGCCATGATGTTGCCGTGCGTGACCATCACGCCCTTGGGCGAGCCGGTCGAGCCCGAGGTGAACTGCAGGAAGGCCAGGTCGGCGGGCTGCGGCGCGCCGCTGTCGCATGGCGCGCGCTCCTGCAGGCCCTCGACGTCCAGAATCTCCATGCCGGGCAATCCGGCTTCGATGGCCGCGGCGCGCAGCGGCTGCACCAGGGCGCCCAGGGTCACCAGGCAGGCCGCGTCGCACTCGCGCGCGATGGCCATGGCGGCCTGCATCCGGTGCGCCGTCGGCACCGGCACGGGAACCGCCACCTTGCCCGCCAGCAGGCAGCCGAAGAAGACATCGCAGAACCCGGGCGAGGTCGGCAGCGCGATCAGCACGCGCGCCTGCCGCGGATAGCGCGACAAGGCCAGCGCGACGGCCTGTGCCCGCAGCGCCAGCTGCGCGTCGGTGAGCGTGGAGGTTTCTTCCCCCAGCTCGCCCAGGAAGCGGTAGGCCACCCGCCCGGGCGTGCGTTCGGCCCGCTCGCGCAGGATGTCAACGATGGTGTTCAACAGCCATCTCCCAGCGCCGCGTGTCGAGCAGCAGGGACTGCAGCCCGCGCATGATGAGGGACTGCTTCTGCCAGGGCGGCGGCTCCAGCACCCCCAGGGGCAGCTGCCGGCGCACCAGCTCCTCCAGCAGCACTTCGAGCTGCATCTCGGCCATCGCGGCGCCCAGGCAGGCGTGCGCGCCATAGCCGAACCCCAGGTGCTGGCGGCTGTCGCCGCGCTGCAGGTCGAAGCTGTCGGCGGCGGCGAACACGCCGTCGTCGTGGTTGGCCGCGCCGATGCACAGCAGCACCTGTTCCTGCGCGCGCACGGCGATGCCGGCGACTTCCATGTCTTCCAGTGCGAGGCGCTTGGTCATCTGCAGCGGCGCCTCGAAGCGAAGGATTTCCTGCGCGGCCTGGCTGGCGGACACCGCGCCGGACAGCAGCTTGCCGTACTGGTCCGGATGGCTCGCCAGCAGGAACATCGCCGTGCCGAGCAGCGCCTGCGTGGTTTCCGCCCCGGCGACGAAGGCCATCACGCACATGTAGGCGACCTCGTCGGGCGTGAAGCCGTCCTGCGCGCCTTCCGGCGACAGCAGCAGGCTGATGAAGTCCTGCCCGGGCCGCTGCTGGCGCGGCGCGATGTAGCCGCGAAAGAAATCGAGAAAGCGCTTCAGCGAGTCGTAGACATGCGCGAACTGCTCGCGCGTCACGGCCCCGGGCTCCAGGAAGTAGCGCACGTCGTGGTTCAGCGCGGCCACCGTTTCCATGTGGGAGAAATCGATGTCCATCCACGACAGCAGCAGCTTCAGCGGCAGCGGCCGGCTCACGCCCTGGACGAAATCGCCGCCGTCGCGCGCATGGCGGTCCAGGTGCTCGCGGGCCAGCTGCGTGGCCACCGGCCGCAGCGCCTGCAGCCCCTGCGCGTTGAAGGTGCGGTTGGCCAGCCGGCGCAGGCGCGAGTGGTCGGGCGGGTCGGTGAAGACGATGGCCTTGTTCCCGAGCTCGGCCACCTCGGGGCACTGCATGCCGAATTCCTGCAGCCGGCGGCCCACCAGCATGGGAATCAGCGCCGAGCTGAAGCGCCGGTCGCGCAGCACCGCCTTGACTTCGGGGTGGCGCGTGACGATCACCATGCCCAGCGCGCGGAACACGGGCTCGCGCCGCAGCACGGCATAGGTCTCGTACGGATTGGCGCGGAAGCGCTCCGAGAACGGATTGAACAGCGGACGGCTCATGTTCTCTGCGCGGTCAGGCGCAACAGGCAGAGCTTGCCCTGGTGGAACCCGACCGAACTGAGCGCGAGGTATTTCTCGAACTTCTCCACCACCTCCTTGCCGGCCACGCGTTCGGCCGCGGCGCGCTGCTGCTTCAGCTGGCGCAGCCAGAGGTTGCAGGTGCGCGCGTAGTCGAGGCGGTCGTTGCGCACCGTGGTGATTTCCAGGATGCCTTCGCACGCGGTGGTCACTTCCGACAGATAGGGCAGGTCCGAGTGCGGGAAGATCTCCGCCGCCATGAACTGGCTGGCGTCGCGCCGGTCCATGTTCAGGTAGGCGATGGTCTGCAGCGACAGCCGGCCACCGCGCACCATCGCGTCGCGGCAGAAGCGGAAGAACGCGCGGTACTTCTCCAGGCGCTGCTCCTGGCTGTCCTGCGCCGTGGCGAAATGCTCGAAGGCGCCGATGGACACGATGCCGTCGTACGGCTGTTCGGGCTGGTGGTCCAGCCAGTTTTCCAGCTTGCAGGCCATGCGCGGATGCTGCAGCGCCGCCTGCGCCACGTGGTCGTGCTGCTCCTCGCTGAGCGTCAGGCCGACCGCCCGCTCCAGCTTGCCACCGGACTCCAGCGCACGCAGCAGCAGCGCGCCCCAGCCGCAGCCGACGTCGAGCAGCGAGCGCGCTTCCTGCACGCGGACCTGGGCCAGGTGGTAGTCCAGCTTGGCCAGCTGCGCGCCCGCGAGGTCGTCGGCGGCGATGCCGGGTGTCCACATCGCGCACGAGTAGACCATCCGCGGGTCCAGCCACAGCGCGTAGAACGGGTTGCCCACGTCGTAGTGGAACTGGATCGCCTCCAGCGCCTGGGCGCGATCGGTCACGCCGGCTCTCCCGCCAGGTGCAGCGCCAGCGAGGCGATGGTGGGATGGGTGAACACCACCTCGGCGTCGACCGGGCGGCCCAGCCACTCCTCGAGTTCCATGACCAGGCTCACGGTGGCCGCCGAATCGAGGCCGAACGACTCGAATTCGGCATCGACGCTCACCCGCTCGGCGGGCATGTCGACGAGCTTGGCGACGAACTGGACGCACCAGTCGGCGATTTCTTTCGGGGCGCGGCTTTCGGCTTGTGTGGACACGGCGGATTCCTCTGTTGTTCTTGAGACGGACGAAGGGGTGCCCGGGGCGGGCGCGGTACGGAAACGCGGACTCAGGGCCGGTGCGAGACCTGGGCAACCTGCTCCGCTTCGGGCAGCCGCAGGTCCGAGGCAAGGCCGCATGCGGCCAGTGCGCGAATCAGCCAATAGCCCGGATCGAGATTGCGCCAGCGCAGGCCGAAATTGGGCGAATTGGCGAAGCGGTGGTGGTTGTTGTGCCAGGACTCGCCTAGTGTCAACAGGCCCAGCGAGCCCATGTTGTGGCTTTGTTCCTTGGTCTGGTAGGCGCGGTTGCCGCACACGTGCAGCACCGAATTGATCGACCAGATGATGTGTTCGAGGATGAACATCCGCAGGATGCCGCCCCAATAGAGGCCCGAAATGGCACCGCGCAGGTCGCCATGGATGCCCCAGCCCACGGCGGTGGGCAGCGCCAGCCCGGCCGCCACGATCCACATGTAGCGGCGGTTGACGGCACCCAGATGGTGCGCGCGCAGGATGTCGGGCGCGTAGCGCGCCACGTTGGGATAGGGATGCTTGTGCATCCAGAGGAAGTGCGAATGCAGCAGGCCGCGCGCCTTGTTGAGGAAACCCTCGCCGTGCAGGTTGGGCGAATGCAGGTCGCCGGCGCTGTCGCTCTTCTCGTGGTGCAGGCGGTGGATGGCCACCCACGACACCACGCCGCCCTGCCCCGCCATGGAGGCCAGCACCGCAAGCGCCGTCTGCACGGGTTTGGGCGCGGAAAAAGACCTGTGCGTGAAGAGGCGGTGGTAGCCCACCGTGATGCCGAGGCCCGTGAGAAGCCACATCGCGAACAGCAGGCCCAATTCGGGAACGCCGCGGTAAAGGTAGTCCCAATACAGCGGCGTGGCGGCGACGATCAACAGGGGGGAAATATCGAACAGCAGAAAATGCCGCCGCTGCAACGCGTGGATTTTCGGCATCTCGACGACGAGTCTCTGGTGCATGATTCCCCCTGATTTTTTATAATTCGGCCGCTATTCAATTGGCATCTTTCGCGGAACCGATAGTGAATCAAGAGAGAGAGCCTGCGTCTTCCACTGTCTGGGCATTCCTCGTAAATAGTTCGACGAAATGTGTCGGGCTTTGCCGGTATTTCAATCAATCGCCGGCGCGCTTTTTCGGCCAGAACACGATCACGTTTCCCGCCAGCACCAGCACCAGTCCGGCGATGCCGCCGGCCGTCCAGTGGTAGCCCTCCAGCCACACCGACACGTTCAGCGCCACGATGGGAAACAGCACGGTGCAATACGCCGCCTTGTCCGCGCCCAGCCGCCCCACCAGCGTGAGGTAGGTGGTGAAGCCGATCACCGAGCCCGGGATCGCCAGGTACAGGCTGGCGCCGATGTAGGTCCAGCTGGGGTCGAAGGTCACCGGCTCGCCGGCGACCAGCGCGTAGGCGCCGATGATGCTGGCGCCCACCAGCATGGCCCAGGCGTTGGTCTGCAGCGGCGGTTCGCCGCGCGCCTGCATCGCGCCGGACAGCAGGTTGCCGATGGAAAAGCAGAACGTGCCGGCCAGCGCCAGGCCCAGCCCCCACAGCGTTTCCACGCGGCCCATGTCGCGCATCGCCTCGGTGCCGAACAGCAGCACCAGGCCCACCAGCCCCAGCGTGCCGCCCACCAGCACGGCGCGCGACAGCGGCTTGCCCTGGAAGATGCGGCCGTTGAAGGCGTTCCACAGCGGCGCGGTGGAGAAGCACACCGCCACCAGCCCGCTGGCGATCCAGCGGCTGGCGTGCAGGAAGCACACGAAGTTCAGGCAGAACAGCGCCAGGCCCTGGCCCGCCAGCAGCGGCCACAGCGAGGCCGGCGGCAGGCGCCAGCGGCGCCGCCAGGCCAGCCACAGCATCAGCACGGCGGCGGACAGCCAGAAGCGGTAGGCGATCGACCACGGAATGGGCACCACGCCCACCTGCAGTTTCAGGGCGATCCAGGTGGTGCCCCAGATCAGCACGGTCGCGAGGTACAGCAAGGCGGTCGTCATTGCCGCCAGTGTGCGGCGCGCGCCAGCGCGGCCGTGGCAGAAACTTGCGCAAATTTTGGCCCTGGCCGGATCGGGGTTTCACCGCGCCGTATGCTCGAGCGCATGCACGCCGCGCTTTCGCAATTCGACACCTACGGCCAGCTGCTGCGCGCCGGCGGCCAGCCGCTGCGCGCGGCCGCCGGGCCCGAGGGCGCCTGGGTGGTGCAGTGGAAGAACGGCGACACCGAAACCATCTACCGGCAGCCCAACCACCACACGCTGTCGCTCTACCTGCGCGGCGGCCAGGACATCCGCTGCCGCGCCGAACCCGATGCGCGCGGCGCGCCCGGCCTCATGTGCAGCCTGCCCGCGGGCCACACCACCGAATGGGACGTGCACGGCTCGGTGCACCTGATGCACCTGTACCTGCCCCGGCTGCCGCTGGCGCAGGCGGCCGAGGCCTGGTTCGACCTCGACCCGCGCGTGGCGACGCTGCGCGACCGCATCTACTTCGAGGACGGCGTGCTGCACGCGCTGTGGCAGCGCATCGTGGCGCTGGACTGGGACGCGCCGGGCAGCGACCTGCTGCTGCAGGAACTGGTGCTGCGCATGCAGGCGCGGCTGCTGCTGGCGCACAGCGGGCCGCGCCGGCAGGCGCCGGTGCTGCGCGGCGGCCTGGCGCCCGGCGCGCGCCGGCGCGTGCTGGAACAGGTCGAGAGCGCGCTGGGTGCCGCGGGCAGCGGGCCGCTCACGCTGCAGGCCATGGCCGATGCCGCGCACCTGTCGGTCTACCACTTCAGCCGCATGTTCAAGGCCAGCTTCGGCGTCGCGCCGCACGCCTGGGTGATGCAGCGCCGCCTCGGCCGCGCCCGCGCCCTGCTGGCGCAGGGACAGCTGCCGCTGCGGGAGGTGGCGGCGCGCTGCGGCTTCACCAGCCTCAGCCACATGAACACCGCCCTGCGCGGCGCCGGCCTGGGCAGCGCGTCGCGCCTGCGGTCGGCCCTGCGCGGCCCAGGATGCCCACCATGATCACCCTCCACCACTGCGTCAGCGCCCGCTCCTTCCGCCCCCTGTGGATGCTGGAGGAGCTCGGCGTGCCCTACCAGCTGGAAATGCTGCCGTTCCCGCCGCGCGCGTTCAGGCGCGAGTACCTGCAGGTCAACCCGCTCGGCACGGTGCCGCTGCTGGTCGACGGCGAGACGCGGCTGACCGAGTCCGCGGCCATCTGCCAGTACCTGTGCGCGCGCCACGCGCCCACGCCGCTGCAGGTGGAGCCACAGGAGCCCGGCTTCGGCAGCTTCCTCGATTTCCTGCATTTCGGCGAGGCGACGCTCACCTTCCCGCAGACGCTGGTGCTGCGCTATTCGCGGCTGGAACCCGAGGAGCGGCGCCAGCCGCAGGTGGCGCAGGACTACGCCAGGTGGTTCCTCGCGCGGCTGCGCCGCGTCGACGCCGCGCTCGCGGAATCCGGGCACCTGTGCGCCGGCCGCTTCACCGCGGCCGACATCTCGGTGGCTTACGCGCTGATGCTGGGCGAGTATCTGGAACTGGAGCCGAAGTTTCCCGAGCGCGTGCGCGCCTACTGGCAGCGGCTGCAGCAGCGCGACGCCTACCGGCGCGCGCTGGCCGCGCAGGACGAGGCGGCGCGGGCGCAGGGCGTGTCGCCCGTGCCGGCGCCGCTGGTGACGGCCGGCTGAGCGCCCGCCGCCGCGCGCGGTGGCCTACACCCGGCTCGAGCGCCCGCGCACCATGGCCACGATGAACAGCAGCACGATGGCGCCGACCACCGAGGCGATCCAGCCGGCCGCCTGGCCTTCGGTGTACCAGCCCATCGCCATGCCGACGTAGCGGGCCAGGAAGGCGCCGGCGACGCCCAGGACGGTGGTCAGGATGATGCCCATGCGGTCGTTGCCCGGCTTCAGCGCGCGGGCGATCAGCCCGACGATGAAGCCCACCAGGATGGTTCCCAGAATCGACATGTCGTTTCCCTTCGGTTGCGTTGAACAGAGCAGATGCTAGGGGAGCCCCCGCGCCCGGCGCTGTAGGCGGCCCGGGCATCCCGGCGTACGAACCGGCCTCAACGGCGCGGCTGCGGCAGCGGCACGTCCTGGTCGCGCAGGATCTTCACGAAGCCCACCGCCTCGCCCGCCGCATTGCGCATGAGCATCATGACACCCGTTCCGCGAAAGCGCGAGCCGTCCTTGCGCAGGTGGGTGCGCTCGTCGGAGGCGCGGCCCTCGCGCAGCGCCGTGCCGGCCTCTTCCTGCGGCCCGCCGGCCTGGCGGTCCTCGGGCGTGAAGATGATGTCGCCGGGCTGCCCCAGCGCCTCCTGCTCGGTGTAGCCGAGAAAGCGCTGCGCTCCCGAGTTCCACACCGTGATGCGGCGCTGCAGGTCCATGGAGAAGACCGCGTATTCGACGATGTTCTCCACCAGCATGTGCAGGCGCTCCTCGCTCTGGCGCAGCGCCTCGGCGCTGGCGCGCGCGGCGCTGATGTCGCGCATGATCATGCTGACCGCCACCACCGCGCCCGAGCCGTCGCGCACCGGCGCGGCGGTGATGCCCACGTGCAGGTCGCGGCCGTCCTTGCGGCGGCGCACCGTCTCCAAGTTCTCGATGGTGCGGCCGCGGCTCGCGTCCGACGCCAGCCGCTCCTGCTCGTCCTCGCGTCCCGGCGCCAGCATGTGCATGGACTTGCCGGCCGCCTCCTGCGCGCTGAAGCCGAACATGCGCTCGGCGCCGCTGTTCCAGCTCAGGATGGCCTGGTCGAGCGCGAAGCTGACGATGGCGTCGGGCGTCGACGTGACCACCGCCGACAGCCACAGGCGCATGCCTTCGGCGCGCCTGCGCTCGGAGATGTCGATGAAGGTGAACACCACGCCGGCGATGCGGTCGTCCAGCGTGCGGTACGGCATCAGCCGCGCCATGAACCAGCTGCCGTCGCCCTGGCCCACCTCGCGCTCCACCGGCACCAGCCGCTCCAGCACGCCGCGCGCGTCCTCGCCCAGCCGCGGGTAGTCCAGCCGCGTGGCCATGTCGGTGAGCGGGCGGCCGATGTCGGTGGGAATCAGGTTGAACAGCTTCACCGCCGCCGGCGTGTAGCGGGTGATGCGCAGCTCGCGGTCGAGGAACACGGTGGCGATCGCCGTCGCGTCCATCAGGTTCTGCATGTCGCTGTTGGCCAGGCTGAGCTGCTCGATCTTGTCCTTCAACTCGTAGTTGACGGTGGACAGCTCCTCGTTGACCGACTGCAGCTCCTCCTTGCCGGTCTCCAGCTCCTCGGTCTGCGCGCGCATTTCCTCGTACATGGCCTGCAGCTCCTCGTTGCTGGCCTTCAGCTCCTCGGAGGACGCCTCGTACTGCTCGGCGGTGTCGCGCAGCTGCTGCTTGAGCCGGTCCATCTCGTAGTCGAGGTGGCGCGACAGGGAATCGTCGGGGCCGCCGGGGCCGGCCGGCGCCTGCGGCGTTTCGCCCGGGTCGAAGGTCACCAGGAACAGCGGCCCGCCGGGCTGCGGCAGCGGCACCACGCGCACCCGCGCCAGCAGCTTGCCGCCGGGCTGCTCCAGCTCCACCGCCGGCAGCGCCACCGTTGCGCTGGTCTGCGCGGCCTGGCCGAGCGCGGCGCGCAGCTGCACGTAGGCCGACGACGGCAGCGCGCGCAGCAGGCTGCGCGTCGGCTCGCCGGCCGCGAAATGCAACAGGCGCGCGGCGCCCTGCGACACGTGCAGGATGTCGTATTCGGTATCGACCAGCACCGAGGGCGGCGCCAGGTGCTCGATCAGCTGCAGGTGGATCTCGCGCCAGGAGATGCCGGGCACGGTCGCGCGGCTCTGCACCGCCGGCAGCGGGGGTGCCAGGTCCACCACGCTCCTGCGCGTCGCCGAGGGCGGCTCGACGGTCAGGTCGGATTGCCTGTCCCCGGCCAGCAGGGTGCTGGGCATCGGCACCGAGCGGCGCGCCGCCGGCACCTGCCGGTAGATGCGATGCCGCTTGTCCAGCGGCTCGAACTGCTCGCTGCCTTCTTCCACCGTCTCGGAGGAGCCGAGCATCAGCAGCCCGCGCGGCCTCAGCCCGAAGTGCAGCGTCTGCATCACGCGCTGCTGCGTCTCGCGCGTCAGGTAGATCAGCAGGTTGCGGCAGGTGATCATGTCAACGTGCGAAAACGGCGGGTCGCGCAGCACGTCGTGCACGGCGAACAGGATGCTTTCGCGCAGCTCGCGCCGGGCGCGCCAGCCGCGCACGTCCTTCTGGAAGAAGCGGCGCAGCCGCTGTTCGCTCACGTCGGCGGTGATGGCGCCCGGATAGATGCCGACGCGCGCCGCCTGGACGGCTTCCTCGTCCAGGTCGGTGGCGAACACCTGGACGCCGGGCGGGGTTTCCAGCGTCTCGGCGTATTCGTGCAGCAGCATGGCGACGCTGTAGGCCTCCTCGCCGGTGGCGCAGGCCACCACCCAGACCCGCACCACGTCCTGCGGGCCCTTGCCGGCGAACAGCGAGGCGATCTGCTGCTCCAGCGCGTCGAAGCAGGTGACGTCGCGAAAGAAGTTGGTCACGCTGATCAGCAGGTCCTGGATCAGCGCCATGGTTTCGCCCGGCCGTGTCTGCAGGCAGGTCAGGTAGCCCTTGAGGTTGTCCACGCCATTGAGCTGCATGCGGCGCGCCAGCCGGCGCACCACGGTGCCGCGCTTGTACAGCTCGAAGTTGCGGCCGGTGCGCGAATTCAGGAAGCGCAGCACCTGCGTCAGGTGCTCCTCCTCGCTGGCTTCGTCCTTGCCGGCGGGCTCCTCGGCGGGCAGCAGAAGGTCGTCTTCCAGCCGGAAATACGACAGCAGCCGCGACGGCATGTCGCGCACCGGCAGCACCCAGTCGACCATGCCGGTGGAGATGGCGGATTGCGGCATGCCATGGTGCGCGGCTTCCTGCGGGTCCTGCGCGATGGCCAGGCCACCGCGCTCCTTCATCCGCTTGATGCCCACGGCGCCGTCGCCGTCCATGCCCGACAGCACCACGGCCGCCGCGTGCGCCCCGTGGGTGTCGGCCAGCGAGCGGAAGAACACGTCCACGGTGACGTGGCGCGCGCGCCCGTCCGGCAGGTCTTCCAGTTGCAGCTGGCCGTCGTCGCAGCGCAGCAGCTTGCCGCCGGGAATCACGTACACCTGCGCCGGCCGGATCTCCATGCCGTGCTCGGCGCGGTGCACCGGCATGCGCGTGCAGCGCTGCAGGATGTCGCCCAGCAGGCTGTCGTGCTCCTTGGCGAGGTGCATGACCACGACGAACGCCAGGCCGGAATTGGGCGGCATGGCGGTGAAGAAGTCCTGCAGCGCCTCGATGCCGCCGGCCGAACCGCCCAGCCCGACCACCGGCACCTGCGCGTAGCCGCGCGTCGGCACCATGTCGTCGAAGTCCTGCGGGCGGTCCTCTTCGATGCTGTCGGGCCGCAGGGAATTGCTCATTGGTTGGCGCTTTCGGATGGCTGGCGACCGATTATCGGCCGTGGCGGGAGCTGTTGGGCCGAGGGCGTACACTGCCTGCATATGTCCGCATCCCAAGCAAGCGCCGCCACGGCGATCGCCTTCCAGCTCAGCGGGGCGCTCGAGGCATACGCGGCGGAAGTCGAACAGCTTGCGGCGCTGCGCACGGAGCCCGAGGCGTACCACCGGCTGCGCCTGCAGCTCGACGAGATGCGGCGCTACTCGGTCGAACTGCCGAGCGTGTCGGTGGCCTGGGTCGAGCTGCTGATCCGCCACTTCGAGCTGGCGCATGCGCTGTGGAAGCAGCAGCAGGGCGAGCTCGCCGCGGACGCCGTCTTGGCACTCCACGACAGCCACCGCAGTTGCCTGGCGAAGCTGCGCGCGCAGTGCCTGCGCATCCTGCAGCAGGACAGCGCGGTGCCCGCCCCTCTTTAGAACCGAATATCCACCCAGGCCCCAGCGCCGAACCGGAGAACAGATCGATGCCAAAACCCAATTACGCATTCGCCAAACGCCAGCGCGAGCTCGAGAAGAAGCGCAAGAAGGAAGACAAGAAAGCGATGAGGAAGGACACGCCGGACGCACCCGACGCGCCCGATGTGCAGGAAGCGCCGGAGGCACCGCCGGCACCGGACGCGGCACCGGCCGCGCCCGAACTGAAGTAAGCGCGCCGCGCCGCATCGCGCGCGCAGGCAGTCCCGTCCACACACCGGCAGCGGCCGCGGAAAGGTCCTTCGATTGAAAGACGACGTCAAGACGGAGCTGAGCGCCAATGGCCTCAGGTATGTCTCCAAGGCCACGGGCAGCGACTTTCCCGGATCGTTCGGCGCCACCATGAGCTGCTTTCGCTGCGGGCGCCACGTCGCGCGCTCCGGCCTGCAGTCGTTCCTGCTGGCCGGCACCCGCCAGTTCTCGTGCCGCGGTGGCTGCCAGCCGCGCGGCGCCGCCTGAAGGCGCTTGGAGCAGGCCGGCACCCTCCTGCTCGAAGCCCTGCGCGCCGCGCCGCGCAGGTACCGCATGCCGCCCCTGCCCGCGGGCGCCGATGCGGCGGCCAGCGCGCCGCCCGACACGGCCCTGGCCTTCGCCCTCGAGGTGGCACGCACCGCCGGCCTGCGCGACTCCCCTCCCCCCGATGACGTCCGTGCGCTGTTCACGCGCAGCCTGGCGCAGCTGATCCGCGCGGCGCTGGCGCCCGAGGGCGGCGACGCCGCCTTCCAGGCGCTGGCGCTGCGCACCAGCGACGCCGAGGTCGATGCCTACGTGCGCCTGGTGGAGCAGTCGAACGCCGACCGCCGCACGGTGCGCGCGCTGGTCAACGGGCTGGCGCATCCCGCGCGGCTGCACGCGCTGGCGCCGGGCCCGCTGCACGACGCGCTGGCCCAGTTGCACCAGCTGGCGTCGGCCCAGGCCTGGGCCGAGGTGGCCGACACGATGCGCCTGCTGCTGCTCGAACCCTTCCTGCAGGACGACGCCCTGCGCGAGGCGCTGCAGGCGGCGCTGGCCGGCGAGGCCCTGCAGCGCCTGCTGCGCGCCGGCGCGGCGCTGCAGCATGCCGGCGTGCGGCGCTACCGCGTGCTGCGCGAGCAGCACGGCCCGGCCGCCGGCAGCCAGGCGGCGGCGCAGCAAGGGCGCGCGGCGGCCCGCGCCGGCGAGCTCGCCGAGCGCGCCGCCGCGCAAGCGCTGGGCGGCGTCGCCGCCTTGCTGGAGCGGCACACCGGCCGCGCGCCGCCGGCCGGCTGGCGCGTGGTGCGCAACCTGCGCACGCCGCCGGGCTTTCCCGGCGACGCCGACAAGGCCAAGGACGAATGGGATGCGGCCATCGTGTGCGGCGGCGAAACCGATGGCGACGGCGCTGCGCACGGCATCGTGCTGCTGGCCGAGGTGAAGGCGGCGCCCGCCGCGGCCACGCCGGACTTCGCGCGGCTGCTGCGCGGGCTGGAGCGCCTGGCGCTGGCCGACCCCGATGCCCGCTACACCTTCGCCTGCGCCGACGGCCAGCTGCGCCTGCGCGGCGCGTCGCTGCGCCGGCTGCGGCCCGACGGCCGCGCGCTGCCGCCGCACGTGGTCTATTGCTGCTGCGCCGCCGCCGAACTGCAGCCGGCGATGCTGAGCGCCGGCAGCAAGGCGGTGCTGCTGGCCGAGCCCGCCAGCCTGGCCTGGGCGCACCGGCTGGCGCGCGGCGAAGCGCCGCCGCACACCGAATTAACGCCGGTATGGGAGGCCCTCGCCGTCGAGCCGCGGCTGCGCGCCGCGCTGCACCAGTACGACACCGCGCGGGCGGTGCGCGAGGCGATGCTGCACCCCGACGACCTGCTGGAGACGGTGGCGCGCCTGGCCGGCGGCTGAGCCGCGCTCAGCGGCGCCGCGCTTCGTAGCTGGCGAACGGCGTGTGCGCGGCCACGTGCATCCACCGCCCGTCTTCCCGCGTGAACACGATGCGGGTGCGCTCGATGTCGAATTCGGCCGTGCCGTCGCCGAGCCTGCGCGGCGCGCACTCGAAGGCGGGAGACCCGGTCTCGGTCCAGTACAGCTTGCCGTCCTGGTGCGAGATGCGGAACAGCAGGCCGTCGACGCCCGGGTCGTAGTCGCCCGCCAGCGCATCCAGCGTGGCGGCGTCGATTGCCGCCGGCTTGCGCGTGAACACGATGTCCGGCACACCGGCGGCGAGCGGGATCGACACCGCATCCACCTCGCCGCGCTCGCCGGTGGTGAAACGCGCCCGGCACCAGCTGTCCCACAGCGGAATGTGCCAGTCGAACACGTCGTAGTGCTGGTGCCGCAGCTCGGACCAGTCCATGCTGCCGACGGTGCACGCCTGCAGGGCGCCGTCCCGCAGCCGCACGGCGAAATCCGGGTAGCCTTCTGCGCCGTAGCTGCCCTCGTACGCTTCCAGCGGATGCGAGGGCGGCTGCGGCAGCTTCTGCGCCACCACCACCGTGCGGCCCTTGGCCGCGGCCGCGAGCAGCGGGTCGTGGACGCGGTGGAAGCGCGCGTTCCAGTCCCTGGCGGGCAGGCCCAGCAGGCGGTCCATGGCCTCGCGCGCGGCGATCGCCGGCACGCTGGAGCCGGAGGCATTGGCGAGCGCCACCACGCCGATGCGCGACTCGGGCACGAAGCACACGTGCGCGCTGAAGCCCTCGACGTTGCCGTCGTGGAACACCAGCGTGCCGCCCGCGAACGGATACGGCCGGACCATCCAGCCCAGGCCGTACGACATCATGGTCAGCCCCGACAGCGCGTAGCCCATGTCGTTGACCGGCATCGCCATCTGCGGCGTGCGCAGTTCCTGGATGTTGTGGCGGCTCACGATGCGCGCGCCGCCGCATTCGCTGCCGTCCAGGTGCAGCTGCAGCCAGCGCGCCATGTCGGCCGCGGTGGAGAACAGCGTGCCGGCCGGGCCGGGCGAGAGTTCGGTGTGCAGGCCGGGCGGCATGTGCACCCAGCGCTCGAACCTGCCTTCGGCGTCGCGCTGCAGGTTGTAGCCGAGCGCCAGCGGATGCGCCGCTTCATCGGCGAATGCCGGCTCCAGGTTGGATGCGTGCATGCCCAGCGGCGCGAGGATGCGTTCGCGCACCAGGTCTTCCCAGCGGCGGCCGGCCACCTTTTCCACCAGGTACGCCGCCGCCGCGTACATCAGGTTGTTGTACTGGTAGCGTTCGCGCAGCGAGGCGCTGAACTTCAGGTGGCGCATGCGCGCAATGAATTCGGCGCGCGGCAGGGCCAGCCGCCAGGCCGCGTAGTCGTGGCGCGGCATGCCGGTGCGGTGGCTCAGCATGTCGCGCAGCGTCACGTGGCGCGTGACGTACGGATCGTCCAGCAGGAATTCCGGCATGTCCTGGCACACCGGCCGGTCCCAGGCCAGCAGGCCGTCGTCCACGCACTGCGCGGCACTCAGGGCGGTGAACGACTTGGTGACCGACCCCATCGCGAAGCGCGTGTCGGCCGCCATCGGCAGCCGTTGGTCGGCATCGCGCCAGCCGAAGCCGCGCTGGTGCACGACGGTCCCGTCCTGCACGACCGCGATGGCCAGGCCCGGGCAATGCCACGAGGCCATGGTGTCTTCGATACAGGCGTCCAGGCTGCCCAGGTCCATGCGTCTGCCCCTCGGTGGAAAGGCAGCCAATGTACCCCGGCGCCGGGCCGGGCTCAGCTGCTGCGGGCCTGCCGCTGCCACTCGTTGCGCTTCATGCGCAGGTAGGCGTCGCGGTCCACTTCGCGCAGCTGGCGCGGGTATTTCTCGGTGGCGTCGAACCAGCCCTGCAGGCGCTTGTCCAGCTGCTGCGCGGGCGGCGCCGACAGCGAGTCCAGGTAGGCCTGGATCGCCAGGTAGTAGCGCATGGTGTTGCGCTCCACCACGCCGCGCATGCCGCCCACGTATTCGGCCTGCTGGCCGGCGCGCGCCGGCTGGGCCACGGTGAAGCCCACCTTGTCGCGGCCCACGGTGGCCAGGTACATCTGCATCGCTAGCTGGCTGGCGCCGCCGTAGGCGAAGGAATAGCCCAGGTGCAGGAAGGTGCGGCCGCCCTCCAGCGGAACGGCCTCGGCCATCAGCTGGTAGTCGCGCGTGTCGTACGGGCCTTCGGGGGCGCGCATTTCCACGTCCAGGTAGTCCTGCCGCGCCGCCGGCGGTTGCCAGGCGAAGGACAGCAAAGTGGCGTTCTGCGGCGACTGCTCCACCTTCTTGCCCACCCGCAGGTCGATGCGGCTGCGCCCGCCCTCGGCCACGCGGCTGCACTGCTTGGTGTTCAGGTGAAGGATGAGCACGTCGCACCAGCGCGCCGGGTCGCCCAGCGCGGCGCTGACCTCGGCAAACGGATGCTCCAGCACAGCGTAGACGTCGCCTTCGAGCCGGTTGCCGGCCTCGGCCGACTGCATGTGCAGCGGCATGCCCAGGGCGTTGGCGGCCAGTTGCGGGGCCAGGCTGGCGTGGCGCTGGCGCAGCGCGGCGGGACCGAGGGCGGGTGCGGCGATGGCGGCGGCCGAGCTGCCGAGCAAGGCGGCAAGCGCGGCGGTACGCCAGGTCGTACGGAAGAACTTGAGCATGGACCTTCGACGGACGCGGCCCAGGAAGGTTCCGGCAGCGAGGAAATGAGCTGGGCCTGGCTCGACTGTGCGACCATCTTCCGGCCGCTGCAGAGCTTGCCCACCCTCAATGACCGACCTCCTGCCGATCGACCTGCGCATCCCGCCCGCCGGCTCGGGGCAGCTGCTGCGCGAGATCCACGGCCAGCTGCGCGGCGCCATCCTCGACGGCCGCCTCGCGCCCGGCTTCCGGCTGCCGCCCACGCGCAGTTTCGCCGAGGCCTACGGCGTGTCGCGCAACACGGTGGCCGCTGCTTACGAGATGCTGGCCAGCGAAGGCCACCTGGAAGCGCGCGTGGGTTCGGGCAACTATGTGGCTGCCGCGCGCGCCAGGCCGCGGCAGCGCGCCGCGGCGGCGCCCGCGCTCGCCGCGCGCCTGCAGCCGGCGTGGCGCGGGCTTGCCGCGCCGGCCGAACCCGCCGCCGCCCCGCTGCGCGCCGATTTCCGGCTCGGCGTGCCCGACGTGTCGCAGCTGGACCTGGCGGTGTGGCGCCAGCTCACCGGCCGCGCGCTGCGCGACGCGGTGCGCGCGCGCAAGGGCTATCTCGCGCCCGAGGGCGAAGAGGCCCTGCGCGGCGCCATCGCCGGCCACGTGGCGTTCTCGCGCGCGGTGGCCTGCACGCCGCCGCAGGTGGTGGTCACGGCCGGCGCGCAGCAGGCGTTCGACCTGCTGGCGCGGCTGTTCGTGCAGCCCGGCAAGACGGTGGTGGCGATGGAGGAGCCCGGCTACACGCCGGCACGCCGCGCCTTCGAGGCGGCGGGCGCGCGCATCGCGCCGGTGCCGGTCGACGCCGAAGGCATCCGGGTGGAGCGCATCCCGGCCGGCGCCGCGCTGGTCTACGTCACGCCCTCGCACCAGTTTCCGCTGGGCTGCGTGCTGTCGGCGCAGCGGCGCGCCCAGCTGCTGGCGCTGGCCGAGCGCCGCAACATGCTGGTGGTGGAAGACGACTACGACGGCGAGTTCCGCTTCGGCGGCCGGCCGCTGGACGCGCTGCAGACGCTGGACCGCGCCGGGCGCGTGTTCTACGTGGGTACCTTCTCCAAGTCGCTGTCGCCGGTGCTGCGCATGGGCTACCTGGTCGCGCCCGAGTGGGCGGTGGCGCCGCTGGCCGAGGCCAAGCGCCTCGCCGACGGCTTCTGCAATCCGCTGGCGCAGCTGGCGCTGGCCGCCTTCATCGCCGAGGGCGGGCTGGCGCGGCACCTGCGGCGCATGCAGCGCGTGTACGCGAAGCGCCGCGCGCTGCTGCTGGAGGGCCTGCGGGACGCGCTGGGCGCGTGGCTGCTGCCGGTGCCCGGCGAAGCGGGGCTGCACCTGGCCGCATGGGCCGTGCCCGGTTTCGATGCGCAGCGCTTCGTCGCCGAGTTGCGACAGGCCGGCGTCGGCGTGTACCGCGCCGCCGAGTACCTGCACGGCACCACCGGCGAGGAAGCGCTGCTGTTCGGCTACGGCGACCTGGGCGAGGCCGGCATCGCCGCCGGCCTGCAGGCGATGCGCGAGCTGGCGCGCCGGCAGGCGAAGCCGAAGCGCATGGCGCGCTAGCTTGCGCGCAATTGGCGCCATCGAAACAGCGCGGATTGGCCCTTCGTCCGCGCCGCCCGGCGACCCATCATCGTGGGCTCGATGCACACCAAGGAGCCGCCCATGCTGGACACCCTCGCCGCCACCCTGACCACCCCGCAGGGCCTGCTGGCCGGCCCCTGGCTGGCCGACGGGCCGGGCAAGCACAGCCGCGTGCTGGACATCCTGCCCCAGGGCCAGGGCTGGGTCGAGCTGATGAAGCTGGCGCCGGGCACGCGCATCCCGCTGCACCGCCACACCGGCGAGGTGCACGCGTACAACCTGCAGGGCAGCCGCGTGCTGTCCGACGGCCGCACCATCCGCCAGGGCGAGTACGTGTTCGAGCCGTCGGGCAACGTCGACTGGTGGGAGGCCTCGGGCGAGCAGGAACTGGTGGTGTTCGTGGTGGTCAAGGGCACGGTGGAATACCTGCGCGCCGACGGCACGGTCGACCGCGTGATCACCGGCGAGACCATCCAGCGCTTGTGCGACGAGCACGCCCTGGACGCGCCCCGAAAGGCCTAGACTGCCGCATGGCAGAAATCCAGGCACAAGCCCATCCGCAACAGCACGCCACCGCCACGCACGTGGAGGCCGCCTGATGCTGGTCGTCGCCCTGCCCGGCGGCGCGGCCACCGCGGCCGCGCTGGCCAGTGAGCTGCAATGCCCCGTCACCGAACTGGTGGTGCACCGCTTTCCCGACGGCGAGACGCTGGTGCGCATCGACGCGCCGGTGCAGGGCGAATGCGTGGTGCTGGCCGGCAGCCTCCACCAGCCGGACAGCAAGACGCTGCCGCTGCTGTTCGCCGCCGATGCCGCGCGGGAGCTGGGCGCGGCGCGCATCGGCCTGGTGGCGCCCTACCTCTCCTACATGCGGCAGGACGCGCGCTTCCACCCGGGCGAAGCGGTCACCTCGCGCAGCTACGCGCGCCTGCTGTCCACCGCGGTCGACTTCCTGGTCACGGTGGATCCGCACCTGCACCGCTGGAACAGCCTGACCGACATCTACGCCATCCCGAGCACCGTCGTGCCCTCGGCCTCCGCCATCGCGCTGTGGCTGCGCAACCAGGTGAGCGAGCCGCTGCTGGTCGGCCCGGACAGCGAGAGCGCGCAGTGGGTCGCCGAAGTGGCGCGCCTGGCGCACGCGCCGTGGACGGCGATGGTGAAGACGCGCCGCGGCGACCGCGACGTGAGCGTGGTGCTGCAGCCCGACCCCGCGTGGCGGGGCCGCACCGCGGTGCTGCTGGACGACATCGTGTCGACCGGCCACACCATGGCCGCTGCCGCCGAGGCACTGCGCGACGCCGGCTTCACAGCGCCGACCTGCATCGCGGTGCACGCGCTGTTCGAGGACGGCGCCATGGAGCGCCTGAAGGCGGCCGGCGCCGGCCGCATCGCGAGCTGCGACACGGTGTCCCACGCCACCAATGCCATTCCGCTCGGGCCGCTGCTGGCCCAGGCCACGCAGGCACTGGCCGAACGCTGAACGGGAGCCCTCCCACCGGCGGATAGAATCCGCCACAAAAGACTTAACAAGGGAGGGCAGTTTGAAACTCAAGGACTATCTGGTCGCCGTCGCCTGCGTGGTGCTGTGGGGGCTGACGTTCCCCGTCATCAAGCACATGTCGGGCTTCGTGCCGGGCATCTTCCTCACCGCCTGCCGCTTCGCCGTCATCGCGATCCCGGTCGCCTTCACCGCGTTTCCCAACATGGGCTGGAAGCGCTTCCTGGTCTACTCCCTGTGCTTCGGCTGCGGCCAGTACCTGCTGTCCACGCTGGGCATCTACTACGGCCTGTCGGCCGGCATCGCCGCGGTGATCATGCAGGTGCAGGTGTTCATCACCATCGGCCTAGCCTATGCGTGGCTGCACGAAAAAGTGGGCGTGCCGCAGGTGATCGGCAGCATCCTGGGCTTCGCCGGCGTGGCGCTGCTGCTGTTCTTCAACACCTATTTCTCCATCTCGGTGATCGGGCTGGTCATCACCTTCACCGCCAGCTGCTGCTGGGCGGCGGTGAACCTGATCGTGAAGACCTCCAGGATCACCGACTTCACCTCGCTGGTGGCCTGGGGCGCGCTGCCGAACATCCCCATCCTGTGGCTGATGTCCTGGGGCTTCGGCGAGTTCGACAAGGTCCATTTGGACACCAGCCAGCTGCTGCAGCTGGCCGGCTCGGTGATCTTCCTGGGCCTGATCGTGACCTTCGGCGTGTCGGTGTTCTGGAACGGCCTGCTGAAGAAATACGCGGCGATCCAGGTGGCGCCGTTCTCGCTGCTGATCCCGGTGGTGGGCCTGGTCTCCTCCTGGCTGTGGTTCCACGACACCGACAGCAAGCAGATCGCGCCGCTGGCGCTGATCTTCGCCGGCCTGGCGCTGGTGGTCACCGCCAACGCGCTGGCCTCGCGCAGCGCCGCCGCGGCCGCTGCCGCCGCACTGAAGAACGCGCCCAGCCGCGCCTAGCGGATCACCCGCGGGCCGTGCGTAAAGATTCGTAGCTCAGCGTCGGGCCCGGGACGCATCGCGTTACCACTTGCCGCAAGCTTGTCGCGCGCGGCGCGTAGGATCAATCCCACACAGGTCCCGCGATGAAGAAGTCCTCCCCCTCCGACAGGAACGCGCAGCAACCGCCCGGCAAGCTGCCGGCGGCCGGCCGCCGCTCGGGTAAGGGTGCGTCCAGCATCGTGCCCTACCTCACCGAAGCAGCCAACAGCAAGCCGGCGCCGCTGGAGCCGGAAGCGGATCCACCGCCGGCCAGGCGTTCGCGCTGGCGCTGGTGACGCCGGGCCTCAGGCGCGCGGGTCGAATTTCGAGTCGCGCGCCAGTTCGGCGAACAGTTCCCGCTCGCGTTCGGTGAGCGTGGCGGGCACGTCGATCCGGGTGACGGCGTACAGGTCGCCGTGGCCGCCGCGCCCGTCGGCCAGGCCCCGGCCGCGCAGCCGCAGCTTGCGTCCCGAGCGCGTGCCGGGCGGCACGGTGAGCAGCACCGCGCCGTCCAGCGTGGGCACCTCCAGCTCGGTGCCGAGCGCCGCTTCCCAGGGCGCCAGCGCCAGGTCGAAAGACAGGTCGTGGCCGTCGGCGCGGAACACCGGATGCGGCGCGATGGCGATGTGCAGGTAGATGTCGCCGTCGGTCCCGCCGTTGCGCCCCTTGCCGCCCTTGCCGCGCAGCCGCAGCTTCTGGCCGTCGGCCACGCCGGCCGGGATGGTCACTTCCAGCGTGCGCATGCCGTCCTCGTGCGCCACCTCCAGGTGCACGGTGGTGCCGCGGTGCGCGTCCTCCAGGCCGATGCGGGCCGTGGCTTCGTGGTCGCGCCCCTGCATGGCGACCGGCCCGCGCCCGTGGCGGCGGCCGCGCCCCATCGCGTTCAGCAGGTCGGACAGGTCGACGTCGTCGAAATTGCGCCCGTCGCCGAAGCCGGCGCCGGCGTACTGGCGCCAGCCGGGCGGCGGCGCGAATTCCTCGCCGGGGCGCCGCTGGCCGAGCTGGTCGTAGGCGGCACGCTTTTCCGGGTCCTTCAGCGTCTCGTAGGCTTCGGTGACGTCCTTGAACTTCGCCTCGGCGTCCTTCTCCTTGGACACGTCGGGGTGGTATTGCCGCGCGAGCTTGCGGTAGGACTTCTTGAGGGCGTCGGCGTCCGCGTCGCGGGCCACGCCCAGAGTGGCGTAGTAATCCTTGAATTTCACCCGGTCACTGTACGCGCATCTCGAAGGCGCGCGCCAGGCCCTCCAGGTCGAGGATGCGGATGTGCTTCTTGTCCACCTCCAGCAGGCGCTGTTGCTGGAAGGCGGAGAAGGTGCGGCTCACGGTTTCCAGCTTCATGCCCAGGTAGCTGCCGATTTCGGCGCGCGACATGCGCAGGTGGAATTCGCTGGCCGAATAGCCGCGCACCTTCATGCGCTGCGACAGGTTGAGCAGGAAGGCGGCCAGGCGCTCCTCGGCGTTCATCGATCCCAGCAGCATCATCAGGCTGTGCTCGCGCACGATCTCGCGGCTCATCAGCCGGCCGACGATGTGCTGCATGTTGCTGTTGCCGGCGGCCAGGTCGTTCAGGTGGGCGTAGGGAATGGCGCAGACCTCGGCGTCTTCCAGCGCGGTGGCGGTGCTGGCGTGCGTGCCCTGGGCCGCGCCGTCCAGGCCCATCAGCTCGCCGGCCATGTGGAAGCCGGTGACCTGCTCGCGGCCGTCCTTCAGGGTCAGGCTGGACTTGAAGGTGCCGGCGCGCACGGCGTCGATGAACTGGAACTTCTCGCCTTCGCGGTACAGCGGCTGGCCCGCCTTGACCTTGCGGCGGGCGAACTGGAGGCCGTCCAGGCGCTGCACGTCGCTGCCGGCCAGGCCACAGGGCAGGCACAGGTCCTTCAGGTGGCAGGTGGAGCACTGCGTCTTCAGTGGGGCGGCGGCGGCTTGGACGGCGGTGTGCATGGCGGTTCTCTCTCGGATCATTGCAGGGCGGGCGCGCAGGCCGCGGACACGGCGTGCGGCAGCTGGTCGAATTCGGAGCTCTTGTCCAGGAAGCGCGCGGCGCCTTCGGCCAGGTAGCGCTTGCGGTAGGCGGGAGCGGCGTTGTTGCTGAACACCACGAAGGCGATGCGCGGGTCGGCCAGGCGCACCGCCTTCAGCACCTGCAGGCCGGTGCCGCCTTCGAGCAGGACGTCCAGCACCACGACGTCGGGCCGTGCGTCCAGGATGCCGCGGATGCAGGCCTGCGGCGTGCGGGCCTCGCCCACCACGACCATGGCGCGCGCCGCCAGCATCTCGCCGACCCGCTGGCGGATCAGGGAGGAGTCATCGGCGAGGAACACCTTGACGGGGGCAGTGCTGGCTGGCATGACCCGTACTGTCCTCTTCGCCGGCCGCGCACGGCATCGGCGCCCGCTGAATCGCGGGCTCGGAGGGTTCCGGGAACGGGCGGGATGGGCGCCGAGCGGCGCTAGGAATCGTCCTAGGCCGGCACGCAACGGGCTTAGGGCGCCGTCTCGCCGCCCAGGCCGTGCTTGATGGCGTAGCGCACCAGCTCGCTCTGGTTGTTCAGGCCCAGCTTGTGCATCAGGTTGGACTTGTGCGTGCTCACCGTCTTCACCGAGAGGTTCAGGCGGGTGCCGATGTCGGTGACCGAGACGCCATCCACCAGCAGCTTGAATACCTGGAACTCGCGGTCCGACAGCGTTTCGTGCGGCGCGCCGCCCTGCCCGCCCGGCATGGCGCCCAGCGCCAGCTGTTCGGCCACTTCGGCGCTGATGTAGGCGCCGCCGGCGGCGATCTTGCGGATCGCCTGTTCCAGCTGCGCCGGCGCGCTGTCCTTGGTCAGGTAGCCGCTCGCGCCCGACTTGATCGAACGCACCGCGTACTGCGTCTCCTGGTGCATCGACAGCACCAGGACGCGCAGCCTGGGTTTTTCCGCCTTCACCAGCTTGATCAGCTCCATGCCGCTGCGCCCGGGCATCGACAGGTCGGTCACCAGCACGTCGAATTCGCGCTCGCGCACCGCGCGCATCACCTCGGTGCCGTCGGCCGCCTCGGCCACCACCTCCAGGCCCTCGGCATCGCCGACGATGCGCTTCAGGCCCTCGCGCACGATGGCGTGGTCGTCGGCGATGACGATGCGGATCATGCCGCGGCCTCCGGGTCGTCCAGCACCGGGATGCGTGCCTCGATGCGGGTGCCCTCGCCCGGCCGGCTGGCCACTTCCACCCTGCCCTTGAGCAGGTGGGTACGCTCGCGCAGGCCCACCAGGCCCAGCGACTGCGGCTTGCGCGGGTCGTCCAGGCGGAAACCCACGCCGTCGTCGCGCACGCTCACCAGCATCTCGCCGCCCACGCGCGCCACCCGCACCTGCGCGCGGCCGGCGCGCGCGTGCTTGGCCACGTTGGCGAGCGATTCCTGCACGATGCGGAACACCGCCGTGGCATAGGGTTCCTGCAATTCCAGGTCCTCGTTGACGTCCAGCTCGCACGGGATGCCGTGGCGCTGCGTGAAACTCTGCGCCAGCCATTCGATGGCGGCGCCCAGGCCCAGGTCGTCCAGCACCAGCGGGCGGAGGTCGGCGGCGATGCGGCGGGTGGCGGCCACGCTGGCGTCCAGCATAGCCAGCATGCCCTCCAGCCGGGCCAGCGCCTGCTCGCGCTGGCCGATGTTGTCGCGCAGCCAGATGGTGTCCATCTTCAGCGCGGTGAGCTGCTGCGCCAGCTCGTCGTGCAGCTCGCGCGCGATGCGCGATTTCTCCTGCTCGCGCACGCCGCCGGCCTCGGCCGCAAAGGCCGCCAGCTCCTCCTGCGCGCGCACGCGCTCGGTCACGTCGCGCAGGATCACGGTGTAGAGCTTGCCCTCGGGCGTTTCCACCTGGGAGATCGAGGCCTCGATCGGGAATTCCCGGCCGTCGGCGCGCAGGCCGTACAGCACGGTGCGGTCGCCCATGCGGCGCGAGGTGACGCCGGTGGCGCCGAAGCGCGCCACCTCGCCCTGGTGGGCCGCCCGAAAGCGCTGGGGGATCAGCATGTCCAGCGGCTGCCCCATCACCTGCGGCGCGGCGAAGCCGAAGATCTTCTCGGCGGCGCGGTTGTACAGCACGATGGTCTGCGAGGCGTTCACCGTGATGATGCCGTCCATGGCCGAGTCCAGCAGCCCGGCCAGGCGGACCGCCGCGATCTCGTTCGGAATGGAAGCAGGCAAGCGAACCCCTGGTCTCTGTCGACGCGCCGGGCAACGGCGCCGCTCGATGATAGCGGCGTGCTAGGGGCCGGAGTTCTCCCGGTCGGACAGGGCGCGGCAGAACGCCAGCAGCGCCGCCGTGTCGTCCTTGCGGATCACCGCATCGGCGCCCAGCTCCAGGCAGCGGTCGTAGACCGCCGGCGAGGCGTAGGCACTGAACACCACCACCTTGCCGCGCACCGGCTGCGCGTCGCAGCGCGCCACCACGCCCATGCCCGAGCCCTGCTGCAGCACCAGGTCCACCACAGCCAGGTCCCAGCCGCCCGGATGCTCGTCCAGCCACAGGTTGGCCTCGGCCTCGGTGGTGGCGGCTGCCACGATGCGAAAGCCCGGCAAGGACTCGAACAGCTCTGCCAGCGCGGCACACATCTGCCGCACGTCCTCCACCACGAATATGCGCACGTCCATGGGTCCCAGAATAGGCATGCGCGCCGCGGGGGTGCTGTAGGACTTGGGCGAAGCGGGCCGGCCCGGATCACTGACCCGGCGCCCCCTCCGCACGAATGGCTTGACCCAGGTCAGCCGGCGCGCGAGCATGCGGGACACACCCGGCCAAAAGCCTTCGAAAGGACAACACCATGAGCGGCGACACCGACGACACCCTGCGCGAGGCCCGCGAGCGCCTTGCCGGCGACCTGCGCAACGTGATCGACGACGCCGAGGCGCTGCTGCGCCACGCGGTGCGCGACGCGGGCCAGGGCTACGACGAGGCCCGCGCGCGCCTCGAGGCGCGCCTGAAGGCGGCCCGGGCCGGCCTGGCGGACGCGCAGGACGCGGCGCTGGACGGTGTGCGCGGCGCCCGCCGCGCGGCCGGCGGCTACGTGCGCCAACACCCCTGGGAATCGATCGGCATCGGCGCGGGCATCGGCCTGCTGGTGGGCCTGCTGGTCGGGCGGCGCTGATGGGGCTGGGCGGCCGCCCGGGCTGATCAGCCGGCCACGCTGGCCAGCGTGCGCGCGCGGATGTGCGACACGTCGTGCAGCGCCAGCCTGCCGAACGCATCGACCGGCTTCCACTCCTCCTCGAATTCCTTGTTGCCGATCTTCGGGTTCAACCCCGGCAGGAACACCTTCGGCCCGCCCTGGTGCGGGTTGGCGTTGCCGCCGTTCCAGCGCGGGTCCAGCGGCTCGCCTTCCAGGTGGTAGCGCGTGTCCGAAGTCAGGCGGCAGCGGTTGGGCGAGCGGTTGTCCAGCGAGGCGTGCACCAGCCGCACGTCGAAGCACAGGATGTCGCCGGCGCGGAACGACGAGGTCAGCCAGCGCCCGCCGAGCTCCTGCTGGGTGCGCAGGGGGTCTTCGCTCAGCCAGCCGACCTTGTCCTTGTCGGCGTCCTTGGCCCAGTAGTCCAGCAGCTTGTCGCTGCGGTGGCTGCCTTCCAGCAGCACCACCGGGCCTTCGTCGATGGCCACGTCGCCGATCGGGATCCAGCAGGTCCAGACGTTCTTGCTGCCGCCGGTCACATAGATGTTGTCGGAATGGATGCCGGTGCCCTCGCCGGGGCGCACGAAGCGCGGCCACTTGAAGTCGAACGAGCGGGTCTTGCCGCCCAGCATGCGCTGGAAGAAGTCCAGGATGGCCGGGTCGTTGGTGATGTCCTGGTAGGCCTTGCCGGTGCGGATGCTCTCGGTGAAGGCCACCAGGTTCACCTTGTCGATGAAGGTGTCGCCCTGGATCACGGCATCCATCACGTCGTGGTTGATCGAATCGATCTCACCGATGGTGGCGTACTTCAGCAGGATCTCGCGGCGCGCCTCCAGCACCTTCTCGCGGTCCACCAGCCCGCGGAACAGCAGGTAGCCGTCGTGCTCCATGCGCTCGCGCAGGGCCTGGGCGTCGTACAGGATGTTGGCGGAATCGCGCAGGCCGCCGAATGTCTGCGGCGACGTGTCGAGCTGGATGCCCCTGCAATGGATGGGTTTGGTCATGCTTGCTTTTCTCCCTTGGAAAATGATGTGGCGCCGCCGAGCGCCTGGGTCTTGCGCAGGCCGGCCAGCACCGCCTGCAGCACCGCGGTGCGCAGGCCGTGCTGCTCCAGCACGGCGATGCATTCGCAGGTCAGCCCGCCCGGGCTGGTGACGCGCGCCCGCACGTCGGCCGGCGTGCCGGGGTCGGCCTTGATCAGCGCCATGCTGCCGATCACCGACTGCACCACCACCGAAGTGGCCATCGCGCGCGGAATGCCGATGTGCACGCTGGAGTCGATCAGGCTTTCGACATACAGCGCCACCAGCGCCGGCGCCGCGCCGCTGAGCGGCGTGACCAGCTCCACGTATTTCTCGTTGTCGACCTCGATGCTCTCGCCCAGGGCGCCGATCAGGCGACGCGCCAGTTGCAGCTGTGGTTCGCCCAGCCGCTGCGCGGCGATCCACAAGGTGACGCTGGCACCCAGGCTGGCGGCGATGTTGGGAATCGCGCGCACCACACCCTGGTGCGCCAGCGCCGCCTGCAGCGCCGCCAGCGGCACGCCGGCCAGCGTGCTGACCACCAGCGTCGATTCGCGCAGCGAGGGCTTCAGCTGCCCGGCGACCGCCGCCAGGTCGTGCGGCTTGCAGCACAGGACGACGGCGTCCGCGCCGTCGCGCAGGTCCGTGTCGCGCCGGGCGGCGACGCCCAGCCGCTGCGCGACCTGCGCCAGCCTGCCGGGGTTGCGGCCCAGCACCGCCAGTTCGGCCGGCGCGAACGCGCCGCCGCGCAGCAGCCCTTCCAGGATGGCCGTCCCCATCGCGCCCGGGCCCAGCACGCAGACTCTCGCCTGTTCGCTCATGGTCACCGCCTCAGGCGCCATTGGGGCTGATGACGGCCTTGACCACACGGCCGTGCTCCACGTCCGACAGCGCCTGGCCGATCTCGTCCATGGTGTAGATGCGGCCGATCATGTCCTCCCAGGTCGCCGGCTGGCCGGCCACCGCCTGTTCGTCGCGCAGGATGTCCACCGCCTTGTAGAAGTGGCTGAAGTCGATGCCCCAGGTGCCGCGGATGTCCAGGTGCTTCTTGTTGATGTCGGTGTGCGGGTTGATGCTGACGTCGCCGCCGTCGGTGTAGTGGCCGACGATCACGTAGCGGCCGGCCTCGCGCACCATGGCCAGGCCCTCCTTCACGGCGGCAGGCGCGCCCGCCGCCTCGATCACCACGTCAGGACCGCGCCCCTGGGTCGCGCCCCGCACCGCGTCGATGTGCGCGGTCGGCCAGTCGTAGTTGACGTGCACCGGTACCAGGCCGAAGCGCTCGGCCACCGCCAGCCGCGCCTCGCTGCGGTCCAGGATGAACACCTCGCCGGCGCCGCTGCGCCGCGCCAGGATCGCCGCGCACAGCCCGACCGGGCCGGCGCCCTGCACCGCCACCGTGTCGCCGACCTGCACGCCGGCGCGCTCCACCGCGTGCAGCGCCGTCGGCAGCGCGCAGCCGCCGGCGATCAGGCGCAGCGGCGAGACCTCCTTGGGCAGCTTCACCACGCGCACGTCGGCGCGCAGGTGGATGCGTTCGGCCCAGCCGCCGAACAGGCCCTCGGTGGACGAATGCGTCACGCCGTACACCTTGCGCTGCGGGCACTTGGTGGAGGCCTTGGCCACCATGCAGTGCCAGCAGCGGTTGCAGGTGTTGTGCACGTCCAGGAAGGTCACCACGTCGCCTTCGACGATCGGTTGTCCGTTCAGGTCCAGCACCTCGCCGCCGGTGCGCTCGACCCGGCCGGAGGAGATGTGGCCGGGAATGATCGGGTACGGCACGCCGGACAGCCGGCTGTGGAACAGGTGCACGTCGGTGCCGCACACCTCGGAATAGATGGTGGACAGCAGCATCTCGCCGGGCGCGAGCTCCGGCTCGGGCAGGTCCACCAGTTCCACCGGGCGACCGGCGCCATGCATGACAGCAGCTTTGACCATTGCGTTCTCTTTCAGGACCACAGGACCAGTTCGTTGTTGGGAAGCATGCCGATGGCCGAGGCCACGGTCACGCGCTCGCCGCGCGTTTCTTCCACGCAATGGAAATTGCGCGTGTTGAAGATAACGATTTCGCCCACCTCCGGGTCGAAGGTGGCTTTCTCGGCGTCCCCGACCACGCGCGGATCGAAGCCGTAGCTGCCCTGGCGGTGCCGGTCGTCGCCCGGCATCCATTGCCGGTTGTAAACATGTGTTCGGCCACCGCCGCCCGGCGTGGTGCGCAGATAAAGGTTCCAGGAAAGTTGATACTTCACGCGCCCGACCTCCCAGCCGGATTGCTCGGCCGGCGCGAAATCGATGTGGACCAGCGTGCCGCTCTCGATGCGGCGCACCAGCCCCGCGTAGTAGTCCTCGCCGCCGTCGCCGCGGGCGATGCGCGCGGGATAGCGGGTGGCCGCGCGCAGCAGCGCGAGGAATTGGGCGACCGGGTCGAACGAGCCGGCGAAGATGCGTGCCTGCACGGCGCGCGTTTCGATATTTCCGCGAAAGTACTCGCCCCTGGAAATATGGTTGTATTCGAACACCGTGTTACCGATGCGATTGATCTTGGGCTCCACGTCGCGATAGACGCTGAAACCCTCGGTGCAGGCGCGTGCCACCAGCGCTTCGCAGGCGGCGGGCGGCGCGAACCGCTTGATACGGATGAATGGAATTTCGTTACGCAGCAGCGCATCCAGCGATGCGCGATCCAGCGGCCGGTGGATATCTTCGATCCACGCGACGGCCGCCGTCGGTTCGGCGAACATAAGCTAATCACTCCCTTTTTGTATCGCTTCGATCCTGCGAAAGCGGCGGTGCGCAAATGCAGAATTGCAGCGGGATCGAACCGTATCAGCGGGAAGTCGATTAGTAAAATTAGGCTTCCAGATTCATGCCATAAGCCAAGCTAAATCAAAAAATGATGAATCTCATGCACTGGCGCCTGCTGGTGGCGATTGCGGATGCGGGAGGCATCTCCAGGGCGGCGGACCGGTTCGGTGTCACGCAGTCCGGCGCGAGCCAGGCCATTTCCAAGCTGGAGGAAATGCTGGGGGTGCGCCTGCTGGTGCGCGAGCGGCGCAGCACGGTGCCCACCGCGGTAGGCGAGCAGGTGATCCGGCGCGCGCGCGCCATGCTCACCGAGCTGGACGCCATCCAGTTGCTGGCGGGCGAAGCCAAAGGCTCGGACCTGGGGCGCGTGCGGCTCGCGAGCTTTTCCTCGGTGTTCCAGGTGCTGCTGCCGCCGCTCTTGCGCAGCTTCCGCCGCCAGCACCCGGGCATCGAGATGGTGGCGCTCGAAGCCAGCGACGAGGAAGTCGAGTCCTGGCTGGCCAGCGACGCCATCGACGTCGGCGTGGTGATGAACCCCGACCCCGCGCGCGGCGCGGTGCCGCTCGGGCGGGACGAATGGGTGGTGGTCGCCCCGGTGCGGCATCCGTTCGCGCAGCGGCCGGACGGCGCGCGCGTGGCGTTCGAGGACGTGGTGCGGCAGCCCTTCGTGCTAGCCACCGGCGGCTGCGCGGTGCATGGGGGCAGCCTGGCGGCCGAATCCGGGCTCGCACTCGGCGACCTGCGCATGTCGGTGCGCGACTGGGCCAGCGCCTACACGCTGGTGCGCGAGAACATGGGCGTCACGCTGGTGCCGCGGCTCACGCTGCCGCAAGACCTGCGCGGGCTGCGTGTGCTCTCGCTGGCGAAGCCGCTGTACCGCTTCTTCGGGCTGGCCTGCTCGCAGGCCGGCGCGCGCTCGCGCGCCGTGGCGACGTTTCTCGACGCGGTGCGCAGCGCCGGCACTGGTGCCGCGAAGGCGGCCTGAGCGGCGTCCTAGGCCGGGGCGCGCTGGGATTCCAGCACCCGCTGCACCAGCGGGTCGGCCTGCAGGCGGGCGCGGTGCTCCATCACGCGCGGCAGGCGCGACAGGTCCACGCCGTCGCCTTCCAGCCACAGCGCCATGGTGAACAGGTAGTAGTCGCACACCGTCAGTTGCTCGCCCATCACCCAGGGGCCGCGCAGGTACTTCGCCTCGATCGGCAAGAAGGTGTCGCCCATGGACTGCGGCAGCTTCTTCTTCATCGCTTCCAGCGCGTGCGTGTCTCCGGCATCCACCCAGCGGGCGCCGCGCCGGCCGTGGGCATGCGCCACGTGCACGGTGGAGGAGATGTAGCTGTTGAATTCCTGCACCTGCGCCAGCGCGTACGGATCGTCCAGCGGCGCGAGCCGCGCCTGCGGGAAAGCCTGCGCGATGTAGAGCAGCAGCGCCGGCGTTTCGGTCAGGATGCCGTGTTCGGTGGCCAGCGCCGGCACGCGGCCCTTGGGATTGATCTTCAGGTAGTCGGGCGAACGCTGCTCGTCGCGCGAGAAATCCAGCCGGACCAGTTTGTAGTCGGCGCGCGCATGCTCGAGCGCGAGGTGGGATGCGAGTGCGCAGGTACCGGGTGCGGAATAGAGCGTCAACACGGCAAGGGCTCCTATGGCTGGGCTGAAAGAAATCCAGCATACAGGAGCCCGCGCCCGCCGGAGACGGGCGCCCAGGCGCCGGCTACGCGGCGCTGCGCGTCACAACGTCAGCAGCCGCTGGAAGAACGAGCGGTAGCGCTGCAGCGCGATGCGCTGGTTCTCGGTGGCGGCGTTGCCGGCCTCGCGCACACCGGCCTCGATCTGCGCGCGCTGCTGCGCGAAGCTCTCGGCCAGGCTCTTCATCACCTGGGCCACCAGCTCGTCGGCCTGCTGCACGGCGCGCTGCGGGTCGTCCACGAAGCCGATCTGCACGGCGTCCCAGCGCGAGCGGAACTCCTGCGCCAGCTCGGTCGGGAACAGCGCGGCCAGCGGCTCGGCGCTGCCGGTGTGCCGGTGGCCGGCCGGCTCCAGTTCCTGCATCGCCGGCCGCTGGTCCTGCTCCCGCACGTCGTGCGCCATCTCGTGGTGGTCGTCGCGCGGCTGCGCGTGCATGCCCGCCAGGTCGGCGGTGGACAGCGGGCGGTCTTCCGGTTCTCGGCTCATCAGTGCGTCTCCACGTGATCGCGGCGAACCGCGGCGGCTTGGGGTTGTTCGATCTGCAGCAGCTCGGCGAACAGGGCGCGGTAGTGCACCACGGCCTGGCGCAGCTGCTCGGTGTCGGCCTCGCCGCGCGTGTCGCGCTGGGCGATGGTGTGGGCGGCGCGGTAGTGGTCCACCACGGCCGGGTGGTGCACCGAGATGTCGGCGGCGCGGCGGTCGAAGTCGCCCATCGGGTAGCCGCGGCGCAGCATCAGCTCGCGCACCAGCTGGTCGGCCTCGGCCAGCGCGCCTTGCGGGTTGTCGACGAAGCGCGCCTGGATCGAGGTCCAGGACTGGCTGAAGCGGGCGGCCTCCTGCGGCGGCAGCGCCACGATGTCGAGCTGCTCCACGCGCTTCTGGCGCGCCAGCAGCTCGGCCTCGGCCTTGGGCCGGCTGCCCATCTCGTCCACCGCCCGGCTGTATTCCGGGCCGAAGCGTTTCTCCAGCGCCTCGCTCTGCCGTTTGCGGTTGAACAGCCAGGCGCCGATGAACAGGGCCACGACGGCGAGGCCCACGAGGAGGATCAGGGTTTCATTGTCCAGAGCGGTCATGGGATCTCCAGTCATGCGCGCCGCGCCCCGTTGCGCGCGACCATCGTGCGCACGCCAGCCCAGCGTCGAATGGACCTTAGGCCGCGCTTGCAAGGTGATCTGTCGGCGCCGCGCCCCGGGCTCGGGCGCAGGGGACTGATGGCGGTGTAGGACGCGGCCCGCAGTGCCGCGCTTGGGAAGAATGCGCGGCGCGAGCTCAGCTTCTCGGGCAGCCGCCCGGCCGCTCCCCTGGCGCGAACGGGCATTCGTTGACTTCCGCCGGCGACATGCGCAGCACGGTGGTCAGCAGGCAGGCCGCCGTGCTGATCAGCCAGAAGACGAAGAAGCCCGCCGTGTAGATGCCCTGGCGCGACCCCGCGATGGCGCGTCCGGCCCAGTGCAGGTCCAGCGGGTCCACCAGCGCGAACACCGCCAGTTCCAGCAGGCAGGCGGCCAGGAACGCCGGCCACGCCACCCACATGATTCGCTGCCTCCACATCGCCGTCTCCCCTTCGATCACGGCCGCGTCGGCGTGGCCGCGTGGTTGCGCCCCTGCAGCGCGGGCAGCAGCGCGCGCTCGCGCGCCAGCTGCTGGTTGATCTCCACGCCGCGCCGGTAGTAGTCCTCGGCCACCAGCGGGTCCTGGCCGCGCACCGCGATCCAGGCCGTCACGCAGGCCGCCACCACCACCACGGCCGGCCCGGCGATCACCAGCCACACGTGGCCGTACCGCCACCAGGGCTTGGGCTGTACTGTCATTTCGTCATTCTTCATTGGGTCATTGCCTCCGTTAGCGCGGCACCAGGAACACCGACTTCTCGCGCACGTGCGCGTCGCCGCCCACCGTGCCGATCGCGAAGTGAATGGGGTGCGACCCCGGCCCGGCCGCGTCGTAGGGCACCTGCAGCCGCACCGCGACCCAGCGGGATTCGGCCGCGCCCACGTCCACCTCCGGCTCGGATGCCAGCGCCAGCCCGGGCAGCCCGTCCGCCGCCAGGCGGTAGCGCTGCGGCCGCTCGGTGGCGTTCATGATCTGCAGCCGGTACACGTTCTCCAGCTTGCCGCCGGGCACGATGCGCGCCAGCGAGGCGCGGTCGCGCACCACGTCCACCTTCAGCGGCATGCGCATCGCCAGGCTCGCCAGCACCGCGGTGCCCAGCGCCGCGAGGATGGCGGCGTAGACCAGCACGCGCGGGCGCAGCACGTGGCGCAGGATCTCGCGCCGGCCCCAGCCCTGCTGCACCGCGTTCTGCGTGGTGAAGCGGATCAGCCCGCGCGGATAGCCCATCTTGTCCATCACGCCGTCGCACACGTCCACGCAGCCGGCGCAGCCGATGCATTCGTACTGCAGGCCGTTGCGGATGTCGATGCCGGTGGGGCAGACCTGCACGCACAGGTTGCAGTCCACGCAGGCGCCCAGGCCGGCCGCCTGGAAGTCCACCTTGCGCCCGCGCGAGCCGCGCGGTTCGCCGCGCGCCGCGTCGTAGCTGACGATCAGCGTGTCCTTGTCGAACATCGCGCTCTGGAAGCGCGCGTAGGGGCACATGTACTTGCACACCTGCTCGCGCATGAAGCCGGCGTTGCCGTAGGTGGCGAAGCCGTAGAAGAACACCCAGAACACCTCCCACGAACCCATGCGCGTCTGCAGGAATTCCAGGCCCAGCTCGCGGATCGGCGTGAAGTAGCCGACGAAAGTGAAGCCGGTCCACATCGCCAGCCCGATCCACAGCAGGTGCTTGAACCACTTCTTGACCAGCTTCTCCAGCGAGAACGGCTGGCCGTCGAGCTTCATGCGGGCGTTGCGGTCGCCCTCCACCTTGCGCTCGATCCACAGGAACATTTCCGTGTAGACCGTCTGCGGGCAGGCGAAGCCGCACCACAGGCGCCCGGCGATGGCGGTGAACAGGAACAGCGACAGCGCGCTGATCACCAGCAGGCCGGTGAGGTAGATGAAGTCCTGCGGGTACAGCACCTGCCCGAAGATGTAGAAGCGGCGCATGCCCAGGTCGAACAGCACCGCCTGGCGCCCACCCGCATCCGTCGCCCAGGGCAGCCACGGCAGCCCGTAGAACACCAGCTGCGTGAGCCACACGAAACCCCAGCGCCACCGCGCGAACAGGCCGCTGACCGTGCGCGGGTAGATCTTCTTCTCGGAGACGTAGAGCGACTGGCCCTCGTCCTCGAGGGGCACTGCGGTGATCGGGATGACTTTCACTTGTCGGGGAACGGTGTCGTTGGTCTCAGGGCTTCGCGGCGGCCGGCGCCTTGTTCGACAAGCCCCACACATACGACGCCAGCACGTGGATCTGCGCGTCGCTCAGCTTGCCCTCCTGGGCCGGCATCTGGTTCGTCTTGCCGTTGACGATCATGTTGACGATGGCCTGCTCGCCCCAGCCGTGCAGCCAGATGTCGTCGGCGAGGTTGGGCGCGCCCAGCACCGGGTTGCCCTTGCCGTCGACACCGTGGCAGGCGGCGCAGGCACTGAACTTCGACTTGCCCAGCTGGGCGCGCACCGAGTCGTGCGGCGCATTGGACAGCGACAGGACGTAGTTGGCGACGTTCTTCACGTCGTCCGGGCTGCCAACCGCGGCGGCCATGGGCGGCATCTGGCCGGTGCGGCCCATCGTGATGGTCTCCACGATCTTCGCGGGCTCGCCGCCGTGCAGCCAGTCCTTGTCCGCCAGGTTGGGAAAACCCTTGCTGCCGCGCGCGTCCGAGCCGTGGCACTGGGCGCAGTTGTTCATGAACAGGCGCTCGCCGATGGCCATGGCGTTCGGGTCGCCGGCCACCTCCTCCGCCCTGCGCGCGGTGAACTGCGCGTACAGCGGCTCCAGCTCCTTCTGCGCCCTGGCCATCTCGCCTTCGTATTCGGTGCGGGTGCTCCACTTCAGCTGGCCCTCGTAGGCGCCCAGGCCCGGGTAGGCCACCAGGTACAGCAGCGAGAACACGATGGTCAGCACGAACATCCAGACCCACCACATCGGCAGCGGGTTGTTCATCTCGGTCAGGTCCTCGTCCCAGACGTGGCCGGTGTCGTTGGCCGCGTTGAGCGGCACCTTCTTGCGCCCGGCGATCCACAGCAGGACCAGGCAGGCGAGGATGCCGGCCAGCGTGGTGCCGGCCACGTAGACCGACCAGAAATTCGCGGTGAAGTCGCTCATGCCCGGCCTCCTCTAGTCTTGCGTGAAGGGGAGCTGCGCGGCTTCGTCGAAGCGCGCCCGGTTGCCGCGGGACCAGGCCCAGGCGACGATGCCGGCGAAGGTGGCGAAGCAGGCGACGGTGGCGATTTCGCGCAGGATGTTGACGTCCATGGCGTGTCCTTATTTGAGTGCGCGGCCCAGGGACTGCAGGTAAGCCACCAGCGCGTCCATCTCGGTCTTGTTCTTCAGGTCTTGCGGCGCCTGGGCGATCTCGGCGTCGGTGTAGGGCACGCCCACGGTGCGCAGCGCCTTCATGTGGGTGCCGATGCCGGCCGCGCCGGCCGGGCTCTTCTCCAGCCACGAATAAGCCGGCATGTTGGACTCGGGCACCAGGTCGCGCGGGTTGTTCAGGTGGATGCGGTGCCACTCGTCGCTGTACTTGCCGCCCACGCGGTGCAGGTCGGGGCCGGTGCGCTTGCTGCCCCACTGGAA
>JAZKIV010000022.1:0-86328 GCA_040384685.1 Pseudomonadota bacterium | reverse complement strand
CCCAACAAGATCTACGCGGCGTTCAAGTTCTTCCTGTACACGCTGCTCGGCTCGCTCCTGATGCTGATCGCGCTGATCTACCTGTACGCCAAGGCGGGCGGCAGCTTCGACATCGCCACCTGGCATCAGCTGCCGCTGCCGCAGACGACGCAGACGCTTCTCTTCTTCGCCTTCTTCGCCGCCTTCGCGGTGAAGGTGCCGATGTGGCCGGTGCACACCTGGCTGCCCGACGTGCACGTGGAGGCCCCCACCGGCGGCTCCGCGGTGCTGGCGGCCATCATGCTGAAGCTGGGCGCCTACGGCTTCCTGCGCTTCTCCATGCCGATCGCGCCGGACGCCGCGCGCGAATGGGCCTGGCTGATGATCGCGCTGTCGCTCATCGCCGTGATCTACGTCGGCCTGGTCGCCATGGTGCAGCAGGACATGAAGAAGCTGGTGGCCTATTCGTCGGTGGCGCACATGGGCTTCGTCACGCTCGGCTTCTTCATCTTCAACGACCTGGGCGTGGCCGGCGGCATCGTGCAGATGATCGCGCACGGCTTCGTTTCGGGCGCCATGTTCCTGTGCATCGGCGTGCTGTACGACCGGGTGCACTCGCGCCAGATCGCCTCGTACGGCGGCGTGGTCAACACCATGCCGACCTTCACCGCCTTCGCCATCCTGTTCGCGATGGCCAACTGCGGCCTGCCCGCCACCGCCGGCTTCGTCGGCGAGTGGATGGTGATCCTGGGCGCCGTCAAGGCCAACTTCTGGCTCGGCCTGCTGGCCGCCACGGCGCTGGTGTTCGGCGCAGCCTACACGCTGTGGATGGTCAAACGCGTGTACCTGGGCCCGATCGCCAACGACGACGTGCGCGCGCTCACCGACATCAACGCCCGTGAATTCCTGATGCTCGGCCTGCTGGCCGCAGCGGTGCTGTTCATGGGCATCTACCCCAAGCCCTTCACCGACGTGATGAACGCCTCGGTGGCGAACTTCCTCAAGCAAGTGGCCGTGTCGAAACTTTGAGCTGAGTGACCCCAACATGATCGACAACCTCAGCTTCCTCGTCATCGCGCCGGAAATCCTGCTGCTGGTGATGGCCTGCCTGATCGCCCTGGTGGACCTGGGCGTGAAGTCGCGCCTGCGCGACGCCACCTACTGGCTCACCATGGCCACGCTGGCCGCGGTGGCCTGGCTCAGCGCCAGTGCGGCGCTGGACGGCGAGACGCTCTACGCCTTCAACCGCATGGTGGTCGCCGACCCCATGGGCAACTGGCTCAAGTGCTTCGCCACCCTGGCCATGATGGTCTGCCTGGTCTATGGCCGGCCCTACGCGGGGGACCGCGACATGCTGCGTGGCGGCGAGTTCTTCACCCTGGCCATGTTTGCGCTCTTGGGCATGTTCGTGATGATCTCGGGCAGCAACTTCCTGCTGCTGTACCTGGGCCTGGAGCTGATGACGCTGGCCAGCTACGCGCTGGTGGCGCTGCGCCGCGACCACGCCACCGCCACCGAGGCGGCGATGAAGTACTTCGTGCTGGGCGCGCTGGCCAGCGGCTTCCTGCTGTACGGCCTGTCGATGATGTACGGCGCCACCGGCTCGCTGGACGTGGGCACCGTGTTCAAGATGGTCAGCTCGCGCCAGGTGAACCACCAGGTGCTGGTGTTCGGCCTGGTGTTCATCGTCGCCGGCCTGGGCTTCAAGCTGGGCGCCGCGCCCTTCCACATGTGGATCCCCGACGTCTACCAGGGCGCGCCGACGGCCGTGACGCTGATGATCGGCAGCGCGCCGGAACTGGCCGCCTTCGCCATCTGCATCCGCCTGCTGGTGGACGGCCTGATCCCGCTGGCGATCGACTGGCAGCAGATGCTGCTGATCCTGGCCGTGGGCTCGCTGGTCATCGGCAACCTGGCCGCTATCGCGCAGACCAATTTGAAGCGCATGCTGGCCTATTCCACCATCGGCCAGATGGGCTTCGTGCTGCTCGGCCTGGGCGTTGGCGTGGTCAACGGCACCACGCAGAACGCCCAGTACGCCTACAGCGCCGCGATGTTCTACATCGTCACCTACGTGCTCACCACGCTGGCCAGCTTCGGCATCATCCTGCTGCTGGCGCGCGAGGGCTTCGAGAGCGAGGAGATCGCCGACCTGGCCGGCCTGAACCAGCGCAGCCCGCTGTACGCCGGCGTGATGGCGGTGTGCCTGTTCTCGCTGGCCGGCGTGCCGCCGCTGGTCGGCTTCTACGCCAAGCTGTCGGTGCTGCAGGCGCTGGTCTCGGCCGGTGGCGGCATGCACCTGGGGCTGGCCATCTTCGCGGTAATGCTGTCGCTGGTGGCCGCCTTCTACTACCTGCGCGTGGTCAAGGTCATGTACTTCGACGAGCCGATCACCGCCACCACCGTGTCCGCCCCCACCGACGTGCGGATGGTGCTCACGCTCAACGGCGCGCTGGTGCTGCTGCTGGGCATCTTCCCGGGCGGCCTGATGACGCTGTGCGCCAGCGCCATCGTGCGCACCCTGGGCGGCGCCCCTTAAGCGCACCCCCGCGCAGATATGGGCCAAGCCGCCTTTGTCTGGCTGGTGCTGCTGGCGGCGCTGGCCGCGGCCAACCTGCCGTTCCTCACGCAGCGCCTGCTGGGCGTGGTGCCGCTCGCCGCGCCCAAGTCGCTGGGCGTGCGGCTGGCCGAGCTGGTGCTGTGCTACCTGCTGGTCGGCGGGCTGGGCCTGCTGCTGGAAAAGCGCGCGGGCCAGATCGCGCCGCAGGGCTGGGAGTTCTACGCCGTCACCGGCGCGCTGTTCGTCACCCTGGCGTTTCCCGGGTTCGTCTGGCGCTACCTGTGGAAGCGCCGGCAGTCGACATCATGAGCCTGCCGCCGAAATCCGACGACTCGCACCTGGTCGAGCACACGGTCGACAGCCGGGAAGTGTTCAAGGGCGGTTTCCTGCGCGTGGTGCGCGATACCGTGCGCCTGCCGGACGGCGGCGCGGCGCAGCGCGAATTCATCAAGCACCCAGGCGCGGTGGTGGTGGTCCCGATCCTGGACGACGGCCGGCTGGTGATGGAGCGGCAGTACCGCTACCCGGTCAAGCAGGTGATGGTGGAATTCCCTGCCGGCAAGCTGGACATCGGCGAGGACCCGCTCGCGTGCGGCAAGCGCGAGCTGCTGGAGGAAACCGGCTACACCGCGCGCGAATGGGCGCGTGCCGGCGCGATGCACCTGGCCGTGGGGTACTCCGACGAAATCATCCACATCTGGTTCGCGCGCGGCCTGGCCCTGACGCGGCCGCAACTGGACGAAGGCGAGTTCGTCGAGGTCATCAGCGCGACGCCGGACGAATTCCTGGCCTGGTGCCGCGACGGTGTCGTGACCGACGCCAAGAGCCTGGCGACGGCGGCCTGGGTGCAAAACACCATGTCGGGGACTTGGAAACTCGACTGGCGTCCATAATGTCCAGGACATGAAGGTCCTCAACCTCCAGTGCCTGCACGGCCACGGTTTCGAAGGCTGGTTCGCCTCGGAAGACGACTTCCAGGACCAGCTGGGCCGCGGCTTGGTGGAATGCCCGCTGTGCGGCGACCACGGCGTGCAGAAGCTGCCCAGCGCGCCGCGCCTGAACCTGGGCGCAGCCGCGCCGGCCGCACCGAGCGCGCCTGCCACGGGACCCAAGCAGGACGTGGTGCTCAGCCCGGAGCAGGCGATGCAGGCGGCCTGGATGAAGATGGTGCGCCACGTGGTGGCCAACACCGAGGACGTGGGCGAGCGCTTCCCCGAGGAGGCGCGCCGCATGCACTACGGCGAAACCGAAGAGCGCGCCATCCGCGGGCAGGCCTCGGCCGAAGACGCGCAGGCCCTGGTGGAAGAGGGCATCGGCGTGCTGCCGCTGCCGATTCCGAAAGCGCTCAAGGGCCCGTTGCAGTAATCGCCCGTTCCAGTTCCAGGAAGCGCGCGAACTGCTCCGGCGGCACCAGCGATCCCCCGGTGGTCCAGATCAGGTGCGTGGCGTTGGCCATGCGCGATTGCAGCCCTTGCGATTCGAGATAGGCCCGGCCCGCGTCGCTGTGCAGCAGCCAGCTCGGCCCGCTGCAGCCGGCCGCGGCGGAGGGCTCGATGCGCATGCCTTCGGTCTCGTGCAGCAGCGCGAGATGAACCAGCAGGGTGGGGTCGCCGACCGTGAACACCCCTGACAGCAGTTGCCGCATCGCGCCCGCCGCGAGCTCGGAGGCGCGCGGCACGGCCAGGCCGTCGGCCTGCGTCGGCTCGCCGAGCCCGAAGTCGTAGACCGACAGCTGCGGATGCTCCGGAAACGCCAGCCGCAACAGGAAGCACGGGAACGCCGTCGGCTCGGCGAAAAAGCAATGCACGGCGTCGCCGAACAGGCGCTTCAAGCCGAAGGCGATGCCGCCCGGCGCACCGCCGACGCCGCAGGGCAGATAGACGAAGAGAGGGTGCTCCGCATCGACGCGCACCTGCTGTTGCGCCAGCTGGCGGTGCAATTCGCCGGCGGCCGCCGCATAGCCGGCGAACAGGGACACCGAGCGTTCGTCGTCGACGAAATGGCTGAAGGGGTCGGCGTTCGCTTCCGCGCGGCCGGCGGCCACCGCCGCCTCGTAGTCGCCTTCATGTTCGACCACGGTCACGCCCGCGTCGCGCAGCCGCTGCTTCTTCCAGCCCTTGGCTTCGGCCGACATGTGGACGACGGCCCGGAAGCCGAGCGCGGCGGCCATCATGCCGATGCTCATGCCCAGGTTGCCGGTCGAGCCGACGGCGACGCTGTAGCGGCTGAAGAGCGCGCGGGCTTCTGGGCTGGCGAGCGGCGCGCTGTCGTCCCCGGGTTGCAGCAGGCCGTGCTCCCCCGCAAGTTTTTCCGCGAACTCCAGCACTTCGTGGAAGCCGCCGCGCGCCTTGATCGAGCCTGCGACCGGCAGCTCATGGTCGGCCTTGAGCAGCAGGCGCGACGACGGACCGGGTGCCGATGCACCCAGCAGCGCTTGCGCGAGCCGCGGCACGGCGACGAGGCGGGATGCGATCGCGCCATTGGACGCGGCGAGTTCGGGAAACAGCTGCGCCAGTGCCGGCGCGCAGCGCGCGAAACGCGCCTCTGCCGCATCGCCGATGCCGGCGGGAACGGGCGCGGCCGCGAGCGCGTCGGCGGCCGGCCCCAGCCGTGGATTGATCCACAGGCAGGGACGGCCGGCGCGCAGGTCTGCTTCGGTGCTGGTTTGCGTTGCTTCCATCGTCAAGTGCGGCGCACCGCGAGCGGCGCGAAGGACTGGCAGTTGGGCATCATGCTGAGCGTGTTGATGGTCACGTGCGCGGGACGGCGCACGACCCAGCTCACAGTATCGGCGATGTCCTCGGCCGTCAGCGGCTGCACGCCCTGGTACGCCGCTTGGGCGCGCTGCAGGTCGCCCTTGAAGCGCACGGCCGAGAACTCGGTGCCGCCGCACAGGCCGGGTTCGATGCAGGTGGCGCGCACGCCGGTGCCGATGAGGTCGGCGTTCAGGTTCTGTGTGAACTGGTGCACGAAGGCCTTGGTGGCGCCGTACACGTTGCCGCCGGGGTAGGGGAACTCGCCCGCGATGGAACCCAGGTTGACGATGGTGCCGCTGCCGCGTTCCACCATGCCCGGCAGCAGCGCGCGCGTCACGTGCACCAGCCCCGCGCAGTTCGTGGCGATCATCTCGTCCCAGTCGGCGGTGTCCGCTTCCTGCGCCGGCGCGAGGCCGCGCGCCAGCCCGGCGTTGTTGACCAGCACGTCGATGCGGGCGAACGCATCCGGCAGCGACGCGAGAGCGGCCTGGATGCTGTCGCGGCGCGACACGTCCATCGGCACGGCGTGCGCGTGCCCGGGATGCGCGGCGGCGATCTCGGCGAGCCTGTCGTGCCGACGCGCGGCCAGCACGACGCGCATGCCGTCGTGCAGCAGCTGCCGCGCGATCGCCGCGCCGAAGCCGGCGCTGGCGCCGGTGACCAATGCGGTTTGCATGGTGGTTCTCCTTCGGCTCGCGGGCTCAGTCGTCGGTGGCGTACTGCGCGATGCCGTTGCCGAACGACCAGTTCTCTTTTTTTGTTTCCACCAGGTTGATGATGATGTCGGCCGGCGGCAGGTCGCCGGCCTGGGAGACCGAGTCGGCGATGGCGGCGAACAGCGCCTTCTTCACCGGGATCGGGCGGCCCTCGCTGCAGGTGATCTGCACCAGGATCGCGTCGCGGCCGTGCGCGATGCCCATGTAGCTGGGCGCGATCACCACCTCGCCGGCGGCGTGGCGCTGCAGCGCCTGGAAGCGGTCGTCCTGCGGCACGTTGAAGGTCTTGACCAGGCTGTTGTGCACGGCCTCGGCCACCGCATGGGTGCGGGATTCTGTGAAATGGCTGGGAACGTCGATGCGGACGAAAGGCATGGTGGTCTCCGGTTGAAAAGCCGTGGCTGCGGCGGGTTGGGAAAATGGTTAGCTATGCAACTATAAGGGCAAAAAAAAGGGTTCACTTGAGCGCCGAGCACACGGACCGGACCTTGCCCACCGTGTCCAGGAAATTCTCCTTGCCGACGTGCTGCTGGATGCGCTTGGTGACGGCGCCGCTGGCTGCGGTGAGCGCGTCGTGCATGGCGCGTCCTTTTGCTGTCGGGTGGACCGACCAGTGGCGGGCATCGTGCTCGGCCTCCCTGCGTTCCAGCAGGCCGAGCGCCTGCAGGCCATCGATCAGGCGGGTGGCGGTCGGGCGGCTGATGGTCAGTTCGGTGGCGATCTCGTGCTGAGACATGCCGGGCTGGGCCAGCACCAGCCGCAGCAGGAACGCCTGCGGGGGCGTGACGCCGAACGGCTTGAACGCCTGCGTCCACGCGCGCTCGACCACGCGGGCGAGCGCGGTGGTGTTGAAGTAGAGGCAGTGGTCGAACATGCGCCGATCATAGCGGCAATTGGTTAGCTATGCAATCAATGTGATCGCCTCCGGCACCGGTTCGGAACTGTCGCAGGAGTGTCAGCCAATGGTCTAATGGGCGCCGCCCCGGAAGCGGAACCGCGGCGCCCAACATCACTCCCCCATGTCCACCTTTCCAACATCCCTCCAGACAGCACGATTGGATCTCCGCCAGTTCAAGCACGAAGACTGGACCGCTCTGCACGAGCACTATGGAGATGCGGAATGCACCAGGTTCACCTTCAAGCGCGCGCTCACCGAAGGCGAAAGCTGGCGGGCCATGTGCAGCATGGTGGGGCACTGGGCGATCCGGGGTTATGGACCCTTCGCCGCCGTGGAGAGGGAGACGGGCCTGGTCATCGGGGCGATCGGGCTCTGGTACCCGAACGACTGGCCCGAACCGGAGATCAAGTGGGCCTTGTCCAGGCGTTTCTGGGGCAAAGGCTACGCTTCGGAAGCGGTGCGCGCGATTCAGCTGCCGGCTTGCCGGCACCTGGGCGGCAAAGCGCCCATCAGCTTCATGGACGCAACGAACGAAGCGTCGATCCGGCTGGCCGCCTCCGTCGGAGCGGTGTTCGAGAAGACAGCGGAGTTTCGCGGCTCGGCATGGCAGATGTACCGTCACCCGGGCGGGACCTGATTTCCTTCCTCACTCCATGAATTGCAGCGCGGCCAGCCGCGCATACACCCCGCGCGCCGCCATCAACTGCTCATGCGTCCCTTGTTCCACGATCCTCCCGTGATCGAGAACAACAATCCGATCCGCCTGCTGCACAGTCGCCAGCCGGTGCGCGATCACCAGCGTCGTACGGTCCCGCATCGCGGACTCCAGCGCCGCCTGCACCATCCGCTCGCTCTCCGCATCCAGCGCACTGGTCGCCTCGTCCAACAGCAGCAACGGCGGGTTCTTCAGCATCGCCCGCGCGATCGCGATGCGCTGCCGCTGCCCGCCCGATAGCCGCACGCCGCGCTCGCCGAGGAAGCTGTCATAGCCCTCGGGCAGCGCCAGGATGAACTCGTGCGCGTACGCCGCACGCGCCGCCGCGATGACCTCGGCGTCGCTCGCGCCAGGCCGGCCATAGCGGATGTTCTCCATCGCACTCGCCGAGAACACCACCGGCTCCTGCGACACCAGCCCGATGCGCCCGCGCAGGTCGCCCAGCGCCAGATCCCGCACCGGCACGCCGTCCAGCGCGATACCGCCCTGCGCCGGATCGTAGAACCGCAGCAGCAGCGAAAACACTGTCGTCTTGCCGGCGCCGCTCGGCCCGACCAGCGCCACCGTCTCGCCCGGCGCCACCCTGAGATCGAACTCCTTCAGCGCCGGCACCGCCGGCCGCGACGGGTAGTGGAAGGTGACGCCGGTAAACGCCACCTGGCTGCCGCCATGCGCCGGCGGCAAGGCCAGCGGGCGTGCGGGTGACTCCACCGGCGATTTGCTGGCCAGCAACTCCATCAGGCGTTCCATCGCGCCGGCCGCACGCAGCAGGTCGCCGTACACCTCGCCCAGGATGCCGACGGCGCCGGCAAAAATGATGACGTACAGCGCCGCCTGGCCCAGCTGCCCGGCGCTGAGCTTGCCGGCCAGTACCGCCTGCGTGCCCTGGTACAGGCCCCACAGCGCGACGGCCGCATTGGCGATGATGATGAAGGCCACCAGCACGGCCCGCGCCCGGGTGCGGCGCACGCCGGTGCGGAACGCGTTCTCGGTCGCCGCGTCGAAACGCGCGGCTTCGCGCGCCTCGCCGGTGTAGCTCTGCACCACCGGAATCGCGTTCAGCACCTCGGCCGCGATGGCGCTGGAGTCCGCCACTCGGTCCTGGCTGGCACGCGACAGCTTGCGCACGCGCCGGCCGAACACCATGGCCGGCAACACCACCAGCAGCACGGCCACGAACACCAGCGACATCACGTAAGGATGCGTGTAGACCAGCATCGCCAGCGCGCCGACGCCCATCACCACGTTGCGCAGCCCGAGCGAGAAGGACGAGCCGACCACCGTCTGCACCAGGGTCGTGTCGGTGGTCAGGCGCGACAGCACCTCGCCCGTGCGCGTGGTCTCGAAGAACTCGGGGCTCTGCCGCAGCACGTGCGCGTACACCGCGTTGCGCAGGTCGGCCGTGACGCGTTCGCCCAGCCAGCTGACCGTGTAGAAGCGTCCGGCCGAGAAAACGCCCAGCGCAACCGCCACCGCGAACAGCGCGAGGAAGTGCTCGCGCAGCGCCAGCAGCCGCTCGCCGTGGCCGGCGGTCGCCAGGCTCTGGTCGATCATGCCGCGCAGCGCCAGCGGGAACAGCAGCGTCGCACCGGCCGCCAGCACCAGCAGCGCGCCCGCCAGCGCGATGCGTCCCCGGTACGGCCGCACGAAAGGCAGCAGCCCCGACAGCGATTTCGGTGAGCCCGCGGCGGGCTGCACGGGGCGGGAGGAAGAAGAGGAGGGCGCCGCTGCCGGAGGCAGCGGCAGGGTTGCGGGCTCGGCCATGGCGGGCAGTGTACCCAGAACGGCCGTGTTGCTTGCTCATCCAATCATCGCCTTGACAGTATCTGCTCAGGCAACTAATATTGCTTCCCTCATGCCCACCACACCTTCGCGCACGCGCCCCGTGCCCGGCAGCCGCCGGACAGCCGCGCCCGCGGCCGCGCCGCCCGTCAATTTCTACAACGCCAAGACCTACCAGCCCGACGAGAGCGTCGCCTACCTCATGCGGCGCATCATGACCAACGTGGCGGCCGAGGTGGATGCCGCGCTGGAGCCCGCCGGCCTCACTAACGCGCAGTGGGTGCCGCTGTACAAGCTGCACCTGGGCCATCCGTCCACCGTGGCGGAACTGGCGCGCGGCTGCCAGCTGGACACCGGCGCCATGACACGCACGCTGGACCGCCTGGAAGCCAAGGGCCTGCTGCGCCGCGTGCGCTCGGAACAGGACCGCCGCGTCGTCAACATCGAACTCACCGACGAAGGCCGCACCGCCGCCGGGCAGATTCCGCCGGTGCTGAGCAAGGTGCTCAACGACCACCTGCGCGGTTTCTCGTTCGACGAATGGCAGACGCTCAAGACACTTCTCACGCGCATGCTGGGCAACGCCCAGCAGCTGCAGGCGCGCCGCGAGGACAAGAATGCCGACTGAAGTACAACGCAAACCCCCACCCGGAACGCGCCGCTGGACCACGCTCGTCGCGGCCCTGCTGCTGGCCGGCTGCGCCAGCACGTCCGGCATCGCGCCGGAAGCGAAACTGCGCACGCCCGATTCGTTCGGCCTGCGCGCCGACGCCGCCACGCAGGTCTCCGCCCAATGGTGGCGCGACTTCGGCGACCCGCAGCTCGATGCGCTGATCGCGCAGGCGCTGCGCGACAACCCGACGCTGAAGGTCGCGCAGGCCCGCCTGGCGCGCGCGCGCTCGGTGCTGGAAGTGGCCAACGCCGCCACGCTGCCGCAGGTCAACGGCTCGCTGGAGATCACGCGCCAGCGCTACACCGAAAACGGCCTGGTGCCGCCGCCCATCGCCGGTTCGGTGCGCGACATCGCCACCCTGCAGCTGGGCACCAGCTGGGAAATCGATTTCTTCGGCAAGTACAGCCAGGCGCTGGAAGCGGCGCTGGGCGCCTCGCGCGCGGCCGATGCCGACGTGCAGGCCGCGCGCGTGCTGCTGGCCAGCCAGGTGGCGCGCAGCTACTTCCAGCTGGCGCGGCTGCACGACCAGCTGCAGGTGGCCGAACGCACCTTGGCGCAGCGCCAGGAATCGCTGAAGCTGGTGCGCGACCGCGTCAGCGCCGGCCTGGACACCGCGCTGGAACTGCGCCAGAGCGAGGGCGCGTTGCCCGAGGCGCGCCAGCAGATCGAGGCGCTGCGGGAACAATCGCAGATCACGCGCAACGCGCTCGCCGCCCTGGTCGGCCAGCCCGACGTGGCGGTCGCGGCCAGGCCGCTGGCGGCCTTGAAGCCGGTGGCGATTCCCGCCGCGGTGCCGGCCGACCTGCTGGGCCGTCGCGCAGAGATCGTCGCCGCGCGCTGGCGCGTGGAAGCCGCCGGCCACGAGGTGCAAAGCGCCAAGGCGCAGTTCTATCCCAACATCAACCTCACGGCCTTCATCGGCCTGTCCAGCATCGGGCTGGGCAAGTTGCTGGACCCCGGCAGCCTGCAGGCAGGCATCGGCCCGGCCATCCACCTGCCGATCTTCGACGCGGGCCGCCTGCGCGCCAACCTGCGCGGCAAGACCGCCGACCTCGACGCCGCGGTGGAGAGCTACAACGGCGCCGTGCTGGACGCGGTGCGCGAAGCCGCCGACCAGCTGACCTCGGCGCAATCCATCGCGCGCCAGCAGGCCGAGCAGCGCGAGGCGCAGACCGCGGCCGAGCAGGCCTACGCGATCGCGCTACAGCGCTACCGCGCCGGCCTGGGTACCTACCTCAACGTGCTGGCCGCCGAGACCGCGGTGCTGAACCAGCGCCGCCTGGCCGTGGACCTGGCCGCGCGCGCGCTCGACACCCGCGTGCAGCTGATGCGCGCACTCGGCGGCGGGTTCACCTCCGACGCCGAGACGCAGCAGCTCGCCGCCCAACCTTCGAATTCGAAAGAGCAACAGTGAACGCACCGCAAGACACCGCAGCCGCCGCCACGCCGCGTGCCGCCAAGCGCAAGAAAGCCCTGCTCGCCATCGCCGCCGTGGTGGCCGTCGCCGGCCTGGGCTGGGGCGCCTACGAATGGCTGGTGGCCAGCCATTACGAATCCACCGACAACGCCTACGTGCAGGGCAACGTGATCCAGATCACGCCGCAGATCGGCGGCACCGTGATGGCGATCTACGCCGAGGACACCGACTTCGTGAAGGCCGGCCAGCCGCTGGTCAAGCTCGATCCGGCCGACGTCAACGTGAACCTGCAGCAGGCCGAAGCCAACCTGGCGCAGGCCGTGCGGCAGGTGCGCACGCTCTACACCAACAACGGTGCGCTGGCCGCGCAGGTGCGGCTGCGCCAGGCCGACATCGGCAAGGCCGAAGCCGAGGTGAAGCGCGCGATGGACGACCACCAGCGCCGCCAGGGCCTGGTGGGCAACGGCGCTGTGTCCAGGGAAGAACTGAACCACGCCGGCACCCAGCTGGCCGATGCGCGCGCGGCACTTGCCGCGGCGCAGGCAGGCGTGTCCGCCGCGCGCGAGCAGCTGGCCAGTAACCAGGTCATGACCGACGGCACCAGCGTCGAACAGCACCCGAGCGTGCAGGCGGCGGCGGCCAAGGTGCGCGAGGCCTGGATCGCGTCGCAGCGCGCCGCGCTGCCGGCGCCGGTGGACGGCTACGTCGCCAAGCGCACCGTGCAGCTGGGCCAGCGCGTGGCGGCCGGCGCGCCGATGATGTCGCTGGTGCCGCTGAACCAGGTGTGGGTCGACGCCAACTTCAAGGAAGTGCAGCTGCGCAAGATCCGCATCGGCCAGCCGGTGACCCTGACGGCCGACGTGTACGGCAAGCGCGTGGAATACAAGGGCACGGTGTCGGGCCTGGGCGTGGGCACCGGCGCGGCCTTCGCGCTGCTGCCGGCGCAGAACGCCACCGGCAACTGGATCAAGGTGGTGCAGCGCGTGCCGGTGCGCATCGCGCTGGACGCGCAGCAGCTGGCGAAGAACCCGCTGCGCGTGGGCCTGTCGATGGACGCGACGGTCGACGTCTCCAAGCAGGACGGCAAGACCTTGGCCGACGCGCCGCGCAACGCCGCCGTGTCGCAGACGCCGGTGTTCGCCTCGTCGGACGACGGCGCCGAAGCCGAGGTGCGGCGCATCGTCGCGGCCAACAGCGGCCGCGGCGCCCACCCCACCACCGTGGCCGGCGCGAGCGCCGCGCCGGCGCCGCGCATGCGCGTGGCCAGCAGCACGACGCACTGACCATGGCCGAGACGACCGCCGGGGCGTCTTCACCGCCCGCACCCGCACCTCCGCCCGCGCCCGCCGCGCCGCCGGCGGCGCACCCGCCGCTGGAGGGCTCGGCGCGCCTGTGGGGCACGATCGCGCTGTCCACCGCCACCTTCATGAACGTGCTGGACACGTCGATCGCCAACGTGTCGCTGCCTGCCATTGCCGGCGACCTGGGCGTGAGCCCGAACCAGGGCACCTGGGTGATCACCAGCTTCGCCGTGGCCAACGCCATCGGCGTGCCGCTGACCGGCTGGCTGTCGCAGCGCTTCGGCCAGGTGCGGCTGTTCGTGGCCAGCGTGATGCTGTTCGTCATCGCCTCGCTGATGTGCGGCCTGGCGCCCAACATGACGATGCTGATCGCCTTCCGCGCGCTGCAGGGCTTCGTCGCCGGGCCGATGATCCCGCTGTCGCAGGCGCTGCTCCTGTCAAGTTACCCACGCGTGATGGCGGGCACGGCGATGGCGGCCTGGTCCATGACCACGCTGATCGCGCCGGTGATGGGGCCGATGCTGGGCGGCTGGATCACCGACAACATCAGCTGGCCCTGGATCTTCTACATCAACGTGCCGGTGGGCGTGATCGCGGCATCGGCCACCTGGGCGATCTACCGCAAGCGCGAGAGCGTGCGGCGCCAGCTGCCGATCGACAAGGTGGGCCTGGCGCTGCTGGTGATCTGGATCGGCGCCATGCAGGTCATGCTGGACATCGGCAAGGAGCACGACTGGTTCGAGTCGCCGATCGTGGTCGGCCTGGCGGTGGTCGCGGCGGTGGGCTTCGCCTTCTTCCTGGCCTGGGAGCTGACCGACGAGCACCCGGTGGTGGAGCTGCGCCTGTTCGCGCGGCGCAACTTCTGGGCCGGCACCTTGTCCACGGCGCTGGCGTATGCGCTGTTCTTCGGCAGCATGGTGCTGCTGCCGCTGTGGCTGCAGCAGTTCATGGGCTACACGGCCACGGACGCCGGCATGGTGATGGCGCCGGTGGGCCTGTTCGCCATCCTGCTGTCGCCGCTGGTGGGCAAGAACGTGACGCGCGTCGACCCGCGCAAGCTCGCCACCTTCGCCTTCGTCGCCTTCGCGCTGATCATGTGGATGCGCGCGGGCTTCAGCACCGAAGCCGACTTCAGGACGATCGTGATTCCCACCATCGTGCAGGGCATCGCCGTGGCGTTCTTCTTCATCCCGCTGGTGACCATCACGCTGTCGGGCCTGAGCCCGGACAAGATCCCGGCGGCATCGGGCCTGAGCAACTTCGCGCGGATCACGGCGGGTGCCTTCGGTACGTCCATCGCCACGACACTGTGGGAGAGCCGAGCGGTGCTGCACCACTCGCAGCTGGCCGAAGCGGTGAACCCTGCCAATCCGGCGGCGCAGGCGGCGTTGTCGGGTTTGAGCGCGAGCGGGTTGACCAACGAGCAGTCGCTGTCGCTGATCAACCGCATGGTGGACCAGCAGGCATTCACCATGGCGGCCACCGACCTGTTCTACGGATCGGCGGTGCTGTTCGTGCTGCTGATTCCGGTGATCTGGCTGAGCAAGCCGCAGAAGGCGGGCGCGGGGAGCGCGGACGCCGCGGCTGGGGCGCATTGACGGCGTTTCACGCCCGTTTGCGGCCCAGCAGCAACCGGGCCAACAAGGCCAGCACGAGCACCGGGATGCTCTGAAACGGCAGCAGGCCGACAGACAACGCCGCCGCGGTCCACTGCCGGCTGTTCACGGCCTGTTCCGCCGCGACATGCCCGAGAACGTACAACGCCGTAAGGGCTAAGGCCGCGATGCCGAACAGGATCAGGCCACTCTCGAATGTTCGCGCTTTCGCCAGCGAAGCGGCCATCCATGCCAACAGCAGGAACGGCGCAACCAGCATCAGTGCGCCGAGGGGTTGTGCCGCAAGGTAGTGGAGCGTCTCGCGCGCAGCCTTGCCCGGAGGATGGCCGCTCACCCACACGCGGGCCAGGACCTCGGCGCCCACGTTCGCGACCATGAACACGCCGACCGCCAGGGCGAGGAACGTCAGAAAAGGTCGGCCGCGGTGGTTCATTTGACGCGGAATCTAACGCAGAAGTGGCTGGCGGGCCAGGGGCGGGCGAGGGCGCATTGAAGGGAATTGCGCGACACTGGAACCATGCAAGAGATCCTGGACCTGCTGCTCGCCGCCCCTGGTGACCCTGTGCGATGCGAGTCGCTTTCCGACTGGATGCCGGCATGGGTGGCATCGCAGGCGCGGCACGCCGCGCACGGCCCCTTCGCGGGGAACATTGCCGCAGCCTCCGGTGCCGACCGCCTCGCCTGGGCGTTCTTCAGCGGCTACCAGGGTGCGATCCAGGCGGCGTTCGGCGCCAGGGTGGCGCCGGGCACCGCAAGTTCGCTGTGCGTCAGCGAGGCCGGGCGCGGCATCACGGACATGGCGACGGTGCTGCAGCGCAGCGGCGATGCCCTACTGCTGCAGGGCAGCAAGTCCTGGGTGCTCGCCGATCTGCCGGGCTTGACGCTGTTCGTGCTGGCCAGGGACCCGCAGGGTCCGGCCAAGGGGCCCGGCAGCATGCGGATGGTTCAACTGCCGCTCGGCGCCGCGGGCGTGCGCTGCAGCGCTTCGCGTCCGCAGGCCATCATCCCGGAACTGCCGCACGCCGCGCTGGCCTTCGATGCGGTTCGCGTGGACCCGGCGCAGTGCCTGCCCGGCGACGGCTATGCGGACCACGCCAAGCCGTTCCGGCTGCGCGAAGACCTGTTCGTCACGGGCGCGGCGCTGGCGTATCTGTTGGCCGAAGCGAAGGTGGGAGGCTGGCCCACGGTCTGGTGTCAGCGCTGCATTGCCGCCATCGGCGGGCTCGCGTCCTGCGCGGCGCTGGATGCGCGCGACACACGCATCCACATTCTTGCAGCGGGTGCGCTGGCGTTTGCCGGCGATGTTTTGCGGGAGAGTGAACAGCATTGGACTAGCGGGCAGGCGGATGCGCGGGATCGCTGGCATCGGGACGGTCCCGTGCTGGCGCTAGGAGAGGACGCCAGGCGGCAGCGGGCGCTAAAGGCTTGGGCTGGCGTGCCGTGGAAGGTTGATGCGGGGGCGTAGTGCAGACGCTCCAGCGCAGGGGCGTCCTGCTCTACTGGTTGTCAGAACGCAAGTCTAAGACGACTGCTCCACCAGCTTCTCCTTCCCCCGGCTCACCGCCTCCCCGTCATTCGGTCTCAGCTTCCAGAACGCCAGCGATGACACGACCGTGATCACCGCCAGCGTCAAGAACGCATGGTGCAGCGCACTCGTCACCAGCGCCTGATCCGTCTGCGGCAGGCCATCCAAAAACCACCCTGCCACCAGCGACCCCGCCGCCAGCCCGAAGCTCATCGACAGCTGCTGCATCGAGCTCGCGATCGTGCTGGCCATGCTGGTGTCCGGGCCTTCCACGTCGGCGTACGCCAGGCTGTTCATAGCCGAAAACTGCATCGAGTTGAAGAACCCCATCGCCAGCGCCAGCGGCACGATCATCGCCACCGGCGTGCCGGGCCCGACGGTGGAGAACAGCGAGATCGTCACGCCGATCAGCACCGTGTTGATGGTGAGCACGCGCCGGTAGCCCAGCCTCGCCAGCAGCGGCCTGGTGACGGTCTTCATGGTGATCGCCGCCGCCGCCGAGGGCATCATCATCAGGCCCGATTGCCAGGCCGGCATGCCCAGGCCCAGCTGGTACAGCAGCGGCAGCAGGAACGGCATGCCGCCCATGCCGATGCGCGTGACGAAGCCGCCCAGCACCGACACGCGGAACGTCCGCACCGAGAACAGCGACAGCCGCAGCAGCGGATGCGGCGCGCGCCGCGCGTGCAGCCCGTAGGCCAGCAGCAGGGCGATCGACAGCAGGAACAGCACGCCGGTGGAGGTGGCATCCAGCCGGTGCTCGCCGAACACCTCCAGCAGCCACGACAGCAGCGCGACGCCGGCGCCGAACAGCACGAAGCCGACCGTGTCCAGCGGCCGCGGCGCGTCGCCCTTGTAGTCGGGCAGGTAGCGCCAGATCAGCCCGAGAGCCACCAGCCCCACCGGCAGGTTGACCAGGAACACGTAGCGCCACGACGCCACGTGCACGATCAGCCCGCCGACCGTGGGACCCAGCAAGGGGCCGACCAGCGCCGGCATGACGACGAAGTTCATGGCCGCCAACAGCTGCGCCTTGCCGAAGGTGCGGATGATGACCAGCCGGCCCACCGGCATCATCATGGCCGCGCCCAGGCCCTGCAGCAGGCGCGCGGCCACCAGCATCGGCACGTTGAGCGACAGCCCGCACAGCAGCGAGGCGGCGGTGAACACCGCCACCGCGCTGAAGAACACGCGCCGCGTGCCGAAGCGGTCGGCCAGCCAGCCGCTGATGGGGATGCACACCGCGAGGCTCAGGATGTAGCTGGCCACCACCGCCTTCAGGCTGAGCGGCGCCACCTGCAGGCTGGCCGCCATGCTGGGCACGGCGGTGTTGACGATGGTCGTGTCCAGCGTCTCCATGAACATGACGATGGCCACCACCCACGGGAGAAATCGCTTGCGGTCGGTGTCGGTGATCGTCGAGGCCATGTGTTTCCTCACATCTTCAGCCGCTTCGCATACCCCGTCATCTCCAGGTACCCCCGCCCGACCTTGCGGCCGTTGCCGTCGATCAGGTCGGACAGGCCTTCCCAATAGATGGCGCCGGTGGAGGCACGGCTGTCCAGTTCCTGGTTGTCCAGGACGGCGCGCACCGTGTAGAAGTCGGCCGGCGTGCGCACCAGCCATTCCACCGGGTACTTCGCGCCCGACAGCGGGCTGGTCCAGTGGCGCCGTGCGGCGAACTGCGTCTCGCCCTTGCTGGCGATGTAGGCGCCGCCGCTGGCGGCGCGGAACGAACCGCCGTCCCACAGCGGCGTGCCGTCGGCGCGGCGCAGCTGGAACGCGGTGAGCGCGCTGCCGTCGTCCAGGTTCATGCCGATCCAGTCCCAGCCCATGGCCTCGCCGTGCAGCAGCCCGTCGCTCCATTCGTGGTCCAGCCAGGCCTTGCCGGCGACGCCGTCGAAGCGCTGCCCGCGCAGCTCGATGCGCCCGCTCACGGCCAGCTGCGGCTGGCTGTAGTAATAGCTGGCCTGTACCGCGTCCGGCCCTTTGCGCGACAGGCCCTGGTCGCCCTGCAGCAGCAGCGGCTGGGTCGGCTTGCAGACGAGTTCCAGCGCGAAGTCGGTAGCGTGCAGTCGCGCCTGGAAGCTGCCGTCGGCGCGCCGCTCCAGCGTCCAGTCGCGCAGCTTGATGCGCGCGTCGTTCTCGGCGGCAGTGGCCACGTCGAAGCCCGCGCGTGCGATGCGCTGGTCGTGCCACAGCTTTTTTCCCTGCACGTCGGTGAGCGCCGCGTGGGCGAACACCAGCTGCCTGGCCGCGAAGCGCGAGGCCATGGCCTGCGTGGCGTCGACGCGGCTGCGGAAGAAAGTCACCTGGAAGCCGAAGTCGCGCCCGCCGGACTGCGCCTGGCCGGTGATGTACCACCACTCGGTGCGCAGGTCGGGGTGCGCGCCGTGGTCGCGCGGGAACACCAGCGTGCGCGGCGCAAGGGCCAGCGCGCCGGGCGCGTGCAGCAGCGCGGGCAGGCCCGCGAAGCCGGCCAGCAGGGCGCGGCGTTGCATCGTCATCACCAGTCCTCCTTCACCGCCAGCACCGCGTCGCGTCCCGCTGCCGCGCGGCCCGCCAGCCAGGCGGTCGCCATGCCGGCCGCAACAACGGCAACGCACAGCAGTGCGAGCCGCAGCCACGGCACCAGCAGGTCCATGGTCCAGTGGAAGCTTTGCGGGTTCACCACGTGCACCAGCACCACCGCCACGCCGAGGCCCAGCGCCAGCCCGGCCAGCGAACCGATCACCGTCCAGGCCGCGCCTTCGCCGGCCACCACGCCCAGGATCTGCCGGCGCGTCAGGCCCAGGTGCGCCAGCAGGCCGAATTCCTTGCGCCGCGCCAGGATCTGCGCGCTGAAGCTGGCCGCCACGCCGAACAGGCCGATGGCGATGGCCACCGCCTGCAGCCAGTAGGTGACGGCGAAGCTGCGGTCGAAGATGCGCAGCGACACGGCGCGCAGCTCCGCGGCCGAGGCGATCTCCACCAGGCCGCCGGCACCGGCCTGCTGCGCCGCCAGCGCGCGGATGCGTCCCTGCACCTCGGCCGCATCGGCGCCGGGCGCCAGCCACAGGTGGATCTCGTTGGTGCGCAGGTCGCCCGTGAGTCGCTGGTAGTCGCGCGCATCGAGCATGACGGCGCCGCTCTGCCGCACGTAGTCGCGCCAGACGCCGGCGACGAAGAAGGTCTGCGCCGGCGCGAAGGCCTGGCTCAGCGCCGGCAGCGGCGTGCCGACACGTGCACCGTACAGGTCCACCACCGCTTCGCTCACGTACACCGGAATCTGTCCCGCAGGCGCGGGCAGCGGCCCGGCCACCAGCGGCAGCGAGCGTTCGGGCGCCTCGATGCGCCGCGCGAGCAGTGCCACGGGCGGATGCGCGGGCGCGAGCAGCAGGCTGCGCAGGCGCTGCGTGTTCACGCGCTCCACGCCGGGCAGGCGCGCCACGCCCTGCACGAACTCGGGCGTGAAGAAGGCGGAGTCGCTGCTGGCCGCGCTGTTGGCGGTGCGCAGGTACAAATCGGCCGGCAGCACCACGTCCAGCCAGCGCGTCACCGATTCGCGGAAGCTCGCCACCATGACGGTGAGCGCCACCGCCAGACCCAGCGCCGCCACCACGCCGCTGATGGCGACCGCCGCGCTTTCGCGCACGCGGCGCGCGCGTTCCACCGCCAGCATCGGCAGCAGGCGGTTCGCCACGTGCGGCGCGAGCCGGTCGTATAGCAGTGCCACCGCCCAGGGCAGCACGCCGATGCCGCCCACCAGCAGGAACCCCACCGAGAGATACGCGGCCAGCGGAATGCCGGCGATGGGCGGCAGCAGCGCGAAGCCGCCCGCGGCCGCGATCAGCAACAGGCTGAGCCGATGGCCGCGCGCGGCAGGCAGCGACGTCCCCAGTCCCTTGAGCGTCTGCGCCAGCGGCAGCCGTTGCGCGAGGCGCGCCGGCAGCCAGCCGCCCGCCGCCGCGGCGACGACGCCGAGCCCGCCGTACACCGCCGCCGCGCCGCTGCTCCACTGCAAGCGCGGCGCCACGCCGGGAAAGTAGCCGCCGCCCAGGTCGCCGCCCAGCACGCGCAAGGCCAGCGCCGCCAGCGCGCTGCCGAGCGCGACGCCCAGCACGCTGCCCAGCGCGCCCAGCAGCAGCGATTCGGCCAGCACGATGCCGCGCCGCTCGCCGGCGGTGAGGCCCAGCACGCCCAGCAGCGCGAACTGCTGCGCGCGCCGCGCGACGCTGAGCGCCAGCACCGAGAACACCAGGAAGGCGCCGGTGAACAGGGCGACCAGGGCCAGCACGGTGAGGTTCACGCGGTAGGCGCGCGAGAGTTCGTCCACGCGCTGGCCGGCATCGCCCGGCTCGGCCGCGGTGACGCCCGGCGGCAGCCGCAGCGAGGCGAGAAAGTCCGCGTGGCTGGTCCCCGGGCGCAGCCGCAGGTCGATGCGCGAGAGCTCGCCGATGCGGCCGAACAGCTCCTGCGCCGCCGCGATGTCCATCACCGCCAGCGGCGCGCCGGCCGCCGCCACCGTCCCGGCGATCTGCAGCGTGCGCAGCTGCAGGCCCACCTGCAGCCGCAGCGTGTCGCCGGCAAAGGCCTGGCGCGCGGCAGGATTCAGGAACACCGTGTCCGGCAGCAGCATCGCCAGCCGGTCGGCCTGCGCGGAGGGCACCGGCAGCAGGTCGGGCGCGAGGCCGGCGACCAGCAGCGCGTCGATGCCCAGCACACGCAGCGAACGGCGTTCGCCGTTGGCGGCGGGCGCCAGCGTCTGCAGTTCCAGCACCGGCGCGGCCAGCGCCACGTCGGGATGGTTGGCCACACGGGCGTACAGCGCTTCGTCGAAACCGCCCTGCGCGGCGCGCAGTTCCAGGTCGGGCTGGCCGCCGGCGGAGCGCACGCCGCTGGCGAATTCGCTCAGGGCCGAGGCGTTGATGAGATGCACCGAGAACGCCAGCGCCACGCCCAGCATGACGGCCAGCACGGCAGCTGCGTTGCGCCACGGATGGTGGCGCAGTTCCTGCCAGGAGAACGCGGCGAGGAGGGCGGCGGGCAGGCGCGGCATGGGCGCATTGTGCCCGTGGTGGTGCGCGCAGCGGCTGCTATAACGCGGGTTTGGAAAGGCAATGCTTCGCCATGGACGGGATGATCGACACGGACCCCGAATCCCTCGAGCGCGCCACGCTGGCGGCGGTGCCGCCCGAGGCGCAGGAGGAAATCGACGGCTGGCTCGCGGCCTTCGACTCCGGCACCGTCGGCCGCGCCCACAGCGCCGTGCCGCTGCGCCACGACGCGGCGATCGCCGGCGAAGCGACGCGGCATGTGCTCGAGGAACGCTACCGCGCGCACGGCCTGCCGCCGATGTTCCGCATTCCCGAACTCGCCTGTTTCGATGGCCTGCGCGTGGCGCTGCGCGCGCGCGGGTACGCCGGCTCGCGGCACACGCTGACGCAGGTCGCCGCGGTGCAGGCCATGCGCGCGGCGGGTGACGCCGATCGGGTCGAACTCGCCGCCGCGCCCGACGCCGCCTGGGCCGCGGCCTTCGCGGGGGAAGGTTTCGATGCGGCGGACGGCCAGAGCCGCGTCGCCATCATGTGCCGCGGCCGCTCGTCGGTGTTCGCGAGCGTGCGGCTCAACGGAGAAGTCGCCGCCGTGGGCGTCGGCTGCTATGCGCATGGCTGGCTGGGCGTGCACGGCATGCGCACCGCGCCGGCTTTTCGCGGGCGCGGCCTGGGCGGCGCCGTGCTGGCGGCCTTGGCCCGTGAAGCGACAACGCGCGGCGTCGGCCGCGCGTTCCTGCAGGTCGAGGTGCCGCGCGACCCGGCGCTGGCGCTGTACCGCCGCGCCGGCTTCAGCACCGCCTGGGCGGCCGAGTACTGGAAGCAGGGCTGAGGGCAGCAGGGCTGAGCGCGGGGCTCAGGCCACCTCGCCCAACAGTTCTTCCTTGCGCGCTTCCAGCTCGTCGCGCATGGCCACCAGGTCCAGCTTGCGGGCGGCGCGCGCCTTCGGGAAGATCTCGTTCTTCTCTTCCTTCACGTGGTGGTCGATGTACTCGCCCAGCACCTTCACCTTGGCGTCGAACATCTCGTCGGCTTCGGCCATGCCCTGGATCTGCGCGATCAGGTCCTTGGCGGACTGGTGCTCGACCTCGGCCTCGGCCAGCATGTCCGTGTCCTTGAGCACCTGGCGCAGCGCCGGGTAGAAGATCTCTTCCTCGATCTGCGCGTGCACGGTCAGCTCATGGCAGATCTGGTGGGCCAGGTCCATCTTCTTCTGCGCCGCGCTGCGCGCACGCGAGCCGGTGAGCTCTTCGTATTCCTTGAACATCTTCTTCACGTTCCTGTGGTCTGCATCGAGCAGGTCGCAGGCATCCTTGGCGGCGCGGGAAGCGGGCATCGTGGTCTCCTTAGGTTGAATGCGCCCAATGATGTTCAGCCGCGCGGCCGAGTCCTGTAGGAAAACGTCGGCAAGCGCAGCGGTTGCCCGCCGACGGCGAAAACCACCCCGCCCGGGGCATTCGTTCCGGCGCGCGCGAGCGCGCGGCACCGACAGCTGAGCCTGCGCGCGCAGCCTAAGCTGCACCCACTGCAACACCGAGAGAGAAGAGGTCCGTCCATGGCCACGTCCGATAGCTTCGCCCCCGCGCCGCTGGAACAGGCACGCACCATGACCGACAAGGTCCAGCGCGACCTGGAGATCGCCACCGCGGAACTGGGGCTCGCGCACGATGCGCTGGACCGCCACATTCCGCCGGCCGAGCGCGAGGAGGATGTGGCCTGGGCGATCGACCAGAACGCCGCGGTCGAGCAGAAGCTGGAAGTCGCGACCGAGGAACTGGAGGAGGTCACCGGGCTGCTGCAGCAGGAGGCCGCCGAGCGTGCGCGGCTGGAGCGCGCGCTGGCGGCACGCGGAGGCTGAAGCCGCTTGTAAGACGCGGAAACGGAGCGACTGCCGGGCTGCGCCGGCCCCACAATCGGGGGTTGGCGGCAGCCCGGCCTGCTTTTGTTTTCAACAAGGAGTTTGCGCGTGCCCATCCGGGTGTTTCTGGTGGAGGACCTCCAGCCCATGCACGGTGTGATGGGCGACCTGCTGTCCACGCTGGGCGACTTCGAGGTGGTCGCGACCGCGCCGACGGAAGCCGAAGCCAAGCTGTGGCTGGAGGAGCATGCCGATCACTGGGACCTGGCGGTGCTGGACCTGATCCTCGAACAGGGCAGCGGCATGGGCGTGATCCCGCGCTGCAAGCTGCGCGGCAACGGCAAGGTGGTGGTGTTCAGCGACTACGCCACGCCCGGCGTGAGCAGGCACTGCCTGAAGCTGGGTGCCGACGCGGTGTTCCAGAAATCCGAAGGCATGCAGGCGTTCATGGCCTGGTGCACCGCGTTCGGCGGCGCCGTGGCCGCCGATCCCTGACAATGCGCGCCATGAACATGCGCTTGATCCCCCTGCTGCTGGCCACCGTGCTGGCCACGGCCGCCTGCAAGGACGCGGGCAACTCCCCCTCCGGCGCCGCTTCCGCCGGCGCGCCTGCCGCCGCGGCGCAGCCGGTGTCGCTGGACGCCATTGCCGCCGAAGCCAAGGGCTTCTCGGTCGGCCCGGCGATGAGCGCGCGCGTGGTCTACGTGTTCTTCGACGCCCAATGCCCGCACTGCGGCGCGCTGTGGGAAGCGGCCAAGCCGCTGAAGACCCAGGCGCGCTTCGTCTGGATCCCGGTGCGGCTGCTCAACGACAGCAGCCTGTCGCAGGGCGCGGCGCTGCTGTCGGCGTCCGACCCGGTCGCCACCATGGACGCGCACGAAGCCTCGCTGCTCGCCAAGACCGGCGGCATCAGCGCCAGCGGCGTGGCCGACGCGCAGAAGGACGCCGTGAAGCGCAACACCGACCTGTTCACGCGCTACGCCTTCGGCTCGGTGCCCACCCTGGTGACCAAGCAGGCGCAGACCGGCGCGGTGGTGACGCAGGAGGGCTCGATGCCGACGCCGCAGCTGGCCGCCTTCCTCGGCGTGCCGCTGCCCGGCGGCTCCTGAGCAGCCGCGCCGCGGCGCCCAGGCGATTCCGTTCAGGCGATCCCATCCCCGCGCAGGTGCAGCACGCGGTCGGCACGCGCTGCCGCCGCCTCCGAATGCGTGACCAGCACCAGCGCGGCACCGTGGCGGCGCGCCTGGCCGACCAGCACGTCCATCACGCGCGCGGCGGTGCCGGGGTCCAGGTTGCCGGTGGGCTCGTCGGCCAGCAGCAGGCGCGGCGCGTGCACCAGCGCGCGGGCGATGGCCACGCGCTGCAGCTGCCCGCCGCTCAGCTGCTGCGGCAGCCGCCGCCCCAGGTCGTCCAGGCCGACGGCCTGCAGCATCTCCTCAACCCGCGCCGCGTCGGGGCGCCCGAGCAGCAGCAGCGGCAGGCCGACGTTCTGCGCCACGTCCAGGTGCGGCAGCACGTGGAAGGCCTGGAACACGAAGCCGATCTTCTCGCGGCGCAGCAGCGCGCGGCGGTCGTCATCCAGTGCACCGAGGTCGGCGCCTTCCACGGCGACGCTGCCCTGGTCCCAGTGGTCCAGGCCGGCCATGCAGTTGAGCAGGGTGGATTTGCCGACGCCGGATTCGCCCACGATGGCGACGAATTCGCCGGCCGCCACCTCCAGCGAGACGTTGCGGAACACGGCGGCCTCGCCGTAGAACCTGGCGAGGTCCCGCACCTGCACGGCGGCGCTCATCGCACGTGCTCCATCAGTTGCGCCAGGGCATCGGGCGCGTCGCAGGGCACGACGGTGCGCTGCATGCCGCGCAGCCAGGTCAGCTGCCGCTTGGCGAGCTGGCGCGTGGCGAAGATGCCGCGCTCGCGCAGCGTGTGCAGGGGGAAGGGCGTTTCTTGCGCGCCGAGCCCGCGCGCCTCGTGCGCGTCCAATCCGCGCACCTCGTGCGCGTCCAATAGCTCCCAGGCCTGCCGGTAGCCGACGCAGCGCATGCTGGGCAGCTGTGGCGAAAGATCGCCGCGCGCGCGCAGCGCCCGCACCTCGTCGAGAAAGCCCTCCGCCAGCATGGCGTCGAAGCGCTGCGCGATGCGTTCGTGCAGCCAGGCGCGATCCTGCGGCTCCAGCGAGAGGAACAGGTCCGGCTGCATGCCCGCCTTGCCGCCGCCTTGCGCGTGGAAGTCCGACAAGGGCCGGCCGGTGAGCCGGAACACCTCCAGCGCGCGCTGGACGCGCTGCGCGTCCTTGGGCGCGAGGCGTGCCGCGGTGGCCGCATCCACACGCGCCAGCTCCGCGTGCAGCGCCGGCCAGCCCTGCGCGGCGGCCTGCGCCTCGATGTCCGCGCGCAATTGCGCGTCGGCCGGCGGCATCGCGTCCAGCCCCTCGAACAGCGCCTTGAAGTACAGCATGGTGCCGCCCACCAGCAGCGCGGCGCGCCCGCGGCCGTGGATCTCGCCGACCAGCCGCCGCGCGTCGGCCGCGAATTCGGCTGCGCTGTAGGGCTGCGCCGGGTCGCGGATGTCGATCAGGTGGTGCGGATGCGCGGCGCGCTCGGCCGCACCCGGCTTGGCGGTGCCGATGTCCATGCCGCGGTAGACCAGGGCCGAATCGACGCTGACGATCTCGGCGTCCAGCGCATCGGCGATGGCCAGCGCCGCCGCCGTCTTGCCGGCGGCGGTGGGCCCGGCCAGGGCGATCACGCGCAGATCAGCTCGCATAGCTCCAAGCAGCCTTCACCGCAGAGGCGCAGAGGGAGCGCAGAGGGCCGCAGAGAAAATGAATGATTCCTCTGCGGCCCTCTGTGTCCTCTGCGCCTCTGCGGTGAATGTCCCCGTTTCATGTCCCGAGGCGCTCCTGCCGCTGCACCAACGTCCAGGCGATGGCGGCGACGCAGGTGCTCCAGAACCACACGCCGTTGGTCAGCGCGAACACGCTGCCATCCAGGTGCGTGCCGACCCAGCGGCCGACGCCGAAGGCGGCCAGCATCATGGTGAAACCGTTCAGCGCCGAGGCCGCGCCGGCCGCCTGCGGGAACGGCCCGACCGCGCCGCTCTGGCCGCAGGGCTGGTGCACGCCGTGGCCCAGCATGAACAGCCAGTACGGCAGCAGGATGGCCCACAGGTTGTGCACGCCCAGCAGCGCCAGCACGCCGATGGTGGTGCCGCCCAGCAGCGTGGCCACCGCCGCCAGCGCCACCGTGCGCTGCACGCCGAAGCGCGGGATCAGCCGGCGGCAGACGAAGGTGCCGAGGATGTAGACCAGCGACATGGAGAACATCGCCAGCCCGTACTGGGTGCGCGTGAGCCCCAGCACCTTGATGAAGACGAAGGACGAGGAGGCCAGGAAGGTGAACAGCCCCGCGTAGGCCGCGGTGGACAGCAGGCCGTAGGCGATGAAGGTGGGATGCCGCACGATCTGCAGCCACGTGGCGGCCAGCATGCGCGGCTGCAGCGCCTGCGGGTTGCGGCGCGGCACGGTCTCCTGGTAGCGCAGCGCCACCAGCGCCAGCGTGGCGGCGCCGAACACGCCGAGCACCGACAGCGTCAGCCGCCAGCCGGACCAGTCGGCCAGCAGGCCGCCCAGCGGCGCGCACATGCAGGCGATCACGCCCAGGCCGCTCAGGCCCTTGGACATGACGCGGGCGCCCGCTTCGGGCGTGTAGAGGTCGCGCACGATGGCGCGCGCGCACATCACCGCCGCGCCCATGGCCGCGCCCTGCAGCGTGCGCCAGACGATCAGGAGCGGCATCGAGGGCGCCAGCACGCAGCCGGCCGAGGCCAGCGTGTAGGCCGCCAGCCCGATCAGCAGCACCGGCCGCCGGCCGAAGCGGTCCGACAGCGGCCCCCAGACCAGCTGCGACACGCCGAAGGCGAGCAGCAGGGCGGTGAGCGTGAGCTGCGCCTGCCAGACCGGCGCGCCGAAGCTTTCGGTGAGGCCGGGCAGGGCCGGCAGGTAGACGTCGGTGGTGATCGGCTGGATGCCCAGCAGCAGGGACAGCAGCAGGACGACGGTGGCGGGCGACATCGCCCTGGCCCGTCCGGCGGCCGGGACAGCTTGTGGCATGGCGGGCATCGCCCAAGCGTAGCAGATGGCGGACCCGCTGTAGGACAAGGCCGCATGATCGGAAGCGCCGGCGCGAGGCCGAGCGCGGCAGCAACATAATCCAAACGCCCAAGCGCCCTTTCGCGCGCCCGAAAGACTTGACCAACACCCTCGCCGACCCTCGCCCGGATTCCAGTGTCGAACAGCGCCTGCAGCTGCTGATCGACGCCGTGGTCGACTACGGGATTTTCGTGCTCGACACCGAGGGCCGGGTGAGTTCCTGGAACAGCGGCGCGCAAAAGCTCAAGGGCTACACCCGCCAGGAAATCCTGGGCCAGCACTTTTCCGTCTTCTACCCTCCCGAGTCCGTGGCCTCCGGCTGGCCGCAGGAGGAACTGCGCCGCGCGCGGCAGAACGGCCGCTTCGAGGACGAAGGCTGGCGCCTGCGCAAGGACGGCAGCCGCTTCTGGGCCAACGTCGTCATCACCGCGCTGCACCAGCCGGACGGCACGCTGGCCGGCTACGCCAAGATCACCCGCGACCTGACCGAGCGGCGCGCCCACGAGGAGGAGCTGCGCGCGAGCGAGGAGCGCTTCCGGCTGCTGGTGGGCGGCGTGCGCGACTACGCCATCTTCATGCTCGACCCCGAAGGCGTGGTGCGCAGCTGGAACACCGGCGCGGCGGCCATCAAGGGATACGACGCCGCCGAGGTGATCGGGCGCAACTTCGCCATGTTCTACACCCCGCAGGAGCGCGAGACCGGCGCGCCCGAGGCCGAGCTGGCCGCCGCGCGCGCCAGCGGCCGGGTGGAGACCGAGGGCTGGCGCGTGCGCAAGGACGGCAGCCTGTTCTGGGCCAACGCGGTGGTGACCGCGGTGCACGGCCACAACGGGCAGCTGATCGGCTTCGCCAAGGTCACGCGCGACATGACCGAGCGCCGCCGGCTGGAGGAGCTGGAGCTGTCGAGCCGGCGCACCAACGAATTCCTGGCGATGCTGGCGCACGAGCTGCGCAACCCGCTGGCGCCGATCCGCAACGCGGTGACCATCATGCAACTGGAAGCCGTCAGCAGCCCGGTGCTGCGCAACTGCCGCGACGTGATCGACCGGCAGCTCACCCACATCACGCGGCTGGTGGACGACCTGCTCGACGTCGGGCGGCTCACCACCGGCAAGATCAGGCTGCGCCACGAGCTGCTGCGCTTCGGCGACGTGGTGGCGCGCAGCGTGGAAACCGTGCGCCCGGTGATCGAGGCGCGGCGCCACACGCTGCAGCTGGAGCTGCCGGCGGCCCCGGTGTACGTGAACGGCGACTCCACGCGGCTGTCGCAGGTGGTGCAGAACCTGCTGGTGAATGCCGCCAAGTACACCCCGGAGGGCGGCCGCATCGTGCTGCGGGTGGAGCCGGGCGAGCCTTTCTTCACCGTCACGGTCGCCGACACCGGCCGCGGCATCGAGCGGGCCGACCTGGAGCGCATCTTCCAGCTGTTCCTGCAGGCCGACAGCGGCACCGCGGTGCACAGCGAAAGCGGGCTGGGCATCGGCCTGACCCTGGCGCGTTCGCTGACCGAGATGCACGGCGGAATACTGGACGCGTCCAGCCCCGGCCTGGGCCAGGGCAGCGCCTTCACGCTGCGGCTGCCCGCCGCCAGCATCAAGGCCGAGCCGCCGGCCGAGGACGCGCGCGCGGAGGGCGTCACCGCCGTTGCCGGGCTGACGGTGCTGGTGGTGGACGACAACCGCGATTCGGCCGACAGCGCCACCGACATCCTGCGCCTGCTCGGCCACCAGGTGGAGGTCGCGTACAACGGCGCGTCCGCGCTGGAGATCGTGCGGCGGTTCCAGCCCAAGGTGGCCCTGCTGGACCTGGCCATGCCGGGCATGGACGGCTTCGAGGCGCGCCGGCTGCTGCATGCGCAGCCGGGCCTGGACAAGACCTTCTTCGTCGCGATGACCGGCTTCGGCAACGAGGAGGACCGGGCGCGCACGCGCGCCGCCGGCTTCGATGGCCACCTGACCAAGCCGGTGGAGCTGGACGTGCTGATCTCGGTGCTGAATGCCGCGCGCGACGGCGGCGAGGGCGCCAACCGCCAGGTCGCCGGCTGAAGGCGCGCGCAGGCCGCTTCGTACAATCGCGCGATGCGCGGCATCACCATCGACGGACGGCTCCTGGGTTCACCGGGCGTGCCGGCCATCTGCGCGCCGCTGGTGGCGCGCAGCGCGGATGCACTGCTGGCCGAGGCGCGCGCCGCCGCGGCCAGGCGGGCGGACCTGCTGGAGTGGCGGGTCGATTTCTTCGATGGCATCGCCGACGCGGCCGCGGTGGCCGCGCTCGCGCCACGCATCCGCGAGGCCTCGGGCCGCCTGCCGCTGCTGTTCACGCGGCGTTCGCAACGCGAAGGCGGCCAGCCGATCGCGCTGGACGAGGACGGCGTGGTGGCGCTGTACCGCGCCGTGTGCGAAGCGGGCGGCGTGTCGCTGGTGGATTTCGAGATGGACAGCGACGCCGCGCACCTGCGCGAAGTGCGCGCCATGTCGCGCTCGCGCGGCATCGGCCTGGTGCTGTCGTTCCATGATTTCCAGCAGACGCCGCCGGCCGATGCGCTGGTGGAGCGCTTCGCGCAGGCGCACCGGCTGGGCGCCGAGGTCGCCAAGCTGGCCGTGATGCCGCAACGCGAGGAAGACGTGCTGGCGCTGCTGGAGGCCACGCTGCGCGCCAGCCGCGCGCTTCCGATTCCCGTGGTCGGCATGTCCATGGGCGGCCTGGGCGCGGCCAGCCGGCTGTGCGGCGGCGCGTTCGGCTCGGCGCTGACTTTCGCGGTGGCGGGGGAGGCATCGGCGCCGGGGCAGATGCCGATCGAGGATGTGCGGGGCGCGATCGAAACCCTGCGGCGGGCGCAAGGTTAGCCCGGCATTTTTTGAACGCAGAGGTCGCAAAGGGCGCGCAGAGGACGCAGAGAAAACCAATTGGATTTGGATGTTCCTTGAGGCCGCTCACCGTTTGCTCTGAATCACCGTTCGCCCTGAGCTTGTCGAAGGGCACGCGCGCGGGGCTTCGACAAGCTCAGCCCGAACGGTGGCAGAGGACGCAGAGAAAACCAATGGGGTTTTGGATGTCCTCTGCGTCCTCTGCGCATCCTCCGCCCTCTGCGTTCAAACGGACTCCGGCTGCGGATGCCTAGCGCAAGCTGAACAGCTGGCTCAGCGCCTCGCGGTATTGCGCGACGCCCACCGCCATGGTGCTGTAGTGCGAGCCGCCTTCGACCAGCAGGAAGTGCTTCTTTCCGGTGGCCGCTTCGTACAGCTTGCGGCCCAGGTCGCTCTTGATCAGGTTGTCGTCGGCGCCGTGCACCACCAGCAGCGGCGAGCCGATGCGCGCGACCTTGCGCACGGACTCGAAGCGCTGGGTGATCAGCGGGCCGATCGGCAGCCAGCCCCAGCGCATGGTGCCGGCCACGTCCGCAATCGAGGTGAATGTGCCTTCGACGATGGTGCCCTGTTCGTCCGCAACCTGGGCCGCCAGGTCGATGGCGATGGCGCCGCCCAGCGAGTGGCCGAAGATATAGCGGGGCCGCCGCGGGTAGGTGGCGGCCAGCCAGTCCCAGGCGGCGCGCGCGTCCTCGTAGGCGGTGTCTTCGGACGGCAGGGTCCGCGTGCTCTTGCCGAAGCCGCGGTAGTCGATGGCCAGCACCGAGAAGCCGAGCTCCTGCATGCGCCGAATGCGCGGCGCCGAGCCCTGCACGTTCCAGCGCGCGCCGTGCAGGTACAGCAGCACCGGCGCCGTGCCGGGATTGTGTTCGGCCGGCAGCCACAGGGCGTTGAGTTTCGCGGGTTCGCCGGTGACCCTGGAATCGAAATCGATCCAGACCGGTTCCATGTCCTGCGCCAGTTCGGCCGTGCCGCCCCAGCTGCGGTCGCCGGGCTGGAAGATCCAGCCCCGCTGGTGTTCGTCCAGGGAGGAGCAGCCGACGGTGGCCAGGATGGCGGTGATGGCTGCGATGGCAAGCAGCAGGGCGGGGCGGCGCATGAGCTTGCGACCCTCGGGCCGGCGGGAAGTTCTTCAGCGCCCGCGCAAAAACAGCGAATCGAGCTCGCGGATCGACAGCTGCCGCCAGGTCGGCCGCCCGTGGTTGCACTGGTCGGAGCGCTCGGTCTCCTCCATCTGCCGCAGCAGGCCGTTCATCTCGTCCAGCGTGAGCCGGCGGTTCGCCCGCACCGCGCCGTGGCAGGCCATGGTCGCCAGCAGCTCGTTGCGGGCGCGCTCCACCACGGTGCTGGCGTCGTGCTGCGACAGCTCCGCCAGCACGCTGCGCGCCAGCTCGACCGCGTCGCCCTGCGCCAGGCTGGTGGGCACGGCGCGCACCGCCAGCGTCTTCGCCGAAAACACGGTGATCTCCAGGCCCAGTGTCTCCAGGACCTCGGCGCACGATTCCGCCGTCGCCACTTCCTGCGGAGTGGCAGCGAAGGTTGCGGGAATCAGCAGCGGCTGGCTGGCGATGGAGCGCGCGTCCATCTGCGTCTTCAGCCGCTCGTACACGATGCGTTCATGCGCCGCATGCATGTCCACGATCACCAGGCCCTGGTTGTTCTCGGCCAGGATGTAGATGCCCTGCAGCTGCGCGATCGCGCGGCCGAGCGGCCAGTCGCCGGCGGGCAGCGGGGTGGCTGGTTCCTGCGGTGGCGCGGCGAAGGGCTCGCCGCCCCGTTCTTCCGCGCGCGGCGCGGCGGCGGGACCCGGCGTCCACAGCATCGACAGGTCGTTCACGCGGTTGCCGAGGACGGGCGGGGGCGAGAACGGGATCGCCGGCTGGCTCCACGGGCGGCTCGGTGCGGTGTTGTCCGCCGCCGTGCCTGCGTCCGCGGGCAGCCCGCCACCGGCCGGCGCCAGCGCGGCAGCGCCTGCGCGCGGCGCGGCCAGCGCGTTGTCCACGCCATGCAGCACCGCCTGGTGCACCTCGCGGCTCTCGCGGAAACGCACCTCGATCTTGGTCGGGTGCACGTTCACGTCCACCCGCGCCGGGTCGATCTCCACGTACAGCACGTAGGCCGGCTGGCGCTGGCCGTGCAGCACGTCGTCGTAGGCGGCGCGCGCCGCGTGCGCCAGCACCTTGTCGCGCACGTAGCGGCCGTTCACGTAGGCGAACTGCCAGTCGGCGCGCGAGCGCGCGGCATCGGGCAGGCCGGCACGGCCGCGCACGCGCAACGGGCCAGCGGCGTACTCCACCGCCACGCTCTGTTCCAGGAAATCCTCGCCCAGCACGTCGGCGATGCGCTGCTCGCGCGTGCCGGGGCGCCACTGCTCCAGCAGCCGGCCTTCGTGCCAGACGGCGAAGCCGACGTCGGGCCGCGCCAGCGCGTGGCGGCGCACCGCCTCCAGGCAATGGGCGAGCTCGGTGGCGTCGCTCTTCAGGAATTTGCGGCGCGCCGGGGTGCTGAAGAACAGCTCCTTGACTTCCACCGTGGTGCCGACGGCGCGTGCCGCCGGGCGCAGCTCGCCGCTGGCGGCATCGAGCATGAAGGCGCTGGGCTGGCCGGTGGTGCGCGACAGCAGGCTGGTTTCCGATACCGAGGCGATGGCGGCCAGCGCCTCGCCGCGGAACCCCATGGTGGCCACGGTTTCCAGGTCCGACAGCGAGCCGATCTTGCTGGTGGCGTGGCGCTTGAGCGCGAGCGAGAGGTCGTCGCGCTCCATGCCGCTGCCGTCGTCTTCCACGCAGATCAAACGCACGCCGCCGGCGGCCAGGCGCACGGCGACCTGGGCCGCACCGGCGTCCAGCGCGTTGTCCACCAGCTCGCGCACGACGGAGGCGGGGCGTTCCACCACTTCGCCCGCGGCGATCTGGCTGACCAGCTCGTCGGGCAGTTCGCGGATCGGCCGCCGCGCGGCCGTGGAGAGCACTGCATTCACAGAGGCATTCTAGGCCGTGTGCGGGACGGTTCTGGCCGGAAGCGGACCCCATAATCGGCGCCATGGAATTTCTCGCCTTCCTGGTCGGCTTCGTGCTGCACGTCGACCAGCACCTGCAGAACTTCGTCGCCAATTACGGCAACTGGGTCTATGCGCTGCTGTTCCTCATCATCTTCGTGGAGACCGGCGTGGTGGTGATGCCGTTCCTGCCGGGCGACTCGCTGCTGTTCGTGGTGGGCGCGCTGTGCGGGCTGGGCCTCATGAGCTACCCGCTGTCGATCGCGCTGCTGCTGGCCGCCGCCGTGCTGGGCAACCAGAGCAACTACGCCATCGGCCGCTATTTCGGCCCGCGCGTGTTCCAGTGGGAGGACTCGCGCTTCTTCAACAAGCGCGCCTTCGAGCAGGCGCATGCCTTCTACGAGAAGTACGGCGGCATCACCATCGTGGCGGCGCGCTTCATGCCGTTCCTGCGCACCTTCGCGCCCTTCGTCGCCGGCGTGGCGCGCATGACACGCGCCAAGTTCACGTTCTACGACGTGACCGGCGGCGCGCTGTGGGTGGCGGGCATCATCACCGCCGGCTACCTGTTCGGCGGCATCCCGTGGGTGAAGGCGCACCTGGACAAGATCATCTGGGCAATGATCCTGATCCCCGGCGTGGTGATCCTGTTCGGCGCGTGGAAGGCGCGCCGCAAGGCGCCGGTGCGCGCAGGGTGACAACAGCCTTCACCGCAGAGGCGCAGAGGGCCGCAGAGGGCCGCAGAGAAAAATCAATGGATTCCTCTGCGGCCCTCTGTGTCCTCTGCGTCTCTGCGGTGAATGACCCCGCTTCCTTCTAACGCGGACGCGGCGTGACGCGCGCATCCAGCGGCGCCGGGCGGTAGTCCGGCAGCAGTTTGCAGCTGCCGCCGTAGCCCGCTTCATAGCCCTTGCACAAGGCAGCCACCTTGGCCGGCGTCGGCTTCTCGCCCTTGTCGATCCAGTCGAGCAGGGCGGTGAACAGCGCCGGGTACTGCGGCGCGGCCAGGTAGCTGTGTTCCGATTCGTCGCTGAAGGTCTGCACCAGCAGCTGCCCTGTGCCGGCGCGCTCCAGCGTGTCGCGGTACAGGCTTTCCAGCTCCACGAAGGCGGTGGGGTCGTGGATGGCGTGCAGGGTCAGCACCGGCACGTTGACGCCGCCGCTGGGATTGCTGTCGCGCGCCAGCTCGGCCACGGCCTGCGGGTCGGCGGCGTAGCGCAGCACGGCGGCATTCAGCGCCGCGTCGTCGCCCGAGCCACTGTAGACGGCGCCGACGTTGCCGAACGGATTGCGGCCGCCCAGGCGCAGCTGCGTCACGTCGCGCAACAGCCAGGTCGCCCAGTTCAGGTGGCCGATGAGCGACTTCTCCGAGATCTTCACCACGTTCAGGATGGCGGCCAGGTTGGCTTTCTGCCGCTCGGTGCGCTGCGCCGCCGGCTGGCGGATGCCGGTGCAGTCGTCGACGCGGCGCGCCAGTTCGTCGCGGGTGAGTTTGCTGCCCTCGGGCAGGCCCTGCCACAGCGGATAGCCCGGCTCGTCGGGACGCGGATGGTTGTTGCAGAGGGCCTGGTAGACCACCCGCAGGTCCAGCCGGAAATCGTAGGCGCGGGTGCCGCCGCCCAGCACGCCGCTGGTGAGCAGTACGCCGTCGTAAGGCCCCCGTTTGCCGTCCACCGTGGCGTACAGCTCGGCCGCCTTGGACGCCACGCCGCCGCCATAGCTCTGGCCGTGCAGCAGCGTGCGGCGCGGCTGGCCGAAGCGCGCCACGACGATGCGGCGCAGCCGCTCGGTGTCTTCGGCTGCCATGGTCACGCCGTAGCCGCCGCGCCGGTAGGTGGAGCCGGCCCAGGCGTAGCCGGCCTTGACGGTGACCGCCCAGCGCTCCAGGTCGTCGCGGCTGCGCTCGGGTTTCGCCGGCCCAGTGTCGGCCGGGCCGCCGTGCGCGTGCATCACCAGCACGCCGCTAGCCGCGTTCCAGCCGGCCGGCAGGGCGATCCAGTAGAAGGCGCCCTGGCCGTCCTCGCCGCTGAAGCAGGTGGCGGAGGCCGGCACTTCGGCGGGGCAGGGCGCGGATGCCGGGTCGGCGTGCGCCGCGGCGGCGAGCGTGAAGGCCGCGCACGCGGCGGCGAGGCGGGCGAGCAGGGGAGCGAGAGGGCGCATCGGTCCATGCTAGGGCGGCCGCGCGGCCGGCGCCATCGTGGACATCACGCATGTCGGCCGCGCGGCCGCATGGCCCAAATTGATATGCAAGCGTATTATTTCGGCCATGAACGCACCGCAGACCCCTGCCACCGACGCGCGCTGCTGGGACGCGCCCGGCTCCAGCCGCGTCCCCTTCTGGGCGTACACCGATGCGCAGCTGTACCAGCGCGAGCTGGAGCGCGTCTTCTACGGCGCGCACTGGAGCTACGTCGGCCTGGAAGCGGAAATTCCCAACGTGGGCGACTACCGGCTCAGCTGGGTCGGCGAGCGCCAGGTGATCCTGGTGCGCGACCGGGTGGCGCCGAAGGACCGCGGCACGGACAGCGGCATCCGTGTGGTGGAGAACCGCTGCGCGCACCGCGGCGTGCGCTTCTGCCGGCAGCCCCACGGCAACGCGCGCAGCTTCGTCTGCCCCTACCACCAGTGGACCTACAAGCTCAATGGCGACCTGGCCGGCCTGCCGTTCAAGGACGGCGTGAAGGAGGAACGGCCCGACGGTTCGGCCTGCGTCAACGGCGGCATGCCCGAGGGCTTCGACCTCCAGGCCAACAGCCTGGTCAAGCTGCACGTGGCGGTGCTGCACGGCCTGGTGTTCGCCACCTTCAGCGAAGAGGTGGAGCCGTTCGCCGACTACATCGGCCCCGAGGTCATGCCCTGGCTGGACCGCATCTTCAAGGGGCGGCAGCTCACCCTGCTGGGCTACAACCGCCAGCGCATCCCGGGCAACTGGAAGCTGATGATGGAGAACATCAAGGACCCCTACCACCCGGGCCTGCTGCACACCTGGTTCGTGACCTTCGGCCTGTGGCGCGCCGACCAGAAGAGCCGCATGGTGACCGATGCGCAGGGCCGCCACGCGGTGATGGTGTCGCGCCGCAACGAGGGCGGCGCGAACCGGACGGTGACGGCCGGCGTGACCTCGTTCAAGGACGGCATGGCGCTCAACGACACGCGCCTGCTGGACGTGGTGCCCGAGCCCTGGTGGACCGTCGACGACCCGGCCAACCCCGGCACGCAGATCACGCCCACCGTCACCATGGTCACGCTGTTCCCCAGCCTCATCGTCCAGCAGCAGGTGAATTCGCTGTCCACGCGCCACATCGTGCCGCGCGGCGAAGGCGAGTTCGATTTCGTCTGGACGCATTTCGGCTTCGCCGACGACACGCCCGAGATGACGCGGCGGCGCCTGCGCCAGGCCAACCTGTTCGGCCCGGCCGGCTTCGTCAGCGCAGACGACGGCGAGGTGATCGAGTTCAGCCAGGACGGTTTTCGCCAGTGGGGCGAGTCGGGCAGCACCCTGTGCGAGCTGGGCGGCACCGGCACCGGCGGCACCGAGCACATGGTGACCGAAACGCTGATCCGCGGGATGTACGCGTACTGGAAGAAGGTGATGGGCGTATGAGCACGCAGACCGTTCGGGCTGAGCCTGTCGAAGCCCTGCTGCTGCACCACGCCGTCGACCAGCTCAACGCCGCCTATGCCGCCGCCTTGGACGAGCGCCGCTTCGACGACTGGCCGCTGTTCTTCCTGCCCGACGGCCGCTACACGCTGCGTGCGCGCGAGAACCACGACCGCAACCTGCCGCTGGCGCTGATGGACCTGGAGAGCCAGGGCATGATGAAGGACCGCGTCTACGGCATCACGCAGACCATCTACCACGGCCCCTACTACACGCGCCACGTGCTGAGTCCGGCGCAAGTGCTGGGAGAAGAAGCGGATGGCCGCATCCGCGCGCAGGCGCACTACGCCGTGTTCCGCACCAGGCCCGGCGACGCCAGCGAGGTCTACAACGTCGGCCGGTACATCGACGAGATCGTGCGCACCCCCGATGGCCTGAAGTTCGCCAGCCGCCTGTGCGTGTACGACAGCGAGATGGTGCTCAACTCGCTGATCTACCCCATCTAGAAACGACAAGAGGCGGCACGAATGCCGCCTCCTGGTCGATCAAGTTTGAAATCGCGCAGCGATTCCGAACTTAACGTTTTGCTGCCTTGTTGCCCAGGTAGCCACCGGCCACGGCGCCGGCCACCGCGCCCGGCGTGCCCAGCAGGGCGTCGCCGACCACGCCGCCGACCACGGCACCGCCCACGGTTCCCACCGTCGTGCGGTCCATCGTGGCGCAGCCGCCCAGGCCCAGGAGAGAGGCGGCAACCAGGGCCGCACCGATGATTCGCGTCTTCATAGCATTTCCTTCCAGTTGGTTGTTCCGGTGCCGCATCCAGCCGCGGCCTTGCTTGTGTGACTTCACTGTAGAAACGAAGCCACTGCGCAGCTGTAGGAGCAACTTGACGGGAGGTGTCGTCTGGGCGTAGCGCGGCGTGCAGTCCAGGGTTCGCAGGAGCTGTCCTGCAAAGCCGATCCTCGCTCAGCGCCTGGCCAGGCGGGCCGAGGCGAGACGGTTGGTGTGGCGCAGGCGCGCGGCCACGTCCAGCGCGATGTTCGTGAGCAGCTTGTGCACCAGCGCGGGATGGCTGCGGCCGAGCTGCTCGAAGTGCCCGCGCGCCAGGCTCGCCACCAGCAGGTCCTCCTGCGCGACCACCGTGGCCGAGCGCGGTGCTTCGTCCAGAAAGCCCATTTCGCCGATGGTGGCACCGCGCCGCACGCCGGCCAGGCGCACGCGCGTGCCGTCGGCCGCTTCGACGATCACGGCCGCGGTGCCCTGCAGCACCACCAGCAGCCGGTCGCTCGGCTCGCCCGCGCGCACCAGCACCTCGCCCGCGCGGTGGAAGCTCTGCTGCATCTGCGCGTGCAGCAGCGCGCGCTCGGCTTCGGTGAGCCCGCGCAGCAGCGCCATCGCCTCTTCCAGCGTGGTGGTGCCGTGCGACGGCGCCGCTGCGTGCCGCTGCAGCAGCTGGTTTTCGGCGCGCTCCAGCGCGAGGTCCAGGTCCGCGACGAAGGAGCCGTCGTCCGGCAGCTGCGGCGCCAGCGCGGCCAGCCACTCGGCCTGCGTGTCGCGCGGCTGCACGTGGAAGACCGCGGCCCCGCGCGCCGCGGCCGCGCGGTGGAACTTCGCCACCGCCTGCGCCGCGCTGGTGTCCAGGTGGCGCACCGCGGACCAGTCGATCACCAGGCACTCGGCGTCGTTGGCGTTGCGGTGCAGCGCGCGTTCCAGGCTGTTCACCGTGCCGAAGAACAGGTCGCCTTCCAGCTCGATCACGCGGATGCGCTCGCCGTGCCGCGCCAGCAGCTGCAGGTCGGCGCGCGAACGCGCGCAGTTGGACGACAGCTGCGCGCCGTTCCACACCGCGCGCACCGGCCGGCGCGCATTGCGCGCGGCGAACAGCAGCAGCCCGAACAGCAGGCCGGCGAACACCGCGGCCACCATGTTCAGCAGCACCGCGGTGGCGGTGACCGCGCCGATCAGCGCCAGGTCCTCGCGGGCCTGCCGCGAGAGCGGGCGGCGCGCCGCCCAGCCGCGCAGCAGCTTGAGCGAATCGCGGTCGGCCATCGACCAGGCCTCGCCCACCAGCGCGCCGGCCACCGCCGCCAGCGGCACCCAGGAGAGCACGCCGCTCATGGCCACCAGCGCGATGATCGCCGCCACCCACAGGCCGACGCGCGGCGACAGCGGCGCGCGCCGCGCCGCCGCCATCGACCCCTGCAGCCCGCCCGACAGCGGCGCCGACCCGGCCGCGCCGGCCAGGCCCATGCACAGCGCGGCCCACACCAGGCCGCGCTGGCCGTCGGCCGGCTTCTCGTCGATGTGGCTCATGGCCTGCGCGGAGACGCTGGTGTTGATGAACATCATGGTGCCCAGCACCAGCGCGTTGGCGCCGACCACGCCGGCGATCGCCAGTTGCTGCACGCCTTTGCCCGCGAGCGCGCCGAAGTCCGCCAGCGCCACCGGCAGCGCGAAGCTGCTGCCGGCCGTGCCCAGCATGGGAATCGGCTGCCATACGGCCAGCAGCAGCCCGAGCACCAGGCCCGCCGCCATGGCGCAGGTGGCGGCCGGCCAGTGCGGCAGCCAGCGGCGCACCGCCAGGCCGGCGGCGAATGCCGCGCAGGCGAGCAGCAGCGCCGCCGCCGCCGCGCCGCCGCCCTCGCCCAGCATGGCCGACAGCGTCTGGGCCTGCGACAGCAGGATGGCCACGGCGATGCTGTTGGCGAAGCCGGCGAACACCGGCGCCGGGATGTAGCGCGTGAAGCGGTCGGCGCGCAGCAGGTACAGCAGGCCGACCACCAGGCCGGCCAGGGCGGTCACCAGCACCAGCAGCGCGAGCCGCACGCCCACCGTGTCGGCCAGGCCCCAGGCCGGCAGCAGCGCGATCATGCGGTCCAGCATGGCGGCCAGCGCGGTGGCCTCGAAGAAGCGGGCGGAGTAGAGCAGCGGGCGGCGCGAGCGCAGGTTCGCCAGCTGCATCCAGGCCAGCCCCAGCAGGGTGGCCAGCATGGCGCCCGGCAGCACCTGCGGCCCGATGTGGGCGAACACCAGCGTCACCGCGCCGAGGCTCAGTGGAATGTTGGCGGCGGAACCTTCGAGCGCGCCGACGAGGGCGGCGCGCCAGCCGGTGGCGGTGGCGGCCGCGTCGGCCGGATCGAATGAAATGGGCGAACTGGCCTGCGCCATGGAACTCCTGCGCGTTGGTCGCGGGCGCGATTACACCATGGAGCCCGGCAGCCGGCGCGGCCGGTGTGTCCGCCAGGCGACCCTCAGGCCGTGCGGTTGCGCGCGAGCGGCGGGTTCTTCGCGAAGTAGCGCTGGATGCCGCGCATCAGCGCGTCGGCCAGCTGCTCCTGGTAGGCGTCGCTGCGCAGGCGCATCTCTTCCTCCGGGTTGCTGATGAAGGCGGTCTCCACCAGCACGCTGGGGATGTCGGGCGCCTTCAGCACGGCGAAGCCGGCCTGTTCCACCTGGCCCTTGTGCAGCTTGCCGACCTGGCCGATCTCGCCCAGCATGGCGCCGCCCAGCTTGATGCTGTCGTTGATCTGCGCCGTGGTGCTCATGTCGATCATGGCGCGCACCACGTGCGCGTCCTGCGCCTTGACGTTCACGCCGCCGATCAGGTCGGCCTGGTTCTCCTTGTCGGCCATCCAGCGCGCGGCGGCGCTGGAGGCCGCGCCCTGGCTGAGCGCGAACACGCTGGCGCCGCGCGCGGCGGGCGTCATGAAGGCGTCGGCATGGATGCTGACGAACAGGTCGGCCTGCACGCGCCGCGCCTTCTGCACGCGCACGTGCAGCGGCACGAAGAAGTCGGCGTCGCGCGTCAGGTAGGCGCGCATCGGGCTGCCGTTGATGCTGGTGGCGTTGATGCGCTCGCGCAGCCGCTGCGCGACCTGCAGCACCACGTCTTTTTCGCGCGTGCCGGCCGGCCCGATGGCGCCCGGGTCCTCGCCGCCGTGGCCGGGGTCCAGCGCCACGATGATCAGCCGGTCGGTCTTGCGCGGCGGCGGCTGCCTGGACGCGGGCCGGGGCGCCTCGCCGCCGGCGGTGGGCGACGGGTCGGCCTGCACCGTGCGCTCGCCGTTGCGCGCGATCAGTTCGCCCAGTGGATCGGTGGCCGGCGTCGGCGCGGAGATCGGCCGGTCCTTCATGCGCTCGGCGATCAGTGCTTCCAGCGGGTCGGCGGCGCGGGTCGGGTAGAAGTCCACCACCAGCCGGTGCTGGTAGGCGGCGATGGGCGGCAGGCTGAACAGCTGCGGCAGGGTGGGCTGCTTCAGGTCCACCACCAGCCGCACCACGCCGGGCCCGTGCTGCGAGGCGCGCACGCCGCCGACGAACGGGTCGTCCAGCTTCACCTTGGCGACCAGCTCGCGCAGGGTCGGGTTGAGCTCGATGCCGTCGATGTCCACCGCCAGGCGCGGCGGCATGCCCAGCATGGTGTGGCGCGCGCCCAGCAGGCCGTCGGATTCGATGGTCAGGCGCGTGTAGTCGGGCGCCGGCCACAGGCGCACCGCCAGGATGGTGGCGCCGCTGGCGATCTGGTGCGCGCCCAGGAGCAGCAGCAGCGAGCCGCCTTGCAGCAGGTCGCGGCGCTTCATCGCAGCAGCTCCGCGCCGCGCGGCGTCTGCGCGCGCAATTCCACGCGGCGGCTGTCGTCGGCCTGCGTGTCGATGGCGATCACCAGGTCGGCCAGCGGCAGCAGGGCGCGCGCGTTGTCCGGCCATTCGGCCAGCTTCAGGCCCGGGCCCGCGAAGATGTCGCGAAAGCCCGCGTCCTCCCACTCGCGCGGGTCGCTGAAGCGGTAGAAGTCGAAGTGAAAGGCGGCGAAGCCGGGCGCCTCGTGCGGCTCCACCACGGCATAGGTGGGGCTCTTGATGCGGCCCTGCACGCCGAGCGCGCGCAGCAGGTGGCGCACGAAAGTGGTCTTGCCCGCGCCCAGGTTGCCGTGCAGTTCGATGAAGGCGTCGCGCACGGCCGCGTGCGAGGCCAGGCGCTCGGCGAAGCGGCGCGTGTCGTCCTCGGTGGCCCAGGCCACGCTTTCTACAATCGGGCGATGGTGTTCGACGGCGCTCAGATCGACGGTCCTTTACTGCTTGCGCGCATGCGCGAGTGGGCACGCGCGCTCGGATTCTCGCAAATCGGCGTGGCCGGCGTCGACTTATCGTCGGCCGAACCGGGCCTGGCTGCGTGGCTGCACAACGGATTCCACGGCGAGATGGCCTACATGGCGGCGCACGGCATGAAGCGCGCGCGCCCGGCCGAACTGGTGCCGGGCACGGTGAGCGTGGTCACCGCGCGCATGGACTACCTGCCGCGCGGCACGCCCGAGGGCTGGCAGGCGATCGAGTTCGCGCGGCTCGAACGGCCGCGGGAAGCCATTGTTTCGATGTATGCACGCGGCCGCGACTACCACAAAGTGATGCGCGCACGCCTGCAGAGCTTGAGCGAGCGCATCGCCGAAGCGATCGGCCCGTTCGGCCACCGCGTGTTCACCGATTCGGCGCCTGTGCTGGAAGTGGAGCTCGCCGCGCGCAGCGGCCAGGGCTGGCGCGGCAAGCACACGCTGGTGCTCAACCGCGAAGGCGGCTCGATGTTCTTCCTGGGCGAGATCTACGTCGACCTGGCGCTGCCTGCGACCGAGGCGGTGACCGACCACTGCGGCAGCTGCGGTGCCTGCATCACGGCATGCCCGACCGGCGCGATAGTCGCGCCGTACCGGCTGGACGCGCGGCGCTGCATCTCCTACCTGACCATCGAGCACGCGGGACCGATTCCCACCGAGCTGCGCCCGCTGATGGGCAACCGCATCTACGGCTGCGACGACTGCCAGCTGGCCTGCCCCTGGAACAAGTTCGCGCAGCGCAGCGAGCTGCCCGATTTCGATGCGCGCGCGCCGATGACGGGCAGCACGCTGGCGGAATTGTTCAGCTGGAGCGAAGAGGAATTCCTGGCGCGCACCGAAGGCAGCCCGATCCGCCGCATCGGCCACGAGCGCTGGCTGCGCAACATCGCGGTGGCGTTGGGCAATGCATTGCGCATCGCGGACGATCCGGTGCTGCGTGCCGCGCTGCAGGCGCGCGCGGAGCACCCGGGCGCGCTGGTGCGCGAGCATGTGCAATGGGCTCTTGCTTTGCCCCCTCTCCCGCAAGCGGGAGAGGGCACTTAGCTCAGCACTTCGCGTCCGACAACTGCTTCTCCGTGCTGCGCCGCTGGTTCTGCAGGCTCTCCATCGCCGCGGCCTTGCCGCCGGCGCGCAGCTGCGCTTCGATGCTCGCCAGGTCCCGGCGCCAGCTGGTGCACATCGGATTGGGTTTTGCCGCCGCGGGAACGACGGCTGCAGCCGGTGCCGCGTCCGCCGCGGGCGCAGGCGCTGCCTGCACCGGCGACGCCGGACCCGCCTGCTTCTGCAGCGCCTTCAGCGCTTCGGCGGCTTCGGCCTGTTTGGTGCGTTCCGCCACGCACTCGGTCTCGATGGCGGTGCGGATCTCGGGCGCCGTGCCGCGGCGCGCATAGACCGCGTTGATGGTGGCGACCAGGTCCGCGTTGCCGTGTGCCTCGTTGACCTGCTTTTCCAGGGTGGCGCCGCCTTCGCGCTTCCACACGATGCGCTGCGCGGTTTCGCCGACGCGTGCGCACGCCACGGCGAAAGGCGACACCGCGGCGACGGGCGCGGGCGGATTCGCCGGTGCCGCGGCAGGCCGTGCGCCGCCGGGCGTGATCCGCTGCTCGGTGACGCCGGCGTCGCAGGGGCGGTCCTGGAACACGTTGCCGCAGCGGTACATCGTCGCGCCGGCCGGTGCGGCCAGCAAGGCGCCGACCAGCAGGGCGGCGGCGCGCAGTGTCGTTGTCATCGCCATGTCGAAACTCCTCCTCGTGCAATGGCTCCCGGCGGCATGCTAACCCAGCGCATCACGGCACCAAAGGGCGCAGCAGGCCGATGGCGAGCGCCAGGCTGGGGATCGCCAGCAGCGTGGACAGCGTGACCAGCCCGGCCACCAGCGCGCCGTTGTAGCCCATGCGCGAGGCCAGCACGTAGGCGCTGGAGGCCGAGGGCAGGGCGGAGAACGCCAGCAGCACCGTGGCCTGCGGCCCGTCCAGGCCGAACAGCAGGCACAGCGCCAGCGCCAGCAGCGGCAGCAGCAGGTGCCGGATCGCCAGCACGCTGACGGCCAGCGTCTTGGCGCGCGCCACGCTGCCGAACTGCATGCCGGCGCCGGTGGCCATCAGCCCGAGCGCCAGCGACGCCGCGCCGATGCGCGTGACCGGCACGTCCAGCCAGCCGGGAATGCGAAACCCGAGCAGGTTGCACGCGAGGCCGGTGGCGGTGGAGATGATCAGCGGGTTGCGCAGCAGCGCGCCCAGCATGCCGGTCTGCGCATGGCGCGCCATCGGCCACACCGCGGCCACGTTGAACAGCGGCACGCACACCCCGATCAGCACCGCCACCAGCAGCAGGCCCTGCGCACCGGCCAGCCGGTCGGCCAGCGCCAGCGCGATGAACGAATTGAAGCGGAAGCCGATCTGCGCGCAGGCCGCATGCTCGCGCCGGTCGATGTGGCGCGAGAACCAGGGCAGGTGCGGCAGCACGTAGGCCAGCGCGATGCCGGCCACGCCCAGCAGCAGGCCGGCGGCGATCAGGTTGGAGGCGGCGCGCAGGTCCAGCGGGCTCTTGACCACCGACTGGAACAGCAGGACAGGAAAGAGGAAGTAGTAAACCAGGCTTTCCACCTGCTCCCAAACGGTGCGGTTCAGCGCCGTGTAGCGGCAGACCAGCCAGCCGCACAGGATCAGGAAAAAGTCAGGAAACAACAGCTGGGCAAAATTCACCCGCGCGAGCATAACCGCCGCGCTGCCGTGCCTGCCGATCCTCATGGATAGTCCGCAGCCCTGTGCCCGCGTTCTGCCCGTAGCATTCCGGGTCTTTGCTCAATCCGTCCAACCAGGAGAATTCCATGAAACGCCGCTTGTGGCTCGGCTTGTCCGCGCTGGCGCTCGCTGCCGCCGCCGCGCCCGCATCCGCGCAGGGCTATCCCAACAAACCGATCCGCCTGGTGGTGCCGTTCGCGCCCGGCGGCACCACCGACATCATCGCCCGCGTGATCGCCGATCCGCTCGGCAAGGTGCTGGGCCAGACGGTGGTGGTGGAGAACAAGGCCGGCGGCGGCGGCGTGGTCGGCGCCAACGAAACCGCGCACGCCACGCCCGACGGCTACGCCATCGGCATGGCCACCGTGTCCACCACCGCGGCCAACCCGGCGATCAACCCCAAGATCCCGTACAACCCGCTGACCGACTTCACGCCGATCACCAACGTCGCGGCCACGCCCAACGTGATCGCGGTGCACCCCAGCTTCCCGGCCAAGGATTACAAGGGCTTCGTCGAGGCGCTGAAGAAGAGCCCGGGCCGCTACTCGTATTCGTCCTCCGGCACCGGCGGCATCGGCCACCTGCAGATGGAGCTGTACAAGAACCTGTCGGGCACCTTCGTCACCCACATCCCGTACCGCGGCGCCGGCCCGGCGCTGAACGACACGGTGGCCGGCCAGGTGCCGATGATCTTCGACAACATGCCCTCGGCGCTGCCCTTCATCAAGGAGAACCGGCTGGTGCCCATCGTGGTGGCCGCGCCGCAGCGGCTGAAGGAACTGCCCAACGTGCCGACCTTCAAGGAGATCGGCCTGGAGCCGGTGAACCGCATGGCCTACTACGGCCTGTACGGCCCCAAGGGCATGCCCAAGGACGTGGTCGACAAGATCCACGCCGGCGTGGTGAAGGTGCTGCAGGACCCCGCGGTGCGCAAGCGCATCGAGGACACCGGCTCGCTGATCATCGGCAACACGCCGCAGCAGTTCGGCGAGCAGATCCAGGCCGAATTCGCCGTCTACAAGAAGGTGGTCGACCAGGCCAAGCTGAAGCTGGAATGAGGTGACGGGCGCGACGCCTTCAGCCGACAGCATCGACGCCTTCATCGACGCCCTGTGGCTGCAGGAAGGGCTGTCGAAGAACACGCTGGCCGCGTACCGGCGCGACCTGAGCCTGTACGGCCACTGGCTGGCGCAGCACCACGGCCGCGCCATCGACGCCAGCGCGGAAGCCGACCTGCTCGGCTACTTCGCGGCGCGCCACGCCCAGACGCGCGCGACCACGGCCAACCGGCGGCTCACGGTGTTCAAGCGCTACTTCCGCTGGGCGCTGCGCGAGCGGCTGGTCGCGGCCGATCCCACCTTGAAGCTGCAGTCCGCGCGGCAGCCGCTGCGCGTGCCCAAGACCCTGACCGAGAAGCAGGTGGAAGACCTGCTGCGCGCGCCCGATACGGAAATGCCGCTGGGCCTGCGTGACCGCACCATGCTGGAGCTGATGTACGCCAGCGGCCTGCGCGTGAGCGAACTGGTGGGCCTGAAGACTTTTCATCTCAGCATGGGCGAGGGCGTGCTGCGGGTCATGGGCAAGGGCGGCAAGGAGCGCCTGGTGCCGTTCGGCATGGAGGCGCGCGCCTGGCTGGAGCGCTACCTGGGCGGTGTGCGTGCCGCCATCCTGGCGGGGCAGCAGACCGAAGACCTGTTCGTGACGGCGCGCGGCCACGGCATGACGCGCGCGATGTTCTGGGTGATCGTGAAGAAGTGCGCGCGCATCGCAGGCATCACGGCGCCGCTGTCGCCGCACACCTTGCGGCACGCCTTCGCCACGCACCTGCTCAACCATGGCGCCGACCTGCGCGCGGTGCAGATGCTGCTCGGCCACGCCGACATCTCCACCACCACCATCTACACGCACGTGGCGCGCGAGCGGCTGAAACAGTTGCACACAAGGCACCATCCGCGCGGATAGTGGCTCAGCAGCTCGGCTGGCGCGGCAGTATCGGTTTAGTCCGACATGGCGTGTGGCAATTGGCGAAGGAGTGGTTGAGCCACAGGATGACGATCCAGAATGGTGTTGCCAACGGATCATTCATCCACCATGAAGATCATCACCCTCCTCCACGTGACCCTGGCTCAGGCCTTCTACCGTTGGGCGATGTCCGAAATCGACCCGATGCACCCGGACGTTCCCCGCATCATGCTGCGGCAAAAGGAACTGTCCGACCGCGCTCAGCGGCTGTTCGTCTGAGCTGCGCTGCCACGCGCACGGGCGTGCGCGGATCTGGGTGGCCCGCATCGGCGGCCACCGGGTCGAAGATCGCCCAGCGCCTGTCCGCTCACGGATAGGCCTTCAGCGCGTCGCGCACTGCCTCCGCGCAGCCGCCGCCCGCGCTTACCCCGTTCTGCTTTTGTCACACCGTGCGTGCCGCTGCACTCACGAAGCGCCCGCCTGTGGCGCAATCCGCACTGCCTGCTCATCCGTACTGGCGCAACTGCTTACAAATAGCTAAGCTTAGCCGCACCAACGGAGGGGTCATCTGACGATTTCCCAGGCCCCGCGTCCGAGGGGGCACCGAATTTCCAGACAAGAGGATGAAGATGACATTGCGCTCCCATGCCCTTTCGCTGGCCGTTGCGCTGGCCCTTCCGCTGGCCGGCCACGCCCAGGGCGCCGCCAAGGACGTGGTCGTCGACCGCGTCACCGGCCCGCTGGTCACCGTCGGCGCCGCGCCGCGCAACGACGCCATGATCGTCAGCGTGCTGCTGGAGCAGCCGGACGGCACGCTGCTGCCCAGATCCACCGAGACCGCCTTCAACACCGGCGACCGCTTCCGCGTGAAGCTGCTGGCCTCGCGCGAGGGCCGCGTCGCCCTGTGCAACACGCCGCCCAGCGGCATTCCCAACCCCGAGCCGGTGTGGCGCGGCGAGGTCCGCCCGGGCCAGGAAACGATCTCCCCGCGGCTGCGCCTCTCGGGCACCTCGGGCGGCGGCTTCGAGCAGCTGCACGCGGTGCTGGAGCCGCCCGGCGAGGCCAACGTCTGCCGCTGGCTGGCCGGCCACGTCGCCAACAAGACGGTGGCCAAGGACATCGTGCTGGACCAGCAAAGCACGCCGCAGGCGACCTACCTGCTGGCCGCGCCGAACACCGGCCTGGTCGCCACCATGCGCATCTTCCACCGCTGAACCGACCGCGAGGACATTCCCATGAACCGCTTCATGACGAACACCACGCCGCGGCTGGCTGCGGCCCTGAACATTCCGCGGCAGGCCGTTGCCCTGGGCGCCGCGCTACTGTCGCTCTCCGCCTTCGCGCAAAGCCCCGCCAAGACCGTGGTGGCCGAGCCGGTCGCCGTGCTGCCCAGCTTCGGCCAGTGGGTCGCCAGCTTCGCCGCGCCGCTGCCCGAAACGCCCATCGATGCCGGCACGCTGCGCATCGTCCAAGCCAACGCCGGCGTGCCGATGCAGCCGGTGCTGTACGAACCCAAGCCGGTGGTGCTGGGCCAGCCCGAGCTGCCGCTGCTGGGCGAAGCCGGCGCCGCCGTCGCGCGCGGCTGGTCGCCGGCCTTCAACTACCAGGGCATGCACGTGAAGCTGGTGGTGCTGGATGCCCAGGGCATGGTGCGCCAGGTGCGCCCGTTGAATGCGCCGCTGCGTCCCGGCGAGCGCTTCAAGATCCGCGTGACGCCGACCTTCGAGGCGGTGGCCAGCGTGGACCGGCTGGTCGGCACGGCCTTCGCCCTGCAGCGGGCCGGCCAGTTCTATCCGGCCGCCGGCAGCTCGGTGCAGATCAACCCGGGCGAGACGGCGGACCTGCCGCTGGGCGCCAATGAGTATTTCGTGATGGGCACCGGCGCCGAGCGCATGGTGCTGTCGGTGCGCCATCCGCGCGCCAGCGGCGGCGCGGCGAGCGACCAGGCCGCGTATCGCGAAGACGGCGCGCGCGGCTCCAACTACCTGCAGCTGGTGCCGTTCGGCCGGCTGCCCGCGCTGGAGCAGCAGCTCGGCGTGGCGGGTGCGCTGTGAATCCGAAGGAGCACGCCATGACGCAACGCCGCCACCTGCTGCGCGCCTTCGCCGCCGTCACCCTTGCCGCTGTTTCCCTGTGCGCCGCCGCGCAGGACGGCGCCGTCGTCAAGTCGGCCCGCATCCTGGAGGCGCTGACCTCCAAGGACGTGGTGCTGGACGCCTCGCCGGCCCGCCCCGGCGTGCCGCGCCGCCCGCGCCCCGGTGCGGTCGACCTGCAGGTGCAGTTCGCCTTCAACTCGGCCGAGCTGCTGCCCATCGGGCGCCAGCAGCTGGACGAGCTGGCCCATGCGCTGGCCGACCGCGCGCTGCAGGCCGACGGCTTCGAACTCACCGGCCACACCGACCGCGTCGGCGACGCCGACTACAACATGCGCCTGTCGCTGGAGCGCGCGACCATGGTGCGCAACTACCTGGTCACCGCGCACGGCATCACGCCGCAGCGCCTGATGACCGCCGGCCTGGGCTTCAGCCGCCTGGCCGATCCGGCCAACCCCACCGCCGCCGTCAACCGCCGGGTGGAAGTGCGCCGGCTGGTGATGGTGCAGGCGCCGCAGACTCCGCAGATTTCGGTGCCGGCACAGCCCATGCCCGCGATGCCTGCCGGCGGCGGGCGCATCGTGCCCACGCCGCAATAAGGAGCCGCGATGCAGACACCATTCCGCCTTCTGGGTTGCGCCGTGCTCGGCGCGGCACTGCTGGCCGGCTGCGCCGCGCCGCCGCCCTCCATGCCCGAACTGCTGGGCCGCATGGACGCCGTGCTGCGCGGCGCCAGCAACGCATCGGCCATCTCCATCCAGCCGCTGCCGGCCGAAATCCGCACCGGTGACGCCATCGCGCTGGAGATCGTGCCGCGCACCGCCGGCTACCTGTACGTCTACCAGGTCGGCACCGACGGCCGCACGCTCAGCCTGCTGTTTCCCAATGCCATCGACGGCGCCAACCACGTCGCCGCACCGCTGCGCCTGCCGCGCGCCAACTGGCGCATCGTGGCGCGCGGGCCGCAGGGCGTGGGCTACTTCGTGGCCGTGCTGGCCGAGCAGCCGCAGGACCTGAACCGGCAGGCCGCTGCCGTGCGCGACGGCCAGGTCGCCATCGACGGGCGCTACGCCGCCGCCATGGCGCAGCTGCGGGAACTCCCCTGACGCGCCGATGACCGAGGAGCAGATCGCCGCCGAAGCGCTGGGCCTGATCCGCAAGGGCGAGGTGGAAGCCGGCGCCGAGCTGCTGGTGCGCCGGCTCACCACCCGCGTGCAGCGCTACTTCGAGCGGCACCGCGTGCCCGCCGACCAGGCCGAGGAGCTGGTGAGCGAGACCTGGCTGAAGCTGGTGACCAGCCGCTTCGACGGCGGCACGCGCGAGATCGTCTGGCTGTGGACGGTGGCCAAGACGGTGCTGCTCGACTGGGTGCGCCGCACGCAGGCGCAGCGGCGCTCCGGCACGCGCGAGGAGCGGGCGATGGAAGTGCAGATGGACGACGACGGCTGGGCGCTGCTGGCGGCGTCGGTGGCGGGTGCGCAGGCGCCGGCCTGGACCACGCTGTGCATCGAGCGCGCGGCCTGGCAGTTCGAGCAGGACGAGCCGCGCCGCGCCGAGGTGCTGCGTTTCTCCTGCGAGCAATGGTCGGCCGAGGAGATCGCCATGTACTACGGCGCCGAGCCGCCCGTGACCGACAAGCAGAAGACGGCGGCGCGCAACCGCGTGCTGGACGCGATGAAGCGCGCCCGCGGCTACTTCGAACATTGCAGGGAGGCCGCATGAGCCAGAACGACGACGACGCGCGCTGGCTGGCCGTGCTGGCCGGCCGGGCGCAGCCGGACGACGACGCGACGCGCGAGGCCGCGCAGTACCGCGCCTTCTTCGTCAAGCAGGCCGACGGCGACCTGGCCCGGCAAGCCGACGACGCGACGCGCATCCGCGCCATGAACCACCTGCGCGGCGCCGGTGCCTTCGCCGCGCCGAAGAAGGCGGTCGCGGCGCCGCCGCCCGGCGGCTTCCAGGCCATGCTGCAGTGGCTGTTCCCGCCCGGGCGCTCCGGCGCACGCTACGCGCTGGTGGCGGCCGTGGTGCTGGCCGTGCTGGCCGCGCCACTGGTGTTCCGCCCGGACGGGGGCGATGCGCCGGGCCAGATCAAGTCGCTGCCCGGCGGGACCCGCGACGCGCAGGAACTGGTGCTGGTCGCGCGCGACCCGGTGCAGCGCGGCCGCGAGATCGAGAACGCGCTGATCGCCGCCGGCGTGGCGCCCCTGGTGGAGGCCACGCAGCAGGAGGTGCTGCTGGCCGCGCGCATTGCCCCGGCCGACCTGGCCGGTGCGCGCCAGGCGCTGCGGCCGCTGGGCGTGCCGGTGCCCGACGACGGGCAGCTGCGCCTGCGCATCCGCCGGCAGAACTGAGCACATGAGCATCTGACGCTTTGCGGGAACCCGCGTCCGTGGCAGCACAACCGATCGAATCCATGTTCCCGATGACGACACAGCACGAGGTCCCCATGCAACGAAGCCGCCCCGCCATCCGTCCGCTCGCAGCCGCCGCGGTGCTCGCGCTCGCGCTGGTGCCCACGCTGGCCCGGTCGGCCGACTACGCCCTGATCATGGGCATCGGCAACTACCAGGAGCGGCGCGCCAACCTGCCGGGCATCGACAAGGACATGGCGGCGGCGCGGCGCATCGCGCAGAGCATCGGCGTGCCGGCCGCCAACATCCGCGAGCTGAGCGACGGCCAGGTCACCGGCGCCGGCGTCGGCCGCGCGCTGCAGGAGATGGAGGCGCAGCTGCGCCCCGGCGACCGCGCCTTCGTCTACTACTCCGGACACGGCAGCCAGGAGCCGAACGCCGGCGGCGGCGCGCGCTGCACCGAGGGCATGTTCGTGCACGACATGAAGATGTTCGCCGACTTCGACCTCGAGTCGGCGCTGGCGCGCATCGCGGCGCGCGCCGGCCAGCTGATCATGTTCAACGACTCGTGCTTCTCCGGCGGCGCGGCCACCAAGGCGCCGCGCTCCGAAGGCGTGGTGCCCAAGTTCTTCCAGAAGTCGGTGGCCGAGCGGCCCGGCTACACCTGCGGCGACGCCATCAACATGAAGGCCAGCGCGCGCAACCTGGTGGCCGGCGCCGCCGCCAAGGGCAACAACATGGTGTACATCGCCGCCTCGGCCGACGACGAGGTGGCGATGGCCACGCCCAAGGGCAGCGCCGCCACGCTGGCCTGGGAATCCTGCCTGAAGAACCCCGCCACCGACACCAACAGCAGCGGCAGCCTGAGCGCCGCCGAGCTGATGCGCTGCGCCCAGGGGCAGCTGAAGGCCATGGGCCACAACCAGACCATCAGCCTGATCGGCAACGAAGCGCTGCCGGTGTCGTTCGCCGCCGCGCCGGCGCAATCGGCGCCGCCGTCGCAGCCCGACGCGGTGCGCCGCAGCGCCGCCACGCTGGAGGACATCCGCCAGGCGGCGTCGGCGGCGATCCAGGTGGAGCTGCAGCCTTCGCGCGGCCAGCTGCGCATCGGCCAGGACCCACTGGACTTCACCGTGCGCACCAGCCGCGCCGGCTACCTGTACCTGCTGCACGTGGGACCGGACGGCCGCACCTTCGACCTGCTGTTTCCCAACCAGTACGACCAGAACAATTTCGTGCAGCCCGGCACGGTGCAGCTGCCGCGTCCCAGCTGGCGCGTGATGGCGGCCGGCCCGGCCGGCGACGCCCACGTGCTGGCCATCGTGTCCGACGTGCGCAAGGACTTCACCCGGCCGCTGGCCGACAAGCAGGGCCCGTTCAGCAGCGGCAGCGTGGACAACGACACGCAGAACAAGCTGCGCGTGGAAGCCACCGGCGTCGGCAGCAGCGCGGGCAGCGGCCAGTTCGGCGCCAGCCGCGTGGTGCGCGTGCGGGAAGTGCAATGAACGCTGCGCGCATCGCACAGGCCGCGGCGGCGCTGTCGCTGGCCGGCTGCGCCGCGGCGGCATTCGCGCAGCAGCCGGCGGCGCAGGCCAAGGACGTGGTGGTGGACACGCCGCAGCCGGCCGCCGCCGCGGCATCCGCACCCGCGTCCGCCGCGCCGGTTGCCGCGAACCTGCCGCCGAACGTGCCGCCCACCGCAGCGCGGCGCGCGCAGGCGGCCACCGCCCTGGCCGACCTCGGGCTGCACCTGGCGCGCCAGTCGGCGCAGGCGCAAGGCGGCACACGCGGCAACTTCGTGGTCTCGCCCTACAGCGTGGGCGCGACCTTGGGCATGCTGCATGCCGGCGCCACCGGTTCCACGGCCGCCGAGATCGCCGGCGTGCTGGAACCGGCCGCGTCGGGCGGCCGCCTGCTCGGCACCGGCCTGGCCGGCCTGCCGGCTGCGGTGAAGAGCGACGCCGCCAGCCAGTGGCTGTCGCCCAGCCGCATCTGGGTCGGCAGGAACGCCGCCGCGGCGCTGTCGCCGGTGTTCCAGAACCGGCTCGCCTCGGCTTACGGCGCCGATGGCGCGCTGGTGGATTTCGCCGGCGCGCCCGGCGCCGCCCAGGACGCCATCAACCAGTGGGCGGCCGGCGCCACGCAGAACCGCATCGCGCAGCTGCTGCCGCCCGGCAGCGTGAAGGCCGACACGCGCATGGTGCTGACCAACGCGGCGTATTTCAAGGGCCAGTGGGCCGCGCCGTTCGACGCGGCGCGCACGCGGCCGGCACCGTTCGCCGCGCCCGGCGGCAGCCGCGAGGTGCCCACCATGCGCAACGTCGTGGCGGTACGCGAAGGCACGATCGACAACGTCTACGTGCTGGAGCTGCCGTTCGAGGGCGGCGGCTTCAGCCTGCTGCTGGCGCTGCCGCCGGCCGGCCACACGCTGCAGGCGCTGGAGAACGACGTGATGGGTGCCGACGTGGCCGGCTGGAGTGCGCAGCTCAAGCCGCAGCGGGTGGTGCTGGCGCTGCCGAAGTTCAACATCGCGGCCCGGCCGCTGCGGCTGAACGACGCGCTGCAGACGGCCGGCATGCGCACGGCCTTCACCGACGCTGCCGATTTCTCCGGCATGGTGCCCGGCCGCGGGCCGGCGCTGGACAGCGCGTTCCACAGCGCCGCCATCGAAGTCAACGAGGAGGGCACGGTGGCCAGCGCGGCGACGGCGGCGGTGGTCTCGGCCAAGTCGGCGCCGGCCGGCGAGCCGCCGCTGCGTGCCTTCGACCGGCCGTTCTTCTTCGTGCTGCTGCACAAGCCGACCGGTGCGCCGCTGTTCATGGGGCGGATCTCCGAACCATGAGCGGTTTCTCACGCTTCATCGCTTGCCTGGCGCTGTGCGCACTGGCTGCCATGCCCGCGCTGGCGCAGACCGGCAAGCGCATCGCGCTGCTGGTCGGCGTCGGCAGCTACCAGAACTTCGGCGCCTCGGGCGCGCTGGAAGGGCCGGGAAACGACGTGGTGTCCATGCAGTCGGTGCTGGTGCGCCGCCTGGGCGTGGCAGAGAAAGACATCCGCGTGCTGGCCGACGCGCAGGCCACGCGCGCCAACATCCTGACCGAGCTGCGCGCGTTGTCGCAGCGCTCGGCGCCGGGCGACCTGGTGATCGTGTACTTCTCCGGCCACGGCACCAGCCGGCTCGACGTCGACCCGGCCAAGGCGTACACGGCGGTGCTGCCGTACTCCACCGGCGCCTTCCTCGCGCACGACTTCTCGGAGAAGCGGCCGGCAGACGGCATGATCGTCGGCCGCACCGATTTGCAGCCGGTGATCCGCGCGCTGGAGGCGGGCGGGCGCGACCTGTGGGTGATCTCCGACAGCTGCTTCTCCGGCCAGGCGGTGCGCAGCCTCGCGGCCGCGGTCGGCAACCCGGACGGCCTGCCGGGCCGCTTCATCCCGTCGGCCTTTTCGGACAAGGGCAGCGCCATCGCCGCCAACCAGGGCATGCGGGTCGCGCCGGACCCGTATCCCTACCGCCGCACCCTGTTCATGGCGGCCTCGGCCGAAGGCGAGATCGCGCGCGACATCCCGGCACGCTTTCTCGCGCGCTATCCCACGCTGGACGGCAAGCCGCACGGCGCCTTCACCGACGCGCTGCTGCGCGTGCTGGACGGCCAGCTGTTCGCCGACTACGACGGCAACGGCCGGCTCGACTACGCGGAGATCCACGCCGCCGTCACGCAGTTCGCCGCCGACCGCGGCTACGGCCAGGCGCCGCAGCGGCTGCCTGCCCTGACCGAGGACACGCAGCAGCTGGCCTCGCGCACGCTGCTGTCGGTGGGCGGCGCCACCGCCACGGCGCCGCGGCGCATGCCCGGCCCGCTGGTGGTGAACACCGGCGACGCCGCGGCCGCCGCGGTGGAGCAGGCGCTGCGCGGCCTGAGCGGGCTGGAAGTGAATGCGGCCGCGGCCGCGCCCGACCTGCGCCTGGCCCCCAGCCGCAGCAACCCCGACACGCTGGAGCTGCGCAACGGCGCCGGCGACCTGGTCACGCGCTTCTCGAAATCGGCGCAGGCGCAGGAGTGGCTGGGCACCTTCCTGCAGTTCGCCTGGCACAAGCGCATTCGCGGCCTGGGCGAGCAGGGCCGGCGCGCGCTGCTGAAGGCCGAGATCCATCCCAGCCAGTTCGGCGGCAACTTCATCCTGGACGACCGGGTGCAGTTCGTCGTCTCGCCGCAGCAGGCCACGCACCTGCTGCTGATCAACTGCGACGCGCAGGGCAGGGTGTCGGTGCTGTACCCGGGCGACGCCAACGAGCTGGCGCCGCTGCGCGCCGGCGCGCCGGTGGCGATTCCGGAGAAGCCGCTCACCGTGGTGGAGCCGCTGGGCATGGACGTGCAGCTGCTGTTCGGCTTCGACACCGCCTGGCCGGAGCTCAGGCAGCTGGCCGGCCTGCAGAACCTGGCCGCCGGTGACGCGCGGCTGCGCCTGCTGGAGCAGCTGCTCGCCAAGGCCGCGGGCAAATACACCATGGCCAGCACCGAGCTGCGCGTGCTGCCCAAGCCGACGCAATGAGCGCATCTGACGCCCAGCCCGCCCCGCCGTCTGAAGCGGCACATCCCCAGAACCGGACACATGCCATGACCTTTCGCCGCATCCTCTCCCGCCTGGCCGCCGCGGCCGCCATCGCCGCCGTCGCGCCCTGCGCCCTGGCGGCGACCAAGGACGTGGTGATGGACCGCATCACCGCCCCCGCATCCGCCCCGGCCACCGCGCAGGCGGGCGACGCCATGGTGGTCAGCGTGCTGGTGGAGTCGCCCAACGGTACGCTGGCGCCGCGGCCGGTGAGCGCGCGCTTCCACACCGGCGACCGCTTCCGCATCAAGGTGCTGGCCTCGCGCGACGGCAGCATCGCGCTGTACAACACCAGGCCGAACGGCGAACGCGTGGCGGCGCCCCTGTGGCGCGGCAACGTGACGCGCGGGCTGGAACTGCTGACGCCGCGGCTGCGGCTGGACGGCATGCGCGGCACCGACCAGCTGCACGTGGTGCTGGAGCCGCCGCAAGAGCCCAACGTGCTCTCCTGGCTGGTTGCCCGCCTGAGTTCCAAGGACGTGCAGCTGGACGTGCAGAACACCGCAACCGAAACCTACCTGATGGGCGGCGCGCGGCCCGGCCTGTGGACCACGCTGTTCATCACCCACCGTTGATGACTCACGTCGAGGACTTCGCCATGCCCGTGCGCTCCCGTCTTTGCATGACCACCGTTGTTGCCGCGCTGCTGGCGCTGGCCGGCCCGCCGGCTTTCGCGCAGGACGCGGCCAGGGGCGTGAGCGTGGACGGCGCCGGCGCAGCGATCCGCTCGGCCTTCGACGGCCTGGCGCGCTGGGTGTCCGCGACCACCGGTACTGCGGCCGATGCCGTGGCGCCGCCCCCCGCCGCGCAGCCGCAGCCCTTGCCGAATGCATCCGCAGGCAGAGCGCCGCCCGTGCCCTACGAACCCTGGCCGGTGATCCTGGGCGAGCCGGCCCTGCCGCTGGCCGGCGCCACGGCCGCCAGCCTGACCAAGGGCTGGAACCCGGCGCTCAACTACCAGGGCATGCAGGCCAAGCTGCTGGTGCTGGACGCCTCCGGCAAGCGCCACGTGGCGCGGCCGCTGTCGGCACCGCTGCGGGTCGGCGAACGCTTCAAGCTGATGGTCACGCCGACCTTCGACGCCGTCGCCAGCCTGCACGACATCCACGGCAATGGCTGGGCGCTGCAGCGCGGCGCGCAGGTCTATCCAGCCGCGGGCAGCTCGGTCGCGCTCACCGCCGGCCAGCCGGCGCTGCTGCCGGTGGGCGCCAACTACTTCGTGGTGGGCGCTAGGGACCTGCGCCGCTTCGTGCTGAGCGTGCGCCACGCCAAGGCGGTGGGCGAGGCGCGCAGCACGCAGCCGGCCTACCGGCAGGACGGCGCCGCCGCCAGCAGCTACCTGCAGCTGGTGCCCAGATCCAGCTTTCCCGCCTTCGAGCAGCTGCTCGTCGCCGGCAATCCCTGAACGCACCAACACGCACTTGCCATGAACGCACGTCTGTCCTTCCTCGCCGCCGCCGTCGCGGTGCTGGCGCCGCTCGCGGCGCAGGCGCAAGCGCTGTCCACCGAGGAGATCCTGAAGAAGTTCAAGGCGCCGGTGGCGGCCGACGACGAGGACGACGGCCTAGCCGCCCGCGCCGTGCGGCCCGACCCGGTGACGCGCCTGTGCGAGCCGCGCCCGCCGGCCATCGGCGGCGGCGGCAGCGCCGGCGACAACGCCTTCCGCAACCTGGTGGTGGTGCCGGCGCCGCGCGTCGACCTGACGGTGGAATTCGATTTCGGCCGCGCCACGCTGCGGCCCGAAGGCGCGCAGCAGCTCGATTCACTGGCCCGCGCGCTGAACGACCCGGCGGTGGCGAACAGCGCCTTCATGGTGGCCGGCCACACCGACGCGGTGGGCAGCGCCGACGCCAACGACCGCCTGTCCTGCGACCGCGCACTGGCCGCCAAGAACTACCTGGTGCAGCGCGGCGTGGCGGCGCAGCGGCTGGCCGCGATGGGCTACGGCTTCACGCAGCCGCTGCTGCGCAACGACCCGCGCGCCGCCGCCAACCGGCGCGTCGAGGTCAAGGTGCTGTCGCCGGCGCTGACGCGCTGAAACGCATCTGACGTTCGGGCGGCGGCGCCGTCCGAAGCAGCACCTCGATCACACATCACAGGAGCTGCCATGAATTCCCTCCAGACCTCCACGTCCTCCCGGTCCGCCCGCGCCGCCGTCATCGCCGCCGCCGTGGCCCTGGGCTTCGGCCTGCACTGGGGCGGCAAGGCGCTGGCCGACGCGGTGCACGCACCCGCGCCGCAGGCCATGGCTGCCAATGACGTGCAGGCCGTTGCCTGGAACACCGCGCCGGCGCCGCGGTCCGCCAGCCTGGACGCCGCCATCCTGGCCGGCGGCTCGCGCTTCGACGCCGCCGACACGCTGGCGCTGGCCTCCGGCAGCGTGTTCCAGGTGGAGTTGCGGGCCAGCCGCCACGGCCATGCGCAGGTGCTGGCCATCGACCCGGCCGGCGGCGTCACCCAGGTCTGGCAAGGCCGGCTGCGCGCCGGCCGCGCCGAGCGCACGGCGCGCCTGCGGCTGCAGGGCCTGCGCGGCACGGAGACACTGCGCGTGGTGTTCCGCGCCGACACGCCCTGGGGCGACGCGTGGGAACAGCAGCCCACCGTGCGGCAGCTGCGCATCCTGCATGTCTGAAACGCCACGCGATGCGCTTGCGCGGGGTGGCGCGCTGGTGTAACCGGCGCTTACACTCGGTGCACCCGGCATTGCCGAGCTGCGGAAGAACTTCCATGCATTCCTTCCTCTTCCTCTCCAGGGCAACAAGCGCGCCGCGCTGGTGGCTGGGCCTGCTCGCGCTGGCGTTGCTGGTGCCGCTGGCCGCGTCTGCGCAAGGCGCGCGGCGCGTGGCGCTCCTGATCGGCAACGCGCAGTACGGCGCCGGCATGCCGCCCTTGAGCTATCCGCTGCAGGACGTGAACGTGATGGAGCAGAGCCTGCGCCGGCTCGGCTTCGAGGTGCAGTCGGTGCGCAACGCCGACCACAAGGGCATGGGCCGCGCCATCCGCGACTTCGGCATCAAGGCGCAGGGGGCCGAGGTGGCCTTCGTCTACTACTCCGGCCACGGCATGCAGGCGCGCGAGGAGAACTACCTGATCCCGATCGGCGCCAGCATCGACACCGAGGCCGACCTGGAGATCGAGGCGATCGCGCTGAAGGCGCTGCTGCGCCAGGTGCAGGACGCGCAGCCGCGCGCCACCGTGATCGTGCTGGACGCCTGCCGCGACAACCCGGTGGCCGGTCGCACCAAGAGCGCCACCAAGGGCCTGAGCCGTGTGGCCAACCCGCCCAACAACTCGCTGGTGGTGTTCGCCGCGCTGCCCGGCACCACCGCCACCGACAACGGCGTGTTCGCCAAGGAACTGGCGCGCCAGATCGTCGAGCCCAACGTCGGCATCCGCTCGGTGTTCGACCGGGTCGGCGCGGCGGTGCGCCAGGCCAGCAGCCAGCGCCAGGCGATCCAGCGCGACGACCAGCTGTCCGAAGACGTGGTGCTGGCCCTGGCGTCGCGCCCCGCCGCGCCGATCAACCCGGTGGCGCGGCCGGCGCAGGGCGGCGGCGTCAGCCTGGACGACCTGGAGAAGGAAGAGGCGGCGCGCAAGGAGTGGGGCGCCTGGCAGGCGCGCATGAAGGCCGACTTCGACCGCACGGCGGCGTTCTCGGGCAGCGCCGACCTGCAGGCCAAGGCCTGGGAGCGCTTCCTGGCCACCTGGGGCCAGGACAACCCGACCTCGCGCGAGGACGAGCAGCTGCGCGACTTGGCCAATGCGCGGCGCGGCGAAGCGGCCGCGCGCGCCGCGCAGCCGGTGCAGGTGGCGATCGCGTCGCCCAACGCCGGCGGCATGGCCGCGCCGCGCATCGCCGGTGCCGGCAGCTGGACGCCGAACAAGCCGCTGCGGCTGGTGGTGCCGTTCCCGGCCGGCGGCACCACCGACATCGTGGCGCGCCGGCTGGCGCAGCACCTGTCCACCTCGCTCGGCCAGCCGGTGGTGATCGACAACAGGCCCGGCTCCGGCGGCACCATCGGCGCGGACGCCGTCGCCAAATCTGCGGCCGACGGCTACACGCTGCTGATGGCGACCACCGGCACCAACGTGCTGTGGCCGATGATGCTGTCCGCGCCGCCGTTCGACGGCCTGCGCGACTTCACACCGGTCAGCACCGTGGCGGCCGTGCCCATGGTGCTGGCGGTGCCGGCCAGCAGCAAGACGCGCACGCTGCGCGACTTCATCGCCGCGGCGCGCGGGCGCAGCCTGACGTTCGCCACCGCCGGCAGCGGCACGATGGCGCACCTGGCGGCCGCCATGCTGGGCATGGATGCCGGTTTCCAGTTCGTCCACGTGCCCTACCGCGGCGTCGCGCCGGCCATGGTCGACCTGATGGGCGGCCAGACCGACGCGATGTTCGTCGAGGCCTCCAGCGCCGCCCCGCACATCCAGAGCGGCAAGCTGGTGGCGCTGGCGGTGACTTCGGCGGCGCGCCAGCCTGCGCTGCCGAACGTGCCGACCCTGGCCGAAAGCGGCGTCGGCGGCCTGCAGAACTACGAGGCCGTGACGCACTACGCGCTGCTGGCGCCGGCCGGAACCCCGGCCAACGTGGTCGCGCGGCTGAACGCCGAGGTGCGTGGCGCGGTGGAGCGTGCCGACATGCGCGAGCAGCTGCAGCAGCTGGGCATGAGCGTGGCTGCCGGCAGCCCCGAGCTGCTGAAGTCGCAGCTGGAAAGCGATGCGGCACGCTGGGGCCGCGTGATCCGCACCGCGGGCATCCGCGTGGAATGAGCGATGAGGAGCGCGTGACGATGTGGAGGGGTTGCAGTCGGTTGAGCGCACTGGCGGGGCTTGCCTGGCTGGCGGCAAGTGGTGCATGGGCGCAGGCATGGGTCCCGGGCATGCCGGGCGGCGCCGGCCAGGCGCAGGTGTTCCAGCGCGGGCGCGTGGGACTCAGCTATGCGGCCCGGGAAGAGGGCGGGGCCATGTGCATCGTCGTCGACAAGGTCCTGGACGGTCCGGCGAAATCGGCCGGCATTCTGCCGGGCGACGTGATCGTGGCGGTCGGCGAGCGTCCCATCCGCACCATGGGCGACGCGCTGCGCGCATTCGCGTTCCTGAGCCCGGGCAGCCGCGAAACGTTCCGGCTGGAGCGCCAGGGCATCGCGCGCACTGCGGAAGTTCAGCCGGTGGCCAGCGGTACCGTCGCCGGCCCCTGCATGCCGATGACCACCGGGGGAGGCGACGTGAGCTACGTGGGAACCTGCCGCAACGGCCTGGCACATGGCCAGGGCCGCACGGAGGCGACGTTCCAGAACCCGAATACCGCAGGCATGGTGCGGCTGGTCTACATGGGTGAATTCAAGGATGGCCTGCAGCACGGGGCGGGCACGCTGATCGAAATCAGCGACAAGGGCGAAGCCCGGTGGGAAGGCGGCTTCGTCGACGGCCTGATGGAGGGCGAAGGCCGCTTCGACGGCCCGGGCGGCGAGAGCTACCGCGGCGGCTACCGCTTCGGGAAAAAGTGGGGGCGCGGCATGTTCCGCGGTTCCAGCGGCGCGGTGTTCGATGCGCAGTTCGTCGAAGACAAGGTGGACGGCCCGTTCGTCATGACCAAGGACGGCAAGCGCTACACCGGCGTCGCGGTGAAAGGCGCGATCCAGGGTGATGTCAAGGAAGCGCCTTGACACCTGCGCGGTTGCGCACCATGCGCTCGTGCAGCCGGGTGACGATGCCGCTGCCGGTGCGCACCAGCAGGAACGGGAACACGGCATGCACCAGGGCGGCCAATGCGCCCAGCAGCAGCGGCACGGCGAACGACAGCGACGCGCGCATGTGCTGCCAGTAGGACTCGCCCACGCTCTGCGGGTGTTCGACGAAAGCGCGCTGCAGCTGTTTCATAAGCCACAGAGTCTAGGCAGGAGCCGGTAGAAAAAGATCGCGATGTTCGGCCGCATTGCCGGGAGTGGCGCAAAATTTTTCCACGATTTGCGCGATCCGTGGAAAATCAGCGCCATGGACAAAAAAGACCTGCAAATCCTTTCCCTGCTGCAGCGCGACGCCTCGATCCCGATGGCCGAGCTGGCCGAGAAGGTGAACCTCTCCACCACGCCGTGCTGGCGGCGCGTGCAGAAGCTGTACGCCGACGGCGTGATCGACCGGCAGGTGGCGCTGTGCAACCCGGCGCGGCTGAACCTGGGCGTGACGGTGTTCGTGTCGCTGCGCACCAGCCAGCACAGCGACGCCTGGATGAAGAAGTTCGTGCAGGGCACGCGCGACATCCCGGAGATCGTGGAGATCTACCGCATGAGCGGCGACATCGACTACCTGCTGAAGGTGGTGGTGCCCGACATCGCCGGCTACGACAAGGTCTACAAGCGCCTGATCAAGGCGGTGGACCTGCAGGACGTGAGCTCGGGCTTCGCGATGGAGGTGCTGAAGTCGACCACGGCGCTGCCGCTGGAGTATGTGGGGGTGGGGTGAGGGAGGGGCTGTTGCTTCTCTGGCTAGGATTTCTGTTACAGCTGGGCTAGGATGAGAAGGCAACGGGAGGGGCCTGAATGGGCAAAGCGGTAGCGCCTCTTTCGCTTGCGGTTCCGTTTGCCCATGCTGCAAAGCAGTCGAGTGGCAAGACGGCTTCCTGACGAACGATAACTAGGAATTATCGCCCGATGGTGCAACCCACGAGATTTGCCAACCGGTCGGTGGAGATCGCGAGGTTCAGGGGATTCGTAGCAGCCCGCAATCCTTGCAAACGCGCGATTGTCTTTCGGGCACCGAAATCGAGCGGAGCGTCGGAATTCCTGCGCCATCTCGCAGAAGGCCAAGGCCAGTCGGAGATTTCCATCTACATGGACATGGCCGCGGGCGGCGTCTCGCAGCTTGCGGACGCGCTCAAGGAGTGCCGAGACCAGCGACTCTTGTGCCGTCTTGGCAATTTCCTGCAGGCTGCTCCGCTTTCAGGGCTCCTTTCACGGATCGCGACGATTTCGAGCGGAGCACTTCCCCTGCTTGCGCGTATCGGTGCCACGGCATTGATGGGAATCGGAGAAGGTATTCTTGTCGAGCCGTTCCCGTCGACTTCCACTTCGCGAATTTGCAGGATGGCCGTCACATGGCCCAAGCCGGATGTCTATTTCTTTCTGGACAACGTGCAGAAGAAGGCATCCGAGATCATCCAACTCGCGCGCGCCTGCGCTTCGGACGAACACTATGCCCATGTTCGTTTCGTGCTCGCTGTCACCGATGAAAATGAGGGCGACATTCCGTACGCGAGCTTTCGCCGGCGCCTTCCATTCCACGCCTCGATGATGGAAGAAGAAAATTTTCAACCCATCGATGCCCGGTTCGTCGCAGCCATTTCAGCAGCCCAGGGGCTGGAATTCCAGCACGACGATTGCGACAGGCTCGCCAAGCTGGCTGGCAACGACATGTGGTCGCTGCTGGACTACATCGAAGGCACACAGGGAGCCGAGCGGGCCGGCGAGCTCAGCCAGATGTGCAAGTTTCTGGTGCGGCTTCTTTGTGTCGCGGCGCAGCCATTGCGTCGCTCGGATATGCGGCTTCTGGTCCTCCGATCGGAGCAAATCGTCGGCACGCCCGCCGAGTTCGATGCCTCTGTCGAGGAATTGCGCCGCATGCGGCTGATCGACCACACCCCGGCGGAAGACGGTGACAGCCTGGTGGTGCTGGCAACGGACTCGGCTGTGCCGGTTCGCGAATTGAAGCAAGGCAGCCTCGCGAATCTCTCGGTCGCGCGTGATCTGTATGACTTTTTTTCACTGGCCGAACAGACCCATTCGTCGCGGCACTCCGATGCCGCGCTGGCCCAATTGCTTTACCGCTTGGCGCACGAAATCGACCCCGCGTCAGTTCCTGTGCGAGCCCAGGCGCTCGTCAGGATCGCGATGTCGCAAGGCTCGGTCGCCGATGCCGAAAGGTACATCGAGATCGCCCAGCGCAGACAGGGAATGCCGAGCCTGCACGACTTCTTCGTGCAAGTAGCGCTGTTCGTGTCGTTGGAAGATTTCGCCGCGGCGAAGGCAGTGCTGGACCGAATTGCAAGAAGTGAGTTCGACCGCTATCGAATCCTGCGCATTCTTGACGCGGTCGCGCTGAATCGGATCAGAGACCATGATGAATCGGACCGTCAGATCGATCGGCTTCTGGCTGAAGGCGGTTCCGACGAAGAACGGGCACTCCTGGTTTCCTACAAGATCGGGGGACTTCTCCACGCGGAGCGGTGGCAGGATGCGGGTGCGGTTCTCGATGAATGGGCCCCGCGGCTTCGACATGCCAAGAATCATCCCTACTTCCTCAGAAACGCGGCTGCGGTGCACATGCTCTCGCCCAAGCAGGACCTCGAGATCGCTGAACAAATGCTAGGTGAGGCCGTCCATGCCTTCTCTGCGAACAAAGATGCGTTTGGCGAGGCGACTGCCTTGTGCAACTATGGCGTTGTCAAGGCGCTCGTCGGAGATATCGAGTCCGCCGAACGGCACTTCCGCCGGTCATACAGTCGGCTGTCGGTCCTTGGAACGCAGCATATCCAGGAATCGGGCACCAATCTCGGCACGGCGCTGATGCTCTTGGGTGAGTTCGAACTGGCGCAACGGCACATGGTCAAGCTGCTGCCCATGATGGAGATGAACTACCCGCGTGCCATTACGGAGGCCAACCTCGCAATACTTGACATGCTGCTTGGTCGCCAGACCACCGCGGTCGACCGGGTGCGGACACTCGTTGCGGCCGCGGACGAAATCGGGATCGTCGACTGTGCGCGCCATATCCGGTTTGCGGGCGCCTTGATCGAGAGTGTCGCAGGGCAGACCGCCAAGGCCGCGAGCCTTCTCAATGACGCCGAGGCCCGAGGCGGAACGACAAGGGAGCTCTCGATCATCAGACAGGCGATCGCTGGGGGACCACTTGATCCGCGCGCGGCCTTCAAGCTCTATCGCAAGGACTGGATGCAATACTGGTCACAGAACCCACTTCAAATGCTGCCGGCCGCCACCTTGACGGCGCAACCCAAACTCGACCACGTGACCTAGGATGTCGGACTGCGTCAACCCGTGCTGCGCCCCGGCGAGACAGATGGCGCCTTCCACTCCGAGGTAACAGCAGAGATTGAATTCCAGAAACGATCGCTGGCCCGTCGCTGGATCGTATCGGTAGTCCATCCGCAGATAGTCCATCGGTCCCGCAGCTGCCCACAGCTTCATCATGTCGGCGTGGATGGCGCCGGAAGTGCTGCCGAGATCGCATACTTCATAGCCCAGCGGATCGTCCATCTTCAGGTCCTCGGTCAGTATGTTGCCGGGCTGATTCGAACGTGGGTGGACGAGCCCCAGCATGATCGGCGGCTCGCCTCCCAAAACGGGCACTGTGATATCGATCCCCGGTGCATACCGTTCGACGAGAACGGGAATTCCCTGGCAGATTCTCAAGGCGGCTATCCTTCTTGCCCCGGTCCATGTGTCCTGGAGCGATTCAGCCGAGATGCCTTCCGAACCGGCGCCGAAGCGGTCCTTGATGAAATACGGCCCTGGAAATTCCGGTGCTTCAGCCAGCGACGCTTCATTTCCGTAGGGCATTCCTTCAACCGTGGGGATGCCGATGGCCTTTGCCGCCAACTTGCTGAGCCACTTGTCTTCTGCCAACGCCCTGATACCTGGCGGAGCGCCAAGATAGGGAATCCTGACGTACTCGCAGAATGCGGAAACCAGCACTTCCGAATTATTCAATGGCATGCGGTTGTAGAGAGAAAAAACGAAATCGGTGTTGCCACCTGCGAACAGGGCTGAGGTCGGCTGAGAGGACGACCGCATTCGGTACCCGATCTCCCCTAATCTCTCCCAGATGCCGTAGTGATAGTCGGGATAACCACCGTCTCCCGCAAAGCGCTTAGCGTTCGGCGCGAATTCGTCTGGCGCATATTCGGCAATGAACAGGATGCGGGGCTTTTCGCCCAGGCCCGGTCTCAGGATTCGCTCTGCGACGGATGGCTGCGAGGGCAACATAATTCCTAGTTATCGCCCCAGCCCTCCCGCAGCCCTCCCCAGCGCCTCACGCAGCCCCACATCCGACACATGCGTGTAGATCTCCGTCGTGGAGATGCTCTGGTGCCCCAGCAGCTTCTGCACATGCCGGATGTCGAGCCCCGCTTCCAGCCATTGCGTCGCGCAGGTGTGCCGCAGCATGTGGGGCGTCACGTGCCTGGCGATGCCGGCGCCTTGTGCAAGGGCGCGCAGTTCGGCGCGCACGCGCGACGGCGTCACCGCCCCGCCGTTGCCGGTGACGAACAGCTGTTCGGCCGGCGTCGAAACCGCTTGGCGCAGCGCAAGGTAGCGCTCCATCGTCCGGCGCAGGGGCGGCTGCAGCAGGTAGACCAGGCGCTGGCGGTTTCCCTTGCCGTGGATCACCAGGTGCCCGCTGGCCAGCGAGATGTCGCTCAGCAGGATGGCCGCCAGCTCGCCGACGCGGATGCCGGTGTCCAGCAGGAGATGGATGGCGGCTTTCGCGCGGACCTCGCTGAACGTGTCCACCCGCGGGCGCACCGCCAGCGCCTGGCGCAACATCCCGCGGTCCGCACGGTCCAGCGCGCGCGGCAGGCGCCTGGGCAGCCGGATGCGCTCGTTGAGCGAATCGAACGGGTTGACCTCCACGATCTCTTCCTGGCGCGCCCACCGGAACAGCAGCTTCAAGGTGGCCAGCCGGCGCTTGATGGTGGTTTCCTTCAGGCCGCGGTGCTCGCGCAGGTGCCGCACGTACCGGCGCAGGTCGTCCTTGCACACCAGCGCGAGCTCGCGGCGTCCGAGGTACTGCAGTGCGTCGTTCAGGTCGCCGCCGTATGCCCGCAGCGTGTGCCGCGACAGGTTGACCGCCGATTCGCAATGCCCTATGAATTTTCTTCGCGCTTCTGTCAGCGTCATCGTGTGCTCGCGGCTGAGTGAAAAGCCGTGAGTGTCGATGAGGCATGCACGCCGCCAGCCGCCGGCTTCGCGATGGAGGTGCTGAAGACCACCACCGCGCTGCCGCTGGAGGACGCCGCGCTGGGCTGAGGCGCGCCCCTGAGCCGAACTATTCGGGCTTGTACCCGGAAGCCTTCACGGGCTGCTCCCAGCGCTTCAGCTGGTCGGCCTGGATCGCCCTCAGGTCGGCCGCGCCCGCGTAGCTGGGCACCAGGCCCAGGCCGTGGATCTTCTCCTGCAACTCGGGCGACTTCAGCGCCTCGGCCACTGCCTGGTCCACGCGCTGCACCACGGCCGCCGGCACGCCGGCCGGGCCGTACAGGGCGAAGTAGCCGTCGGCCGACATGTTGATGCCGGCCTCCTTCAGCGTGGGCACGTCCGGCAGCGACTTGGCGCGCTGGTCGCCGCTGACGGCGACGATGCGCGCGCGGCCGGCCTTGTGGTGCTCGATGGTCTCCGACGCCGTGTCCACCATCAGCGGCAGCACGCCGGACACCAGGTCCTGCGCCGCGGGCGCGCCGCCGCGGTAAGGCACGTGCGTGATGGGCACGCCGGTGGCCTGCGACAGCATCAGCCCGGTGAAGTGGCTGAGCGTGCCGGCGCCGGACGAGGCGTAGCTGGCCTTGGCGGGATTGGCCTTCAGCCAGGCGATCACCTTGTGGATGTCGCCCGGCGGCACGGCCGGGCCGGCGGTGATGGCGAAGTCGAAGGTGGCGACGCGCGCCACCGGCGTGAAGTCCTTCACCGGGTCGTAGGGCAGGGTGGGGTAGATCCAGGGCGCGACCACCAGGCCGCCGCTGGCGACCAGGGCCAGCGTCTGGCCGTCCGGCGCGGCGCGCTTCACCTCGGCCAGCGACACGCGGCCGGCGGCGCCGGGCTTGTTCTCCACCAGCACGTTCTGGCCGAGCGATGCGCGCAGCTTGTCCGCGAGGTGGCGCGCCAGCAGGTCGGTCGAGCCGCCCGGCGCGAAGCCCACGATGATTTTCAGGGTGCGGTCCTGGGCCAGGACGGCGGAGGGCAGGGCGAGAGCGGCCGCGGAGAGCGCGGCGAAACGACGTCGTTGCATGAGAGAGAGTCTCCTTTGTTGTAGTGGCGGGTCCACGGAAGCGGCGGCCGGCACGGCCGCCATAATGCCCTGGCCCACCAGGAGTTTGCCGATGAACATCACCCGTGTCGAACCTTTCATCCTGCACGTGCCCGTGACGGGTTCGCAGATCGCGGACAGCACCCACACCATCACGCACTGGGGCGTGGTCGGCGCCCGCATCGACACCAACAACGGCCTGTCCGGCTACGGCTTCACCGGAACGCATGCGCACCTGCCGGGCGACAGGCTGGTCACCGCCTGCATCGCCGACTGCTACGCGCCGCTGCTGGTGGGCGAGGATGCGCGCGACGTGCAGCGGCTGTGGACGAAGATCGCGCGCAACCCGGCCATGCAGTGGATCGGCCGCGCCGGCATCACATCACTGGCGCACGCGGCCATCGACGTCGCCTTGTGGGACCTGAACGCCAAGGCCGCGGGCGTGCCGCTGTGGAAGCTGCTGGGCGGCCAGGTGCGCGACACCGTGCGCGCCTACAACACCGACATCGGCTGGCTCAGCATCGCCGACGACAAGCTGGTGGACGGCGCGCTGCGCGCCGTGCAGCAGGGCTTCACGGGCATCAAGATCAAGGTGGGTTCAACGGTGGAACGCGACCTGCGGCGGCTGGAGACGGTGCGCAAGGCGGTCGGGCCCGAGGTCACCGTCGCCGTCGACGGCAACGGCAAGTGGGACCTGGCGTCCTGCCTGCGCTTTTGCCGCGGCGCCGAGCCGCTCGACGTGTACTGGTTCGAGGAGCCGCTGTGGCACGACGACGTGAAGGGCCACGCCGCGCTGGCGCGCGCCACGCGCATCCCGGTGGCGCTGGGCGAGCAGCTGTACACGGTGGACGCGTTCGCCGAGTTCTTCCACCAGGGCGCGATCCACTGGGTGCAGCCCGACGTGACGCGCATGGCGGGGCTGACCGAGGTGCTGCGCGTGTGCGACGCGGCGCTGGCGTACCGCCTGCCGGTGGCGCCGCACGCGGGCGACATGAGCCAGGTGCACGTGCACCTGAGCTACGCGCACCCGGCCTGCGCGGTGCTGGAGTACATCCCCTGGATCAAGGACTGCTTCACCGACCCGGCCGAGGTGGTCGACGGCTCGTTCAGGCTGCCGCAGGAACCGGGAGCGGGGACGACACCGACCGAAAAGGCCTGGGCGGCTTACCGCAAATAGCTCAGCGCGGGGCGGTCGAGAACTGCTCCAGCTGGGCACCCTTGCTCAAGGCTTCCTTCAGCCAGCGCGGGCGCGGGCCGCGGCCGGACCAGACGTTGCCGGTGCCGTCGCTGTACTTCGGGGCCCTGCCGCTCTTGGAACGGCTGCGCCCGCTGGAGGCGGCGCGCACGGACGGCGACGCCAGGGCGGCGAAGCCCAGGTCTTCAGGCGTCAGGTTGTAGAACTTGATGGCTTCCCTGATCCGGTCGATGACGCCCTGGATTTCGGCAGCCCTCGCTTTTTCAGCCTCCAGCCGCAGGGTTTCGATCTGCTCCATCAATTCCGTATATGTTTTTTTCACGACGCTTCCTTCCAAGAGAGAGTGAGCCAGTCCTATTGTCCCGCAGCACTCCAGTCCCGGGCGCAAATGCCGGGAGCTGCGAATTGCACGCGGGGTGCTGGACCGTGGGCGGCGTGATTTTAACGTCCGCCGATGGCTTCAATCCTGGGCTGAGTCCAGCAGTCCGCGAAGTCCGTCGAGAACTGAAATCAGCGTCGTCAACTGCCCGATGCGGTGCATCGCGACATCCAGCTCGCCGGCGAGGTCCGGACGGCCGCCCCGGCGCCAGAGCGCCGGCGTTCTCGCGAGCCGCGAAAGCGCGCCGCGGACCTGGTCGGTGACAGGCCGCGCGATCCGGTCGGACGGGGGAGAGGGCACGCGTTCGCGGGCGGGGTACCCGTGCCACAACGCCAGCTTCGGGCGCGGCATGTCGGGACTCCGCGGGAAATCCAACAGACCGAGTCTGTGTCTTGCCATGTTGTCTGCCCCCTGAAAATGCTTGTCTGGCATCTGGATTTATACACTGGCGCGGTCCCTGTTTTTCGCCGATTTGATCGATCATTGGTGCCGATCGGTTATTCGAAAAATAGGAACCACTGCAGCCTGCCGTTTTCGCGCAGGGCCGCGTATTCACAGGGGGCGCGGCGCGATTCCGGGCCCGAAAGGATGGGCCGGGGGCTTCCAGATAAGCCATTCCCTGTCAGAGATGACAGGATTGAATGAAGGCGGGACCTGTGCTAATTCAATTGCGCAATTGCGTGCCGGGCGCGGCGCGCGCAGCCGATGGCCGCTGCCGGCATGGGCAGGGGGAACGGTGTGCGGGAGAAGTGGTGGGTCCTGTAGGATTCGAACCTACGACCTACGGATTAAGAGTCCGCTGCTCTACCAACTGAGCTAAGAACCCACGTCTGAAACCGATGGATGTTGTGGTGGAGAGGAGGAGGATCGAACTCCCGACCTTCGCATTGCGAACGCGACGCTCTCCCAGCTGAGCTACCCCCCCACAACGAACGGTATTCTAGCAAATCGTTTGGCCGCTTTTTTCCGGCTCAGTTCATCCCGTTGCGAGCGGCCAGCTCCACGAACAGGGCGGAGTGGTCCAGGTCCTGCAGGCCGTGCCCGATCGCCTCGCTGTACAGCCGCTCGAACACCGCGGTGATCGGCGCGTCCAGGCCCACCTCCTCGGCGGTCGCCAAGGCGTTGCGCAGGTCCTTCAGCTGCACGCTCATGCGCGCGCGCGGCGCGAAGTCGCGCTCGACCATGCGCTGGCCGTGCACCTGCAGCACGCGGCTGTCGGCAAAGCCGCCGCCGATGGCTTCCTTCACCTTGGCCATGTCGGCGCCGCCCTTGGCGCACAGCAGCAGTGCCTCGGCGACCGCGCCGATGCTGATGCCCACGATCATCTGGTTGGCGAGTTTCGCGAGCTGTCCGGCGCCGTGCGGTCCCACGTGCGTGGCGCGGCCCAGCACGGCGAACACCGGCTGCGCGCGGGCGAAGTCGGCGGCCCGGCCGCCGGCCATGATGGCCAGCGTGCCGGCCTCGGCGCCGCCGGTGCCGCCGGACACCGGCGCATCGAGATGGTCCACGCCGAAGTCCGACAGCCGCACCGCATGGTCGCGCGCTTCGCGCGGCGCGATGGAGGCCATGTCGACCAGCAGGGCGCCGCGCCGCATCGCCGCGGCCGTGTCCTGGCCGAACAGCACCTGCTCGGTGATCGGGCCGTTCTCCAGCATGCTGACCACGATTTCGGCGTCCCGCACCGCCTGCGCCGGCGTGTCGTGCACCTGGCCGCCGTGAGGGCGCAGCTGCTCGGCCTTCACCCGCGTGCGGTTCCAGGCATGCACCTCGAAACCGGCTTCGCACAAGCGGCGCGCCATCGGCCACCCCATGAGTCCGATGCCCAGGAAGGCGATCTTCATGGTTGCCCTTTCGTTTATGGAAAACCCATCATGCGGCGGCCCCTGGCGCAATGCCTGTCAGGCGGCTTTCAGCATGGCCGGGCGGAACAGCGTTTCCAGTTCGCGGCGCAGCTGGTAGGCGCGTGTGCCGGTGTCCATCGCCACGTCGGCCCAGGTCAGGCTCTGGCCCTTCTTCACCGGCCGCACCACCTTCACGTCGTGCGCCAGGCCGAGCGGCACGCCGCCCATGCGCACCGAGGTGTCGGCCGGCAGCAGCTTGCCCCACACGGTGTAGCCGCCTTCGCCGTCCAGCATCTCGCCGGGCGCGAGGTCGCGCTTGGCGGTGGCCACCACGTCGGCGTTCCAGCCGGCCGCCACGCCAGTGGGTTCGCCGCGCAGCGCCACGCTGGCCACCGACATGCCCACTTCCAGGCCGATCAGGTGCCAGCGCTTGTACAAGGTGAAGTAGCGCCCGCTCGGGTCGGTCTTGGCGTTGTATTCCTCGAAGCAGTTCCTGATGTATTCCGTCTCGGCTTCCACCGTGACCCACACGCCCATGCGGATCTCGTAGTCGATCGGCGTGCCCTCGGTGTAGAGCGAGGAGATCACTTCCACCATGCCCTTCTTCTCCAGCACGCCGCCCTCGCTCTTCGGGCGGGTGATGCTGGGAATCTGGTCGATGCTGGCGGGCGGATAGAGCAGGCCGTTGCTCGGAACCGAGAGACCCGTGGCGTTGGCCACCGCCGTGCTTTCGATCGACGGCTTGGAGCCATCGAGGAAGCTGTTGAACATCTTCGGGTTCAGTCCGCCGCGCGCGGCCTGTTCGGGTGTGAGGCCGTAGAAGCCCCACACCGTCTCGGGCGTGGATTCGCAGAAATGCGGCAGCCACTTGTGGCCGCGGCCGGCCGCCACCACCGGGAAGCCGCAGGTGCGCGCCCAGTCCACCAGGTCGCAGATCAGCGCCGGCTGGTCGCCGAACGCCAGCGAATAGATCACGCCGGCCTCGGCGGCGCGCCGCGCGAGCAGCGGGCCGCAGAAGGCGTCGGCCTCCACGGTGACGTTGACCACGTGCTTGCCGTGGGCGAAGGCTTCCAGGCAGTGATCCACCGCGGCGATCGGGTGGCCGGTGCATTCCACCACCACGTCGATGGCGGGGTGCCGCACCAGCGCCTGCCAGTCGTCGCCGATGTGGGTGGTGCCGGTCTTCAGCGCGTCGTCGATGGACGCGGCTTCGGTGCGCTGCGCTTCCCAGCCCACTCGGGCCAGGTTGGCGCGCGCGCCGTCGGGCGACAGGTCGGCGATGGCCGCCAGGTGCACGCCCGGCGTGCGCGGGATCTGCGCCAGGTACATGGAGCCGAATTTGCCGGCCCCGATCAGGCCGACGCGCACCGGCCGGCCTTCGGCCGCGCGCTGCTGGAGTTTGGCGTACAGGCTCATGCGGGACTCACGCGGCCTGCCGGATCTGGTCGATCGGTTCCGGCGAGGTCGCCAGCGCGCTGGCCGGCATGCCGTTCTTCCACGGCAGGTCCACCGGGTAGGGCTTGAGCAGGCAGTCGTCGGGCAGGCACGCGATCGGCGTGAAGTCGCGGTGCGCGATGTACTCCGGCCGCTTGAAGCGGCGGATGTGGTTGGACACGGCGCACAGGCTCAAATAGACGCTCACGCGGTTCCAGGGCGACAGGTTGCTGGTGGAGGCATGCAGCAGGCAGCCGTGGAACAGGATCATGGAGCCGGCCGGGCCCTTCGGCGAGACGATGCCCCCGTTCTTGCCGCCCCCGCGCTCCACCAGTTGCGCGATCAGCTCGTTCTCCACCACCCACAGCGGGTAGCTGGTGGTATTGAGGTCATGCTTGGCCGCCACCACGCCCTTCTTGTGGCTGCCCGGAATGAACATCAGCGGGCCGTTGTACTCGTTGACGTCGTCCAGGAAGATCGCCACGTTCATCGCGCGCGGCTCGGGCATCATGTCGTCGTTCAGCCAGGTGCCGTAGTCCTGGTGCCACTGCCAGACGTCGCCCTCGAAGGCCATCTTGCCGTTGACCTTGAACTGGTGCATGTAGAGGTCGTCGCCGAACAGCTCGCGCACCGGTTCCACCATGCGCGGGTGGCGTGCCAGCCTGGCGAACGGCTCGCTGTACAGGTGCGCGGCGAAGTTGGTGCGCACGGCGTCGCTGCCTTTTTCGCGCACGTTGTAGGCCTCGCGGCGATCGTAGATGGCGGGCACGGCCTCGTTCAGCACGCGCGTTTCCTCGGGGCTGAACAGGCTGGGGAAGAACAGGTATCCGTCGCGGTCGAACTGTTCGATCTGCTCCTGGGTCAGCTTCATGGGGTGTCTCCTTGGGTTTGCTTCAACACATGTTCCAGCCGCATCGCCAGGTTGTCGCTGGCCTCGCGGCTGTGCTGCTCGATCAGGCGCGCGGCGGTGTCGCCGTGGCCCGCGGCAATCGCGTCCGCGATCGCCTGGTGGTCGTCCCACACCGCCTCGCGCTGGCGCGCCTGCTGCAGCACCGCGCCCATCACGCGGCGCAGATGGCTCCAGTGCAAGCGCGCCGAGGGCTCGATCAGCGGATTGCCCGATGCGGCATAGATGGCGCTGTGGAAGGCCATGTCGGCATCCACCATGGCCTTGACGTTGCGCCCGCGCGCCGCCTTGCGGCCCTGCTCGATGAGCTGTGGGTCCATGCGAAAGCGCTGTTCGGCCGCGAGGCGTGCGGCCAGCGCGTCGAGCGCGCCGCGCACCGCGTAGACGCTGCGCATCCAGGCGGCATCGAGCGGCGCCACCACCAGGCCGCGGCCGCGCGTGCCCGGCGCCGCGCCGGCATTGGCGTCGAGCACGAAGCCGTCGCTCTTCAGCAGGCGCAGCGCCTGCAGCACCGGCTGGCGCGACACCGACAGCTGCGCCGCGATCTCTTCCTGGGTGAAGCGCTGCCCGGGCGCCAGCGAACCGTCGCTGATGGCGTCGAGCAGGGTGCGGTAGACGCGATCGACCAGGTCGGGCGTGGATTCGATGCGCAGCAGCTGGGCGGGCATGGTTGGGTGGGTTTGAATTCCGTATACAGAATACCATTGTGCCGGCGCGAGGCAAAGCGATGCGCGGTCCTGTTACGCGCGCTTGCCCCACGGCTGAGGCTATAGTGCGGCGCCATGCGCACACTGATCACCGGTGCCGCGGGCTCGGGCACCAGCACGCTGGCCGCGGCGCTGGCCCGGGACTGGAACGCCGCCGCCATCGAGGTGGACGCGTTCTTCTGGCTGCCGACCGATCCACCCTACCAGCAGCGGCGCGACCACGTGTCGCGCCGGGCCTTGCTGGAACAGGAGCTGCTGGCCCACCCGCGCGCCGTGGCGGCGGGCTCGGTGATGGGCTGGGGACTCGACGCGCTGTTCGACCTGGTGGTGTTCCTCTACGCGGATGCCGCGGTGCGCATCCCGCGCCTGCAGGCGCGGGAAGTCGCGCGCTTCGGCAAGGCCGATCCGGAATTCCTGTTGTGGGCGGCACAGTACGATGAAGGGCCGCCGGAGGGGCGCAGCCTTGCGAAGCACGAGGCCTGGCTGCGGACCCTGCGCTGCCCGGTCGTCCGCTTGGTGGGCGATCAATCGACGGCGCAGCAGATCGCCCTGATCCGTGACGCGGTGCCGCACCTGAAGGAGCCTGGATGAACGAACCCGCCTGGTTCGACCGCATGTACAACAACCGCGAGCGGGTGCCGGAGCACCCCGCGTATTTCCAGCGCTGGGATGCGGCGTCGCGCGAGGCGCGCGCCACTGCGCGCTGCGAACTCGATGTTCCGTATGGCGATGCGCCGGCGGAGAAGCTGGACATCTTTCCCGCCGACGCGCCGGATGCGCCGGTGCTGGTGTTCATCCATGGCGGCTATTGGCGTGCGCTCGGCAAGGCCAATCATTCGTTCATCGGGCCCGTGTTTGCGCGCCAAGGCGCATGCGTCGTCATTCCCGGCTACACGCTGTGCCCGGACAACACCGTGCCGGGCATCACGCAGCAGATGGCGCGGGCCGTGGCCTGGACCTGGCGCAACATCGCGCGCTTCGGCGGCGATCCGTCGCGCATCACCGTGGCCGGGCATTCGGCCGGCGGCCAGTTGGCGGCCATGATGCTGGCCTGGCAATGGACGGCAATGGATGCGGCGCTGCCGGCTGGTTTGGTGCGCAATGCGCTGTCGATTTCCGGCCTGCACGACCTCGACCCGATCATGCACACGAGCTTCCTGCAGCCCTCGCTGCTGCTCACGCCCGAGCAGGTGGAGCAGGCCAGTCCCGCGCGCTTGCCCGCGCCCGCGCAAGGCACGCTGTATGCGGTCGATGGAGGAGAGGAGAGCGAGGAATACCACCGGCAACTGCAGCTGATGCGCGAGCGCTGGGGCGTAGGGCGCATGCCGGTGTGCGAATCCCTGGTTGGGTTGAACCACTTCAGCGTGCTGGATGCGCTGGTGCAGCCGGGAGGGCGGCTGCACGGGCTGGCGCTGGAGCTGCTACATCAATAAATGCTCGCCGGCGTTGTCGCCGCCCAGGATCACGTAGTTCACTTTGCGGATGTCCGCCAGCTTCGTGCCCCCCGCATAGCTGATCGAGCTCTGCAGGTCTTCCTGCATCTCGCGCAGCGTGTCGGCAAGGCGGCCCTTCACGGGTTCCAGGATGCGCTTGCCTTCCACGTGCTTGTACTCGCCCTTGTTGAAGTCCGAGGCGCTGCCGTAGTACTCCTTGTACAGGCGGCCATCCACTTCCACCGTCTCGCCTGGCGACTCCTCGTGGCCGGCGAACATCGAACCCACCATCACCATGGTGGCGCCGAAGCGGATGCTCTTGGCGATGTCGCCGTGCTCGCGGATGCCGCCGTCGGCGATGATGGGCCTGGTTGCCACGCGGGCGCACCACTTCAGCGCCGACAGCTGCCAGCCCCCCGTGCCGAAGCCGGTCTTGATGCGCGTGATGCAGACCTTGCCCGGGCCGATGCCCACCTTGGTGGCGTCGGCGCCCCAGTTCTCCAGGTCGATCACGGCTTCCGGCGTGCCCACGTTGCCGGCGATGACGAAGGCGGCGGGCAGTTTCGCCTTCAGGTGGCGGATCATGTCGCGCACCGTGTCGGCATGGCCGTGCGCGATGTCGATGGTGACGTAGTCGGGCACCAGGCCCTCGGCGGCCAGCCGGTCCACCGTGGCGTAGTCGGCCTCTTTCACGCCCAGGGAAATCGATGCGTAGACGCCGGCGTCCTTCATGCGCCGCACGAAGGCCACGTTGTCCAGGTCGAAGCGGTGCATCACGTAGAAGTAGCCGTTCTGCGCCAGCCACAGGGAGATGGATTCGTCGACCACCGTCTTCATGTTGGCCGGCACCACCGGCAGCTTGAAGCGCCGTCCGCCGAACTCCATGCCGGGGTCGCACTCCGAGCGGCTGTGCACGCGGCACTTGCGCGGCAGCAGCAGCACCTTGTCGTAGTCGAAGATTTCCATGCCAGGCTCCAGGGAACTGTTGAACAACAGGTGAGCGCTTGGATCGCGGCCGGCCTCGCCCCGGACCGGGGCGAAAAAAAACCGGGTCGCCAATGCTTGGGCCCGGTGCTTGATTCTACCTTGTGCCTTCCGGCTCGCATTGGGTGCGCGAGATAGCCTTTATATGGCCGCGTGCATCTTCCGCCACCGCCACCAGGCGCAGCCGCTCGCGGTGCGTGCCGTCCGGAATCTGCATGGAGCGTGCCTCGTACAGCTTGACCTGCTCGGCGCGCGTGAGCGGCCGCTTGAAATCCCAGGACGGCCGGAACACGTTGCGCACCAGGTTGCGCGCCACCGGGCTGCCCTCGGTGCCGGCCGGCAGCTCCTCGACCAGCAGCAGCCATACCGGGCCGGCGGCGCCCGGGCGCAGCTCGATCGAGGTGCCGATGTAGTCGTTGAGCGGCTCGCCCTGGGCCAGCCGCATCCGCTGCGGCGACGGCTCGGCCCTGGTGCGCACGGCATCGGTGCGCGCCGGCACCGGGCGCCGCAGTGCCTCCAGCCGGGCCAGCGCCTCGCGCGTCTCGCCCTTGGCCAGCGGCGCGTCGTCGCCGCGCGTGCCGGGCACGATCCAGTCGATCGCCAGTTCGCGGCCGGTGGCCTTGGGCGTGGCCGGGTCGCTCCAGCAGCTGTCGCAGTCGGCGCTGACGAAGCGCTCGAGCAGGGCGGTGGGCTGCGGCCCGGTTTCGCTGGAGCACACCGCCTGGGCGGCGCCAGCGGCCAGGGCGCAGGCGAGGGCGAGAACGGGAGCGGCGGCGGAGCGAAAACGGTTGGGCGGCATGGCAAAAGGGTTATTGGGTGGCGCGGGTTTCTACAATGCCACATGTTCCCAGAAGTCGCAGATACGTCGCCGCTCTTACAGCACCTCAATGCCGAGCAGCTGGCCGCCGTCACGCTGCCCGACGCGCACGCGCTCATCCTTGCCGGGGCGGGCTCGGGCAAGACCCGGGTGCTGACCACCCGGATCGCCTGGCTGCTGGCCCAGGGCCGGATCGGCCCGGGCAACGTGATGGCCGTGACCTTCACCAACAAGGCGGCCAAGGAAATGATGACCCGGCTGGGCGCCATGCTGCCGGTCAACGTGCGCGGCATGTGGATCGGCACCTTCCACGGCCTGTGCAACCGCTTCCTGCGGGCGCACTACAAGCTGGCCAACCTGCCCAGCACCTTCCAGATCCTGGACACCCAGGACCAGCTGGCGGCCATCAAGCGGCTGATGAAGCAGCACAACGTGGACGAGGAGCGCTTCCCGGCCAAGGAAACCCAGTGGTTCATCTCCGGCTGCAAGGAAGACGGCCTGCGGCCCGGCGGCGTCGAGGTGCACAACGAGCAGGACCGCAGGAAGGTCGAGATCTACCAGCTCTACGACGACCAGTGCCAGCGCGAGGGCGTGGTGGATTTCGGCGAGCTCATGCTGCGCAGCTACGAGCTGCTGCGCGACAACGACCCCATCCGCGAACATTACCGGCGGCGTTTTCGCCACATCCTGATCGACGAGTTCCAGGACACCAACAAGCTGCAGTACGCCTGGATCAAGACGTTCGCCGGCGAGGGAAACAGCGTATTTGCCGTCGGCGACGACGACCAGAGCATCTACGCCTTCCGCGGCGCGCGGGTGGGCAACATGGCGGACTTCGTGCGCGAATTCCACGTGGCCCACCAGATCAAGCTGGAGCAGAACTACCGCAGCTTCAGCAACATCCTGGACTCGGCCAACGCGCTGATCGCCCACAACAAGACGCGCCTGGGCAAGAACCTGCGCACCGACCAGGGCCCCGGCCAGCCGGTGCGGGTGTACGAGGCGCCGACCGACCTGGCCGAGGCGCAATGGATGGTGGAGGAAATGCGCCACCTGGTGCGCGGCGACGGCCAGGAGGAGGCGTTCCGGCGCACCGAGATCGCCGTGCTCTACCGCAGCAATGCGCAGAGCCGGGTGATCGAAACCGCGCTGTTCAATGCCGGCGTGCCCTACCGCGTGTACGGCGGCCTGCGCTTCTTCGAGCGCGCCGAGATCAAGCACGCGCTGGCCTACCTGCGCCTGTTGGAGAACCCCAACGACGACACCAGCTTCCTGCGGGTGGTGAACTTCCCGCCGCGCGGCATCGGCGCGCGCAGCATCGAGCAGCTGCAGGATGCGGCGCGCGCGGCCAACTGCTCGCTGCACGACGCGGTGCGCGCCACCACCGGCAAGGCCGGCGCCAACCTGGCGGCCTTCGTCGCCAAGATCGATGCCTTGCGCACGCAGACCCAGGGCATGACCCTGCGCGAGATCATCGAGCAGGTGCTGGACGCCAGCAGCCTGGTCGAGCACTACAAGAGCGAGCGCGAAGGCGCCGACCGCGTCGAGAACCTGGAAGAACTGGTCAACGCGGCCGAGAGCTTCGTCACCCAGGAAGGCTTCGGGCGCGATGCGGTGGCGCTGCCGGTGGATGAGCTGCGGCAGTCGCCGGCCAGCCAGGGGCTGGACCCGAGCATGCCGGAAGCCAACGAACCGGCGCCCGACTACGTGCCGCCCGACGCCGACACCGGTGAAACCCTGTCCCCCCTGGCCGCTTTCCTGACCCACGCCGCGCTCGAGTCCGGCGACAACCAGGCGCAGGCGGGCCAGGAAGCGGTGCAGCTGATGACGGTGCATTCGGCCAAGGGGCTGGAATTCGACTGCGTGTTCGTCACCGGCCTGGAGGAAGGCCTGTTCCCGAGCGAGCGCTCGCTGGCCGACCACGAGGGGCTCGAGGAGGAGCGGCGCCTGATGTACGTGGCGATCACGCGCGCGCGCAAGCGCCTGTATCTCAGCCATTCGCAGACGCGGATGCTGCACGGCCAGACGCGCTACAACGTCAAGAGCCGCTTCTTCGAGGAACTGCCCGAGCACGCGCTGAAATGGCTCACGCCCAAGAACCAGAACTTCGGCGGCTCGGCCTTCGGCTACGGCATGGGCTACCCGTCCACGCGCAACACCGGCTCGCGCGATTTCCCGCGCGATGCGTTCGCCGCCGCGCCGGTACCGCCGCAGAAGGCGCAGCCGGCGCACGGCCTCAGGGCCGGCATGAAGGTGTTCCACAACAAGTTCGGCGAAGGCACGGTGATGACACTGGAAGGTTCGGGCGACGATGCCCGCGCGCAGATCAACTTCCCGCGGCATGGCATGAAATGGCTGGCGCTGTCGGTCGCCAAGCTGACCCCGGTGCACTGAACCGGGGCAGGGCTTAGGAAATCTTCTTAAGCCGGGCTAGGCAATTTCCGCAATCCGTCGCGCAGGCGACATGGTCCACTCGGATATTCGCAGGATGGACCCGGAAAGAACACAGTGAATCCCGGACAAGTGGCCACGCGCGCGCCGGACAGCGGGCGCGCGCAGGCGGAGCTGGTGGTGCGCCTGAGCCACGAGCTGCGCACGCCGCTGAACGCCATCCTCGGCTACAGCGAGCTGATCAAGCGCGCCGACAACCTCACGGCGCGCCAGCGCGACGGCCTGGCCGCCATCGAGTCCAGCGGCCTGACGCTGCTGGCCCTCATCAACGACCTGCTCGACGTCGCGCGCCTCGACTCCGACGCGCTGGAACTGCATCCCGAACCGATCCGCCTGCCCGAGTTCGTGCAGGACGTGGCGCAGGCCGCGCGCACCGTCGCCGCGCAGGCCGGCCTGCGCTTCCACCTGGAAGCGGCGCCGGACCTGCCGGCTTCGGTGGTGGTGGACAGCCATCGCCTGCGCCAGGTGCTGCTCAACCTGGTGACCCACGCCGCGCAGTGCGCGGGCGGCGGCCACCTAGTGCTGCGCGCCGGCAGCGTCCCGTGCGGCGATGCCGCCGCCCGGCTCAGCTTCGAGGTGCAGGACATGAGCGCTGTGCCGGACGACGGCGCCGGCCAGCCGTTCGCGCCGCTGGCGCCGGCCGGCCAGGTGCTGGCGCTGCAGCTGAGCCATTCCCTGGCGCGGCTGATGGGCGGCGAGCTGCTGATCGCCGGCGTGCCGGGGCGCGACTGCGCCCTGCGCTTCGAATTCGAGTCGCCGGTGGACCAGTCCGCCGTGGACGGTGCCGGCGCGCCGCTGGACGTGGTGGGCTACATCGGCCCGCGCAAGCGCGTGCTGGTTGTCGACGACGTGGAGATGTACCGCTACATGCTGTGCGACTTGCTGGGCGGCCTGGGTTTCGAGGTGGAGCAGGCGGGCAACGGCCAGGAATGCCTGGACCGCGTCGCCGCGCACGCGCCCGACCTGATCCTGATCGACCTGGTGATGCCGGTGATGGACGGGCTGCAGGCGATCCAGAGCATCCGCATGCAGCCGCAGTGGAAGGACATCGCCATCGTGGCCGTCTCGGGCAGCGCCACCGAGCAGCGCAAGCTGCGCACGCTGGCCGCCGGCGCGCGCGCCTGGATTTCCAAGCCGATCGACCCCGATGCGCTGATCGCCACGCTGGGCGAGCAGCTCGGCCTGCAGTGGGCGCGCGGCGGTGAAAACATGGCGGCGCCCCTGGCGCCCGCGCCGCCGGTCGAACAGGTGCGGGCGCTCCACCAGCTCGCGCTGGAAGGCAATATGCGCAAGATCCGCGCTTTCGCGCAGGCCCTGGCCGCTGGGGACGCCCAGTACCGGCCGCTGGCCGACCAGCTGCAGCGGCTGGCGGGCGACTACCAGTCGCGCGCGCTGCTGGAGCTGGCGCAGCGCTACCTCGCCTGCGCCGAGGCGGCGGCATGAGCCGGGACCCGCTCGACACCGGTGGTGCCGGCGACGCCGGCACCGTGCTGGTGGTGGACGACACGCGGGCCAGCATCCGCCTGCTGGCCGAGCACATGGAGGACCAGGGCTTTGCCGTGGTGGTGGCGCAGGACGGCGAGGAAGGCCTGCAGCGCGCGCGCCGCGTGCGGCCCGACCTGGTGCTGCTGGACGTGAACATGCAGGGCCTGGGCGGCTTCGAAACCTGCCGCCGCCTGAAGGCCGACCCGGCGACGCGCCACGTGCCGGTGATCTTCGCCACCGTGCTGGCCGACACGCAGTCCAAGATCGCCGCCTTCGAGGCCGGCGCGGCCGACTACGTGACCAAGCCGTTCCACATCGACGAGGTGATGGCGCGGGTGAACACCCAGCTGCGCCTGGCGCGCGCGCAGGCGCAGCTCGCGCGGCAGAACGAGCTGCTGCAGCAGGAGGTGGCCGAGCGCATGCGCGCCGAGGAGCAGGTGCGCCTGCTCAACGCCGAACTGGAGGCACGCGTCGGCCAGCGCACGGCGCAGCTGGAATCGGCCAACGAGGAACTGCGCTCGTTCTGCTACTCCATCGCGCACGACCTGCGCGGCCCGCTGGGCGCGATCGACGGCTTCAGCTGCCTGCTGGAGGAGACGCTGCAGTCGGCCTCGGACGCGCGCGGGCGCCACTTCCTGGGCCGCATCCGCACCGGCGTGCGGCAGATGGACGAGCTGACCGATGCGCTGCTGACGCTGGCGCACCTGTCGCTGCGCGAAAAGCAGCACGAGCGGGTGGACCTGGGCGCGCTGGCGCAGGCCGCGCTGAGCAGGCGCGCCGCCCAGCACCCGCAGCGCAGCGTGCAGGTGGAGGTGCAGGCGGGCCTGGAAGTGGAGGCCGACGGCACGCTGATGACGCAGGCGATGGAGCACCTGGTGGACAACGCCTGGAAATTCACCGGCCGCGAGCCCAGCGCGCGCATCGCCATCGGCCGCGCCGCCGACGCCGGCGGCGCCTACTACGTGCGCGACAACGGCGCGGGCTTCGACATGGCCTTTGCCGACAAGCTGTTCAAGCCGTTCCAGCGCCTGCACGGCACCTCGGAATTCCCGGGCCTGGGCATCGGCCTGGCGATGGTGGAGCGCATCGTGAGCCGCCACGGCGGCAAGGTCTGGGCGCAGGCGGCGCCGGGCCAGGGCGCGGCCTTCTACTTCACGCTGCCCGGTCAGTCCATGTAGTACCAGCCGGTGTCCGGCAGGCCGCGCAGGAAGGCCGCGACCGGCGCCAGGCAGCCCTGCAGGTGCGCCCATTCGAGCTGCTGGCGCAGGCACAGGCGCTTGTCCAGCGACGAGGACGTGCTCCACGCGGGCCCGGCCAGCAGGCGCGGCGGCAGGCCGGACTCGGTGCGGGCGGCGTGCTGCAGCAGCAGCTTGTACAGCTCGACCCAGCGCGGCGGCTGCGGGCAGACGCGGTTGTCGCGGCGTATTTCGCCGAGCACGGCTTCCAGGCCGGCTTCAGGCGGCAGCGCGTCGCGCGAAGCGAGTGCCTGGGTCCAGAGTTCCCAGCCCGTGTTCTGCCCCAGCTCCACGGCGACGGGCGCCGGGATCGCCTCGGGGAACGTACGCGGTTTCGACACGGGGCTTGCCATGGGCCGACTCCTTCACTTCGATGTTCAAAGTGTGTCGGTGACTGCGTTGAACCGCAATCTCATCCGTGTGCAATCCGCACGGCTTCAGTAAGAATCTTCCCTAGTCCAGCGTCTGCCGGTAGCGCGTGAGCGCGATGACCGCGGCCACCGTCATGAACGCCAGCATCGGCCACAGCTCGCCGGACAGGTCCGCCAGCCCGTTGCCCTTGAGCATGATGCCGCGCACGATGCGCAGGAAATGCGTGAGCGGCAGCACTTCGCCGATCCACTGCGCCCACACCGGCATGCCGCGGAACGGGAACATGAAACCCGACAGCAGCATGCTGGGCAGAAAGAAGAAGAACGTCATCTGCACCGCCTGCAGCTGGTTGCGCGCCAGCGTGGAGAAGGTGAAGCCGACGCCCAGGTTGGCGACGATGAACACGCCGATCATGGCCAGCAGCAGCGTCACGCTGCCGGCCATCGGCACGTCGAAGAGCAGCCAGGCCGCGGCCAGGATCACCGCCAGCTGGACATAGCCGATCACCACGTAAGGCAGGATCTTGCCGGCCATCACCTCGGCCGGCAGCACCGGCGTGGCCAGCAGGTTCTCCATGGTGCCGCGCTCGCGCTCGCGCGTCATCGCCAGGCCGGTCAGCATCACCATGGTCATGGTGAGGATGGTGCCCACCAGGCCCGGCACGATGTTGTAGCGCGACAGCCCCTCGGGGTTGTAGCGGCGGTGCACCACCACCTCGTAGGCGAGCGGCTGCGCCTGCAGGCGGCGCAGCGGCCCGCCCAGTTCGCGCTGCAGCGCCTGGCCGGCCGCGCCGCTCAATGCCGCGAGCGCCGGGCCGGACGCCGACGGGTCGGTCGCGTCGGCCGCCAGCAGCAGCGCCGGCTTCTCGCCGCGCACCACGCGGCGGCTGAACTGCGGCGGGACCACGATCAGGAACTGCACCTCGCCGGTCTCCAGCAGCCGCTCGGCCTCGGCTTCGCTGGTGCCCTGGTGGACGATGCGGAAGTAGCCGGTGTTCTGCACCGCCGCCACGACGCTGCGCGCCATCGGCCCGGTGTCGGCCGCCACCAGCGCCGTCGGCAGCCCGCGCGGATCGGTGTTGATGGCATAGCCGAACAGCACCAGCTGCAGCACCGGGATGCCGATCGCCATGGCGAAGGTCAGGCGGTCGCGCATCATCTGCTGGAATTCCTTGATGAACACCGCCAGCGTGCGGGCGAAGGACAGGCGCTGCAGCCGCATCGTCTTTTCCTTCAGTCCGCGAAGTTGTCGTGGGCCCGGTCGATCAGCCGCACGAAGGCTTCTTCCAGCGTGGCGCCGGACGCCAGGCCGGCCTGTTCGATCACTTCGGCGGCCGTACCGCGCGCCAGCACCTTGCCGTAGGCGATGTACACCAGCTCGTGGCAACGCTCGGCCTCGTCCATGTAGTGCGTGGACACCAGCACCGTCATGCCTTCCTGCGCCAGGCGGTGGATCTCGTCCCAGAACTCGCGCCGGGCCTTGGGGTCCACGCCCGCCGTCGGCTCGTCCAGCAGCAGCAGGCGCGGCTCGTGGATCAGGCAGGCGGCCAGTGCGAGGCGCTGCTTCCAGCCGCCCGACAGCGTGCCCGCCAACTGCTTTTGCCGCTCCACCAGGCCCAGGCGCTGCAGCGCGGCGTCCACCGCCTGGTCGCGCTGTTCGATGCCGAACAGCCGGCCGATGAAGTCCAGGTTCTCGCGGATCGACAGGTCCTCGTACAGGCCGAACTTCTGCGTCATGTAGCCGGACTGCCGCTTGATGGCGCGCGACTCGCGCACCACGTCCAGCCCCAGGCAGGTGCCTTCGCCGGCGTCGGGCCGCAGCAGCCCGCACAGCATGCGGATGGTGGTGGTCTTGCCGCTGCCGTTGGGGCCCAGGAAGCCGCAGATGCGCCCCGGCGCGACCTGCAGCGCCACGTCGTCCACGACGGTGCGGCTGCCGTAGCGCTTGGTCAGGCCGCGCACGTCGATGGCGAACTCGGTGCTCATGAAGCCTTCTTCGCGGCGGATGCCGCGGCGGCAACCGGCCGCACGTCCAGCGGCTGCCCGGGGCGCAGCCGCTGCGCGTCGGCTGGCGCGGGCCGGGCTTCGACCAGGAACACCAGCTTGCTGCGCTGCGCATTGGAATAGATGACCGGCGGCGTGTACTCCGGCTGCGTCGCGAGGAAGCTCACGCGCGCCTCGATCGGCGCGCCGCAGCCGTCGCACTGCAGGCGCACCGGCTGGCCGAGCGCCACGCGCTGCAGTTCCGCCTCGCCCACGTAGAAGCGCGCCTTCAAGTGGCCGGGCGGCAGCAGCGACAGCACCGGCTGGCCGGCGGCCACGTATTCGCCCGCGCGAAAGAAAGTGTCGCTCACCACGCCGTCGGCCGGCGCGGCCTGCTGCTTCTGCTGCTCGCGCCAGGCGCTCTGGCGCAGCACCTGGCGCGCGGCTTCCACCTGCGCCTCGGCGGCCGCGCGCTCGTCGGAGCGCGCCGGCAGCCGCGCCACGCGCAAGGCCGCGGCGAGTTCGGCCACGCGCGCCTCGGCCTGCTGCACGGCGGCGCGCGCCTCGTCGTAGTCGGCGCGCGAGATCGCGCCCGGGCCCACCAGCGGTTCGCGGCGCGCGAGCTCCTTGCGCGCCAGCTCCGCCTGCGTGCGCGCCTGCGCCAGCTGCGCTTCCTGCACCGCGATCTCGGGTTCGCGCTTGCCCTTGGTGGTGTTCTCCGCCTGGAAGCGGGCCGTGGCGAGCCGTGCCTCGGCTTCCTCGCGCGCGGCCTTCTCGGCATCGGATTCGAGCGTGAACAGCGCTTTGCCTTTGGCGACGTTCTGCCCAGCCTGCACGTCCAGGGTGGCCAGCGTGCCGGCAAGCGGCGCGGACACGTAGACGTAGTCGGCCTCGGCGTAGCCGGACCAGGGGGCATCGGGCTTGTCGGCACAGGCGGCGAGCAGCGCGAGCGCCGCCAGCAAGGTGCAGCGAACGGCCACGGCGGCCTGCTTCTTGTTCTTCATCATCCTGCTCCCTGGCGCAGCGCCGCCAACGCAAGCTCGACCCGCTGGGCGATGGCGGCATCGCTCGTCACCTGCGGCTTGATGTGTTTGCGGATGCCCGCCGGCGCGATGTCGAGCGCGGCGATGCGCGGCACCACCAGCGCCGGCAGCACGACGCTGCTCATGGTGAATACGAAGCGCTGCAGCGGCGGCAGCGGCGCGATCTCGCCGGCGCGCTCGGCCTCGTCCATCAGCGCCATCAACAGGCGCAGGTGGCGCGGTGCGTTGGCCTGCAGGAACTCGCGTGCCACGGCATCGCCATTGGATGCATCGCCCAGCACGCGGCCGAGCACCGCGGCATGGTCGCGCGCGAAGCATGCGATGAAGAGCAGGGCACCGCGCAGCCGCGCCAGCGGCGGGCCGGCCTGGTGCGCCAGGCCGGAGAGCTGGCCGAACATCTCCTCGTAGAACTGCTGCAGCAGTTCGCGCAGGAACACGTCCTTGGTGCGGAAGTGGTAGTGGAACATGCCCAGGTTGACGCCGGCATGCTCGGTGAGCGCGCGCAGCGACAGCCCGGCCGCGCCGCGCTCAGGGTAGAGCACGCGGCCGGCGGCCAGCAGGGCTTCCTTGGTGTTGGTGCCGGGGCGGGGCATGACGCGCATTATTAGTCATGTGACTAGTTTTGTGGGCTTCTTTTGTTGCACCTCGCGTCGCGTCAGGCGGTGCCCGGCATGGGCTCATACTGCGGCGGTCGGCGCTGCGCGCCGACTT
>JAZKIV010000021.1:0-200624 GCA_040384685.1 Pseudomonadota bacterium | reverse complement strand
TGATCAGCGGCGTGCGCGCCTCGTCGATCAGGATCGAGTCGACCTCGTCGACGATGGCGTAGTTCAGCCCGCGCTGCACGCGATCGCCGACCTCGTACACCATGTTGTCGCGCAGGTAGTCGAAACCGAACTCGTTGTTGGTGCCGTAGGTGATGTCGGCGCGGTAGGCGGCCTGCTTCTCCTCGCGCGGCATCTGCGGCAGGTTGACGCCCACCGACAGGCCGAGGAAGTTGTACAGCTTGCCCATCCACTTGGCGTCGCGATTGGCCAGGTAGTCGTTCACCGTCACCACGTGCACGCCCTTGCCGGCCAGCGCGTTCAGCACCACCGCCAGCGTGGCGGTCAGGGTCTTGCCCTCGCCGGTGCGCATCTCGGCCACCTTGCCCTGGTGCAGCGCGATGCCGCCCATCATCTGGACGTCGAAGTGGCGCATCTTCATCACGCGCTTGGAGGCTTCCCGCACCAGCGCGAACACCTCGGGCAGCAGGTCGTCCAGCGTTTCGCCGGCGGCGATGCGCTGGCGGAAGTCCTGGGTCTTGTCGCGCAGGGCGTCGTCGGACAAGGATTCCAGCTGCGGCTCGAACACATTGATGCGTTCCACCGTCCTGCGGTACTGCTTGAGCAGGCGGTCGTTGCGGGAGCCGAAGATCTTGGTGAGGATGTTGTTGTTGGCCATGAACGCAATGCTGCCCTGCAGGCCCGGTGGCGCCGCAGGGCAGTGCAAATCCTTTGCTCAGGATGAAGTGGCGCTCGCCCCCGGCCTTTGCAAGCCCGCGGCAGCGGCAAACCGCGGATTTTACCTGTTGGCGGCGCCTCGGCGGTGGCCGGCCTGGGCCAGCGCCTGCCCGGCCGGGGCGGCATTCTGCCCGGCGGCCAGGAATTTCTGCGGGTTCTGCGGTACGCCCTGCACCAGCACCTCGAAATGCAGGTGCGGCCCGGTGGAGCGGCCGGTGGTGCCGACTTCGGCGATCTTGTGGCCGCGCTTGACCAGGTCGCCCTTCTTCACGGCCAGGCGGGAGGCATGCGCATAGCGCGTGACCAGGTCGTTGCCGTGGTCGATTTCCACCATGTTGCCGTAGGCCGGGTGCACTTCGGCCGTGACCACCACGCCGCCCGCCGCGGCCACGATGGGCGCGCCGGTCTGCGCCTCGAAATCCATGCCGGTGTGCAGCGCCGAGCGGCCGGTGAACGGGTCGATGCGCCAGCCGAAGGGCGAGCCGAGATGGCCGAACTGCACCGGCAGCTGCGTGGGCAGCATCATGGTGCGGATCTTCTGGTCGAGCAGGCGCGACTCCATCACGGTCAGCAGGTCGGCGCGGCTGTCGGTCAGCTGGTCGAGGTCGCGCAGCGTGGACTGCAGTTCCTCCATCGACAGCGGCCGGCCGGACACCAGCGCGCCGCCGCGGCCGGGCACCGCCTTGATCTCCGCCGGGTTGACGCCGGCCAGGCCGGAGACGCGCTCGCCCAGCGCTTCCAGCTGGACCAGCTTGGCCTGCATCTCGCCCAGCTTGCGCGCCATCGCGTCAAGGTTTTCGCGCATGAAGCGGTCGCGCTGCTCGAATTCGTCCTTCACCACCAGCTTGACCAGGGTGCCGATGACGGGCCAGCCTTCGCGCGCGCCCTTGAGGAACACCAGGTGGTACAGGCCCGCGGCAAGCACCACCAGCACGAACGACAGGCCGACCAGGGCGAGCAGCAGCTTGGTGCCGCTCAGGTGAACAGCCCGGCTCTTCGCCAGCCAGGCATCCGTGATAATGAAATGCACCGCGTCCCCTCCATGTCCTCACCCACCAGCCGCCGCCATCACGCCGTGCCCCTGCACGAAGCGGTGCAAGGCTCGCCGACCTTCGCGCGGCTGATGGAGCTCGCGCGCGAGTCCGCCGAGCGGCTGCTGGCAATCGAATCCCTGATTCCTCCCGCGCTGCGCACCGCCGTCAGGCCGGGTCCCATCGAGGGGACCTCCTGGTGCCTGCTGGTGGACAGCTCCGCCGCGGCGGCCAAGCTCAGGCAGTCGTTGCCTGCCTTCCAGGCTAAGCTCAGCAGCCGGGGATGGGAGGTTACCTCAATCCGCCTGAGGGTTGGAAGCGGGCAAAAGTCTTACCGCTAGCGGCGCGAAGGCCATCGATGCAGCCGTCTTCGCTTCACAGCACCACGCAAAACCATCTCCTCGCGGCGTTTCCCGCAGCCGAATACGAACGCCTCGCACCGCACCTGGAGCTCGTGCCCCTGCCGCTCGGCCAGGTGCTGTGCGAGTCCGGCGCGCGGCTGAACCACGTCTATTTCCCGACAACGGCGATCATCTCCATGCTCTACGTGCTGGAGGACGGCGCATCGGCGGAGATCGCCGTGGTCGGCAACGAGGGCATCCTGGGCATCTCGATCTTCATGGGCGGCGAAACGACGCCCAGCCGCGCGGTGGTGCGCAGCGCCGGGTTCGGCTATCGCCTGAAGGCGGAACTGCTGCGCCAGGAGTTCAATCGCGCGGGGCCCGTGCTGCGCCTGCTGCTGCGCTACACGCAGGCGCTCATCACGCAGATGACGCAAACGGCGGTGTGCAACCGCCACCACTCGGTCGAACAGCAGTTGTGCCGGGCGCTGCTGCTGACGCTGGATCGCCTGTCGACCAGCTCCGTGGCGATGACGCAGGAGCTGATCGCCAACATGCTCGGCGTGCGGCGCGAGGGCGTGACCGAAGCGGCAGGCAACCTGCAGCGCGCCGGCCTCATCAGCTACCGGCGCGGGCATATCGAAGTGCTGGACCGACCGGGGCTGGAGAAGGCGGTCTGCGAGTGCTACCCGGTGGTGAAGGTCGAATTCGAGCGGCTGCTGTCGGACATCCCGCGCGGCGATCCGTTCCGTCCGCTCGCTTCGGGCAAATAAGCGGCTGCCGCCGGCGCCTATGTGGCCTGGCGCACGTACAGGCCCGGCGAAGGCGCGTAGGGTCGGGCTTCTTTCTCCGACGGGATCCCGGCCATGTTCACGACGCGAAGCGATCCGACGCTCGGCGAAGGCGTTGCGCTTCAGAAAGCGATCCTGACCAGCGCCAACTTCTCGATCATCGCCACCGACGAGAAAGGCATCATCCAGCTGTTCAACGTGGGTGCCGAGCGCATGCTCGGCTACCGGGCCGACGAGGTGGTGAACAGGATCAGCCCGAGCGACATCCACGACCCGCAGGAAGTGATGGCGCGCGCCCAGGCGCTGACCGCGGAGCTGGGCACCGTGATCGCCCCGGGCTTCGAGGCGCTGGCCTTCAAGGCCTCGCGCGAGATCGAGGACAAGTACGAGCTGACCTACATCTGCAAGGACGGCAGCCGCTTTCCCGCGATCGTGTCGATCACCGCGCTGCGCGACGACGCGGGACGCATCATCGGCTACCTGCTGATCGGCACCGACAATTCGGTGCGCCATCGCGTCGAGCGCGCGCTGAACGAGGCCATGGCGGCGGCGGAAACAGCCAATCGCGCCAAGTCCGACTTTCTGGCCAGCATGAGCCACGAGCTGCGCACGCCGCTCAACGCCATCCTCGGGTTCGCGCAGCTGCTGGAGTCCGGGGCGCCGCCGCCCACCTTCACGCAAAAGCGCAACATCGACCACATCCTCAAGGCCGGCTGGTACCTGCTCGAGCTGATTAACGAAATCCTCGACCTGGCCCTGATCGAATCGGGCAAGCTGACGGTTTCCAAGGAGCCGGTGTCGCTGGCCGAGGTCATGCTCGAATGCCGCGCCATCGTCGAGTCGCAGGCGGCGCAGCGCGGCATCCACATGACGTTCCCCCAGTTCGGCGCACCGAGTTACGTGAACGCCGACCGGACCCGGGTCAAGCAGGTCCTGATCAATCTGCTGTTCAACGCGATCAAGTACAACCGGCCGCACGGCTCGGTGGCCGTCGAGTGCGCGCCGACGCCGCCGCACGCGATGCGCATCAGCGTGCGCGACACCGGCAAGGGCTTGTCCACAGAGCAGCTCGCGCAGCTGTTCCAGCCGTTCAACCGGCTCGGCCAGGAGGCCGGCGCCGAGGAGGGCACCGGCATCGGGCTGGTCGTCACCAAGCGGCTGGTCGAGATGATGGGCGGGCGCATCGGCGCGGACAGCACGCAGGGCGAAGGCAGCGTGTTCTGGATCGAGGTCGAGCTGGCGAGCGCGCCGCAATTCGCGCTGATGGAAACCCAGCGCGTCACCACGGCGCCGCCGCGGGCACCCGACGGCACCCCGATGCGCACGGTGCTGTACGTCGAGGACAACCCGGCCAACCTGGAACTGGTCGAGCAGCTCATCGCGCGGCGGCCCGATTTGCGCCTGCTCAGCGCCGCGGACGGCAACCTGGGCATCGAATACGCACGGGCCTACCTGCCCGAGGTGATCCTGATGGACATCAACCTGCCCGGCCTGTCCGGCATCGACGCCATGAAAACCTTGCGCGCCGGGCCCGCGACCGCGCACATCCCGGTCATCGCGCTCAGCGCCAACGCGGTGCCGCGCGACATCGAGAGCAGCCTCGCGGCCGGGTTCTTCAACTACCTGACCAAGCCGATCAAGGTGAACCAGTTCATGGACGCGCTCGACCTGGCGCTCGCCCGCGCCCGGACAACGGCGGGCCAGCCCGGCGCGAAGGAGCAGCCATGATCACCGACCAGGAAATCCTCGCGGCGCGCATCCTGATCGTCGACGACCAGGCGATCAACGTGAGCTTGCTGGAAGGCACGCTGCAAGGCGCCGGCTACACCGACGTCGCGTCGACGATGGACCCGTTCCAGGTGGCGCTGCTGCATGCCGCGAACAGCTACGACCTGATCGTGCTGGACCTGCAGATGCCCGGCATGGACGGCTTCCAGGTGATGGACGTGCTCAAGGCGGCGGAGCCGGGCCGCTACCTGCCCGTGCTGGTGGTGACGGCGCAGCCGAGCCACAAGCTGCGCGCATTGCAGGCCGGCGCCAAGGATTTCGTCACCAAGCCGTTCGACCTGATCGAGCTGAAGACGCGCATCCGCAACATGCTGGAAGTGCGGCTGCTGTACCGGCAGCTCGAAAGCCAGAACCAGCGGCTCGAGCACGCGGTGGCCGAGCGCACCGCCGAACTGAGCCTCAGCGAGGCGCGCTACCGCCGCCTGACCGAGCTGGCCAGCGACTGGTACTGGGAGCAGGACGAGACCGGCAAGCTCACGCAGGTGAACGGGCCGGCGATGGAGATGCTGGGGCTGGGCCTGGGCGCCGAGGAAACGGACGCCGCACCCGCCGGCATCTGGGACGCCGCCGAGCGCGCGACCCTGCAGGCGGCGATCGACGCGCGGCAGCCCTTCCTCGATTTCGTCTTCAGCCGCGTCAACGCCGATGGTTCGCAACAGCGATTCCGCGTCAGCGGCGAACCGATCTTCGGCCCCGCCTGCAGCTTCCTCGGCTACCGCGGTGTCGGCAACGAAATCAAGACGCCGACTTGAGGCGCATGCACCACGCACTGATCGATCGAGTCCTCATATGTCCGACATCCCCTTCTTCCACGACGCCTCGGCAACGGTGCGCTTCCAGGTCGACGTGGACGGCAGCGTGCTGCAGGCCAGCGTGAGCCGCGACGCCCTGCACTACCGCTACCGTCCCACCGCCCAGGGCGAAGACCCGCTGGACACCTTCCGCCAGAACGCGGCCGACATCGAGGCCGCGGTGCGCAGGCGGGTGGCCGCCGGATCGCGCGAACCGATCATGTTGCGTGAGTACGACCTGCGCGTGCCCGGCGCGCAAGGCCCAGGCTGAACATCCGTTCCTGCTGGCAGCGCCCGCCACGGCCCCCCTGGGACGAAGCGGCGCCGGTGCGCCACGAGCTGTTCGGCATCGAGCGGCTGGAGCAGCACGCGCGCACGCTGGCCTCGGCGCAGCCGGTCGGCAAGCACGCGCCGCGGGTGGCTTCGCTGCAGCGGCGGCTCGACCAGAACGCGCAGGTCCTGCTGGCCGCCTATCGCGCGAGCGCGGCCGAACTCGAGCACGGGCGCAGCGTCGTTCCGGCGGCCGAGTGGCTGCTCGACAACTACCACCTGGTGGAGCAGCAGATCCGCGAAATCCGCGATGACCTGCCGCCCGGCTACTACCGGCAGTTGCCCAAGCTCGCGGAGGGCCCCTTCGCGGGCTATCCGCGCGTGTTCGGCCTGGCCTGGGCATTCGTCGCCCACACCGACAGCCACCTGGACCCCGCATCGCTGGAACGCTTCGTTGCCGCCTACCAGCGCGTGCAGCCGCTCACGATCGGCGAGCTGTGGGCCGTGGCGATCACGCTGCGCATCGTGCTGGTCGAGAACCTGCGGCGCCTGTGCGACCAGATCACCGTGGGCCGCCGCGCGCGCGCCGATGCCCAGGCGCTGGCCAATCGGCTGCTGGTCTCGGGCCACGCGCACTCGGCACTGGAGATCGACGTGCACACGCGCGCGGCCGGCCCGCTGTCCGAAACTTTCGCGGCGCAACTGGCCAAGCGCCTGCGCGACCAGGACCCGCGGACAATGCCCGCGCTCGGCTGGCTGGAGGAGCGGCTGCGCCTGCAAGGCACGTCGGTCGACGAGGTGGTCGAGCGCGCGCACCAGCGGCAGGGCGCGTCGAACGTCACCGTGCGCAACGTCATCACCAGCATGCGGCTGGTCTCCGACATCGACTGGGCCGAGCTGTTCGAGAAGCTGAGCCTGGTCGATGCACGCCTGCGCGCCGGCAGCGATTTCGCGCAGATGGACTTCCCGACCCGCAATCTCTACCGCAGCGCGATCGAACAGCTGGCGCGCGGCTCGCGCCACTCCGAGCTCGACGTCGCGGTGCACGCGCTGGCGGCGTGCCAGGCGGCGCGCGCCGACCCGCGGCACGACCCGCGCTCCGGCGACGTCGGCTACCACCTCGTGGCCGAGGGCCGCGTCGCGCTCGAAAGGGCGATCGCGTTCAAGGCACCGCTGCGCCTGGCCGTCACCCGGTTCAATATCCGGCTGGGCATCGCCGGCTACGTCGCGGCCAACCTGCTGCTGGCGGCGTTGTTGCTGGCCCTCTCCCTGTGGGCCATCGGCGGCGCCGGCGTGGACGCGCGGCTGCTGGTCCTGCTCGCGCTCGCGGCTTTCGTGCCGGCCACCGATGTCGCGACGGCGCTGGTCAACCGCTTCGTCGCCTGGAGCTTCGGCGCGGTGGCACTGCCCGCCCTCGCGTTGCGCGGCGGCGTGCCGCCGGAACTGCGCACCCTGGTGGCGGTGCCCACGCTCCTGACCAGCGAAGCCGACCTGCTGGAACAGGTCGAACGCCTCGCGGTGCACCATCTTTCGGGCGCGGGCGGCGACATGGCTTTCGCGCTGCTCACCGATGGGCTCGACTCGGACCAGGAGTCGCGCGAGGGCGACGCGCAGCTCATCGCGGCGGCCGCCGAAGGCATCGCGGCGCTGAACCTGCAATACGGGCCGGGGCCGGGCGGCGGCGCGCGTTTTTTCCTGCTGCACCGGCGCCGCGTCTTCGACCCGGGCGAGCGCAAGTGGATGGGATGGGAGCGCAAGCGCGGCAAGCTGCACGAGCTGAACCGGCTGCTGCGCGGCGCCACCGACACGACATTCATGCCCGCACCGGACGGGCAGGCGCAGGTGCCGCCCGGCGTGCGCTACGTGATCTGCCTGGACGCCGACACCCGGCTGCCGCGCGACGCGGCGCTGCGCCTGGTCGGCAAGATGGCCCATCCCCTGAACCGGCCGCGCTGGGGCGAGGCCGAGCAGCGCGTGACGCGCGGCTACGGCATCCTGCAGCCGCGCGTGACGCCGTCGCTTCCGGTGGGCCGCGAAGGCTCGTTCTACCAGCGGCTGTTCTCCGCGCCCGGCGGCATCGACCCGTACGCGGCCGCCGCCTCCGACGTGTACCAGGACCTGTTCGGCGAGGGTTCGTACACCGGCAAGGGCATCTACGACGTCGACGCCTTCGAGGCCGCGCTGGCGGGCCGCGTGCCGCCGGGCACGATGCTGAGCCACGACCTGTTCGAGGGCACCTTCGCGCGCGCCGGCTTGGCCTCGGACATCGAAGTGATCGAGGAATTCCCGTCGCGCTACGACGTGGCCGCCAAGCGCCAGCACCGCTGGACGCGCGGCGACTGGCAACTGCTGCCGTGGCTGCTGCGAAAGCGCGGCCACGCGCAAAGCGTGCCGGCGGTCGGCTTCGCGAAGATGCTGGACAACCTGCGGCGCTCGCTGCTGGCGCCGTTCCTGCTGGCGACGCTCGGCCTGGCGTGGTGGCTGCCGCTCGCCCCGGCGGCGGCGGCCGTCCTGCTCGTCGTCGCCGCCATCGCCGTCCCGGTCTTTCTGCCCTCGCTGTTCGCGATCGTGCCGCAGCGTGCCGGCATTTCGCTGGCGCGCCACCTGCGGATGCTGGCGGCCGACCTGCGGCTGGCGGCGCAGCACACGTTCTTCACGCTGGCTTTCCTGCCCGACCAGGCATGGCGCATGGCCGATGCCATCGCGCGAACGCTGTGGCGGCTCGCCGTCACGCGCACCCACCTGCTGGAATGGACCACCGCGGCGCAGTCCGCGCGGGCGCCGCGGCTGGACGCGCGCGGCTTTTACCGGCAGATGGCCGGCGGCACCCTGGCGGGGCTCGCGCTGTCCGCGCTCGCGCTCGCCCTGGCGCCGCCGTCGTGGCCGGTGGCCCTGCCGTTCGCCCTGCTGTGGCTGGCGGCACCGGTGCTGGCGATGTGGGTCGGCCGCACGCCGGCGGTGGCGCGGGGCAGCGCGCTCGCACCGCGCCAAACACGCGAGCTGCGCCTGATCGCACGGCGCACCTGGCGCTTCTTCGAGACCTTCGTCACGCCGGCCGAGCACATGCTGCCGCCGGACAATTTCCAGGAGGACCCGAAGCCCGTCGTCGCGCATCGAACCTCGCCGACCAACATCGGCCTGTACCTGCTGTCGGCGGTCACCGCCCGCGACTTCGGCTGGGCCGGCACGCTGGAGACCGTCGAGCGGATCGAAGCGGCGTTCGCGTCGATGGACCGGATGCCGCGCTTCAAGGGGCACTTCTACAACTGGTACGGCACGCTCGACCTGCAGCCGCTCGCGCCCGCCTACGTGTCGTCGGTCGACAGCGGCAACCTGGCCGGGCACCTGATCGCGCTGGCCAACGCGTGCGAGGAGTGGGCCCTGGCGCCGGCCGGCCCGGACCCGGCGGCGGGCGCCGCGGACAACCTGCGGCTGGCGCGCGAAGCCCTGGGCCTGCTGCCCGCCGCGAGCGGCGAGGCCGGGCAACCGCTCGCCACCTTGCTGGACGAAATGCAGTCCCAGCTGAACGCGCGGCCGGACGAGCCGTTCCCGCCGGTGCTCAAGCGGCTCGCCGACAAGGCGGCGAAAGTGGCGCTCGACCTGCTGCCGCGCGCCGAAGACGACGGCACGCACGACCTGGTGTTCTGGATCGAGGCATTCGCGCGCGCGGTCGCCGAGCACGGCCGCGACCGGCAGGAGCGGGAGCGCGCGCCGCGCCTGCTGGAACAGCGGCTTGCGGCGCTGGCGCAGCGCGCGCGCGCGATGGCGCTGGCGATGGACTTCGCCTTCCTGCTCGACCCCGAACGCAAGCTGCTCTCGATCGGCTATTCGCTGGCCGACAACCGCCTCGATGCGAGCTGCTACGACCTGCTCGCCTCGGAGGCGCGCCTGGCGAGCCTGTTCGCCATCGCCAAGGGCGATGCGACGACGCGCCACTGGTTCGCCCTGGGGCGCACAGCGACGCCGCTGGGCAACGCGTCGGCGCTGATCTCGTGGTCGGGCTCGATGTTTGAGTACCTGATGCCGTCGCTCCTGATGCGCGCGCCCGCCGGCAGCCTGCTGGAGCAGACGACGCGGCTGGTCGTGCAGCGCCAGCAGGCCTATGCCGGCTCGCTGGACATCCCGTGGGGCATTTCGGAGTCGGCCTACCACGCGCGCGACATGGAGTTCACCTACCAGTATTCCAACTTCGGCGTCCCGGGCCTGGGCCTGAAGCGCGGCCTGGCCGACAACGTGGTGGTCGCGCCCTACGCCACCGGCCTGGCGGCAATGGTCGATCCGGCCGGCGCCCTCGCCAACTACGAACGCCTGGCCGGGATGGGCGCGTCCGGGCGCTACGGCTTCTACGAAGCGATCGACTTCACCCGCGTGCGCCTGCCCGACGACGCGGGCTACGCCGTGGTGCGCTGCTTCATGGCGCACCACCAGGGCATGACCATCGTCGCCATCGACAACGCATTGAACGGCGGGCGCATGCGCGAGCGGTTCCACCGCGAACCGATGATCAAGGCCTGCGAGCTGCTGCTGCAAGAGCGCATGCCGCGCGACGTGGCGGTGGCGCACCCGCGCGCCGAGGAGGTGCAGGCGTCGCCCACGCGGCTGGCCGTCCCGTCTTCGGCGGTGCGGCGGCTGGCCGGCCCGCTCGCCGGCCCCCCCGTGACGCACCTGCTGTCCAACGGGCGCTATGCGGTGATGCTCACGGCCGCGGGCGGCGGCTACAGCCGCTGGCGCGACATCGCCGTGACGCGCTGGCGCGAGGACGCGACGCGCGGCGACTGGGGCTCGTTCGTGTTCCTGCGCGACTGCGAAAGCGGGGCGACCTGGTCGCCCACCGCGCAGCCGGCGTTCGACGCGCCGCAGCAGGCCGAAGTGGTCTTCGACGAGGACCACGCGGAATTCAGCCGGCCGGGCACCACGCTGGCCACCGGCATGACGGTGCTCGTCTCCGGCGAGGACGACGGCGAGGTGCGGCGCCTCTCGCTGGTCAACAGCGGCCGCCGGGCGCGCGAGATCGAGCTGACCTCGTACATGGAAATCGTCCTGGCGGCGCCGGCCTCGGACGATGCCCACCCGGCGTTCTCCAAGCTCTTCGTGCAGACCGAGTGGCTGCCCGAATTCGGCGCGCTGGTCGCCACGCGCCGGCCGCGCTCGCGCGAGGAGACGCCGGTGTGGGCCGCGCACTTCGCGGTGGTCGAAGGCGAGATCGCGGCCGGCGTCCAGTACGAATCGGACCGCGCGCGCTTCCTCGGCCGCGGCAACACGATCGCCCGCGCCGACGCGACGACGCACGCGGCGCCGCTGTCGAACACGGTGGGCACCGTGCTCGACGCGATCTTCTCGGTGCGCCAGCGCATCCGCATCGCCCCCGGCAAATCCGCGCGCGTGGCCTTCTGGACCCTGGTCGCGCCGTCGCGCGCCGAGCTGCTGCACCTGATCGACAAGCACCACGACCGCAACGCCTTCGAGCGCGCCAAGACGCTCGCCTGGACACAGGGGCAGGTGCAGCTGCGCCACATCGGCGTGAAGGCGGAAGAGGCGGCGGACTTCCAGCGCCTGGCCGCGCCGATCCTGTATGCCGATGCCGGCTTCCGCCCGTCGCCCGAGACCATCGCGCGCGGGGCCGGTGCGCAGTCGGGCCTGTGGCCGCACTCGATTTCGGGCGACCTGCCGATCGTGCTCCTGCGCATCGACGAGGTCGAGGACATCGCGCAGGTGCGCGAGCTGCTGCGCGCGCACGAGTACTGGCGCATGAAGCGGCTGGCCGTGGACCTGGTCATCGTCAACGAGCGCGCGGCCTCCTACGTGCAGGACCTGCAGATCGCCATCGAGACGGCGGTGCGCAGCAGCCAGTCGCAGCCGCGCTTCGGCGGCGAGCTGGCCAAGGGTTCGGTCTATGCCTTGCGCGCGGACCTGATGAGCGTGCCGGCGCGCGCGCTGCTGCAGTCGGTCGCGCGCGTGGCGCTGATCGCGCGGCGCGGCGGCATCGCCGAGCAGCTGGCGCTGGTGGACGCGGCGCGTGCACGCCCGATCGCCGCCGGCGGGCGCAGCAGCCCCGCGCCGGCCGGCCGGATCGTGCCGCCCCCGAGCGGCCTGGAATTCTTCAACGGCCTGGGCGGCTTTGCCGACGCCGGCCGCGAATACGTCACCGTGCTGGAGGCGGGCGCGACGACACCCGCGCCCTGGATCAACGTGGTCGCGAATCCGCGCTTCGGCTTCCAGGCGTCGGCCGACGGCAGCGGCTACACCTGGGCCGGGAACAGCCGCGAGAACCAGCTCACGCCCTGGTCGAACGACCCGGTGACCGATCCGGCCGGCGAAGCCTTCTACATCCGCGACGAAGCCGGCGCCGCCGTGTGGACGCCCACGGCGCAGCCGATGCGCGATGGCGGAACCTACGTCGCGCGGCACGGCTTCGGCTACAGCCGCTTCGAGCACGAGGCCGACGGCATCGCCGCGGACTTGCTGCAATACGTGCCGCTGGCCGAGCCGGTGAAGATTTCGCGCCTCACGCTGCGCAACCTCTCGGGCGTGCCGCGCCGCCTCACGGTGACCGCGTACGCCGAATGGGTGCTCGGGACGTCGCGCGGCGCGTGCGGCCCGTTCGTCGGCACCGAGATCGACGCCGCCACCGGTGCGCTGCTGGCCCGCAATCCGTGGAGCACGGCCTTTCCCGGCCGGGTCGCGTTCGCGGACTTCGGCGGCGCGCACACGGCCTGCACCGCCGACCGCGGGGAGTTCCTCGGCCGGCATGGAGGCGTCGATGCGCCGGCGGCGCTCATGGAGCGGCACGCCCTGTCCGGCCGCACGGGCGCGGGACTCGATCCCTGCGCCGCGCTGCAGCGGGTGGTGGAGTTGGGCGCGGGCGAATCGGCCGAAGTGGTCTTCTTCCTGGGCCAGTGCGACGGCGCGGCCGCGGCGCGCGAGCTGATTGCCCGCATGCGGCGGGCCGACCTCGACGCGGTGCTGGCGGAAGTGACCGGCCATTGGCGGCAGACGCTGGGCGCCGTGCAAGTGAAGACCCCGGACCGCGCGATGGACATCATGCTGAACGGCTGGCTGCTGTACCAGACCCTCGCGTGCCGCATCTGGGCGCGCTCGGCGTTCTACCAGGCCAGCGGCGCCTACGGATTTCGCGACCAGCTGCAAGACGGCATGGCGCTCGCGCTGACCCGGCCGCATGACACCCGCGCGCACCTGCTGCGCGCGGCGGGCCGGCAGTTCGCGCCGGGCGACGTGCAGCACTGGTGGCTGCCGCATTCGGGCCAGGGCGTGCGCACCAACATCTCCGACGACCGCGTCTGGCTGGCGTACGCCGCGGCGAGCTACGTCGCGAGTTCGGGCGACCAGGGCGTGCTGGCCGAGATGGTGCCGTTCCTGGACGGGCCGCCGCTGGGCGAGGGCCAGCACGACGCGTTCTTCCAGCCGATGCCGGCCGATGTGCCGGCGTCGCTGTTCGAGCACTGCGCGCGCGGGCTGGACCAGTGCCTGGCGCTCACCGGCAGGCTCGGCCTGCCGCTGATCGGCACGGGCGACTGGAACGACGGCATGAACCGTGTCGGCGAAGGCGGCCGGGGCGAGAGCGTGTGGCTCGGCTGGCTGCTGCTGCGCACCATCGCGCTGTTCGCGCCGCTGGCCGACACGCGCGACAGCGCGCGCGCGGCACGCTGGCGCACCCACGCTGTGCGGCTGCGGGAGGCCCTGGAGTGCCAGGCGTGGGACGGCGACTGGTACCGGCGCGCCACGTACGACGACGGCGCCTGGCTGGGATCGAAGGACAGCGGCGAATGCGCGATCGATTCGATCGCCCAGTCCTGGGCCGTGCTGTCCGGCGCGGCCGATCCGCAGCGCGCGGCGACGGCGATGGCGTCGCTGGACGCGCGCCTGATCCGCCGCGACGACGGCGTGGCGCTGCTGTTCGCGCCGCCGTTCGACGGCACGCCGCGCGACCCGGGCTACATCAAGGGCTACCCGCCGGGCCTGCGCGAGAACGGCGGCCAGTACAGCCACGCGGCGATGTGGGCGGTGCTGGCTTTCGCGGAGCTGGGCGAGGGTGCGAAGGCGGCGGATCTGTTCGCGCTGCTCAACCCGATCAACCACGCGGCGACGCCCGGGCAGGTGGGCCGCTACAAGGTCGAGCCCTACGTCGTCGCCGCCGATGTGTACTCGGTGGCGCCGCATGCGGGGCGCGGCGGCTGGACCTGGTACACCGGCGCGGCCGGCTGGATGTACCGCGCCGGCGTGGAAGGCATCCTGGGCATCCGGCGCGAGGGCGCGTTCCTCGTGATCGAGCCGCGCATCCCGCCGCAATGGCCCGGTTACGAGGCGACGGTCACGGTGGGCGGCACCTCGTACGCCATCGAGGCCGTCGCCGAATCGGGCCGCTGCGCGGGCGTCCTGCGCGCCGTGATGGACGGCACGGCGTGGGAAGTGCGCGCAGGCCGGGTGCGCATCCCGCTGGACGGCGGGCGGCACCTGTTGCAGCTGGTGGTGTAGGCCGTGTGTACCTCCGGGGATGCGATCGGTGCGCTGGCGCACTTACGCCGCGCCACGCCGCCGCTAGGATGGGCCGCCGCCGGGAATCGACGCGAATCCGGCGGCAATGCGAAAGGGGTGCTCCGTGCTACCTGAAGTCGAGCCGGCCGGCGATGGCATGCAGGCGCGCATGGACGCGCTGCGCGACGTCAACGAACAGCTGGTCCTGCAGGCCGTGGCTTCGCAAGAAGAGGAAGCGGACACCCATGCCGAACACTCGCGCCAGATCACCTTCCTCGCGATGGTCGCGCACGAATTGCGCAATCCGTTGCTGCCGTTGCGGCTGGCCGCGCAGATGCTGGCGCAGGCGCGCGACGACGACGTCAAGTTCGCAAAGCTGCAAGCGACCATCGCGGGCCAGGTCGCGCACATGGGCCGGCTGATCGGCGATCTGCTCGACGGCTCGCGGGTGAGCGCGGGCAAGTTCAGGCTCGAGCGCAGCACGATCGAGATCGGCCCGGTTGTCGCGGCGGCGATCGACACCGTCAAGCCTGCGATGGACGGGCGCGGGCAGCACTTCGCCGCGTCCTCGCCGGCCCAGCCGCTGCACGTCCACGGCGATGCGATGCGGCTGGTGCAGGCGCTGGGCAACCTGCTGGAAAACGCCGCCAAGTACACGCCCGAAGGCGGCGAGATTTCGCTGGCGGTGGTGCCGAGGGGAGCGATGGTCGAGATCGTCATCGCCGACAACGGCATCGGCATCAGCGGCGAGGCGCTGCCGCATGTCTTCGAGCTGTTCGTGCAGGACAAGCATGCCGTTGCCGCAAGCCGCGAAGGCCTGGGCATCGGCCTGGCCGTGGTGCGCGACCTGGTCGAAGCGCACGGCGGCAGCGTCGTCGCGAACAGCGCGGGCCGCGGCCGTGGAAGCGAATTCGTGGTGCTGCTGCCCCTGGTCGCGGACCAGCGCCCTCGGCCGCCGCACGCCGGTCTGGAGCCATGAACCCCCTCTTCGTTGTTTCCAGGTGGGCGGCGGCACTGAGCCTGGGGCTGGCCGCTGGCGGCTGCGCCGTGCTGCCCGACACCCAATTCCTGTCGGACCGCTATATGGCGCAGGCTTCGCGATTCCAGGGCGCGTGGGGGCCGCTGTCGGCCAGGCGGAGTGCGGCCATCGTCGCGCAGCTCAAGAGCACGAACGGCGACCTGGACATCCTGGACAAGCAGACCGTGCTGGAGCAGCAGATCGGCGGCTCCGCGCTGGTCGTGGGCAACAAGGTCACGCTCCTGCAGGACGGCCCGGCGACCTACCAGGCGATGTTCGCAGCCATCCGCGCCGCCAGGGACCACATCAACGTGGAGTCGTACATCGTCGAGGACGGCGAGGTGGGGCAGCAGTTCGCGGACCTGCTGATCGAGCGCCAGTCCAACGGCGTGCAGGTGAACATGATCTACGACAGTGCCGGCACCTTCGGCACGGGCAAGGCGTACTTCGAGCGGCTCACGCAGGCCGGGGTGCAGGTCGTCGAGTTCAACCCCATCAATCCGCTCGCCGCCAAGAAAGCGTGGGCGCCCAACCACCGCGACCATCGCAAGCTGCTGATCGTGGACGGGAGCATCGCCTTCCTCGGCGGCATCAACATCAGCAGCGTCTATTCCAGCGGATCGGGCTTTCGGCGCCACGACCGGCCGGGCCCCGCCGCCGGCTGGCGCGACACGGACATCCAGGTCGAAGGACCGGTCGTCGCGGAATTCGAAAAGCTGTTCGGCCAGACCTGGGACAAGCAGAAGGGAAAGCCCCTGGCGCCCGGGTCCGGCACAGCCGTGCCTGCGCCGCAAGGCCAGGAACTGGTGCGGGCGATCGGAAGCACGCCGGACGATGCATTCAGCCTGATCTATCTCACGCTGGTCTCGGCCATCACCAATGCCGAAAAGCAGGTGTACATCACCAACGCGTATTTCGTTCCCGATCCGCAACTGCTCAAGGCGCTGCTCGATGCCGCGGCGCGCGGCGTCGACGTCCGGCTGGTCCTGCCGGGCCGGTCCGATTCACCGAGCGCCTACCACGCCGGGCGCTCCTACTACACGCAGCTGCTGCAGGCGGGCGTGAGGATCTACGAGCGGCGCGGCTCGACGCTGCACGCGAAGACCGCGATCGTCGACGGTGTCTGGTCGTGCGTCGGCTCGAGCAACCTCGATTGGCGCAGCGCGCTGGACAACGACGAGATCAACGCCGTGATCGTGGGACGGGAGTTCGGCCGGCAGATGCAGGCCGCTTACCTGAAGGACATGCAGGCTTCCGACGAGATCGATCTGCGCAGCTGGGAGCGCCGGCCCGTCATGTCGAGGCTGAAGGAAGCGGCGGCACGGCTGTGGGGACCGTTGCTATGAGGAAGTCGGCGCGTCATCGTCATCCCAAACCCTTGAGGACACCCATCATGAACAAGTTCAGCCAGATCTCCCATCCTCGTCGACATGAGGCTCAAGTGAGCCGCGGTCCCAGGATGGCCGTCGCCGCGGCATGGACCGCGGCCCTGGCCTGCGCGGCGACCCTGCTGATCCCGGGCGCGGCGTCGGCGGCGACCCGTGCCTCCGAGGCGCAGTTGCGCTATCAGCAGGAGCGCGCGGCTTGCATGAACGGGCGATCCAACCAGGACCGCGCGACCTGCTTGAAGGAAGCGGGTGCCGCGCTCGCCGAAAGCAAGCGCAACAGCCTGGGCCGCGGCGACGAGAGCGCACTGCAGCGCAACCGGCAGGCGCGCTGCGACGCGTTGAAGGCGCGCGACCACGAAGACTGCCTGCGCCGCATGGATGGCGAAGGCGTCACGAGCGGCAGCGCCCGGCAAGGCGGCATCGTGCGCGAACTGACACGGCCCGAATAGCCGCGCGACGGCAGGCAGCAAACTCATGCCCGCCATGCTCGGCATCGCGTCCGCCGTGGTCCTGAGCGCGGCGGTCACCATGGCGATCACGGGCGCGGCAGCGGCGCCGGTGCACAAGGCGGCGGGCCAGGCCGCTGTTGCGCCGCCGCATGCGGCGAAAGCGCGCAAGCGCTTGCGCTGCGGAGAATGCGGCGTCATCCAGGCCATTCGCCGCATCGACGCGGCGGACGGCCAGCCCGTTACCTACGAATTCAGCGTCCGGCTGCACGACGGCTCGGTCCGCATTGTCAGAAGCGCCACACCGGGGAACTGGCGCGCGGGCGACCGCATCATGCTCAAGGGCGGCCGTTCCGCTGACGCTTCGCCTGTCTGAAAGAGTTCCGTGCTCTACACCGTCGCCATCGTCCTGCTGCGCAGATGGTGCCGATTGTCCGAATCGAACGGACGACCTACCGCTTACAAGGCGGTTGCTCTACCGACTGAGCTAAATCGGCTCTCTTGCCGCCGCGAATGCGGCGACAGTGCCTAGATTACTTGATTCTCTTCAACGACGGGCGCGGGCCCGAGGGCGGGCGCGGCGGTTCGGCATCGGGGCCGGGCGCGGCGCTGTTGCTGGTTTCGGGCACCAGCTGCACCACCTTGTTCTCGGCTTCGGGCGGCGCGCTGCCGGCGGCCATCACGCTGGTCAGCGGAGAAGGCCTGGACGGCTCGCCGCTGCTGGGCACCGGCACCGGGAAGGCCATGCCCTGGCCGTTCTCGCGCGCGTAGATCGCGATCACGCGGCTGACCGGCACCATGATCTCGCGCGCCGTGCCCGCGAAGCGCGCCTTGAACTCGATGAACTCGTTGCCCAGCTTGAGCGAGCTGGTGGCGTCGAAGCTGATGTTCAGCACGATCTCGCCGTTCTTCACGTACTCGCGCGGCACCTGCACCGTGTCGTCGACCAGCACCGCCACATACGGCGTGAAGCCGTTGTCGGTGCACCAGTCGTACAGCGCACGGATCAGGTACGGCCGCGTGGAAGTGGATTCGAGTGCGTTCATCTTGGCTAGCAACTCCGGGGGCAGCCGCCCGGCGCCTACTTGCGCATCACCTTTTCGGACGGCGTCAGCGCCTCGATGTAGGCCGGGCGCGAGAAGATGCGCTCGGCGTACTTCAGGAGCGGCGCCGCGTTCTTGGACAGCTCGATGCCATAGTAATCCAGGCGCCACAGCAGGGGCGCGATGGCCACGTCGAGCATCGAGAAGTTCTCGCCGAGCATGTACTTGTTCTTGAGGAACACCGGCGCGAGCTGGGTCAGGCGGTCGCGGATGTGGTTGCGCGCCTTCTCCAGCATCTTCTCCTGCGACTTGGCGGCGCGCGACTCCAGCGTGCTCACGTGCACGAACAGCTCCTTCTCGAAGTTGAGCAGGAACAGCCGCACGCGCGCGCGGTCCACCGGGTCGCCGGGCATCAGCTGCGGGTGCGGGAAGCGCTCGTCGATGTACTCGTTGATGATGTTCGACTCGTACAGGATCAGGTCGCGTTCCACCAGGATCGGAACCTGCCCGTAGGGGTTCATCACGTTGATGTCTTCCGGCTTGTTGTACAGGTCGACGTCGCGGATCTCGAAGTCCATGCCCTTTTCGAACAGCACGAAACGGCAGCGGTGGGAGAAGGGGCAGGTGGTTCCCGAATACAGCACCATCATGATGTGGGGCTCCTATAAAACCAAAAGAGTGGGCATGCGCCCACTCGGAACAGACAGCGAAAGCGCGCTCCCGGCCGCAGCCGGGCCCGCCCTTTCCTCCGTCAATGAATGTCTTTCCAGTACGCCGCGTTCAGGCGCCAGAAGATCACGGTCATCACCAGCAGGAACAGCAGCACCCAGACGCCGACGCGCACGCGGGCGTTCTGCGCCGGCTCGGCCATCCACTGCAGGTAGCTCACCAGGTCGCCCACGGCTTCGTCGTACTGCGCCGGCGCCATGGTGCCGGGGGTGACCTGGCGCCAGCCCTTGAACACCTTGACCTCGTGGCCGTGCTCTTCCATCTTGTCGAACACCGGTTCGCGCTCGCCCTGCAGTTCCCACAGCACGTGCGGCATGCCGACGTTGGGGAAGGCCAGGTTGTTCCAGCCGGTCGCCTTGGTCGGGTCGCGGTAGTAGGTGCGCAGGTAGGTGTAGAGGTAGTCGGCGCCGGTGCCGCCGTGGCCCGAGCGCGAACGCGCGATCAGGGTCAGGTCGGGCGGGTTGGCGCCGAACCAGTCCTTGGCCTGCCGCGGATCGATGGCCGACTTCATGGTGTCGCCGACCTTGTCGGTGGCGAACAGCAGGTTGTCCTTGATCTGCTGCTCCGACAGGCCGATGTCCTTCAGCCGGTTGTAGCGCATGAACGCCGCCGAGTGGCAGTTCAGGCAGTAGTTGACGAACAGCTTGGCGCCGTTCTGCAGCGCCGGCAGGTCGTTGGTCTTGCCGGGAGCCTTGTCCCAGGCGATTTCGTCGCCGCCGGAGGCGTGCGCGCCGGCTGCCAGGCCGAACGCCAGCATCGCGAGGAGGATGAGTTTTTTCATCATGGATCGGTGCTCCGGCTTCAGTGCGCGGCGAAGGTGATGCGCTCGGGCACGGGCTTGAACTGGCCCAGGCGGCTCCACCACGGCATCAGCAGGAAGAAGCCGAAATAGTAGATCGTGCCGATCTGCGCGATCACGGTGCCGGCGGCCGACGGCGGCTGGATGCCCAGGTAGCCCAGCACCAGGAACAGCGCCACGAAGACGCCGTACAGCGCCGTGTGCCAGCCCGGACGGTAGCGGATCGAGCGCACCGGGCTCTTGTCCAGCCAGGGCAGGAAGAACAGGATGATGACCGCGCCGCCCATCAGCACCACGCCCCAGAACTTGGCGTCGAAGGTCTTCAGCAGCAGGATCGCGACGACAGCCACGGCGACGACCACGCCCTTGCCGAGCATCGCCATGCGGCCCTTCACCACGGCGGCGATGGCGGCCAGCGCGGTGAGCACGCACAGCACGTCCACCATCACGTCGGTGGTGGCGCGCAGCATCGAATAGAACGGCGTGAAGTACCAGACCGGCGCGATGTGCGGCGGGGTCTTGAACTGGTCGGCCGGGATGAAGTTGTTGTACTCCAGGAAGTAGCCGCCCAGTTCCGGCGCGAAGAAGATGATGGCGGAGAACACCATCAGGAACACCGCCACGCCGACCATGTCGTGCACGCTGTAGTAGGGGTGGAACGGGATGCCGTCCACCGGGTGGCCGTTGGCGTCGCGCGGCGCGTTCGGTCCCTTGATCTCCACGCCGTCGGGGTTGTTGGAGCCGACGTCGTGCAGCGACAGCAGGTGCGCCGCCACCAGGCCCAGCAGCACCAGCGGGATGGCGATCACGTGGAAGCTGAAGAAGCGGTTCAGCGTGGCGTCGGACACCACGTAGTCGCCGCGGATCAGCAGCGCCAGGTCGGGGCCGACGAACGGGATGGCGGCGAACAGGTTCACGATCACCTGCGCGCCCCAGTAGGACATCTGGCCCCAGGGCAGCAGGTAGCCGAAGAAGGCCTCGGCCATCAGCATCAGGAAGATGCTGCAGCCGAAGATCCACACCAGCTCGCGCGGCTTGCGGTAGCTGCCGTAGATCAGCGCCTTGAACATGTGCAGGTACACCACCACGAAGAACGCCGAGGCGCCGGTGGAGTGCATGTAGCGGATCAGCCAGCCCCAGGGCACGTCGCGCATGATGTACTCGACCGAGTCGAAGGCCTTGGCGGCGTCGGGCTTGTAGTGCATCACCAGGAAGATGCCGGTGACGATCTGGATCACCAGCACCAGCAGCGCCAGCGAGCCGAAGAAGTACCAGAAGTTGAAGTTCTTCGGAGCGTAGTACTCCGACATGTGCACCCGGTAGGCGTCGAACGCCGTGGGGAAGCGGTTGTTCAGCCAGTTGTTCAGCTTGGCGCCGGCACTGGCGTTGGGGGAGATGTCCTTGAATTCAGCCATGGTGCTCGCCTCAGGCCTTCTTGTCTTCGCCGATCAGCAGGCGCGTCTCGGACAGGTAGGTGTGCGGGGGCACTTCCAGGTTGTCGGGCGCCGGCTTGTTCTTGAACACGCGGCCCGCCATGTCGAAGGTGGAGCCGTGGCAGGGGCACAGGAAGCCGCCCTGCCAGTCGTCGGGCAGCGAGGGCTGCGGGCCGGGCTGGAGCTTGTCGGTGGGCGAGCAGCCCAGGTGGGTGCAGATGCCCACGGCGACGAAGATCTCGGGCTTGATCGAGCGCCACTCGTTTTTCGCGTAGTCGGGCGTCGGGTAGGCGTTGCGGTCCGACTTCGGGTCGGCGACCTGGGCGTCGAGCTTCTTCAGCGCGGCCACCATTTCAGGCGTGCGCTTGAGGATCCACACCGGCTTGCCGCGCCATTCGACGGTCATCTTCTCGCCGGGCTTGAGGGCCGAGATGTCCACTTCGACCGGCGCACCGGCCGCCTTGGCCCGCTCGGAGGGTTGGAAGCTGCTGACGAAGGGGACGGCGGTCGCGATGCCGCCCGCCACGCCAGCGCAAGTGGACGCGATCAACCACGTCCTTTTGCTCGGGTCCACCGAGGAGTTGCTCATGGGGTCCTCAAAGGCTTGCTGAATTGGGGTCAACCCGCGATTGTAGCGGAGCGATTACAGCCGATTCAACAGCGCGGCCGCGGTGCTCGGCGATACTTCCGTCCGGAACAAGCCACAAGGAGCGCAACGTGGGGATGCTGAACGAGTTCAGGCAGTTCGCGGTGAAGGGCAACGTGATCGACCTCGCCGTGGGCGTGATCATCGGCGCGGCCTTCGGCAAGATCGTCGATTCGCTGGTTGGCGACCTCGTCATGCCGGTGATCGGCATGGTGGTGGGCAGGCTCGATTTTTCCAGCATGTTCACCGTCCTGGGCGCCGTGCCGCCGGGCACGGCCATGACGCTGGAGGCCTTGAAGAAGGCCGGCGTGCCGGTGCTGGCCTGGGGCAATTTCATCACCGTGGCCGTCAATTTCCTGATCCTGGCCTTCGTGATCTTCCTGATGGTGCGGCAGATCAACCGGCTCAAGCGCGAGGAAGCCGTCGCGCCCCCGGCCGCCCCGGTGCCGCCGCCGGAAGACATCCTCCTGCTGCGCGAAATCCGCGATGGCCTGAAGTCGGGCCGCTAGGCCGCCAGCCGCCTGGCCATCCGCACCGCGGCGACCAGGCTGGAGGCATCGGCCTTCCCGGTGCCGGCGATGTCGAAGGCGGTGCCGTGGTCCGGGCTGGTGCGCACCAGCGGCAGGCCGAGCGTGACGTTCACACCCTGCTCCACGCCCAGGTACTTCACCGGGATCAGGCCCTGGTCGTGGTACATCGCGACCACCGCATCGAACTCGCCGCGCCGCGCCCGCATGAACACCGTGTCGGGCGCGAACGGCCCCTGCGCATCGATGCCCTCGGCGCGCCCGCCGGCCAGGGCCGGCACGATGATCTCCAGCTCTTCCCGCCCGAACAGCCCGCCCTCGCCCGCATGCGGGTTCAGCCCGGCCACGGCGATGCGCGGCGCGCGCCCGAGCAGCGCCGTGAGCGACGCGTGCGCGATGCGCAGCGTCTGCAGCACGTTGTCGCGGGTGACCGCCTCGATGGCGGCGCGCAGCGACAGGTGGATGCTGACCAGCACGGTGCGCAGCTCGTCGTTGGCCAGCATCATGCGCACCGGCAGCTGCGCCACCGGCACGCCCAGGTGCGCGGCGGCCTCGGCCTGCAGCAGCTCGGTGTGGCCGGGAAAACGGACGCCGGCGGCGGACAGCGCCTCCTTGTGCAGCGGCGCGGTCACCAGCCCGGCAATGTCGCCGCGCAGGGCGGCCCGGGCCGCCCAGGTGACGCAGTCGGCGGCGATGCGGCCGGCCTGCGCGCTGACGTGGCCCACCATGGGCAGCGCGCCGTCGCAGCGCGTGACCGGCAGCAGCGGAATGCAGCGCGGCGGCACCTGCGCCAGGTCGCCCGGCGCCGCGATCTGCGCCACCGGCAGGGGAATGCCCTGGCCGGCCGCGAAGCCGGCGCCGCGCCGCAGGCAGCCCGGCTCGCCGGCCACGAAGCAGCCGCGCATCGCCTCAGGCGCGTCGCGGAACGCCATGGCAATGATTTCCGGGCCGATGCCGGCGGGATCGCCGAGCGTGATGGCAAGCGGAAGGCTGTTCTTCAAAGAGATCCCCGGGGTTAACATGGCCCGCGACCGCGGCGCCTGCATCTTATTCAACAAGCAGGTCCGCCGGGACGCAGGAGGGATTCGATGCGATTGGCGATCCTGCCGGGCTGGTGCCTGGGAGTGTGCCTGCTGCTGGCCGGCTGCGGCGGCGGAAATGAAGGCACGCCGGACACACGGCCCGCATTGCCTGCACAGGCCGCGGTGGTGCCCGATGCGGCCGCGCTGATGGACTGGGCACAGGCCGCCTATCCGTCGCTGTTTCCGGGAGCGCAGCCGACCGTGTCGGCCGCGCCCTTCCTCTACCGCTATTACCCGCAAACCGGCAACTACCTCGGGGTCGCGGGCACGACGGTGTTCGTGCTGGGTCCGGTGAGCAACGGTGCCCTGATGACGGTCGGCAGCCTGGCCGATTTCGCCTGCCGCGTCGATCCCGCCGGGTGCCAGCCGCCGCCGGATGCGACGGACCCGTCGGGCACCTACACCGCCTATGCAACCAACGGGCTGCGCTTCACGCTGGTGCTGGACGTGCCGCGCGGCAGCTTCAGCTTCACCGGCCTCACCATCCCCAGCTATGCCAGCGCGGGAGCCATCGCCCCCGACCCGGCCACCGCGCGCGGCTACCGGTTCCAGGGCGCGGCGGCCAACACGGGCTTTCGGTACGCGGACGGCCTGATCGTCGGCAGCTACGACTTCGGCGACGGCGCCAAGCCGTTCGTGGCGGGACGGCACTTTGCCGCCAGCATCGCCGAAGCGGTCGGCACCTACGACAACCTGGGCGTGACCCGCAGCGCCGCCGGCACGCCGGACTCGGCCATCTACACCTCGCGCATCGACACCGACGGGATGCTGCGCATCTGCAACCACAACACCATCTACCGGATCGAGCTGTGCCCGGAGAGCGCCGTGCTCAGGTACAGCCTGTCGGTGGCGGACGGCACCTTCCACGCCACCGCGCTCACGGCCGGCCGCGGCGACTTCAACTTCCGCGTGGCCAAGGCCGGCAGCGAGAACATCTACCTGATGGGCGCGGTCACGCTGTCCACCGGCGAGCAGTACTTCCGCATCGGCGTGCTGGAGCGGACACAGTTCACGTCCGGCACGGCGCAGGGCGGCACCACCTGGGGCGAATGGGGCACGGCGAGCTTCACCGGCAGCAGCTACTCGAGCACCGGCATCGCCGCCGACGGCCACGGCATCGGCCTGAACGGGTCGCTGGCGTCGATGGGCACGCTCGGCCCCACGGGCATGCGTGCGTTCCACTCCGGCGGTTCCGGCTTCGCGGTCCAGGGCGCGCAGCTGGCCGTGCTGGTGGGTGCGCGCAACAGCGTCAGCGCCGGCTACATGCAGATCGGCGCGAGGTAGCCCGGCCGCCCGCTCATGCCGGGTTGTCGATGTCGATGAAGCGGTGCTCCAGCCCCAGCGCGCCGGCGACGTGCGCGGCCACCGCCGGCGCGCCGTAGCGCTCGGTGGCGTGGTGGCCGCAGGCCAGGAACGACACGCCGCTCTCGCGCGCGTAGTGCGCCTGCGGCTCGGAGATCTCGCCGGTCAGGAAGGCCTGGGCGCCGGCCGCGATGGCGGCCTCGAAGAAGCCCTGGGCGCCGCCGGTGCACCAGGCGATGCGGCCGATCGGTCCCGCCGCCGCATCGACGCGCGTCACGTGCCGGCCCAGGGCGCGTTCCACGTGCGCGGCCAGCTCGGCGGTGCTCTGGAATGCATCGCCGTCGGCACAGGCGCCGATGAAGCCCAGGTCCTGGTCACCGAAGCGGCCGTCCGGCTTCAGCCCCAGCTTCAGGCCGAGCTGGGCGTTGTTGCCGAGCTCGGCATGCGCATCCAGCGGCAGGTGGTAGGCGAACAGGTTGATGTCGTGGGCCAGCAGCAGCGCCAGGCGCTGCTTCATCCAGCCGGTCACGCGGCCGTCCTGGCCGCGCCAGAACAGGCCGTGGTGCACGAACACGGCGTCGGCCTTCTGCTGCACCGCCGCCTCGATCAGCGCCCGGCTGGCGGTCACGCCGGAGACGATGCGGCGCACCTCGTCGCGGCCCTCGACCTGCAGGCCGTTGGGCCCGTAGTCCTTGAAGCGGGCGGGTTCGAGCAGCCGGTCGAAGGCCTGCAGAAGTTCCTGGCGGGAGGTCATGGGCGGTTCCTTGCCGCATTGTCGTACGGGACGATCCTTTGCAACGGCGCCCGACCCCATCAATAATGGGCTCGTCGCCTCAGGAGGGCCGCAGCCATGAGCATGCTGGAACTGGTGATCTGGAGCATGGCCGCCGGCGCCATGGGGCTCGTGCTCCTGTTCAATCTGGCCGAGCTGGTCTCGGTCGGCAGCGCCGCGATCCTGCGCGGCGTGAGCTACCACCTGCTGTCGATCGCCTTCGTGGTGCTGCTGAGCGGCCTGGCGCAGGCCTTGTGGCCCGCCCCGCCGGACCTGCTGCAGGTGGCCCAGGTCCTGATCGGCCCGTTCACCAATGCGCTGGGCAACTACTGGGCGCGCGGCTGGCTGTCGGCGCAGCAGCGCGACAGCCTGCTGAATGCCGCGCTGCGCCTGGCGACCTGGGTGCCGCCGGCGGCCGGCCTGGTGTGCCTGACGCTGCCGCAGGCGCAGCAGCTTCCAGCCTCGGCGGCGATCTGCCTGCTCAACAGCGCGCTGGGATGCTGGCTCATGCTGCGCGGCTTCCTGCTGGGCGACCGGTTGGCACTGGGCATGGCGGTGGCGACCGGCCTGGGGCTGCCGGCCATCGGCGGCCTGTACGCGCTGGCCAGCGGCGTCTCCGACCTGGGCCCGGCGCTGCAGGCGCTGGTGGCCCTGTGCGTGGTGCTTTCCAACAGCCTGGTGGCCGTGATGATCTGGCTGCGCCGCCACCCGCACGTGCTGGCCCGCAGCGAGGCGGCCGACCCGCTGCTGCGCGACCCGCTGACCAACCTGCACAGCAGCGTCGCCCTGGTGCAGCGGCTCATCAAGGCGCAGCGCCGGCGGCGGCGCACGCGGCGCGACGGCGCGGTGATCGCCGTGGTGGTGTTCGACATCGAGCGCGTGGTCGCCCAGGCCGGCAGCGCCGGCGCCAACCAGCTGTTCGTCGCCATCGCCAGCCGGATCCAGCGCCAGGTCGGCGTGATGAACCCGGTGGGGCGCTACTGGGACCGCTGCTTCGTCTCGGTGGTGGAGGCGATCCACTCGCCGGCCTGGCTGCGCACCGTCGGCCTGCGGGTGTCGGTCAGCCTGCGGCGCCCGATCGAGGTGACCGGGCTGGACGGGCGGCGACTGGAGCTGCGCGCCGACATCGGCGTCGGCGTGGTGCACCTGTCGTCGGCCCAGAAGCCGGTCGAGGACATCCTGCACGATGCGCAGCGCATGGCCGAGGCGGCCCGGCGCATGCGGTCCCGGGCCGCCACCATGAATCCCGGCACGCGCGAAGTGGTGCCCATCGAGGAAGCCAACCTCGGCCCCAGCCGTCAGCGGCATCCCCACCCGCATCCGAACCTGGTTCCGCACGCCGTGCCGGCGGTGGTGCAGCGCCCCACGCGGTCCTGACCGGGCCGCTCGGTCTACACTGCGGGGACGCCTCCGCGCGTCTCTCCACACACACAACAACATGCGTCGCACCTGGCTTGTTTTCTCGCAGGCGGTCACCATCCTGCTGGCCGCGTATTTCGTCGTCGGCACGCTCAAGCCCGAGTGGCTCGGCAGCCGTCCCGCCATCACCACCGGCAACACCGGCGTCACGCTGTCCGAGGCGCCTGCCACGCCCGCCGCCGCGGGCGCGCCGCCCGGCAGCTTCCGCCTGGCGGCGCAGCGCGCCTCGGCGGCGGTGGTGAGCATCAACACCAGCAAGGCGCCGGAGCGCCACCCGTCCAACGACCCCTGGTTCCGCTTCTTCTTCGGCGAACAGGGGGCGGAACCGCAGATGGGCCTGGGCAGCGGCGTGATCATCAGCGCCGAAGGCTTCATCCTGACCAACAACCACGTGGTGGACGGCGCCGACGAGATCGACGTGGTGCTCAACGACAGCCGGCATGCCCGCGCCAAGGTGATCGGCACCGACCCGGACACCGACCTGGCCATCCTGAAGGTCGCCCTGGACCGCCTGCCGGTCATCACGCTGGGCAACTCCGACGGCCTGCAGGTGGGCGACCAGGTGCTGGCGATCGGCAACCCGTTCGGCGTCGGCCAGACCGTCACCAGCGGCATCGTCAGCGCGCTCGGGCGCAACCAGCTGGGCATCAACACCTTCGAGAACTTCATCCAGACCGACGCGGCCATCAACCCCGGCAACTCCGGCGGCGCGCTGGTCGACGTCAACGGCAACCTGATGGGCATCAACACCGCGATCTACTCGCGTTCGGGCGGCAGCATGGGCATCGGCTTCGCGATTCCGGTGTCCACCGCCAAGCTGGTGCTGGAAGGCATCGTCAAGGAAGGCGTGGTCACGCGCGGCTGGATCGGTGTGGAGCCGGCCGAACTCTCGCCCGAGCTGATGGAGACCTTCGGCGTGAAGGCGAAGAAGGGCGTGCTGATCACCGGCGTGCTGCAGAACGGCCCGGCCGCGCAGGCCGGCATCCGGCCCGGCGACGTGATCGTGGACGTGGCGGGCAAGGGCATCAGCACCGTGTCGGAGCTGCTGTCCAGCGTGGCGGGCCTCAAGCCCGGCGCGCCGGCCAAGTTCCGCATCCAGCGGCGCGACGATGCGAGCGAGGTCACCGTCACGCCCGGCAAGCGGCCCCGGCCGAAGCAGGGACCGCAACAGCAGCAGCAGCAGCGCTGAGCCGGTTGCGCTAAGGCTTCGCGGCCTCGGCCGGATCTTCTTCCGGCGCCTTGGTGTGGCGCACGAAGATCTGCGCGGCCACGATACCGACCTCGTACAGGCCCCCGACCACGGCCAGCAGGATCAGCATGGAACCCGCGTCCGGCGGCGTCACCAGCGCGGTGGCGACGGCCGCGAGCACCCAGAAATAGCCGCGCCAGGCGCGCAGCTGGGCCACCTGCACCACGCCCATGCGCACCAGCAGGATGACGGCCACCGGCACCTCGAACGCGAGGCCGAAGGCCAGGAACATGCCCAGCACGAAGCTGAGGTACTCCTCGATGTCAGGCGCGGCCGTGATGCTTTTCGGCGCGAAGCTCTGGATGAACTTGAACACCTGGCCGAACACGAAAAAGTAGCAGAACGCCACGCCGATGAAGAACAGGAGGCTGCTGGAGATCACCAGCGGCAGCACCAGTTTCTTCTCGTGCGAATACAGGCCCGGCGCGACGAAGGCCCAGACCTGGTAGAGCACCACCGGCAGCGCCAGCAGGAAGGCCGCCATGAACATGATCTTCAGCGGCACCACGAACGGCGAGATCACCGAGGTGGCGATCAGGGTCGTGCCCTTGGGCAGGTAGGCCACCAGCGGCGCGGCCAGCAGGTCGTACAGCGCCGACGGGCCGGGGTACAGCGCCAGCAGTGCCGCCATGACCCCGACCGCGACGGCGGCCTTGATCAGCCGGTCGCGCAGCTCGACCAGGTGCTCGACGAAGGGCTGCTCGGTGCCGGCGAGTTCGTCGTCTTTGGGATCGGGCGGTGAAGAAGAGGACATGGGGGGTCGTGGGCCGGCGCGTCCGCGCGGGAAAAGGAACAGGGTCGCCGGCGCGGGCCGCTCAGTTGAATTTCTGCGGCCGGTACTTTGCCACACGCGCCGCGCCCGACAGCGCGCGGGTGCGCACGCCGCTGCGGGCCTTGTACCAGTGCGGCACGGCGCCCTGCTTCAGGCGCCATTTCTTCTTCGGGTGCTTGTATTCGGGAAAACCGGCCGGCGGCTCGGCCAGCGCGGTGGAGGTGGCATCTTCCCACTGCTTCTCGAAATCGGCGGTGGTGGTGTGGATGGAGGTTTCGACGTCGCGCGCGGCGGTCTCCACCGTTTCCTTCATCTTGCGCAGCTCGTCCAGCTCCATCGAGCGGTTGACTTCCGCTTTCACGTCGTTCACGTAGCGCTGGGCCTTGCCCAGCAGGGTGCCGACGGTGCGCGCCACGCGCGGCAGTTTCTCCGGCCCGATGACGATCAGGGCCACCGCGCCGATCAGCGCGATTTTCGAGAGGCCGAGGTCGATCATGGGCGCTGGGAAGCCGCTTCGCTCAGGAGCGGTTCCTGGCTTCGACGTCGATGGTGCCCTTGTCGACCGAGGGCTGCTGGGCCGCGGTCACCTGGCTGGCGGGCGGCACCGGCGTCTCGGGCGTGGAGCCGTCGCGCATGCCGTCCTTGAAACCCTTCACGGCGCCGCCGAGGTCCTGCCCCATGTTCTTGAGCTTCTTGGTGCCGAACACCAGCACGACGATCAACAGCACGATCAGCCAGTGCCAAATGGAAAACGAACCCATGGTGTCTCCTACGGACGCGACAGTAATGCAATGAGGTGGATTCTAGACCCGCGCCGGAAGTTCACTTCCCGGCGCGGCCGAGCTCGGGCTCAGCCTTTTTTGCCGAGCTCGGGCTCAGCCTTTTTTCCACGGGCGCGGGCCGCCGATCACGTGGAAATGCAGGTGGTGGACTTCCTGGCCGCCGTGTTCGCCGGTGTTGGACACCAGCCGGAAACCGCCGTCCGGGTAGGGCACGCAGCCTTCCTGCTGCGCCAGCTTGCCGGCCTGCGCCATCATGCGCCCGAGCAGCCCCGCGTGGCGCTCCTCCACGTGGGCGAGCGACACGATGTGCTCCTTGGGAATCATCAGGAAATGGATCGGCGCCCACGGGTTGATGTCGTGGAAAGCGAGCATCTCGTCGTTTTCATAGACCTTGCGCGAGGGGATCTGGCCTGCGGCGATCTTGCAGAAGATGCAGTTCGGGTCGGAATGGCTCATGCCGGGAATCCTTCAAGAGGGCATGCGCTGGCTGTCGAAGCGCAGCCAGCCGCGGACGAAACGGTAGACGTACCAGGCGCCGATCACGAACCAGGCGACGGCGCCGGGAAAGACGAACAGCAGCCACAGCGGGCTGGTGACCAGCAGCCACAGCATGGTCCACCAGAAGGTGGAGATCATGTAGCCGTGGTGCGCGAGATAGAGCGCGTCGTGCTCGTCGCCGCGCTTCACGTAGTTGATGATCAGCGCCACCACCGACAGCGACCACAGCGTGAACGGCGCCACCGCGTGCATGGCGTACAGCACGTTCATGACGGTGCGGTCGCCCGAACTCTTGGCGTCGATGGTGGTGATGTCCTGTTGCCGTCCGTTCATTCGCCTGCTCCTTCACGCCCGCGCGCCTTGCGCAAGGCTTTTTCTTCCAGACCGCTCGTGCCCTCGCGGCGTTCCAGCTCGGCGATCACGTCGGCCGGCGACAGGCCGTAATGCGCCAGCGCGATCATCGAATGGAACCACAGGTCGGCTACCTCGCCGACCAGCTTGTCCGGCGCGCCGCCGTGGTCGGCGTCCTTGGCGGCCATGACCACCTCGGTGGCCTCCTCGCCGATCTTCTTCAGGAAGGCGTCCGGGCCCTTGTGCAGCAGCCGCGCGACGTAGCTGGCTTCCGGATCGCCGCCGTTGGCGGGCTTGCGGCTTTCGATGATGGCGGCCAGCCGCGCCAGCGAGTCGTTGGAGCTCATGGTGCGCAGGTGTAGATGGCCGAGGGATCTTTCAAGACCGGCTCGACCGCGTGCCAGGCGCCGTCCTTGTAAAGATGGAAGAAGCAGCTGTGGCGGCCGGTGTGGCAGGCGATGGACGGATCGTGCCCGTGCTGCGTGACCTTCAGCAGCAGCACGTCGTTGTCGCAGTCCATGCGGATCTCGTGCACCTGCTGCACGTGGCCGGACTCCTCGCCCTTGAACCACAGCTTCTGGCGCGAGCGGCTGTAGTACACGGCGCGGCCGCGCTCCGCCGTTTCGCGCAGCGCCTCGCGGTCCATCCAGGCGAACATCAGCACGTCGCCGGACGACGCTTCCTGCGCGATGACGGGAATCAGCCCCTGGGCGTCCCACTTGACCTCGTCCAACCAATCCATGGCGCTATTAGAGCCGAACCGGAATGCCGCGCTCGGCCATGCGGGTCTTGGCCTGCCCCACGGTGTATTCGCCGTAGTGGAAGATGCTGGCGGCCAGCACCGCGTCGGCGCCGCCCTGCTGGATGCCGTCGGCCAGGTGGTCGAGGGTGCCGACGCCGCCCGAGGCGATCACCGGCACCGGCACGGCGTCGCTGACGGCGCGGGTGAGCTCCAGGTCGAAGCCGGCCTTGGTGCCGTCGCGGTCCATGCTGGTCAGCAGGATCTCGCCGGCGCCGCGCCGCGCCATCTCGGTGGCCCACTGCACCGCGTCCAGGCCGGTGTTGCGGCGCCCGCCGTGGCTGTACACGTCCCAGCCCGGCCCGCGCGTGGCCGCCTCTTGCGGCGAGCGGCGCTTGGCGTCGATGGCCACCACGATGCACTGCGCGCCGTACTTGGCCGAGGCGGCCGTGATCACGTCGGGGTTGGCGATGGCGGCGGAATTGAAGCTGGTCTTGTCGGCGCCGGCGTTCAGCAGCCGCCGCACGTCTTCCACCGTGCGCACCCCGCCGCCGACCGTCAGCGGAATGAACACCTGCGAGGCGACGCCCTCGATGATGTGCAGGATCAGGTCGCGCCCGTCGCTGGTGGCGGTGATGTCCAGGAAGGTGAGTTCGTCGGCGCCCTGCTCGTTGTAGCGCGCGGCGATCTCCACCGGGTCGCCGGCATCGCGCAACTCCAGGAAGTTGACGCCCTTGACGACGCGGCCACCGGTGACGTCCAGGCAGGGGATGATGCGTTTTGCGAGCATGGATGGATTCTAGGCCGCGACGCTCAGCGGGCCGGCCAATGCCACACGGGCATCTCGCCGTCGTCCAGGTTGGCGATGCGCGTTTCGCCCAGCCGCTTTTCCAGCACCACGTACCGCAGCTGCAGCGTGGGGTCTTCCTCCACGGCGGCGATCAGGCGCGGCGAATGCGAGACCACCACCACCTGCGAGCCGCGCGCCGCCCGCGCCACCAGCCGGCCGAGCGCGGGCAGCAGGTCGGGATGCAGGCTGGTCTCCGGCTCGTTCAGCACCAGCAGGGGCGGCGGCCGCGGCGTGAGCAGCGCGGCGATCCACAGCAGGTAGCGCAAGGTGCCGTCCGACAGCTCCGCGGCCCGCAGCGGGCGCAGCAGGCCCGGCTGGTGCATCAGCGTCTCGAACAGGCCGTCCTGGGCGCGCACTTCCAGCCGCGCGCCGGGAAAGGCGTCGTCCACCGCCGCGGCCAGCCCTTCGGCATCGCCGACTTCCTCGATGGTGGCGATGGCCGACGCCAGGTCGGCACCGTCGTGCCCCAGCACCGGGGTGCGGGTCGCGATCTGCGCCGTGCGCGCCGGGGCGCCGGCATCGGAGCGGAAGTGGTCGTAGAAGCGCCAGTTGCGGATCTGCTCGCGCAGGGTGAGCATCTCGGGCGCCGTGCGCGGGTCGAGGAACTCGGCCAGCATGCTGGCATAGGCCGGCAGCATGCGGTCCACCCGCTCCCAGCCCGCGTTGGCCGCGCGCGTCTCGAGCAACGCGCCCTGGCGGCGCACCAGCAGCGTGGCCGGGCGCAGCACCGGGCCGGACCAGACGGCTTCCGCCTTCACCTCGGGATCGCGGTCGAACACCGACGGCGGAATCGGCACCGGAAAGCCGATGTCGATGGCGTAGCCGAAGTCCGCGGCGTCCGGCCCGGCGAAGCCCAGCCGCAGGTGCACCGGCTTGTGGCGCACCGTGCCTTGCACCGGCGCTTCGCCGCGGCGCATGGCCGCCGACAGCTGCTCGGGGCCGGCCCACAGCACGGAGTCCATGCCGCCTTCGCGCGCCAGCGACTGGATCACGCTGCCTTGCGCCGTGTCGGCCAGCAGCCGCAGCGCGCGGTACACGCTGGACTTGCCGCTGCCGTTGGGACCGGTGACGACGGTGAGCTGGCCGAGCGGGACCAGCAGCTGGCGCAGGGACCGGTAACCGGCGATCGCCAGCGTGGAGAGCACGCCGGGTCGCCGGGTCAGCCGGCGGCCAGCTGGTCGGCGCGTTCCTGCGCCTTGACGAAGTCCAGGTCGCCCGAATAGATGGCCCGGCCGCAGATCACGCCTTCGATGCCTTCGTCTTCCACCGCGCACAGCTTCTCGATGTCGGCCATGTTGGACAGCCCGCCCGAGGCGATCACCGGGATGCTGAGCGACTGCGCCAGCTTCACGGTGGCTTCGATGTTGATGCCGGTCAGCATGCCGTCGCGGCCGATGTCGGTGTAGACGATGGCATCCACGCCGTAGTCCTCGAACTTGCGCGCCAGGTCCACCACCTCGTGGCCGGTCAGCTTGCTCCAGCCGTCGGTGGCGACTTTGCCGTCCTTGGCGTCCAGGCCCACGATCACGTGGCCGCCGAATGCGGTGCAGGCATCCTTCAGGAAGCCCGGGTTCTTCACCGCGGCGGTGCCGATGATCACGTAGCGCAGGCCGGCATCGATGTATTTCTCGATGGTGTCCAGGTCGCGGATGCCGCCGCCCAGCTGCACCGGGATGTCGTCGCCCACCGCCCGCAGGATGGTCTTGATGGCGGTCATGTTCTGCGGCTTGCCCGCGAACGCGCCGTTCAGGTCCACCAGGTGCAGGCGGCGCGCGCCCCTGGCCAGCCAGTTGCGCGCCATGGCCGCGGGGTCCTCGCTGAAGATGGTGGCTTGGTCCATGTCGCCCTGTTTCAGGCGCACGCAATGGCCGTCTTTCAGGTCGATCGCTGGTATCAGGAGCATAGAGGTGGGGCGAGGCAGGACACCCGACGGGACGGGTCAGGGCATCCAGTGAAGGAAGTTGCGATAGAGGGCGAGTCCCTGGTCGGCGCTTTTCTCGGGATGGAACTGGGTCGCGAAAATATTATCGCGGGCAACCGCGGCGGTAAAGCGCGTGCCGTAATCGGCTTCCCCTACGCTGTGGCGCGCATCCCACGGGCGGGCATGGTAACTATGCACAAAGTAGAAGTAGCTGCCGTCCGCGACGCCGTCCCACAAGGAATGCGGTTGCGCCTGCCAGACCTGGTTCCAGCCCATTTGCGGCACCTTGTAGCGGCTGCCGTCCGGCTGCAGCCGGCCTTCCAGCTCGAAGCGCAGCACCTCGCCGTGGATCAGGCCCAGCCCATCCGTGGGCCCCTCGTGGCTGCGGTCCAGCACCATCTGCATGCCCACGCAGACGCCGAACAACGGCTTGGCGGCGGCCGCTTCCAGCACTGATTCCTGCAGGCCGGACTCGCGCAGCTCGCGCATGCAGTCCGGCATGGCGCCCTGTCCCGGCAGCACCACGCGTTCGGCCGCGCGCACCTCTTCGGGGCGCGCCGTCACGACCACCTCGAAGCCGGTGCCCTGGGCCACGTGCCGCACCGCCTGGGACACCGAAAACAGGTTGCCCATGCCGTAGTCGACGACGGCGACGGTCCGGCTCAAAGCGAGCCTTTCGTCGAAGGAATGGTGCCCACGGCGCGCGGGTCGATCTCCAGCGCGAAGCGCAGCGCCCGGGCGAACGCCTTGAACACGGTCTCGCACTGGTGGTGCGCGTTCTCGCCGCGCAGGTTGTCGATGTGCAGGGTGACGAAGGCGTGGTTGCAGAAGCCCTGGAAGAATTCGTGCGCCAGCTGGGTGTCGAAGGTGCCGATCATGCCGCTCTTGAACGGCACGTTCATCACCAGGCCGGGGCGGCCGGAAAAGTCGATCACCACCCGCGACAGCGCCTCGTCCAGCGGCACATAGGCGTGGCCGTAGCGGCGGATGCCCTTCTTGTCGCCCACCGCCTGCAGCACTGCCTGGCCCAGCGTGATGCCGACGTCTTCCACCGTGTGGTGGCCGTCGATGTGCAGGTCGCCGTCGGCGGCGATTTCCAGGTCGATCAGCCCGTGGCGGGCGATCTGGTCGAGCATGTGGTCGAAAAAGCCGATGCCGGTGGCCAGCCTGGCCTGGCCGGTGCCGTCCAGGTTGACGCGCGCGGTGATCTTCGTCTCCGCGGTGTTGCGGGTGACCTGGGCGATCCGCGCAAGGGCGGCGGCGGGGACGGTGGCGAGTGCGGTGGTCATAGCGAGGATTGCAGGGCCGCCAGCATCTGGGCGTTCTCGTCGGCGGTGCCGACGGTCAGGCGCAGGCAGTTGGCCAGCAACGGGTGCATTTTAGAAACGTTCTTGACCAGCACGCCGCCGGCCTTCATGGCCTCGAACGCCTTCGCGGCGTCGGGCAGGCGCACCAGGATCATGTTGGCGTCGCTGGCCCACGACTTGACGCCCGGCAGCGCCGCCAGCGTGCGCTGGATGCCTTCGCGCTCGTGGCGCAGCTCCCGGGCCTGGGTGGCGAACACCGCCTCGTGCTCCAGCGCGAACAGCGCGGCTTCCGCGTTCAGCACGCTGATGTTGTAGGGCGGGCGCACCTTGTCGACCTCGGCGATGAGTGCCTGCGGGCCCATCATGTAGCCGATGCGCACGCCGGCCAGGCCGAACTTGCTCATGGTGCGCATCAGGAGCACGTGCTCGTGGCGCGCCACGCGGTCGATGTAGCTGCGGCTGGAAAACGGCTGGTAGGCCTCGTCGATCACCACGAAGCCGGGCGCCGCGGCGACGATCTTCTCGATCACCGCGTCGTCCCACAGGTTGGCTGTGGGGTTGTTCGGGTAGGCCAGGTAGACGATGGACGGCTGGTGCTCCTCGATCGCGGCCAGCATGGCGCGCTCGTCCAGCTCGAAGTCCGGCGTCAGGTCCACGCCGATGAACTTCAGGCCCTGCAGCTGCGCGCTCATGCCGTACATCACGAAGCCCGGCAGCGGCGCCAGGATGGACGCGCCCGGCAGGTCGCAGGCCATGGCCAGCAAGGAGATCAGTTCGTCGGAGCCGTTGCCCAGCATCAGGCCGAAGCCGGCCGGCATGCGGGCATGCTTCGCCAGCGCATCGCGCAGCACCTGCACGCGCTCGCCGGGGTAGCGGTTCAGCGCCACCTCGGCCAGCCGCTCGCCCAGAGCGCGCCGCAGTTCCGGCGGCAGCCGGTGCGGGTTCTCCATCGCGTCCAGCTTGATCATGCCGCGCGCGTCCTGGATGGCGTAGGCGTGCATCGACTTCACGTCCTGGCGGATGCGGGTGGCGATCAGGGTGTCGAGGCGATTGCTCATTCGGGAGGCCGGTGAATGGATGGAAAAGGTCAGCGCTTCAGGCGCATTTCGGCGGCGCGCGCGTGGGCCTGCAGCCCTTCGCCGTGCGCGAGGATGGAGGCGACCGCGCCCAGCGTCTGGGCGCCGGCTTCGCTCACCTCGATCAGGCTGCTGCGCTTCTGGAAGTCGTACACCCCCAGCGGGCTGGAAAAGCGTGCCGTGCCGCTGGTCGGCAGCACGTGGTTGGGGCCGGCGCAGTAGTCGCCCAGCGACTCGCTGGTGAAGCCGCCCAGGAAGATGGCGCCGGCGTGGCGCAGCTGCGGCTCCCAGCGGTGCGGCTCGGTGCTGGCGATTTCCAGGTGCTCGGGCGCGATGCGGTTGCTGATGGCGCAGGCCTCGTCCATCGAGCGCGTGAGCACCAGCGCGCCGCGGCCGTTGAGCGACTTGGCGATGATCTCCGCGCGCGGCATCTCCGGCAGCAGCCGGTCGATGGCGGCCTGCACCTGTTCGATGTAGCCGGCGTCCGGGCACAGCAGGATGCTCTGCGCCAGCTCGTCGTGTTCGGCCTGCGAGAACAGGTCCATCGCCACCCAGTCGGCCGGCGTGCTGCCGTCGGCCAGCACCAGGATCTCGCTGGGCCCGGCGATCATGTCGATGCCGACCTGGCCGAACACCCGGCGTTTCGCACTCGCCACGTAGGCGTTGCCCGGGCCGGTGACCTTGTCCACGCGCGGCACGGTCTGCGTGCCATAGGCCAGCGCCGCCACCGCCTGCGCGCCGCCGATGGTGAAGGCGCGCGAGACGCCGGCCACGTAGGCGGCCGCCAGCACCAGCGGGTTCTTCTCGCCGCCCGGCGTCGGCACCACCATGACGATTTCCGGCACGCCGGCCACGTGGGCCGGGATCGCGTTCATCAGCACCGAGGACGGGTAGGCGGCCTTGCCGCCCGGCACGTAGATGCCCACGCGGTCCAGCGGCGTGACCTTCTGGCCCAGCAAGGTGCCGTCGGTGTCGCGGTAGCTCCAGCTTTCGCCGCAGGCCTTCTTCTGCGCCTCGTGGTAGCTGCGCACGCGCGCGGCGGCGATCTGCAGCGCCTCGCGCTGCGCGCCGGGCAGCGCGTCGAAGGCGGTCTTCAATTCGTCGGCCCGCAGCTCCAGCTCCGACAGCGAGGCTGCCGCCAGCCGGTCGAAGCGCTGCGTGTACTCCAGCACCGCCGCGTCGCCGCGCTTGCGCACGTCGGCCAGGATGGCGGCCACGGCCTGCTCCACTTCGCCGTCGGTCTCGTCCGACCAATGCAGGCGCTGCTGCAAGGCGGCGTCGAAGCCGGCGTCGGTGGTGGACAGGCGAAGCGGTCGGGCGGAGAACGTCATGGGAGTCGGCGTCGGGATGTCAACGCTCGGCGGTCGCGGCGGCGAACGCGTCGATCAGTCGGCGGATCGGTTCCTGCTTGAGCTTGAGCGCGGCCTGGTTCACCACCAGCCGGGAGCTGATGTCCATGATGCGCTCGACTTCCAGCAGCTTGTTGGCCTTGAGCGTGCCGCCGGTGGACACCAGGTCCACGATGGCGTCGGCCAGGCCGGTGAGCGGGGCCAGTTCCATGCTGCCGTACAGCTTGATCAGGTCCACGTGCACGCCCTTGGCGGCGAAGAACTCGCGCGCGATGTTCACGTACTTGGTGGCCACGCGCAGGCGCGCGCCCTGGCGCACCGCGCTGGCGTAGTCGAAATCGGCGCGCACCGCCACGCTGACGCGGCATTTCGCGATCTTCAGGTCCAGCGGCTGGTAGAGGCCGCCGCCGCCGTCCGCGCCGTATTCGATCAGCGTGTCCAGGCCGGTGACGCCGAGGTCGGCGCCGCCGTACTGCACGTAGGTCGGCACGTCGGTGGCGCGCACGATGACCACGCGCACCTCCGGCAGGTTCGTTCCGAGGATCAGCTTGCGCGAGGTCTCGGGGTCTTCCAGCACCTCGATGCCGGCCGCTTTCAGCAGCGGCAGGGTCTCGTCGAAGATGCGTCCCTTGGACAGCGCTAAGGTGATCATTCGCGTTTGCTTTATTTGATGCGTTCGATGTCGGCGCCGATCGAGCGCAGCTTGTCTTCCATGCGCTCGTAGCCGCGGTCCAGGTGGTAGATGCGGTCGACCAGCGTCTCGCCGTCGGCCACCAGGCCGGCGATCACCAGGCCGGCGGAGGCGCGCAGGTCGGTCGCCATCACGGTGGCGCCGGACAACTCGTCGACGCCGTCGATCACCGCCGACTTGCCGTCCACCTGGATGCGCGCGCCCAGGCGCACCAGCTCGTTGACGTGCATGAAGCGGTTCTCGAAGATGGTCTCGGTCACTTTGGACGAACCTTCGGCCACCACGTTGAGCGCCATGAACTGCGCCTGCATGTCGGTGGGAAAGCCCGGGTACTCTGTGGTGCGGAAGCTCTGCGCGCGCATCCGCCCCTGGGCGCGGATGCGGATGCCTTCGGGCACGGCGTCGATCTGCGCGCCGGCATCGCGCAGCTTGTCGACCACCGCGTCCAGGTGGTCGGCGCGCGCGCCGCGCAGCAGCACGTCGCCGCCGGCCGCCGCCACCGCGCACAGGAAGGTGCCGGCCTCGATGCGGTCCGGCACCACGGCATGCGTGCAGCCGTGCAGGCGCTCCACTCCCTGGATGCGGATGCGGCTGCCGCCATGGCCTTCGATCTTCGCGCCCATCTTGATGAGCATCTCGGCCAGGTCGGTGATCTCCGGCTCCTGCGCCGCGTTCTCCAGCACCGTCTCGCCTTCGGCCAGGGTGGCGGCCATCAGGAAGTTCTCGGTGCCGGTGACGGTGACCATGTCGGTGGTGATGCGCGCGCCCTGCAGCCGCTCGCGGCCCTTGGGCAGCTTGGCGATGATGTAGCCGTGCTCCACCGTGATTTCGGCGCCCATGGTCTGCATGCCCTTGATGTGCTGGTCCACCGGCCGCGAGCCGATGGCGCAGCCGCCGGGCAGCGACACCGTGGCCTCGCCGAAGCGCGCCAGCAGCGGCCCGAGCGCCAGCACCGAGGCACGCATGGTCTTCACCATTTCGTACGGCGCTTCGGGAAAGCTCAGCTTGCCGGCGTCGAGGCGGACGTTGCCGTCCTCCAGCACCTCGGCGCTGGCCGCCATGTTGCGGATGAGCTTGAGCATGGTGGCCACGTCATGCAGGCGCGGCACGTTTTCGAGGATCACCGGGTCGGCGGTGAGCAGCGCCGCGCACAGCTCGGGCAGCGCGGCGTTCTTGGCGCCGGAAATCCGGAGCTCACCGTGGAGCTGGCGGCCGCCCCGGATCAAAAGCTTGTCCATGGCAATCCAGTGTGGGTGCCGCCCCGCGGGGCGGCGGTTATTCGGAGGAAGACGCCGCCCATTCGGCAGGCGTCCAGGTTTTCATCGACAAGGCGTGGACCTCGTCGGTGTGCATTTTCGCACCGAGCGTGGCGTAAACACGCTGGTGGCGCTGGATCGCGCGCTTGCCCTCGAACTCGGGCGAGACGATCACGGCCTGCCAGTGGCGCCCGTCGCCCTCGACCTCGATGTGCTCGCATTGCAGGCCGGAAGCGATGATGTTGCGCAGTTCGTCAGCGGTCATGGGTGTCCCTGGGTCAGCCCCGGATCTTGTAGCCGATGCGCAGCAGGTGCACGGCCACCGCGCCGACCGCCAGCATGGCGCTGCCGACGACGCCCAGGCTCAGCCACGGCGACACGTCGCTCACGCCGAAGAAGCCGTAGCGGAAGCCGTCGATCATGTAGAAGAACGGGTTGAGGTGGCTCACGCCCTGCCAGAACGCCGGCAGCGAATGGATGGAATAGAACACGCCCGACAGGAAGGTCATCGGCACGATGACGAAATTCTGGAATGCCGCCATCTGGTCGAACTTCTCGGCCCACAGGCCGGCGATCAGGCCGAGCGCGCCCAGCATGCCCGCGCCCAGCACCGCGAACACCAGGATCCACGCGGGCGCCGAAAAGCTCAGCGGGGTGAACCACACGGTGACCAGGAACACGCCCGCGCCGACCGCCAGCCCGCGCGCGATGGACGAGCCCACGTAGGCGACGAACCAGCTCCAGTGCGACAGCGGCGTGAGCAGCACGAACACCAGGTTGCCCATGATCTTGCTCTGGATCAGCGACGACGAGCTGTTGGCGAAGGCGTTCTGCAGCACGCTCATCATCACCAGCCCCGGCACCAGGAAGGCCGTGTACTCGATCGTGCCGTACACCTTCACGTGGCCTTCCAGCACGTGGCCGAAGATCAGCAGGTACAGCAGGGCCGTGAGCACCGGCGCCGCCACCGTCTGGAAGCTGACTTTCCAAAAGCGCAGCACCTCCTTGTAGAACAGGGTCTGCCAGCCGGTCACAGAGGCACCTCGGCGGCCAGCGCTTCGGCGTATGCGGTGCCCTTGTCGGCCATGACGTCCAGGAACACGTCTTCCAGGTCGGCCTTGCGGATTTCCACGTCCTCCACCCGCAGCCCAGCCTGGCGGATCACGGCCAGGTATTGCTCGATCTCGTGCGCGTCGTGCGCGGGCAGCTGCACGATGCGCCCGGTGACGCGTGCCTTGCCCTCGAAGGCCGCCGGCAGCGCGCCGTCGAGCTTGAAGCGCAGCACGTTGCTGGAGGCCGCCTTCAGCAGGTCGCTGGTGCGCTCCAGGGCCACCATGCGGCCGGCCTTCAGCATGGCAATGCGGCCGCACAGCGCTTCGGCTTCTTCCAGGTAATGGGTGGTCAGCAGCACGCTGTGGCCCTGGCGGTTGAGCTTGGCGACGAACTGCCACAGCGTCTGGCGCAGCTCCACGTCGACACCGGCGGTGGGCTCGTCCAGCACGATCACCGGCGGGCGGTGCACCAGCGCCTGGGCCACCAGCACGCGGCGCTTCATGCCGCCCGACAGCTGGCGCATGTTGGCGTCGCCCTTGTCGGACAGGCCCAGGCTGTGCAGCAGCTCGTCGATCCAGGCGTCGTTGTTGCGCACGCCGAAATAGCCCGACTGGATGCGCAGCGCCTCGCGCACGGTGAAAAACGGGTCGAACACCAGCTCCTGCGGCACCACGCCCAGCTGCCGGCGCGCCTGCGCGTAGTCGGTGTGCACGTCGCAGCCGCGCACGGTGACGCGCCCGCCGCTGGCGCGCACCAGGCCAGCCAGCACGCTGATCAGGGTGGTCTTGCCGGCGCCGTTCGGGCCGAGCAGCCCGAAGAATTCGCCTTCGGCAATGTCGAAACTCACGCCGTCGAGCGCCTTGAAGGGACCGCGTGCGCCTGGATAGATTTTGGAGACGGACTGGAACGAGATCGCGGCCATGGGAACCGGCCATTCTAGCCAGCGGCGCATGGCGGCGCCGGGCGGGAGGCGAGAGACCTACGCCGCGGCCGGAAGCAGTTCGGCCACGCCGTACAGCGTGGCCAAGTCGCGCAGGCGCTGCGGCATGCGGCTGATGGACAGGCGCTTGCCCAGCGCCAGCGCCTCGCGCCGGCAGTCCAGCAGCACGGCCAGCGCGGAGGAGTCGAAGTGGTGCAGCGCGGAGGCATCGGCCACCGCCTGGTCGCCCGGCTGCGCGCGCAGGGCCTGGGCCAGCATGCGGCAGCAGGCGTCGGCACGCTCGTGCGACAGCTCCGCAGGCAGCACCAGCATGGCCTGCGCCGCCGCCATGTCAGCCCTTCTTGGCCGGGCCGGCGGCGTTGGAGCGGTTGCGCTCGGCCAGCGTGGCGATCAGCCCATCCACGCCCTTGGCGTTGACCTCCTGGGCGAACTGGCTGCGGTAGGTATCGACCAGCCACACGCCCAGCACGTTCAGGTTGTAGATCTTCCAGCCGGAACCCTGGCCCGGCGTCTTCTCCAGCCGGTAGTCCAGCTGGATCGGGTCGCCGCGGCCGCGGATCTCGGTGCGCACGATCACCTCGGTATCCGCCGGCTCGGCGCGCAGCGGCTTGACGCTGACGGTCTGGTCGCTCACCTGCGCCAATGCGCCGGAATAGGTGCGCACCAGCAGCGTCTTGAATTCGTCCTGCAGGCGCTTCTGCTGCTCCGGCGTGGCCTGGCGCCAGGCCGGGCCGACCGCCGCGGCCGTCATGCGGCGAAAGTCCACGTTGGGCATGACCTTGCTGTCCACCACCTGCAGCACGCGGTCGATGTTGCCGGTCTGCAGCGACTTGTCGCTGCGGATCAGCTGCAGCACTTCATCGGACAGCCGCTTGATCATGGCGTCCGGCGCCTCGTCGGCGGCATGCGCCGGCACGTGGGCCAGGGCCAGCAGCGCCAGCGAGGCGGCCGCCAGGCGGCCCAGGAATCGTCGGTTCATTCGCTCACCTTCTTCTTCACGCAACCTCGGCATTCAACGCGACGGTTCGGCTGGCGCCTGTCGGACGGCGCCTTGTCCGGCCGACGGCGCGGTCCCCGCGGCCGGCTCGTCTTCGCGCGGCACCTGGCCGTCCGACGGGGGCGGCAGCTGGCCATCCGAAGCCGGCACCTGCCCGGCATTGGGGCTGCCGGCGGGCGCGGGCTTGTCCTCGAAAACCTGGGCACGGCGCCGCTGCAGGTGCGCGTCGCGCGTGAAGCTGTACTTGTCCAGCGCCGCCTGGTCCAGCACCGAGCTGGCGCGCAGCAGGTTGGAGCGCTGGTCCACGATGCGCAGGCCGTACAGCGCTTCGCGCGCCACGTCGGACTCCATGTAGGCCACCGGGTCGCCCCGGCGGTCGATCGGCAGCGCCAGCGTGTCGCGCAGGGTGGACGGGCCGAGGAACGGCAGCACGATGTACGGGCCGGCGGGCACGCCCCAGCGGCCCAGCGTCTGGCCGAAATCCTCGCGGTGGCGCTCGATGTTCAGCTCGCTCGCCACGTCGATGATGCCGCCCAGGCCGAACAGGGTGTTGACGTTCACCCGCATGAAGTTCTCGGCGGCGTTCTGCAGCTTGAACTGCAGCGCGCTGTTGACGAACGACCAGATGTCGCTCAGGTTGCCGAAGAAGTTGGCGACGCCGGTGCGGATCAGCGGCGGCACGCCTTCGCGGTAGGCCGTGGCCACCGGCTTGAGCACCACCGCATCCACCCCTTCGTTGAAGGTGGAGACGTGCCGGTTGAAGGGCTCGAACGGGTCGCGCGGGTCGGCGTTGGGGCCGGTGGCGCAGCCCGCCAGGGCCAGCGCGGCCAGCAGCACGGCGGCCGCGGCGGCGCGGCGGGGAGCGAACAGGAAGGCCGGTGCGTTGGACATCATTTTTTGGCGGGGGCTTGCGCCGCGTTGCCGCCGTCGGCGGCCTTGTTGTAGAGGAACTGGCCGATCAGGTTTTCCAGCACGACGGCGGACTGGGTGGAAACAATGGTATCGCCGCCCGCCAGGACCTTCTCGTCGGCCCCGGCTTCGATCCCGATGTACTGCTCGCCCAGCAGGCCGCTGGTCAGGATCTTCAGCGAGCTGTCCTTGGGGAATTTGTAGCGGCTTTGCAGCGCCAGGGTCACGCGCGCCTGGAAACTCTTGTCGTCGAACGTAATCGAGTCGATGCGGCCGACCACCACGCCGGCGCTCTTGACGGCCGCGCGCGGCTTCAGGCCGCCGATGTTGTCGAACTTGCCGACCACGGCATAGCTGGATTCGAAATTGAGGCTCAGCAGGTTGGCCGACTTGAGCGCCAGGAACACGATGGCGGCCGCGCCCAGCAGCACGAACAGGCCGACCCAGATGTCATTCTTGGAACGTTCCATGATTTGCCTTAAAGACTGAACATCATCGCGGTGAGCACGAAATCGAGGGCCAGCACCAGCAGCGAGGCGCTCACCACGGTGCGCGTGGTGGCGCGGGAGACGCCTTCGGGCGTGGGCACCGCCAGGTAGCCCTGCAGCAGCGCGATGAAGGTCACGGCGACGCCGAACACGAAGCTCTTGGCGATGCCGTTGCCGACGTCCTTGAACACGTCCACGCCGCCTTGCATCTGGCTCCAGAAGGCGCCCGGGTCGATCCCGATCAGCAGCACGCCGACCACCCAGCCGCCCAGGATGCCGACCGCGCTGAACACCGCCGCCAGCAGCGGCATAGCGATCACGCCGCCCCAGAAGCGCGGCGCCAGGATGCGCTGCACCGGGTCGACCGCCATCATCTCCATGGCCGAGAGCTGCTCGCCCGCCTTCATCAGGCCGATTTCGGCGGTGAGCGCGGTGCCGGCGCGGCCGGCGAACAGCAGCGCCGTGACCACCGGCCCCAGCTCGCGCACCAGGCTCAGGGCCACCAGCAGCCCGAGCGCCTCCGACGAGCCGTAGCGCTGCAGGGTGTAGTAGCCCTGCAGCCCCAGCACGAAGCCGACGAACAGGCCCGATACCGTGATGATGGCCAGCGAATGGTTGCCCAGGAAATGGATCTGGTCGCGCACCAGGCCGAAGCGGCGCAGGCAGGCACCCGACAGCGCCAGCAGGCGGACGAACAGCCGCCAGCCGTAGCCCAGGCCGGCCAGCCTGGAGCGCACCGAGAAACCGAGGTCCGAGGGTCCCCAGCTCATCGGTGCAGCCCTCCGCTGAAATCCTCGGCCACGCCGGGGCCGGGATAGTGGAAGCGCACCGGCCCGTCCGCCTCGGCGTTGACGAACTGGTGCACCAGCGGATCGGTGGAGCGCCGGATCTGCTCGGGTGTGCCCTGCGCCGCCACCTTGCCGTTGGCCAGCACGATCACCTGGTCGGCGATGCGGAAGGTCTCCTCCAGGTCGTGCGAGACCACGATGCTGGTGATGCCCAGGGTGTCGTTCAGGCGGCGGATCAGCTGCGCGGCGGTGCCCAGCGAGATCGGGTCCAGCCCGGCGAACGGTTCGTCGTACATCACCAGGTCGGGATCCAGCGCGATGGCCCGCGCCAGCGCCACGCGGCGCGCCATGCCGCCGGAGATTTCGCTGGGCATCAGGTCGCGCGCGCCGCGCAGGCCGACCGCGTTGAGCTTCATCAGCACGATGTCGCGCACCAGCGCCTCGGACAGGGGCGTGTGCTCGCGCAGCGGAAACGCCACGTTGTCGAACACGCTCAGGTCGGTGAACAGGGCGCCGAACTGGAACAGCATGCCCATGCGCCGGCGGATGGCGTACAGGCCGGCCTGGTCCAGCGCGCCGACGTCGCGGCCGTCGAACAGCAGTTCGCCCCGCGCGGCGCGCAACTGGCCGCCGACCAGGCGCAGCACCGTGGTCTTGCCCCCGCCCGACGCGCCCATGAGCGCCGTCACCTTGCCTCGCGGCACGGTGAAGCTCACGTCGTCGAGGATCAGGCGCTGGCCGTAACCGAAACTCAGGTTGCGGCACTCGACCAGCGCGTTCGGGTCGGCTTCGGTCATCCAGGGGGTTAGGGGAAACCCCGGATGATAAAGCCTAGGACCTACTCAAAGTCTTCAGCAGAAGTTAGCGAACGTCAGCGCGGAAGATCGCTGAAGCCCATCAGGAACTCGTCGACAGCCCGCGCGGCCTGGCGGCCTTCGCGGATCGCCCAGACCACCAGGCTCTGGCCCCGGCGCATGTCGCCGGCGGCGAACACCTTGGGCACGCTGGTGGCGTAGCCGCCGGTGAAGTCGGTGGTGGCCCTGGCGTTGCCGCGCGCGTCCTTCTCGATGCCGAAGCCTTCGAGGATGGTCTGCACCGGGCTGACGAAACCCATGGCCAGCAGCACCAGGTCGGCCTTGAGCACCTGCTCGCTGCCGGGCACCTCGGCCATCTTGCCGTCCTTCCATTCCACGCGCACGGTCTTCAGCCCCGTGACCTTGCCCTTTTCGCCGATGAATTCCTTGGTGGCGATGGCGAACTCGCGCTCGCAGCCCTCTTCGTGGCTGGAGCTGGTGCGCAGCTTGTACGGCCAGTAGGGCCAGGTGAGCGGCCTGTTCTCCTCTTCGGGCGGCTGGGGCATCAGCTCGAACTGCGTGACGCTGGCCGCGCCGTGGCGGTTGCTGGTGCCCACGCAGTCCGAGCCGGTGTCGCCGCCGCCGATCACGATGACGTGCTTGCCGTCGGCGCGCAGCTGGCCCTTGACCTTGTCGCCGGCATTCACCTTGTTCTGCTGCGGCAGGAACTCCATGGCGAAATGGATGCCGTCCAGCTCGCGGCCCGGCACCGGCAGGTCGCGCGACTGCTCGGCGCCGCCGGTCAGCAGCACGGCGTCGAAGTCCTTTTGCAGCTGCTCGGGCGCGATGGTGTCCTTGGCCCAGTTGGTGACCCTGGAGTCCTTGGGCAGCTTGCCCACCATGGTGCCGGTGCGGATGGCCACGCCCTCGGCCTTCATCTGCTCGGCGCGGCGGTCGATGTGCGACTTCTCCATCTTGAAGTCGGGGATGCCGTAGCGCAGCAGGCCGCCGATGCGGTCGTTCTTCTCGAACAGGGTCACCTCATGGCCGGCGCGCGCCAGCTGCTGCGCCGCCGCCATGCCGGCCGGGCCGGAGCCGACCACCGCCACCTTCTTGCCGGTCTTGATGCGCGCGATGCGCGGCTTGACCCAGCCGTGTTCCCAGGCGCGGTCGATGATGGCGTGCTCGAGCGACTTGATGCCGACCGCGTCGTCGTTCACGTTCAGCGTGCAGGCCGCCTCGCAGGGCGCGGGGCAGATGCGGCCGGTGAACTCCGGGAAGTTGTTGGTGGAGTCCAGCACCGCCCAGGCGTTGGCCCAGTCCTGCCGGTACACCAGGTCGTTGAAGTCCGGAATGACGTTGTTGACCGGGCAGCCGCTGTTGCAGAACGGCGTGCCGCAGTCCATGCAGCGCGCGCCCTGCACCTGGGCCTGCTCGTCGGACAGGCCGATGACGAATTCCTTGTAGTGCTTCACGCGCTCCGGAATGGGCTTGTAGCCCTCCTCGATGCGCTCGTACTCCATGAAGCCGGTGACTTTTCCCATCGTTGTTGCTCCGTCCTTACTTTGCCGCGACGGCTTCGTCGTGCTGCATGCCCAGTTCGGCGTTGTTGCCGGCGCTGGCGAGTTCCACCTCGCGCTCGTGCATCTCGGCCAGCGCCCGCTTGTATTCGTTGGGGAACACCTTCACGAACCTGGTGCGCGCCACCGCCCAGTTGTCCAGCAGTTCGCGCGCGCGGCGGCTGCCGGTCCAGCGGTTGTGCTCTTCCAGCAGCTTCTTCAGCAGCGTCTCGTCGGCCTGGTCGCGGTGCAGCTTGGTCTTCGCCGACACGGCTTTCTGCTCCGCTGCGCTGGCCACGCGGTCGAGCGACACCATCGCCGTGTTGCAGCGGCCGTCGAACTGGCCGTCTTCGTCGTAGACGTAGGCCACGCCGCCCGACATGCCGGCGGCGAAGTTGCGGCCGGTCTTGCCCAGCACCACCACCGTGCCGCCCGTCATGTACTCGCAGCCGTGGTCGCCCGTGCCCTCCACCACCGCGGTGGCGCCCGACAGGCGCACCGCGAAGCGCTCGCCCGCCACGCCGCTGAAGAACGCCTCGCCGGAGGTGGCGCCGTACAGCGCGGTGTTGCCGATGATGATGTTCTCGGTGGCGATGCCGCGGAAGTCGATGCTCGGGCGCACCACGATGCGGCCGCCCGACAGGCCCTTGCCGGTGTAGTCGTTGGCGTCGCCGATCAGGTAGAGCGTGATGCCGCGCGCCAGGAACGCGCCGAACGACTGGCCGCCGGTGCCTTCCAGCTGGATGCGGATGGAGTCGTCGGGCAGGCCTTCCGGGTGCACCTTGGTCAGCGTGCCGGACAGCATGGCGCCGACCGAGCGGTTGACGTTGCGCGCCACCTCGATGAACTGCACCTTCTCGCCGCGCTCGATGGCCGGGCGCGACTTCTCGATCAGGATGCGGTCCAGGCTCTTGTCCAGCTTGTGGTCCTGCGACTCGCTGTGAAAGCGCGCCACTTCGGCCGGCACCTTGGGCTGGGCGAACAGGCGGCCGAAGTCCAGGCCGCGCGCCTTCCAGTGCGCCACGCCCTTGCGTGCGTCCAGCAGGTCGGCGCGGCCGATCAGTTCGTCGAAGGTGCGGATACCCAGCTGCGCCATGATCTGGCGCACTTCCTCGGCGACGAAGAAGAAGAAGTTGACCACGTGCTCGGGCTTGCCGGCGAACCTGGCGCGCAGCACCGGGTCCTGCGTGGCCACGCCCACCGGGCAGGTGTTCAGGTGGCACTTGCGCATCATGATGCAGCCCTCCACCACCAGCGGCGCGGTGGCGAAGCCGAACTCGTCGGCGCCCAGCAGCGCGCCGATGACGACGTCGCGGCCGGTCTTCATCTGGCCGTCGGCCTGCACCCGGATGCGCCCGCGCAGGCGGTTCAGCACCAGCGTCTGCTGGGTTTCGGCCAGGCCGATTTCCCAGGGGCTGCCGGCATGCTTGATCGACGACCAGGGCGAAGCGCCGGTGCCGCCGTCGTGGCCGGCGATCACCACGTGGTCGGCCTTGCACTTGGCGACACCCGCGGCGATGGTGCCCACACCCACTTCGGACACCAGCTTGACGCTGATGGAGGCATGCGGTGCCACGTTCTTCAGGTCGTGGATCAGCTGCGCCAGGTCTTCGATGGAATAGATGTCGTGGTGCGGCGGCGGCGAGATCAGGCCGACGCCCGGCACCGAGTAGCGCAGGAAGCCGATGTACTTGGAGACCTTGCCGCCGGGCAGCTGGCCGCCCTCGCCCGGCTTGGCGCCCTGCGCCATCTTGATCTGGATCTGATCGGCCGAGGACAGGTATTCCGCCGTCACGCCGAAGCGGCCGGAGGCCACCTGCTTGATGCGCGAGCGCAGCGAATCGCCCGCCTGCAGCGGGATGTCGACCACGGCCGCTTCCGAGCCGATGATCTGCGCCATGGTCTGGCCGGCCTGGATCGGGATGCCCTTGAGTTCCTGGCGGTAGCGCGCCGGGTCCTCGCCGCCTTCGCCGGTGTTGCTCTTGCCCCCGATGCGGTTCATGGCGATGGCCAGCGTGGCGTGCGCCTCGGTGGAGATGGAGCCCAGCGACATGGCGCCGGTGGCGAAGCGCTTGACGATCTCCTTGGCCGGCTCCACCTCGTCGACGGAAATCGCCTTGGACGGATCGATCCTGAACTCGAACAGGCCGCGCAGGGTCATGTGGCGGCGGCTCTGGTCGTTGATGATCTGCGCGTATTCCTTGTAGGTGCCGAAGTTGTTGGCGCGCGCGCTGTGCTGCAGCTTGGCGATGGCGTCGGGCGTCCACATGTGCTCTTCGCCGCGGGTGCGCCAGGCGTACTCGCCGCCGGCGTCCAGCATGGTGGCGAGCACCGGGTCGTCGCCGAAGGCCGCCTTGTGCGAGCGGATCGCCTCCTGCGCGATCTCGAACACGCCGATGCCCTCGACCCGGCTGGAGGTGCCGGTGAAGTACTTCCCGATGGCGTCGCTATTGATGCCGATGGCTTCGAACAGCTGGGCGCCGCAGTAGCTCATGTACGTGGACACGCCCATCTTGGACATGATCTTGGACAGGCCCTTGCCGATCGCCTTCACGTAGTTGTAGATGGCCTTGTCGGACGACAGCGCGCCCGGCAGGTCCTTGTGGATGGAGACCAGGGTTTCCATCGCCAGGTAGGGGTGCACGGCTTCGGCGCCGTAGCCGGCCAGCACGCCGAAGTGATGCACCTCGCGCGCCGAACCGGTCTCCACCACCAGGCCGGCCGTCGTGCGCAGGCCTTCGCGGATCAGGTGCTGGTGGACCGACGACAGCGCCAGCAGCGCGGGAATCGCCACCTGGCCGGCGCCGACGCCGCGGTCGCTGATGATCAGGATGTTCTTGCCGCTGCGCAGTGCGTCCACCGCTTCCGCGTTGAGCGAGGCCAGCTTGGCTTCCACGCCCTCGTGGCCCCAGGCCAGCGGGTAGGTGATGTCCAGCGTGTAGCTGCGGAACTTGCCGTGGGTGTGCTTCTCGATCTCGCGCAGCTTCTGCATGTCGGCGAAGTCGAGGATGGGCTGGCTCACTTCCAGCCGCATCGGCGGGTTGACCTGGTTGATGTCCAGCAGGTTGGGCTTGGGGCCGATGAAGGACACCAGCGACATCACGATGGCTTCGCGGATCGGGTCGATCGGCGGGTTGGTCACCTGCGCGAACAGCTGCTTGAAGTAGTTGTACAGCGGCTTGTTCTTGTCCGACAGCACGGCCAGCGGGCTGTCGTTGCCCATCGAGCCGATGCCTTCCTCGCCGGCCTGCGCCATCGGCGACATCAGGAACTTGATGTCCTCCTGGGTGTAGCCGAATGCCTGCTGGCGGTCCAGCAGCGTGACCTCGCTTTGCGGCGCCTGGCCGGAGGTGTCGGACAGGTCGTCGAGCTTGATGCGCAGGTTCTCGATCCACTGCTTGTAGGGCTTGGCATTCGCCAGCGACGCCTTCAGCTCCTCGTCGTCGATCATGCGGCCCTGTTCCAGGTCGATCAGGAACATCTTGCCGGGCTGCAGGCGCCACTTGCGCACGATGCGGTTCTCGGGCACCGGCAGCACGCCGGACTCGGACGCCATGATCACCAGGTTGTCGTCGGTGACGCAGTAGCGCGAGGGCCGCAGGCCGTTGCGGTCCAAGGTGGCGCCGATCTGGCGGCCGTCGGTGAACACGATGGAGGCCGGGCCGTCCCACGGCTCCAGCATGGAGGCGTGGTATTCGTAGAAAGCCTTGCGGCGCTCGTCCATCAGCGTGTGCTGCTCCCACGGCTCGGGGATCATCATCATCACCGCCTGGGCCAGCGGGTAGCCGGCCATGGTGAGCAGTTCCAGGCAGTTGTCGAAGGTGGCGGTGTCGGACTGGTCGGGGAAGCTGATGGGGTACAGCTTCTTCAGGTCGGCGGCCAGCACCGGGGAGGACATCACGCCTTCGCGCGCGCGCATCCAGTTGTAGTTGCCCTTGACCGTGTTGATCTCGCCGTTGTGCGCGACGTAGCGGTACGGGTGGGCCAGCGGCCACTCGGGGAAGGTGTTGGTGGAAAAGCGCTGGTGCACCAGGCCGAGCGAGGAGATGCAGCGCGCGTCGCGCAGGTCGTGGTAGTACTGGCCGACCTGCTCGGCCAGCAGCAGGCCCTTGTAGATGACCGTGCGGCTGGACATGCTGGGGACGTAGTACTCCTTGGAGTGCTTCAGCCGCAGCTTCTGGATGGCGGCGCTGGCCGTCTTGCGGATGACGTAGAGCTTGCGCTCCAGCGCGTCCTGCACGATCACGTCGTCGCCGCGGCCGATGAAGATCTGGCGGATCACCGGCTCCTTCTTGCGCACGGCGGGCGACATCGGCATCTCGCGGTCCACCGGCACGTCGCGCCAGCCCAGCAGCACCTGGCCTTCGGCCTTGACCGCGCGCTCCAGTTCCTGTTCGCAGGCCAGCCGCGAGGCGTGCTCCTTGGGCAGGAAGATCATGCCGACGCCGTATTCACCGGGCGGCGGCAGTTCCACGCCCTGCTTGGCCATTTCCTCGCGGTACAGCGCATCGGGCAGCTGCACCAGGATGCCGGCGCCGTCGCCCATCAGCTTGTCCGCGCCCACCGCGCCGCGGTGGTCCAGGTTTTGCAGGATCTTGAGCGCCTGCCGGATGATGTCGTGGCTCTTCTCGCCCTTGATGTGCGCGACGAAGCCGACGCCGCAGGCGTCGTGCTCGTTGGCACCGGCATAAAGCCCTTGTTCTTGCAGATGCGAAATCTCTGCGGCCGTCGTCATGGCGCACTCCTGAAAAGCCTCGGGGAAACCCGAGAATAGTGCAGCGCAGCACGCTCGCCAAGCAGAATAATTGGGGTCAGATTCTAATTAATCGATACCCCTTGAGGTCATTCACTGAATTGGGGACAGGTCAAATCAGGTGCGCTCAGGCATCGGTGGCCGGCCAGCCCTGCCCTTGCTGACGCGCCGTTCCGTCCGGCGCTGCAGGTCCTGCACATAGTCGATTTCTCCCAGTGCCCAGCCGCGCATGGCCGAGTCGGTGAGTGCCTGCTGTTGCGCAGCCGAAAGCCCGCTGCGGACCAGCTCCTGGTATGCCACTTCGCGCGCGAACGGCGTGTTGCCCAGCTCCCAGTACAGCGGATGCGGCGTCACCAGCTTGTCGGCGCGCTTGCCTGCATAGTGCGCATGGCTCGACCAGGGGTACTCGGCCGGATCGGCCACCATGCCGGCACGCACCGGGTTCAGGTCGATGTAGACCATGCAGGCCAGCAGGTAGCGCTCGGCCTGGATCAGTGTGGACCTGTAGCGGCCTTCCCACAACGTGCCGGTGCGCGCATGCCGCTGGTTGAAATAGCGTACGTAGCTGCGTCCGACCGATTGCATCAGCTTCGGCACGCCGTCGTCGGTCTGCGGCGTTGCCAGCAGATGGAAGTGGTTGCTCATCAGCACATAGGCGTGCAGGGCAACCTGGTGCTTCTTCGCATGCTCGTCCAGCAGACCGAGCACCACCTCGTAGTCGGCGTTCGATGTGAAGATCGCCTGCCGGTTATTGCCGCGCTGGATGATGTGGTGCGGGTAGCCGGGAACGGTGAGGCGGGGGAGGCGGGCCATCGGCCCATCATAAATTGGAGTCTGACCCCAATTAGTGAAGTTCGGGGAAGCGTTGGCGCTCCAGGTCCTGCAGGCCGAACTCGGCCAGCACGGCGCGCAGGCGCTCGGCGGCGCTGTGCTTGCGCTGGCCGGTGTGCCTGGCCAGGATCAGCTCGTTCTTCATGCTGTGCTCCCAGCCGACCAGCTCGGTCACGGTCACCTGGTAGCCCATGGCTTCCAGGTAGAGGCACCGCAGCACGTTGGTGAGTTGGCTGCCCAGCTCGCGGGTGTGCAGCGGATGGCGCCACAGCTCGGCCAGCGGCGTGCGCGACAGCGACAAGGCCTTGTTCTGGCGCAGGCAGGCGGCCACCTCGGCCTGGCAGCACGGCACCAGCACCATGCAGCGGGCGTTCTTGCGCAGGCCGAAGGCGATGGCGTCATCGGTGGCCGTGTCGCAGGCATGCAGCGCCGTCACGACGTCGAAACGCTCCGGCAGGCCCGGCGCATCGGCCGCGTCGGCCGCGCTGATGTTGAGGAACGACATGCGCGCGAACCCGAGCCGCGCCGCCAGGTCGCGCGAACGCTGCACCAGGTCGTCGCGCGTCTCGATGCCCCAGATGTGCCCGCTGTCGCGCTGCTTGAAGAACAGGTCGTACAGGATGAAGCCGAGATAGGACTTGCCGGCGCCGTGGTCGGCCACCGTCGGCCCTTCCGGCGACGGCGGCAGTTCCAGCAGCAGCTTCTCGATGAACTGGTAGAGGTGGTAGACCTGCTTGAGCTTGCGCCGCGAGTCCTGGTTCATCCGCCCTTCGCGGGTGAGGATGTGCAGTTCCTTCAGCAGCTCGACGGACTGGCCGGGCCGCAGCTCCTGCAGCTCGGGTACCGCCGCCGGTTTCTCCTTCTGCTTCGCGCTCATGGCGCCGGCCCCACGTCCAGCGCCGCCCAGCCTGCGGCGCCGAGCCGCTCCAGGGTCGCGATGTTGGCCTCATAGATGACCGCGGGATCCGGGAACACGCTGACCGCGCGGGCGATGCTTTCCTCGCGCAGCAGGTGCAGGGTGGGATACGGCGCCCGGTTGGTGTAGTTGCCCGGATCGTCGTCGTCGCTGCCGGCGAACACGTAGCGCGGGTGGAAATCCGCCAGCTGGATGACGCCTTCCAGCCGGCGCTTGCGCAGCAACCGTTGCGCGGGCTGCACCAGGGCGTTGAAGTCCAGGAATTCATCGAAGCCGTGCGGCACGACCAGCAGCGTGGTGTCGCGCTGCTGCGGCGTGCAGGCGAGCAGGCCGTCCAGCTCACGCCCCAGGTCCTCGAGCACGCCGGGCACGTCCCGCGCCTGGCTGACGGCGAAGTGCACCTGCTGCCTGGCGAGCACCGCCTTGGCGAACGGGCACAGGTTCAGGCCGATCACGGCGCGCTCCAGCCACCGGCGGGTGGCATCCACAACAGCTTGCATCGGGGTGGGACTCACGCGAACCGGCTGGGTTCCGAGACGATGCGCTTGGCCAGCTCGTCCAGCAGCGCCTGGTTCACCTGCTGCGCAGGCCAGCGCAGGTTGACGATCTCGAAGCCCGAGGTGTTGAGCAGCCGGAACGCGAGCTGCCCGTCTTCGTGTTCGGCGGCCACGTTCACGCTGCCGCGCGTCTGGGTCAGGTAGTCGAAGCGGACCGCGCGCAGCACGTTCTTCGCCGGGTCGCGCACCTCCTGCCGCTCGTGCTTCACCGGCCCCATGGCCAGGCGCGACTCCACGCGCTGCAGGTCGGGCGGGAAGTTGACGCTGACCACGCCGCCCACCGGTTCGCCGGTCTGCGGAACGATGTTCCAGCCCATGGCGATGTAGTCGAAGGCGTCGCGGCCGCGCACGCTCTTGCGGCGCGCATCCACGCGGAAATCCACCAGCTTCATCGCCGGCCATGGCGTCCTGCCGTCCAGGCTGAAAGCCGGCGCCGGCGGCTGCAGCACGTTGAGCTGGCGCGCCAGGTCCTTGAAGTACGAGAGCACCACGTCGCAGGCCGCCTCCGTCCTGGCGACGCGCTCCTCCAGCTGCGAATCCTGCTGCTCGCGCTGACCCTGCACCGCCTTGGCTTGCGACTTCAGTTGGTTGAGGAAGCTCATGGCAAGTATCTACCTGTACGTCCGCCCGATCATAGGGGATGGGAGGACGGCGGCCAGCCTAGAGCGGCAGCTTGTGCCCGGTCAGGCGCTCGTGCTCGCGCAGCGCGAAGCGGTCGGTCATGCCGGCGATGTAGTCGGCCACGGCGCGCGCGGTGTCGGTGCGCGCGGCGAAGCCCGCCTGCATCTCGCCCGGCGCGGCCATGTAGGCGGCGAACAGCTCGCGCACCACCTGCTTGGCCTGGTCGGTCTTGGCCGTCACCTGCGGATGGCGATAAAGATTGGCGAGCAGGAAACGCTTCAGCTCGGCCGAGCGCGCGCGCATTTCCGTGCTGAACACCACTAGCGGGGGCACCGCGCGCGCCTGGTCGGCGCTGGCGGGCACCGCCTGCTCGAGGGCCGCGCGCGTCGCCGCGATCACGTCGTACACCTGGGCGCTCAGCATGCGGCGGATCGCCTCGTACAGCAGCCGGCGGCCCTGCAGCTGCGGATGCTCGCGCAAGGTGTCACCGCAATGGTGGTCGAACAGCGCGACGCCGCGCACCTGCTCCAGCGTGATCAGGCCGGAGCGCACGCCGTCGTCGATGTCGTGCGCGTTGTAGGCGATCTCGTCGGCCAGGTTGCACAGCTGCGCCTCCAGGCCCGGCTGCGTGCGGTCCAGGAAGCGCCGCGCCACGCCGTTGGGCTCCTTCGCCTCCAGCAGCTGCGCATTGGCCCGCGAGCAGTGCTTGAGCACGCCTTCGCGCGTCTCGAAGGTGAGGTTCAGGCCGTCGAACTGCGGGTAGCGTTCCTCCAGCGCGTCGACCACGCGCAAGCTTTGCAGGTTGTGCTCGAAGCCGCCGTGGCCGGCCATGCAGTCGTTCAGCGCGTCCTGCCCGGCGTGGCCGAACGGCGTGTGCCCCAGGTCGTGCGCCAGCGCGATGGCTTCCACCAGGTCTTCGTTCAACGCCAGCGGCCGCGCCATGGAACGCGCCAGCTGCGCCACCTCGATGGAATGCGTCAGCCGCGTGCGGAACAGGTCGCCCTCGTGGTTGAGGAACACCTGGGTCTTGTAGACCAGGCGCCGGAACGCGGTGGAATGCACGATGCGGTCGCGGTCGCGCTGGTGTTCGGTGCGCGTGGGAGCCGGCGCTTCCGGAAAGCGGCGGCCGCGCGAACGCGCCGGGTCACAGGCGTACGGTGCGAGCGCCATGCGGGAACTCAGCGGCAGCAGGCCTCGATCACCTCGCGCACCAGCGCGTCGGGCGCGCCGCGCACCGCCGCCTCGCCGGGGCGCGCGATGACGACGAAGCGGATGTCGCCGCCCTCGGCCTTCTTGTCCACGCGCATCAGCTCCAGGTAGCGGTCGGCGCCCAGTGCCGGCCCGATAACCGGAAGCCCGGCGCGCTCGATCAGCGATGCCACCCGCCGCACATAGGCAGCGTCGACCAGGCCCAGCCGCTGCGAGAGCTGCAGCGCCATCACCATGCCGCAGCCGACGGCTTCGCCGTGCAGCCACTGCCCGTAGCCCAGGCCGGCCTCGATGGCGTGGCCGAAGGTGTGGCCGAAATTCAGGATGGCGCGCAGGCCGTTCTCCCGCTCGTCCTGGCCGACCACCCAGGCCTTGATCTCGCAGCTGCGGCGGACCGCATGCGCCAGCGCGGCCGGTTCGCGCGCCAGCAGCGCATCGATGCTGGCCTCGATCCAGTCCAGGAACGCGCTGTCCGCGATCGGCCCGTACTTGATCACTTCGGCCAGCCCGGCGCTCAGCTCGCGCGGCGGCAGCGTCTTCAGCACGTCGAGGTCGCACACCACGCGCTGCGGCTGGTAGAACGCGCCGACCATGTTCTTGCCCAGCGGGTGGTTGATCGCCGTCTTGCCGCCCACCGAGGAATCGACCTGCGCCAGCAAGGTCGTGGGCACCTGCACGAAGGGCACGCCGCGCATGTAGCAGGCGGCGGCGAAACCGGCCATGTCGCCGACCACGCCGCCGCCGAGCGCGAACAGCACGGTCTTGCGGTCGCAGCCCTTGGCCAGCAGCGCGTCGAAGATGCGGTTGAGCGTGGCCCAGTCCTTGTGGCCTTCGCCGTCGGGCAGCGTGACCGTGTGCACCGTCCGGTAGCGGCCCTGCAATGCGGCACGCAGCCGCGCCTCGTAGAGCGGTGCGACCACGGTGTTGGTGACGATCAGGGCCGCGGCCGCCGCGGGCAATCCGTCCCAGCTGCGCGGGTCGTCCAGCAGGCCGGCGCCGATGTCGATGGCATAGCTGCGCTCCCCCAGGTCGATGGGGACGCGCTGCAAGGTGGCGGAAGCTGCGAGGCTGTCGGAAAGCAGTGGCATGCCCGCAGTTTACGGGCGCGGCGGCAGGACACCCGCCAGGTCCAGCTGCATCAGGACCATGTTGGCCAGGGTCGGCGATGACGACCGCCCCGTCTCCACGACGAAGTGCGCCGTCTCGCGGTAGAGCGGGTCGCGCTGCGCGTACATCTCGTGCAGCCGCCCCAGCGGATCGGCCACCTGCAGCAGCGGGCGCTGCGTGTCGCGCTGGAGCCGCCGGAACAGCTCGTCCGGCAAGGCGTGCAGGTAGATGACATGGCTACCCGCGCGCAGCCGCTGCCGGTTGGCAGGCCGCAGCACGGCGCCGCCGCCGGTGGCCAGCACACCCTCGCCTTGCGCCGCCAGCTCGCCGATCACTTTTTCCTCGATGTCGCGAAAGGCGGCCTCGCCCTCACGCTCGAAAAAAAAACGGATCGAGCAGCCGATGCGCTGCTCGATCACGTGGTCGGAATCCTGAAACGGCAACGCCAGCCGGCGGGCCAGCTGGCGCCCGGCAGTGGATTTGCCACTGCCGGGAAGGCCGATGAGGGTGATGCCGGTCAGGCGGAACCCTGGGCTCTATCGAGCCGGCATCATGGGCATGCGCCGCCGTTGTCGGCGATGGTCATGGTGCTGGTCGACGACGCACCCAGGCTGTCGATCACGGTAATCGTCACCGCCGTATTGGTGGCCACGCACTTGTTGGACAGGGTGACCGTGACCTGGTTGCCGGCGACCGACACCGGGGCCCGGACCAGGTCGCTGGTCAGCGCGGTGTACGGACCGGTGCCGCCGAAGATGTTCAGCACGATGTTCCCAGCGTAGGTTTCGCTGATCGAGAACGCGGCGGGCAGCAGCTGCAATACCGCTCCCGGCTGCGTCACGGTGGCGCTGATCTGCTTCGACGCGCCGGCGCTGTCGAATACCGTCACGGTCGCCGAGCCGGCGGTGACGCCAGTCAGGCGCAGCACCGATCCGGAGACGATCGAGCCGGTCAGCACGCTGGGGTTGCTGCTCGACACGGAATAGGGCGCCGTGCCCCCGCTGACGGAGTAGTCCGACGTCGTGTTCAAGGCAACCACGACTGACGACGGCGCCGTCGTCGACAGCGGCACCACGGTCCCGGCAGCCGTGACGGTCACGCCCACGGTCAGGACGCTCGAGCCAGTGGTGTCCTTGATCTGGATCTGGGCCGTTCCGGCGGAGACGCCGGTGATCGTCATGGGGCCGGAGCTGGTGGCCGGCGACACCGTGGCGACACTGGTGTTGTTGCTCGTCAGGAAGTAGGTCCCGGTGCCGCCGCTCACCGCGAAGGTCTGCGAGGTGCTCGCGGGCATCGTGATGCTGGCAGGTGCCGTCGTGAACAGGGCGGTCGGCGTCGGGGTGTTGGCCGCCGGCACCGTGACACCGATCGTGGTGGTCGAGCCCAGGCTGTCGCGCACGATGATGCTGGCCGTGCCGGCGCCGATGCCGTTGATCGTGAGCACCGTGCCGTTCAGCGAAGCCGTGGCGACGGCCGCGTTGCTGGTCGCCACCGTGTACGGCGCCAGGCCGCCACCGACGTCGTACACCGGGCTGGAACCGATGCCGATGGTCACGGCCGAGGGAGCCGTGGTGAACACGTTGCCCGGCGAGGGAACGGTGACGCTCACGACCGTGGTCGCGTTCACGCTGTCGCGGATGGTGATGTTCGCGCTGCCCACTGCCGCGGTGTGGATCGTCAGCGTGTTGCCGCTCAGGGTGGCCGTTGCCACGCTGTTGTTGCTCGAGCTCACCTGGTAGGCGGGCGCGCTGCCGAACGGAACGCCGCCGCCCACCGAGAACGTGGACGTCGTGTTGATGGCCTGCGTCAGGCTGGCGGGCGCCGTGGTGAACAGGGCCAGGTTGCCGACCGGAGTCACCGTCACCTGGATCGACACCGTGTTGCCGATGCCGTCGGTCACCAGCACGCTGGTCGTGCCCGGCGTGACGCCGGTGATGCGCAGGCTGCCGCCGATGATGGAGGCCGAGGCGATGTTGGTGTTGGCACTGCGCGCGCTGTACCCTGGCGCGCCACCCGACACGCTGAAGGTCTGCGAAGCACCCATTTCCAAGGTGATGCTGCTCGGTGCCGACGTGCCCAGCGGATGCGCCTGCGCGCTGGTCAGCGGCACCGTGACGGTGGCGCCGAACGCGTCGCGCACGGTGATGGTGGCGGTGCCGATGCCGACGGTGCCGATGAACAGCGTGCCGCCTTCGACTCCGGTGACGGCGACCAGCTCGTTGTTGCTGGTCGCGCTGTAGGGCGCCTTGCCGCCGGTGATCGAGAAGGCGCGCGCGGTGCCGATCAGGATCGTCAGGCCGCTGGGCGCGTCGACCGCCAGTGCCTGCGGGCCGATGATGACGCCGGGTGAACCACCGCCCCCGCCGCAGGAAGCGAGCAGGGTCGCAAGTAGCAATGTCACCAGATAGGAGAAGAAGCGCATGGTGTGACTCGTGATTGGGTGGTGATTGATCTAGTTAACGTGCCGCGGTGCGGTCGGAAATCATTTTTGGCGTGATGAACACCAGCATCTCCTGCTTCTTGGAGGAGCGCGTCTTGTTCTTGAACAGGTTGCCGAGGTAGGGAACGTCGCCGAGGAGCGGAACGCGCGACTCCGACTCGTTCTCGACCAGCTCGAAGATGCCGCCGATCACGACGGTGCCGCCGTTCTCCACCAGCACCTGGGTCTTCACCTTCTTGGTGTTGATGGTGATGGCGCCGGCAACCACGTCGCCGATGGCGTCCTTGTTGATGTCGAGGTCGAGGATGATGTTGCCTTCCGGCGTGATCTGCGGCGTCACTTCCAGCTTCAAGGTGGCGCGGCGGAAGTCCACCGAGGTCGCGCCGCTGGAGGTGAAGCGCTGGTACGGGATTTCCGTGCCCTGCTCGATCAGCGCCTTGGTCTGGTCGGCCGTCACCACCCGCGGGCTGGACACCAGCTTGCCCTTGCCGTCGGCTTCCAGCGCCGACAGCTCCAGGTTCAGGAAGCGGTTGGCCGCGGCGCTGAACAGCGAGATCGCGAAGCTGGCCGGCGCGAAGCCGCCCTGGCCGGTGGCAGGCAGGTTGAACAGGGTGGTGTTGACGGTGTTGAGCTTGTTCTCGGTTTCGGTGTTCTGCATCGACACCGCGTCGTAGGTGCCGCCGAACGAGACGCGGTTGTTGCCGCCCACCGAGTAGCCCGGGTCGCCGCCGCGGATGCCGCGCAGGTCGCTGCCGCCCAGGCGCACGCCGAGCGACTTGCCGAAGGTGTCCGATGCCTCGACGATGCGCGCCTCGATCAGCACCTGGCGCACCGCGATGTCCAGCTTGGAGATCAGCTGCTGCACGGCTTCCAGGCGCGTGGGCACGTCGGTGACGAACAGCTGGTTGGTGCGCGCCTCCGCGATCACGCTGCCGCGCGCGCTGAGCAGGCGGGCATTGCCCGAACCGGTCAGCTGCACGGCGATGTCGGCCGCCTTGGTGTAGTTCAGCTGGAACGACTGCGTGCGCAGCGGCTCCAGGTTCTGGATCGCGGCGCGCGATTCGAGCTCCAGCTTTTCCTTGGAGGCGATCTCGTCCTTGGGCGCGATCCACAGCACGTTGCCCGACTTGCGCATGCCCAGGCCCTTGGCCTGCAGGATGATGTCCAGCGCCTGGTCCCACGGCACGTCCTTCAGGCGCAGCGTCACCGCGCCGCTGACGGAGTCGGAGGTCACCACGTTGAAGTTGGTGAAGTCGGCGATCACCTGCAGCAGGGCCCGCACCTCGATGTTCTGGAAGTTGAGCGACAGCTTCTCGCCGGTGTAGCCAGGCCCCTGGCTGAGCTTGTTCGGGTCGATCTTCTGCTGCCGCACCTCGACCACGAACTGGTTGTCGCTCTGGTAGGCGCTGTGCTCCCACGCGCCCTTGGGCTCGATCATCACGCGCACGCGGTCGCCGCTCTGGAAGGTGGTCACGGTGTTCACCGGCGTGCCGAAATCGGACACGTCCATGCGCCGGCGCAGGCCTTCGGGCAGCGTGGACTTGAGGAATTCGACCACCAGGGCCTGGCCCTGCTGGCGGATGTCCACGCCCACCTGGTTGCTCGGCAGGTCGACCACCACCCGGCCGGAGCCGTCCGGGCCGCGGCGGAAGTCCAGGTCGCGCAGCGGCTGCGTGTCGCGGTTGCGGCTCTCGGCGAACACCGGCGCCACCGTGGCGCTGGCGGCGGCCGCACCGGAGGTTTCCAGCAGCACCAGCAGCGACTTGCCTTGCAGCTGCGTCTTGTAGCTGGTGGCGCTCTTCAGGTTGAGGACCAGGCGCGTGCGGTCGCCCGACTGCACCACGTTCACCGAACGCACGTTGCCGACGTTGATGTCCACCGCCGCGCGCCCCATGGCGTTGGTCGCGCCGGGGATGTCCAGCGCGATGCGCGCGGGACTCTGCACCGCGAAGCCGGTGGGCACCGCCGCCAGCGGCTGCGAGAAATCGATGCGCACGATTTCGGAGCCGCCCTGGATCGAGCCGGTGACCGCTTCGATCGCCGGCTGCGCGGCGGCACCCAGGCAGAAGCAGGACGCGAGCAGGAAGCCGAGCGCCGCGATCAGCCGGCGCCAGGTGGATTCGTTGTGTTGGTTCATTTCGACCTCTCTTGCAGCTGCAGCGCAGCCGTGCGCTCCGTCCATTCGCCGGCGGCGTCTTGCACCAGCTCGCGCAGCACCACTTCGCTCTCCGTCACTTTGGTAATTCGTCCATAGTTCTGGCCCAGGTAGTTGCCCGGCCGCACCTGGTAAAGCAGGTTGTCCACCCGGACCAGCGCCACCGGCTGGCCCTGCTTGACCAGGCTGCCGACCATCGACATCGCGTCCAGGGGGAATCCTTCCAGCGGCTCGCGCCGGCGATTCAGCTCCGGCTGGATCAGCGCGGAGCTGGAAGCGCTCTGCGTCGATTCGCGCTTGAGCGCCTGCGCCAGCTTCTGGTTGCTGAACGGGTCGGTCGCGGCTTCCTGCGTGTACGGCTCGGGCGTGTATTTCTTCGGCTCCGGAATGGGCTGGATGTTGGGCTTGGTCTGCACGCGCTGCTCGGCCATCCATTTGGAGAGCTCGTCCTGGTCCGAGCTGCCGCAGGCCGACAGGCCGAGGGCAGCCAGCAGGGTCAAGGCGATGTGGCTGGCCTTCATTTCTTCTTCGCCGGTGCGGCAGCCTTCTGCTGCGCGGCGATCTCGTCCTTGTCGAGGTAGCGGAAGGTCTTGGCGGTGGCGTCCAGCGACAGCACACCGTCTTTCGCGGGCGCGATCGCCACGTTGTTCAGGGTGACGATGCGCGACAGGTGGGCGATGTCGGAGGCGAAGGCGCCGACATCGTGGTACTTGCCGGTGACGCGGACCGCGATCGGCAGCTCCGCGTAGTATTCCTTGACGTTCACGAGACCGGGGCGGAACAGCTCGAAATGCAGGCTGCGGCCCAGGCCCGCCTGGTTGATGTCCGACAGCAGCGCGTCCATCTCGGCCTTGCTGGGCAGCTGCTTTTCCAGCTGCGTCACGTATTGCTGCACCTGCTCGCGCTGCTTGCGCAGCGCATCCAGGTTCACCGCCTGCGCCAGCTTCTTCTTGTAGTCCTCGCGCAGCGCCTGTTCCTTTTTCTGCTCGGCTTCCAGTTCGTCGGCCGAGGTGTTCAGCCAGGCGAACCACAGGGCGACGACGATGCCGATCATCAGCGCGAGATACAGCAGCGCCCGCGGCAGCGCCGGCCAGGACGAGGGGTCGTTGCGGTTGAGGCCCTGGAATTGCGCGCGCAGCGATTGCTGCATTTCGCCCAGGTCCGGTTTGGGGAGGGAAAGAGTTGCCATGGCGGTCAGGTCTTGGCCGGAACGGAGGCCGCTGCCGATGCGCCGCTCGCGGCGGCACCCGGTTTCTGGATTTCGCTGGCGCGCAGCAGTTTCACGCGGACATGGAAGTTGGACACGCGGCGCGTGTCGCGCCCGCCCAGGTTGACGCTGCCGGCGACGATCTCGACCAGCTCCGGGCGCGACAGCCAGGGACTGTTGTTGCCCAGGTTGCGCAGCAGCTCGGAGACGCGCTCGTTGGACTGCGCCACGCCCTGGATGGCGACGATCTGCGCCTCCTGCCTCATGGCGGTGACGTAGACGCCGTCGGGCAATTGCTTCACCAGCTCGTTGAGCAGGTGGACCGGCATGTTGCGGTCGGCCTGCAGGTCTTCCACCGCCTGCTGGCGCGCCCGCAGCGCGGCGATCTCCTGCTGCAGGTTGGCGATGTCCTTGATCTGCGCCTCCAGCCGCTTGATCTCGCTTTGCAGCACCGCGTTGCGGGTCTGCTGGGTCGAGATCTGCGCGGCGAACCAGAGGAACACCATGCCGGCCACCACGCCCCCGGCCAGCGCCGAGGCGCCGAGCGCGGCATAGAAGCCTTCCTTGCGGCGCTTGCGCGCCGCTTCGCGGTGCGGCAGCAGGTTGATCAGGATCACTGCTCGAATCTCCGCATGGCGAGGCCGCAGGAGGTGAGATAGGACGGCGCCTCGCGCCGCACTTTCTTCTCGCGCACCGGCGAGCCGAACTGCATGCCCTGGAACGGGTCCGCCAGCGAACAGGCGAACGAGGTCTGCGCCGTCACCGCGTTGGTCAGCCCCGGCAGGGCGGCCGAGCCGCCGGCCAGCAGGATGTAGTCGACGCGGTTGTGCGGCGTGCTGGTGAAGAAGAACTGCAGCGCGCGCGCGATTTCCTGCGCCATGCTGTCCACGAAGGGCTTGAGCACGCTGGTGTCGTAGTCTTCCGGCAGGTCGCCGTTGCGCTTCTTGGTTTCGGCCTCCTCCTGCGAGAAGCCGTATTGCCGCACGATCAGCTGGGTGAGCTGCGCGCCGCCGAACGCCTGGTCGCGGTCGTACAGCACTTCATCGTTGCGCAGCACCTGCATGCTGGTGTTGGAGGCGCCGACTTCGAACAGCGCCACCATCAGGTCCAGGCCCTCGTTGGGCAGCGACTGGATCAGGCGGCTGGCGGCCAGGCGCGAAGCATAGGATTCGACGTCGACGATCACCGGCTTCAGGCCCGCGGCCTCGGCCAGGCCCTGGCGGTCCTGCACCTTCTCGCGGCGCGAGGCGGCGATCAGCACCTCCACGTCGCCGGCCGACGACGGGCTCGGCCCCACCACGCAGAAGTCGAGGCTGACCTCGTCCAGCGAGAACGGGATGTACTGGTTGGCCTCGGATTCGACCTGGACTTCGAGCTCCTGCTCGCTCAGGCCGCCTGGCAGAATGATTTTCTTGGTGATGACGGCAGAAGCGGGAAGCGCCATCGCGACGTTCTTGGTCCGGCTGCCGCTTTTCTTCACGACCCGGCGCATGGCCTCGGCGACTTCGTCGAATTTCTCGACGTTGCCGTCCGTGATCCAGCCGCGCTCCAGCGGCTCGATGGCGCAGCGTTCCAGGATCAGGTTGCCGTCCTTGTCACGGCCAAGCTCGACCAGTTTCAGACTGGAAGAGCTGATGTCCAGGCCCAGCAGGGGGGCCTGCTGCCTTCTGAACAATGAACCCAAAGAGATCAAGCCGGCCTCCTGAACGCCAGTATTTCTAGGCGTAACAAACTTAAGATTCCACTTCAATGCTAGCAGTAACATCCTTGTCGCCAAAGGATTTTTCCGTCGTGCTCTACTTCGCGTTGCCAAAAACTGACGAGCCTGCCCACAGCCCTGTCGAGCTGTGAAATCCTTGGCATTGGTTTAGCGTTATGTAGAAAAACGGCTTAATTACTGCTGTTTAGCCCGCCATCCGGTTCCTATAATCAGCCGGCCAGGGACGCCCTTGGAGACGTATGTCCTCTGATTCACCTACCCCCGCTCCCGGCCCCTACTCCTCCTTCGCCCGCTCGCCGCTGGTCCGTACCTTGTTACGCATCGCGCTGTGGATCGGCGGCCTGGTGCTGGCCGGCGTCGTGTCGGTGGTGGCCATCGTGGGCGTCGGGCTGGCGGTGGCCTACCCCAACCTGCCGGACCTGTCGGAGCTGGCCGATTACCGGCCCAAGCTGCCGCTGCGCATCTATTCGGCCGAAGGCACGCTGATCGGCGAGTTCGGCGAGGAGCGCCGCAACCTCACGCCGATCGCCCAGATTCCCCAGGTGATGAAGGACGCGGTGCTGGCCATCGAGGACGCGCGCTTCTACTCGCACGGCGGCGTCGACTACAAGGGCCTGGTGCGCGCCGGCATCGCCAACCTGGGGCGCGCCAAGAGCCAGGGCGCCTCCACCATCACCATGCAGGTGGCGCGCAACGTCTACCTGTCCTCCGAAAAGACCTTCACGCGCAAGCTCTACGAGGTGCTGCTCACCTTCAAGCTGGAGCACCTGCTGACCAAGAACCAGATCCTCGAGATCTACATGAACCAGATCTTCCTGGGCAACCGCGCCTACGGGTTCGCGGCCGCCTCGGAAGCCTATTACGGCAAGCCGCTGAAGGACATCAGCATCGCCGAGGCCGCCATGCTGGCCGGGCTGCCCAAGTCGCCCTCGGGCAACAACCCCATCACCAACTGGACGCGCGCGCGCCAGCGGCAGCTCTACATCATCGAGCGCATGGAGGACAACGGCTTCATCACCGCGGAGCAGGCCGAGGCCGCCAAGAAGGAGGAGCTGAAGATCCGCTCCGGCATGCCCACCCTGCCGGTGCATGCCGAATACATCGCCGAGACGGTGCGCCAGCTGATGTACGCCCAGTACGGCGACGACACCTACACGCGCGGCCTGAACGTGTTCACCACCGTGAAGGCCGACGAGCAGGAAGCGGCGTACAAGGCCCTGCGCAAGGGCATCATGGATTACGAGAAGCGCCAGATCTACCGCGGCCCCGAGGAATTCGTCGACCTGCCGGCCGACTCCAGGGAGCTGGACGACGCGGTGGAAGACGCGCTGACCGACCACCCCGACAACGGCGACGTGCTGGCGGCCGTGGTGCTGGAAGCCAACCCCAAGAGGATCCTCGCCACGCGCAGCTCCGGCGAGCGCATCGAGATCGTCGGCGAAGGCCTGCGGCCGGCGCAGTCGGGCCTGTCCGACAAGGCGCCGCCCAAGATCAAGATCCGCCGCGGCGCGGTGATCCGCGCCATGAAGACGGCCAAGGGCGCCTGGGAGATCACCCAGCTGCCCGAAGTGGAAGGCGCCTTCGTGGCGCTGGACCCGCGCGACGGCGGCATCCGCGCGCTGGTGGGTGGCTTCGACTTCAACAAGAACAAGTTCAACCACGTCACGCAGGCCTGGCGCCAGCCCGGCTCGGGCTTCAAGCCCTTCATCTATTCGGCCGCGCTGGAAAAAGGCTTCACGCCCAGCACCATCGTCAACGACGCGCCGCTGTTCTTCGACGCCGGCGTCACCGGCGGCCAGCCCTGGGAGCCGAAGAACTACGACGGCAAGTTCGAAGGCCCGATGCCGCTGCACACCGCGCTGGCCAAGTCCAAGAACATGGTGTCGATCCGCGTGCTGCAGGCGGTGGGCGCGCAGAACGCGCAGGAATGGATCACGCGCTTCGGCTTCGAGGCCGAAAAGCATCCGCCCTACCTGACCATGGCGCTGGGCGCCGGCTCGGTCACGCCGATGCAGATGGCCACCGGCTACGCCGTGTTCGCCAACGGCGGCTACCGCGTCAACCCGTGGCTGATCACCAAGATCGTCGACCAGAAGGGCAAGGTGCTGGTGGAAAGCCAGCCGCCGCTGCCCAACGAATCGGTGCGCGCCATCGACGCGCGCAACGCCTTCATCATGGACCGGCTGCTGCAGGAGGTGGCGCGCTCGGGCACGGCCGCCAAGGCGCAGGCGATGCTGAAGCGGCCGGACCTGTACGGCAAGACCGGCACCACCAACGACTCGGTCGACAACTGGTTCAACGGCTTTCATCCCTCGCTGGTCGCCATCGTCTGGATGGGCTACGACAACCCGCGCTCGCTGGGCGAGAGCGAGACCGGCGGCCGGCTGGCGCTGCCGGTGTGGATCGAGTTCATGCAGACGGCCCTGAAGGGCGTGCCGCAGATGGAGCCCACCGCGCCCGAGGGCGTGGTCAACGTCAACGGCGAGTGGTACTACGAGGAATATTCGCGCGGCGGCGGTGTCGGCAGCGTGGGCGTGGCGGCCGGAAACCCGGTGGATGCGGGCGGCGGCGCGCACGTGGATCCGGGCGCGCCGCGTGCGGCCGGCCCTTCGGGCGAACGCTCGCCCGGCACACCCGGCGACCGCACGCTGATGAACTCCGACGGCCAGCCGCCCTCCCGCCCGCAGAACGAGGAGCGGCGCAGCATCCTGGACCTGTTCAGGAACTGAAGTCCAGCACCATGCCGGCCTGCTCGCTTGCGTAGCGCGACAGGTCGGCGAAGAATTCGCAGTTGGTCTTGGTGTCGCGCCATTGCCCGGCGGGGTCGAGCTTGTAGTGGAAGCCGCCGGCGCGCGCCGCCATCCAGACTTCCTGCAGCGGCTTTTGCAGGTTGACGATGATCTGGCTGCCGTTGGGAAAGCTCAGGGTGACCATGCCGCCCACGCGCTGGTTGTCGATGTCGGCGTCGGTGCGGTCGTTGATGCGATCGCAGCAGGCCTCGATGTGCGCCAGCAGCGCTTCCGCGCGGTCGAGGTAGTCGAAATCGCTCATTACAATCCGCCGATGTTCAATGTTGTTCCCGAAATTCTAGTCAGTGCGCGCTCACGGCGGCTTGTCCTCGCGGCGTGCATGGTCGCCATGCTGGCGGCCTGCGGCCAGAAGGGACCGCTGTTGCTGCCGACGGGCGCGCAGGCATCCGGGCGCGCCACGCTGCCCCAGACGCTGAGCCCCGCCGCCGCACCGGCCGCGCCCGCTTCGGCTCCGCCCACGGGCACCGCTTCTCCGGTACGCGTCGAATGAAAGACATCCAACTCCCCGGCGGCCCGCACTTCGCGTACCGCGACGGCGAACTGCACGCCGAACAGGTGGCGCTGTCCGCCCTGGCGCGCGGACACGGCACGCCGCTGTTCGTCTATTCCAAGGCGGCCATGCTGGCGGCGCTGGCCGCCTACCAGCGCGGCTTCGCCGGGCGCAAGGCGAAGATCTTCTATGCCGTCAAGGCGAACTCGTCGCTGGCCGTGCTGCAGGTGTTCGCGCAGGCCGGCTGCGGCTTCGACATCGTGTCGGGCGGCGAACTGGAACGCGCCCTCGTCGCGGGCGGCAAGCCGGCCGACGTGATCTTCTCCGGCGTCGGCAAGACGCGCGCCGAGATGCGGCGCGCGCTCGAACTGGACATCGGCTGCTTCAACGTCGAAAGCGAGGAAGAGCTCGACGTGCTGAACGAGGAGGCGACGCGCCTGGGCCGCACCGCCACCGTGAGCCTGCGCGTCAACCCCGACGTGGACGCGAAGACCCATCCCTACATCTCCACCGGCCTGAAGGGCAACAAGTTCGGCATCGCCAGCGACCGCGCCGTGCAGGCGTACCGCCACGCGGCCTCGCTGCCCGGCCTGAAGGTGGCCGGCATCGACTGCCACATCGGCTCGCAGATCACCGCCTCGGCGCCGTTCCTGGACGCCTTGGACCGGGTGCTGGACATGGTGGCCGCGGTGGAGGCCGCCGGCGTGCGGCTTGCGCACATCGACTTCGGCGGCGGCCTGGGCATCGCCTACGAGCACGACAACCAGCCGCCGCAGGCCGACACCCTGTGGAAGCAGCTGTTCGCCAAGCTGGATGCGCGCGGCTACGGCGACCGCACGGTGATGGCCGAGCCCGGCCGCTCGCTGGTCGGCAACGCGGGCCTGTGCCTGGCCGAGGTGCTGTACCTGAAGCCCGGCGAGCAAAAGCAGTTCTGCGTGATCGACGCCGCCATGAACGACCTGCCGCGGCCGGCCATGTACCAGGCCTTCCATGCCATCGTGCCGGTGCGCGCCGACCCCAACGGCCCGATGGGCACCTACGACGTGGTCGGCCCGGTGTGCGAAAGCGGCGACTGGATCGGCCGCGACCGCGCGCTGGCGTCGCGGCCCGGCGACGTGCTGGCCGTGATGTCCGCCGGCGCCTACTGCATGAGCATGGCCAGCAACTACAACACCCGCGGCCGCGCCGCCGAGGTGCTGGTGGACGGCGCCACCGCCACGCTGATCCGCGAGCGCGAAACCATAGCCGATCAGCTGCGCAGGGAAAAGCTGCTGCCCCCCGGCTGAGCGGCACGCCGCTTCTTCAGGAACTGCGCGACGCGCCAGCCGAGCAGCACGGCGAGGATGGCGGCGTAGACCGCCACTTCGCCGAAGTTGTTCTTGCCCGCACGCATCCAGAAGAAATGCAGGATGCCCAGGCCGGCGATCGCGTAGACCAGCTTGTGCAGGGCCTGCCAGCGCTTCGCGCCCAGCGCCCTCACCGCGCGGTTGAACGAGGTGGCGGCCAGCGGCGTGAGCAGCAGGAAGGCCGAGAAACCCACCAGGATGAACGGCCGCTTGGCGATGTCCTTGGCGATCTCCGCGACATCGAAGCCCATGTCGAACCAGCTGTAGCTGAGCAGGTGCACGACGACGTAGAAATACACGAACAGGCCCAGCATGCGGCGCAGTCGCGCCAGCGTGGGCAGGCCGGCGACCACGCGCAGCGGCGTGATGGCCAGCGTGATGCACAGGAAGCGCAGCGTCCAGTCGCCGGTGGCGCGGATCAGGTATTCCGCCGGGTTCGCGCCCAGGTTGTTGGTGAGAGCGCCGTAGAACAGCCAGGCGAAGGGCAGCAGCGAGAGCACGAACACCACCGGCTTGGCGGCGGGGTGCAGCAGGGCTTTGGAGAGCGAGGCCATCGGCAATCTTTCAAGACAGACACGAGTCTATGTCGCGGCGCCCGGCGTGTCCTTACCGTGCGGGCGTCCACAAAGTCACGCAAACGGCCGCCGGTGCGATGCGGGCTACCATGGCCCATCCAGCCCAGCCCGGGCTGGACCCCCAAGAAACGAGCCTCCATGAAGCCCATCACGCCGTGCCTGGCGTTCGCCACGATTCTCCTGCCCGGGCTGGTCCTGGCCCAGCAAGCGCGGCCGGCGTGCGCGCTGATGGAGGCGGTCGACCTCAAGCCGCTGCTGGGCGCAGGCCATGCGGCGCCGGCGCCCTACGCCGACACCGGATGCATCGTGAAGTCGAAGACGGCCGGCCGCCTGGTGATGTTCTCCATCGCCGAGAAACCGAACGCGGAGCTCAGGAAGGACCTGGCTGCCCACAGGAAGACACTGGGCTCGGCCGAGTACGCGGCGGTGTCGACGGTCGCCACGGCGCCCGAGTTCGGCCCCGAGGCGTTCTCCGCGCGCGAAAAAGGCGAGAAGAGCGCCGCCGAGATCCACGCCCTGAAGGGCACGCGCGCGCTGTCGGCGACGCTCAACTGGTCGAACGGCGCGATCACCGAACCGGTGTTCAAGCAGCTGCGCGAACTCACCGCTTCGGCGCTGGCGAAGCTTCCCTGAGGCGGCGCTTCGCTACGGCGCGAAGAACCGCTTCAACGCCTCGTCGAACGCCGGTCCGTCCACCGACACGTGCGAATCGGTCGGGTGGTCCGTCAGCACCAGGGTCAGCCCGGGCAGGGCGCGCGCATTCAGCTCCGTATACAGGCTGTGCACGAGGATGTGGTTGGTGAATCCGTTGTTCGCGGCGGCAGCCAGATGCAGGGTGACGCCGGGCGCCTGGCGCCCCGGCTGCAGCGCGCGGCCCTTGAGCGCGGTGAATTCGGCGTCCGCCGTGCCGGCCGCGGGCGTGGCGAATTCCGAGCTGAGGAAATGGGTGAACGGGAACAGCCCCGCCTCGGTCTCCAGGTAGAAAGCCGTCATGACGAAGGTGCCCCCGTACGACAGGCCGGACAGCGCCCGCTTGCTGGAGGTGCGGTAGCGCGCGTCGACCCAGGGAATCAGCTCCTTCACCAGGAACGCGTGGTAGGCGGCGGCGCCCGGCAGCAGGAAGTCGCGGGTGCGCACCGCGGTGCCGCTCACGCCCACCAGGATGGCGCGCGTCCCGCGCTGCGCGAGGATGGCCTTGAAGTTGGCGAAGCGCGAGATGGCGGACGGCCCGGAGATGCCGTAGGGCGCATCGGACTCGGTCACGTAGATCGTCGGGTAGGCAGCCGTGTCGGCGGCGTAGGCCGGCGGCACATAGACGTCGATGGTGTAGGCCGATCCGGTGTTCTGCGACACGAACTGCGACGTGGCGACACCCGAATCCGGGGCCGGCGCAGCCGGCCCGCCGCCTCCGCCGCAGGACAGGAGCAGCGCCGACAGCAGCAGGACAGCGGCCGCCCTCACTTTTTCGGTTTGCCGCCGGCCTGCGACACCATGCCCTGCCACTCGGCGAACATCTGGTCCACGTGCTTGACGGCCGCCGCGTACTGCTGCGCCTCGAATTCGATCATCTTCCCGAACTGGGCCGAGGCGGCTTCGAAGGGGTAACCCATCGAACGCATGCCGTCGATGAGGGACTTCTGCGAATTGACCATCAACTGGTAGGCGTCATGCTGCGCCTTGGCTGCCGCCTTGGCCTGGTTGAAGAAGGTCTCGGCAATCGCGATCGGATCGTTCATGGGGCGTCTCCTGTTGCGCACCCATTGTAGGGAGATGCCCTCCTGGACCTTAGAAATTCTTCTTCAGGCCCATCCCCGCGTACAGCTGCCCGACCTGCGCCTCGTACCCGTTGAACATCAGCGTCTTGCGCTTCTTGGCGAACAGGCCGTCTTCCCCGATGCGCCGCTCCGTCGCCTTCCAGTGTAGTCACGCGCTGGCTTCGCGTCTTACGACGAGGAAGGGGGCGTTTGACCCCCTTTTGTTTTAGTCCGAAGACTTCTTCTCGCGTCTGAACATCGAGAACGCTCCAGTGATCGCACCCCCGAACACGGCCCACAACATCCAGCCGCGCATCGACCAGCGGACTCGCTGCGCTCCCCAATGATCGCCAGCATCTAGCTTCTCGAAGTAGAGCTCGATGGAGTCGGCCAGCAATGCGTCAAGGACGCGTTCACTGAACTCCTTCGGGCAAATCGAAGTAAGGAAGCCATGCAGCTTGAATCCCGGCGCAACCTCAACCTTAACCTTCGGCTTGAGGGCTTGGTCCCACATCTCATCCGCGCGCAGGATCAGCAAAGTTTGTATAGCCAAAGAATTTTCCGCCTCGGCCAGCTTGGCGTCGGCCTGCCAAGTTTCGTCCGCAGCGCGGAAATTCAAGCCCTCCAAATACTTTTCGTATTGAGCGGGATCAGTGACGGCCCACGTCACCGCATCGGGATGTGGCCCGAACTCGTCCGGTTCCTTCAGGTCATGCATTGCTCAGCTCCACTCAAGCCATGCTCATAGGCCGCCATCGCGGCACAGTAAGCATGGTAGGTACGTGCGCCGATTCCGGTGATTTTGTAAAGGCGGCGAGGTACAGCCCGTTGAGAGACGTTTTCCAACTTCTCACGATGGGACTCCACGAACCCCTTGTCCCGCAAACGGTCAAGGAGGACATAGACAGTGCCCATCTTGAGAGCACCACCTGATTTCTTCACCATCTCTAGCCCATACAACTCGGAACCGGCGGCGGCAACGAGCTGTTCGAGAACTAGCGCTTCGGTTTTAGTCAGATTCATGTGTGCTGTGTGCTGTGGAGTGCTCGTGGGTATGGGCTCTGGATGTGCTCGGGTAGTGGGCTGTGCAGATTTTGTCGACTTGAGTGGAGCTGTGGGCTTGAGCCAATTTGTGAGCGTGTCGGGTTGAGCAGTTGGCGGGTAAGCGGTTTTCGGGTTTGGTTGAGCGTTAGGTCAGCAACTTTTTCCACCTGACGGGTGCACCATATCATATGTTTGTAAGATAATCTACATCCTCAAAGATAAGTGTCCCGTTTCATCCATTCGACTAGCGTGCGCTGCGGCCGTTAGGCCTGCACATTACGTGCCGTTTACCTCCACAGGCGCGGTCGCTTCGTCGTTGATGTTGAACCAGATGCGCACTGAATGCCAGTCACGGGGGCTGCTGACGCTCGCCTGACCCCACGGGCAACGCCATGGCTAACGCCCACTCGCTCCGGGGAGGAGCCACCGCTCAGATCGCTAATGCAATCAGGCCGACCCGGCCATAGGGCTAGGCGAGACCAGCTCGGCGATCTTTTTCGCGACTACCGCCATTGAATCTTCTGCAGTGTCCAGGCCGGTTCGGGAAGCGAGCATGGGGCTGACGTTACGAAGAGCTGCATACGTCGTGTTGTGTACGATGGGAACAAGCTGGTTCCCCGCCAGAAGTGTCGAAAGCTCTTTGTCGGCGATGCTCTCATTTGGCAGGCGAGCCAATAACGCAGGGGTCACCAGCACAAGCCCGATTCGCGAACTCGCTAAACCCTTGTCGATGGCGCGCATCATCGGCACTCCGAGGCCCAGGTCCTTCTCGCTGAACCAAACTTTGACACCAGCCGCCACGAGCAAATTGTGCAGCTCTAGGGCTGACCCTTGCCGGTCATCCCACGCATGGCATAGGAATACGTCACGAAGGTCAGGTTGCTCCGCTGCGCGCCTCTCAACGGTTTCGCGGATTGGCGTGAGTGACTGAACCTGGGCAGTCGTGTATGACAAGCCCGAACCAACTCGCGACCAGCGCGGCCTTGCGCCGCCGGACCCGCCCCCGCCCCCGCCCCCGCCCCCGCCATAGCCGCTATCGCTACTGCGCGGCGGAGAGTAGGACGGGGGCGAGGACGAGTACGACGACCCGTAGCTGTAGCCGCCTCGGCCATAGCCCCCACCACTGCATGCAGGGCAGGCATCTCGACCGCTCGATGTGCGATGACCATAAACCGGTGCTGTGCATCTAGACATGCGACTGATGATATCGGGTACCTCAGCCGTTCCATAGGCCTCTTTGCGCTCTATGCCGCCTTTGCTGTCGCCGGACCGATTAACTGGTCAACACTATTTCATGGGTGCTCGCGTGCCAAAAATGTGCCGATAAATGATCCCCCTCAGCGGGACCAGCGCGCCGCCCAAAAACTGAGCGCGAGGCACGAAGTCCAGCGAAGGAAACTGAATGCCTGCCAAGCATGGGCAAGCGTGCCGGTGCAGCGTTGGAGTACCGTGCCAAAGAAAAAGGGGCACCGAAGTGCCCTGCTGACGCGCGCAAGTCTTTGTGGCGTCTAGAAATTCTTCTTCAGGTCCATCCCCGCGTACAGCTGCCCCACCTGCGCCTCATACCCATTGAACATCAGTGTCTTGCGTTTCTTCGCGAACAGCCCGTCCTCGCCGATGCGCCGCTCGGTCGCCTGGCTCCAGCGCGGATGGTCCACCAGCGGGTTCACGTTCGAATAGAAGCCGTATTCGTTGGCCGCGGCCTTGTTCCACGCCGTGCGCGGTTCCTTGTCGGTGAAGCGGATGCGCACGATGCTCTTGCCGCTCTTGAAGCCGTATTTCCACGGCACCACCACGCGCACCGGCGCGCCGTTCTGGTTGGGCAGCACCTCGCCGTACATGCCGAAGGTGAGCAGGGTCAGCGGGTTCATGGCTTCGTCCATGCGCAGGCCTTCGGCATACGGCCAGTCCAGCACGCGCGAGCCGACGAAGGGCATGGTCTTGGGGTCGGCCTGGCTGATGAACTCCACGTACTTGGCGTTGCCCAGCGGCTCCACCCGCTCGATAAGTTTGGCCAGCGAATAGCCCACCCACGGGATCACCATCGACCAGCCTTCCACGCAGCGCAGGCGGTAGATGCGCTCTTCCTGCGCGCTCAGCTTCAGCAGGTCTTCCAGCTGGTACTTGGCCGGCTTCTTCACCAGGCCGTCGACCTCCACCGTCCACGGCGTGGTCTTCAGCGTGTGCGCGCTCTTCGCCGGGTCGGCCTTGTCGGTGCCGAATTCGTAGAAGTTGTTGTAGCTGGTGGCGTCCTTGTAGTCGGTCACCTTCTCCATGGTCGCCGCGCCCGCCACCGGGCTTTTCACGGCCTGCAGCGCCGCCAGCTTGCCGGGCCGCTGCACCTGCTGCGCCAGCGCTTCGCGCCCGGCCCAGGAAGCCAGCGCGGCGCCGGCCACGCCGGTGGCCATCCACTTCATGATCTCGCGCCGGTCGCGGTACACCGCCTGCGGCGTGATCTCGCTGGAAATGGGGTGGTCGAATCCGTCGCGGTCGGTCTTGATCAGCATGGCATCTCCTGTTCCTGGCCGTTGGTCTGGATACGCCGGCCGTTCTTACATGGATTCAATCGCCGCGGCGGCCCGCGCTCACAGTTCGCCGTAGCTGTGCAGCCCCGACAGGAACATGTTGACGCCCAGGAAGGCGAAGGTGGTGACCACCAGGCCGCCCAGCGCCCACCAGGCCGACACCGAGCCGCGCAGGCCCTTCATCAGCCGCATGTGCAGCCAGGCCGCGTAGTTCAGCCAGACGATCAGCGCCCAGGTTTCCTTGGGGTCCCAGCTCCAGTAGCCGCCCCAGGCCTCGGCCGCCCACAGCGCGCCCAGCACGGTGGCGATGGTGAAGAAGGCGAAGCCGACGGCGATGGACTTGTACATCACGTCGTCCAGCACCTCCATGGCCGGCAGCCGGCTGGCGATGTGCCGGCGCGACACCAGGATGCCGGCCACGATCAGCGCCGAAATGCCGAAGTACACCGCCCAATAGCCGCTGCCCGACGCCGCCGCCTTGGTGCGGAACACCACCGGCTCGAAGCACAGCACCACGCCCAGCAGCCACAGCGGCGCCAGCTTGTACCAGCGGGTCTCGCCGGCGTGCTGCTTGATCAGGTAGGCGAAGGCCACCATCGCGGCCAGCGCGAAGGTGCCGTAGCCGATGAAGTTGGCCGGCACGTGCAGCTTCATCCACCAGCTTTTCAAGGCCGGCACCAGCGGCTGGATCTCGTGCGCCTCGCGCACCACCGTGTACCAGAGCAGGAAGCCGACCGCGGCGCTGACCACCAGCATGACGAAGGCGCCCAGCGCGCGGGTCTGGTACTGGTCTTCGAAGTACAGGTAGAAGGTGGTGGTGAGCCAGCAGAACAGCACGAACACCTCGTACAGGTTGCTCACCGGGATGTGGCCGATGTCGGCGCCCACCAGGTAGCTTTCGTACCAGCGCACCAGGGTGCCGACCAGCGCCATGCCGACGGCCGTCCAGGCCAGGCGCGAGCCGATGGTCTCCATCGCCGCGCTCTGGTTGCGCGAGAACATGCCGATCCAGTAGAAGGCCGTGCTCATGAAGAACAGCATGCTCATCCACAAAATGGCCGACTGGCTGGACAGGAAGTATTTCAGCCAGAACACGTTGTCCGCGCGCGCCAGGCTGCCCTGGTAGGAGGCGATGGCCAGCAGCGCGGCGCCAGCGGTCACCAGCATCAGCACGCGCAGGGGCCGCCAGAACCAGCCCAGCCAGATGGCGGCCGGCACGGCGCCGAACAGGATGCCCTTCTCGTACACGTCCATGTACTGGCCGTACTGCGCGAAGGCGTAGGCGCCGCCCGCGACGACGACCAGCGCGAACAGCCAGTCGAACCAGCGGCGCCGGGCGAAGAAGCCCTGCTCCAGCGTGAAGGTGGTAGTGGCGGTCGTGGTGTTCATTCCTGCACTCCCAGCAAGGACTGTTTGAGCCGCGCGAATTCGCGGTCGGTTTCCATGGTCTTGCGGTTGCTCGAAAGCGCCATGCGCGCCTGCGTCCGCTCGCCGTCGCGGCTGAGCCAGACCCAGACCCGGCGCTCGCGGATGTACAGCATGGCAAAAATCCCCAGGATCAGCAAGCCGCAGCCCAGGTAGACGATGTAGTGCCCCGGCGCGCGCGCCACCTGGAACACGCTGGCCTGCACCTGCTTGAAGTCCTTCAGCTGGAAGGCCATGGGCGCGGGATAGAGCGGCACGTCGCTCAGCGCCAGCACCGCCTGCGTCATGAAGGCCTGGGTCTTCGCGTCCGGCTCCAGCGGCTTCAGCCCGGCGCGCTCGCGCGTGAGCTGCGCCAGCTCGAACAGCGCGCCGTTGATGATGCGCACCAGCACCTCGCCCGCGCGCTGGCGCTCGGCCTCCGGCACGTTGGTTTCCAGGAACCCGGACACCGCCTGCAGCCCGCCCGTGGCCTTGCCGCCGGTCTCGGCGCCGGCGAACAGCGCCATCGCGCGCGCGGTGGAAGCCGCCAGCTGCTGCCCCAGTTCCGGCCGCGACGGGTCGGTGGCCTTGCCCGCGTAGCGGCGCACCGCCTCGTCGCGCAACGCGGCGTCGGCCAGGCCCGCGCGCAGGCGCACGAAGCCGTCCAGCGCGCCGTTCTCGTCGGCCGGCACGCGCAGGTAGCGGAAGGCCTCGGCCGGCGTCTCGCGCATGCCCATGAGGAACACCGGCACGCCGTCGCCCAGGTCCATCGGCAGCATGTAGTTATGGAACTCGCGCGCCTGGCCGGCCGCGTCGCGCAGCTTGTAGCCGATGCTCGGGCCGACGTTGCGCAGTTCTTTCTTGTTCGTGGTCTTGTTGCCCGCGCCCAACCGCGCATCGATCGATTCGCGCAGGTCCACCTTGCGCGGATCGGTGCCGCCGGCCCCGTTGCCCGACAGGTTCTCCACGTTGATCACGCGCAGGCTGGTGTACTCCAGCGTCATCTTGTCGGCGGCGTTGCCCTGGCCGCGCGTGAGCTGCGACGAGCCGCCGATCGTGCCGTCGATCTCGAACGGCTTGGACACGCCATCCATCGGCACCGAGCGCAGCTGCACGGAGGAGCCGCCGTCGTCGAAGCTCGATTGGTAGATCTCCACGCCGCGGTGCGACACCGGATGGTTCACCTCGACCCGCGCCGTCCTGCTGGCGCCGGTGTCGCGGTCGTGGATCACGATCTCGCTGGCGAACAGCTTGGGCATGCCGGTGGAGTAGTGCTCCACCACGAACTTCTTCAGCTCGATGGCGAACGGCAGGTCCTGCAGCACGATGCCGTCGGACTGGCTCAGGACGGCCGTGGACGACTGCGTGCCTTCGGACACCAGCAGGTTGCCGCGGAACGCCGGGTTGCCGGGGGGCAGGCGGTGCTGCGGCGCCACCTCGGACACCATGCCGCCGCCGTTGTAGGGCGTCTTGCCGCCCCACCACATGATGCCGCGCACGATCATGTCGCCATCCAGCAGGCCGCCCAGGCAGATCAGCACGATGGCGCTGTGCGCCGACAGGTAGCCGATCTTGTTGGCCGCGCCCTTGCGCGCCGCCACCATCCAGCCGGTGCCCTGCCCGGCCTGCCCGCCTTCGCGCTGCTGCAGCTTGACCTTCCAGCCGGCCCGGGCCAGGCCCTGGCCGATGCGCTGTGCCGCCGCCTCGGGCGGCTCGTTGAGCGGAGCTTCGGCCTTGTGCGGGAACGACCGCAGGCTCTGCTCGCGGATGTTTTCCTTGGCGGTCTTCAAGTCGGCCAGGATCTTGGGCGTGTTGCGGGCGATGCACAGCGAGGTGCTGACCACCAGGAAGGCCAGGATCAGCAGGAACCACCAGGCGCTGTAGACGGTGTTCAGCCGTGCCGACATGAACAGCTGCGCCCAGAACGGGCCGAACTGGTTGATGTAGTTGCCCAGCGGCTCCTGCTGCTTGAGCACCGTGCCGATGATGGAGGCGATGCAGATCAGCGTGAGCAGGGCGATGGCGAAGCGCATGGACGACAGCAGCTCCAGCGCCGAGCGCAGGGCCGGCGGGCCGCGGCGGATCGTCATGCCTTCGGTGGTGGCGTTCATGGAGGTAGTGTCGCAGTGGCCCGAAAAAAAGAAGGCGGGCCCTCGTGCGAGGTGCCCGCCTTTTTTTGGATGTGGTTCTCGGCGGTTAGTTCAGCGGTGCGTTCACCGATTCAGCGCAGGCCGGCGATGTAATCGGCCACGGCGCGGATTTCGCGGTCGTTCATCTTGGCGGCGATCTGGGTCATCTGGATGCTGTTCTTGCGCGCGCCGTCGCGGAAGGCGGTCAGCTGGGTGGCGGTGTAGTCGGCATGCTGGCCGCCCAGGCGCGGGTACTGGGCCGGGATGCCGGCGCCGTTCGGGCTGTGGCAGCCGGCGCAGGCCGCCACCTGGCGGTCGGCGATGCCGCCGCGGTAGATGCGCTCGCCCAGGGCCACCAGGTCCTTGTCCTTGGCGAAGCCGGCCTTGGCCTTCTTGGCGCCGACGAAGGCGGCGATGTTCTTCATGTCGGCGTCGCTCAGCTGCGAGGCGAAGCCCTGCATGATCGGGCTGGGCCGCTTGCCGCTCTTGAATTCCTGCAGCTGCTTGACGATGTAGTCGGGATGCTGCTGCGCCAGCTTGGGGTTGGCCGGCGTGCCGGAATTGCCGTCGGCGCCATGGCAGGCCGCGCAGGTGGCGGTGTACTTCGCTTCCCCCTGGGCGGCGTCGGCCTTGGCGGGCGCCGGAGCGGCCGCAGCCGGGGCGTGGGCCGCGGCGGATGCGCCGGCGGCAGCGGGGGCGGCATGCTGCTGGGCCTGGGCCGGGAGCATGGCGGCGGCCAGCGCGGCCAGCAGCAGGGAAGCGAGCGACTTCATGGCGTAGGTTGTCTTTGTTGGACGCAAAACCCCGGGATTCTACAATGCCGCTCCCGGCCCCCTTGGCCACCGCCCAGCTCACATGACCACTCCCACGGGCGCGCGCGCCACCACCCCCTCGCCCGCGGCGCTGGCCCTGGCCTGGCTGCACACCGCGCGCTTCCTCACCACCGCGCCCCGTCTGGAGCACCTGCCGGACCATGCATACCCGGAGATCGCCTTCGTCGGGCGCTCCAACGCGGGCAAGTCCACCTGCATCAACACGCTGACCCAGCAGAAGCGGCTGGCCTTCGCCTCCAAGACGCCGGGCCGCACCCAGGCCATCAACCTGTTCTCGCTGGGCAAGCAGGGCCTCACCGACGCGGTGCTGGCCGACCTGCCCGGCTACGGCTACGCGGCGGTGCCCAAGGCCGACAAGATCCGCTGGCAGCAGGTGATGGCCAATTACCTGGTGAGCCGGCCCAACCTGCGCGGCGTGGTGATGCTGTGCGACCCGCGCCACGGCCTGACCGAGCTGGACGACATCCTGCTGGAAGTGATCCGCCCGCGGGTGGAGGCGGGGCTGCATTTGCTGGTGCTGCTGACCAAGGCCGACAAGCTCAACAAGACCGAAGCGCAGAAGGCGCTGTCCATCGCGCGACTGCAAACCGCCGGCGGCGAGGTGAAACTGTTCTCCGCCCTGAAGCGCCAGGGCATCGAGGAGACTGCCCTCGCGCTGTGGCAGTGGACGCACGATGGGGAGAAGCCCGCCGATGGTTGAAACCTACCAGCAAGCCCTGCCGCACGGCATCGCGCTCAGCTGCCGCGCCGCGGGCGAACGCGGCCGGCCGGTGCTGATGTTCCTGCACGGCTTTCCCGAAGCCGCATTCGTCTGGGACGAGCTGCTCGAACATTTCGCGCAGCCGGCGCACGGCGGCTGGCGCTGCGTGGCGCCCAACCTGCGCGGCTACGAGCAATCGAGCCAGCCGAAAGAAATCGAGGCCTACCGGCCCAAGCACCTGGTGCAGGACCTGGCCGCGCTGATCGCCCTCGAATCGCCCGGCGCGCCGCTGGGCTGCCTGGTGGCGCACGACTGGGGCGGCGCCGTCGCCTGGGGCCTGGCCAACCGCATGCCGCAGCTGATGCAAAGGCTGGCCATCGTCAACTCGCCGCATCCGGGCACCTTCCTGCGCGAACTGAAGGCCAGCGAGAAGCAGCGGCAGGCCAGTGCCTACATGAATTTCCTGATCCGCCCCGACGCGGAGCAGCTGCTGCGCGAGGACGGCTATCGCCGCCTGTTCGGCTTCTTCACCCAGTGGGGCGGCGCGCCCTGGCTGACCGAGGAACTGAAGCAGCGTTACCGCGCGGTCTGGGACGCCAGCCTGACCGGCGGGCTGAACTGGTACCGCGCCTCGCCGCTGCGCCCGCCGCGGCCGGAAGACCCCGCCGCCGCGGCCGTCGAACTGCCGCGCGAGATGCTGACGGTGGACCTGCCGACGCTGGTGCTGTGGGCCATGGAAGACGCGGCCCTGCCGCCCGAGCTGGTCGACGGCCTGGACGGCTACATCCCGCGGCTCACGCTGGAGAAGATTCCCGGCGCCTCGCACTGGGTGATCCACGAGCGGCCGCAATTCATCGCCGAACGGCTCGAAGCTTTCCTCGCGGCGTAGCGCGGCTCAATACACCGGCGGCTCGCCAGGCGGGCGCGTCTTGAAGCGCTTGTGCACCCAGTAGTACTGGTCGGGCATGGCGTCGATGTATTCCTGCAGCCGCGCGTTCATGCGCGCCGTGTCGGCCTGCACGTCGCCGCTCGGGAAGCCGGGCCAGGTGGCGTGCACGCACACCTCGTAGCCGGAAGGCGTCATGCGCGTGACCACCGGCACCACCCTGGCGCGCCCGAGTTTCGCGAAGCGCGAGAGCGAGGGCACGGTGGCCGCCTGGACGCCGTAGAACGGCACGAAGATCGACTCCTCCGGCCCGAAGTTCATGTCGGGCAGCAGGTACATCAGCTCGCCCTGGCGCAGCGCCGCCACCAGCTCGCGCACGCCGTCGCTGCGGCGCATCGGGCGCACCGTGCCGAAGCGGTTGCGCCCGCGCAGGATCCAGGCGTCCAGCACCCGGTTGCTCTGGTGCGTGTAGATGCCCACGATGCTGCGCGGCCCCTGCTGCGACAAGGCCATCACGCCGGCATCCATGCCGACGAAGTGCGGCGCGAACACGACCAGCGGGTCGCTGCCGCCAAGTTCGCGCAGGGCGCCGGCCAGCACCAGCCGGCGGCGCGTCACTTCCGGGTCGCCGTGCCACAGCCAGGAGCGATCCAGCCAGGCCTGGGCGAAGCGCACGAACACCTGGCGCTCCACTTCGCGGCGCCGCGCTTCGGTCCATTCGGGAAAACACAGCCGCAGGTTGGCCCGCACCACCTTGCGCCGCGACGCCACCAGCAGATGCAGCAGCAGGCCGAGCGCCGTGCCCATGGCGCGCAGCCACGGCAAGGGCAGCGGCGCGATCAGCCGCATGAACGCAATCCCCAGATGACTGATCAAGGCGCCATCTCCGCGCGCGGCGTCTTGTAGCGCGCATAGCCCCACAGGTACTGCTGCGGGCATTCGCGCACCAGGCCTTCCATGCGCAGGTTGACCTGCGCGGCGGCCGCCTGCGCCTCGGTGGGCAGCTCGCCCTCCCAGGGGCGCAGGTGGATGCGGAAGCCGCGGCCGAACGGCAGGCGCTCGCCCCACGCCAGCAGCAGCAGCGCGCCGGTCTGCTGCACCAGCCGCGCCGGCAGGGTCATGGTGTAGGCCTCGCGACCGAAGAACGGCGCCCAGGTGCCCAGGCCCTGCGGCGGCACCTGGTCGGGCAGCAGGCCCACCGCGCCGCCGGCGCGCAGGGTGCGCAGCATCTGGCGCACGCCGGCCAGCGTGGTCGGCGCGGTCTCCAGCCGGGCCCGCGCGCGCGCCGTGTCCACCAGCGCGCGCAGCCAGGGCTTGCGCGCCGGCCGGTACAGCACGGTGATGGTGCCGAAGCGCTCGGCGTAGCCTTGCGCGGTGACCTCGAAGCAGCCCAGGTGCGGCGTCAGGAAAACGATGCCGCGGCCGGCGGCGCGCGCGGCCTCGACCAGCTCGGCGCCGTCCCATTCCGTGCGCACCGGCGCGCCGAACCACAGGCGCGGCACTTCGGCGATCAGGCGCCCGCCCGCGGCCACGGCGGCACGCACCTCGGCGAAGCTGTAACCGGCTTGCGCGGCATTCGAAACGAAGCGCCGGCGGTAGGTCGGCGACAGGCAAAACGCCAGCCAGCCGAGGCCGCTTCCGACGGCATGTAACACCCACAGCGGCAACAGAGCCATCACTTTAAACAGGCTTTTCACTGTGGTTAGAATGGTTCCGTCGCCGAGTTAATGAACTAATTGCAGGGCGACTTAAAGATACTGCTAAAGCGTTCGCCCAGGCTCCGGCGGAAGGCAACGCGCCTTCCCACAATTCAGCGGAGTGTATTCAAATGGCGAACGACTTTCTTTTCACATCCGAATCGGTTTCCGAAGGCCACCCCGACAAGGTAGCCGACCAGATCTCCGATGCGATCCTGGACGCGATCTTCAAGCAGGACCCGCGCAGCCGCGTCGCTGCCGAAACCCTGACCAACACCGGCCTGGTGGTGCTGGCCGGCGAGATCACCACCAACGCGCACGTCGACTACATCCAGGTGGCGCGCGACACCATCAAGCGCATCGGCTACGACAACACCGAATACGGCATCGACTACAAGGGCTGCGCGGTGATGGTCTGCTACGACAAGCAGTCCAACGACATCGCCCAGGGCGTGGACCACGCCAGCGACGACCACCTGAACACCGGCGCCGGCGACCAGGGCCTGATGTTCGGCTATGCCTGCGACGAGACGCCCGAGCTGATGCCCGCGCCGATCTACTACGCGCACCGGCTGGTCGAGCGCCAGGCGCAGCTGCGCAAGGACGGCCGCCTGCCGTTCCTGCGCCCGGACGCCAAGAGCCAGGTGACCATGCGCTACGTGGACGGCAAGCCGCACAGCATCGACACCGTGGTGCTGTCCTCGCAGCACGCGCCCGAGATGAGCGACGGCAAGAAGATGAAGCCCGAGTTCGTCGAGGCGGTGATCGAGGAAATCATCAAGCCGGCGCTGCCCGCGGCCTGGCTGCAGAACACCAAGTACCTGATCAACCCGACCGGCCGCTTCGTGGTGGGCGGCCCGCAGGGCGACTGCGGCCTGACCGGCCGCAAGATCATCGTGGACACCTACGGCGGCGCCTGCCCGCACGGCGGCGGCGCGTTCTCGGGCAAGGACCCGTCCAAGGTGGACCGCTCGGCCGCCTATGCGGCGCGCTACGTGGCCAAGAACATCGTGGCCGCCGGCATCGCCCGCCAGTGCCAGATCCAGGTGGCCTACGCCATCGGGGTGGCGCGGCCGATGAACGTGACGGTCTACACCGAAGGCACGGGCGTCATTTCCGACGACCAGATCGCCTCGCTGGTGAACGACCACTTCGACCTGCGTCCGAAGGGCATCATCCAGATGCTGGACCTGATGCGCCCGATCTACGAAAAGACCGCCGCCTACGGCCACTTCGGCCGCGAAGAGCCGGAGTTCTCGTGGGAGCGGACGGACAAGGCGCAGGCGCTGCGCGCGGCCGCCGGCCTGAAGTAAGAAAGTCCCTCTTCAGCCCTGCTCGCGCAGCAGGGCTGAGGGCGTGAGGCCGAGCACGCGCTTCATGCAGCGCGCCATGTGGCTCTGGTGGGCGAAGCCCGCCTCCAGCGCCACCTGGCTGGCCGGCAGGTCGCGCCGCAGCAGCAGCGCGCGGGCCCGCTGCACGCGCTGCCGGATCACGTATTCGTAGGCGGGCAGACCCACCGAGCGCTTGAACAGCGTCTTGAAATGCGACGGGCTCAGCCCCGCGACGCCAGCCAGCAATTCCAGCGACAGGTTCTCCGCCAGGTGCGCCTCCACGTGCTCGCGCACGCGCCGCAGCTGGCGCGGCGACAGGCCGGCCGTTCGCGATTCGATTAGCCCATGCCGCGGCAGCAGGCAGGCCGCCACCGCCGTTGCCAGGCTCTCGGCATACAGGCGCCCGTGCGCCCAGCCGGCCTCCCGCTCGGCATCCAGCGCCCACAGCAGATGTTCCAGCCGCGGGTCGCGCAGCAGGCATTGCGGCGCCAGCGCGGCATGCCGCGCCATGCCGACGTCGCGCGCGCTGCGCGCGACCACCTCGGGTGCGAGCGTGAGCACGATCGACTCGCCGGCCTCGTGCTCCTGCCAGCTCTCCGCATAGCCGGCCGGCAGCACGTCGATGTCGCCGCGCCGGGCGACGAAATGGTCGCTGCGGCACGAAGCCCGCACCGCACCGCCGGCCACCAGCCGCACGCGGTGCGCATCGGCCGGCCCCAGGTCCACCGCGCCGGGTCCGTGGCGCAGGCGCCGCAGCTGCAGCGCCGCGGTTGCGCCGCGCGAAGCGGCCGTCGTGTCGAGAAGCATGCAATGTCCTTTTCGCCGGATCGTGCGGATGCGCGTCCCATCGTGCGCGACAGGCGCACCGGCTTTCCCGATTATCGAAACACCGGCCGCGGCTTCGCTGGGAAGCCAGAAGTCGGCCTGCTGAAAGAAAGGTGAATCGATGGACATCACAGTGATGGGTCTGGGCATGATGGGCACCACCCTGGCGCGGCTGCTGCTGCGCGCGGGGCACCGGGTGACGGTGTTCAACCGCACGCCGGCGAAGGGCACCGCGCTGGAGGCGGAGGGCGCGCACGCTGCGCCCGATGCGGCCTCCGCGGTCGCCGCGAGCCGGGTGGTGGTGGCGTCGGTGAGCGACTCCACCACCGCGCGCGCGATGCTGTCGGCACCCGATGTGCAGCGGCAACTGGCCGGCAGGACCATCGTGCAGCTGAGCACCGGCTCGCCGCAGGATGCGCTGGACTTCGAGGCCTGGGTCGCGGGGCATGGGGCGCTGTTCCTGTGCGGCGCGATCCAGGCGGCGCCGGCCCAGATGGGCCAGCCCGACACCCCGATCATCGTGTCGGGCAGCCGGGCGGCATTCGACGCCGCCAAGCCGGCGCTCGAGGTCTTCGGCGGCAGCATCGAGAACCTCGGCGAACGCGCCAGCCTGGCCTCGGCGATGGACCTGGCGACGCTGTCCTATGTGTACGGCGCCACCCTCGGGCTGCTGCAGGGCGCCTGCGTGGCGGAAGCCGAAGGCCTGCCGGTGGAGCGGCTCGGCGCGCTGGTGGCCGGCATCTCCGCCACCTTCGGCCAGTTCCTGCGCCACGAAGCCAAGGTCATCGCGTCCGGCGATTTCACCGCGAGCGAAAGCCCGCTGCGCATCTCGGTCGACGCCACCGAGCGCATCGCACAGCATGCACGCGATGCGGGCATCCATGCGGGCTTCCCGACATTGGTGGCGGAACTGTTCTGCGCGGCGGCGCAGGCCGGCTGGGCCGACCAGGAAGCGGCGGCGGTGGTGAAGCTGATGCGGCCGCAGCGCGCGGCGCCCTGAAGCCTATTGCAGCGACGCCGTCTGCTGGTAGTCCTGCCGCTTCATCGCCACGTAAGCGCCCGGCTCCATCTCGTGCAGCTGGCGCGGATAGCGCTCCACGCCGTTGATCCAGGCCTGGATGCGCTTGTCCACCTGCTGCTCGGGCGGCGCGTCCAGCGCGTCGAGGTAGGCGTCGATGGCCAGGTAGTAGCGCATCGCGTTGCGCTCGATCGCGCCGCGCACGCCGCTCACGTACTGCGGCTGGCCATTGGCGTCGCGGCCGGCGCTGGAAAAGCCCACCTTCTTCGCGCCGGCCGTGGCCAGGTAGGCCTGCATCGCGAACTGGCCGGCACCGCCGTAGCCGTAGGCATAGCTCAGGTGCATGAAGGTGCGGTTGCCGTCGACCGGGATCGCCGTCACGTTGATGCGGTAGTCGCGCGTGCCCAGCGGGCCGGTGGGCGCGTTCAGGCGGCTTTCGAAATAATCGTTCGAGGCGGACACGTTGCGGTAGTTGAAGTCCAGCTTGTAGGCCTGGTCGACCGGCTGGTCCGCCTTGCGGCCGATGCGCACTTCCAGCTTCGACGCATTGGCGCCCTGGCCGGCGCGGCACGACTTGGTGTTGAACGGCAGCAGCATGATGTCGCACCAGCGCGCCGGCTCCTTCATGCCCTGGCTCACCTTGGCGAACGGATGGTCCAGCACCGCGTACACGTCGCCCTGCAGCGCGTTGTCGCCCTGCGCCGATTCGATGTAGAGCGGGCGGTTGAATGCGTTGTTGCGCAGCTCGGTGCGCAGCTCGCCGTATTTCTGGCGCAGCGACCCGGCGTCGTCGGCCAGCGCCTGCATGCTTGCCAGCCCGACCAGGCAGGCCGCGGCCGCCTTCAGGACGCGAAGGGCCATGCCGCCGGCGAACCCGCCGCGGACTTGCTGTGTGTGTGTCATACGTGGTGTCGGTGGTCGGTGGTGGTGGAAGCCAGGACGCGGTGCTGCATTTCGGCCTGCTCTTCCATGAAGTCGCGCACGTCGAGCTGGATGCCGCCCATGAACAGCGAGTGCGGCGACACCTCGTACATGAACCAGCCCGCCTCGCCCAGGTCCAGCCGCAGGCGCAGCCGCGGCGTCGCGATCTGTTCCCAGGCGCGGATCAGGCGCGCGCGCACCAGGTTGTCCGGGCACTGCAGCGACTTCAGCTTGTGGCGGCTCTTCACCAGGTGCGTGGCCGCCACGTACCAGGGCGAGCTCTTGTTGCGCGCGCGCAGGTTGGCCGACAGGTCGATCTCCAGCGTGAGCAGGTTGCCCTCGGCTTCCAGCGACAGGTTGCGCCCCAGCACACCCCCACCCGGCTCGCCGTACTTGTAGGCGAGGTGCAGGTGCGACGGTGTCTTGCGCAAGGAGTACTTCATGGTAGGTCAAGGCGAAATGCACTGGCTCGCATTCAGCGTGCTACAGCTTGCGCAGGGGATCTGTAGGACGGCACAGCGTTCCGCTGTGCGGGCCGCCGTGCCGCGCCCGTCGCGGCGCCGAGCGCGTTTTCCTACAGGCTGTATCGCGTTTTGGCTGACTGCTGGCACGACGGTGCGGCCGAAGATGGAAGGAGAACTTTCCCGAAACAGTTTTCCTTCAAGGAGATACAGACATGGCAGCTGAAGAACGCGAAGAACGCGACCTGAACCGCGACCCGATCACCGACGAACCGGGCGCGCACCCGGTGGGCACCGGCGTCGGCGCTGCCGGCGGCGCGATGGCGGGTGCCGCCGCGGGCGCGATCGGCGGCCCGCTGGGCGTGGCCGTGGGCGGCGTGATCGGCGCCGTGGTCGGCGGGCTGGCCGGCAAGGCCGCGGCCGAAGCGGTGAACCCCACCGCCGAGGAAACGCACTGGCGCGACAACTACACCAAGGAGCCGTACTACCAGAGCGGCCGCAGTTTCGACGATTACGGCCCGGCCTACCGCCTGGGCGTGAACGGCCGCACGCAGTACCAGGACGAGTGGACCAGCGTGGAACCGCGCCTGGCCTCCGAGTGGGAGAGCACCCGCGGCAACTCCACCCTGAACTGGAACGACGCCAGCCCGGCCACGCGCGCCGCCTGGGACCGCGTGGACGTGCAGTTGCGCGACTATGACGACAACTTCAACGGCGACCTGGCCGAAACCAACACGGGCACAGGCACCAGCGGCGCCGCGGCGGCGGTCGGCGCGATGCAGGCGGCCGGCGACAACAGCGGCGACCGTGACGACGTGATCGACGTGCTGCAGGACCTGGTGGAGTGCAGCAAGGACGGCGAGTATGGCTTTCGCGCCTGCGCCGAGCAGGCCAAGCGGCCGGACCTGAAGTCCACGCTGCTGCAGCGCGCCGACGACTGCCGCAACGGCGCGCAGGAGCTCAACAACCTGATCCGCCAGCTGGGTGGCAAGACCGAAGACGGCGGCAGTGCCATGGGCGCCATGCACCGCGGCTGGGTGTCGGTCAAGAGCACGCTCACCAGCTACGACGACAAGGCGGTGCTGGAGGAAGCCGAGCGCGGCGAGGACAACGCCAAGGCGCGCTACCGCAAGGCGCTGCAAAAGCCGCTGCCCGACAACGTGCGGCAGGTGGTGGAGCGCCAGATGCAGGGCGTGGAGCGCAACCACGACCAGGTGAAGATGCTGCGCGACCAGGTGCGGTAAACGGACGCTGACGAGGCTCGGGCTGGCGCCCGGCCTCGTCCTTCACGAGGATTTTCGTCCGTGGCAGATGAAAGAGGGTCGCTGAAGACCTACAAGGAAAAACGCAACTTCGACGCCACGCCCGAACCGGCGGAAGGCGGGGAGGCCAACGAGAGCGAACGCGCCTTCGTGATCCAGAAGCACTGGGCCACGCGGCTGCACTACGACTTCCGGCTGGAGCTCGACGGCGTGATGAAGAGCTGGGCCGTGCCGAAAGGCCCGAGCTTCGATCCGCACGACAAGCGCATGGCGATGCCCACCGAGGACCATCCCATCGCGTACAACCGCTTCGAAGGCACCATTCCCGCCGGCAACTACGGCGCGGGCAAGGTGATCATCTGGGACAAGGGCGTCTGGCTCCCGATCGGCGATCCGCGCCAGGGCCTGCGCGAAGGCAAGCTGAAATTCGAATTGCGCGGCCACAAGCTGCACGGCCACTGGACGCTGGTGCGCATGAAGGGCCGCGGCGACGGCAAGCGCGAAGACCCCTGGCTGCTGATCAAGGAGCGCGACAGCTTCGTGCGGCCCGCGGCCGAGTACAGCGTGGTCGACGAACGCGCGGAGAGCGTGAAGGCGCTGGAAGACAGGCCGGCCGCGAAGGCTGCGGCGGCGCCCGCGGAACAGGACGGCAGCGGACCGCCGGCCGCGGCCTCGGGCCCGCCGACCGGCGCGCGCAAGGCTGCCCTGCCCGAGACCTTCCAGCCGCAGCTGGCGACCCTGGTGGACGCGCCGCCGGGCGACCCGGAACACTGGATCTACGAGATCAAGTTCGACGGCTACCGCATGCTCACGCGCGTGGAGAACGGGACCCTCCAGCTCATCACGCGCAACGGCAACGACTGGACCCACCGCATGCCCGAGCTGGTGCGCTCGCTGCAGGCCATGGAGCTGCCCGACGGCTGGTACGACGGCGAAATCATCATGCCGGGCGAACGCACTCCGGCCGATTTCCAGGCGCTGCAAAGCGCGTTCGACAGCACGCGCACCGCCGACATCGTCTATTACCTGTTCGACCTGCCCTGGTGCGCCGGCCACGACCTGCGCGGCTGCGCGCTGGAGGCCCGCCGCGAGGTGCTGCGGCGCATCGTCGCGCGCAGGCCGCAGGACAAGGTGCGCTTCAGCGGCGTGTTCGACGCGGCGCCCGAGCAGGTGCTGGCCTCGGCCTGCCATCTCGGCCTGGAAGGCGTGATCGCCAAGCGGCGCAACTCCGGCTACAGCAGCAAGCGCTCGTCCGACTGGATCAAGCTCAAGTGCGGCCAGCGCCAGGAATTCGTGATCGGCGGCTACACCGATCCGCAGGGCTCGCGCCTGGGCATCGGCTCGCTGCTGCTGGGCGTGCACGACAAGCAGGGCCACCTGCAGTACGCCGGGAACGTCGGCACCGGCTTCAACCAGCAGGTGCTGCGCGAGCTGCGCGCCAAGCTCGATTCGCTCGGCGCGCAGAAGAGCCCGTTCGCCGCCGGCTCGCAGATCCCGAAGAAGGCCCATTGGGTCAGGCCCGAGCTGGTCTGCGAGGTGGCATTCGGCGAATGGACGAGAGACAACCGCATCCGCCATTCGGTGTTCCACGGCCTGCGCACCGACAAGCCGCCGGCGGCGATCGGGCGGGAGGAGGCGCTGCACGCGCCGCCGCCGGTGGACAAGCCCGTCAAAGCCGCGCGCAAGAAAACATCCGTTCGCCCTGAGCCTGTCGAAGGGCCGAAGAAGAAGGCTTCGACAAGCTCAGCCCGAACGGTGGGTGCGTCAGCCCAGGCGGTGGAGCTCCCCGGCTCGCTGCGCATCAGCAACCCGCAGCGCGTGATCGACATCGAGAGCGGCCTCACCAAGATCGCGCTGGTGCGCTACTACGCCCTCGTGGCGCCGCTGATGATGCCCCACCTGAAGCGCCGGCCGATGGCCATGGTGCGCGCGCCCGACGGCATCGGCGGCCAGCTGTTCTTCCAGAAGCACCTGGAGCGCTACAAGATGGCCGGCGTGGCGCAGCTCGATCCCGCCATCTTCCCCGGCCACCCGTCCATGCTGGAAATCGCCAGCGCCGAAGGCCTGCTGTCGGCGGCGCAGATGAACGTGGTCGAGTTCCACACCTGGAACGGCGTGGTGCCCACCATCGGCAAGCCGGACCGCATGACCTTCGACATCGACCCCGGCGAAGGCGTCGGCTGGCCGCAGATCCAGGAGGCGGCGCAGCTGGTGCGCACGCTGCTGGACGAACTGGAGCTGCCGGTGTTCCTGAAGACCAGTGGCGGCAAGGGCCTGCACCTGGTGGTGCCGCTGCGCAAGAACTTCGACTGGGACACGGTCAAGGATTTCTCCGAGGCCATCGTCGTGCACCTGTCGCGCACGCTGCCGGACCGCTTTGTCGCCAAGAGCGGGCCGAAGAACCGCGTCGGCCGCATCTTCATCGACTACCTGCGCAACGGCTACGGTGCCACCACGGCCTGCGCCTGGTCGGCGCGCGCGCGCCCGGGCCTGGGCATCTCGGTGCCGGTGCGCTGGGACGAACTGCCGAAGATCAAGGGCGGCGCGCACTGGACGGTGCAGACGGTGCACGACCGCCTGGACGAAGGCAACGCGCCCTGGGCCGACTACGAAGGCAGCCGCGCCGGCCTGGCGGCGGCGATGAAGAAGCTGGGCTTCGAGCGCAAGTGAAAGGGAGACGGCAGCCGGCGCGCGGTCACGCGTCGTCGGCCGCCCAGAGCAGCGTGATGCCCACGCGGCCAGTGGCGTCGTCGCGCGCCAGCAGTACCTGCTCGGCCTCCGCCAGCGCTTCCACGTCGCTCCACTCCAGCAAGCGGTAGCCGGACTCGGCGACGAAGCCGCTGTCGCCCACACCCGGCTGCACCGCCAGCGACAGGTACGCGCCGTCGGCCCGCGCCTCGCCGCTGAGCACCAGCTCGGCCGGCGGCTGCAAGGCGTCGGTGGCCTGGATCAAGGTTGCCGTCAGCAGGTTGCGGATGGCCGCGCGGCGCACCCGGCCGGGCAGGCCCTGCACCGTGTTGCGCAGCCCGAAGCCGCGAAACCCCAGGCTGGTGGCCAGCAGGCCGGCGCATTCGCGCACGCCCTCTTCCACCGTGCAGGTCACGCCGTCCTCGGGCGCCAGCCAGCTCACCACGTCCAGGCAGGAGTCGAGCGCGGCGCGCGCGAAGCCGTTGATCTTGTGCGCGCTCTCGTGCACGTTGGCGAGGTCGGGCACGGGCGCGCGCAGCCGGCGGTCCATGACCTCGTAGATCATGCCGATGGGCTGGAGGTTGACCACCAGGTGGTGGCGCATGGAAGGCGCCAGGCGGCGCAGCAGCGCATAGCGCGCGGCTTCGGCCGCGTCCTGCGCGTGAACCGGTGTGGCGGTGGGTTCTGCGAAGGCAGGCATCGTGGTTTGAGCGTATTTCACATGCGCCGTCCATGTCAACGTCAAGCCAACCCGCAAGGCAAAATGTTACGGGGGCAACAGGTCTCCTAGGTGGTTCGCGCCAGGCGCAGGGAAGCAAGGCCTGCGGGATGGCCGTGCCTGCCGCCGCGTTCCACAGGCGCGGCAGGCGCGGCGGACGGTTCCAGCTCGACCTTGAACGCCGACACCGACGACGCAAGCTCGGCAGCAAGCTGCTGCATGGCCTCCGACGCCGCGGCCGTTTCCTCCGCCAGCGACGCGTTCTGCTGCGTCACCAGGTCCATCTGCGCCAGCGCCTGGCTCACCTGCTCGATGCCGGTCGTCTGCTCGCGGCTGGCGGCCGCGATGTCGGAGATCAGCCCGGCCACGCCGCGCACGCTCTCCACCACCTCCTGCATGGTGGCGCCCGCGCGCGTGACCTGCCGCGTGCCCGCATCCACCTGCTCCACCGAACTGCCGATCAGCTTCCTGACCTCGGTGGCCGCCGTCGCGCAGCGCTGCGCGAGGCCGCGCACTTCGGCCGCCACCACCGCGAAGCCCCGGCCCTGCTCGCCGGCGCGCGCCGCTTCCACCGCCGCATTGAGCGCAAGGATGTTGGTCTGGAAGGCGATGCCGTCGATCACGCCGATGATGTCCATCACCTTCCTGGACGACGCGTTGATCGCGTCCATGGTGACCACCACGTCCGACACGGCCGCGCCGCCGCGGCCCGCCACCTCGCTCGCCCCGGCCGCCAGCCTGCCCGCCTGTTGCGCGTTCTCGGCGTTGCGCTTCACCGTCTCGGTCAGCTCCTCCATCGACGCGGCGGTTTCCTCCAGGGAGCTGGCCTGCTCCTCCGCGCGCGACGACAGGTCCTGCGTGCCGCGCGCGATCTGCAGCGAGGCGGCCGCCATCGAGTCGGTCGCCTCGCGCACACGGCCGACGATGGCGGCCAGGCTGGTGTTCATCGCGCCGAGCGCGCCCAGCAGCAATCCGGTTTCGTCGCGCGAGCGCGTCGCGATGCGCGTGCGCAGGTCGCCGGAGGCCACTGTCTGCGCGGTGCGCAGCGCCTCCTGCAGCGGCGCCAGGACGCCGCGGGCGATGGCAAGCACCACCAGGGCGACCAGTGCCATCGACAGCAGCAGGATGGCCAGCATCCACAGCGTGGACACGTCGATCCGGTGCGCGGCCTGCGCCTCGTCGGCGGCGGCCTGCCGGTTCGCGAGTTCCACCACCTCGTCGATCGCCGCGCGGTGGGCTTCGTAGGCGGCGTGCATGCGCGGCATGACGTTCGCGATCGCGCCGGCGTCCTGCCGCTCGACGGCGGGAACCAGCTCGTCGAATGTGAGCCGGTAGAACGCGACGGCGGGCGTGTAGGACGCCTTCAGCAGCTTGTCTTGCAGCGCGGCATCCAGGCCGGCCTGGGTCCAGTAGGCATGGCGCTGGTCGTAAGCGGCGCGCAAGGCCTTCAGCCGCGCGACGAATCTGTCCTGCTGCGCCCGCTCCGGCTCCACCGCGAGTTCGCGCGCCAGCAGGTAGGACTCCACGATGTACAGCGGCGGCGGCAGCACATCGCTCACCAGGTCCTTCATCTGCACGATCTGCTGGTAGACCGGTCCGTTCACCTTCAGCTCGCGCAGGGTCTTGAACGACCAGGCACCGTAGACGGCGAAGCCGAGCGCCACCAGCCCGACCAGGAACGCGAAGCGTGTCCCGATGCGGTAGTCGGAAAACTTCATGCTGCATCCTCGAAGGCGACTGCATCAAGTCCCTGATGCGCCTCTGGGTGCGCTGCTCATCCATTCTGCGCGGCGTCTCGCCGTGTGGCACACCGGGATCGCGCGCATTGCCAAATTGTTGGCAGGAGCGACGCCTTTCGATCTGGATCGCCGCGCCTGCGCGACGACAAGCTCAGGTCACCGGCGCCGGATTGAACAGCACCAGCGCGTTCTCCAGCTTCCACCGCTCCGCCCAGGTTTTCTTCCCGCTGGCCGTCTCCAGCAGCAGCCGGAACAGCTCCCAGCCGGCCTCCTCGATGCCCATCTCGCCGTCGGCGATACGCCCGGCGTTCATGTCCATCAGGTCGTGCCAGCGGCGCGCCAGCTCGCTGCGCGTCGCCACCTTCACCACCGGGCAGGCCGCCAGGCCGTAAGGCGTTCCGCGCCCGGTCGTGAACACATGCAGGTTCATGCCCGCCGCCAGCTGCAGCGTGCCGCAGATGAAGTCGCTGGCCGGCGTCGCCGCGAACACCAGGCCCTTCTGGTCGGCTTTGAGTTTTTCGCCCGGCGGCAGCACGCTGGCAATCGCGCCGCTGCCGCTCTTGACGATCGAGCCCATCGCTTTTTCCGCGATGTTCGACAACCCGCCCGCCTTGTTGCCCGGCGTGGTGTTGGCCGTGCGGTCGGCGCGGCCGCGCTCCAGGTACTGGTCGTACCAGGCGAGTTCGCGCACGATGTCCTGCGCGACTTGCGGCGTGGCGGCGCGCGAGGTCAGCTGCTCCACCGCATCGCGCACCTCGGTGTTTTCCGAAAACATGATGGTGGCGCCGGCGCGCACCAGCAGGTCGGCCATGTAGCCCACCGCGGGATTCGCCGTGACGCCGGAGAACGCATCGCTGCCGCCGCACTGCACGCCGACCACCAGGGCGCTGGCCGGCACCGTCCGGCGCCGCCGTGCGTTCAGCCGCTCCAGGTGCGGTTTCGCGCGCGCCACGATGCCGTCGACCATCGACAGGAAGCCGAGGTGCTCCTCGTCCTGCAGCCGCAGCACGTCGAGCCCCGCATCGCGTTCGTCGCGCAGCGGGATGGTGCCCGGCGGCAGCATGCGCTCGGGCTGCAGCTTCTCGCAGCCCAGGCTCACCACCATCACCTCGCCGCCGAAGTTCGGGTTCAGGCTGATGTTGCGCAGCGTGCGGATCGGGATCTCGGCGCCCGGCGCGTCGATGGCCACGCCGCAGCCGTAGCCGTGCTCCAGCGCCACCACGCCGTCCACGTGCGGATAGCGCGGCAGCAGCTCGTCGCGGATGCGCTTCGCGGCGATGTCCACCACGCCGGCCACGCATTGCACCGTGGTCGTGATGGCCAGCAGGTTGCGCGTGCCGACCGAACCGTCGGCGTTGACGTAGCCCTCGAAGGTGTAGCCCTCCAGCGGCTCCCATTGCGGCGCCGGCCGCGTGGCCATCGGCAGGTCCCGCAGTTCGCGCGCGGCAGGAATCTCCAGCAGCCGCTCGTGCACCCAGCTGCCGGCCGCAATCGCCTGCTTCGCGTAGCCCACCGGCACGTCGTAGCGCCGCACCGCTTCGCCCGCTGCGAGGTCGCGCAAGGCGACCTTGTGGCCCTGCGGCACCTTGTCGCGCAGCACCAGGCCGTCGGCCAGCACCGTGCCCGCCGGCAGGCCGCCGTCGTTGGCGACGATGGCCACGTTGTCCGCGGCGTGCATGCGGATGGTGAGCGGCGGGCGGGCGGGCGAGGACATACGACGACAGATCCGATTACTTCAACAGCCCCGGCAGCCACAGCGAGAACGCCGGCACGTAGGTCACGGCCACCAGCGCCAGGCCCAGCGCACCGTAGAACGGCGCGATGGTGCGCATCACCTGGCCGACCGAGATGCCGCCGATGGCGCAGCCGACGAACTGCACCGTGCCCACCGGCGGCGTGTTCAGGCCCAGCGCGCAGTTGATCAGCATGACGATGCCGAACTGCAGCGGGTCCATGCCGAACTGCATGGCGATGGGCATGAAGATCGGCGTGCAGATCAGGATGGTGGCCGCCATGTCCAGGAAGGTGCCCAGCACGAACAGCAGCACGTTGATCATCAGGAAGATCACCCACGGGCTGGAGCTCACCATCTTCATCAGCTCGCCGGTGCGCTGCGGCACCTCGTACAACGCCATGAAGTAGCCGAACGCGCTGGAGATGCCGATCAAGAGCAGCACCACGCCGGTCGTCTTGCAGGCCTTGGCGCAGGCCTTCAGGAAGTTGGTCCAGCTCAAGGACCGGTAGACGAACACCGTGATCAGCAGCGCCCACGCCACCGCGATGGAAGCCGACTCGGTGGCCGTGAACGCGCCCGACAGGATGCCGCCCAGGATGATGACCACCACGAACAGGCCGGGCAGCGCCGCCAGGAAGGCGGTGAGCACCATGGCCCAGCCGGGGAACGGGCCGTGCACCGGGTAGCCGCGCCGCACCGCCACCCAGTAGGCGGCGCCCAGGTTGCACAAGGTGAGGATCAGCGCCGGCACCAGCCCCGCCAGGATCAGCCCCAGCACGCTGACCGAGGCGATGCCCGCCGTGGCCAGGGTGAAGATGATCATGTTGTGCGAGGTCGGCATGATGGCGCCGACCAGCGCCGCGTGGGTGGTCACGTTCACCGCGTAGTCGGTGTCGTAGCCCTCCTTCTTCATCAGCGGGATCATCACCGAGCCGATGGCCGAGACGTCGGCCATCGGCGAGCCGGCGATGCCGCCGAAGATGGTGCAGCCCAGCACGTTGCTCATGCCCAGGCCGCCGCGCACGTGGCCGACCAGGCTGTTGGCGAAGCGCACGATGCGGTCGGCGATACCGCCGTACAGCATGAGCTCGCCGGCGAACACGAAGAACGGGATGGCCAGGAACGAGAACACCTGCATGCCGCCCACCATCTTCTGGAACACCACCGCGATCGGCAGGCCCGCGGCGACGATGGTGGCCACCGAGGACAGGCCGATGGCGAAGGCCACCGGCACGCCCAGCAGCAGCAGGACGGTGAAGCTCGCCGCCAGGATGGTCAGTTCCATGCCGGCTCCACTTCGGTGCCGCGCAGCAGCGCGACCACGTGCTCGAACGAGAACAGCACGATCAGCACGCCGGCGATCACCACCGGCACGTAGTCGATGCCGTCGGGCACCGGCAGCATGGCCTTCTTCTCGTTCCACTTGGCGGAGGCCCAGATCCAGCCGCCGTAGACCATCATCGCGCCGAAGGAGCCCACCAGCAGGTGGATCAGCACCTCGATGCGATGGCGCCAGGCGTCGGGCAGCAGCGACACCAGCGATTCCAGGCCGATGTGCCCGGCATCGCGCACGCCCACGGCCAGGCCGAAGGCGGTGACGAACAGCACCAGCAGCAGCGCCAGGTTCTCGGCCCAGGTGGGCGTGTCGTTGAAGATGTAGCGGCCGATCACCTGCCACTGCACGCACAGCACCACGGCGATCAGCAGGATCACCGCCAGCACCAGGCAGAGCTTGGAGACGGCGGCGCAGAACCTGGTCAGCATGGCAGCAGGCTTACTTGGTGTCCTGCACGGCCTTGACCAGGCGCTTCAGGTCGGGCGTGGTGATGAACTTCTCGTACACCGGCGCCATCACGCCCTGGAACGAGCTCTTGTCCACTTCCACGATCTGCGCGCCGGCGGCCTTCACTGCCGCCAGCGACTTGCCTTCCTGCTCGTCCCATTTGGCGCGCTCCACCGCCACCGAGGCCTTGGCCGCCGTGCGGATCATGTCCTGTTCGGCCTTGGGCAGCTTGTCCCAGACCAGCTTGGACATCAGCAGCATTTCCGGCGCCATCGAGTGCTCGGTCTTGGAGAAGTACTTCACGGCCTCGACGTGCTTGGCGGTGTCGAACGACGGGATGTTGTTTTCCGCGGCGTCGATCAGGCCGGTCTTCAGGCCGGTGTAGACCTCGCCGAAGGGCATCGGCGTGGCGTTGGCGCCCATGGCGCCGACCAGCGCCACCCACAGGTCGGACTGCTGCACGCGGATCTTCAGGCCCTTGGCGTCGGCCACCGTCTTGATCGGCTTCTTGGCGTAGATGGAGCGCGCGCCGCTGTCGTAGAACGCCAGGCCGATCAGGCCGGCGGATTCGCAGCTCTTGAGGATTTCCTCGCCGACCGGGCCGTCCAGCACCTTGCGCATGTGGTCGATCGAGCGAAAGAGGAACGGCATGGTCGGCACCATGGTGGGCGCGCAGATGCTGTTGAGCGGGGAGATGTTCACCCGCGTGAAGTCCAGCGCGCCGATCTTCACCTGGTCGATGGTTTCCTTCTCGGTGCCCAGCGCGCCCTTGTTGAAGACCTTGATCTTGTGCTTGCCGTGGCTGGCTTTTTCCAGCAGTTCGCTCATGTGCTTGACCGCGACCACGGTGGGGTAGTCGTCGGCGTTGTGGATGTCGGCCGAGCGGAAATCCGCGGCGCGCGCCGGCGCGGCGGCGATGGCCAGCAGCGCGGCGGCGGCGATGGCCAGGTGCTTGAAGTTGTTGTTCATGCTGTCTCCTTCTGTTGTGTCGGTGCTTGGGAAAGAAAAACCGTTTCGGCGATGCCGCGCACGCCGGGCCGCAGCGCCAGCACGGCGCCGTCCAGCGATGCGTCGTAGCCGGCGACCGGCCGCGCGGGCGAAATCGAGGTGACGAACAGCCAGTCGAGATCGGGCCCGCCGAAGCTGCACATCGCCGGCTTGCTGACCGGCAGCGCCAGCGTGCGGTCCAGCCGGCCTTCGGGCGTGAAGCGGTGCACGGCGCCGCCGTCGTTGCCGCAGATCCAGTAGCAGCCCTCGGCGTCGACAGCGGCGCCGTCGGGCCGGCCGGGCAGCGGCCGCATGTCGATGAACTCGCGGCGGTTGCGCGGCACTCCGTCGTCGCCCAGGTCGAAACGCCAGACGCGCTGCACGTTCGGATGCGAGTCCGACAGGTACATGGTGCGCCCGTCGGGGCTGAAGGCCAGGCCGTTGCCGGTGACGAGGCCGTCCACCATCGGCGCGGACAGGCCCTGCGCGTCGAAGCGCAGCAGCACGCCGTCGGCGGCGGCCAGGGACATGTCGCGCACCATGGTGCTGGCCCAGAAGCGGCCTTGCCGGTCCAGCCGGCCGTCATTGAAGCGCATGCCTTCGCGCGCGTGGCGCACCGGCTGCAGCAGCCGCGCGCTGGCCACGTCCTGCGGCGGCAGGTCGAGCGCGAAGATGCCGGTGTCCATGCCGGCGATGAGCCCGCCCTGCTCGCGCAGCGCGATGCAGGCCACGCGCTCGGGCAGATCCCAGGAGCGCGTGCCGCGCGTCGCCCAGCAGTGGCAGCGCACGGCGCGGCTTTCGATGTCGACCCAGTACAGCACCTGTTCGCGCACCGACCACAGCGGGCTTTCGCCCACGCTGTCGCGCAGCGCGCAGACCACCTCGACGGCCGGCGTGGAGGTGGTCGCGCTCATTCGAACGGGCCGGTGCGCACGAAGGCGCCGCCCTGGTAGATCGCCGCCGGGTCGGACAGGTCGATGCGCGGCTGGCGCGCTTCCACCGCGTCGCGGTAGACGTCCGAGCTGTCCTGGGCGCGGTAGCCGATGTGGCGCGCCTTGGTGTTGTCGTACCAGGCCGTGCGGTTGTCGGAGATGCCGTAAATCACCGACCAGCCGACCACCGGCGCGGTGAGGCCCGCCACCACCAGCCGCTCCAGGTCGTCGTACGACAGCCAGGTGGCCAGCATGCGGCGGTCGCGCGGCTCGGGGAACGAGGAGCCGATGCGCACCACCACGGTCTCGATGCCGTAGCGGTCCCAGTACAGGCGCGCCACGTCCTCGCCGAACGCCTTCGACAGGCCGTACAGGCCGTCGGGGCGCGGCGGCGAATCGGCGTCGACCACAACGTCCTGCCGGTAGAAGCCCATCACGTGGTTGGAACTGGCGAAGATGACGCGCTTCACGCCCTGCTTGCGGGCCGCTTCGTACAGGTTGTAGACGCCGACGATGTTGGCCGCCAGGATCGGCGCCCAGGGCTGCTCGGTGGAGACGCCGCCCAGGTGCACCACGGCGTCGACGCCGCGCATCAGGTCCAGCACGCCGGCCGCGTCGGCCAGGTCGAGCTGCACGCATTCCTCGCCCTCGCCCGCCGCGCCCAGGTCGGCGATGTCGGACAGGCGCAGGGTGGCGCAGTAGCGCTTCAGGCGCGCGCGCAGTTCACGGCCCAGCCCGCCGGCCGCGCCGGTGAGCAGCAGCCGCGGAAAGATCAGGGGCGATGCGGGTTGCTCCAGCATGTTCGTCTCTCTCCGGGATCAGCAGGATTGGCCCTGGCGTGCGGCCACCCAGCCCGGCGCGTCCTGCAGCGCCACCGGGCGCAGGAAGCGGTCCAGGGCGGCCCAGCCGACCGAGGTGGTGAACGGCGCGGTGGACGACGGGAACGGCCCGCCGTGCTGCTGGCCGGCGGTGACGGCCACGCCGGTGGGAACGCCCGCGAACAGCACGCGGCCGGCCACCTGCGTGGCGGCGCGCACCAGCGCACGCACCTCGTCGCTTGCTTCTTCCGCGCCCCACAGCGTCACGGTGAGCGAGCCGCCGACGGCATGCAGCACCTCGATGGCCTGGGCCGTGCCCGCCACCCGCACCACCAGGGCAGCGGGACCGAACACCTCTTCGTGCAGCGTGGGGTCGGCGATGAAATCGGCGGCGGCCAGCTGCGCCAGGAACGGCCGCGGCGGCTGGCCATCGGCGGCTGCTTCATCGAGCACCCGCTGCAGTTTCGGATGGCCGGCCCAGGCCGCGCGGCCGGCGTCGAAGCCGGCGCGGATCTGCGGTGTGAGCATGGCGTGCGGCTTGGCGGCCTTGAGCAGCTCGGCCAGCTGCGCGACGAAGGCGTCGCCGTCGCCGCCCTGCGGCACGACGATCACGCCGGGGCTGGTGCAGAACTGGCCGCAGCCGAGCGTGATGGAGCCGGCCAGCGCCTGCGCCAGCTCGGCGCCGCGCGCCTTCAGCGCCGCGGGCAGGGCCACGACCGGATTGACCGAGCCCAGCTCGCCGTAGAACGGAATCGGGCGCGGCCGCGAACGCGCAATCTCTTGCAGCGCCAGGCCGCCACGCACGGAACCGGTGAAGGCCACGGCGGCGACCAGCGGATGCTTCAACAGCGCCACGCCGACGTCGATGCCGGCGCCGTCCACCATGCCGAACACGCCCGCCGGCAGGCCCTGCGCCGCGACCACGCCGCGTGCGAGCTGCGCCACGGCGCGCGACAGGGCTCGATGGCCGGGATGCGACTTCACCACCACCGGGCAGCCGGCGGCCAGCGCCGAGGCGGTGTCGCCGCCCAGCACCGAGAAGGCGAACGGGAAGTTGCTGGCGCTGAACATCGCCACCGGGCCGACCGGCACGCGCACGCGCAGCAGCTGCGGGTGGCCGGCCGGCGGCGCGCCGGCCACGGCCGGGTCGTCGGTGAAGGCGAAGGCCGCGCCCCGCTCCACCTGTTCGGCGAAGCCGCGCAGCTGGAACGCGGTGCGGTCCAGCTCGCCGTTCAGGCGTGCGGCGCCCAGCTGCGTTTCCTCGTCGGCCAGCGCGACCAGCGCGGCGCGCTGCGCTTCCAGCGCGTCGGCCAGGCCGCGCAGCAGCAGCGCGCGGGTGACGGCGGAGGAACCGCCGAAGCTGTCGAAAGCCGCGGCGGCGGCGCGCACGATGGCGTCGAGCTGCTCGGTGGTGGTGTCCTGGATGGTGGTCATGAATGCGTGCAAGAGGTCAGCGCACCAGGCAGGGACGCTTGGGATCGAAGCGCCAGCCGGGAATGAGGGATTGCATGGCGAGGGCGTCGTCGCGCGCGCCGAGGCCGTGCTGCAGGTAGAGCGCGTGGGCCTTGTCGACTTCCGCCATGTCGAGTTCGATGCCCAGGCCCGGCTTGTCCGGCACCCGGATGAAGCCGCCTTCGATCTTCAGCGGCTCCCTGGTCAGGCGCTGGCCGTCCTGCCAGATCCAGTGCGTGTCCATGGCCGTCACCTTGCCGGGCGCGGCGGCGCCGACGTGGGTGAACATGGCCAGCGAAATGTCGAAGTGGTTGTTGGAGTGCGAACCCCAGGTCAGGCCCCAGTCGCGGCAGGTCTGCGCCACCCGCACCGAGCCGGCCATGGTCCAGAAATGCGGGTCGGCCAGCGGAATGTCGACCGACTGCAGCGCCAGCGCGTGCGCCATCTGCCGCCAGTCGGTGGCGACCATGTTGGTGGCCGTCGGCAGGCCGGTAGCGCGGCGGAATTCCGCCATCACCTCGCGGCCGGAGAAGCCCTCTTCCGCGCCGCACGGGTCTTCCGCGTAGGCCATGACGCCGTGCAGGTCGCGCAGCAGCCGGACCGCGTCTTGCAGCAGCCAGCCGCCGTTCGGGTCCAGCGTGATGCGCGCGTCGGGAAAGCGTTCGTGCAATGCGCGCACGGCCTCGACTTCGTCTTCGCCGCGCAGCACGCCGCCCTTGAGCTTGAAGTCCTGGAAGCCGTAGCGCGCCTGCGCGGCCTCGGCCAGGCGCACCACCGCCTCGGGTGTCAGCGCCTCCTCGTGGCGCAGGCGCAGCCAGTCGTCTGCGGCATCGGGCTCGCTCGCATACGGCAGATTCGTCTTGCTGCGGTCGCCGACGAAGAACAGGTAGCCCAGCATCTGCACCGCGTCGCGCTGCTGGCCTTCGCCCAGCAGCGCCGCCACCGGCAGGCCGAGGAACTGGCCCTGCAGGTCCAGCAGCGCCGACTCCACCGCCGTCACCGCATGGATGGTGGTGCGCAAATCGAAGGTCTGCAGGCCGCGCCCGCCCGCGTCGCGGTCGGCGAAGGTCGTGCGCATGGTGTTCAGGATGGCCTGCACCTCGAACACCGAGCGGCCTTCCACCAGCGCGCGCGCATCTTCCAGGGTCTGGCGGATCTTCTCGCCGCCGGGCACCTCGCCCACGCCGGTGTGCCCGGCGCTGTCGGTGGCGATCACGATGTTGCGCGTGAAGAACGGCGCGTGCGCGCCGGAGAGATTGAGCAGCATGCCGTCGCGGCCCGCCACCGGGACCACGCGCATGCTCTTGACGACGGGAGCAGCGGACATCGGCGTTGTTGTTGTCAGTCGGCGGTGATCTTGCGGCTGGAGATCAGCTTGGCCCAGCGCACATATTCGGCGGCCTGGAACGAGGCGAACTGCTCGGGCGTGTTCAGCACCATCTCGAAGCCCAGCTCCAGCAGCTTGGGCTTCACGGCCGGGTCGTTCAGGCTGGCGACGATGGCCTTGTGCAGCTTGGCCTTCACGTCGGCCGGCAGGCCCCGGGGCGCGGCGATGGCCTGCCACGAGTACACGTTGGCGTCCTTGATGCCGCTTTCCTCCAGCGTGGGCACATTGGGCAGCAGGGGCGAACGCTTGGCGCTGGTGATGGCCAGCGCGCGCAGCTTGCCGGCCTGGATCTGCGGCATGGCGGTGTTGACGTTCATGAACGACGAATCCACCTGGTTGCCCAGCAGGTCCGTCATCACCGGGCCGCCGCCCTTGTAAGGCACGTGGACGCCGGTGGTGCCGGTCTGCTGCCAGAACAGTTCGGCCGTCAGGTGGTCGCTGGAGCCGTTGCCCGAGGAGGCGAACGACATCTTGCGCGGGTTGGCCTTGGTGAAGGCGATCACGTCGGCCAGCGACTTGTGCGGCGAGGCGGCGGGCACCACCAGCACGTTGGGCGCCTGCACCGCCACGGTGATCGGCTCCAGGTCCTTCAGCGCGTCGTAGTTCACCTTGATCAGGTGCGGCGCGATCACGAACGGCCCGAGCGACGACACCAGCAGGGTGTGGCCGTCGGCCGGCGCGCGCGCCACGACAGCGGTGCCGATGGTGCCGGTGGCGCCCGGCTTGTTGTCCACGATCACCGTGACGCCGGCGCCGAGCTTCTCCGGCAGCTTGTTGGACAGCGTGCGCGCGATCAGGTCGGTGGAGCCGCCCGGCGGGAACGGCACCACCAGCGTGACCGGCTTGGTCGGCCAGGCGGCGAATGCGCCGAACGACACCGTCGCGCCCAGGACGAGCGCGCCAAGAACCTTCTTCATCGTGTGTCTCCTGTCTGTGTCTTTTTTGCTGTTCACTGCGGGCCCAGGCGCTCGATCAGCGCCCGCAGCTGCTCGACCTCGGCGGACTTCAGGTCCGACAGCGGCGGGCGCACCGGGCCGGCGCTCCTGCCGACGATGCGCGCGCCGGCCTTCACGATGCTGACCGCGTAGCCCTCGCCCTTGTTGCGGATTTCCAGGTAGGGCAGGAAGAACTCGTCGATCAGGCGGCTGACGGTGGCCTGGTCGCCGGCGGCATACGCGTCATAGAACGCGACGGCGGTCTTCGGGATGAAATTGAACACGGCCGACGAATAGGTCGGCACGCCCAGCGCCTTGTAGGCGTTGGCATAGACCTCGTGTGTGGGCATGCCGCCGATGTAGACGAAGCGGTCGCCCAGCTTCTGGCGGATCTGCACGATGCGCTCGATGTCGCCCAGGCCGTCCTTGAAGCCGATCAGGTTGGGGCAGCGGTCGGCCAGCACCTGCAGCGAGGCGGCGTTGAGCTTGCAGGCGCCGCGGTTGTAGACGATCACGCCGATGCGCACACTCCTGCACACCGCTTCCACGTGGGCCACCAGCCCGTCCTGCGTGGCCTCGGTCAGGTAGTGCGGCAGCAGCAGCACGCCGGCCGCGCCCTGGCGCTCGGCCGCCTGCGCGTACTGGATGGCCAGCGTGGTGCCGCCGCCGGCACCGCCGACGATCGGGATGTCGGTCTTGCAGGTCTGCACCGCCACCTTCAGCACCTCGGCGTACTCGCCCGGCTCCAGCGAGAAGAACTCACCGGTGCCGCCGGCGGCGAACAGCACGCTGGCGCCATAGGGTTTGAGCCATTCCAGCCGGGCGGCGTAGCCTTTCGGGTCGAAGCGCAGCTCGGCGTCGAAGTCGGTCAGCGGAAAAGACAGCAGGCCGGAGGAAAGCGCGTTCCGCAGGTCTTGGGGCGTCATGGTCGTGTGTTCGTCCGATTGAGATAAGACATCGTATCTCTTTCCAAACATCCCTCAGTACGGGATTCCACTAACAGGCCGCTCAGCTGGCCAGCATGGCCCGCCGGCGGCGCTCGCGCCCATTGCCCAGGTGGGTGCGCATGGCGGCGCGGGCGCCGTCGGCGTCCTGCCGCGCGACGGCTTCCAGGATGTTCTCGTGCTCGGCGTGGATCACGCCCAGGTACTCGCGGCGCGCCGGCGTGAGCTCGGCCACCGGCTCCAGCCGCGCGCGCGGGATCATGGTGCCGCCCAGCGCGCCCATGATGTCGGCGAAGTGGTCGTTCTGGGTGGCGCGGGCGATCTCCAGGTGGAACTGGAAATCCGGCCCGACGGCGTCGCGGCCGGCCTCCACCGCGGCGGTGAAGGCGTCCAGCGCGGAGCGCATGGCGCGCAGGTTGTCCTCGGTGCGGCGCGCCGCCGCCAGGCCGGCGCTTTCGCACTCCACGGCGATGCGCAGTTCCAGCACGGCGACCACGTCCTGCAGGGTGGCCAGCTGGTCCGGCGCGATGCGGAAGGTGCTGGCGTCGCCGATGCCGACCACGAAGGCGCCGATGCCGTGACGCACGTCCACCATGCCGGCCGCCTGCAGCCGCGACATGGCTTCGCGCACCACCGTGCGGCTGACGCCGAACTGCGCCATCAGGTCGGCTTCCTTGGGCAGCTTGGCGCCGTGCGGCAGGCTGCCGTCGCGGATGCGGTCCGACAGGGACTGCACCACGTCGGCGGGCAGGGAGCGCGAACGGCGAACGGGCGGGGCAATGTCGCTCATGCGCGGATGATACGCGTGGAGGTACGATCTCCAGCCATGAACAAACCCGCACCGCCAGCCACCCGCCCCTGGGAGAAGCTCTACCAGATCAGCAACACCACCGTGCTGGCGGAGAACGCGACGCTGCGCGTCCTCGACATGACCTTGCTGCCGGGCGAGAGCGTGCCCTGGCACCTGCATCCCGACACCGACGACCTGTTCGTCGGGCTGGCCGGCACGTTCGAGGTCTTCCACGGACCGCAGGCGGCGCGCACCACCGTGCAGGCGCCCGGCCGGCACCTGGTGCCGAAAGGAGAGACGCATTCGGTGCACAACCGTTCCGATGCGCCCTGCCAGTTCCTGCTGATCCAGGACGGCGGACCCTACCAGTTCATTGCCACGCACGGTGCGGCGGTGCCGGCTGAATAGGCCTCACCAGTCCATCGAGCCGCCGCCGCCCTGCGCGCGGGCACGCTCGTAGGCGAGCGTCGCCGCCACCATGTCTTCCATGGCGATGCCCATGGCCTTGTAGACGGTGATCTCCTGGTCGCTGGTGCGACCGGGCGCCCGGCCCAGCGCCACCGCGCCAAGCGGCGTCCCCTTGTCCCGCGGCAGGCCGGCCAGCTCGGCGCAGCCGACCGGCGGCGGCGCGAAGGCCTCCGGCGTTTCCACGAACAGCCGATGCTCGCGCGCCAGCTCGGGCGGCAATTCGCCGCGCGGCGGGTGGTAGCCGACAGACGACACATGCGTGCCCGGCTTCAGCCAGCGGGACTGGATCACCGGCTCGGCGCTGTGCGTCGCCAGGCAGACGACGTCGGACTCGCGCACCGCCGCCTCGAGGTCGGGCACCGCCCGCGCGATGGGGCTGCGCGCGGCCAGGCGTTCGGCCTCCTCCGGATACAGCGAGCACAGGTTGATGCGGTCGAAGCCGCGCACCAGCGGCAGCAGGCGCAGGTGCTCGCGCGCCTGCACGCCGGCGCCGACGATGGTGGCGACCCGCGCGTCCGGGCGCGCCAGCATGCGGGCCGACAGCACGGCCGACGCCGCCGTGCGCACGCCGGTGATATGGGTGCCGTCCATCACGCACAGCGTGGCGCCGGTGTCCGCGTCAAACAGCAGGACCATGGCCAGGTGGTTCGGCACGCCCCACGCCAGGTTGCCGTCGAACACGTTGACGATCTTCACGGCGATCGGCCCGCCCGGGCGCCATGCCGGCATGGCCAGCGAGAAGCCCTTGCCGGGCACGGTGATCTCTGGCCGCGCAGGCGACTGGACTTCTCCGAGTTCCAGGCCGCAAAACCCGTCTTCCAGCCCGTCGAGGAATTCGGCCAGGTCGAGATGGCGCGCGACGTCGGCTTCGCTCAGCGTGAGCACCTTGCGCGCGCCCTTTTCGATTTCGAACGCCGCCTGGGGGATTAGCCGCGTGGCTGTCTCCATGTGAGTTCCTTTCAAGCCAATCAAGCTCGGAGTGAGGCAAGTCTCGCTTTGCTGTCAGCCACGTTCAAGCGATTTGTCTGTCTTTGACTTGAGCTTTGCTAAACCATAGGATGGCCGCATGGAGCTTCATCCGGCCCTGCTCGCGCAGCTGCGCGCCTTCGTGGCGGTGGCACGCCGCAAGAGTTTCAAGCGCGCGGCCGAGGACCTGCACGTGACGCAGTCGGCGCTCAGCCACCACGTGCGCCACCTGGAGCAAAGCCTGGGCACCGGCCTGGTCACACGCCTGCACCGCCGCATCGCGCTCACCGAAGCGGGCCAGGGCCTGCTGGACGGCTGCGCGGCGCATTTCGACGGCTTGGCGAACGCCGTGCGGCAGGTGCGGCACCGGGGCGAGGCGGGCGCGCTGACGGTGAGCGTGGCGCCCTACTTCTCGGCGAAGTGGCTGACGCCGCGCCTGGGGCGGCTATGGAGCCGGCATCCGACACTGGACCTGCAGCTGCGCCACGCCTACCAGCCGGCGGACTTTCCGCAGGACAGCGTGGATGCGGGCATCAGCTGGGGCCACGGCCGCTGGAGCGAGGCGGAGTCCGTGCTTCTGCTGCCCGGCACGCTCACGGTGGTGTGCGGTGCCGCGTTCCGCGCGAAGCTGCCGGCCCGGGCGCGGCCCGCGGATCTGCTGAAGCACCGGCTGTTCCACGAGTTCGACGCGGCGCATTGGCAGGCCTGGTTCGCGGCCGCCGGCGTGGCGGGAACCTTCGCCTCGGTGCAGATCGACGACTCGCACGCGCTGCGCAGCGCGCTGCTCGACGGCCATGGCGCCGGCCTGTTCTTCGAAGGGCTGGTCCAGGAGGACCTGCGCACCGGCCAGCTGATGCAGCCCTTCAGGACCGCCATCGACCCCGGCGCCGGCTATTACTTGGTGCGCCCCAAAGGCAAGCCCATGAGCCCGAAGCTGGCCGGGTTCATGGACTGGGTCCTTGCCGAAGCGAGGACCGAACCCTTCGCCTGAGGATTCGGCTCAGCGCGCCCGTGCGCACATTTTGTCGATGTACAGCAGCCCGTCGGGCAGCGCGTCGCGGAAGAACATCCAGTCGTGGTCGCCGTCCATCACGCGGAACTCGGCCTGCTTGGGCTGGATGGCCAGCACCTTCCAGTACAGGTTGGCCGCCATCACGGCGATGCCCAGGAAGTCGTGGTCGCCCGCGGCGATCCACATCGGCACGCGCAGCGGCTGGGCCTTGTAGCGCTCCAGGTGGGCCGGGTAGTTCAGCGACTTCCACAGCTCGGGGTCGAACTTGCCGTCGCGCAGGAAGGGCGGCGCCTTGCGCGAGGCCGAGGTCTCCGGCGGCAGCGGGTCGTAGATGGCCGGGCTGACGATGGAGGCGGCGCAGAACTTGTCGGGATGGCGCAGCGCCAGGTTCAGCGCGCCGTAGGCGCCCATCGAGTGGCCGGCCACCGCGCGGCCGCCGCGCTCCTTCGAGGCGCGGTACTTGGTCTCGACGTAGCCGATCAGGTCCTGCATGAGGGCGGTCTCCGCCTTTTCCGACGCGCCATCGACCCACCAGCCCGCGGGCGAGGTGGTGGGCATCACGACCAGGCCGGGGCGCAGCGTGCCGCGGGCGATCATCGCGTCCATGGTGTCGAGGATGCCGCCCTTGAAGCGGTAGTCGGTCTCGTCGCCGCCCGCGCCGTGCAGCAGGTAGGTCACCGGATAGCTGGCGGCGGAGTCCTTGTAGCCGTCGGGCAGGTAGACCAGGAACTTCACCGGCCGGCCCAGCGCCGCGCTGGGCGCGGCGTCGGCGAGCAGTTCGCCGGCGCCGGCCTGCGCGGCGGCAAAGGCAAAGCCGGCGGCTGCCAGTAGGTGGATCACACGTTGGCGCAAGGTCATCTTCGTTCCTCTGGGTTGATTGTGGACAAGCTGTCAGCGCCGTCTCTTGTTGATGTCGGCGAAGTAGGTGATGAAGGGGGCGGCGAATTCCACCCACTGGTCGGAAGGCACCGGTCCCGGGATGCCTCGCAGCTCGAACGGAATGCCCGTGCCGCGCCGTTCGCCGGCGCCGACGTCGCCGGTGCCGAGCGACCGGCTGCTCCAGAGCTCCCCCCTTCCTCCGCCACGGGCTTGCTGGATGCTTGCGATCCATTGCGCGATGGTTTCCTGGAAGTCCCCGTCGCTCTTCCTGCCCAGCGGGAACATCCTCAGGGCGCCATCGTCCGGATGCGTCAAGCCGGCAGCCTCCAGCACATCGCGCAGCAGATCGTCCTGGTCGAGGCCCGGAAGATCGTTGAACGCGACGCGGGGCAGCGCCGAGGCGCGTGCCTTCATGTAGGACGGCGCCAGTGCCACGCGGATTTCCTCCCGCTTGGCAGTCGACAAGCGGGTCATGTGGGCCCGCACTTCCAGCTTCTTCTCTTCCTGGGCTTGCTCGTCAGGGTGCGTTCGCACCACCCATGCGTCGTACCTTCGCTGGAGATCCGCGCGCGTCTCGGCCGTCCATACGCGATAGGCCTCCACCGCCCTGGTCCGGTCGGCCTGGAACCGCACGACGAGGTTCGCCAGCAATGCCACGACGCCCCAGTACTCCCGGCTCGACTTCCTGCGTGGATTGATTCTCCCTTCGACCCGGCCGAGCACCCCCCGGAGTTTTTCCTTGTTGCCTTCGCTCGGCATCAGGTCCGTGTCGCGCTCGCCGCTGGCCATGTCTTTCAGGAAGGCGAACACAAGGTCGGTGCGCACACCCCCGGTAACCTGGGGTTTGGCGAGAAGCGCTCCCACGGGTTGCACCTCCACGCCAGGCGGCGTGGTGGCGATGGGCGAGAACTGCCCCTCGGGCAAGGGCAGCAGCGTTTGAACGTAATTGTTCAGGCTTTCGAACGCTTCCATGATGGGGCCGATCATCTCCGCCGCATCGTCTCCATCCACCTCGAACGGTGCGGTCTTGAACTCGATCTTGGCGTTGTTTCCGGCGATCTCGTCCGGTGACATCTGCCAGTTCAGGCCGCGCACCAGCGGCGTATCCGTATTCCATGCCGCGCCGCCCGGCTTGCGGAGATCCCAGCCGGTTTCGAATTCGAATCCCACCTTGCGCTGCACGACGCCGTCGGCGGCCGCCGCCGCTTGCCTCTGGACAGGGGCGGGCCTGTAGGACACCCGGTACAGCTGCACCGCGCGCGAACCCATCACGTCGGCTTCGCGCTCCAGCCCGGCGTCGTCGTTGACGGGAACGCCGCTTTTCATCTGCGTGGTCGGCGCCACGCGGCCCTGCGCCTGCTGCACCACGTGCCAGGCCTCGTGCGGCAGGTGCTGCTCCTGCCCGGGCCCGAGGTGGATGTCGCTGCCCTGCGCATAGGCCAGGGCATTGAGCTGTGCCGGCTGCGAGGAGTTGTAGTGGACCTTGACGTGGTCCAGCGACATGCCCGAGAGCGACTCGACGCCGGACTTCAGGGTGTCGGGCAGGCCGGTGCGGTTCGGCGGCGCCTGCTCCTGCGCCTGGCGCTGCGCCGCCATGCGCGGACTGGCATGCACCGCGGCACTGACGGCCCGCTGGGCCGTGGAACGCGGGCTGCGCGCGATCGCCTGCGCCGTCTCGCGCTGTGCGATGGCGTCCGCACGGTTGTCGGCGAAGGCCATGGCTTCGCCGGGCACGGCCGTCGTATCGACGGCGGGTTGCCGTTGTGCCGCGCGGGCGCGGGTACCGTCTGCGTGCGCCATGCAAAGTCCCCCCAAGGTTGTCGCAGGCAAGGCCGTCTTATGGCACGGCCGAGGTCGCCCGGCTATCGGCAAATTGCTGATTTTGCGGCTTCCGTGCAAATACGAAATCCAGCTCCGTCAAATCCGCATCGCCAATCGCGCGCGCCCGCTGCTAGGCTGGAACAGCACAAGGAGCACACCATGACCACGACGATGCGGCGCACCCCCGAACCGGAAAAGATGACGGAAGAGGAAGAGACTTCCTACGCAGGCGCGGACTACAGCATTCCCCACGAGAAGCTGGCGCGTGAAATCGTGTCGACCGCGGCCGGCATCGGCCTGCGGGCGCTGGACATCGGCTGCGGCCCGGGCGACGTGCTGATCCGGGTGCGCAGCCACGCGCCCAGCTGGTACCTGTACGGCGTGGACATGTCGCCGACGATGCTCTCCATGGCGTCGGCCGCCGCGCAGAAGCGCATCCCGCCGGAGCAGCGGCAGATCAACTGGGTGCTCGGCAATGTGCGCGGCAGCGGGCTGCCGGACGACGAGTTCCACGTGATCATGAGCAACACCGTGCTGCACCACATCGAGGACGCGGTACAGTTCTGGCGCGAAATCGCGCGCATCGCGCGCAACGGCGCGCATGTCTTCGTGCGCGACTTCCGGCGCCCGCCCGACGAGCAGGCCGCGCGCGAGGTGATGGAGCGCAACATCGGCCACGAGTCCGACGGGGTGAAGGCGCACTACTTCACCTCGCTGCTGAGCTCCTACACCGTGGCCGAGGTGACGACGGACATGGAGAAAGCCGGCCTGAAAGGCCTGCGCGCCGTCGAATACGAGGACCGCTACCTGACCGTGAGCGGACAGGTGCAGAAATAAAGAACAGGGACACCGCCGCCGGATGAACCAGCTCGCCAAGCGAATCTCCATCTCGGAAGGTGTTGTCCTTGCCATCTGCTCGCTGATCGGCTCCGGCCTGCTGGGGCTGCCCGGCCTGGCCATCGAAGCCGGCGGCCCGCAGGCGGCCGCGCTCGCGTGGCCGCTGATCATGCTGATCTCCGTGCCGCTGGTGATCGTGTTCCTGACTCTGTCGCTCGACGTGCAGAACGCCGGCGGTGTCGCCGCGTATGCGGCGCTGGCGGTCGGCAAGTGGGCGGAAACGGCCGTCACCTTCGTGCTCGCGCTCACCTTCATGCTGTGCATTCCGGTGGGCACCTACATGGGCGCGGCCTACATCCAGAAGATTCCGCTGATGCAGCAGGTGCTGCCGCAATCGGGAAGCTTCTTCATCGCCGGCGCCATCCTGGTCGCCTCCACGGTGGTGAACTACCTGGGCATCAAGCCGGCCGCCTGGGTCAACAAGGCTTCCGTGTTCGCGCTGCTGGTGCTGATCGCCTTCATCGTCATCAACAACCACGGCGTGCTCGGCAAGGGATTGCATGCGTACGAGAGCAGCCTGGCGCACCCGGGCGACGTGTCCGTGCAGCAGCTGTGGGCGGTGTGCGGCGTGCTGTTCTGGGCCTTCCTGGGCTGGGAGAACCTGAGTTTCGGCAGCGAGGAAACCACCGGCGGCGCGCGCGCCATCAAGTGGATCTTCACCATCGCCTTCGTGTCCGTCAGCGCGGTCTACGCGATGCTGGCCGTCATTGCCGCCGGCGCGCACGCGGCCGGCCTGCCCATCAGCGGCGTGACGGGCATGCTGACCCTGGTGGAAGGCAGCCTCTTCACGCCGGTGGCTTACCTGCTGATCGTGCTGATCGTGCTGGCGAACGTGAACTCCTGGGTGTTCGCCGCCAGCCGCCTGATGTTCGCGGCCGGCCGCAGCCGCATCCTGCCCGCATCGCTGGGCACCCTGTCGAAAGGCAGCATTCCGCGCGTGAGCCTGCTGAGCATGCTGGTGGTCTACCTGGTGCTGACCGCGTTCATCCACACCGACTGGCTGCCGCTGACCACCGGGCTGGCGATCGGCAACCAGAACTTCATCGTGCTGTATGTGGCGGCGATTCTTTGCTACGCGAAGCGCAACGTAACGCCGTGGGGGATGCTGGTCACGCTGCTGGCGTTCGTCTCGTGCAGCTTCCTGATCGTCGGGTTCGGCAAGCTGCTGGTGGTGCCGCTGGCGATGATGGTGGGGGGGTATGCGATCCACCGGCATCGCTCGAAGGTCAGCGCCGTGGGCGCCGTCGCTTGAGGCAGGACATCAAGGCAGGAAGAAGCGGGCCGTCGCCATCATCCGCACGTTCTTCGTCGCGTTGATGGACGGCGTGTGCAGCAGCCGCATGTCCATCAGGAAGACGTCGCCGGCCCGGCCGGACATTTCGAGGATGGTCACGCCCATCTTCCGGAGATCGGCCTCCAGGTTTCCAGATGTCCTGAGCACCTCCCGCAGCGACGGAGCCGACACGGCCTGCCGCGCGTGAAGGCGATGCGCCCCGGCCAGCGCCAACGTGGCGCCGCCACGCGGCGCCACATCGTCGATCAGCACAAAGGCCTGGATGCCCGGCAGCCGGTCCGGTGGCTGCGCCGTCACGTCCACGTGCCAGTTCAATCCCTCCAGCGTCCACGTGCCCTGGTGCGGCAGGGACAGAAGCAGTTGCATGCCCTGCACGGCGGATGGCGCGCGCCCATCCAGCCGCGCGATGCAGCCGAGCAGTTCGGGCGTGATCAACGCTTCGTGCAGGCCCGGGACCTTGACCAGCGTGGACAGCTTCGCGATCTGCTGGAATGGGGGCAGTTCCTGCAGTGAACTGGACAGGCTTTTGCCGGCGGCCCACACCTTGAGCCGCTTCAGTTCGTCGAGCAGCTTGTTCCGGACCGAAGCCATCCGGTTTTTCGGATGAAAGCCCTGCAGGCACAGGTAGCCGTGCTCCCGGAAGAAATCGACTTGGGTTGCTTGAACGACAGTTGACTTGGCCACTGCGCATTCTGGCAAGACTTCCGGGGGCATTGGCCGGCCGGCTTGGTGCTGCGCGTGCCCTGGCCTAGACTGTCCCCATGAACCGCCCGCTCCCGACGCCACTGCTGCCGCACTCCATGCGACGCGGCCGTGCGCTCGCACATTCCTGAGCCCGGCGATTCACCCTCTCGCCATCTAGCGCCACAACAAATCGCCGGGCTCACGAAGCGCAATGTCTCGCACATGCGTGCCTCGGGCACGCACGTGCCTTGCCAGCCAAGGAGCCACCATGGCCGCCGTTCTCGCGCCCGAGCGCACCCTCACCCAGATCGACTACGTTCGCCTCACGCGGCTGCTGACCCATCAGCAGCCGCCGGACCGGAATGCGCCCGCCCTCGCCGAGCTGCTTGCCGACAGCGAACTCGTGGCATCCCCCGCGATCCCGCCGGACGTCGTGACGATGTACAGCCAGATCCTGGTCGCCGATGAAGCAAGCGGCAGCCGCATGGACATCGTGCTGTGCTACCCCTCTGACGCGGACCCGGCCGCGGGGTTCATGTCCGTGCTCGCGCCCCTGGGCGCGGCACTCCTGGGGCTGCGCGTCGGCGACGCCGCGCACTGGACCGCGCCGGGAGGCGAGCCGCACACCGTCCGCATCCTGGAGATGCTGTTCCAGCCGGAAGCCACCGGCGACTACACGACATGAGGCGCGGCATGATGCGAGAACAACTCCATGAATGGCGGGCGCGCGGCCAGGTGCTGGTGTTGCACGACCTGACGCCGCAAGCCGGCCACGCCGCGTGGCGCGCGGGCATGATCGCCCGCGACCAGGGCGCCGATCTCGGCCTGCTGCATGCGGCCAGCGGCCCGCAGAGCGCCGCGAAGGCACGGACTGCCCTCGAGCGTCTCGCCGGCGAGCTCTCGCGGCACCTGGGCGTCCACGTCGACGTGCGCGTGGCTGACGGCGATCCGGTCGGCACCGTCGCTCGGGCGGGCGGCCACGCGAGTCTGGTCGTGCTCGGCGCACAGCGCTCCAACGTGCTGCGCGACTGGATGTTCGGCACGCCGGCAGAGCGGCTGATCCGGCTTTGCGGATGCCCGGTGCTGGTCGTGAAGAAGCCCGCGACCTCCGGCTATCGGCGCGTGCTGGTGCCGGTCGACTTCGGCCCCGCCGCCGCACCGGCCGTCAGGGCGGCCGCGACCTTGACCCGCTGCACGCGCATCGAGGTGTTCCATTCGCTGGACACCCGCAACGAGGTGACGATGCGCGCCGCCGAGGTGCCCGAGGCGGCAGTGCGCCAGTACCGGCAGCGAAGCGCCGACCGTGCGCGTGCCCGCATTGAGGAGCTGATCGGCACGGTGTCCGGGGCGAGCCTGTCCGCGATCGCGTCGATCGGTTTCGGCCACGCGGCCGGCATGGTGCTGGCCAAGGAGCAGGCGATGCGCGCCGACCTCGTCGTCATCGGCAAGCGCCGGCGCGGCCTGCTCGCCGACTTCTTCCTGGGCAGCGTCACGCAGCGCGTGCTGGCCACCGCCCGGTCGGATGTGCTGGTCCTGTCCGCGGCGAGGGGGGCCCCGCCAGTGGAGCTGCCCCTTGGGCAATTGCCGGCCTGAAGCGGGGGTCGCGCAGCGGGATTCGCTGGCGATCTCCACCTGCCCGGCAGCTGGGTGCGCCCTTACGGTGCCGCCCCGATGCGGCCGGCATGTCGCGCGGGGATACTGCCAGCGGAGCTGGAGCAGCGATGAATTTCAGAACCCGGTTCAACGGCGACGTGAGCTTCGAAGGATTTTCGGCTGCCACCATCACAGCCACCGCGCATGACGCCGTGGGTGCACGCTCCCTGGCGCGGCTGGCGCAGGGCCTGAGAAGCGGAGCGGCTTTATCCGCCAGCGCCGTTGCGGCGCTGATGGGCAGGAATGCTTACGACCTGATCAGGGAAGCCGCCGAGTCCACCTCCAGCCTGGCGGTGCCGATGGACGAGCGGCTGCAAGCCCACCTGCGCAATGTGGTGCGCACCCTGGATCGGGCTTACCTCGTCCACGGCAGCATGAGAAAGGCTTTGCACTGGTACCACCACGGTGTTGTCGCCGAGCTTGGCAACCGCACGCCCGAATGGTGCACCTTGCATGGCCAGGCCGAGGCGCTGTGCCGCGTGATCGGGAGCCGGCCTGTCCATCAGGTGCCGTGATCCTGAGCCACCGGGCTTCGTGAAATCCTTTCGCCTGCAACTGCGGTTCCTGCTGCCCCTGGTCGTCATCCTCGCCGGCGCCGCCTACCTTGCGCTGCCGCTGATGGACCGGCTCACGCTGCGCTGGTTCGCGCGCGACCTGGACATGCGCGGCGCGCTGGTGGCCAATGCGCTGTCGGAGTCGGTGGCCGATGCCCTGCAGGAGGCGCGCGGGCGCAAGCTGCAGGCGCTGTTCGACCGGGCGGTGCAGGACCAGCGCCTGGTGGCGATCGGCTGGTGCTCCACGGAGGGCCAGCTGCTGCGACGCACCCAGCGCTTTCCCAAGGACCTGGTGTGCGCGCGGGCCGCTGAGATCGCCACGGCGCCGGACCCGGAACTGCGCATCGAGGGCGGGCCCGTCCACGTCAGCATGCATCCGGTGGTTGCCGAATCCGGCCCGGTGGGGCAGCTCGTCATGATGCACGACCTGAGCTTCATCGAGCGGCGCAGCAAGGACACACAGCAATACCTGATCGCGCTGATCGCCGGCCTCGGGGCGGTGATCGCGCTGGTCACCGTGATCGTCGCGCAGCTCAGCTGGCGCGGCTGGGTGTCCGGCACGCGGGCGCTGCTGCGCGGCGAGGGCCTGGTGCGTCCGCTCATGCCCGCGTCGCCTGAACTGGCGCCCCTGGCCGCGGACCTGAAGGAGCAGCTGCGCGAACTGGAAGACGAATACCGGCGCATCCAAGGCCCGGAAACGGGCTGGAATCCGCAGCGGCTGCAATCGCTGCTGCGCACCCAGCTGCGCGGCGACCAGGTGATCGTGGTCTCCAACCGCGAACCGTACATCCACGAAAGGCAGGATGGTTCGGTGGTCGTGCGGCGGCCGGCCAGCGGCCTGGTCACGGCGGTCGAGCCGGTGATGCGTGCCTGCTCGGGTACCTGGATCGCGCACGGCAGCGGCAATGCCGACAGCGAGGTTGTCGATGCGCACGACCGCGTGTCCCTTCCGCCGGGCACCAGCGACTACCAGCTGCGCAGGCTGTGGCTGACCGCGCAGCAGGAGCAGGGCTATTACTACGGCTTCGCCAACGAAGGCCTCTGGCCCCTGTGCCACGTGGCGCACGTCCGGCCGGTGTTCCGGGAAGCCGACTGGGAGCACTACCGCGAGGTCAATCGGATGTTCGCGGACGCCGTGGTGGCCGAAGCGCGCACCGAGGACCCGGTGGTGCTCGTGCAGGACTACCACTTCGCCCTGCTGCCCGCGCTGATCCGCGGGAAGCTGCCGCGCGCCACCATCCTGACGTTCTGGCACATCCCCTGGCCCAACCCGGAGTCCTTCGGCATCTGCCCGTGGCGCAGCGAGATCCTCGAAGGCATGCTGGGCAGCAGCATCCTGGGTTTCCACACACGCTTCCACTGCAAGAATTTCATCGAGACGGTCGACCGCTACCTGGAGGCGCGCATCGAGCACGAGAACTCCACCATCACCTACAAGGGCGCGCCGACGCTGGTGGAAAGCTACCCGATCTCCATCGAATGGCCGATGCCGGAGGAGGTCCGCGACTGGCCGAGCCCGGGCCAGTGCCGCACCGAGGTCTTCGGGCGCCTGGGCATTCCGCACGGCCACCGCATGGCGCTCGGCGTGGACCGCTTCGACTACACCAAGGGCATCCTCGAGCGGCTGCATGCGGTGGAGCGCATGCTGGAGAAATACCCGCAATGGGTGGGCCGCTTCACCTTCGTCCAGGTGGCGGCGCCCTCGCGCGGCATCCTGGAGGAGTACCGGCTGTTCCAGGAGCACATTCACGCGACCACCCGGCGCATCAACGAGCGGTTCGGCAAGGCGGGCGAGCCGCCGATCCGCCTGCTCGCGCGGCACCACGACCATGCGGAAGTCAACCGGCTCTACCGTGCGGCCGACGCCTGCCTCGTGACCAGCCTGCACGACGGCATGAACCTGGTGTGCAAGGAGTTCGTCGCCGCGCGCGACGACGAACGCGGCGTCCTGGTCCTGAGCCGCTTCGCCGGGGCGGCGCGCGAGATGCCGGAAGCCCTGGTCGTCAACCCATACCACGTGGAAGAAACGGCGGACGCGCTGCACACCGCACTGACCATGCCGCCGGCCGAGCAGCGCGAACGCATGGCGAGCCTGCGCGGCACCGTGCGCGAATTCAACGTCTACCGGTGGGCGGGCCGCATGCTGTCGGACGCCGCACGCTTCAGGCTGCGCCAGCGCGTGAACGACCGGGTGCAGCGGCACCGCGAGGACTGAGCCCGGGGCCGGTCACCCGGCGTCGCCCGGACGCAGGGTCAGGCTGTCGTGAATGATCTGCGTCACTTCCACCAGGCTCGTCGCGTAGAGCCAGGCCACCTCGTCCAGCACCGGGCGCAGCGCGTCGGGGGGCTGGTAGCGGAACGCGGCAGGCTCGGCGTGCACGGCGATGCCGGCGTCGCACAGTGCCCGCAGCAGTTCCTGCGCCTGCGCCACCGGCAGGTACAGCCGCGGCGCGAGCGAGGGGGCATTCCACGCCTGCCGGGGGTGCGCGCGCAGGATCAGCAGCGCCTCCACCCAAGGGACGGACGGAACGCTTGTCGCGATGAATTGGCGGGCGCGATCGGAAATGGCGGGCATCGAAACGCTGCGCGCCGCCGCCTTGCCGATCTCCATGGCACGTCATCCTGAACAAGAAAATGCCACCAGAGACGGCTGCCGCTGGTGGCGAACTCCCAAACACACACAGGGGCCTGAAGCCTTCAGTGTGGCAGCGGCGAACCCGCGAGACAACGCATCGCCTCCGGGCCGCCCCGTACGGGCGTTCCCTCGGCCACGCTGGAGGACAATCCCGCCATGACGCGCACGTGGCGGGCTGCGGCCACATTCCTCATCGCCTTCGTGGCGGTGGACTGGGTGAGCTTCTTCCACCCGATGAGCGGCCTGGACATCACGCCATGGAACCCGCAGGCGGCGCTGGCCGTCGCGTTCATGCTGTGGTGGCCGCGGGCCTGGTCGCCGGTGTTCGTCGCCGTGCTGTGCGCCGACGCCCTGGTGCGTCCGGCGCAGATCGAATGGCCGGGCACGCCGGTCGCCTCGGCTCTGCAGACCGCGGGCTATGCGCTGATCGCGCTGGGCCTGCGGCGCTGGATCGGCCCTCATCCGCAGCTGCGCGGCCGCAAGGAATTGGTGTCCTTCCTGCTCGTGATCACGGCAGGTGCGCTGCTGTCGGCATTGCTGCACGTCGCGGGGCTGGCCGTCTCCGGCCGGCCGCAGCCGGAGCGCATCCCGCTGGCCATCTACCGCGCCTGGATCGGCGACGGTGTCGGCCTGCTCGTGACGCTTCCGTTCCTGTTCATGGCCGCGCGTGCGGAACAGCGCGCGGCCACGCGCGCGATGGCGCGCACGGCGGAGTTCTGGGCGGTGGTGCTGGTGGCCTGCGCCGGCACCTTCCTGGTGTTCTCCCAGACGGTGGAAGAGCAGTTCAAGTTCTTCTATGTCCTGTTCCTTCCCGTGGCGTGGGGCGCGGCGCGGTTCGGCGTGCTGGGTGCCGTGGGAACGGCGACGCTGGTGCAGCTGCTGCTCGCCGGCGCGGTCCAGTCCGCCCGGTACCGGCCGTTGACGGTGTTCGAGCTGCAGATCCTGATGGCGGCGCTTGCCGCCACGGGCCTGCTGCTGGGCACGCTCACCGAGGAGCGCGAGGAGGCCGCGCGCAAGCTGCGCCTGTCGCTGCGCACCGCCGCGGCCGGCGACATGGCGGCCGCGCTGGCGCACGAGCTGAACCAGCCGCTGGCGGCGATGACGTCCTATGCGCGCGCGATGCAGTTGCTGGTGGACCGCCTGGACGGCGCTGCCCGCCGGGCCGCCCACCCCCTGGACGAGGTGAGCGCCAAGCTGGTGCGCGAGGCGGCGCGCGCGGGCGAGGTCGTGAAGCGCCTGCGCAACTTCTTTCGCGACCAGACCACCGAGCTGCAGCCGACCCCGCTGCCCTCCCTGCTGCGCGAGGTGGCGGAGTCGCAGCGGGAGCGCGCAAGCGGCCTGGGCGTGCGCCTGGAGTGGGACTGCCCGCAGGAGCTGCCCGCGCTCTGGCTGGACCCGGTGCAAATCGCCGTCGTGCTGCGCAACCTGATCGCGAATGCGCTCGAGGCCGCGTCGGCCGCGCCCGCGCCGGCGGGCGGCGCCTGGGTCCAGGTGCATGCGACGCTGCGTGCCGAGCACGTGGTGCTGGACGTGCTGGACAGCGGCGCCGGCCTGGTTGCAGAGGATGCGCACGCCGTGTTCGAGGACCGGCGCTCGGCCAAGCCCGGCGGCATGGGCGTCGGCCTCGCCATCAGCCGGGCGATCGTGGAGGCGCACGGCGGGCAGCTGTGGGCGGAACCCGGGCCCGGCGGCCGCTTTTTTCTCAGCCTTCCCATCTCCGCGGCAAATGACTGAGCCGGTCCACCGCAAGACGGTTTTCATCGTCGACGACGATGCATCGGTGCGCGACGCGCTGTCGCTCCTGCTCAGCCTCTACGGCTACCCGACCGCGGTGTTCGCGCGCGCGGAGGACTTCCTGGGCGCGCTGGCGGCGGACTGGCGCGGCGTGGTCCTGGCGGACATCCGCATGCCGGGCCTCTCGGGGCTGGAGATGCAGGCCCGGCTCGCACTGCATCCGTCGCGCCTGCCCGTGATCATCATCACGGGCCACGGCGACATCGAGGCCGCGCGCCAGGCGTTCAAGGCCAATGCCGTCGATTTCCTGGAGAAGCCGTTCGACGATGCGGTGCTGCTGAAAGCCGTCGAGAAGGCGATGAGCGGACCCCTGCTCCAGTCCAGCCAGGGAACGCGGCCGTCCGGATCCACGCTGTCGCCGCGCGAGCGGGAAGTCCTGGCGCTGGTGGTCGAAGGCCTGAACAACGGCAGCATCGCCGAGCGGCTCGGCATCAGCCCGCGCACGGTCGAAGTGCACAAGTCGCGGCTGATGACGAAGCTGGGTGCCCGCAACCTGGCCGAACTGATGAAGATCGCCCGTTCGATGCAGTAGGGGCGCGGCTTTTGTCAGGGACCTAGTTCAATTCCGCCTGGCTGGCCTGTACCGCGTTGCCCGGACTGGCCAGCGTGGAGTAGTAGACCTGCGACGCGCCGGTTGCCGTGGAGATGTTGTCCACCACGATGCCGCTGGTGCCGCCCGGCGCCGGCAGCCCGGCATTCGCCGTCGCGCTGGTGTTCCAGGTCTTGCCCGTGAGGTTGAACATGTAGATGCAGGCACCGCTGCAGCCGGTGTCGTTGCCCAGGGCGCTCACGCTGACGAACAGGTATTCGTCGGTCCCGTTCTTCACCATCGTGACCGGCGAGCAGTCGGCGCTGGCGTCGATGTCGTTGTTGGTCACCAGGGTCGGGCCCACGGCGGGCGTGCCCATGGTGTTGTTGGCGATCGGGATCTTCCACAGCGTCGGCTTCTTCGAGTCGGTGCCGTTGGGGATCGAGCCGCACGCGTACAGCGCGCCGCTCGGGCTGGCCGGGTTGGCGCTGGAGTAGTAGGCGTCGTCGAACGCCCCGGCCATCAGGGCGCGCGAGCCGATCTCGCCGCGGCCGATGTTCACGCGCGAGCCGAGGCCGTTGTTGATCGACTGGTCGGTGCGGAACTGGTAGATGGCCTTGCAGTTGACGCCGCCGCAGTTGCTGTTGGGATCCGATTCGACGAAGACGTAGATCCGTCCGGCGGTGGAGTCCAGCAGCGGCGTGTCGCGCACGCCGGTGGTGTTCGCGCCGCCGTTCTGGATGTTGTAGGCCGAGAGCTGGCCGCTGGTCCTCACGGTGCCGCTCGCCGCGCACACGGCGCTGAGGCCCGTGGTGGCGCACACCGAATGCAGCCGGCCGCCGGAATTGGCGCTGGTGTCGCTGCCGATGAACACCAGCCCGGTTTCGCCGTCGTAGACCGGCGGGCTCAGCATGTTGCCCGTGCTCACCGTGGCCGGGAAGCCGCCGCTGGCCTGCTCGGCCGGCGTGCCCGCGAACACGCCGGTGAACCTGTGCAGCCTGCCGCTGTTGTCGCCGGCATAGAGCGCGTCGCCGATGTAGTCGTAGAACGGCGACGAGTTGGTGTTGTTGGGGTTGCCGTTGAACGCGATGGAGGTCATGCACGGAGCCGTGCAGTTGCGGTAGTTGGCCGCCGTGACGCTGGTGGGCACGGCCGGCTCGCCCACCGTGCCGACCGACACCGTGCTGCTCCACTTCAGCAGCACCAGGCTGGCGACGCCGCCGCTGCTGCTCTGGATGAAGGCCACCTGGCTGCCGTCGAACGACAGCACCGGCGACAGCCGCGCGGTGGCGTTGTTGCCGGTGTTGTAGGACCAGAAGGTGTCCGGCACGGCGGAAGCGGGCGTCGTGCCGCAACCCGCGTACATCTGGTTGAAGGCGACGATGGTGGGCTGGCCCGCCGTGCCGGAGCCGCCGGTCAGCGAATTGCCGGCCCAGCTGAAGCCCGACATGGATTCGGCCAGCGTCACGCCGGGGCTCGCGCCCGGGCTCAGCGCGATGACGGTCACGCTGGCGCCGGAACTGGTGGCGCGCACGCCCGCCGTGCCGCCGTTGCGGTTGATCGCCGCGGCCAGGTTGGCCGCCGTGGCCGTCGTGCCGCCACCCACCTGGAAATTCAGCCCCAGGTTGGAGCCGGCGCTGCCCGTGAGCACCAGCGCGGGCGCGCCGGAGCGGGTGATGGTGATGGTGTCGCCGGCGCCGTTGGTGTTGCTGAACGTGCCTGTGCGGCTCGCGAACGCGCCGGAGCCGTTCACGCCCGGCGCGGAGGTGGTGTAGACGATGAAGTCGTTGGCGCAGCTGGGCTCGGCGAAGATATCGAACGAGTATTTGGCCGGAAACATGCCGGCCGTGCCCCCGCCGGCGACGCCGCCCAGCACGTTGCTCCAGTCGCGGTGGATCTCCGCGCCGGCGGCCTGCCGTGGGCGGTCGAAGCGCTTGAACCAGCCCAGCTGCTGCGCGGAGAAAGGGTGCGCCGCCGTGGCCTGCGTGAACCGCATCTTGCGCGCGACCTGCCGGGCGTAGCGCGCGTCCCTGAACTTGCCCTTCCAGCGCTCGAGCGCCACCACGCCCCGGGCGGCCGCCTCGTCGCGCGTTTCCGGATTCGCGTGGACCACGTAGCGGCTGCTCCAGTCCTGCGGCGCGCCGGTGGGCTGCGCGAGCGCGGCGGCGGCAAGGAGCGGCATGCATGCCGCCACGAGGACGGATCGGAGTGTCAATGATCGCACGGCTGGATTCGTCATCGCGGGCTACGGCTGGGAATGTTTCACGATGTTTCAGTATCCCAGCTCGGCGGCGCCGAGACATCCGGGCCGGGCCGTACGGGGCGACCCGGAGGTCAATGCGGGCAAGAATCGCCGGCTGGCGTTCTGGGCCGCACGCGGCTTCAGCGAGGAAGACCGCTACCCTAGTGCCGAGGAGGTCCTGGTGCGCGCCGGTCTAACAAGACGCGGGTCAATCGTCAGTTTTGCATCGAGGCAATCGCGTGCTTCACCGCCGGCCACAGGAGCCGATGATGCAAACGATCTGCTCCAGCTTCGGCGCCGCCGGTCGGCGCGCTCCGGAACGTGTGTCGTCGGCTCCGGTAACGAGACCCCTCCAACCCGTCGCTCACATTGAGCAACGCCAGTACGCTCCCGTTCGAAGCGGCTCGAATTTAGCGAATGGAACGATGGCTCCGTCCGCGAGATTCTGCTATCCTGCGCAGCACCCCGTCACCTTCAGCACTCATGGTTCGATCACATTTGCACCGCCTCATGCAGGCTCGGCAGCTGAAGGCGGCGGAGCTCGCACGTCTTGCCGACATCAATCGGAGCACTGTTTCGGCGCTGATGGCTCAACGCGCTACCAGGGTCGATCTAGATGCTCTGGAGCGGATTTGCATCGTGCTCGGCTGCGGCTTAGGAGACCTGCTCCAAATCGTCCCCGATGAACCGATAGACCAGCGCGACGGCTCCATCGCAGGAGCGATCAGATGCCCATGAGCCTCACCCGCTGGCAGGCTGTTTCCCAGTCCCAGTTCGCCTGGGAACGCGAAGCCCTTGACTGGCTCCGCCACCAGCTCCCTGACCGCGAACCGTGGCACGCCTGGACCAACTTCGAGTTCATCGACGAGGAAGGCAAGGTCAACGAAGTCGATGCGCTGCTCCTTACCCCCGCCGGCCTGTTCCTCATCGAGATCAAGAGTCGGCCGGGCACGGTGAGCGGCGACGCCCACACTTGGTTGTGGGTCACCGACGGCCGCGAGCGCGCCTACGACAACCCACTGATCCTCGCCAACCGCAAGTCGAAGCGGCTTGCCAGCTTGCTGCGGCGACAATCATCCGTGATCAAGGCCAAGGTGCGACTGCCGTTCGTCGAGCCCTTGATCTTCCTGTCGGCCACCAGTCTCAACTGCAAGCTCACTGGCACGGCCCGTTCGGGCACTTACCTGCGCGGCCAGCCCGGGTCCGAAACCGACCCCGGCATCATCGGTGCGCTCCACAACGGCACCGGCAGCGTCCGCGACATCGAGCCCAGCCGCATTGACCAACAGCACGCCCGCGTGCTGGCCCGAGCCATGGCCGAGGCGGGCATCCGCCCCTCGAACAAGCACCGCAAGGTCGGCGACTACCAGCTCGGCGCGCTGCTGTCGGAAGGCGCCTCGTACCAGGACTGGGAGGGCACGCACACCGCGATGGACGCCGTGCGACGGCGGGTTCGCATCTACACCGTGTCCGCTGCCGCCACGGCCGATGCCCGCAAGTCGCTGGTTCGCCAGGCGCAACGCGAGTTCCAGATCCTCGAAGGCATTGACCACCCGGGCATCGTCAAGGTCAAGGACTACCAGGACACCGAGCTCGGCCCCGCACTGATTTTCGACCACGACGCCAAGGCGATCCGCCTGGACTTCCTGCTGCGCGAGATGGGCCAACTGCTCAGCGTCGACCAGCGCCTGCAGATCGTGCGTGACTTGGCCGAGACCCTGAAGTACGCCCACCAGAAGAAGCTGTACCACCGCGCCTTGTGCCCGCAGAGCGTCCTGGTACAAGACGTCGCTGGCGCCACGCCCCGGCCACGCATCATGAACTGGCAGACCGGAACGCGCGAGGGCACCCAAAGCAGCGACACCACCGACCCGGCGCGCCGCACCGTCGGCGGCACCATGCATGTCGAGGAGTATGTCGAGGACCCCGGCCTGGTCTACTTGGCCCCTGAAACCTCGCAGGCCGAGCCACAGCATGGCCCCAGCCTGGACGTGTTCAGCCTAGGTGCCATCACGTACCACGTCTTCTCGGGCCGCCCGCCCGCCGGCTCGGTGCTGGAGCTGGCCGAAAAGCTGCGCATCGGGCAAGGCCTGCGCCTGTCGGATGTGCTGGACGGCTGCGGCAAGCAGCTGCAAGACCTCATCCAGTACAGCACCAACCCGGACGTGATGGGCCGTTACGGCAACGTTGACGAGTTCCTGCAAGACCTCGACAAGGTCGTCGACGAACTGACAACCCCCGAGCCCGAAGCCACGGTCGACCCCGCCGAAGCCAAGCCGGAAGAACGCCTTGAAGGTGGCTTCACAGTCATTCGCAAGATGGGCCGTGGATCGTCGGCCGACGTGCTGCTGGTGCGCCCTGACGGCAGCGCCGAAGAGATGGTGCTGAAGGTGGCGCTGGAAGCAAGCCTCAACGACCGCCTAGCCGCCGAGGGCGAAGCGCTGTCGAAGCTGCGTCACCCCAACATCGTCGAGTGGCAGCGCACGCTCACCGTCAGCGGCCGCACCGCGCTGCTGATGCGCAAGGCCGGTGACACCACCCTGTCGCACCGCATCCGCGAAGAAGCCCGCCTGTCGCTCGACCTGTTGCAGCGTTTCGGCGAAGAGCTGATTCAGGCGGTCGACTACCTAGAACAGCAAGGCGTCGCCCACCGCGACATCAAGCCCGACAACATCGGCATGTCGCAGGCCGGCACCCGGGGCAAGTTGCAGCTGGTGTTGTTCGACTTCTCGCTCACCCGCACCTCGGCCGAGAACATCTCCGCCGGCACGCACCCCTACCTCGACCCGTTCCTTTCACTTCGCAAGCCGCCACGCTGGGACCTGCAGGCCGAGCGCTTTGCCCTTGGTGTCACGCTGCACGAGATGGTGACCGGCGTGCTGCCGCGCTGGGGCGACGGCAAGACGCAGGCGTCGATGCTCGACTGCGAAGCCACCCTGGCCACCGAGCGTTTCGACCCCCTGCTGCGCGATGGCTTCAACGCCTTCTTCGCCAGGGCGCTGAACCGCAACCCGCTCAAGCGCTTTGATAACGCCGAAGACATGCTGCGCGACTGGCGCCGGCTGTTCGAGGCCGGCGCATCCACGGCACAGCCGGCATCAGACCCGTTCGAGGCCGTGGCCCGCCTGGCCACCGCCAACACCAACATGGCCGAGCTGGGCTACAGCGTGGAAGCGCAGAACGTGCTCGAAGCCATGGCCATCCACAACGCCCGCGAACTGCTGGCTGTGGACCGGGTGCGGTTCCGCTACCTACGCGGCGTGGGCGACCGCATCCGCAAGGAAATTCGGCTCAAGGCGAAGGCCTTGGCCGCCATCCGGCCCGATTTGGTGCAAGGCCGCCCGACGCTGCACGAGGCCGATGACGACTCGGCGTCCGCCGGCGCCACCAGCGTCAACGAACTGGCCGCACAGCTGCTGCCGCGCCGGCCGGCCGGTGACGACCGTCCCGAAGAAGCCGCGCTGGCCATTTACCTCGGCCTGGAAGAGGTCGAAGGCTCCACGTTGTGGACGCCCCTGGGCGTGGCGGCCACCGCGCTGTCGATCGACCGCAACGAAGTCTCCGGCGCGCTGCTGAAGGCCCGTGAACGCTGGCTCAAGACGCCGCAGCTCACCGAATTGCGCAACCACTTCGAGAGCCTGCTGTCCACTCAGGGCGGCGTGATGACGGTGCCTGAACTGGCCTCGGCGCTGCTGGTTGAGCGCGGTTGCGCCTCCCAGGACGACGCCGAACGCATGCGCTTGGCCACGGCCGTCGTGCGCGCCTGCTGCGAAGCCGAAGCCCACCTGGAGCGTCTGCGCTTCCAGGAATTCGACCACCGCCCCTTCCCGCTGATCGCCTTGTCTGCCGAATTGGCCGAATACGCCCGCCGGCTGGGCAGCTCAGCCGACGCCTGCGCGCAAGCCGAACCGCTGCTGACGCCACAACGCGCCCTTGAAACGCTGGAGTCGGTGCCCGCCCCCGCAACCAACCCGGCCCTGTCGGCACAACGCCTGCTGCGGCTGGCCACCGCGTCGTCACAGCGTGCAGCTCTGTCCAGCCGGCAGGAGATCTACCCCCGCGGCATGGCTGCATCCCTGGCACTGCGGCAATCGCTGGGCGCGCTGATGGGCGTGCGCTTTCTCAAGCTCAAGGACGTGCAAGATCGCGTGGCCGGCCGCTACCCCGAGGCACAGCCCCTGCCGCCACGGCCGCTGCTGGACACGCTGCTGGGTGACGTCGGTGCGCTGCTGGTCTGGCGTGACGACGAGCCCACCGGCCCGGGCTACGTGCCTTCCACGCAGGCGCTCGGCCCTTCCGCCGGCACCACCACCCAATACTCCCGCGCCAGCACGGTCATCGACCTTAGCCAGCAGATGCCGGCCGCGGGCTCCGACGAGGCGACCGCCGCGGCCATCGAGGCACAAAAGCTCGAAGACCGGCTGGCCTACGCACACAAGGCCGGCGGCCTTTTGGTGCTGACCGTCGAGCCCCGCATGGCGCACCACGTCGAAGCCGAGTTGCTGCGCCGGTTCGGCCGCCAGCGCATGAGCTTCGACACGCTGATGATCAAGGCGCTGCGCCAGCAAGCCGATGCGCTGAAGGTCAACTGGAACGTGGTGCTGATGGCCGATAGCGCGGCACCCACCAGCGCCGATTGGGGCCGCCTGATGCGCCTGGTGCACAAGGCCTTGCCGCAAGTGAAACAGGCTCTGCTCGAAGCCACGGCGCCGGTGCTCTTGGTCAACGCCGGGCTGATCGCACGCTACGGCCTGATGCCGCTCATTGACGACCTTCGCGACGAGGTGGGGCGGCCTGGCACGCTCAGCAGCCTGTGGATGCTGCTGCCGATGGCAGCCAACGGCCTGCCGACGATTGACGACGTTCCCGTCCCCGTTCTCACCTCCACCCAGTGGGCTTCCGTGCCTGTGGCTTGGGCCAAGAACCTGCACCGCGCAGCGGTCTGAACCAGAACGTCGCCCGAACCGCACGACTTGAAGCCCACCGATGATCGATGCCAAAGCCCTGCTCGCTGACCTGACCCGGCTGCTCAAGCGGCTGGAAGACGACCTGCGCGAGCGCGCCCTCAGCCCCAGCAGTGAGGTGCCCGAACTTCGTGGCCAGTTGCAGGCCGAGTGGCAGGCGGCCCGTGATGCTGAGCGCACGGCAGAGACTTTCGAATCCTGGGCCGAACAGGTCCTCACGCAGGCGGGGGTGCACTGGCTGCTGAGCTGTGTGTTCCTGCGCTTTATCGAAGACAACGGGCTGGTGGACCGGCCCTGGATCAGCGGCACGCCGCAGTCGGGCAGGCTGGCCTTGGCGCGCGACAACCATGATGCCTACTTCCGCGCACATCCTCACCAAAACGATCGCGACTTCCTGATCGCCAGCTTTCGGGAGGCAAGCGCGCTGCCTGGCTTGCGCACCTTCTTCGACGAAGCCCACAACCCAGTCTTCCGGTTGGGCATCAGCGGCGACGCGGCGATGGCGGTGATTCAGTTTTGGCAGGAGATCGGCGCGGACTCCGGCCTGCTGGTCCGTGACTTCACCGACGCCGCCTGGAACACGCGATTTTTGGGCGACCTGTACCAGGAGCTGTCCGAGGCCACCCGCAAGCGCTACGCACTGCTGCAGACACCCGAGTTCGTCGAGGAGTTCATCCTCGACCGCACCTTGACGCCGGCGATCCAGGAGTTCGGCTATCGCGAGGTACGGCTGATCGACCCAACCTGCGGCTCGGGCCACTTTCTGCTCGGTGCCTTCCACCGTCTGGTCGCGGAATGGGCGCGCAATGAGCCTGGCCGGAACCCGACGGACGTGGCGCAGAAGTCGCTGGACGCGGTGGCCGGTGTCGACTTGAACCCCTTTGCGGTCGCCATTGCGCGCTTTCGGCTTCTGCTGGCAGCGCTGCAGGTCAGCCGGGTGCAGCGCCTGGCCAACGCGCTCGACTTTAAGATGAATGTCGCCATTGGCGACAGCCTGCTGCACGGAACGCGCTTCGGTATGACCGAGACAGAGCACCTATTCGATGCGGCCGAGACCCACAGAGAGACAGGCCTGAAGCATGCATACGCGAGCGAAGACCTCGATGCGATTCAGCGCATCTTGGGTCGCCAGTATCACGCAGTTGTGGGCAACCCACCCTATATTGTTGTAAAGGATGCTGTCCTAAATTGGGCATATCGACAGAAGTACGCCAGCTGCCACAAAAAGTATTCACTCGGCTGCCCATTCACGGAGCGATTCTTTGAGTTGGCAACTTCTGCACGAGAACAATATGCTTCGGCAGGCTTCGTCGGCCTGATTACTACAAACGCATTCATGAAGCGAGACTATGGCGAAAGGCTCGTCGAACTCGTGCTTCCGCGACTCGACCTGACACACATTGTCGATACCGCAAAGGCACATATCCCTGGACACGGCACGCCCACCGTCATTCTTTTTGGTCGAAATAGGCCGCCGGTCTCAGGCAAGGTGCGAATGGTGATCGGAAGGCGCGCAGAAGCTGAGAAGCCTAAAGCTGCAGCTGAGGGGCTGGTCTGGGCGGCGATCAAAGAGCAGATTGATCGCCCGGAAAGTAACTCATCTTTCGTAACGAGCGCCGATGTTGAGAGATCAACCTTGGCCAATCACCCCTGGAGTCTAGGCACTCAGGAGGTCATTGCCCTAAAGGAACGAATCGGTGTAGCAGGCAGGACACTGGGCTCTGCTGTGGGGGTGATAGGTGTCTTCGGGATGACAAATGCTGACGACGCACTACTCGCAACGAAGGAGGCGCTCCTACGACGGGGAGTCGAAGTGACCGCAATGAGGCCGCTGGTAGTAGCCGAGCAAGTTCGAGATTGGCAAGTGGCAGAGGGGGAAAGCGCGATTTTTCCCTACGCAGACGAGAGAATCATTGAGCTCAATGACCTACCGGGTATGGGCCGTTGGCTTTGGCCTTGTCGAACCGTGATGGGGAACAGAGCCACTTTCTCTAAGAAGACGTACTTCGAAGAAGGGCGCCCATGGTGGGGCTGGCATCAAGTGGCGCTCGATCGCTTGAGACCACGTCGAACCATAACTTTGGCGTTCCTGTCGACGAATAATCAGTTTGCACTCATCGACACTGATTGCGTGTTCGGGCGCACGGCGCCGATCATAAAGCTGCATGAGGACGCCACAGAGGGTACGTACTATGGTCTTCTCGGGGTTCTCAACAGCTCTACGGTGTCGTTCTGGCTAAAGCAAACCTTGATGGATCGTGGCGGCGGAGGAATTGGCGGCGGCCTCGCCACCGAAGCCTGGGAAAGGTTCTACGAGCACGACTCGGGCAAGCTTGAAGGTATTCCTCTTCCCCACGTCCTGCCCGAGAAATTGTCGGCGGCTATCTGCTCATTGTTCGCGGAGATCGACGACTTAATGCCTGCACGCCAAATCGAGGTCGCTTTGCGCAGGGGGCAAGTGAGTGGCGCGGACATACGCGCCCTACTCAAGGAAGCGCAAGATCGCGTGAGGCGGCTTCTGCAGGAGGCAATCGCGCTACAGGAAGAATTAGATTGGTGCTCCTATGGCCTCTATGGACTATTGACGCCAGAACAAGGTGCGCATTGCACTAGCTCCGAGTCGCTACCCGCGGTTGACATCGGATGCAGAGCCTTCGAAATCGCACTTGCACGACGCATGGCGGCAGGCTTGGAGGACACGACCTGGTTCGAACGGCATGGCGCAACGCCAACCCTGGAGATTCCTTCGCACTGGCCCGAACACTATCGAGAAGTGGTCAGTCGCCGCATCGAGCTCATAGAGCGCGATGCGGGAATTGGTCTGATTGAGCGCCCAGAGTTCAAGCGTCGATGGAACTCACCTAAGTGGGAAGACCTGGAACAAAGCGCACTGCGCGACTGGCTGTTGGGCCGGTTGGAGACACCTGCGCTGTGGCCCGCATCGGTCCACCAGCAACCGCAACTAACCTCCGTCCATCGCTTGGCCGACGCCGTGCAGCGCGATGCCGACTTCATGCAGGTGGCCGCGCTGTACGCCGGCCGTTCTGACTTTCAACTGCCGCAGTTAGTGTCGGACCTGGTGACCGCGGAGTCGGTGCCGTTCCTGCCAGTGCTGCGCTACACCGACAGTGGCCTGCGCAAACGCGAACAGTGGGAAGCCACCTGGGCCCTGCAGCGCCATGAAGACCGCATCGACGCCGAGGTGGAAGCCGAAGCGCCGGGTTGGCGCGAGAAACTGCAATCTCAGGCAGCCAAGGGGTTCGGCAACGCCACGACGCCCGACGCAGCGGCCTGGGTCGAGGATCAGTTGGCCAAGGAGATCGCGCAGCAGAAGGTCGAGCGCAAGGAAAACGAAGTTGGCAAGTTCCCCGTGCCGCCCAAGTACCAGAGCAAGGACTTCCTCAAGGCCGACGTCTGGCGCCTGCGCGGCGGTCTGGATGTGCCCAAGGAACGCTGGGTCAGCTACCCCGGCTGCGAACGCGGTGCCGACGGCAGCCTGCCCATCGCCTGGGCTGGCTGGGACCATCTGCAACAGGCGATGGCCTTGGCCTCGTACTTCATCGACATGAAGGAACGTGAAGGCTGGAGCCCCGAGCGTCTGCAGCCCTTGCTGGCCGGCCTGCTCGAACTGCTGCCCTGGCTCAAGCAGTGGCACGACGAGATGAACCCCGACTTCGGCGCACGCATGGGCGACTACTACGAGAGCTTCGTCAACGACGAGGCGCGGGCCCTGCAATTCACCCTGGACAACCTGCGCGCTTGGAAGCCGGCAGCACAGCCTGCACGACGAGGCAGAAGGAGGACGACATGACGATCCCCGAAGGAAGCAGGCCTGTCCACCATCCCTGGATCCCGATCACAGACCTGCCCGAAGATGTTTCGGGCATGGTCCAGGCGGATCTTGGGCACTTGGCGCAGGTTTGGAGCGAACAGGCCGTCAGACTCCGAGGCTCGCCTGCGCTGACTCGGTTCAACGACCGGCTCCGGCGCGAGTGGGCCATTGAGACGGGAATCATCGAAGGTCTGTACTCGCTAGATCGGGGTATCACACAGGTGCTGATCGAGCGAGGGATCGAAGCAAGTCTCATCCCGCATGGGACCACCGACAGACCAGTCGCCGAGATCATTCCCATACTTCGGGATCAAGAGGCAACGCTGGAAGGTCTGTTCGACTTTGTCGCCCAGCGCAGGTCACTCTCAACCTCGTACATCAAGGAATTGCATCAGCAGTTGACCCGGACCCAGGAGTACACCGATGGCATTGATGCCTTTGGCAACGCGGTACAGATCCCCTTGATTCACGGTGACTGGAAGCCGCAGCCGAACAATCCGACTCGACGGGATGGAACTGTTCACGAGTATTGCCCGCCCGAGCATGTCGCCTCGGAGATGGATCGCCTGGTCGCTATGCACTCCGAGCATGAGGCCAACCGCATGCCGCCAGAAGTCTCAGCGGCGTGGCTTCACCATCGATTTACTCAGATTCATCCCTTCCAGGACGGCAACGGACGGGTTGCCCGAGCCATCGCGTCGCTTGTCTTCCTGAAAGCAGGTTGGTTCCCGCTTGTGATTAACCGTGATCAGCGGGATGAGTACATTGATGCGCTGGAAGCAGCAGACGCGGGTGACCTACTTCCGTTGGCGACCTTGATCGCAAGAGTGCAGAAGCAGGCGTTCATCCGCGCACTCAGCCTGTCCGAAGACGCGCTCCGGCAAACAGAGCCACTCGCCCATGTCATTGCTCAAGCTGCAGACCGGATGCGGCAGCGCAGGTACGCCGAAGTCCAGGACATGCAGTCGCAGGCGACCGCACTCGCCGACAACCTGGTGGAACTTGCGGAACAGAGGCTCCAAGAGCTCTGTACACAACTGATCGCGCAGTTGCGGGAAATAGATCCGGGCTACCGCAGTTCAGTGAAACGAAGCGATGACAGCACAGACCACTACTTCAAGCACCAGATCGTCAAGACTGCCCAACAACTGGATTACTTCGCAGACACCCGAACCTATCGGGCCTGGGTTCGCTTGCGCATCCATGAAGAGCGCGAAACCGATGTAGTGGTGGCCTTCCACGGTCTGGGAAGCAGGTTCGTTGGCATCATGGCCGCGTCGGCCTTTCTCGAATATCGAGACCGGAATGACGGCCAGACCACAACAGACGGTCCTTACTTGGTCAGTGAAGAGGTTTTTCAGTTCGCCTATCGCGAGCCCGTTGATGACCTGCGTCTTCGATTCGATCAATGGATGAGTCGAGTTGCCCTGGTCAGTCTAGACATCTGGCGACGGCAGCTCTGATCCCAGGACAGTTGGGCTACCGCAGAAAGAACACACCGCATGACACTGATTCGAGAACTGATCGCCATCCCGGAGCAGGTGCATCAGGGCGACTTCGTCCTGAAACTGGCCGACGGCGTGACGCACGCCGAAGCCACGCTGCGCGACTACGTGGTGACGCCCCAGCTCAACACCTGCTTCAACGACGCACTGACGTTCATCAAGCAGTCGGTGCAGGGCGGCACCAGCAAGGCGGCCTACCTGCATGGCAGCTTCGGCGCCGGCAAGAGCCACTTCATGGCGGTGCTGAACCTGCTGCTCGACAACAACGTCACGGCACGTTCGATCCCTGAACTGGCCAGCGTTGTGGCCCAGCACAACGGCTGGACGCAGGGCCGGAATTTCCTGCTGGTGCCGTACCACATGATCGGCGCGCGCAGCATGGAGTCGGCCATCCTGGGCGGCTATGCCGAGTTCGTGCGCACCCGGCACCCGGACGCACCGGTGCCCGGCTTCTACCTGTCGGAGCGGCTCTTCGAGGATGCCGTCCGCATGCGCAAGCGCAGCGGCGACGAGGCCTTCTTCCGCGACCTGAACGCAGGTTCAGAAACGGGCGGCGACAGCAGCAGCTGGGGCGAACTGAGCGGCGGGTGGGATGCCAACAGCTTCGAGGCCGCGATGCTGGAGCCACCGGCCGGCGACGACCGTGTGCGCTTGGTCGGCGACCTGATCAGCCACTTCTTCACCGCCATCGCCGACGTGGCCGAAAGCCGCGGCGAGGCCTTCGTGCCGCTGGACGACGGGCTCAGCATCATGAGCCGCCATGCCAAGGCGCTGGGTTACGACGCGGTGATCCTGTTCCTGGACGAGCTGATCCTGTGGCTAGCCAGCCGTGCGGCCGATGCCAGCTTTGTCAGCAGCGAGGGCACCAAGCTCGTCAAGCTGGTGGAAGCCAGCAACGCCGACCGGCCCATTCCACTGGTGAGCTTTGTGGCACGCCAACGTGACCTGCGGGAACTGGTAGGTGAGAACCTGGCCGGCTCGCTGCAGCTGCAGTTCAGCGATTCGCTGCGGCACTGGGAGGCGCGGTTCCACACCATCAAGCTCGAAGACCGGAACCTGCCGGCCATCGTCGAGAAGCGTGTGCTCAAGCCGGTGTCCGAGGCCGCGCGCCAGACCCTGGGCAACGCCTTCGACGAGTTCCAGAAGGTCAGGCCCGAGGTCTGGAACACGCTGCTGACCGAGACCGCAGACAAGGAGATGTTCCGCAAGGTCTACCCGTTCAGCCCGGCGCTGGTGCAGACCTTGATTGCCGTGTCGGCTGCGCTGCAGCGCGAGCGCACGGCCTTGAAGCTGATGTTGCAGCTGCTGGTGGACCGGCGTGACGACCTGGAGCTGGGCCAGATCATCCCGGTGGGTGACCTGTTCGACGTGATCGCCGACGGCGACGAGCCGTTTTCGGAAGCGATGCGCATCCACTTCGACAACGCCAAGCGGCTCTACAAGCAGAAGCTGTTGCCGCACCTGGAGCGGCAACATGGCGTGACCTGGGAGAACATCCGCATCGGCAATGCCGACCCAGCCAAGGCCAAGCTGCTGCGCAACGATACGCGGCTGATCAAGACGCTGCTGCTGAGCGCGCTGGTGCCCGAGGTGGAGTCGTTGAAGGCCCTGACGGCGCAACGCCTGGCCGCGCTGAACCACGGCACGATCCGCTCACCCATCCCCGGCCGCGAGACGCAGGACGTGCTGCGCAAGTGCAAGGAGTGGGCGGCCGACATCGGTGAGATCAAGGTCACGGACGACACCAACTCGTTGATCTCGATCCAGGTCACGGGCGTCGACATCGAGCCCATCGTGCGCGGACCGGCGGCGTCCAGCGACAACCCGGGGAACCGGCGGCGTCGCATCCGCGAGATGCTGTTCGAGCAGCTGGGCGTGACCGACACCAACGACATGTTCGCCACCTACCCGGTGCTGTGGCGCGGCACGCGGCGCGAGGTGGAGGTGCTGTACGAAAACGTCCGCGAGATGTCGGACGAAAAGCTGCGCGGGCGCGCGGGCACCTGGACGGTGGTGATCGACTTCCCGTTCGACGACCAGAAATTCACGCCCGCCGATGACTTGGCGCGCCTGGCCGCCTACCGCGGCGACGACACGCAGACGCTGGTGTGGATGCCGTCGTTCTTCAGCGCCAAGGCCCAGCACGACCTGGGCCGCTTGGTGGTGCTGGACTACATCCTGACGGGCGAGCGATTCAACGAACTGGCCGCCCACCTGGCGCTGGTGGACCGGGGCCCGGCACAGGCGCTGCTGCGCAACCAGCGTGATCAATTGGTCCAGCGAGTGCGGCAGTATCTGGAGGTGGCCTACGGCATTGCCGGCGACTCGCGCGACGCGGTGGTGAACCCGCTGTCGCCCGAAGACCAGTTCCGGTCGCTGGACCAGACGCTGACGCCGCTGCCGCCGGTGGGTGCGAACCTGAAGTCGGCCTTCGAGGCGCTGCTGGACCAGTTGTTCAGGCACCAGTACCCGGCGCACCCCGTGTTCGATGCCGAGGTGAAACCGGCGGCGGTGAAGAAGGTGTGGCCGGAGCTGGAGCGGGCCATCGGCACCGCCGACGGGCGTACCCCGGTGGGTGACCGTGTGGTGCGGCAACTGATCCGCTCGATTGCCGACCCGGTGCAATTGGGCAAGACCGGTGAGACGCACTTTGTACTCGGCGACCACTGGCGCTCGCACTTCCTGCGCGAACAAACAAAGAAGAGCGAGCCGTTCACGGTGGGCAACCTGCGCCGCTGGATGAACGAGCCGCTAGCGATGGGGCTGCCCGTGGAGGTGCAGAACCTGATCATCCTGACCTTCGCCGGGCAGACCAACCGCAGCTTCGTGAAGGGCAACGCGCCCTACCCGGTCAGCATCGACCAGATGGCCGACGACCTGGAACTGCGCGAGCAGACCCTGCCGGAGGCGGGCGACTGGGAGACGGCCTGCAAGCGCGCTGCGGCGCTGTTCGGCCTGACGATCCCGACGTCGCGCAACGCGAGCAACGTGGCCAAGCTGGTGGAAGACGTTCAGGCCAAGGCGCGCGAGACGCGGGAGGCGATGGGCAGCCTGGTCCGGACGCTGGACGAGAAGTCGGCGCTGTTTCACTCAGGCGCTGACAACCATCGGCTGCAGACGGCACGATCGGCGCTGGCCTTGCTGGCCGGGTTGCTGAGCGCAGAAGGCGCGGCGGTGGTAACGACGCTCGCGCGTGCGACGGTCGAGACGTCCGAGGTGGCGATGCGCCAGACACTGGCCAAGGCGCGCGAGCTGGATGAAGCTGTTCGCACCGGTGCCTGGGAAATCTTCGAGGCGATGAAGGCGCTGACCGACGCGCGGCAGACCGCGGCGAAGGCCATCGTGGCGAAGGTGAGCGAGACCCTGGCGGCGGACGAGCATGCCATCGGGCTGAAGGCGGCGCTGGACGACCAGCGCAGCAAGGCCGTGCGGCTGTTGACTGTGGCGCCGCCGCCACCACCTCCGCCGCCCCCACCGCCGGCGCCGAATCCGCAGCCGCAGCCGCAGCCGCCGGCGCCTCCTGCCCCGCCGTTGCCCCCCACGGAGCCCGGCGACAAGGGTGCGAAGCCGGCCGTCGTCATTCAAGAGTCCACCGCGGCTGATCTGGCAAGTGCCCAGGCGCTGGCCCTGCTGGACGACCTGCACGCCAAACTGGACGGCGACGCGGACCTGCGGCTCTCGATCTCGTGGCGGCTGGAGAAGCCAGGGGCCGCTAAGTGACTGCTGCGGCCGTGCCCTTGTCGTTGCCGCAGATCGAGGCTCAGGCACTCGCGGTGCTGGACCGCGCGAGCGATGCCAAGGTCATCGCCATCCAAGCCGGGACCAAGGCGCTGTGGCCCGATGCGATCACGCTGTCGGGCAGGCTCTTCCAGCTGCGATGGTGCGAGAGCCCCTTGATGGCCCGGGAGGCCTTGTCCACGCTCGACGATGCCGGTGACGGGCAGGCGGCGCCTGGGCTCATCCTGCTGACGCCGCTGGCGGCGCGCGAACTGGGTGGCGATGTACTGGCTAGGCTGGCGCGAGCCCAGGTGTTCCAGCCCGACGCCTGGGGCATGGTGCAGCAGCTCTTCAAGGCGAGGGAGATCGACGCGCGGCTCAGCCGCTTCCGGTGGATGGCCCAGCTGCTGGTGGAGCGCGCCGGCATGGGCGCCTACCCGCCGGTGCCCAACGGTTTCCTGGACATGGACACGGCGTGGCGTCATGTTCTGGGCCGATGCCTGAGGCTGGATGCCTCGAAGCCCGACGCGGCGATGCTGTTGAACTGGTCATTGGGTGCCGAATCGGCCGCTCTGTTTGACGACCTGCCGGATACCGCCAAACCGCAGATCGCGGCTTGGCTGGGTGACTCCGCAGGGGCCGTGGGCACGCTGGTGATGCAGTGCGTTCTGGCCGGCAACACGCAGGACGCGGTGCCGCTGGGCCTGGTATGCGGCGTGGTGTTGTCGCCGCAAGGTGAAGGCGTCCATGAACTCGCGGCGGCGGCGATTCGCCTGGAGCGCTTCATGGGCGACAAGCGGATCGGCATCGCCGATGGCCGGGCCTGGGCCAGCGATGCTGCGAGGCTGTTGAGCGCGAGCGCATTGAACTCCTTGGCCCCAGCCATGCGCCACGCCGTGAACGAGCGCGCCGAGTCACTGCTGCGCGAGCTGCACGTCGAGACCTACGCGCACCTGAGCGACGTGTTGCCGTTGGGCCTGGAGCAACGGCTCGGGCTGCTGGCGGAGGCGCTGAAAGCCTTCATCGCAGAGCCGTCGCCGGTGCTGCTGCAAGCCGCCGAACGCGCTGCAGATTCAGCGGCGAGGCACGCCCACGCCGACGCGGCCAGCACACGCATGCTGCGCGTGAAGATGGCGGTGCGCCTGTGCCGCTGGATGGTGGCAGACCGGCCCGAGAGCAAAGGCCGCGGCGGGCGAGCGGCGCCTGGATTTCAGGATCTGGCGCAGATGTACGCCCGCGAGGGCGCCTTCGTCGATTGGGCGCGCTTCAAACTGATCGGCGGGGACGACCTGCCGGGCCTGTCGTCCGCCTACGTCGCGCTTCGCGATGCGGCGCGCAGAAAGGCCGACACCTTCAACCAGGCCTTCGCACAGGCGCTGCAGGCGTGGAACCGTGAGCCACGGGCCGAGGCCGCCTGCATGCCGGTGGAGGCGATCCTGGAGCGGTTGGTGGCACCGCTGGGGCAACAAGCACCGGTGCTGTTGCTGGTGGCCGATGGCCTGAGCTACAGCATCTTTCGCGAGCTTTGTGAGGACCTGGAGTCGCTGGGCTGGGACGAGCATGTGGCCGGGCCACCGCCCACCCTGGCGGTGGGTGTTGCGGCCTTGCCGACCACCACCGAGGTGAGCCGCACCAGCCTGCTCTCGGGCAGGTTGGTCGTGGGGGCGGCATCGCAGGAGAAGTCTGCGTTCGCCACCCACGCGGCCTTGGTGGCTGCGTCTCGGGCAGGCACCGCACCGGTGGTGTTCCACAAGGGGGACCTCGCTGATTCAGAGGGCCTGTCGTCGACGGTGCGCGATGCCATTGCCTCGATGCAGCAGCAGGTGGTGGCCGTGGTCTACAACGCTGTCGACGACCACCTGAGCGGTTCGAACCAGATTCATGTGCGCTGGACGATTGACGATCTGAGGCTGCTCGGGCCGTTGCTGAGCGAAGCACGGCGGGCACGGCGCGTGGTGATCGTCACCGCCGACCATGGCCATGTGATCGACGATGGCACGGTGCAGCGCGGCCAAGGGGATGGCGACCGCTGGCGACTGCCGACAGGGGCGCCGGACCAGAGCGAACTGGTCTACGAGGGTGGCCGCGTGAAGACGGTTACCGGCAACACGGTGCTCTGCTCATGGTCGGAAGGCGTGCGGAACGGCGCCAAGAAGAACGGGTACCACGGTGGCGTCTCGGCGCAGGAGGTGGTGGTGCCCTTAAGTGTGTTCACGCCAAGAAACATGGCGCTGAAAGGCTGGCAGGTGGCGGCAGCCCCGCAACCCGACTGGTGGGCGCCGCTGGAAGCCGTTGCGCCGACACTCGCACCCGAAGCACCAGCACTGGCTCGCAAACCCCCGAAGCCCAAGCCGGTGCCATTGCCACAGCCGGACCTGTTCGGTGGAGCCGCTGCCGTGGTGGCGCCGGCGCCCGGTATGCACTGGATCGACGCGCTGCAAGCATCCCCCGCCTACCTGGCGCAGAAAGCGCTGGCCGCGCGGGTGGCCCCCGCCGACGCCGATGTGCGATCGCTGCTGGACGCGCTGGCGGCCCGCGGGGGCAAGCTCTCGAAAGCAGCACTCGCCCAACGCCTGGGCATGCCAGCCATGCGCATCAGCGGCTTCGTGAACGCCGCGAAGCGCGTGCTCAACGTCGACCAGGCCGCAGTGTTGGTACTCGACGAGACGGCCGGCACGGTGGAACTGAACCGGGATTTGCTGTCCCGCCAGTTCCGGGTGACGGTGCGATGAGGGCCGCATCATGATCAGCCCACAACGCAGAGCCGAAGTCGTTGAGGCCTTGAGGCGCGGCACGGTGCCCAAAGCCGGGTTGGATGCGCTGGCCGTCGGCTACGGCCGCCTTCAAGGCACGCTCGATGAGGAGCTGGACGCAGTGGCTTCCGGCCGGGCCGCCTTCAAGGCCATTCGCGGTGAGTACGGGTCAGGAAAGACCTTCTTCGGCCGCTGGTTGCAGGAGCGGGCACGGGCGCGGGGCCTGGCGACCAGCGAAGTGCAGATCTCCGAGACCGAGACGCCCTTGCATCGCCTGGAAACGGTCTACCGCCGCTTGGTGGAGCGCATCGCCACGGCGGATAGTGGCGAAGGCGCCTTCCGCGGGATCGTCGACGGCTGGTTCTACGCCCTGGAACGCGACGTCCTGGAAGACACCAGCCTGGACCCGACCGACGAGGCGACGCTGCTCGCTAAGACCGAGGCGCTGATGGAGGCCAGACTGGCCAGCGTGACCAAGGTGGCGCCGGCCTTCTCTGCCACGCTTCGAGCCTACCGTCGCGCGCTGCAGGCCGGTGACAACGCGACTGCCGACGGCTTGATGGCTTGGCTAAGTGGCCAGCCCAACGTGTCGGCTTCGATCAAGCGTGCTGCTGGCGTGAAGGGTGACATCGACCACTTCGGTGCGACCAACTTCCTGTCCGGGCTGCTGACCATGCTGCGCGATTCCGGGTACGGCGGCCTGCTGTTGGTGCTGGACGAAGTCGAGACCTTGCAGCGCATGCGTGCCGACACCCGCGAAAAGGGCCTGAACGCGCTGCGGCAATGGATCGACGAGATCGACGCCGGCCACTTCCCCGGCCTGTACCTCTTGATCACCGGCACACAGGCCTTCTACGAGGGCGCACAGGGCGTTCAGCGCCTGGCACCACTGGCCCAGCGACTGCATGTCGACTTCGGCACGGACTCCCGGTTCGACAACACGCGTGCGGTGCAAGTTCGCCTGCCGGCGTTCGGGCACGAGTCCTTGCTGGAGGTTGGCCGTAAGGTGCGTGACATCTACGCCGAGGGTGCCGTGGCAGGCGACAGGGTCCGCGCGCTGGTCGACGACGCATACGTCGAGTCGCTGGCCAAGGCCGTCACCGGGAACCTGGGCGGCAAGGTGGGCGTCTCGCCCAGGTTGTTCCTGAAGAAGCTGGTGGCGGACGTGATGGACCGGGTCGATCAGTTCGATGACTTCGAGCCCCGCAAGCACTACGCCTTGACCATCACCGAGACGGAAATGACGGCACAAGAGCGTGCATCGGTCGGCGTGGGCTCGGTCGATGACATCGAGTTGTAGTCGTCCAAGAGCTGCCGAGGGCGGTTCATGAGCCAGGAGGCCTTCGACCGCCTGCATGGCGCGCTGCAGTACCACATCGTCAATTCGATGGGCTGGACGGGTCTGCGCTCGACACAGGCCGATGCGGTCGAGCCGATCCTGGCGGGCAAGCACTGTCTGATCCTCGCGCCCACGGCCGGCGGCAAGACCGAGGCTGCCACCATCCCCGTGCTGTCGCGCATGGCGACCGAAGAGTGGCCGGGGCCGAGCGTGCTGTACGTGTGCCCGATCAAGGCGCTGCTGAATAACCTGGAATCGCGACTATCGCGGTATGCCGGCTTCGTCGGCAGGACAGTGCAGGTCTGGCATGGCGATGTCGGGCAAGGTGCCAAGGCGCGCGCGAAGCGGACGCCGCCGGACATCCTGCTAACCACGCCCGAGTCGCTGGAGGGGATGCTGATCTCTACCAAGGTGGACCGGGCATCCTGGTTCGGCAACGTGCGCGTGGTCATCGTTGACGAGTTGCACGCGTTTGCCGGCGACGACCGTGGCTGGCACCTGCGCGCCGTGATCAAGCGCATCGAGGCCTATGCCAGGCAGCCGATCCAGCGGATCGGCCTGTCGGCGACGGTGGGCAACCCGGGCGAGTTGCTGGACTGGTTCGCCGGGTCGGGAGAACGCCAGATCGTCGGTTCATCGTCGGTGACTACGGATGCCGACGTCACGATCGACCACGTCGGATCGATGGCCAACGCGGCGACGGTGATTTCGCGGCTGCACCGGGGGGCCAAGCGCCTGGTCTTCTGCGACAGCCGATCAAAGGTGGAAGAGCTGGCGGTGTCGTTGCGCACGATGAACACGCGGACCTTCGTTTCGCATTCGTCACTGAGCGCCTCCGAGCGCAAGCTGGCTGAGACTGCGTTCGCCGAAGAGAGGGACTGCGTGATCGTCGCGACCAGCACGCTGGAATTGGGCATCGACGTAGGTGATCTCGACTACGTGATCCAGATCGACGCGCCGAGCACGGTGTCGTCGTTCCTGCAGCGCATGGGCCGGACCGGCCGGCGCAGCGGCAGCCGCAGGAGTTTCCTCTTCTTGACCACCAGCGATGAAGCGTTCCTGCTGGCCTGCGCGATCACGACGTTGTGGCGAGAGAAGTTCGTCGAGCACATCAAGCCGCCGCCGCTGCCCTGGCACATGGTGGCGCAGCAGATGATGGCACTCGTGCTGGAGCGGCCCGGCCTGCCGGCTCACGAGGTCGTGGCTGTGGCTCGAGCGCAGTTCCCCGAGCTCGACCCCGCGACGGTGGTAACGGTCTTCGACTTCATGGTCGGCAAGGGCATTCTGTTCATCAGCAGTGGCCTGGCATCGATGGGGCCGGAGGGTGAGAAGCTGTTCGGGCGCGGCCACTTCCTCGACCTACTGTCGGCGTTCGCCAGCCCGATGGTGCTTGCGGCGCGACACGGTGCCACCGAGCTCGGGTACGTGGATCCGATGGCCGTTCAGCAGCAGAAGGATGGGCCGACAGTGCTGCTGCTCGGCGGACGCAGCTGGAAGGTGACCTCTGTTGACTGGTCCAAGCGCACCGTGGCGGTGGAGCCGACGGACGACAAGGGGAAGTCGCGCTGGCTCGGCACTTCGCGCTGGCTGAGATTTGAGGTCTGCCAAGCCATGCGGCGAGTGTTGCTGCGCGAGGGCGACTCGAAACTGGGTTTGTCTAAGCGCGGCACCTTGCAACTCGACGAGGTCCGCGAGCTGATCACTGCCCCCGAACATCAGGGTTCGCTGTTGCTTGAGCACTTACCTTCGGGCCGGCTTCGCTGGTGGACCTTTGCCGGTGGCGCGGTCAACAGCGCGCTGGCACTAAGGTTGGGCGACATTGGCAACGCGCGCGTGGATGACTTGTGGGTTGAGACAGGCCCTGGCGTTTCGGTACCAACACTCATGGGTCGGCAAGTCGGGCCAGCGGCCATGGAGAATTTTTCTAGAAGCTTGGCCGAACGAAGCGAACTGAAATTTGTCGCCTGCCTCCCGGCTGACCTCGTGGGGGCGGTGGTGGCACTCCGGTATCTTGACGAAGTCAACCTTGATCGCCTGGGTTCCCATGTTCCAGAACACAAAACTGCGGGCTCTACTCCTGCGGCACGCGTTGCTGCTGGAACTGGCAGCATTGCCGTGCCAATGAAGGCTAAGCCATGAGCGGATCACAAAACCGACGCGCAGACAGCGATTTCGCCATTTCGCCATTTCGCCATTTCGCCATTTCGCCATTTCGCCGCAGGATATTGCGGACTTGGCGCACCGGGTATGAGAGGACAGCGAAATGGACGCCACATTCCCCTGCTGTAGTCGGAATGACATAAACGGCCGTCGGCGGTCTTCGCGTCATCACAGATGCGGCTCTCGGTCTTCGGCTTCAGTCGTTCGCGCGTTGATCTGAGCTGACCGCAGGTGGCAAGCATCGCGAGCACACGCCTGGGCCGACAAGAGACCGCGCTGATGTGCTACGCCCATAGAGCAGCCGCCAGTACGCCTATCGAACCAACTTGAGCGCTACCCCTCGCGCGCCTGCGGTGCAGGCCGCACCGGATTGGGCGCCCCACGACGCTCTGATTGCCAAATGCTTCGACAGACCTCATTCACACATGAGCCGCACTTCACTCATAACTGATGGAGAAAATATCCGTAAGTGGAAATTTTTAGGAAATCTCCTGCCACCCCTTAGGAAAATTCCCATAATAATTGTCAATCAAAGAGAGCTCTCCGGGCACCCGCCGGATCACTCCACCGTCACGCTCTTCGCCAGGTTCCGAGGCTTGTCCACGTCCGTCCCCCGCGCCACCGCCGTGTGGTACGCCAACAACTGCAGCGGCACCACATGCAGCAGCGGGCTCAGGGCGCCGTAGTGCTCCGGCATGCGGATCACGTGCAGCCCCTCGCCGCTCTCGATGCGCGAATCGGCATCGGCCAGCACGTACAGCACGCCGCCGCGCGCGCGCACTTCCTGCATGTTGCTCTTCAGCTTTTCCAGCAGCGCGTCGTTCGGCGCCACCGTCACCACCGGCATCTCGCCCGTCACCAGCGCCAGCGGGCCGTGCTTCAGCTCGCCCGCCGGGTAGGCCTCGGCGTGGATGTAGCTGATCTCCTTGAGCTTCAGCGCGCCTTCCAGCGCGATCGGGTAGTGCAAGCCGCGGCCCAGGAACAGCGCGTGGTCCTTGCTCGCGAAGTCCTCGGCCCAGCTGATGATCTGCGGCTCCAGCGCCAGCACCGCCGACAGCGCGGCCGGCAGGTGGCGCATGGCCTTCAGGTGCGCGGCTTCCTGCTCTTCGCTCAATCTACCCTTGCTCTGCGCCAGCGCCAGCGTCAGCAGGAACAGGCCGGCCAGTTGCGTCGTGAACGCCTTGGTGGAAGCCACGCCGATTTCCACGCCGGCGCGCGTGAGGTAGGCCAGCTTGCATTCGCGCACCATCGCCGACGTCGCCACGTTGCACACCGTCAGGGTGTGCTCCATGCCCAATGACTTCGCGTGCTTCAGCGCGGCCAGCGTGTCGGCCGTTTCGCCCGACTGGCTGATGGTCACCACCAGCGTGCGCGGGTCCGGCACGCTGTCGCGGTAGCGGTACTCGCTGGCGATCTCCACCTGCGTGGGCACCTGCGCGATGCCTTCCAGCCAGTACTTGGCCGCGCAGCCGCTGTAGTAGCTGGTGCCGCAGGCCAGGATCAGCACCCTGTCGATGGCCTGGAAGCTCCTGTACGCGCCGTCGCCGAACAGCTCGGGCACGATGCTCTGCACGCCTTCCAGCGTGTCGGCAATGGCGCGCGGCTGCTCGAAGATTTCCTTTTGCATGTAGTGGCGGTACGGCCCCAGCTCCGCCGCGCCGCTGTGCACCTGCACCGTCTTCACCGGCCGCGCCACGGTCTTGTGCTGTTTGTCGGCGATCCAGTACTTGCCCAGCTGCAGGTCGACCACATCGCCCTCTTCCAGGTAGACGATCTGGTCGGTCACGCCGGCCAGCGCCATGGCGTCGCTGGCGAGAAAGCTCTCGCCGTCCTTGCCCACGCCCAGCACCAGCGGCGAGCCGGCGCGCGCGCCCACCACGCGGTGCGGCTCGTCCTTGCAGAACACGGCGATGGCGTATGCCCCGTGCAGCTGCGACACCGCGGCCTTCATCGCCTCGAACAGGTCGCCGTCGTAGACGCTGTCGATCAGGTGGCAGATGACCTCGGTGTCGGTCTGGCTGGAGAAGTGGTAGCCCTTGGCCTTCAGCGCGGCGCGCAGTTCGTCGTGGTTCTCGATGATGCCGTTGTGCACCAGTGCGATGCGCCCCGGCGCCTTCTCGGCCGCCGGGCCAGGCCCATGGCTGAAGTGCGGGTGCGCGTTGTGCACCGCCGGCGCGCCGTGCGTGGCCCAGCGCGTGTGGGCGATGCCGGTGGTGCCGTGCACGTGCTCGGTGTCCACCTGCGCCGCCAGTTCGGCCACGCGCGAGGTGCTGCGGGCGCGCTTCAGGCCGTCGTCATAGACAGCCACGCCGCAGGAGTCGTAGCCGCGGTATTCCAGACGCTGCAGGCCCTGCACCAGGACCGGGACGATGTTGCGGGTAGAGACCGCGCCGACGATGCCGCACATGATGAACTCCTATTGCTTCCCCGGGACTCTAGGCAGGTCGACGAGAAATCAGTGATCTAAATTGCGCCGAAAATGAAATAAACAATCAGCATCACGATGTCGCGACTTAAAATTTCACTCAATGCCATCTGAAACGACTTCAATTTCACTCGACGCTGTCGATCTCGCCCTGCTGGATCTGCTCCAAGCCGACGCCTCGCTCAGCAACCAAGCCTTGGCCGGGAGGGTCCACATCTCCCCGCCCACCTGCCTGCGGCGCGTGCGGCGGCTGCACGAAACGGGGTTGATCCAGCGGCAGATCGCCGTGCTCGACCCCGAGCGCGTCGCCGCGGTGCTGGGGCACGGTCTGGAAGCCGTGGTGGAGATCACGCTGGACCGGCAGGGCCAGGCCGAGCAGGAGGCGTTCGAGGTCAAGGTGGTGGCCGACGCGGCCGTGCAGCAGTGCTACCGCGTGTCGCCCGGGCCGGACTTCGTGCTGGTCGTGCACGTGCCGGACATGCCGGGCTACCTGGCGCTGGCGCAGCGCCTCTTCACCGGCGACGCCAACGTGCGCAACGTCAAGGCCTTCTTCAGCATCAAGCGCGCCAAGTTCGCGCCGGCCATTCCGGTGCGCCCGGCCGCTTGAAATCGCGGCCGGTTCCGGCGCTTATTTCGGCGTTTTTTTCGGCCGCTGCCAGTTGGCGATGCTGGCCTGCTTGCCGCGCGCCACCGACAGCGCACCCGGCTGCGTGTCCTTGGTGATGACCGAGCCCGCGCCCACCGTGCCGCCGGCGCCCACGGTCACCGGCGCCACCAGCACGCTGTTGCTGCCCACGTGCACGTCGGCCTCGATCACCGTGCGGTGCTTGTTGGCGCCGTCGTAGTTGGCGGTGATGCTGCCCGCGCCGTAGTTGACGCGCTCGCCCACCGTGGCGTCGCCCAGGTAGGCCAGGTGGTTGGCCTTGGCGCCGCGCGCCAGGCTGGAGTTCTTCACCTCCACGAAGTTGCCGATGTGCACCTCGGCGCCCAGCTGCGCGCCCGGCCGCAGCCGCGCGAACGGCCCGATCAGCGCGCCCTCGCCGATCTCCACGCCGGCGGCTTCGCCGTCGATGTGGGTGAACGGATGGATCACCGCGCCGGCCGCGATGCGCGCATTGGCGACCACGCAGTTGGCGCCGATGCGCACGCCGTCGCCCAGCGCAACGCGGCCCTCGAACACGCAGTTGACGTCGATCTCCACGTCGCTGCCGCAGTCGAGGTCGCCGCGCACGTCGAAGCGCGCCGGGTCGGCGAGGCGCACGCCCTGCTCCATCAGCGCGCGCGCGCGGCGCAGCTGGTAGGCCCGCTCCAGCTCGGCCAGCTGCAGCGGGCTGTTGACGCCGTCGACCTGCACGGGGTCGTCGGTGGCCAGCGCGACGACTTCCTCGCCGTCGGCCACCGCCAGCTTCACGATGTCGGTCAGGTAGTACTCGCCCTGCGCGTTGTCGTTGGTCAGCCGCGCCAGCCAGCGCTTGAGCAATGCGGAAGGCACGGCCATGAAGCCGGTGTAGATCTCGCGGATGGCGCGCTGTTCCTCGCTCGCGTCCTTGTGCTCCACGATGGCCTGCACCGCGTCGCCCAGGCGCACGATGCGCCCGTAGCCGGTGGGGTTGGCCATCGCCACGCTCAGCAGCGCCAGGCGCTTGCCGCCGCAGCGCTCCAGCAGGCGCTGCAGGGTCTGCGGCTGCACCAGCGGCACGTCGCCGTTCAGGATCAGCGCCACGCCGTCGTCGGGCAGCGCGGGCACCGCCTGCTGCACCGCGTGGCCGGTACCCAGCTGCGGCTCCTGCCGCACGAACACCGGCGCAGGCTTTTGCACGGCGGCCGCCAGCTGGGACAAGGCAGCCTCCACTTCATCCGCGCCATGCCCGGTGACCACGATCACGCGGCGCGCCCGCAGCTGCCAGGCGGTGTCGACCACATGCCGGATCAGCGGCTTGCCGCCCAGCCGGTGCAGCACCTTGGGCAGGCGGCTTTTCATGCGCGTGCCCTTGCCGGCGGCCATGACCACCACGTCCACAGCTGTCATCGCGTATCCTTTTTGGTTCTCATGTTGTCTTTTCTCTCGCGAATTATGGGTGTGCTGCTGCTGGCCGTGGGGCTGGCCGGCTGCAGCGCCATCAAGCTCGGCTACAACACCCTGCCCGACGTGGGCTACTGGTGGCTGGACGGGTATTTCGACTTCAGCGGCGAGCAGGCGCCCAAGGTCAAGTCCAGCGTGGCACAGCTGCACGCCTGGCACCGCAGGACCGAGCTGCCGCGACTGGCCGAGATGCTGGAACGCATGGAGCGCCTGGTGCCCGAGCCCATCGCGCCGCAGCAGGCCTGCGCCTTCGTCGACGAGGGCTTCGCACGCGTATGGGCCGCGCTGGAGCAGGCCGAGCCGGCCGCGGTGTCCATGGCCTCCGGCCTCACGCCGCGCCAGCTGCGCCACCTGCAGCGCAAGTACCAGGAGAAGAACATCGCCTGGCAGAAGGACTGGATCGACCTGCCGCCCGAGGAGCAGCGCGAAAAGCGCTACGAGCAGCTGCTCGACCGCGTCGAGACCATCTACGGCCGGCTGGACACGCCGCAGCGCGAGGTGCTGCGCCAGGCGCTGGACGCCTCGGTGTGGGATCCGCGCCGCGTGCTGGCCGAGCGCCAGCGGCGCCAGCAGGACCTGGTGCAAACATTGCGCGCCATCGCGGCCCAGCCGGCGCCGGCGCCCGACCAGGCACGCGCGCTGCTGCACGGCTACCTGCAGCGCGCGCTGCAGTCGCCCGACCCGGCCTACCGCGCCTATTCGCAGGCCTTCGTCCAGGAAGGCTGCCGCACCTTCTCGGCCATGCACCAGGCCACCACCCCGGCGCAGCGCGACCAGGCGGCGCGGCGGCTGCGCGCCTACCAGCGCGACCTGCGCGAACTCGCGGCCAAGCCGTGACCGCGCTTGCCGTGCGGCCGGTCCGCGGCCTGCTGTGGCGCTATGCCACAGCCACCACCCTGATCGTCATGGCTTTCGCCATGACCGGGCCGGTGCTGGCCGTGCTGCTGCAGCAGCGCGGGCACAGCACGTCGACGGTGGGCGCCTTCGCCATGGTGCCGTTCCTGCTGGTGGGCCTGCTGATCCCGGTAATGCCGCGCGTGCTGGCGCGCTGGGGCGTGGTGCGCGTGTACCGCGCGGGCGCGCTGCTGCAGCTGGCCGGCGCGCTGGTCTACCCGAACACCGACGTGCTGGCGGCGTGGGTGGGCGCCGCCGTCCTCAACGGCGCCGGCGCCGCCGCCTTGTGGAACGCCACCGAGTCGCTGCTGGCGCGGGAGGCCCCGCCGGACAAGCGTGGCCGCGTGATGGGGCTGTACCAGACCGCGCTGGGCGCCGCGCTGGCGCTGGGCCCGTTCATGCCGGCCTTGCTGGGCACCGGCGCCAACGAAGTGCTGTGGGCCGGCGCGGCGGCCGTGGCGGTGTGCTGCGCCATCGCGTTCGGCGTGCCGGTGCGCGCCACGCGCGAGCCGCAGGCACAGGCACAGTCCGGCACCTGGCACGCGCTGCGCGACGTGCCGCTGCTGGCCTTCATGGCGTTTGCCGGCGGCGTGTTCGAGGCCGGCCTGAGTTCGGTGAGCGCGGCGCATGCGGCCGGACTGGGCCTGAGCCTGAGCGCCGCGGCCAGCGTGGCCGGCGCGATCGGCGTCGGCAGTTTCCTGTGCCAGTACCCGGCGGGCTGGGCGTCCGACCACTTCCGGCTCGGCACCATCTTCCGCGGCGCGGCGCTGCTTCTGCTGGGTGCCAGCGCGGCGCTGGCCTTCGCCGGGAAAGCGCCGTGGCTGCTGTGGGCTGTCGGCTGGATCTGGGGCGGCGTGGGCGGCGCGCTCTACACGCTCAGCATCATCCGCGTGGCCCACGTGTTCGCCGGCCGCCCGACAGCCGGCGGCACGGCGGCGGTGATCACCGGCTACACCATGGGCGGCATGGCCGGGCCGCTGGCCAGCGGGGCGATGCTGGACGTGGGCGGCGTGCCGGCGCTGGCGGCGCTGCTCAGTGCACTGGCCATCGCGGCATTCGCGGCGAGCCGCGGTGCCGCCATGCAAGCATCAGCGGAAAGCGCTTAGCGCTCACCCTTCGAGTGGGATTTGCCTTCGCGCTCGGCCTGTTCGAGGTCGCGCGCTTCCTGCTCGGAACGCGGCTTGGCCTTCTCGGCATCGGAGTCGACGTCGGCCTTGTCCAGGTAGCCCTTGATGTTCTTCTGGTAGTCGCGCGTGGCCTGGTAGCTGCCTTCGCCCATTTCCTGCTGGCCCTGGGGCTGGCCGCCCTGCTGCGCGGCGGGCTTGGACTGGAAATCGGTGGAGCCGGCCTGCTGTTGGCTCTGGTTGCTGTCGCGCGCGGGTTGCTGCTGCTGTTGGGATTTGTCGGATGGCATTTCGGGCTCCTCAAGCGGTGTGTCGGCACGCGGCGCATGCCAATTCCTCAGCTTAAGGAGCGCCTCGCGGGCACCGTGTCGTCCGCGCTCCGCCAACCCCTGTCGGCGGCTGCCTACGTGCGGCCGGCCGCCGTCAGGCCTGCAGCGCCGTCCACATCTCCTGGTCGCGCTCGGCCGTCCAGATGCGCGGGTTCTTGATGCCGCGCGCCTCGTCGAAGGCGCGGCTCACGTCGAACGGCAGGCAGTGTTCGTAGATGAACACATTGCCGAAGATCGGGTCCATGGACTTGCGCGTGTGCTCCATCGCGGTCTTCAGGTCCATGTTGGCGGCGGCCGCTTCCTTGCCGCAGCGGTACAGCGTTTCCACCCACAGCTGGGTGTAATCCAGTGCGCGGTTCACGTCCGCGTTGCCGCGCATGGCCTCGCCGCGGCCGGGCACGATGGCTTCGGCATTGAGTGCGCGCAGCGCCTGCAGCGTGGCCGGCCACTCCTCCAGCTGGGCGTCTCCGGTATAGACGCCGGCTTCGAATTCCACCAGGTCGCCGGAGAACAGCACCTTTTCCTGTTCCACCCAGGCGATGGTGTCGCCGCGCGTGTGGCCAGCGCCGGGCGACCAGATCTGCACCTTCACGCCGCCCAGGTCCACCACCAGCTTGCCGGGCGCCTCGCCGCGCGCCGGGTCGCCGCCGCCGATCACCAGCGTGGGCCAGGTCAGGCCGGGCACCGATTCGGCGTTGCGGAACAGGCGCGGGAAGCGCTCCATCTCCGACTGCATGTCCTCAGCGCCGCGCTCCACGATCAGCTCGTAGGTGCCCTGGCTGGCGATGATCTCGCTGGCGCCTTCTGCGAAGTAGGCGCTCGCGCCCAGAACGCGCACGGCGTGGTAATGGGTCAGCAGCACGTACTTGATCGGCTTGTCGCTCACCTCGCGGATGCGGGCGATCAGGTCGCGCGCCATCGCCGGGGTGGCGGTGCAGTCGCTGACCATGATGAACTTCTCGCCGATGATCACGCCGGAGTTGGGGTCGCCCTCCGCCGTGTAGGCCCAGCAATGGGGCGAGAGTTGCGAGAAGGTGATCTTCTTGTCGGCCAGGTCGGCCTGGCTGGCGAAAGCTTTGCTCATGGGACGAATCTCCTGCGGATCGGGAACAGCGGGGGCAGTCTGCGATTCTACCTATCGAAATCGATTACGGATTGTTGAATGGCCCGATCAGCCCGCGTTCCAGCATGGCGATCACTTCCTCGGCGAAGGCGGGGTAGCTCATGGGCCCGCCCGGACGCAGCCAGGTGAAGGTCCAGTTGATCATGCCGAACAGCATCATGGTGATGGCGGCCTGGTTGCCCGGGTTGAGCCGGCGCGGGTAGGCGCGGCGCAGGAAGCGGGTGACGGCCGACACGATGTCGCGCTGGCGGTCCAGGATCTGCTCGCGCTGGGCCTCGTTCAGGAACGCCGCGCCGTGCAGCAGCGCGATGTGGCGGGTGGCCGAATGCTCGTATTCGGCCAGGAAGGTGCGCACCAGTTCGTGCAGCGCCGCGCGGTCGTCCAGGTTGCGCCGCTGCGCCGTGGCCTCCACCTGCCCGATCAGCGACAGCAGCCGCTGGGTGTAGCGCTCCAGCATGTCGAACAGGATCGCTTCCTTGCTCTCGTAGTAGTGGTACAGGCGGGCCTTGGAGGTGCCCACCGCCGCCGCGATGTCGTTCATGCTGGCGGCCGGGTAGCTGCGCTGGGCAAAGCATTGCGCGGCCGCGTCCAGGATCTGGTCGCGCCGGAGTTCGTGCTGGGAGGACTTGGGCCGCGCCATGGCGGCGATTATCGCGGTCGCGGTGGTAAGGTTCGGCGCATGCCGCGCACCGACGATTCCTTCGTTCGCTATTGCTGCGAACTGCTCGCGCCGACCGTGGGCCCCTGCAGCGCGCGCCGCATGTTCGGCGGCTGGGGCATCTCCACCGATGGCCTGACCTTCGCGCTGGTGGCGGACCTGGGCAAGGGCGAAACACTTTGGCTGAAGGCCGACGACGCAACGTGCGGGCGTTTCGAGGCCGCCGGCTGCGCGCGCTTCACCTATGCCATGCAAGGCGTTGCGCGCAGCATGGGCTACTACAGCGCGCCCGCGGACGCGCTGGAATCCCCTCAGCTCATGGCGCAGTGGGCGCGGCCGGCCTTGGAATGCGCGTTGAGGGCGCAATCGGCCAAGCGGCCGCGCGGCGCCACCAAACCCCAGGCCAGGCGCCCCACACCCGCGGCCAAGCGGGCGACGGCACCGAGCCCCAAGTCCAGCGCGGTGCGCAAGTCGGCCAAGGGCTGAAGCACCTCGGCCGGCACGTCGGCCGCCACGGAATGCGCCACCTCGGGAGCCGGCTCCCAGCTGAAGTACGCCGGCCGCTGGTCGTCCCAGGCCTGCAGCACCAGCCGCTGGTTGGCGTGCACCTGCATGGTGGTGCCGCTGCCGACGACATAGTCCCCCAGGTCGTTGGCCGGCCCGCCGTGCGGGCCGTCGAAGGTGGCCCATACGCAGCCGTGCGCGATGCGCAGGGCGCCGTCTTGCGCCGGCTGCAGGCTGATCGCCCGGCCCGCGCCCAGCTTCCAGGTGCCCGGCAGCGACGGAGCGGCGGTGGCGGAAGAAGTCCGTGTCAGGGAATGGGCGGTCATGTGATTCTCCAAATATGACGTTTTCGGAATGGAATGATCGTTCACGCACCCTTGGCAGTCCAATGAATTCCAGCTACGCTATTGATTCCGTATTGGCATCAATCGACTGACACTCCTGACATCGCCGGGCAATCTCCATGCAGTACTCCCAGACCCATTTGCGCACCCGGCCGATCTCGGCCGGCCACCTGCGGGCCTTCGAGGCGGTGGCGCGGCACCTGAATTTCCGCGCCGCGGCGGAGGAAATGGCGCTCACCCAGTCGGCCGTGAGCCGGCAGATCCAGTCGCTGGAAGAAGAAGTCGGCGTGAGCCTGTTTTTGCGCCACACCCGCGCGGTGGAGCTCACCGGCGCCGGTGCGCAGCTGCTGACGGCGGTGTCGCAGTCGCTGCCGCGCATCGACAACGCGGTGCGCCAGATCCGCCAGAGCGCCGGTCGGCGCGCGGTGTCGCTCACCACCTTCGCTTCGTTCGCGTCGCTGTGGCTGATTCCGCGGCTGGAGCAGTTCCAGCGCGACCACCCCGAGATCGACATCCGCATCGATGCCAGCGATTCCACGCTCGACCTGGAGATCGCCGACGTCGACCTGGCGCTGCGCTACGGGCCGATGGCCACCATGCCGCCGCAGGCCATCCGCCTGTTCGGCGAGCAGCTGACGCCGGTGGCCAGCCCCTGGCTGCTGAAGAGCAGCCCGCCCCTGAAGACGCCGGCCGACATGGTGCATTACGCGGTGATCGAAGCCGGCGACGCGCACAGCTCGCACCTGGAATGGCTGACCTGGCGGCGCTGGTTCGACGAGCATGGCCTGAACAAGCTGCAGCCCAAGCGCTGGCTGTACTTCAACTATGCCTACCAGATGGTGCAGGCGGCGCTCACCGGACAGGGCGTGGTGCTGGCGCGCCTGCCGCTGATCGCCGAGAGCCTGGCCAACGGCGACCTGATCGAGCCGCTGCCGCGGCTGCGCATGGATTCGCCGATGGCCTACTGGCTGATCATCGGCCCGCGCAGCGCGCAGCGCCAGGAGATCCGGGAGTTCTGCGAATGGCTGATGGAGCAGAGCAAGATCACGCGGCAGAACGTGGGGGAGATTCCGGACCCCGAAACTCTCACGGAGCTGGACTGAGGCTCACCCGATCGGCCAAGCCACGCCCAGCTCATTGAGGATCGCATCCAGATTGACGTCGTGCGGTTCGGGCTCCAGGTCCTCCAGGAAGCCATTGGCATAGCCCAGCCCCACCGTGAACGGCTTCGGCTGCAGCTCCGCCAGCGTGCGGTCGTAGAAGCCGCCGCCGTAGCCCAGCCGGAAGCCGCCCGCGCCGTAGCCCACGCAGGGCACGAACAGCAGGGTGGGCACCACCACCTCGGTGTCCTTGGGCTTGGGGATCTGGTAGGCGTCCTCTTCCATCGGGCAGCCCGGGAACCAGGCATGGAATTTCAGCGTCTGATGCACCTTGTCGACCACCGGCAGGCCGATGCGGCGCGGCTGCGGCTCGTCCAGCAGCTCGCCGTCCTCCTTCCAGCGGTGCAGCGCCGGCAGCGGATCGAACTCGCCCTTGATCGGCCAGTAGGCGCCGATCACGGTGTCCGGGCGGCCCACCAGCCAGATGCGCATGACACGCTGCAGCAGCTCGGAACGCTCGGCGCGGTCCGGCATCTTCAGCCGCTGCTCCACCAGAAGTTTGCGCAAGGCCCTTTTTTCTTCCGACCTGTCCATAATTCCCCGATGAAGTTGAGAACGATTTTGGCATTGATCGTGGTTGCGCTCACGGGTTGCGCCAAGGCCCAGCCGCGCGACGAGGTCATCCTGCAGATGAGCCAGGCGTTCCGCCAGGGCAACCGCGTGCAGCTCGCCCAGCTGCTGCCGCAGGCCAGGGGCCATGCGCTCGAGCCCTGGGCCGCCTACTGGGAACTGCGCGCGCGGCTGGACACCGCCACGGCGCAGGAGGTGCAGGAGTTCCTCCTGCGCTACCCCGGCAGCTACCAGGAGGACCGGCTGCGCAACGACTGGCTGCTGCTGCTGGGCCAGCGCCGCCAGTGGGACGCGTTTGCCGACGAATACCCGCGCTATCGCATGAACGACGACCGCGACGTGCGCTGCTACGCCCTGATGGTGCAGTACCTGCGCGAAGGCGCGGCCACGCCGGCGGCGGTGGCGGAGGAAGTGCGGCGCCTGTGGCTGGCGCAGCGCGACGCCGACGACGCCTGCACCCTGGCGGCCAGCCGCATGGTCGGCCCGGGCGTCGGCAGCAAGCTGCTCACGCAGGCCGACGTATGGCGCAAGGCGCGCCAGGCCACCGAGGCCAACCGGCCGCGCGCGGCGTCGGCCGCGGTGGAAATCATCGCGCCCGAGGCGGTGGCGCAGTACGCCGAACTCAACGCCAGTCCCGCCAAGTTCCTCACCAGCCGCGTGGTGGCCGCCTCCCGCGTGCGCCGCGAAATGATCGGCCTGGCGCTGATCAAGCTGGCCACCACCGACCTGGAGGGCGCGGCCAGCCAGCTGGACAGCAAATGGGGCCCGCAGCTCAATCCCGAGGAGCGCGACTGGATCTGGGCCGCCATCGGCCGCCAGGCCGCGCAGCGCATGAGCACCGACGCGGCCGGCTACTTCGGCAAGATCGAGCGCGACAGCCACCTGAGCGACGACCTGCTGGGCTGGAAGGTGCGCGCCGCGCTGCGCGCCGGCGCCCGGCCGGCCTGGCCGATGATCCTGCAGGCCGTCAACGCCATGAGCGACGAGGCGAGGCAGGAGCCCACCTGGATCTACTGGAAGGCGCGCGCCCTGCTCGCCACCGGCGGCGAGGCGCAGAAGCCGGAAGCGCAGCGCATGCTCATCTCCATCGCTTCGCCGCGCGGCTTCTACGAGCAGCTGGCACTCGAAGAGCTGGGCCAGAAGGTCACGGTGCCCGCGAAGCCGGCGCCGCCCAGCGACATCGAGAAGCAGTCGGCGCGGCTCAACCCGATCCTCAACCGCGCGCTGTACGCCATCGCCATCGGCCTGCGCTCCGAGGGCGTGCGCGAGTGGAACTACGGCACCAACCTGTCCAAGCCGGGCGGGCTGACCGACCGCGAGCTGCTGGCCGCCGCCCAGTTCGCCTGCGAGCGCGAAGTGTGGGACCGCTGCATCAACACCAGCGAGCGCACCAAGGGCGAGTTCGACATCGACCAGCGCTTCCCGACGCCGTTCCGCGACAGCGTGGTGCGCCGCGCCACCTCGATCGGGCTCGACCCGGCCTACGTCTACGGCCTGATCCGCCAGGAAAGCCGCTTCGTGATGGACGCGCGCTCCGGCGTCGGCGCCTCCGGCCTGATGCAGGTGATGCCGGCCACCGCGCGCTGGACCGCGCGCAAGATCGGCCTGACCAGCTTCACGCCCGAGCAGATCACCGACCGCGAAACCAACATCGCCATCGGCACCGGCTACCTGAAGCTGGTGCTGGACGACTTCGCCGGTTCGCAGCCGCTGGCCGCCGCCGCCTACAACGCCGGGCCGAGCCGGCCGCGCGCCTGGCGCAACGGCCCGGTGATGGAAGGCGCGGCCTGGGCCGAGACGGTGCCGTTCAACGAGACGCGCGACTACGTGAAGAAGGTGGTCTCCAACGCCACCCTGTACGCCGCCATGCTGAGCGGCCAGCCGCAGTCGCTGAAGGCGCGCATGGGCGCGATCGGCCCGCGCGACGCCGCGCAGCCCGCGCCCAACGGCGAGCTGCCTTGACCTGAGGACCGCATGGCCGGCTGGTGGAACACCGTCGCACGGACCGTGGCCGAGGAGTTCTCGGGCATCTCCGACCTGGAGCACCTGACGCGCGCGGCCGTGCGCCTGCTGGTGGCGGCCGTGCTGGGCGGCCTGGTCGGCCTGCAGCGCGAGCGGCACGGCAAGTCCGCCGGGCTGCGCACCCACATGCTGCTGGCCATGGGCACGGCGCTGTTCGTGGTCGGCATCCTGGAGGCGGGCGCCGGCGACGACGCGGTCAGCCGCGTGATCCAGGGCATCGCCTCGGGCGTCGGCCTGCTGTGCGCCGGCTCCATCCTCAAATCCGAGAGCGGCGACGATGCGCACGTGCGCGGCCTCACCACCGCCGCCGGCATGTGGATGACCGCCGCCATCGGCGTGGTGGCGGGCCTGGGGCGCGAAGCCACCGCGGTGTTCACCACCCTGCTGGCATTGGGCGTGCTGTCGCTGGAAGGGCCGATCCTGCGCCTGAAGGAGAAGCGGGAGCCGCCGCGATGACCGGCCCGCGCGTCGCTCCGGCATCAATGGCCGCGCTGTTTTTCATCAATCGCCGGCGCGCGGGCCGCTAGCATCCGGGCACTTCAGAGGAACCCCATGCTCGCTCTCTACATCGGCAACAAGAACTACTCGTCCTGGTCCCTGCGCCCCTGGGTGCTGATGAAACAGCTGGGCATCCCGTTCGAGGAACGCAAGGTTTCGTTCGAAGGCGGCTTCGACGCCGACTCGGCATACAAGGAAGCCATCTACAAGCTCACGCCCACCGGCCGTGTGCCGGTGCTGGTGGACGAGGGCTTCACGGTGTGGGACACGCTGGCCATCGTCGAATACATCGCCGAGCGGTTTCCCGACCGGCGCGTCTGGCCGCAGGACAGCAAGGCGCGCGCGCGCGCCCGCAGCATCTGCGCGGAGATGCACGCGGGCTTCATGGCGCTGCGCGGGGCCTGCGGGATGAACGTCGAAGCCAACCTCACGCAGGCCGGCGCGCTGATCTGGCGCGACAAGCCCGAGGTGCGCGCCGACGTGCAGCGCCTCATCGCCATGTGGACCGAGCTGCTGGAGCAGTACAAGGGGCCCATGCTGTTCGGCGAGTTCAGCGCCGCCGACGCCTACTTCGCGCCGGTGTGCATCCGGCTGAAGAATTTCGGCCTGCCGGTGCCCGGCCACATCACCGACTACATCCGCCGCGTCTGCGCGCTGCCCGGCGTGAAAGCCTGGATCGACGAAGCGCTGGCCGAGAAGCAGTTCCTGGATTTCGAGGAGCCGTACCGGACATGCCGATGAAGCCCCGCTACTTCGGCGCCGTCATGAGCGCCATGGTGACGCCCTTCGATGCCGGGGGGAAGCTGGACCTGGATGCCGCGTGCCGGCTGGCGCGCTGGCTGGCCGAACGCGGCAACGATGGGCTGGTGCTCGCCGCCACCACCGGCGAAGGCGCCACGCTCAGCGACGCCGAGCGGCGCGACCTGGTCCGCGCCGTGAGCGAAGCCGTGACGATTCCGGTGGTCGCCGGCACCGGCAGCAACGACACGCGGCACAGCATCGCGCTCACGCGCGAGGCCGAGAGCCTGGGCGCGGCCGGCGTGATCGTGGTCGCGCCCTACTACAGCCGCCCGCCGCAGGCCGGCATCGAGGCGCACTTCCGTGCCGTGGCCGCCGCCACCCGGCTGCCGGTGATGCTGTACGACGTGCCGTTGCGCACCGGGCGGCGCGTGGCCGAGGACGTGCTGCTGCGCCTGTTCCATGAGGTGCCCAACATCCTGGCGTTCAAGGATGCCACCGCCGACCCGCCGGCCGCCGCCGCGCTGGTGGCGCAGGCCGGCGAACACTTCGACCTGTATTCCGGCGACGACACCTACACGCTGCCGCTGCTGGCCATGGGCGCGGTCGGCGTGGTGGGCACCACCACGCATTGGACCGGCCCGCAGTTCCAGCGGATGATCGCCGCCTTCCGCGGCGGCGACGTCGACGGCGCGCGCGCCATCCAGGCACGGCTGATCGAATCGTTCCGTTTCGTCAACAGCGACGACTCGGTGTTCCCGATGTCGATCAAGGCCATGCTGCGCACGCTGGGCATGCCGGTGGGCGATTGCCGCCTGCCGCTGCCGCTTGCGCCGGCGGGCATGGAAGAGCGGGCGCGCGAGGTGTGGGAGAGGTTGAGCGTTGAGCGTTGAGCGCGAAGCCCGGCTGTTGACGCTCGACGCCGAACGCCCAACGCTAAACTCTCCCCCATGCAAGCCTTCATCGTCGGCGGTGCGGTGCGCGACACGCTGCTGGGCCTGCCGGTCCACGACCGCGACTGGGTGGTGGTGGGCGCCACGCCGCAGGAAATGATCGCCGCCGGCTTCCTGCCGGTCGGGCGCGATTTCCCCGTATTCCTGCACCCCGAGACGCACGAGGCCTATGCGCTGGCGCGCACCGAGCGCAAGACCGCGCGCGGCTACCACGGCTTCAGCTTCTACGCCGAGCCCGACGTCACGCTCGAGCAGGACCTGGCGCGACGCGACCTGACCATCAATGCCATGGCGCGCGACGACGCGGGCCACATCATCGACCCGTTCGGCGGCCAGGCCGACCTGGAGGCACGGCTGCTGCGCCACGTGACCGACGCCTTCCGCGAGGACCCGGTGCGCATCCTGCGCGTGGCGCGCTTCGCCGCGCGCTACACCGGGTTCAGCGTGGCGCCCGACACCGTGCAGCTGATGCGCGACATGGTCGCCAACGGCGAAGTCGACGCGCTGGTGCCGGAACGCGTGTGGCAGGAACTGGCGCGTGGCCTGATGGAGGCGCGGCCGTCGCGCATGTTCGACGCGCTGCGCTCGTGCGGCGCGCTGGCGCGGCTCTTGCCCGAGGTGGACCGTCTGTGGGGCGTGCCGCAGCGCGCCGACTACCACCCCGAGGTGGACACCGGCGTGCACCTGATGATGGTGCTGGACATGGCCGCGCGGCTGCAGGCACCGCTGCCGGTGCGCTTCGCCTGCCTGATGCACGACCTGGGCAAGGGCACCACGCCCGAGGACATCCTGCCCAGGCACCTGGGCCACGAGGAGCGCAGCGTGGAGCTGGCGCAGGCCGTGTGCGAGCGCCTGCGCGTGCCGGTGGACTGCCGCGAGCTGGCCGACGTGGTGGCCCGCGAACACGGCAACGTGCACCGCAGCGACGAATTCCGCCCGGCGGCCGTCGTGCGCCTGCTGGAGCGCTGCGACGCGCTGCGCAAGCCGCAACGCTTCGAGCAGGTGCTGCTGGCCTGCGAATGCGATGCGCGCGGGCGGCTGGGGCTGGAAGAGCGCGCGTATCCGCAGCGCGAACGGCTGATGCGCGCGCTGCGCGCGGCGCTGGCTGTGGAGACCGCGGCCATCGCCGCGGCGGCGCGAGAGCGCGGCGCGCAGGGGCCGCAGATCGGCGAGGCGATCCATGCGGCGCGGGTGCACGCCGTGGCCGACGCCTTGCGCTGAGTCAGACCAGCAGCGCCAGCGCCGCGTAATCCCCCACCCGGTCGGCCAGCCCGGCCGGCACCAGCTCGCAGCCGGCCGTCAGCGACGGCAGCTTGCCGGCGATTTCGGCCTGCAGCTTGGGCAGCAGGTAGTCGCGGTTGTTCCAGAACACGCTGCCGCCCAGGCTGATGCGCTGCAGGTCCAGCACCACGATCAGGTTGTAGAGCGCGCGGCCCATGATGCGGCACAGCGCGTTCACCGTGGCTTCGGCCTGCGCGTCGCCGGCCTGCGCGTTGCGCAGCAGCGTGGCCGCGTCGGCGCCGAAGCGCCGCTGCATCGCGTTGCCGGCGATCAGCGCTTCCACGTCGCCCACGTTGCCGCAGCCGCACAGCGCGTCGTCGTTGTCGCTGACGAACATGTGGCCGGCATGGCCGGCGTTGCCGTTCTTGCCGCGCAGCACGCGGCCGTCGGCGCACAGGCCCATGCCGATGCCGGTGCTCCAGGTGACGTAAGCGCAGTGCTCGCAGCCCTGCAGCGCGCCCCAGTTGCGCTCGGCCTCCAGCGCGGCGACGCAGTCGTTTTCCACCCGCACTTCGCTGAAGCGCCGGCGCAGCGGCGCCTCCAGCAAGGCCGTCATCCAGTCGTTGGGCAGGCCGCGCTCCGGCCCGGCGATGCCGCCGCAGATGTTGGGCGCGGCCAGTTCCACCAGGCCGCCGCGCAGCACGAACGGCCCGCACGACGAGACGCCGGCGCGCTGCACGTGGTCAGGCACCACACCGGCTTCGGCGCAGGCGGCGTCCACCATGCGGATCACCTGTTTCGCCAGCGCGTCGTGCGTGCCGGTCTTGGCGGTGGGTTCGGTGCGGCGCGCGATCAGTTCCAGCCCGGCGCCGCCGTTGAGGCTGACCGCGACCTTGGTGCCGCCGATGTCGATGCAGGCTTTCATGCGTTCAGATGAATTTGGCGATGGTGCTGGCCAGCAGGCTCAGCAGGATGGTGCTGGCCAGCGGCAGGTTCCATTCGCGGCCGAACAGCTTGAAGCGCAGGTCGCCGGGCAGGCGGCCGAAGCCCAGCTTCTGCAGCGCGGGCGTCAGCCAGCTGATCAGCATCAGCGCGAGGAAGACGACGATGAACCACCGAATCATGGTGCAAGGATCATAAGCGGCCGAAATGGCGATCGGTGGGGCGCGCGGTCCTAAGCAATCCACCTAGGGGCGTTAAGCAGTCTTCTGAGGCGGGAATGCGAAGCGGCGCCGATAAAGAAGGCATGGGCGATACAGATCCCCGCCCTATCCACTCAGGAGAGACGCCATGGCCCCGCAGTTCCAGTTGTGCTTCCGCAGCCTCTTCCACGGCGGCCGGGGTTTCGCGTTTCCGTGCGATCCACAGGGCTGCGTGAACATGGACGCGCTGAGCGACCGCGCGCGCAACAACTACCTGTTCGCCCGCGCCATGGTCGGACGCGATCTGGCAGTCCCCGCGATCGAGGCGGCGCAATGAACTGACGTGCTTCAGAGCGCGTGCGTGCGGTCGCCCGCCGCGAAGCCCAGCGCATTCCAGAACGGGCCCTTGTGCAGGGCCAGCACCTTGAACAGCTCGCCCATCTCGTGTTCGCCCACCAGCTTCTGGACGGCGGCGCGGTCGGGCAGCGAGGCGTCCTGCAGCAGGTCCATCAGGCCGCAATTGAAGAGGAAGCGCGCCTGGCTGGCGTAACCCAGCGCGGCCAAGCCCGTCTCCTGCGCCGCCACGGCGATGCCGGTGAAATTCACGTGCGCCGTGATGTCCTTCAAGCCCGGATCGGCCAGCGGGTCGGCGTCGGCCAGGTGGCCGCGGTGGCACATCAGCGTGCCCATGTGGCGCTGCGGGTGGTAGTACTCGGCTTCCGGAAAGCCGTAGTCGATGAAGAAGGCGGCGCCGCGCGCAAGCCGGTCGGCCAGGGTACGCACGAAGGCCTCGGCCTGCGGGTGGATCTCGGTGAGGTAGTCGTGCGGGCCGTCGACCTCGACCGGCGGGCGAAGGTCCGTCAGGCGGTCGTCGAAGCGCAGCATGCCATCGAGGGCCACGACCCCGCGCTCGTGCCAGACGCCGTTCATGCGCGCCAGCAACTTGACCGGCATCGCGTCCAGCACTTCGTTGCCGAGCACCACGCCCTCGAAGCGCTCCGGCAGGGCGTCCAGCCACTGCACGCGGCCCGCGTGCGCGGCCAGCGCCCGCTGCTGCCGCTCGCGCAGGCTGGCCGACAGCTCGACGATGACGTAGCGCCGCACGGCGCCGGCGTCGAGCGACTGCAGGATCTGCGCGGCCAATGCGCCGGAACCGGCGCCGAATTCCCAGATGTCCTGCGTGCCCGTCTGCCGCAGCGCTTCGGCCAATTGCAGGGCCAGCGCGCGGCCGAACAGCGGCGTCATCTCCGGCGCGGTGACGAAGTCGCTGCCCGAGGCCGGCATGGCGCCGAACTTGCGCGAGGCGTTGGCGTAGTAGCCCAGCCCCGGCGCATACAGCGCCAGCGCCATGAAACGGTCGAACGGCAGCCAGCCGCCGTCGCGCGCCACCGCCTGCGCAATCAGCGCCTTCAAGGCGCTCGCTACACTTGTCGCTTGATCGTTCTGCACCTTCCGATTGTCCGCGAATGAGCGACGCCGCCGCCCCACGTTCCTCCCCGCCTGCCCGCACCGTGCTGGTCACCGGCGCCGCGCGCCGGCTCGGCCGCGAGATCGCGCTGGCCCTGGCCGCGGGCGGCTGGCAGGTGGCGGTGCATTACCGCGGCTCGGCCGCGGAAGCGCAGCAGACCGTGCAGGACTGCGCCCAGGCGATGCCCGCCGGCCTGCGCTGCGAGGCGTTCCAGGCCGACCTGGCCGACGAGGCCGCGGCACGCGCGCTGGTGCCGCAGGTGGTGGCGCGCTTCGGCCGGCTCGACGCGGTGGTCAACAACGCCTCCCTGTTCGAACACGACGACGCCGCCAGCTTCGGCGTCGCCGCGCTCGACGCCCACATGCGCACCAATGCCGCAGCACCCATCCTGCTGGCGCAGGCGCTGCACGCGCATGTGGTGGCGCGCAGCGGCAGCGGTGCAGTGGTGAACCTGCTGGACCAGAAGCTGTGGAACCCGAACCCGGACTTCCTGAGCTACACCCTGTCGAAGGCGGCATTGCATGCGGCCACCAATGCATTGGCGCTGGCGCTGGCGCCGCAGCTGCGCGTGGTCGGCGTCGCGCCGGGCCTCACGCTCACCAGCCACATGCTGTCGCAGGAAAAATTCGAGCAGCTGCACCGGCTGTCGCCGCTCGGGCGGTCGTCCACGCCGGCCGACGTGGCGGCGACGGTGCGCTTCGCGCTGGAGAACGAGTCCATCACCGGCACCACGCTGCTGGTCGACGGCGGCCAGCACCTGCTGCACTTCGCGCGCGATTTTTCCTTGATGTAGGGCCACATGTTGAAAGCCGGCACCCAGATCCTCACCCTGACCGGGCTGCGCTTCGACGCCGCGCTGGGCATCCTGGACCACGAGAAGACGGCGCCGCAGCCGATCCTGGTGGACGCGGAACTCAACCTGGGCACGCAGCCGCTGCTGCCGAGCGACGACGACATCACCCACGTGCTGGACTACCGCAAGGTGCGCAAGATCATCATCGACGAGTGCACCGCCGAGCACGTGAACCTGCTGGAGTCCATGATCGGCAAGCTGGCGCACCGCCTGATGCAGCTGCCCGGCGTGCTGGGCGTGCGCGTGCGCATCGTCAAGCTGGAGATCTTCGCCGACTGCGAAGTGGCGATCCGGGTGGAAACGGGGCTGTGGTGAGGCGAAATTCTCCGGCCGCCGCGGACCTGGGCTGGCTCCAGGTGATGCTGCTGCCGGCCGCGCCGTACAGCGTGCGGCACACGCTGTCCCGCCAGACGATCGGCATCGCCATCGAGCGGCAACGCGGCCTGCATGCTTTCGGCGGCGACGGCCGCCGCGACTTCGAAGCCTGGCCGGGCGAGATTTCGGTCATCCAGCCGGGCGTGGAGACCTTCTCGGAATCGGCGCACGGCGGCGAATACCTGGTGCTGCGCACGGAGCAGCCGCTGTCGTCGGGGCAACCGCGTGCGGTCCTCGGTGCGGACCCCAGGGTCTGCCGCGGCGCGCTGCGCCTGCGGCGGCTGCTGCGCCAGCGCGGCGACGCCGGGTTGATCGAAAACGAAGCGGCCCTGCTGCTGTCGCACCTCGCGCGCAGGTGCGCGCCGGACAACGCATGGCGGCCGCATCGGCCCGCCGCGATGCGCGGGCTGCTCGATGCGATCGACGACGGAATCGACGCCGCCTGGCGCCTGCAGGACATGGCGTCGCTGGTGCAGCAGTCGCCGCAGCGCTTCTTCCGGGAGTTCGTCTGCGCAACCGGCTTCACCCCGCATGCCTACCTGATGGAGCGCCGGCTGCAGCGCGCGCGGCGCATGCTGGCGTCGGGCCAGGCAGCCATCGCCGAGGTGGCGGCCGCCTGCGGCTTCGCGCACCAATCGCACCTGGGTGCGCAGATGCGCCGCGCGCTCGCTTGTTCTCCGGCCGAACTCCGGCGCGCGGCGGCCTTGCGCTGAGGTCGTCTCAGGCCGCGCCGAGGCGCCGCCGCACGACGTCCAGCAGGACCTGGGCGCCCTGGACCAGTTGCTCCTCGTCGGTGTGCTCGCGCGGGTTGTGGCTGATGCCGCCGCGGCTGGGCACGAAGATCATGGCCGACGCGGCGATGCGGGCGATCATCTGGGCGTCGTGACCGGCGCCGGACGTCATGCGGCGATGGGTGAGGCCCAGGCGCCCGGCCGAAGCCTCGATCTCCCCGACCAGTCCGGCGTCGAACACCACCGGCTCGAACCGGACCAGGCGCTCGGTCTCGACCGTCACGCCTTCGCGCTCCGCGATCTGCGCCAGGAAGTCCGCCAGGCGCTGCTCCGCGGCCTGCAGGCGCTGCTCGTCGGGGTCGCGCAGGTCCACCGTGAAGACGGCCTTGCGCGGGATGACGTTGATTACGTCCGGCTCGAAGCGCAGCGAGCCGGTGGTGGCCAGGGTCGTGCCGGGCGCGGCGGCGGCGACCTGTTCGCGCAGGAAGGCAATGGTGGCCGCGGCCACGTAGCCGGCATCGTGGCGCAGCCGCGTCGGCGTGGTGCCCGCGTGGTTGGCCGTGCCGGACACCATGATCTTCTGCCAGGAGATGCCCTGCAGGCTTTCCACCGCGCCGATCTGCAGCCCTTCGGCTTCGAGGATCGGCCCCTGCTCGATGTGCAGTTCGATGTAGTCGTGCGGCACGATGGCGCCCGGCTCCATGTCGCCGGCGTAGCCGATGCGCGCGAGCGCGTCGCCCAGGCGCGTGCCGTCGGTGCCGACGGTGTCGAGCGCCTCTTGCAGCGGCATGCCGCCCGCATAGACCAGCGATCCCATCATGTCCGGCTGAAAGCGCACGCCTTCCTCGTTGGTGAACGCGCCGACCACGATGGAGCGCTCCGGCAGCGCGCCCGCGTCGCGGTACGCGCGCGCCACGGCCAGGCCGGCCAGCACGCCGTAGCAGCCGTCCAGGGCGCCGGCATTGCGCACGGTGTCGATGTGCGAACCCATCATGAGCGGCTTGCCGCGGCCCGCGTCCGTTGCCGCGTGCAGGATGCCGAAGACGTTGCCGATGCGGTCGACCCGCACTTCCAGGCCGAGTTCGCGCATCCAGGCCACGAGCAAGTCGCGGCCCTCCTTCTCGGCGTCCGTCAGCGCGATGCGCGTGCGGCCGCCGCCGACGGCGTCCAGGCCGATGGCTCCCAGCTGCCGGATCTGCTGAAGCAGCAGTCCGGCGTTCAGCGTCACGGACGAGGCGGTCATGTCGGTTCCCGGGATTTGTGTGCGCGGAATCATAGTCAGCCGTTCGTTCGTCGCCCATCCACCGGACGTGGACGAGAATCGCAGGATGAATTCCACCGCCGCGCTGGGCATCGACTTCGGCACCTCCAACACCGCCGTGTCGTTCGCCGACGCGCAGGGCCACGCCGGCCTGGTTCCGCTGGAAGGCGCGAACACCGTCCTGCCCTCGGCCATCTTCTTCCCGCACGACGGCGCGCCCGCGCTGATCGGCCGCGCCGCCGTGGCCGCCTACATCGCGGGCGACGAAGGCCGGCTGATGCGCAGCCTGAAGAGCATCCTGGGCAGCCCGCTGATGGACGAGAAAACGGTGGTGCAAGGCCGCGCGGTCTCGTTCACCGAGATCCTGGAGATTTTCCTGGCCAAGGTGGTTGAGCGCGTCGGCGCCTTCCTGGGCGAATTGCCCCGGCACGTGACCCTGGGGCGGCCGGTGCACTTCCACGACACCGACCCCGAGCGCGACGCCAAGGCCGAAGCCACGCTGAAGGCGCTGGCGCAACGCCTGGGATTCGACGAGGTGCGCTTCCGGTATGAGCCGATCGCCGCCGCCAGCGACTACGAGCGCATGCTGGCGCGCGACGTGCTCACGCTGGTCGCCGACATCGGCGGCGGCACCTCCGACTTCTGCCTGGCCCGGCTCGGGCCCGGGCGCAAGCAGGCGCGCGGCGGTGGCGCGCCGGTGCTCTCGACTTCCGGCGTGCACGTGGCCGGCAACGACTTCGACAGCCGGCTGGACCTGGAACTGGTGATGCCGCTGCTCGGCTACCGGCACCACGGGCGCAACGGCCGCGAGGTGCCCAGCTCGATCTTCTTCGACCTGTCGACCTGGCACCTGATCCCGTTCGCGCAAAGCCGCAGCGGTATCCAGCGCGCCACCGACATGCGGCCGTTCTACGACGACCTCGCGCTGCATCGGCGGCTGATGCGGGTGGTGCAGGAAGGCCTCGGCCACCACCTGCTGGCCGACGTCGAGCAGCTCAAGATCGCGCTGGGCACCGGCACGGGCGCCCAGGCGTTCGCCATGGACTACCTCGACGCGGCACTGGAGGTGAGCGCCAGCCGCGCGCAGGCCGATGCGCTGCTGGCCAAGGAAATCGGCGACATCGTCGGCGCCGCGATGCTGTGCGTGCTGAACGCCAGGCGTGCCTGCGCCGACGTCGAGGTGATCTACCTGACAGGCGGCTCGTCCGCGCTGTCGGCCTTCCGCGCCGGCATCGGCCATGCCTTCCCGAACGCGACGCTGGTCGAGGGCGACACCTTCGGCAGCGTGGCGCTGGGCCTGGTCACCGGCTGAGACGTTTCATTTCACCAGCCGCGTGCGCGCGATCTGCGCCAGGAAGCGCGCGCCGGTTCCCAGCAGCCGGTCGTTGAAGTCGTAGCCGGCGTTGTGCAGCGGAATGCCGCCTTCCTCGCCGGCCACGCCGTTGCCGAGGAAGCAGAACACGCCCGGCACCTCGCGCAGGAAGGCGCCGAAGTCCTCCGAAATCATCTGCGGCGGCGTGTCGGCGTCGACGTTCTCCGCGCCGACCACGGCCTGCGCCGCGGCCACCACGTCCGGCACGCGCTGCGGCCAGTTCACCGTCGGCGCGAATTCGTGGGTGTAGTCGAACTCGACGGTGGCGCCGTGCGCCGCGGCCACGCCTTCGCAGATGGCGCGCATGCGTTCCTGCAAACGCGCCTGCACTGCCGGCGCGTAGCTGCGCGTGTCGCCCTTGATGGTCACGTGCGTGGGAATGGCGTTGCGGATGCCGTCGGTGATGAACTCGGTGCACGACACCACCGCGCTCTCGGCCGGGTCGACCGCGCGCGACACCACGGTCTGCAGCGCTACCACGATGTGGGCCGCGCACACCAGCGGGTCCACGCCGGTGTGCGGCCGCGCCGCGTGGCCGCCCTTGCCGGTGACCTTGATGACGAAGTTGTCCTCGCTGCCCATGATGCCGCCGGCGCGCGTGGCGATGCGCCCGAGCGGCATGCCCGGCATGTTGTGCACGCCGTAGATCTCGTCGATGGGAAAGCGCGCGAGCAGGCCGTCGGCCAGCATCGCGGCGGCCCCGCGCCCGTGCTCCTCGGCCGGCTGGAAGATGAAGCGCACCGTGCCGTCGAAGTCGCGCGCGCGTGCCAGCATGTGCGCCGCGCCCAGCACCATCGCCATGTGGCCGTCGTGCCCGCAGGCGTGCATGCGCCCGGGCGACTGCGACGCGTGCGCGCGCGCCGGCGCGGCCTCGTGGATCGCCAGCGCGTCCATGTCGGCGCGCAGGCCGATCGCGCGGGTGCCGCTGCCGCAGCGCAGGCTGGCGACGATGCCGGTGCCGCCGACGCCGCGCGCAACCTCCAGGCCCAGCGCCTGCAGCAGGGTGGCCACGTAGTCCGAGGTGCGCTTCTCCTCGAAACCGAGTTCCGGGATGCGGTGCAGCTGGCGGCGCCAGCCCAGCATGCTTTGTTCGAGCGTGGTGTCCATGGCCGGGATGATGGCGGAAAATGGCCCGGCATGCGCCTCAAGCAGATCGAAGTCTTCAACGCCATCATGCTGACCGGCTCGGCCAGCGGCGCGGCCAAGCTGCTGCACGTGTCGCAGCCGGCAGTGACCCAGGTGCTGCAGCACGCCGAAGTGCAGCTCGGGTATGCGCTGTTCACGCGCCAGCGCAGCCGGTTGGTGCCCACGCGCGAGGCGCAGCGGCTCTATCCGGAGGTGCAGCGCCTGGTGCTGCAGCTGGATGCGGTGCGCCGGCTGGCGGGCGCGCTGAAGACCGGCGCGCAGGACGGCCTGCGCGTGTTCATCGTGCCCTCGCTCGCGGTGCGCGCGCTGCCCGATGCGCTGCGCCTGTTCCGCAGGAAGCACGGCGAGGTGCCGCTGTCGGTGCGCATCCTGCACTCGGCCGAGATCGCCCAGGCCATCGCGCTGCAGGAGGGCGACGTCGGCATCGTCTACGGCAGCGCCGGCCATCCCTCGCTGGAGGAGCAGACCATCGCCACCGGCCGGCTGGTCTGCATCTCGCGGTCCAAGGCCGGCGACCGGCGCACCACCGTCGCCCTGGCCGACGTGGTGCGCGAACCCTTCGTGCGCATCGACGAGCGCGATCCGCTGGGCACCATGCTGGCCGAGCAGTTTCCGCGCCTGGGCCTGTCGCCGCGCGCCGGCATCACGGTGCAGACGCACCACGTCGCCATGCTGATGGCCGAGGAAGGGTTCGGTCCGGCCATCGTCGATTCGTTCACCGCCATGGCCAGCCGCGCCGAGGGCATGCGCGTGCGCACCGTGCTTCCCGAAGTGACGGTGGAAGTGCGCGCGCTGCTGCCGCCGGGCCCGCGCTCGCGGCTGGTGGCCGATTTCCTCAAGGCGCTGACGGCGGTCACCGCGCTACCGCCTTCGCATTAGGTTGCCTTATAGGCAAGCCCCGCTTCGGTATGGCTGCCCGCCCAGCGGCGCGGGTAAGCTTCACCCATCCAACAGGAGAACACACCCGTGCGATTCAAGTTCCTGCTCGCCCTGCCGCTGCTCGCCACCGCCGCCGGCGCCATCGCCGACGACACCCTGCAGAAGGTGGCCCAGAGCGGCAAGATGACGCTCGCCTACCGCGAATCGTCGATTCCCTTCAGCTACGTCACCGGCCCCGGCAAGCCGGTGGGCTTCGGCATGGACATCGCCAACGCCGTCGTGGCCGAGGTGAAGCGCACGGTGAACAAGCCGATCCTGGAGGTGGAATACGTGGCGGTCACCTCGGCCAACCGCATCCCGCTGGTGGTCAACGGCACGGTGGACCTGGAATGCGGCTCCACCACCAACAACAGCGCGCGCCAGAAGGACGTGGCCTTCGCCGTCAACTACTACTACACCGGCACGCGGCTGCTGGTGAAGAAGGGTTCCGGCATCCGCAACTACGCCGACCTGGCCGGCAAGCAGGTCGCCAGCACCAGCGGCACCACCAACGTGCAGGTGCTGCGCAAGTACGACCGCGATAAAAGCCTGAACATGCAGATGGTGTACGGCAAGGACCATGCCGAGTCGGCGCTGCTGGTGGAGTCCGGCCGCGCCGCCGCCTTCGGCATGGACGACATCCTGCTGTACGGCCTGAAGGCGGCGGCGAAGAACCCGGCCGAGTGGGAGGTGGTGGGCGACGCGCTGCAGGTCGAGCCCTATGCCTGCATGCTGCGCAAGGACGACCCGAAGTTCAAGGCGCTGGTGGACGGGGTGATCGGCCGCATGATGAAGAGCGGCGAGTTCGAGAAGCTCTACGCCAAGTGGTTCATGTCGCCGGTCGCGCCGAACGGCATGAACCTGAACGCGCCGATGCCGCGCGAGCTGAAGGACAACCTCAAGGCGCTGAGCGACAAGCCCGCCACCTGACGACGGGACCGGACAAGCCGATGGCGAACACGCCCGCGATCACCTTCCCGCCGCCGCTGACGGTGGGCATCCTGGGCGGCATGGGGCCGGCGGCGGGCGCCGACTTCGTGCGCCTGTTCGTCGAGGCCTGCACCGAGCTGATGCAGGCCGCCGGCGTGCCGGTCACCGACCAGTCCTACCCCGAGCACTGGCTGGCCCAGGTGCCGGTGCCCGACCGCAGTGTGGCGCTGCGCCAGGACGGCGCGCTGGCGGCGCGGCCACTGGAATCCATGAAGCAGGTGGCGGCGCGGCTGGGCGCGCTGGGCGCCCGCACCCTGGCCATCGCCTGCAACACCGCCCACGCCTGGCATGCCGGCCTGCAGGCCTCGTTCCCCGAGCTGGAGGTGATCGACGGCGTGCGCGAGGTGGCGCGCGAACTGGCGCGGCGCGGGGTGCGCCAGGCCGGCCTGCTGGCCACCGAGGGCACCTACGCCAGCGGCCTGTACCAGGCGGCGCTGGAAGACGCCGGCGTGCGCTGCCAACTGCCCGCGCCCGAGGAAAGGCGCCTGCTGATGGACGGCATCTACCGCGGCGTGAAGGCCGGCGACCTGGTGTTCGCGCGGGAGGCGTTCGAGTCCGTGGCCCATGCGCTGGCCGTCCGGCACGGCGGTGCCCCTCTCATCATGGGCTGCACCGAGATCCCGCTGGCTCTGCAGGAGCGGCCCGCCACCGCCGGCCTGGTGCTGGTCGACCCTGCCCGGCTGATGGCCCGGGCGCTGGCCCTGCGCGCCTACCGGGCTTCCTGCGGGCCGCCGTCCTGGCAATAATGCGCGGACTCCTTCGGAGACCGCGTGAGCACATTGCCAGACATCGCCCAGATCCACACCCGCCCGGCGGCGAGCCCCGCCGAACCCAGCATCGTCACCTTCGCGGTGAGCGACCCCGAAGTCCTGCTGGCCCTGTCCGAGTACCCGGACGGCCCGCAGCGCACCAATTTCCTCGTCACCGCGCTGAAGGTCGGCGTGCTGTCGCTCAAGGCCGCGCGCGGCACCCTGGACAGCGACACCGTGCGGCGCGAGGGCGACCGGCTGATCGACCAGTTGGGCGAGCGCCTGAACAGCTGGCGCGGCAAGTTCGAGGAACGCGTGACCGGCTCGCTGGCCCACTATTTCGACCCGCAGCAGGGCATGTTCACCGAGCGCGTCAACCGCCTGACCAAGGCCGACGGCGAGCTGGCCACCGTGGTGCGCCTGCAGGTCAAGGAAGCCGAGGGCAGCCTGTCCAGGGTGTTCGAGCAGTTCATCGGCGAGAACAGCCAGCTGCTGAAGGCGCTGGACCCGTCCGGCGAGAACCAGCTGGTCACCATGCTGCAGCGCACGCTCGACGGCGTGGTGCAGGCGCAGAACCTGGCCATCCTCAACCAGTTCAGCCTGGACAACAAGGATTCGGCCCTGGTGCGCTTCCTGACCGAGCTCACCGCCAAGCACGGCGACCTGAGCCATGCGCTGTCGCGCAACATGCAGGAGGTGGTGGCCGAGTTCAGCCTGGACAAGGAAGATTCCGCCCTGTCGCGGCTGGTGGCGCGGGTGGAGACCGCGCAGCGCAGCCTGACCTCCGAGCTGTCGCTGGACAACGAGAATTCGGCGCTCAAGCGCATGTACAAGATGCTGCAGGAGCACCAGCAGACCGTTCTGGACAACCAGCGCCAGCTGGCCGCCACGCTCGACGCGGCCGTGCAGGCACTGCAGGCGCGGCGGGAGGAAGCGTCCAAAAGCACGCGCCACGGCCTGGAGTTCGAAGCCGCGCTGGGCGACCACCTGCGCGGCCTGGCGCTGGCGGCCGGCGACCTGGTGCAGGACTGCGGCGCCACCACCGGCATCATTCCCAACTGCAAGGTGGGCGACCACCTGATCACGGTCGGCCCGGAGAAGGTCGCGGCCGGCGCGCGCATCGTGGTCGAGGCCAAGGAAAGCGCCTCCTACGACCTCAACCGCACCATCCAGGACGCCGACGTGGCGCGGCGCAACCGCGGCGCCGGCGTCTGCGTGTTCGTGCATTCCATCAAGACCGCCGGGCCGAGCATCCCGGCCTTCGCGCGCTACGGCCACGACATCGTGGTGAAGTGGGACGCCGAGGACCCGGCCGGCGACGCCTGGCTGCAGGCCGCGCTGATGGTGGCCCATGCGCTGTCGGTGCGCGCCGCCACCCACGGCAAGCAGGATGCGGCCAGCTTCGACGCCGTGGACAAGGCGATCGAGCGCGTGCGCAAGCACATCGAGGGCTTCGAGGAGATCAGCACCTCGGCCACCACGGTGCAGCGCTCGGCGGAGAAGATCCTGAAGCGCGCCAAGCTGATGGAAGACGGTCTGACCGACCAGGTGGCGGCCATCGGCCAGCAGTTCCTCAAGCTGAAGGAACGCGCGGCGCAGGACGATTGAACGGACCCATGATGCAAGACGACACCCGGCGCCCGGCGCTCCCCAGGCTGGCCGCCGCGGCGGCCCTCATCCTCGTGCTCGCGCTCGCCGCCTGGTGGTGGTGGTCGCCGCACATCGCGGTGCGCGGCATGCGCGCGGCCGCGCAGGCGCACGACACCGACCGGCTGAACCAGTACGTGGACTACCCGCGCGTGCGCGAGAACATGAAGGCGCAGTTCGCCCAGCGCTTCGCGCCCAACGGCGCGGCCGCGCGGGACAACCCGCTGGCCACGCTCGGCGCATCGGTCGGGCTGGCGGTGGCCGGCGGCTTCATCGACACGCTGGTGCAGCCCGAGGTGCTGATCCGCGCGCTGGACACCGGCGAGCTGGCGCCGAACGCGAAGAGCGCATCGGCGCCAGCCGCGGCGAAAGCACCGGCCGCGAGCCAAGAGAACGCGCGCTGGCACATGGCGCGCAGCGGCGCCAACCGCGTGGTGGTCTCCCGCGCGCGGGACGGCGAGGCGGCACCCGGCGGCGTGGGCTTCGTGTTCGAACGCTCGGGCTTCGCCAGCTGGAAGATGACCGACATCCGCCTGCCGGGCTCCTGAGGGCGCGGGCGATGAACGCGATCGACCTGCTGCTGGCCTTCCTCGTGCTGCTGGGCGCCTGGGGCGGCTGGCGGCGCGGCTTCGTGCGCGCACTGCTGGAGTTGCTGGTGCTGGCCGTGAGCCTGGTGGCGGCGTTCCTGGCCTACCGCTGGCCGGCTGCGTGGATCGCGCAGCAGTGGCCCGCGCTGGAGGTGTGGAGCGCGGCCACCGGCTTCATCGCCGTGTTCGCGCTGGTGCAGCTGCTGGTGGGCAGCATCGCCGGGCGGCTGGCGGCCAGCGTCTCGCCCCGCGCGCACGTGCATGCCGGCAACCGGTTGCTGGGCCTGCTGCCGGGCGCGGCCAACGGGCTGATCAACGCCGCCGTCGCCACCGTGGTGCTGCTTGCGCTGCCGCTGCCCGACACCCTCGCACGCATGATGCGCGACAGCGAGGCCGCGGTGCGGCTGTCGCCGGGCGTGGAATGGGTGCAGGCGCAGCTCGCGCCAATCTTCCAGCCGGCCATCGAGCGCTCGCTGCAGGCGCTGACGGTGCCGCAGGACTCCACGCGCCGGGTCGAGCTGCGCTTCAAGGTGGCGGACCCGACCGTGCGGCCGGAGCTGGAGGCGCGCATGCTGGAACTGGTGAACGAAGAACGCGCCAAGGAAGGCCTGAAGCCGCTGAAGGCCGACCCCGAACTGGCCGAGGTGGCGCGCGCGCACAGCCGCGACATGTTCGCGCGCGGCTATTTCTCGCACGTGTCGCCCGACGGCGGCAAGCTGTCGGACCGCATGCGCAAGGGCGAGCTGCGCTACCTGCTGGCCGGCGAGAACCTGGCCCTTGCGCCCACGCTGCCGATGGCGCACCAGGGCCTGATGAACTCGCCCGGCCACCGCGCCAACATCCTGCGCCCGCAGTTCGGCCGCGTCGGCATCGGCGTGCTGGACGGCGGCCGGCACGGCCTGATGGTGACGCAGGACTTCAGGAACTAGGCTGTTCCAGCACGGCGAACAGCGCGCGCGCCGTGGCGACGGGGCGGCCATCGGCCGCGATGGCGGCGGTGGCGAACGCCATGTGGCGGCCGATCTTGTCGATGGCCACGCGCGACTCGACCCAGCTGCCCAGCGGCGCCGCGCCCAGGTAGTCGATGGCCAGGCTGGCGGTCGCCATGCGCAGCGGCGGCTTGCGCGAGCCAGCCGTCACGTAGCCCAGCGACACGTCGGCCAAGGTGGCGATCAGGCCGCCGTGCATGGTGCCGGAACCGTTGACGTGCCGTGGCAGCACGCGCATGCCCACGGTGAACGACTCACCCTCGGGGCGGTGGAACAGCGGGCCGACCAAGTCCAGGAAGGCGCTGCTGCGGAACAGCGGCTGGAAGCCTTCGGGCGGCGCGGCCTCGCCGCCGGGCGTGGGTTCGGGTTGCGACATGCGCGCATCGTCGCGGGCCGTGCGGCCGCGCGCTATCACCCAGGCGTCAGGCGGCGGGCACCAGCACCGACTTGGGCATCATCACGTGGATGCCCTTGTGCTCGTTGACCAGCTGCGTGACGCGCACATCGGCGGTCATGCTCATCAGCATGAAAGCATGGTGGCGCGACAGGCCGGTGGTGGCGACGACCCATTCCAGCATGCGGCGCAGCGCGTCGCGCGCGGCGGTGTCGAGGTCGGGGTCGAAGCCCATGGCGATGCGGTGGGTCGGCGTTTCGGCCCGCGGATAGTCCAGCCGCAGGTCCTTGCGCAGGATGACTTCGACCGTGCCTTCCAGCGCCGTTTCGATGGCCGTGGTGCAGACCTCGCCGTCGCCCTGCAGCGCGTGGCCGTCGCCGAACGACAGGTGGCCGCCCGGCACGTGCACCGGCAGGTACAGGGTGGCGCCGGGCACCAGTTCCTTGTTGTCGATGTTGCCGCCGTGCGCGCGCGGCTGGATGGTGGAGATGCCGCCCCAGGCTTTCGGCGGCGCTACGCCCATCACGCCGAAGAAGGGGCGCAGCGGCAGCTCGGTGCCCCAGGGCAGCCGGCCGACCTTGCGCGCGCGGTCCAGCGCCACCACGATCTGCTCGGCCACGTCGAAATCCAGCGGCAGCGCGCCGGCCAGCGGCCGGATGGCGGTGTAGCCCCAGTCCTGGCGCAATTGCACGTCGAGGATGCGGATTTCCAGCACGTCGCCGGGTTCGGCGCCGCGCACCGCGATCGGCCCGGTGAGGATGTGGCCCGGCAGCCGCGGCTTGCATTCGGCGTGGATGCGGTGCAGCTCGGGCGGCACGTGGAAGCCGGCGCCCGGCAGGTTGTTCGGCCCGCCGGTGACGGTTTCCACCGTGACCCGGTCGCCGCTGTCGATGCTCAGCACCGGCGGCAGCGCGGCGTCGAAGAAACCCCAGTGGATGGTCTCGGGGCCGGAGTGCAGGCGGCGGCTGGTCATGGATGCAAGCAACGAGCGCTCAGGCGCCGTTGCCGAGCCACTTGAGCAGGTCCTGCAGGCGCTTCTCGCTGGTGGTGTCGAATTCCTTGATGCCGACGGTCTTCAGCACCTCCTGGCCGGCCTCTTCCTTCGGCAGCGCGGCCAGTGCCGACTGGATCGCGGCGATCTTGGCCTCGGGCAGCTTGCCGGTGGCGATCAGCGGGAAGTAGGGCTGCGGCTGGCTTTTGTGGATGACGCGGTTGCCGTCTTTCTCCCACTTGGCGGCCACGCCGGAATAGGAGGCCACGCCGCCGACGTCGGCGAACTTGTTGTTGAGGTAGAACGCCACCGCGCCCTGCTCGCGCACGTACTGCACGGCCTCGCGCTTCACGTCGATGCCCTTGTCGCGCAGCTCGGCGATGCAGAACTTGGTCATGTAGGCGGCCTGTTCCGGCAGGGCGATCTTCTTGCCCTTCACGTCGGCCAGCGTCCTGATCGGCGAATCCTTGGTCACGATGATGTGGCACTGGCCGTCGGGCTTGGCGCTGGCGACGAACTTGTAGCCGTAGTCGCGCAGGCCGCGCGCCGGGTAGTCGCTCGGGCGGGCGATCACGAAATCGAGCCGGTGCGCCTTCATCCCTTCCTCGAGGTTGCTGAACTCGCGCAGGAACACCACCTCCACCTTCTGCTTGATCGCCTTGCCGATCACGTCGGCCAGGCCCTGGTACTTGGCGATCACGCGCGCATGGTCCAGGCCGCCGGAAGTTCCTTCGCTGACCCCGAGCACCAGGCTCTGGCTCCAGCCGGCGCCGCTGAACACCAGGGCGGCCAGCACGAACATCCACTTCTTTTTCATTACTGCACCTCTCAACGTCATGGCGAGATGCTAAATGGCCCAGCCGGCGCGGTCCTTGGGGGATTTCCTTGGAATGCGAAAATACGACGATGAGTGCCGTCTGGAACGCCGCCGAAACGGCCCCCCTCTCCCCCGAACGCAAGATCGAGCGCGAGACCCACAAGCTGGAAAAGCGCCTGTGCCGCCAGGTCGGCCAGGCCATCGTCGACTACGCCATGATCGGCGAGGGCGACAAGGTGATGGTCTGCCTGTCGGGCGGCAAGGACAGCTACGGCCTGCTCGACATCCTGCTGAAGCTGCGCCAGCGCGCGCCCATCCATTTCGACCTGATCGCGGTCAACCTCGACCAGAAGCAGCCCGGCTTTCCGGAGCACGTGCTGCCCGAGTACCTGAAGGCGCTGGGCGTGCCGTTCCACATCGAGGAGCAGGACACCTACTCCATCGTCAAGGACAAGATCCCCGAGGGCAAGACCATGTGCAGCCTGTGCAGCCGGCTGCGCCGCGGCATCCTGTACCGGGTGGCGCGCGAGCTCGGCGCCACGCGCATCGCGCTGGGCCACCACCGCGACGACATCCTGCAGACCTTCTTCCTCAACATGTTCTTCGGCGGCAAGCTCAAGGCCATGCCGCCCAAGCTGGTGAGCGACGACGGCCAGCACGTGGTGATCCGCCCGCTGGCCTACGTGGCCGAGAAGGACCTCATCCGCTGGGCCGAACACCGGCAGTTTCCGATCATTCCCTGCACCCTGTGCGGCAGCCAGGAGAACCTGCAGCGCAAGCAGGTGGCGGCCATGCTGCGCGAGTGGGAGCGCAAGAACCCCGGCCGCGTCGACAACCTGTTCACCGCGCTGCAGAACGTCGTGCCCTCGCATCTGGCCGATGGAACACTGCACGATTTCAAGGGTCTGACAGTCACGGGCGTGGCCGACGCGGACGGCGACAAGGCCTTCGATGCCGATGAATTTCCGGTCGCCGCCGCGCTGCCCGCCCTGCAAGTCGTCCGGATCGATTAGGCGGGGCCTGCGCCCCGCGCTGGGAGCAGCATGAATTCGCCCATGTCCTCGCATTTGCGCCTGTGGGGCGCGGCCTTTCTGGTGGCGGCGGCCTCCGTCCTGTCGGGCTGCGCCGGCGGCTACCTGCTGGACAACCAGGTCCAGACCTTTTCCGGCCTCACGGCCGTTCCGTCCAGCCTCGGCTATCGCTTCGAGCGGCTGCCCTCGCAACAGAACCCCGAGCAGGCGCAGATGGAAGCGCTGGCCGACGGCGCCCTGTTGCGCGCCGGCTTCCAGCGCGACGACGCGGCGCCGCTGTACGGCGTGCAGGTGTCGGCGCGCGTGCAGCGCGTGCTGTCGCCCTATGCCGATCCGTGGGAGATGGGCTTCGGCTGGGGCCTGGGCTTTCGCCACCGCGGCGTCGGCATCGGCTTCGGCGGGCCGCTCGGCCGCATGGAGTCGCCCTGGTACCAGCGCGAGGTCGGCATCATCGTGCGCGAGCTGGCGACCCAGCGGGTGGTGTACGAAACCCACGCGCTGAACGCCGGGCCCTGGCCGGACAACAACGGCGTGCTGGCCGCCATGTTCGGCGCCGCCATGCAGGGCTTCCCGAACCCGCCCCAAGGGCCGCGCCGCGTCGACATCCAGATGGGAAACACGAAGTAAAAGCGCCGACCGGCGGCAGCCTGCCGCGCAAGGGGGCTGCCTACAATGGTTCTCCATGGAAGCCACCCGGATCGTCGCCGTGCGGCACGGCGAAACCGCCTGGAACGTGGATGCCCGCATCCAGGGCCAGCTCGACGTCGGCCTGAACGACACCGGCCGCTGGCAGGCCCGGCGCGTCGGCTGGGCGCTGGCGCAGGAACCGATCCGCGTCGTCTACTCCAGCGACCTGCTGCGCGCGCACGACACGGCGCGCTGCATCTCCGAGCAGGCCGGCGTGCCGGTGATTCCGCACCAGGGCCTGCGCGAGCGTCACTTCGGCATGTTCGAGGGCAAGACCTTCGACGAGATCCATCAGGCCTGGCCCGACCACCACGACAACTGGCGCCGCCGCATCCCGGAGTGGCAGCCGCCGCAGGGCGGCGAATCGCTGCTGCAGCTGCGCGCGCGCGTGCAGAGCACGGTGCACGAACTGGCGGAGCGCCACGCGGGCGAGCAGATCGTGGTGGTGGCGCACGGCGGCGTGCTGGACACGCTGTACCGCATCGCCACCGGGCAGGAAGTGAACTCGCCGCGCACCTGGCACCTGCCCAATGGCGCCATCAATCGCTTGCTTTGGACACCGCAGGGCTTTACGCTGGTCGGCTGGTCTGACACCCAGCACCTCGACCATGCAGCCGACGAAAACACCTCCTTCTGAATCCCTGAAACGACTGGCCGGCCAAGGCGTCGACGCGATCGACACGCCGACGCTGGTGGCCGACCTGGACGCGATGATGCGCAACCTGTCGCGCATGGCCGAGTTCGCGCGCAAGCACGGCATCCGCTGGCGCCCGCACGCCAAGATGCACAAGAGCTCGGCGCTGGCCAGGCTGCAGCTGCAGGCCGGCGCGGTCGGCATGTGCGTGCAGAAGACCGCCGAGGCCGAAGCCATGGTGGCCGGCGGCGTGTATGACGTCTACATCAGCAACGAAGTGATCGCGCCGCACAAGCTGGCGCGGGTGGCCGCGCTGGCGCACCGGGTGGCCGCCGAGAACGGCCAGCTGGCCATCGCGGTGGACAGCCTGCACGGCGTCGGCGCGCTGGCCCGGGCCATGGAAGAGGCCCGCAACACCGGCGGCGGTGCGGCCGTGATCGACGTGTTCGTGGAAATCGACGTCGGCCAGGGCCGCTGCGGCGTGGCGCCGGGCGAGGCGGCCGTGGTGCTGGCGCGCGCCATCCGCGAGCATCCCAGCCTGCGCTTCGCCGGCCTGCACGCGTACCACGGCAAGGCACAGCATTTCCGCGGTGCGCAGGAGCGGCGCGACGCCATCGGCATGGTGGTGCAGGACGTGCTGTTCACGCGCAAGCTGATCGAGGCCGAGGGCATCCCGGTCGACCTGGTCACGGGTGCCGGCACCGGCACCATGGTCTGCGAGGCGGCCAGCGGCGTCTACGGCGAGCTGCAGGCCGGCTCCTTCCTGTTCATGGACGCCGACTACGCGGCCAACGAGCGCGATGCGGCGCAGCCGCAGTTCGAGCACGCGCTGTTCGTGAAGACCCAGGTCATCAGCACCAGCGCCGGGCATGCGGTGTGCGACGCCGGCCACAAGAGCCACGCCATCGATTCCGGCCTGCCCAAGGTGCTGTGCCTGCAGCCGGGCACCGAGCTGGAGTACTTCAACGGCGGCGACGAGCACGGCGTGCTGCGCCCTGCCACGGGCGGCACGCGCCTGCCGGCGCTGGGCGAGGTGCTGTGGCTGATTCCGGGCCACTGCGATCCCACGGTCAACCTGCACGACCACATCGTCGGCGTGGCCGGCGGGTTGGAGGCCGGCACGGTGGAGAAGATCATCCGGGTTGATGCCAGAGGCGCCCTGACCTGAGCGCCGCCACAATGGGCCGATGTTGAGCCCCAGCCAGATTATCGTTCTTGCCACGCCCGTGTTCCTCGGGCTGATCGCGCTGGAATACGCCTGGGGCGTGGCGCGCGGTCGCAACACCTACCGGCTCAACGACGCCATCAACAGCATCAGCCTGGGCATGCTGAGCCAGGTCAGCGCGGTCTTGACGCGGCTGTTCCGCGTGGGCATCTACACCGCCGTGTTCTCCTCGCTGGCGCTGTGGCGCAACGACGCCTTCTGGCTGTCCTGGTACGGCTGGCTGCTGGCCCTCGTGTTCTACGACCTGTGCTACTACGCGCTGCACCGCGCCGGCCACGAGGTGGCGGTGTTCTGGGCGGCGCACGTGGTGCACCACCAGAGCCAGGACTACAACCTGTCCACCGCGCTGCGCCAGACCTCGTCGGGCGCACTGCTCGGCTGGATCTTCTACGTGCCGATGGCGCTGGCCGGCGTGCCGCCGCTGGTGTTCGGCGTCGTCGCATTGATCGACCTGCTCTACCAGTTCTGGGTGCACACCGAGCACGTGCCGAAGCTGGGCTGGTTCGACCGCTGGTTCTGCTCGCCGTCCAACCACCGCGTGCACCACGCCGTCAACGACACCTACGTGGACCGCAACTACGGCGGCGTGCTGATCGTGTGGGACCGGCTGTTCGGCAGCTTCCAGGAGGAAGGCGAGCGCTGCGTCTACGGCACGCGCACGGCCTTGAACAGCTGGGACCCGCTGTGGTCCAACGCCGAGGTGTACTGGTCGCTGGCCAAGGACTCCTGGCATGCGCGCAGCTGGGGCGACAAGCTGCGCGTCTGGTTCAAGCCGCCCGGCTGGCGGCCGGCCGACGTGGCGGAACGCTTCCCGAAGCCGGCGTTCGACCTGGCCAAGGTCGCGCGTTACCACCCGCCGATGGCGCGCGGCCTGGCCTGGTTCGCCGGTGTGCAGTTCGTTGCGCTGATGGCAGGCGTGGTGTGGTTCCTGTGGCATGCGGACACGCTGGCCGTCGGGCAGTCATTCGCCTGGCTGGCCGCACTGGGCGCCGGCATGTGGGCCATCGGCGCCGTGATGCAGGGCCGCATCCGGCCGCTGGAGGTGCTGATGGTGGAAGCGGCAGCGCTGTCCACCGCCACGGCGGTGCAGCAGCTCCTTGCCTGGCACCAGGTCTTCAAGCCGCTGGCCATGCTGCTGGCCATTGCCTACGTGCTGCTGCGCTGGCGGGCGGGACCGCGGCGCTTCACGCTGCTGCTGGCCGGCGCGCTGGCGCTGTGCCTGCTGGGCGACGTGCTGCTGATGCTGCCGGGGCTGTTCATCCCCGGCCTGGTGGCCTTCCTGCTGGCGCACCTGTGCTACATCGCGCTCTTCAAGCAGGGCCAGCCCTGGTTTCCGAGCGGCCGCGCGCTGGTGATCGCACTGGCCTACGCCGGCGGGCTGTACGCCATCCTGTTCCCCTCGCTCGGCCCGGTGCTGAAGGTCGCCTGCGCGGCCTATGCGCTGGTCATCGCGCTGATGACGGCGCAGGCCGTCGGCCGCGCCGCGCAGCTGCGCGACGCCAACGCGGTGGCCGTGGCGGTGGGCGCCGCGCTGTTCATGCTGAGCGACTCGCTGCTGGCGATCAACAAGTTCGCGTTGCCGCTGCCGCTGGCGCCGCTGTGGATCCTGGCGAGCTACTACGCGGCGCAGTTGCTGATCGTGCACAACGCGCAGCCGGGCGCCGCGGTGGCCGCGGCGAGCTACTCGGAGAACAGTTCGCCGGCGCTCTTCGGCGGCACCACGCCCAGGTGACGGTAGGCCGCCAGCGTGGCGATGCGCCCGCGCGGCGTGCGCTGCAAATAGCCCTGCTGGATGAGGTAGGGCTCGATCACGTCCTCGATGGTGTCGCGCTCCTCGCCGATGGAAGCGGCCACGTTGTCCAGGCCGACCGGGCCGCCGTCGAAGCGGTGGATCACCGTCTCCAGCAGCTTGCGGTCCATCACGTCGAAGCCCAGCGGGTCCACGTCCAGCATGGCCAGCGCCTTGTGCGCGATGTCCTCGGTGATGCGCCCGGTGCCCTTCACGTCGGCGTAGTCGCGCACCCGGCGCAGCAGGCGGTTGGCGATGCGCGGCGTGCCGCGCGAGCGCCGCGCGATCTCGCCGGCGCCGTTGTCGTCGATCGGCGCCTGCAGCAGGCCGGCGCTGCGCCGCACGATGCGGCCCAGCTCCTCGGCGGTGTAGAACTCCAGCCGCGCCACGATGCCGAAGCGGTCGCGCAGCGGGTTGGTCAGCATGCCGGCGCGGGTGGTCGCGCCGACCAGGGTGAACGGCTGCAGGTCCAGCTTGATCGAACGCGCGGCCGGGCCTTCGCCGATCATGATGTCGATCTGGTAGTCCTCCAGCGCCGGGTAGAGGATTTCCTCCACCACCGGCGACAGGCGGTGGATCTCGTCGATGAACAGGACGTCGTTCTTTTCCAGGTTGGTCAGGAGCGCCGCCAGGTCCTTGGGTTTCTCCAGCACCGGGCCCGAGGTCTGGCGCAGGTTGACGCCCAGCTCGTGGGCGATGATGTGCGACAACGTGGTCTTGCCCAGGCCCGGCGGGCCGAACAGCAGCACGTGGTCCAGCGCCTCGCCGCGCTTCTTCGCGGCGCCGATGAAGATTTCCAGCTGCTCGCGCGTCTTGGCCTGGCCGACGTAATCGTCCAGGCCCTTGGGACGCAGGGCGCGCTCGATGGCCTCCTCCGCCGGCGACGCCGGCGCGGCCGACACCACGCGCTTGGGCGGTGCCGCGCCGAAGTCGTCGGTCTGGATGCTCACGCCGGGTTCCCCGCCTTCACTTGGCCAACGCCTTCAGCGCGAGCTTGATGCCTTCGCTCACGCCGACGTCGGCCGGCAGCGCCTTCAGCGCGGCTGCCGCTTCGCGGTCGTTGTAGCCCAGCGCCACCAGCGCCTGCACGATGTCGCCCTGCGCATCGCTGGCGACCGTGGCACCGCTCTCGCCCAGGTCGGCGCCGAACCTGCCCTTGAGTTCCAGCAGCAGGCGTTCGGCCGTCTTCTTGCCGATGCCGGGAATCTTCACCAGCCGGCGCGCGTCCTGCGCGGTGACGGCCTGGGCGATGTCGGCCACGCTCATGCCGCTGAGCACGGCCAGCGCGGTGCGCGGGCCGACCCCGGAAATCTTGATCAGCTGGCGGAACGCCTCGCGCTCGCCGGCGGTGCCGAAGCCGTACAGGATCTGCGCATCTTCCCGCACCACGAAGTGGGTCAGCAGCGACACCTTCTCGCCCAGGCCGGGCAGGTTGTAGAAGCTGCTCATGGGCACGTCGACCTCGTAGCCGACGCCATTGCAGTCCACCAGCACCTGCGGCGGGTTCTTTTCGCTCAGCGTTCCCGTCAATCTGCCTATCATTGCGATCCTCTGCCACGGATTATCAGCTTGATTCTCAGACACGCCTTCACGCCCCCCGACAACACGCGGCTCGCGAACCTGTGCGGCCCCATGGACGAACACCTGCGCACGCTGGAAGCAGCGCTGCAGGTGCGCATCGGCCGCAGGCAGGAGCAGTTCCGCATCGAGGGCCCGAAGGCGCGCGCCGAACGCGCGCTGGAGATCCTGCAGGCGATGTACGAGATGGCCCGGCGCCCGATCCCGACCGAGCGCGTGCAGCTGATGACCGCCGGCGACACGCCACTGGCCGAGGCCGACGACGGCTCGCTGGTGCTGCAGACGCGCCGCGCCGACCTGCGCGCGCGCACCGCCAACCAGAGCGTCTACCTGGACAACATCGCCGGCCACGACATCACCTTCGGCATCGGCCCGGCCGGCACCGGCAAGACCTACCTGGCCGTGGCCTGCGCGGTCGACGCGCTGGAGCGCAGCGCGGTGCAGCGCATCGTGCTCACGCGCCCGGCGGTGGAAGCGGGCGAGAAGCTGGGCTTCCTGCCCGGCGACCTGTCGCAGAAGGTCGACCCCTACCTGCGCCCGCTGTACGACGCGCTGTACGACCTGATGGGTTTCGAGCGCGTGACCAAGGCCTTCGAGCGCAACGCGCTGGAAATCGCGCCGCTGGCCTTCATGCGCGGGCGCACGCTGAACAACGCCTTCGTCATCCTGGACGAGGCACAGAACACCACGCCCGAGCAGATGAAGATGTTCCTGACGCGCATCGGCTTCGGCAGCAAGTGCGTGGTGACCGGCGACGTGAGCCAGATCGACCTGCCCAAGGGCCAGCTGTCGGGCCTGGTCGAGGCCGAGCACGTGCTCAAGCGCGTGAAGGGCATCGCCCACACGCGCTTCACCAGCGCCGACGTGGTGCGGCATCCGCTGGTGGCGCGCATCGTCGATGCCTACGACGCCGCGCGCAAGAACGATGACAAGAAATAGGCTGGAGTTGTCGCTGCAGTTCGGCGACTTCGCGGGCATACAGGCACACCGCGCGCTGCTGAAGCGCGCCAAGGTCGCGCGCTGGGTGGAGGCCGCGCTGGAGTGGCCGGCGGAGATCGCGGTGCGCATCGTCGGCGAGGACGAAGGCCGGGCGCTGAACCGCCAGTACCGCGGCAAGGACTACGCCACCAACGTGCTGACCTTCGACTACGCGCGCCAACCGGTGGTGGCGGCCGACCTGGTGCTGTGCGGCCCGGTGGTGGAGCGCGAAGCGAGTGAGCAGGGCAAGCCGCTGGAGGCGCACTACGCGCACCTGCTGGTGCACGGCACCTTGCATGCGCAGGGCTACGACCACGAGACGGACGAGCACGACGCGCTGGAGATGGAGGCGCTGGAGATCCTGCTGCTGGGGATGCTGGGGGTCCCGAATCCGTATTGAAGCGCGCCCGCCGTTCAGGCGATGCGCATCGGGATCGTCACCGGCCCGTCGTTGACCAGGTGCACCTGCATGTCGGCGGCGAACTCGCCGGTCTGCACCACCGGATGCGCGGCGCGCGCCTGCCGCACCACGTAGTCGTACAGCTGCCGGCCCTCGTCCGGCGGCGCCGCGTTGGTGAAGCTCGGCCGGTTGCCGCCGCTCAAGTCGGCGGCCAGGGTGAACTGGCTGACCAGCAGCAGCCCGCCGGCGATGTCCTGCACGCTGCGGTTCATCTTGCCGGCGTCGTCGCTGAAGATGCGCAGCTTCAGCAGCTTGGCGAGCAGCCGGTCGGCCTGCGCCTGCGTGTCGCCGCGCTCGGCGCACACCAGCACCAGCAGGCCGGCACCGATCGCGCCGATGGTCTCGCCCGCCACTTCCACGCGCGCTTCGCGCACCCGTTGCACCACGGCCAGCATCAGATCAGGTCCTTTTCATCGTCGAAATGCGCTTCCACGTTGGTGGGCAGCAGCTGGATGGTGGCGCGCAGGCCGGGCACGGCGCTCATCAGCGCCTGCTCGACGCTGGCGCGCAGCGCGGCGGCGCGGCCCAGCGACCAGCCGCCCGGCATGTGCATGTGCAGGTCCACGAAGCGGCGGCTGCCGGAGCGGCGCGAGGAGATGTGGTCGAAGCGGATGGTGTGGTGCTCGAACTGCTTGAGCGTCCTGTCGATCTCGGCGCGCACTTCCGGCTCCAGCGCGCGGTCCATCAGGCCTTCGGAGGAGCGCCACAGCAGGCCCACGCCTTCGCGCAGGATGTTGAGCGCCACGCCGATCGCCACCGCCGGGTCCAGCCACTGCCAGTGCGTGACGGCCACCAGCCCGACGCCCAGCACCACGCCGGCCGAGGTCCACACGTCCGTGAACAGGTGGCGCGCGTCAGCCTCCAGCGCCATCGAGCGGTGGACGCGCGACGACTGCAGCATGGCCCAGGCCAGCGCCGCGTTGAAGGCCGAACTCAGCACCGACAGCACCAGGCCGATGCCGACCTGCTCCAGGCCCTGCGGATGCAGCAGCCGGTCGACCGCCGCCCAGCCGATGCCCACCGCGGCGACCATGATCATCAGGCCCTCGAAGCCCGAGGAGAAATACTCGGCCTTGTGGTGGCCGTAGGGATGGCCGCGGTCGGCCGGGCGCTGGGCGATGCGCACCATCACCAGGGCGAACACGGCGCTGGCCAGATTGACCAGCGACTCCATCGCGTCGGACAGCAGGCCGACCGAGCCGGTCAGCCACCAGGCCAGCGTCTTCAGCGCGATGGTCAGCACGGCGACGCCGATGGAGGCGCGCAGCAGGAGTTCGGGTTGGAGCGACTTCGCGAAGCTGGCGAGCGACATGCCGCGATTGTCAGTGCGCGCGGCCCGGATAGATCAGGAGCGACGCCTCCACCTGCGCCAGGGCGAGGAAATCACGGTCGTTGTGGACCAGCAATGCGCCGTGCTCAAGCGCGATTGCCGCGATCAGGCAGTCAGTGGGCTTGCGGATGGTGAATCCCTTGCCACGGGCGCTGCGGTACAGCTGCGCCGCGATTTCGTACGTGGAGAGTTCGCGCGGCTCCAGGATGAGCATGGACCAGAACCGCTCGCGCATCTGCGCGAACGCGGCATCGCTGCGTATGCCCTGCAGCACCTCCTGGAAGATGATGCCCGTGGTGGCGATTTCGTCGTGGTCGTCCTGCGCGTCGAGGAAGCGCGTCGCCTCCGTGGCGATGCCGCGGGCCACGTCGATCCACACGGAGGAGTCGACCAGCAGCATCAGCGCTTGCGGCGCGGCTTGGCCGGCGCATCGGGCACGGGAGGCGCGGCGGGCGGCGTGACCTTGTAGGTGGCGATGCCTTGCTCGACACGGTATTTGCCGAACTCCTCGGGTGACCGGGCCTTGGGGTCGTAGTCGGGATCGATCCCGCCAATGCCCCATATGTCGCGCATGCGCGGCCGCCTGGCGCGTGCCACCATCTCGCGCAAGGCGCGGTCGACCACCTCCCGCTTGGTGCGGGCACCAGACACCTGCATCGCCTGCGCGACCAGTTCTTCGTCAATGTCGATGTTGGTGATCATGGGTGAGAATTGTACATTGTATGTACAACCCTGCCACATCACCCCAGCGTCACGCGTGCGAACTTGCGCTTGCCCACCTGCACCACATAGCTGCCGGCGCCCAGCTTCAGGCCCTTGTCGCTGACGACACTGGAGTCCACGCGCACGCCGCCGCCGTCGACCAGCCGGTTGGCTTCGCTGGTGGAGGGCGCCAGGCCGGCCTGTTTCAGCAGCTGCGCGATGCCCAGCGGCGCACCGGACAGCTTGACCTCCGGAATCTCGTCGGGCACGCCGCCGCGGCTGCGGTTGACGAAGTCCTGCTCCGCGGCGTCGGCCGCCTGCGGGCTGTGGAAGCGCGCGGTGATCTCCTTGGCCAATGCCACCTTGGCATCGCGCGGGTTGTGCCCGGCCTGTTCGACTTCCATCTTCAGCCAGTCGATCTGCGCCTGGGTCTTGAAGCTCAGCAGCGTGTACCAGCGCCACATCAGCACGTCGGAGATCGACATCACCTTGGCGAACATGCTGTTGGCGTCCTCGGTGATGCCGATGTAGTTGTTCTTGCTCTTGGACATCTTGTCCACGCCGTCCAGGCCTTCGAGCAGCGGCATGGTCAGGATGCACTGCGGCTCCTGGCCGTATTCCTGCTGCAGGTGGCGCCCCACCAGCAGGTTGAACTTCTGGTCGGTGCCGCCCAGCTCCAGGTCGCTTTTCAGCGCCACCGAGTCGTAGCCCTGCATCAGCGGGTAGAGGAATTCGTGCACCGAAATCGCACGGCCTTCCTTGAAGCGCTTGCTGAAGTCGTCACGCTCCATCATCCGCGCCACCGTGTAGCGCGCCGCCAGCTGGATCATGCCGCGCGCGCCCAGCGGGTCGCTCCATTCGCTGTTGTAACGCAGCTCGGTGCGCGCGGGGTCCAGGACCTTGTAGGCCTGGGCGCGGTAGGTTTCGGCGTTGGCCTCGATCTGCTCGCGCGTGAGCGGCGGCCGCGTGGTGTTGCGCCCCGAAGGGTCGCCGATCATGCTGGTGAAGTCGCCGATCAGGAAGATGACGGTGTGGCCCAGATCCTGCAACTGGCGCATCTTGTTGAGCACCACCGTGTGGCCGATGTGGATGTCGGGCGCTGTAGGATCGAGGCCGAGCTTGATGCGCAGCGGCACGCCCGTGGCTTCCGAGCGCGCCAGCTTTTGCAGCCAGTCCTCCTCGGGAATCAGCTCCTGGGCGCCGCGCAGGCTGACCGCCATGGCCTCGCGCACGCGCTCGGTGATTGGGAAGTTTTTTGTAACAGGCGCTTGATTCATAAGGCGTTTTCTTAACGGCCGAGCTAGGGTGCTGGCTATACTCGCGGCACTTTCGGAAAGCTTGCCGATTCTAGTTGCGGCAATTTTTCCTCTTTGCGTGTCGGCCGTGGCCGGCATTGCCCGGCCGGCGACCCCGCGGGCACTCTGTAGGACGACACTGACGTCCTGTAGGAAAGGATTCTGGAGTTGAAACACGGTCTGATCGCCGCAGCGGAGCATTTTGCGTCCCGCGCGGCACATGCGCTGGAACACCATCCCAGGCACGTGACGGCGCTGATCGCGGCACTGATGCTTGGCGGCGGCGGCGGCGCCTTCGCGGTGGCCACGGCCACCGCGCAACCCGATCCGGCCACGCTGCCGGTGCGCCAGATCCTCGAAACCGTCCAGCCCGCCGCGATCCAGCCGCAGCTCGATGCGCTGGATGCGCACAGCCTGCAGCTGTTCCGCAGCGAACTCACCCGCGCCACCGACACGGCCGAAGCGCTGCTGGCGCGGCTGGGCGTCAACGACCCGGCGGCCGCCGCCTTCCTGCGCGCCAACCCGGTGTTCCGCGCCGAGGTACTGGGCCGCGTGGGCCGCACGGTCAGCGCCGAAACCGGCGAGCCCCTGGCGCTGCACAAGCTCAGCGTGCGCTGGGTGTCCGACGACAGCGGCCGGTTCAACCGTTTCGTGGCCGAGCGCGGCGCCCAGGGCCAGTTCACGGTGCGGGTGGAAACGGCGCCGCTGGTGGCCTCGCTGCGCATGGGCAGCGGCACGATCCGCGGCTCGCTGTTCGCCGCCACCGACGCCGCCTCCATCCCCGACGCCATTGCGCTGCAGCTGACCGAGGTGTTCTCCGGCGACATCGACTTCAACCGCGGCCTGCGCACGGGCGACCGCTTCAGCCTGGTCTACGAAGTGCTGGAAGCCGACGGCGAGCCGCTGCGCACCGGCCGCATCGTCTCGGCCGAGTTCCTCAACAAGGGCCGCAGCTACGAAGCCATGTGGTTCCAGGAGCCCGGCAGGAAGGGCGGCTACTTCGACTTCGGCGGCCACAGCCTGGAGCGTGCCTTCCTGGCCTCGCCGGTGGAAGTCACCCGCATCACCAGCACCTTCTCGATGCGCTTCCACCCGCTGCTGCACAAGTGGAAGGCACATCTGGGCGTGGACTACGGCGCGCCGGAAGGCGCGGCGGTACGCACCATCGGCGACGGCGTGGTGCTGTCGGTGGGCGTGCAGAACGGCTATGGAAACGTGGTCGTGGTCGACCACGGCAAGGGCGAGAACACGCTGTACGCGCATCTGAGCCGCATCGACGTGCAGGCCGGCCAGAAAATCGCGCGCGGCCAGCGCATCGGCGCGGTCGGCCAGACCGGCTGGGCGACCGGCCCGCACCTGCATTTCGAGTTCCGCGAGAACGGCGAACAGCGCGACCCGCTGGCCATGGCCCGCAAGAGCCAGTACGTCGAGCTGTCTGCCCAGGCCCGGCCCGAGTTCGAGGCGGCTGCGCGCGGCCTGCGTGCCCAGCTTGCCGCCGCCGCGTCCACGACCACCGTTGCCCTGCGCGACTGAGGCCGGCGGCCTCAATGAAAAAGGGACCGGCTCGCCGGTCCCTTTTTTACTGTGCAGCCAATTTATGCGGAAAAACTCGACCCGCAGCCGCAGGTGGTGGTCGCGTTCGGGTTCTTGATGACGAACTGGGCACCCTGCAGGTCTTCCTTGTAGTCGATCTCGGCGCCGACCAGGTACTGGTAGCTCATCGCGTCGATCAGCAGGGAAACGCCGTTCTTGCTCATCACCGTGTCGTCCTCGTTGGCGACCTCATCGAAGGTGAAGCCGTACTGGAAGCCGGAGCAGCCGCCGCCCTGCACGAACACGCGCAGCTTGAGATCGGGGTTGCCCTCCTCGGCGATCAGGTCGGCCACCTTGGCAGCCGCGCTGTCGGTGAAGACCAGCGGATCGGGCATCTGGGTGGAAACGTTTTCAGCGACAGCGCTCATGGGGCGGACTCCGGGGAAATAACTCGACGTTGATGGATAGTAAGCCAGCCCGCGCTGCAGCGCGAGCTCAGGCGCTCTTTGAGGCCAGCTTGAGTAAGGGCTTTTCGTCGGCGCCTTCCACCATCAGCGGCTTCATCTGTCCCGAGATGACGGCCCCCTGGTGCATTTCAAGCGCCATGTACGACACATCACCTTCGATGCGCGCCTTGGGCTGCAGTTCCATCAGTTCGCGAGCGGTCACCGGGCCGCGCACCGTCCCGTTGACGATGACGTGGTCGGCCACGACCTCGCCCTGCACCGTGGCGGCTTCCGAAATGACCAGCATGGTCGACTGCTCGCTGCTGGAGCGGATGTCGCCGAACACCTCGCCGTCGATGCGCAGGCCCTCGCTGAACTTGATGTGGCCCTCGATGCGCGTGCCGTGCGCGATCAGGCTCTTGATCGGGGGTTGTGCCTTCTTGCCGAACATGGGGACTCCTCAACGTGATGCGCCATTTTCACAGCGAAATCGTCTGCACGGCGCGGGTTGCCGTTCCCTCCACCACTTTGGCGGATACATTTTTTACCACGGCCCGGGCCGGCAAGTCGACCATTCCTTCCAGACGGCGGTACTGGCGGAACTGCAGCGGCATGGGGCCGCCGGGCAGGCTCATCATCCAGGGCTTGCCGTCCAGCAGGCCGGAAACGCTGATTTCCACCTTGCCGCGGAATTCGGGCGCGTTCTTCACCGGCTGCATCACCAGCAGCTGCCACTTGAGCTGCGAGCCGTTGAGAACTTCACCCTGCAGGGCGCGGATCGCGATACCTTCGGTGCCGCTGGACGGGCGTAACCTTTCGAAAAATCCAAGATCGTCGCGCAAAGAACGGTTTTCCGCCTCCAATGTACGGATCTGCGCCACCAACTTCTCTTGCGTGGCTTTTTCCGCCGTGATCAGGCTGCCGGAGGTGTTCAGCACCGATTGCGCCTTGTCGCGCTCGTCGCGCAGCTTGGCGACTTCGGTGCGCAGCTGCGACAGCTCTTCCTTGGCGCCGGTGTCCAGGCCCGCGATGTCCTTGCCTTTTTCGAAGGCCCACAGCGCGATGGCGCCGCAGAAGCCCAGCACGATCGCCACCCCGGCCCAGCGCAGCGGCCAGGGAAAGGCGCTGCGCACGGCCATGCGCGGCGCACTGATGGTGAGCCGCCTCCTCAACAGTTTGAATCTCATCTGCGGCGCATCCTGCCCAAAGAACAAAGCCGCAGCAAGCGCGAACTTGTGCGGCTTTGGCCAGCGGTTGCTGGAAACGGATCAGCGCTTGCTGAACTGCTTGCGGCGGCGTGCTCCGTGCAGGCCGACCTTTTTACGCTCGACTTCACGCGCGTCACGGGTGACGAAGCCCGCGGCCGACAGCGCCGGCTTGAGCGTGGCGTCGTAGTCGATCAGCGCGCGGGTGATGCCGTGGCGCACCGCGCCGGCCTGGCCGGACTCGCCGCCGCCGTGCACGTTGCACTGGATGTCGAAGGCTTCGACGTTCTCGGTCAGCACCAGCGGCTGCTTGGCGATCATGATCGAGGTCTGGCGGCCGAAGAACTGTTCGATGTCCTTGCCGTTGATCGTGATCTTGCCGGAGCCTTTTTTCAGGAAGACACGGGCCACGCTGCTCTTGCGGCGGCCGGTGCCGTTGTTCCATTCACCGATCATTTGGACACCCCATTCCCCGTGTTGGCGATTTCCAGCGGCTTCGGCTGCTGGGCGGTGTGCGGGTGTTCGGCGCCGCCGTAAACCTTGAGCTTCTTGATCATGGCGTACCCGAGCGGGCCCTTGGGCAGCATGCCCTTGACGGCTTTCTCCAGGGCGCGGCCGGGATGCTTGGCCTGCATTTCCTTGAAGGTGGCCTGGCGGATGCCGCCGGGATAGCCGGTGTGCCGGTAGTAGACCTTGTCGGTCTCCTTGTTGCCGGTGACACGCAGCTTGGATGCGTTGATGACGACGATGAAGTCGCCGGTGTCGACGTGAGGCGTGTAAATGGCTTTGTGCTTGCCGCGCAGACGGAGGGCAGCTTCGCTGGCTACCCGTCCGAGCACCTTGTCGGTGGCGTCAATCACAAACCACTCGTGCTTCACGTCAGCGGGCTTGGCGCTGACAGTGGTGGTCATAAAGACTCTCGAGTGAGGTTTGACGGGCTCTATTCCACGGTCGGCGTCCCTCTGGCGGGGACCTCTTAGGTGGCTTGCAGGTTGGCGCGCAAGGTGCCTTCCTGCCTTCGCGAGCGGAGCCTCAAAGCGCTGCGAAGCCCGCGATTATACGAAAAATCAAGGACTTGGCCCAGCCCGTCCAGTGTTGCCCGTTACCATCAGCGCATGTTCAGCTACCGCCACGCATTCCACGCCGGCAACCACGCCGACGTGCTCAAGCACACGGCGCTGATTGCCGTCCTGAAGCACCTGACCGCCAAGGACACGCCGCTCACGGTGGTGGACACCCACGCCGGCGCCGGCCTGTACCGGCTGGACAGCGAGCAGACCGGCATCTCCGGCGAGGCCGGGGACGGCATCGTGAAGCTGGTTGCCAGCCTGGATGCGGCGCAGGCCGTGCCCGCCGTCAAGGACTACCTGGAGCTGGTGGCCAGCTTCAACAAGCCGGGCGGGCTGCGCGTCTACCCCGGCTCGCCCTTCGTCGCGCACAGCCTGCTGCGCAAGGAAGCCCGCGACAAGCTCCGGCTGTTCGAGCTGCACCCGACCGACAGCCGGGCGCTGGCCGGCCACGTGGCGCAGATGGAGGCGGGCCGGCAGGTCATGCTGAAGCGCGAGGATGGCTTCGAAGGCCTGAAGGCGCTGCTGCCGCCGCCGGCGCGCCGCGCGCTGGTGCTGATCGACCCCAGCTACGAGATCAAGAACGACTACGGCAAGGTGCCGGCCTGCCTGCAGGACAGCCTGCGGCGCTTCGCCACCGGCACCTACTTCGTCTGGTACCCGGTGATCCCGCGGCCGGAAGCCCACGAGCTGCCGCGCCGGCTGAAGACGCTGTCCAACCAGGCCGGCAAGCCCTGGCTGCACGCCACGCTGTCGATCGGGCAGTCGGAGGCCAAGACGACCATCATCCCTGGCGAAACCCCACGCCGGCCGGGCCTGACGGCCAGCGGCGTGTTCGTGGTCAACCCGCCGCACACCTTGAAGCCGGCCCTGCAGCAGGCGCTGCCGCAGCTGGTGGAAGCGCTGGGCCGCGGACGCGGCAAAGGCCACGTGCTGGAAAGCAGCTGACGCGGACGGGTCAGAGCTTGCGCGCCAGCACCATGGTCCAGTAGCCGCCGTAGGTGGTGCCGGGCCGGCTGACGCAGGACACGGCGACCTCGGTGTAGGCAGGGTCCATGATGTTGCGGCAGTGGCCGTCGCTGCGCATCCAGGCGTCCATCACGCCGCTCACGTCGAACTCGCCGGCGGCGATGTTCTCGGCCACGCTCTTCCAGCGGTAGCCCTGGGCTTCCACGCGCTGGTAGGCGTGGGTGCCGCGCAGGCTTTCGTGCGAGAAATAGTTGGAGGCCGCCATGTCGCGCGAGTGGCCGTCGGCGGCGGAGAACAGCTGCTCGTTCCAGCCCATCGGGCGCGCGGCGCCGAAGCGCTGGCCGCCGCAGTCCGCGCCGCGGGCGCGCACCGCATTCACCTGCTGCAGGACGGCGGCGCGCATGCCGGGCACGTTGCACGGCGCACCGGCGGCACCGGCGTAGGGCGATGCGGCGGCGGCGATGCCCGTGTGCAGCGCCAGGGCACCCATCAGCACGGCAGTGGCACGGCGAGCGAAGGAGGTGAGGGAGGGCTGGATTTTGTTCACCCGCGACGGAGCGTAGGACAACGCGCCGGGTTCCTGTCAGACCGCGTCCGACAAGCGCGGACGAGGTTTGCGTGACGGATTTCCGCTGTACGTACCGTGATGCAAATTAACCGACCGCTCGGTCGGTTAATGGCTATACTGCGCCGATGTACACCCAAGCCATGGATATGCCCGACGCCGCGCGGCTGCAAGCCGTGCCCGCGACGGGCCAGGGACCGCAGGCCGACCTGCAGGTGCGTTTCGACACCCGGATCGACGCGGACGGCCGGATCGAGCCGCAGGACTGGATGCCCGATGCCTACCGCAAGACGCTGCTGCGCCAGATCAGCCAGCACGCGCACAGCGAGATCATCGGCATGCAGCCCGAAGGCAACTGGATCACGCGCGCGCCCTCGCTCAAGCGCAAGGCGATCCTGATCGCCAAGGTGCAGGACGAGGGCGGCCACGGCCTGTACCTCTACAGCGCCGCCGAGACCCTGGGCACCAGCCGCGACCAGATGCTGGACGCGCTGCACACCGGCCGCGCCAAGTACAGCTCGATCTTCAACTACCCCACCCTCACCTGGGCTGACGTCGGCGTGATCGGCTGGCTGGTGGACGGCGCGGCGATCATGAACCAGATCCCGATCTGCCGCTGCTCGTACGGGCCGTACGCGCGCGCCATGATCCGCATCTGCAAGGAAGAAAGCTTCCACCAGCGCCAGGGCTTCGAAAGCTTGCTGTCCATGATGAAGGGCACGCAGGCGCAGCGCGACATGGTGCAGGACGCGGTGAACCGCTGGTGGTGGCCGGTGCTGGCGATGTTCGGCCCGCCCGACAAGGACAGCCCGAACAGCGCCACCAGCATGCGCTGGGGCATCAAGCGCCTGAGCAACGACGACCTGCGCCAGCGCTTCGTCGACGCGACCATCCCGCAGGCGAAGATCCTGGGCGTCACCGTGCCCGACCCCGAACTCAAGTGGAACGAGGAACGCGCCCACTTCGACTACGGCGCGATCGACTGGGACGAGTTCTGGAGCGTGGTCAACGGCAACGGCCCCTGCAACAAGGAACGCCTGGCCACGCGCGTGAAGGCGCACGAGGACGGCCAATGGGTGCGCGACGCCGCGCTGGCGCATGCGCGCAAGCAGAAGGCCCGGCAACTGAAGGAGGCAGCATGAGCGATGTGCGTAACGAATGGCCGCTGTGGGAAGTCTTTGTCCGCAGCAAGCAGGGCCTGGAGCACAAGCACTGCGGCAGCCTGCACGCCAGCGACGCGCAGCATGCGCTGCAGATGGCGCGCGACGTCTACACGCGCCGCCAGGAAGGCGTAAGCATCTGGGTGATGCCCTCAGCCTCCATCACGGCCAGCGCGCCGGACGACAAGGCCGAGTTCTTCGAGCCCGCAGGCGACAAGATCTACCGCCACCCGACCTTCTACGACATCCCCGACGAAGTGGGGCACATGTGACGACGGCCGCCGTTTTCGCGCCGCTGGACTACCTGCTGCACCTGGCGGACAACGCCCTCATCCTGGGCCAACGCAACGCCGAGTGGGCCGGCCACGGCCCGGTGCTGGAAGAAGACATCGCGCTGGCCAACATCAGCCTCGACCTGGTTGGCCAGGCACGCCTGCTGTACCAGCACGCCGCCGCCCGCCTGGAGCCCGGCACCACCGAGGACACGCTGGCTTACTTCCGCGATTCCGGCCAGTTTCGCAACTACACGCTGCTGGAGCTGCCGCACCACGGCCCGCTGGCCGGCACCGCCACGGCCGACCGCGACTACGCCACCACCATCGCGCGCAACTTCCTGTACTCGGCGCTGATGGTGCTGGTGTGGGAAGCGCTGCAGCAGTCGGGCGACGCGCAGCTGGCGGCCATCGCCGCCAAGTCGCTGAAGGAAACCCGCTACCACCTGCGCCACGCGCGCGACTGGACGATCCGCCTGGGCGACGGCACCGACGAATCGCAGCGCCGCATGCAGGCCGCGCTGGACCACCTGCTGCCCTACACGCAGGAATTCTGGACGCCGTCGGCGCACGAGATCGAAGCGGTGGCCAGCGGTACTGGCGTCGACGCGCGCCTGCTGCGCGATGCCTGGGACCAGGAAGTGGACGCCACCTTGGCCGAAGCCATGCTGAAGCGTGCGGCCGCCGCCGGCTACGTGCCGCGCGGCAAGGAAGGCCTGCACTCGGAGCACCTGAGCTACGTGCTGGCCGAAATGCAGTCGCTCGCCCGCCAGCACCCCGGAGCGCAGTGGTGAGTTCCGCTGCCGCGCAGCAGGCCTGGGAGCTGCTCGAAGGCGTGCCCGACCCGGAGATTCCGGTGGTCAGCATCCGCGAGCTGGGCATCCTGCGCGAGGTGAACGAAGGCGCCGACGGCGAGCTGGAGGTGGTGATCACGCCGACCTACAGCGGCTGCCCGGCCATGGAGCAGATCGAGGCCGACGTGCGCACGCTGCTGCGCTCGCACAGCCTGCGCGCGCGCGTGGTCACGCGCTTGGCGCCGGCCTGGAGCACCGACTGGATCACGGAAGACGCGCGGCGCAAGCTGCGCGAGTACGGCATCGCGCCGCCGCAGTGCTCGGCCGGCGGCAACGTGGTGCAGTTCGCGCGCCGCGCCGTGGCCGATGCCGTGCCCTGCCCGCGCTGCGGCTCGCACAACACCACCGAAACCTCGCACTTCGGCTCCACCGCATGCAAGGCGCTGCACAAGTGCCTGGACTGCCTGGAACCGTTCGACCACTTCAAGCCCTACTAGAACCAGACACCGCGCATGGCCCTGCACTTCCATCCCCTGACCGTCAAGCGCGTCACGCCCGATGCCGCGGGCGCCGCCGCCATCACCTTCGCCGTGCCGCCCGAGCTGGCCGACGGCTTCGACTTCCAGCCGGGCCAGTTCCTCACGCTGCGCGCCACGGTCGACGGGCAGGAGGTGCGCCGCAACTACTCGATCTGCAGCCCGAAGCAGCGTTATGCCGACGCGCGCGAGATCGACGTCGGCATCAAGCCGGTGGAAGGCGGCCTGTTCTCGCGCTGGGCGGTGCAGTCGCTGCAACCGGGCAGCGTGGTCGACGTGATGCCGCCGGACGGCCGCTTCACACCGCGCGCGCCGCAGGCGCGCCACCGCGTCGGCTTCGCGGCCGGCTCGGGCATCACGCCGATCCTGTCGATCCTGGCCAGCACCTTGGCGGCCGAACCGGATTCGCGCTTCACCCTGGTGTATTGCAACCAGCGCACCAACACCATCATGTTCAACGAGGCGCTGCAGGACCTGAAGGACCGCTATCCGGCGCGCCTGACCTTGCTGCACCTGCTGTCGCGCCAGGCGCAGGACGTGCCGCTGCTCAACGGCCGGCTGGACGAGGCCAAGGTCGGCGAACTGCTGCAGGCGCTGCTGCCGGTGGAGGACATCGACGAGGCCTTCATCTGCGGGCCCGAAGCGATGATCGAAGCGGTGGAGCGCACGCTGCATGCGGCCGGCATGCCGGCCGACCGTGTGCATGCCGAGCGCTTCACCACGCCCGGCGATCCGGGCTCCGCGGCGCGGCCGCCGCGCGCCGCCGCCGCCGTCCGGCCGGCGAGCGAGCTCGACCATCAACTGGACGTGGTGCTGGACGGCAAGACGCACCATCTCTCGATGGCCGCCGACGACCGCGTGCTGGACGCCGCGCTGGAGTCCGGCCTGGACCTGCCCTATTCCTGCAAGGGCGGCGTGTGCTGCACCTGCCGTGCGCGCGTGCTGGAAGGCGAAGTGGCGATGGAGAAGAACTTCACCCTGGAAGCCGACGAGATGGCGCGCGGCTTCGTGCTGACCTGCCAGGCGCGGCCGCTGACGCGCAAGGTCGTGGTCAGCTACGACGACCGCTGAGCGCGGATCAGCGCGCGGCCGCGGCCCTGCGGGTGCCGCGCCGCTGCGGCGGCGGTTCGCCGCCGTCGGCCGGGCCCAGGATTTCGATGGCGACCGGCTTGGTGCCGGTGCCGGCTTCCAGCAGGCCCAGGGCTTCGGCGGCACCGCGGCTCAAATCGATGACGCGCTGGCGGATGAACGGGCCGCGGTCGTTGATGCGCACGTCCACGCTGCGGTCGCTGTTGAGGCTGCGCACGCGCACCACGGTGCCGAACGGCAGGCTGGGATGCGCGGCGGTCAGCTCGTTCATGTCGAACACTTCGCCGCTGGCCGTCTTCCTGCCGTGGAACTGCTTGCCGTACCAGGAGGCGATGCCGCGCTGCAGTTCGCGCACGGACTCCAGCGCCTTTTGCGGCAGCGACGGTTTTTCCGCGGGTTCGGCGGCCGCAAGGGGTGCCGGCGGCGCCGCCGGCTGCAGCGCCTGCGACACCGCCGAGGCGGCCTGCGCCGCTTCGGCATCGAATTCGGAGGCCTGCGCCGCCGCTCCCAGGAGCAGCAGCGTGGCAAGCAGCAGTGACCCGTGCGCCTTCACCATCCGAGGCGCTTGCAGATCTCCAGCGTGGCAGCTGATTGGTTCATCGTATAGAAGTGAATGCCGGGGACACCTGCGGCCTGCAGCCGTTCGCACAGCTGGGTGACCACATCCAGGCCGAATGCCCGGATGGATGCCACATCGTCGCCGAAGCCCTGGAGCCGCAAACGGATCCAGCGCGGGATCTCGGCGCCGCAGGTATCCGAAAAACGCATGAGTTGGGTTGAACTGGTGATCGGCATGATACCCGGCACGATCGGCACCTGGAGCCCAGCAGCACGCACGTCTTCGACAAAACGTAAGTACGCTTCCACGTTATAGAAATACTGGGTGATGGCGCCGTCGGCACCCGCCTGCACCTTGGCCGCGAAGGCGCGCAGGTCGGCTTCGGGCGACGCCGCCTGCGGATGCACCTCCGGATAGCAGGCCACCTCGATGTGGAAGGCGTCGCCGGTCTCGGCGCGGATGAAGGCGATCAGGTCGCTCGCGTATTGGAACTCGCCGCCCGCGCCGTAGCCGCTGGGCAGGTCGCCGCGCAGCGCCACCAGGCGGCGGATCTTCATCGCCCGCAATTGCGCGAGCTGCTCGCGCACCTTGGCGCGCGAGGCGCCGATGCAGGAGAAATGCGCCGCCGCGTCCACGCCCTCGGCGAGGATCTCTGTCACCGCGTTGAAGGTGCCGCTCTGGGTGGAGCCGCCCGCGCCGTAGGTCACCGAGCAGAACTCGGGCTGCAGCGCATAGAGCTGCCGGCGCACCGCGCGCAGCTTCTCCGTGCCCTCGGGCGTCTTGGGCGGAAAGAATTCCAGGCTGATGGGAAGCTTCATGGCTTCTGCCTCTCGGTTGTCGTTGTCGCGTGAATGAAAAATTCCCGGTTGCCGTCGCCGCCCGCGATCGGGCTGTCGTGCCAGCCGCGCACCAGCAAGCCCAATGCGCCGCATGCCTCGCGCAGCCGCTGCTCGACCACGGCATACAGGCCCGCATCCTTGACGATGCCGCCTTTGCCGACCTGCGCCGGCTGCAGCTCGAACTGCGGCTTCACCAGCATCAGCAGGTGCCCGCCGGCCTTCAGCAGCGGCGCCAGCGCCGGCAGCACCAGCGTGAGCGAGATGAACGAGAGGTCGCCACACACCAGGTCGAAATCCGAACCGGCCTGCGCGGCATCCAGCTGCCTGGCATTGACCTTCTCGAGCGCCCGCACTCGCGCGTCGCCGCGCAGCTTCGGATGCAGCTGCCCGTGGCCGACGTCCACGCCGACCACCCGCGCCGCGCCATGCTGCAGCAGGCAGTCGGTGAAGCCGCCGGTCGACTGGCCCACGTCCAGGCAGGTCCAGCCCGCCACGTCGAGCGCCGCCGCGCGCAGCGCGCCTTCCAGCTTCAGGCCGCCGCGCGACACGTAGCGCGACTCGGCCGTGTCCAGCAGTTCCAGCTCGGCCGTGCCCGGCAGCTCGTCGCCGTTCTTGGCGACGGGCCGCCACGCATGGCCATCGAACCACCGCACGCCGGCGGCGATCAGCCGCTGCGCCTGCGATCGGGTCGTCGCCAGGCCGCGCTCGACGAGAAGTTGGTCTGCACGCAAGCGGGGAGAGGGTGCCGGAGGTTCAGTACCGGTACGTGTCGGCCTTGTACGGGCCGTTCTTGTCGACGCCGATGTACGCGGCCTGCTCGTCGGTCAGCATCGTCAGCTGCGCGCCCAGCTTGGACAGCTGCAGGCGCGCCACCTTCTCGTCCAGGTGCTTGGGCAGCACGTAGACCTTGCCGGATTCGTAGGCGTCCGGCTTGGTGAACAGCTCGATCTGCGCCAGGGTCTGGTTGGCGAACGAGGAGGACATCACGTAGCTGGGATGGCCCGTGCCGCAGCCCAGGTTCACCAGCCGGCCCTTGGCCAGCAGGATGATGCGCTTGCCGTCCGGGAAGATCACGTGGTCGACCTGCGGCTTGATCTCGTCCCACTTGCACTGCTTCTCGAGCGACGCGACGTCGATCTCGTTGTCGAAGTGGCCGATGTTGCAGACGATCGCCTGGTCCTTCATCGCCGCCATGTGCTCGAAGCGGATCACGTCCTTGTTGCCGGTGGTGGTGACGAAGATGTCGGCCTTGTCGGCGGCGTATTCCATGGTCACGATGCGGTAGCCTTCCATGGCGGCCTGCAGCGCGTTGATCGGGTCGATCTCGGTCACCCACACCTGCGCGGAGAGCGCGCGCAGCGCCTGCGCCGAACCCTTGCCGACGTCGCCGTAGCCGGCGACGACGGCCACCTTGCCGGCGATCATCACGTCGGTGGCGCGCTTGATGCCGTCCACCAGC
>JAZKIV010000020.1:0-2732 GCA_040384685.1 Pseudomonadota bacterium | reverse complement strand
TGCCGGTCTATATCACCGACCAGATGGTGGGCCACAAGCTGGGCGAATTCGCCCTCACGCGCACCTTCAAGGGTCACCCCGCGGACAAGAAAGTCCAGAAGAAGTGAGGATGAACCATGTCTGAAACCCGTGCAGTCCTCCGCGGCGTGCGCCTGTCGGTCGACAAGGGCCGCCTCGTGGCCGACCTGATCCGCGGCAAGAAGGTGGACCAGGCGCTCAACATCCTGAACTTCACCCAGAAGAAGGGTGCCGGCATCATCAAGAAGGTGCTGGACTCCGCGATCGCCAACGCCGAACACAACGACGGCGTCGACATCGACGAACTGAAGGTGAAGACCATCTACGTGGAGCAGGGCACCGTGCTCAAGCGCTTCACGGCGCGCGCCAAGGGCCGCGGCAACCGCATCAGCAAGGGCACGTGCCATGTGTACGTGACCGTGGGCAACTAAGGCAGGAAGAACATGGGACAAAAAATCCACCCGACCGGCTTCCGCCTGGCTGTCACCCGCAACTGGAACAGCCGCTGGTATGCCAACAACCGGGACTTCAGCGACATGCTGGCCGAGGACATCAAGGTCCGCGAGTACCTGAAGACCAAGCTGAAGAATGCCGCCGTGTCGCGCGTGCTGATCGAGCGCCCCGCCAAGAACGCCCGCATCACCATCTACTCGGCGCGTCCGGGCGTGGTGATCGGCAAGAAGGGCGAGGACATCGAGAACCTCAAGCGCGACCTGGCGACCCGCCTGGGCGTGCCGGTGGCGGTGAACATCGAGGAAGTGCGCAAGCCCGAAGTCGATGCCCAGCTGATCGCCGACTCGATCACCCAGCAGCTCGAAAAGCGCATCATGTTCCGCCGCGCCATGAAGCGCGCCATGCAGAACGCGATGCGCCTGGGCGCGCAAGGCATCAAGATCATGTCGGCCGGCCGCCTGAACGGCATCGAGATCGCGCGCACCGAGTGGTACCGCGAAGGCCGCGTTCCGCTGCACACGCTGCGCGCCGACATCGACTACGGCTTCTCCGAAGCCAAGACCACCTATGGCGTGATCGGCGTCAAGGTGTGGGTCTACAAGGGCGACACGCTGGGCCAGCGCGACGCGCCGTCGCTGGACAGCACGCCGCGCCCCGAGGGCGAAGAGCGCCGCGGTCCGCGCGGCCCGCGCCGTGACGGCGACCGCCGTGGCGGCCCCGGCGGCGACCGTGGCCGTGGCGGCCCGCGTGGCCCCGGCGGCGCCGGTGGTGGTGGTGGCGGTGGCCGCTCCATGTCCGGTTCGACCAACGTCGCGCCGGCCGACGGCAGCGACAAGCCCGCTGAAGCAACAACAACCGCAGGTGCCGATGCACCGAAATCTACCGTTAAGCGCGTCGCCCGCAAGGCCGCGCCGGCTGGGACCCCTCCCGCCGACGGTAAAGGAGAGTAATCATGCTGCAACCCGCTCGCCGCAAATTCCGCAAAGAGCAAAAAGGCCGCAACACCGGCGTCGCCACCACTGGCAATTCGGTGGCGTTCGGCGACTTCGGCTTGAAGTGCACCGACCGCGGCCGCCTGACGGCCCGCCAGATCGAGGCCGCGCGCCGCGCGATCTCCCGCCACGTGAAGCGTGGTGGCCGCATCTGGATCCGCGTGTTCCCCGACAAGCCGATTTCCCAGAAGCCCGCCGAAGTGCGGATGGGTAACGGCAAGGGCAACCCGGAGTACTACGTGGCCGAAATCCAGCCGGGCAAGGTCGTGTTCGAGATCGTCGGCGTGCCCGAGGAACTTGCGCGCGAAGCGTTCAAGCTGGCCGCCGCCAAGCTGCCGCTGCGCACCACGTTCGTCACCCGCCAGATCGGCACCTGAAGGAGGAGATGAAATGACGAAAGCCAATGATCTCCGCCAGAAGGACGTTGCCGGCGTGGAAGCCGAAGTGAAGGACCTGCAGCGGGCCCATTTCGGCCTGCGCATGCAGAAGGCCACGCAACAGCTCAACAACACCGCCACGCTGCGCATCACGCGCCGCGACATCGCCCGCGCCAAGACCATCCTGGCCCAGAAGCGCGCCACCACCGATTCCGCCGGCAACAAGGAGTGAACATGACGGAAGCCAAAACCTCCCTCAAGCGCACCCTGGTCGGCAAGGTGGTGAGCGACAAGCGCACCAAGACCGTCACCGTGCTGGTCGAGCGCCGTGTGAAGCACCCGCTGTACGGGAAGATCGTGATGAAGTCGAGCAAGTACCACGCGCACGACGAGAACGGCGATTTCCATACCGGCGACGTGATCGAGATCACGGAGAGCAAGCCCATCTCCAAGACCAAGAACTGGGTCGCGACCCGCCTGGTCGAGAAGGCCGCCGAGGTTTAACCCCCGGTCGACGCAAGCCCCCGAAACGGCCCACAATGTGGGCCGTTTCTTTTTTCCCCACACATCACTCAAGGAGAGAACACCATGATCAAGGTTGGAGATGCGCTGCCCGACGTCACGCTGCAGGAGTATTCGGAAGTGGCCGGCAACGGCTGCAGCATCGGCCCGAATCCGGTGAAGGTGCGCGAAGCCGCCGCCGGCAAGACCATCGCGGTGTTCGCGCTTCCGGGCGCCTACACGCCGACCTGCTCGGCCCAGCACGTGCCGGGCTACGTGCAGCGGTTCGACGAGCTGAAGGCGGCCGGCGTCGACGAGATCTGGTGCGTGAGCGTCAACGACGCCTTCGTGATGGGCGCCTGGGCGCGCGACCAGAAGACCGACGGCAAGG
>JAZKIV010000019.1:0-19514 GCA_040384685.1 Pseudomonadota bacterium | reverse complement strand
CCATGCCGCGCCGCCCCCTCACCCCAACCCTCTCCCCCAGAGGGGGAGAGGGAGAAAGCGAATCAGGCCTTGTGCAGCGGGATGTAAATCTCGCTTCCCGCCGCCTTGAACTCCGCGCTCTTGGCCGCCATGCCTTCCTGTGCCGCGGTGTACTCGCGTACGTCCTGCGTGATCTTCATCGAGCAGAACTTCGGCCCGCACATCGAGCAGAAGTGCGCCACCTTGGCGCCGTCGGCCGGCAGGGTCTCGTCGTGGAACTGCTTGGCGGTGTCCGGGTCCAGCGACAGGTTGAACTGGTCCTGCCAGCGGAACTCGAAACGCGCCTTCGACAGCGCCTCGTCCCAGGCGCGCGCGCCCGGGTGGCCCTTGGCGATGTCGGCGGCGTGCGCGGCGATCTTGTAGGCCACGATGCCCTGCTTCACGTCGTCGCGGTCGGGCAGGCCCAGGTGTTCCTTGGGCGTCACGTAGCACAGCATGGCGGTACCGAACCAGCCGATCATGGCCGCGCCGATGGCGCTGGAGATGTGGTCGTAGCCGGGCGAGATGTCCACCGTCAGCGGGCCCAGGGTGTAGAAGGGCGCCTCGCCGCAGTGCTTGAGCTGCTCTTCCATGTTGGCCTGGATCATGTGCATGGGCACGTGGCCGGGGCCTTCGATCATGGTCTGCACGTCGTGCTTCCAGGCGATCTGCGTCAATTCGCCCAGCGTGCGCAGCTCGGCGAACTGCGCCTCGTCGTTGGCGTCGGCGCCGGAGCCGGGGCGCAGCCCGTCGCCCAGCGAGAAGCTCACGTCGTACGCCTTCATGATCTCGCAGATCTCCTCGAAGTGCGTGTAGAGGAAGTTCTCCTTGTGGTGCGAGATGCACCACTTGGCCAGGATCGAGCCGCCGCGCGAGACGATGCCGGTGCGGCGCTTGGCCGTCATCGGGATGAACGGCAGGCGCACGCCGGCGTGGATGGTGAAGTAGTCCACGCCCTGTTCGGCCTGCTCGACCAGCGTGTCGCGGAAGATCTCCCAGGTCAGGTCTTCAGCCACGCCGCCGACCTTCTCCAGCGCCTGGTAGATCGGCACGGTGCCGATGGGCACCGGCGAGTTGCGCACGATCCAGTCGCGCGTGGTGTGGATGTTCTTGCCGGTCGACAGGTCCATCACCGTGTCGGCGCCCCAGCGGATCGCCCACACCAGCTTCTCCACTTCCTCCTCGATGCTGGAGGTGACGGCGGAGTTGCCGATGTTGGCGTTGATCTTCACCAGGAAGTTGCGCCCGATCGCCATCGGCTCGATTTCCGGGTGGTTGATGTTGGCCGGGATGATGGCGCGGCCGCGCGCCACCTCGTCGCGCACGAACTCGGGCGTGATGATGTCGGGGATCTGCGCGCCCATCGGGTTGCCGCGAAGGCGCTGGTTGCGCTCGGCGTCGGCCAGGTACTCGGCCATCCATTCGCGCTTGCCGTTCTCGCGGATGGCGACGTATTCCATCTCCGGCGTGATGATGCCTTTGCGTGCGTAGTGCATCTGCGAGACGTTGGCACCGGCTTTCGCGCGGCGCGGCGAGCGCTGCAGCGCGGCGGCTTCGGCGCGCAGCGCGGCGATGCGCTGGACCTCGCGCTCTTCATGCTTGGTGCCGTCGTCCAGCGCCCTGCGTTCGCGGCCGGTGTAGGGCTCGGTGTCGCCGCGCGATTCGATCCACGAAGCGCGCAGGCCGGGCAGGCCCTTGCGCACGTCGATCTCGGCGCTGGGCTCGGTGTACGGCCCCGAGGTGTCGTACAGCGTGACGGCCTCGCCGTTGGTCAGCTGCACCTCGCGCATCGGTACTTGCACCTGGGGGTGCAGCTGGCCGGGCGCGTGGAACTTGCGGGAAGCGGGGAAGGGCTCGCGCGTGAGCGCCAGCAGTTGCGCGAGTTTGTCGGGAGCGTTCATCAGGGGGCCATCCTTTCGGCGTTGCGGCAAAGCAGTGCTCCGAAAGGGATGGCGGGACGGACCCGTGCGGGCCGCGAATCCTGTCAGCTCTTCTTACGCCGGTACGAACCGGTTCAAGTTCACGGGTTTGGGTCTTGCCATCTCAGCGATACCAGCTTGCCTGCGCAAGCCGCTCGCACCCCGGAGCGAGCGAAGTATAGCCCCGGCGGCGCGGCGGCGCCGTCTGGCCGCGGACTGCCGAGCTGGGCTGCAGGGGCATGACATGTGACTTGCAAAATAGAAGTGACTTGCTAAAATGAAATGACTCGCACTTCGAAAGCCTTCCATGGAGCAGACCTCCGCGCCATCCGCCAGTCCCTGGCGCACGTTCGGGCTGACCGGCATCGCCGTGTTCCTGGTGTCGCTGGACGCGACCATCGGCTTCGCCGCGTTCCCGGCGCTGCGCGACAGCTTTCCCGCGGCATCGGCGGCGTACCTGTCCTGGGTGCTGAACGCTTACACCATCGTCTACGCCGCGCTGCTGGTGCCGGCCGGCCGGCTGGCCGACCTGCTGGGGCGCAAGCGCCTGTTCCTGGCCGGCGTGTCGCTGTTCACCATCGCTTCGGCGCTGTGCGGCCTGGCGCCCAACGTGGAAGCGCTGATCGGCTTTCGCGTGCTGCAGGCGGTCGGCGCGGCGCTGCTCACGCCGACCTCGCTGGCGCTGATCCTGCAGGCCTTCCCGCTCCACAAGCGCGCCATCGCGGTCAGCCTGTGGGGCGCGCTGGGTGCGCTCGCCGCGGCGCTGGGCCCGAGCGCGGGCGCCGCGATCATCGAGGCGGCCAATTGGCGCTGGGCCTTCTACGTCAACGTGCCGTTCGGCGTGTACGCGGTGGTGCGCGCGGCGCGCCTGCTGGCGGAGTCGTCCAATCCCGAGCAGGGCGCCGCGCTCGACGTGCCGGGCGTGCTGCTGGTGATCGCCAGCGTGTCGCTGCTGACGCTGGGCATCGTGCAGTCCGACGGCTGGGGCTGGGCTTCCGCGGCCACCGCGTGGACGGTGGGCGGCGGCATCGCGCTGGCGCTGGTGTTCGTGCGCTGGGCCTGGAACCGTCCGGCCGCGGCCATCGACCTGAGCCTGTTTCGCGACCGCACCTACCGCTTCGCCAATCTCGGCACCTTGACGTTCAACATCGCGTTCACGGCGATGTTCCTCAGCTACTTCGTGTTCCTGCGAGGCGTGTGGCACTACAGCCTGAGCCTGGCCGGCCTGGCCATTACCCCGGGGCCGCTGATGGTGATCCCGGTGGCCGTGGTGTGCGGCCGGCTGGCCGCCCGTGTCGGCCACAGGCCGTTCCTGGTGCTGGGCGGCGTGCTCTACGCGGCGGCGGGCATCTGGTTCTATTTCAACATCGGCGCCGAGCCGCAGTTCCTGGCGGCCTGGCTGCCCGGCCTGCTGGTCGGCGGCGTGGGCGTCGGCATGGTGCTGCCCTCGCTCTCCGGCGCCGCCGTCGCCAGGCTGCCCGCCGCGCGCTTCGGCATCGGTTCGGCCGTGAACATGGCGGTGCGCCAGTTCGGCGCAACGCTGGGCGTGGCGCTTGCCGTTTCGCTGCTGGCCTCCGCGCCGGGCGTCGCGGGCTTCCACAACATCAACCTGCTGCTGATCGCCGGCGGCATCGTTACGGCGCTGCTGTCGCTGCCGGTGGCGACGGCCCCTGCGCATGCCGCCACCATGCCGACGACTGCTTGAAGAAAGTCACCATGAAGAAACCTCTCTGGATCGCGGCCCTGGCGCTTGCCGCCGTGGTGCCGCCGCTCGCATGGATGGCCGCATCGCCGGTGTCCGCGCAAACCCCGGCCATGACGGCTGGCCCGCCCGAGCTGGAATACTTGAAGGCGATCAACCGCGCCAAGCCGGCGGAGGACGCAGAGCCGATCCTGCTGCTCAGCTCGCAGTTCGCCAACGCGCGCCGGTACGAGGAGGGCGTGCGCTTCTTCGAGGACCTGTTGCGAACCTTCGGCCCGCGCATCGACGCAACGCGGCGCGCCTACTACCTGGCCGCGTTGGCCGGCCTGCGCGCCGAGCACGCGAACGACATCCCGCTGCTGCGGCGCATCGGCTGGGTGCGCGACACCATTGCGCTGCTCGACGAAGCGCGGGCGCTCGACGGCGGCAACAACTTCGTGGCGCGCTGGATGTCGGGCGTGGTGCGCGCGCAGCTGCCGGGCCTGCTGGGCCAGCGCGACCGCGCCATCGAGGACCTGCAATGGTGCGAGCAGAACGCGCAGCGCGCGCCGCAGCCCGGCTGGCTGCGCGAGGTGCACTACCGCCGCGCCCTGCTGGCGAAGGAAGCGGGCGACGACACGCAGGCACAGGCCTACCTGCGCAAGTCCGGCTTCACCGGCTGGGACAAGCCGCTGGTGTTCACCACGCCGTTCTCGGAAACCGCGCAGCTCGGCCACCTGTTCTCCGCGCGCCGCATCACGCAGGCGGTGCCGGGCAAGGTGTACACGCTGAGCGGTTTCGACTTCACCGAATTCAACTTCGTGGTGTCCGACGACGGGCGCGAGCTGATCGCCATCGACGCCGGCACCCGCGCCGATGCTGCGCGCGAAGCCTACGAGGCGCTGCGCCAGGCCGTGCCCAACCTGCCGCCGCTCACAACGGTGTTCGTCACGCACGCGCACTGGGATCATGTCGGCGGCCATCGCTTTTTCCGCGGCCTGGGACAGCCGGTGCGCTTCTACGGGCGCGGCAACTACGCGGCGGAGCTGGCGCACCAGGGAGACGGGCCGCAGAACACGCTGCCGGTCTTCTTCGGCCCGGCATTCCGCATGGAAGACCTGCTGTCGTACAAGCCCGACGTGGCGGTGGACCAGCGCGGCGAAGTGCGCATCGGCGGCACCGTGTTCGAACTGATCCCGGCCGCCGGCGGCGAGACGGAAGACGCGCTGCTGGTCCACCTGCCCCGCGAAGGCGTGCTGTTCGCCGGCGACATCGCCATGCCGTATCTCGGGGCGCCGTTCGTCGAGGAAGGCAACCTGCACGGCCTGCTGGACGCGATCGGCGTGATCGCCGAGCGCAAGCCGCGGGTGGTGCTGCACGGACACGAGCCGCTGACCCGCCTGTTCTCCAGGCCGGCGGTGCTGCTGGAACTGCGCGAGGCGCTGCAATGGCTGGAGCCGCGCGTGCTGGAGGCGGTGCGCCGCGGCGACGAGCGCGGCGCGATCCAGCAGGCCAACCTGATTGCGCCGTCGATCCTGCAGGCCAGCCAGGCCGCGCAGATCGGCTACCTGGTGCTGCGCGAGAACGTGATCAACCGCCTGTTCGACCAGCACGTGGGCTACTGGCAGGCCGACCTGCAGGGCATGGACGCGCTCACGCTGCGCGACAAGGGCCTGCTGGTCACGGACTACTTGGGCGTCACGCAGCAGCAGGCCGCGCGTGCCGCCGAACGGCTGATGGCCGACGGCAAGCACGAGCAGGCGGCGCTGCTGATGCAGTGGATGCGCGGCGCGGGCCCGCTGGAGGCGCCCGCGCGGGAAACCTACCGGGAGGCGTTCCGGCGGCTGGCAGGGAAGTACCAGGAGTACAACCCGTTCAAGCTGATCGTCTATGCCAACCAGGCGGCGCTGCCGGTGGCCGCGCCGGAGGTGCCGCCCGCGCGTTAGCATTCGCCCATGGCCCGCAGCTACGACATCCACGATTGCCCGGTCGCGCGCACCCTGGACCTGATCGGGGAGCGCTGGACCATCCTGGTGCTGCGCGACCTGCTGCTGCACGGGCCGCGGCGCTTCCAGGACTTCCAGGAGTCGCTGGTGGGGGTCGCGCCCAACACGCTGTCCTCGCGGCTGAAGGAGATGGAGGCCAACGGCCTGGTGGAGCGCAAGTTCTACAGCGAGCATCCGCCGCGCTTCGAATACATGCTCACCGACAAGGGCAAAAGCCTGGGTCCCATCGTGCGGGCGATGCGCGAATGGGGCACCCGCAATCTCGACTGAGGTGCCCCCTGTTTGGCGGTATACGCGTCCAGCCCGGCCGTGCACAATGTCACGCATCGCACAAACGGGAGGACCCATGGACATCCAGCTCAGGTTCGTCAACGAATCGAACGACCGCAACAACTCCGAGATTCTCATCTTCAGCAAGAACGTGGCCACCAGCGCCGAGGAGGTGGCGGTGGCGTGGACGGTGATCAAAAACTGCGGGCGCGGCGCCTGGCATCCCTTCACGTATCCGCTGACCAGCCAAGTCGGCGCGGCCGATGCCGACGGCAACCACATGCCGCTGCTCGATGCCCAGGCGGGCCAGCTGTTCGACGTGAAGATGGACCTCTCCGGCCACGTGTTGGCGCCTGCGAAAGAAGGCGCCTCCAACGGGCAGGAAATCCAGATCACCAACAGCCTCACCGAAGGCTCGATCAGCGCCTGCATCTACAAGGACGGGCGGCTGTTCGCCATGAAGACGGGCGTCGCGCCGCAGCAGAAGGCCGGGTTCGGCTTCAAGCCGACGATCTGGGTCGGCGTGGCCTCGCAGGTGGACGAGGGCGCGCTGCTCAATGAGGCCATCGTCTCCTCCATCGACACCGAGATCACGCTGGACGGGATCGCCAAGGCCGACATCGTCATGACCGGCGGCGGCTCGGGCCCGGACGCGCAGCCGTTCATGTTCACGCTGCAGAACGTGGTGATGGCGTGACGAACCCGCCGGCATCCGGGCTCGGGGACGTCGCGATCGAGCTCATCAACCAGTCCACCGACTGCAACAACTCGCAGATCGTCATCTTCCAGAAGAACGTCCTGGGCGGTATCGACGAGCTGCCCGTGGCCTGGAAGGTCCTCGACTGTCCGTCGAACCATCGCTGCCGCTTCACCTATCCGGCCGCGCTGACGGTCAGCGCCAACGACGAGGCGGGCAACGCGACGGCGCCGCAGCCTTGCTCCCCCGGCCAGTTGTTCACCATGCGGCGGCTGGGCGCCGGCAGCGTGCTCGTTCCCGCGGGCCAGGCAAGCGCGCCCGGCAAGATCGAAATCGCACACGAGCACGACGAGGCGCCGATCGGCGTGCGCTTCTACCGGGGCGGCAGCCTGATGGCGAGCCGGCAGACCATCATGCCGCGCACCAGGGCGACGTTCCTGTTCAAGCCGGCACTGTGGATCGGCGTCGTGCCGCAGGCCACGGAAGGCTCGGTGTACCGGGACATGCCGGCCGGCATCACCATCCTGTCGATGGAGTTCATGCGTTCCGTCGTCATCCACATGACCGGCAGCTGTGCGAACCCGGCGCAGCCGGTCCAGTTCGCCATGACGCACACCTGAGGCGGGCCGCGCCTCAGGGCACCAGCGTGGTCGGCTCAGGGTCCGGCATCGACTGCGGGTAGTCGCGGCTGAAGTGCAGGCCGCGGCTTTCGTGGCGGCTTTGTGCTCCCGTGTCTCGCCAAAACAGGAACAAATGAGATGCAATCTTTGAAGCTTGCATCGGCGTCGGCGGTGAACCTCGTCGATGTCAGTCGTTTGTTTTGATGAAATTCGATCCTTGGAAGTTGAAAAAATAGGATTGAATTAATTCAAATGAGGTGGTGAATATTTGACTATTCTTTGTGAATGATTTTCGTGCATGAAGTGCATTACTTTCGATACTGTGAAATGGCGCAATCGGCGCAAATGCATATCCAGAAAGAGAGTAAGTTAAATGAGCGAAATGACTTTTGATCTTGTGTCCAATTGCAAGGACGAAATGAGGACGATGCAGACTGCAATCATCGGAAAAATTTTCGATGCGGAAACCTGCTCTCCGCCGAAATCCTCATCGTCCTCCGCTCAGTCCAGGATCAGGATTTCCCTGGAGTGCTCGCGTGATGCAGAAGGGAAGTTGCGCTGCACGTTGACTGTGGAGACCAGGGCGCAGAACTGAGCTGGATCAACGTCGCCTTCAATGCGTTGCGGGAGGCGGTCACTCCGATGTCTTTGGTGCCGGCGATTTCAAGGTAATCGCCGCAGACGTGACCGTCTCAGGGCACGAGAATCGTCGGCTCGGGGTCCGGCATCGACTGCGGATAGTCGCGGCTGAAGTGCAGGCCGCGGCTTTCGTGGCGGCTTTGCGCCGAGGTCACGATCAGCTCGGCCACCGTCACCAGGTTGCGCAACTCCAGCAGGTCGCGCGTGACGTGGAAGGCGCCGTAGAACTCCTGGATCTCGTCCTGCAGCAGCGCGATGCGGTGCGCCGCACGCTCCAGCCGCTTGTTGGTGCGCACGATGCCCACGTAGTCCCACATGAAGCGGCGCAGCTCGTCCCAGTTGTGCGAGATCACCACCGCCTCGTCGGCATCGGTCACGCGGCTGTCGTCCCAGGCCGGCACCGCTGGCGGGTCCTCCGCCTGCGTGGCCAGGATGTCCTGGCTGGCCGAGCGCGCGAACACCATGCATTCCACCAGCGAGTTGCTGGCCAGCCGGTTGGCGCCGTGCAGGCCGGTGTAGGTGGTCTCGCCGATGGCGTGCAGGCCGGGCAGGTCGGTGCGCCCGCGCAGGTCGGTGTGCACGCCGCCGCAGGTGTAGTGCGCCGCCGGCACCACCGGGATCGGTTCGCGCGTGATGTCGATGCCCAGCTGCAGGCAGCGCGCGTGGATGTTGGGGAAGTGCTCCAGGATGAACGCGGCCGGCTGGTGCGAGATGTCCAGGTAGACGCAGTCCAGGCCGTGCTTCTTCATCTCGAAGTCGATGGCGCGCGCCACCACGTCGCGCGGCGCCAGCTCGGCGCGCGGGTCGTGGCCGGGCATGAAGCGCGTGCCGTCGGGCAGCAGCAGCTTGCCGCCCTCGCCGCGCACGGCTTCGGTGATCAGGAAGTTCTTGACGTGCGGGTGGTACAGGCAGGTCGGGTGGAACTGGATGAACTCCATGTTCGTCACCCGGCAGCCGGCGCGCCAGGCCGCGGCGATGCCGTCGCCGGTGGCGGTGTCGGGGTTGGTGGTGTACAGGTACACCTTGCCCGCGCCGCCGGTGGCCAGGATGGTGCGCGGCGCGCGGAAGGTGCGCACTTCGTCGGTGGCCTCGTCCAGCGCGTACAGGCCCAGGCAGCGGTTGGGCTGCATGCCCAGCTTGCCGGCGGTGATCAGGTCCACCAGCATGTGGTTCTCCAGCACCGTGATGTTGGGCGTGCGGCGCACCCGTTCGATCAGGGTCTGCTGCACGGCGGCGCCGGTGGCGTCGGTCACGTGCACGATGCGCCGCGCGCTGTGGCCGCCTTCGCGCGTCAGGTGCAGGTGGCCGTTCTCCTGCGAGAACGGCACGCCCAGCGAGCGCAGCCAGGCGATGCTTTCCGGCGCATGTTCCACCACGAAGCGGGTGGCCGCCGGGTCGGACAGGCCGGCGCCGGCCACCAGGGTGTCGTCCACGTGGCGCTCGAAGCTGTCGTCCTCGCCCATCACGGCGGCGATGCCGCCCTGCGCCCAGCCGCTGGAGCCGTCGCTCATGGCGCGTTTGGTGAGCACCGCCACGCGGTGCGTGGGTGCCAGGTGCAGCGCGGCCGACAGGCCGGCCAGGCCGCTGCCGACGATCAGGACATCGAAATCGTGGGAGGCCATGCTGCTCTTCTTCTTGTCTCTGGTGGTTGTTCTAGGCCGGCTGGTACGCCAGGCGCACGTAGATCGGCGCGTAGGCCTCGGCCTGCGTCACCTCGATCAGGGTTTCCTTGGCCAGCTCCAGCATGGCGATGAAGGTGACGATCAGCACCGGCACGCCGCGGTTCAGGTCGAACAGGTGCTCGAACTCGATGAACTTGCGGCCCTGCAGCTTCCTCAGCACCATGCTCATGTGCTCGCGCACCGACAGTTCCTCGCGCGTGATCTTGTGGTGCTGGATCAGCTTGGCGCGGCGCAGGATGTCGCGCCAGGCGTCCTGCAGGTCGACCACGTTCACGTCGGGAAAGCGCGGCTGCAGCGACTGCTCGATGTAGACCTGGCCGCGCAGCACGTCGCGCCCGAGCTGCGGCACCGCGTTCAGGCGGAACGCCGCCGCCTTCATCTGCTCGTATTCCAGCAGGCGCCGCACGAGTTCGGCGCGCGGGTCTTCCGGCTCCTCGCCCTCGGCCACCTTCTTGGGCGGCAGCAGCATGCGCGACTTGATCTCGATCAGCATGGCCGCCATCAGCAGGTATTCGGCGGCGAGTTCCAGGTTGCGCGTGCGGATCTCGTCCACGTACACCAGGTACTGCCGCGTGACCGCGGCCATCGGGATGTCGAGGATGTTGAAGTTCTGCTTGCGGATGAGGTACAGCAGCAGGTCCAGCGGCCCCTCGAAGGCTTCGAGGAAGATCTCCAGCGCGTCCGGCGGGATGTACAGGTCCTGCGGCATGGCGAACAGCGGTTCGCCGTACAGGCGCGCCAGCGCCACCTGGTCGACCACCTGGGGCGTGCCGGGCACCTCGGGTGCGGAGGGCTCGGGCAGGGTGGTGTCGGGTTGGGAGTCGCTCATGGGCCGCGGGAATCGGCGCGCCGGGCGCGGATCAGCCTTCCTTGGGCGGCTCCGAGCCGTACACGTAGGGCTTCTGCGGCACCTGGGCCGAGCGCCAGGCGCGCCAGGCGTCGCGGTCCACGAACTTGTCCCACCAGATGGCCCGGCCGACGCGCTGGCGCGACTCCAGGTCCGGCTGTTCGGTCTTGAGCTGCTCGATGAACTGCGTGATGTCCGATTTGTAGTCGGGGCGGCGGAAGATGCGGAGCAGGGCGGACATGGTCGGGCGATTTTACCGGGCGGGCGCCGCCGGCAGGCTGCACCCGCCCGCCAAGCCCACACGGGCGATCATGTCGCGCGGCTGCGGCTGCAGGTTCTCCAGCCGCAGGCTGCCGCCCTTGTCCAGCACCGCCTTGTGCAACTGGTGCAGCGCGTCCAGCCCGGAGGTGTCCAGGTGCACCAGCTGCAGGCCGTCCAATACCAGCGCGGGCGCGCCGGGGCAATCCTGCACCGCCTGCAGGATGTCGTCGAGCTTGGCCACCGCACCGAAGAACAGCGCGCCGTACAGCTTGAAGCGCAACGCGGGCGGTTCGGCAGGCACGCGCTCGACCCGGAACACCGCGCTCATTTTCTGGATGAAGAACAGGCAGGCGCCGATCAATCCCGCTTCCACCGCCACCGTGAGGTCGAACACCACGGTGAGCACGAAGGTGCCGACCATCAGCAGCCGGTGGTGCACGTTGTGGTGCCGCAGCCGCGCGAACTCGCGCCATTCGCCCATGTTCCAGGCGACGAAGAGCAGGATGCCGGCCAGCACCGAGAGCGGCACCTCGAGCGCCAGCGGCGCCGCAGCCAGCACGATCGCCGCCAGGGTCAGCGCATGCACGATGCCGGCCACCGGCGAGGTGGCGCCGGCGCGGATGTTGGTGACGGTGCGCGCGATGGTGCCGGTGGCCGGCATGCCGCCGAAGAACGGCACCACCAGGTTGGCGATGCCCTGGGCCATCAGCTCCTGGTTCGGGTCGTGGCGCGGCAGCGGGCTCAGCTGGTCGGCCACGCGGGCACACAGCAGCGACTCGATGGCGCCCAGGATGGCGATGGTGGCGATCGGCCCGGCCAGCAGCTTGGCCGACTCCCACGAGAACGCCGGCAGCGCGAAGGCCGGCAGGCCCTGCGGGATGCCGCCGAAGCGCGTGCCGATGGTCTCCACCGGCAGCTTGAAGTACCAGGCCGCGAGGGTGAGCGCGACCAGCGCCACCACCGCCGCCGGCACCCGTTTGCTCAGGCGCGGCCACACGAACAGGCATGCTACGCAAGCGGTGCCCAGCCCGAAAGCGTACGGATTGAAGCTGTCCAGGTGCTGGGCCATCACGTGCAGCTGCGCGAAGAAGTCGGCCGGCATCTTCGGCACCCGCAGGCCCAGCCAGTCCTTCAGCTGCGAGGCGGCGATCAGCACCGCGATGCCGTTGGTGAAGCCGATCACGATGCCCACCGGCACCAGCCGCACGAAGCGCCCGAGCCGCAGCAGGCCCAGCACGAACAGCAGCACGCCGGCGCAGGCGGTGGCCAGCAGCAGGTTGGCCAGCCCGTGGCGCTCGACGATGCCGTAGACGATGACGATGAATGCGCCGGCCGGCCCACCGATCTGCACGCTGGAGCCGCCCAGCGCGGCGACCAGGAAGCCGGCGATGATGGCCGTCCACAGGCCGGCCTCGGGCTTCAGGCCGGAAGCGATGGCGAAGGCCATGGCCAGCGGCAGGGCGACGATGCCCACGGTGAGCCCGGCGCCGAGGTCGCGCGCGAAGCGCTCGCGGCCGTAGCCGTGCAGCGCGTCCAGCAGGCGCGGACGGAAAGTGAAGGAAAAGGACATGGAGACTCCGGAGTTGCGAACGGAACGGTGGCGTTCAGTTCGGCTCCGGAGGCCCGCAGTGGCGCAGGCGGGTGATGAAACGCTTGCGGCGCGAGAGCCCGCGCGGGCCCTGCGCTGCTTCGCTGGAGGACATGCAGGGCAGTGTACGCCCGTGGGCGGACGGCACCCGCCTACTTGTTGGCGTTGGAGTCGCCCCCGCCGGCCACCGCGCCCACGGCCTTGCCGGTGAGTTTGACGGCGCCGACCGTCGCATCGACGGCCAGCCCGACGCCGGTGGTGACCACCGAGGTGGCCGCGCCCGCGACCGCCACCACGGCGCAGCCCGAAAGCGGCAGGACAGCGAGGGCCAGGGACAGGCCGCGCGCGGCGGCGGGCCAGGAAGCGAAGCGGGAGAAGGTCATTTGAGGTCCGGTACTGCTGGGACCGATTCATTCTAGGCGCCGGGCGGCGCCGAACGGTCGCGAACATAAGCCGCCACGGCATCGGTCACACGGCCGATGCTCTCGCGCAACGCCGCGAAGCCGGCGTTCGGCTCCCGCGTGGCTTCGTCCATGTAGAGCGCGCGGTTGATCTCGATCTGCAGGCTGTGGCGCCCGCGCGCCGGCTCGCCCGACAGGCGGATCAATTCCAGGCCGGCATAGGGATCGTTGACGGCCACGCGCAAACCGCGCGCCTCGAAGGCGTGTTTCACCAGCGCCAGGAAGCCGGGGTCGCAGGTGCTGCCGTGCCGGTCGCCCAGCACGACGTCGGGCACCGGCCGGCTGGCCGGCAGGCCGAGCCGCTGGTAGACGTTGCCGGGCATCGAGTGCAGGTTCAGGTGCCACCAGCCGCCGTGTGCGGCCTCGGCCTGCCGCAGCAAGGCCGCGAGCGCCTCGCGGTACGGCCGCCAGCAGCCGTCGATGCGCCGCTGCACTTCGGCGGCGCTCAGCAGGCGGTCGTAGATGGCGCGCTTCTCCGGCGTCTTGCGCCAGACGAGGCCGTTGCCCAGCTGGGTGCATTGGCGCGAAGGCCGAGCCTCGCGCGGCCAGGCATCGGACAGCATGGAAACGTCGATGTCCGTTTCTTCGCGGTTGGGGTCGATGTAGCTGCGCGGAAATTCGGCGCACAGCAGCGCGCCGCCCGCGGCCGGCACCGTGTCCCACAGCACGTCGACGTGCGTGTCCTCGCTGCGGCGCAGCGCCTGGCGGCCGACCGCGTGGCCGAAATCGTCCGGATACCAGGTACCGCTGTGGGGCGAGTCGCAGACCAGCGCGATCGGCCGCGTGCCCGCGGCCGCGGGCACGATGCGCAGGGGCAGCTTTTCCTCGCTCATTCCGGCTTGATGCCGGCGCTTTTCACCACCTGCTGCATCTGCGCCAGCAGGGCGGCCGCGTCCTTGCGGAACTCCTCGCCGCTGGTGGGGCTGATGGAGCCCGACACATTGATGGTCTTGTCGACGAACACCGGGTCGACCATGGCCTTGTGGGTGGCCGCGCGCAGCTTCGCGAGGATCGGCTCCGGCACGCCGGCCGGCGCCACCAGGCCGAACCACAGCGGCTGGGACACCTCGGGCAGGCCCAGCTCCTTGTAGGTGGGGATGTCCGGCAGGGCAGCCAGGCGGCGCGTGTCGCGCACCGCCAGCGCGCGGATGGCGCCGGTCTTCACGTGCGGCAGCAGCTCGGGGATGTTGTTGCTCAGCACGTCCAGCTGGCCCGAGATCAGGTCCGTGAGCATGGTCGACCCGCTCTTGTACGGCACGATCAGCAGGCGCATGTCGGCCAGCTTCATCAGGTATTCGGTGAGTACGTGGCCGGCCGAGCCCAGGCCCGGGATGCCGCAGCTCACGCGCCCCGGCTGCGCCTTGGCCATGGCGCGCAGCTCCTTGAAGTCCCTGGCCGGCAGCTTGGGGTTGGCCACCAGCAGGCTGGGCAGGGTGACCAGCTTGGTGATGAAGGAGAAATCCTTCAGCGGGTCGTACTTGACCGAGCTGGCCGGGTGCACCGCCGGCCCCGAGCACAGGGTGCTGACCGAGGCCAGCCCCAGCGTGTAGCCGTCCGGCTTTGCCTTGGCGACGTAGGTGGCGCCGATCAGGCCGGCGGCGCCGGCGCGGTTCTCCACGATCACCTGCGCGCCGAGCACCTGCGTGAGCCGGTCGGCGGTGAGGCGCGAGAAGTAGTCGGTGTTGTTGCCGGCGGGGAAGGGATCCACGATGGTGATCGGCTGGCGCGGCCAGCCGGCCTGCTGCGCGAAGGCGGGCAGCGCGGCGGCAGCGGCGCTGCCGGCGGCGGTGTGCAGGAAGCGGCGGCGGGTGGTCATCGGGTCTCCGGAGTAGGTGCGATGCGCGGCAGCTTAGGCCGCTCTCGGCCGGGGTGCCAGCGACATTTCGGCCGCTGTGATGACATGATGTAATGCCAGCCCATGCCCATTCGCAGCCCGTCCCTGGTGGAGCTGCACGCCTTTTTAGCGGTGGCGCGCGCCGGCAGCTTCCGCCAGGCGGCCGAGGCGCTGTGCGTGACGCAGGCGGCCGTCAGCCGCGCGGTGCTGCGGCTGGAGGCCGAGCTGGGGCAGGACGTGTTCCAGCGCGCGCCGGGCGGCGTGCGGCTGACGCCGGCGGGTGAGCGGCTGCGCGGGCTGGTCGAGAAACCGGTGGCCGCACTGGAAGACGCCGCCACCGCCATGCGCCAGCAGCCCGAACGCCTGAAGCTGCGCCTGTCGGTCATCACCAGCCTGGGCTCGCTGTGGCTGATGCCGCGGCTGGAGGACTTCCACCGCGCGCATCCCGAGGTGGAGCTGGAGTTCCGCCAGTACCACCACGACGAGGATTTCCTGCGCGACGACGTCGACCTGTGGATCGAGAACCGGCGCACCGCGCAGGAACCGTGGCCGCGCCAGGTGGCGGCGCGCTACCTGATCGGCCGCGAGATCGTGGCGGTGTGCGCGCCGCGGCTGGCCGCGGATGTGCGCACGGCACAGCAGCTGGTGCAGCTGCCGCTGCTGTACCACTCCAACTACCCGCACAACTGGGACCTGTGGGCGAAAGCGCAGGAGGTCGCGCTGCCGGCGCGCCGCCGCGGCACCGGCTTCGACCTGGTGCTGAATTTGCTGGAGGCCGCGCGTGCCGGCATGGGCGTGGCGGTAGTGCAGCAGTGCATGGTGGAGGCCGACCTGGCGAGCGGCCGGCTGGCCATGCCGGTGGCCGGCGCGGCGAACACCGGGCGCGGCTACTTCCTGTGCCGCCGCCGCTCGCAGCCGGCGCACCCGGCCGCGGAGCTGTTCTCCCAGTGGGTCGCGGCCGCCGCGCTCAGCGCACGCGCATCCCCGGCTGCGCGCCCGGCCAGGCACTGAGCACGAAGATCCCGGGGTTGGCCTTCTCGTCGCCGTGGCTGGCCGACAGCACCATGCCTTCGCTGACACCGAACTTCATCTTGCGCGGTGCGAGGTTGGCGACCACCACGACGAACTTGCCGGCAAGCTCTTCCGGCTTGTAGGCCGAGGCGATGCCGGAGAACACGTTGCGCGTGCGCCCCTCGCCCACATCCAGCGTCAGCCGCAGCAGCTTCTTGGAGCCCTCGACGGCTTCGCAGGCCACGACCTTGGCGATGCGCATGTCGACTTTGGAGAAATCATCGATCGTGATTTCAGCGCCGATGGCCTCGCCTCCGGGCTCTCCACTTCCCTCTTCACTCCCTCCCCCGCTGGGGGAGGGCTGGGGAGGGGGCACGTTCGAAGCAACCTCCGCAGGCGCCTCGAACAACGCATCCACCTGCTTCCCCTCCACCCTTTGCATCAGGTGCTTGTACTCGCTCACCTGGTGCCCTTCACCCAGCGGAGCCGCCGCATTGGCCCACGTCAGCGGCTCGCACTGCAGGAACGCTTCCGCCTGCGCCGCCAGCGTCGGCAGCACCGGCTTCAAACACGCCGTCAGCAGCTTGAATGCCTCCAAACATTCCGAGCACACCTGCGCGGCTTCGGCGGTCTTGCCTTCCTTCACCAGCTTCCACGGCGCGGCGCCGTCGAAGCGCATGTTGACCGCATCGGCAAAGGCCATCACCTCGCGCAGCGCCTTGCCGTACTCGCGCGCCTCGAACAGCGCGCGCACGCTGTCGATCAGCTTTTGCGGCTCCAGCACGGCGACGTTGCTGCCCACCAGCTTGCCGCCCGGAATGAACTTCACCGCGCGGCTGGCGATGTTCACGTACTTGCCGACCAGGTCCGAATTGACCCGCGCCATGAAGTCGTCGGGATTGAAGTCCAGGTCCTCGTTGCGCGCGTTCAGCTTGGCCGCCAGGTAGTAGCGCAGCCACTCCGGGTTCATGCCCAGCGACAGGTATTTCAGCGGATCCAGCCCGGTGCCGCGGCTCTTGCTCATCTTCTCGCCGCCGACCGTGAGGTGGCCGTGCACGAACACCGCGTCGGGCGTCTTGCGGCCGCTGAAATACAGCATGGCCGGCCAGAACAGCGTGTGGAAGGTGATGATGTCCTTGCCGATGAAGTGGTACTGCTCCAGCTGCGGGTTGCGCATGTACGCCGCGTAGTCGACGCCCTTCTTGTCCAGGTAGTTCTTCAACGAGGCCAGGTAGCCGATGGGAGCGTCGAGCCAGACGTAGAAGTACTTGCCCGGCGCGTCGGGAATCTCGATGCCGAAGTAGGGCGCGTCGCGGCTGATGTCCCAGTCGTTCAGGCCGCCTTCGCCGCCTTCGTCTTTTTCCAGCCACTCGCGGATCTTGTTCAGCACCTCGGTCTGCAGGTGTCCGGGCGCGCTGGTCCAGCTCTGCATGAACTCCACGCAGCGCGGGTCTGACCAGGTGAGGAAGTAGTGCTCGGAGTCGCGCAGCTCGGGCTTCACGCCGCTCAGCACCGAGTACGGCTCGATCAGGTCGGTGGGCGCATAGACGGCGCCGCACACCTCGCAGTTGTCGCCGAACTGGTCCTTGGCGCCGCACTTCGGGCACTGGCCCTTGACGTAGCGGTCGGCCAGGAACATGCCCTTCACCGGGTCGAAGAACTGCTTGATGGTGCGGGTGGTGATCAGGCCCTGCTGCTTCAGGTCCAGGTAGATCTGCTTGGCCAGTGCGTGGTTCTCCGGCCCGTCGGTGGAGTGCCAGTTGTCGAAGCTGATGTGGAAGCCGTCCAGGTACTGCTGGCGGCCCGCGGCGATGGCGGCCACGAATTCCTGCGGCGTCTGCCCGGCCTTCTCGGCGGCGATGGTGATCGCCGCGCCGTGCACGTCGTCGGCACACACGAAGGCCACGTCCGAACCCTGCATTCGCTGGTGCCGCACCCAGATGTCGGCCTGGATGTATTCCATGATGTGGCCGATGTGGAACTTGCCGTTGGCGTACGGCAAGGCGGTGGTGACGAAGAGCTTGCGCTGGGTCATTGGGGGTTTTCCGGGGGAACCTGGGATTTTAAGGCGCCTGAGTTTGGGCTCGCGCGACTCAGGGCTTAGACCTCGCGTCGCGGCAGGCGGTGCCCGGCGTGGGCTCATACTGCGGCGGTCGGCGCTGCGCGCCGACTTCGCTGTGCTGATCGGGCTGCAGCCGGCGCGGGCAACTTATATGGACGCCTCCCGTGTGGCAAGCGGGAATTGGAAGTTCCGGATCGGCGGGTTCATTGCGGACTTATATCCGGCCTGTGCGCTTGCGGAGCGAACTCCGCGGCTGGCCCTGATGGTCATTCGCGAGGCCGGCACTCATCTCACTGGCGGACTGACCCGAAGATCGTCCCGAGTTGCACTCAGTGTTGCCGGCCCACGGTCTGACCGCTTCGCCATCACTTCCTCTGCTCGCCTGCTCACTCTGTCGGGCAGCATCGCCCGGTTGTTCTCCTATTCAGTCATTGCTTCGATCTGGGCTGTGTCACTGCGCTGCAGCCGGCGCCTGGCGCGCACCGAACGCCCGCACGGGGTCGAACGAGCCGCCGTGGGCTGCGATCGACCAGGCGATGCGCGCCAGCTTGTGGGCTACCGCCGTGGCCACCACGTTGAACGGCCTTCGCTGCAGCATCTGGGCGATCCACTGTGGCGGGTTGGCTGTGCGCACCAGGTTGCGCGCACCGTGGGTCAGCAGGGTGCGCACGTAGGGGTCTCCACGTTTGCTGATGCCGCCCATGCGCACCTTGCCGCCCGTGCCGCTGTGGCGCGGCACCAGTCCCTGGCAGCAGGCGAACTCGCGCGAGTTCTTCCACGCCGCGCCATTGCCCAGGGTGGCTGCCAGCGCGCTGGCGCCCAGCGGGCCGATGCCGGGCACCTTGTTGAGCTCGCGCGCGGTCTGGTTGCCGCGCAGGGCCTGCTTGATCACCTGCTCGTCGGCAGCGATGCGCTCATCGATCTCACGCAGCGCCTGCAACTGCTGGTCGATCAGCCCCAGCACCGTGGGCGGCAGTTGCTCATCGATCTGGGCGCGGTGCTCGCCCACCCAGTCGATCACCGTCTTGCGGCCCTTGGGAGCAACCAGCCCGAACTCGTACAGCATGCTCCTGAGCAGGTTGACCGTGGCCGTGCGCACGCTCACCCAGTGCGAGCGCACGCGGTGGGTGAACAGCTCGCCCTGCTGGGCCACGCTCTTGACGGCCACCCGCCGCACATCCCGGTGGGTGGCCGTGATCCAGATCGCGCGTGCATCCCGCGCATCGTCCTTGTTGCCGCTCACGCTCTCCTTGACCTTGTGCGGCGGCAGCAGCTCCACCTGGTGGCCCAGCCGGGCCAGGGCACGTGCCCAGTGGTGTGCGCCGCCGCAGGCCTCCATCACCACGCGGGCCGGCTGCAGCTGAGCAAAGAAGTCGCAGAACTTGGCGCGCTGCAGCTTCTTGCGGTGCACCTCTCCCGTCTCGGGCTCGATCCAGTACAGCTGGAACACCGACTTTGCAATATCGACCGCATACGTCGTAGCATTCATGGCGGGGCCTCCATCGTCAGTGGTTGGACAGACCTCCACTTTGGCACTTCGATGCCGCAGATGCGAGGCCCCGCCCCGGCCACCGGCGCCGAAGCGGTGGGTGGGAGGCGTCCATACCATCTCGCTGCGCGTTTGCAAGCAAACGCTCCGCTCAAACAAGGCCCGCGAAGTCAGTTCACGATAAAAATTCGGTGCCCGAATTTTTCCGGCTCCAGCCCGATCAGCACAGCCGCCGCAGAAATCGCCCACGCCGGGCACCGCCTGCCGCGACAGTCACCATCCGGGCGCGCCACCGGCCAGTGGCGCGCCACCATCTCACTGCAAAGCCGCACGCGGGCGGGCCGTGGCGCGCAGTTGGGCAGGGCGCCTGAGGCGGTTGGACGGACGGCAGGCGCGCGCAGCGCGCTTCGTGAACTGACTCGCGGGGAC
>JAZKIV010000018.1:0-82953 GCA_040384685.1 Pseudomonadota bacterium | reverse complement strand
CTGCAAACACCTTCAGGCCGTATGACCCAGCACGGGTGCAGGGGGATTCGACGCCGTATATGCCGGCGCCGGCTCCGAAGAAGAAGAGCTTCTTGGGGCAACTGCTCGCGCTGGTGGCCACCATCGTGGTGGCGTACTTCACGGGCGTGTACATGAGTGGCCCACTTGAGTCCAGCGTTGTCGGGACAGTTGCGGGAGCGGCCGCCGGGTCTATTGCGGGGCAAGCAGTCAATATCGCTGCGGGCAACCAGGAAAAGTTCAGCTGGAAGCAGGTGGCGCTCAGTGCACTCAGCGCTGGAGTGACGCAAGGCTTGCCTGCAGACTTCGCCGCCGGCTTGGGAACGACGGGCCAGGTAATTGCCAAGGCAGCAGTCGGCAACGCCATCACGCAGGGCATCGGCGTGGTGACTGGGCTGCAGAAATCGTTCGACTGGAGAGGAGTTGCGGCGAGTGCGGTCGGCGCAGGCGTCGGACAGGCCGTCAGTGAACCGCTCGGAAATGCGTTTGGGCCCACGGCGGCCGGCCAGTTCGGTGCGCGGCTTGCAACGGGCTTGATTGCCGGCACCGCATCCGCAGTGATGCGAGGCGGCAAGGTGGCAATCCAGCAGGTCGCGGTCGACGCGTTCGGCAATGCGTTAGGGAGCGGTCTGGTGGATACCATGTTAAACCCGACGTCACAAGCAGCGGCGCCGCAGCTTGGCCTGTTTGGCAGCGGCAGCTACGGCGTGGGCGATGTGGACGACCTACTGTTCGCAAGCTTCGCGGGAGGGCGTCCAGTTGTAGCCCCGACCACGTCAGTGGCTGGTGCAACTGCGGACCCAGGAAACCTCCTGGATTTACCGAGCGATTACGAGTTCAACGGCGCTGGCTCGCCTGCTAATGGGGCGCACGGTGAGAGGTTGCTGCGTGGGATGCGTGACCGCGACATCGATGCTGCACGGGCCCAAGCTGCGCGCGCGCAGTGGAATGCCCTTCGTAGAGCCAACGAGGCGCAAGCCGCTGGCCTGAGGAACTTGAATGATCCAGCGGCATGGCGGAGCGCCAGCGCTTACTACGCCGCAGCGCAAGCGCAGGGATTGAGATACGGCGGAGCATCGGGCCAGCAAGATGAAGTTCGTGTCGCGAATACATTAACCGACGTAAACCGCATCAGCGAGTCGCAAGCGGAATCGATCGCTGTGGCATTGGGTGGTGGAATGGCCTTTGACTCAAGCATCACCGATCCCTATGTGGCTTCGGGGTTGACGGGACCGCAAGGCTACATCGGTTCGATGGCCGCCCGCGGGACCGTGGAGTTCGTCCAGAACGCGATCGCAGCGAAGAACAATCCAGAAGCAGCATTCTGGGGCGCTAGCAAGCGTGCCGTGAACTTCGGCCCGGACCTTTGGAACTTCGGTCAAGACTTGACCATGACCGTAAACCCTGTGAAAGCGGTGCTCAACGCACTTGAATTAACCGGGATGGTTCCCAACGGAACGACGAACGCCTATGCGCAGTCGGGCAAGATTACCCCGCTGGCCGAGATCAGTGGCAGAGCGGAGTCGGGTGGGGCCATGGCGATGGATGCAGCTCTGCTATTGGGTCCGGCTAGCTATGCTAAGGCGGAAGCACTCGTCGCGGGACGCATCGGCAACGCCGGGGCATCTCAAATTGGAGAGGTCGGTACGTTTTCACAGATTGTTGAAGGACGGATACGCTCCACCGAGATGAGTGGTATAGCCCGCGCGCTTCGACAAGAAACGGGCACGACTATCGTGTACGACTCTCCAGCGGCGGCAAGATGGGGGGAATCATTTCGACCTCAATGCAAACAAGATTCACCTTCAGGGTGGCGCGTCGCAACAGCGACGAGGATTGTTCTACGAGGAAGTTCAGCACGCTCTTGACTACCACTCTGGCGCCTACAATATTCCTGGCCTATCAAACACGGAGCTTCATGCCATAACCGCTAGGAATTTGGTGCAGAACCCACTTCTCGCTACGACGCCTGCGCAAAATGAATTGCTCTTGCAACTCGCTGGAAAATGGGGGAGGAAGCCTTGATGCTCTCCAAGTTTTGGTTGGATATCATTGGTGCAATATGAATAAAAGTCCGCTCGCGCCGTCAGAGGGTGATGTCGCACGACCCGCATCGATTGACGATATATTCGAACTCCGACGAAGCACTACGAATACAACATTTGCAAGAAAATGCGATGAATTCCTGGCCGCTATCACTCCGGGCGACGAGATCGCAGAGTTTTGCACTTCCCAGCACTCGTGGAGTGTGGGCGCTGGGCGCGCTGGCTATCAACTTCTCCGTTCTGGTGTGGTGCAACTCGAATTACTTGTGCGAATGAATTAGCACCAATCGGCGAGACCGCGCACGCTTCGACTGGAGAGGGGTGACTGCGAGTGCGGTTGGTACCGGAGTTGGCCAGGCAGTCGACGGTGAACTCGGAAGAGCTTGGGGCGGCACGCCGATGGGTGACTTTGCTGCGCGACCGGTGACGGGCTTAGTCGCGGGCACGATTGCGGCAGTGATGCGCGGCGGCAAGGTTGCAATTCAACAGGTCGCGACGGACGCCTTTGGCAATGCGTTAGTGTCGACCTGGCGAGCAGCGAGTTGCGGACGAACCATCAACTAGCTTCGGCAGCGGAGGTGTCGATGCGAAAGATCAACCGGACAACTACCTGGCCTACGACGCGCTGGGCCGGCTGAAGCTGGTGGAAGACGGCCGCGCGAGCGTGCTGATGGACTACGACCTAGTGGGCAACAGGACGCGCATCCAGACGCACGTGATCACCGCGCAACTAGCCACTGAAGTGGGCAGCCAGGTGGAAGGCGCGCACGACGCGGACGACTACTTCGGCTACGACGCGATGAACCGGCAGGTGCTGGCCAACGCGAACGCGGACGGAACGCTGGGAGAAGACGGCCACCGGATCACCTACGACTGGCTGGGCAACAAGACCAGCGACAACTGGCGCGGCCCGGTGATCAGCGTGACGCCGTCGACCAGCTACACGGTGACGATGGAAAGCGAGAGCGACACCCACACGCCGCCATGCGTTCGGCAAGAGCCGCCGTGAACACGCGCGCATCGCGACGACAAACCAACACTCCGGCACCAGCCGTCGCCTTATCTCCCCGATTTCAGTGACTTGTTTAACAAGAACCGATTTTTCAGGGAAAACCCTAGGTTGTGATTACTTCCCAGGGCCGCGATCCAGCCCTACTATTGCCACCTCTAATCACATTAGTTGCAATTAGCAACAAATTAGAATCTTCAAAAGAGGCGCCCCATAAGGGCGGAGGACGGGAGTTTTTATGCATTCGGACATGGCCATCGGCATGATGGCGGACCTTTTCTGGACCGGGCTGGTCGTGTGCCTGCCGGTCCTCGGGCTGGTGATGGCGGTGGGGCTGGGCATCAGCCTGCTGCAGGTCGTCACCCAGGTGCAGGAAATGTCCCTCACCTTCGTTCCCAAGCTGGTCACCGCGGGCATCGCCCTCGTCGTCTTCGGTCCCTGGATGCTGCGCAAGCTCACCCAGTTCACGGCACGGCTGTGGACCGGCATCCCCTCCATGTTCTGACTCTCTCCTCCACCGGACCGCGGCGTGGGCTTCGACTGGGTCACTGCACTGGGCGCTTCCGCGCCCGCGCCGGGCTTCCTGCTCCTGGTGTTTTTGCTGTCGCTTCGGCTGGGCGCCATGCTGCTGCTCACGCCCATCCTGACGGCCGGCGCCGTGCCGGGGCCGGTGCGCGGCCTGATCGTCGTCGGCCTAGCTGTCGCGCTGGCGCTGGGGTTGCCGCCGCTTGAGGCGGGCGACACGGCGGCCCTGTCGCAGCTCGGCCCGCTGCTGACCGCCGCCGCCTCGGAGCTCGCGCTCGGCGCGCTGCTGGCGCTGGGCATCTTCATCGCCTTTGCCGCCATTTCCATGGCCGGCCGCCTGATCGACGTGCAGATCGGCTTCGGCATCGCGCAGGTGTTCGACCCTGTCACGCGCCGCCAGATTCCCGTGCTCACCAGCGCCTTCAACCAGCTCGCCGTGCTGGTGTTCTTCCTGGCCGATGCGCACCACGCGCTGCTGCGCGGCGTGGCCTACACGCTGGAGCGTTTCCCGCCCGGGCGGCCCTGGCCGGTGCAGGACGCCGCGCCGCTGGTGGCCAAGCAGATGGCCGGCCTCTTCAGCCTGGGTTTCGCGCTGGCCGCTCCGGTCGTCGTGTGCTTGCTGCTGATCGAACTGGCGCTGGGCGTGGTGTCGCGCAACCTGCCGCAGATCAACATGTTCGTCATCGGCGTGCCGGTCAAGATCGTGGTCGGCCTCGGGCTACTGGCACTGTGGTTCGCCGGCATGGGCGACTCCATGACGCGCATCTACGGCTTCATCTTCCGCGGCTGGCAAGCAGCCTTCGCCGTGCCCGGGGTGCGCTGATGGCCGAGCAGCAGGACCTCGACCGCAACGAGGACGCCACACCCTACAAGCTGGAAAAAGCGCGCGAGCGCGGCCAGGTGGCCAAAAGCGCCGACGTGGTGTCCGCCACTGTCTTCACCGTGGCAGTGGCCTACTTCTATTGGAAAGGCTGGGACGGCCTGCAGTCGCAGTTCCGCTACGGCCACGCGCTGCTGGTGCAGGCCGGCCGGCTGGATGGCAGCGCCGCCGGGCTGTGGTGGCTGGTGGGCGGCATGGTGCGCGACGCGCTCTCCGCGCTGGCGCCGTTCTTCGTCGCGCTGATGCTGGCGGCCGTGGCCGGCAACCTGCTGCAGACCGGCCCCGTGCTGTCGGTGGAACCGGTCAAGGCGGATTTCTCGCGGCTCAACCCCGTCACCGGGCTGAAGAAGCTGTTCTCGCTGCGCACGCTGTTCGACGGCGCGCGTGCCGTGCTGAAGCTGGTGCTGCTGTCGCTGGTGGTGGTGCAAGGCATCAAGAGCCTGGCGCCGCAATTCCCGCAGCTGGCGGCCATGCCGCCCGCCATGCTGGCGCGCACCGTGCTGGACGACGCGGCCGGCATGGGCCTGAAGATCGCGCTGATGCTGTGCCTGATCGCGCTGCTGGACTTCGCCTACACCCGGCGCGAGTTCAACAAGAAGATGCGCATGAGCAAGCGCGAGCTGAAGGACGAGCACAAGAACCGCGAGGGCGACCCGCGCATCCGCGCGCGCCTGCGCGAACTGCGTCGAGAGTCGCTGCGCCGCAGCATGGCGGCGCGCCACACCGCCAACGCCGACGTGCTGCTGACCAACCCCACCCACGTTGCCGTGGCGCTGCGCTACGTGCACGGCGAGATGGCGTCGCCGCAGCTGGTGGCCAAGGGCGCGGGCAGCGTCGCCGCGCTGATGCGCCAGATCGCCGCGCGGCACCGCATTCCCGTGGTGCAGAACCCGCCGCTGGCGCGCGCGCTGTTCCATGGGCTGGAGGTGGCGCAGCACGTGCCGCCGCAGCTCTATGCGCAGGTCGCGCGCATCCTGGTGTGGGTGTTCGCCATGCGCGAAGCACGCACGCCTCGGCAAGGGGCGGCGGCATGAAGGCCTTGCAGCGCTTCTTCGGCCGGCACAGCGACATCGCGCTGGTGCTGATGGTGCTGGGCGTGCTGATCGTGCTGTTCGCGCCGATCCCCAGCGGCGTGCTGGATTTCCTGATCCTGTCGAACTTCAGCTTCGCCTTCCTGATCCTGCTGCTCACGTTCTACATGGCGCGGCCGGTGGAGTTCTCCACCTTTCCCTCGCTGCTGCTGATCGCCACCTTGTTCCGGTTGTCGCTCAACGTCGCGGCCACGCGGCTGATCCTGTCGGACGGCAACGCGGGCCGGGTGATCTCGGCGGTCGGCTCCTACGTGGTGGGCGGCAACTACGTCATCGGCCTGATCGTGTTCCTGATCCTGATCGTGGTGCAGTACGTGGTGGTGACCAGCGGCGCGCAGCGCGTGTCCGAAGTCGCGGCGCGCTTCACGCTGGACAGCATGCCCGGCCAGCAGATGAGCATCGATGCCGACCTGAACATGGGCTTCATCGACCAGGCCGAAGCCCAGCGCCGGCGCAAGAACATCGAGAAGGAAGCGGCCTTCTACGGCGCCATGGACGGCGCCAGCAAGTTCGTCAAGGGCGACGCCATCGCCGGCATCATCATCCTGCTGATCAACATCGTCGGCGGCCTGCTGATCGGCGTGATGCAGCACCACCTGCCGTGGAACCAGGCGCTGCAGACCTACACGCTGCTGACCATCGGCGATGGCATCGTGACGCAGGTTCCCGCACTGGTGATCGCGGTGGGCACCGGCATCATCGTCACGCGCTCGGCGTCGGACACCAACCTGAGCCGGGAAGCGCTGCGCCAGATCACCTCGTTTCCCAAGACGCTGCTGCTGGTGGCTGGTGCGCTCGGCGGCCTGCTGCTGCTGCCCGGCATCCCGGTGATCCCGACATTGGTTCTCGCGGCCTTCGTGCTCGGCGTCGCGTTCATCGCGTACCGCACGTCGCAGGCCGGCGATGCAGCGGACAAGCAGCAGGCGGACGGTTCCGCCGACACCGCCGAAGCCGCCGCCGAAGACTCCTACGCCATGCTGCCCGTGGAGCCCATCGAGGTCTTCGTCGGGCGCAACTGGGTCGAGCTGGTGAACCAGCCCGAAAGCCTGTTCATGGACCGCATCAAGGCATTCCGCAAGCAACATGCGCAGGACCTCGGCCTGGTGCTGCCTCGCGTGCGCTTCAAGGATTCGCCCAAGCTGGGGACCGACAAGTACGAAATCAGCATCGACGGCGTCGTCGCCGGCAAGGGTGAGGCGCGCAGCCAGCAATGGCTGGCCATCCATCCGAGCGGCGACACCAAGTCGATTGCCGGCGAGGTCACCCGCGATCCCACCTACGGCCTGCCCGCGCTGTGGATCGACGCCGACCAGCGCGACGCCGCGGCGGCTGCCAAGTTCACGCTGGTGGACGGACCCACGGTGCTGATGACGCATCTGACCGAAGTGCTGCGCCGCGAATCCGCCGCGCTGCTGACGCGTGCGGAAACCGACAGGCTGCTGGCCCGCGTGCGCGAAAGCCAGCCGGGCCTGGTGGAGGAGCTGATTCCCACGGTGCTGTCGGTGAGTGACGTGCAGAAAGTGCTGCAGGGCCTGCTGCGCGAGAAGGTGTCGATCCGCCACATCGAGGCGATCCTGGAGACGCTGGCCGACGTCGGCCGCGCGACGAAAGATGCCGGCCTGCTGACCGAGCATGTGCGCCGGCGCCTGGGCCACGCCATCTGCCAGGGCCTGCTGGGCGACGCGCCCGCGCTGCACGTGATGACGCTGGACCCGCTGGTGGAAAGCCGCCTGCTGCACGGGCTGCAGACGGCCGAGGCGGCGCAGCAGCCCTCCTACGCGCTGGAACCCAAGCTGGCCGAGCAGTTCCTCGCGCGCATGGTGCAGCAGGCCGAACAGATGATGAAAAGCAACCTGCTGCCGGTGCTGCTGTGCGCGCCGGACCTGCGCCGGCACATCCGGTCGCTCTGCGAACGCGCCATGCCGCACCTGCGGGTGCTGTCCATGGCGGAGATCCCGCAGAGCATCGAACTCAAATCCTATGGCGTGGTGACGCTGTGAAGAAAGTGGTGAACCATGCATGAAGTCCTGGCGGTCGCGCTGCAAAGCATGCAGGCGGACATGGCGCGGGTGGACCAGGTCGGCATGAACCTGGCGAACGCGCTGACCCCCGGCTACAAGCGCGGCGTCGCGGTGCAGAGGCCGATCGGCGCTGCTTTTGCCGCGCACCTGGCCGGCGCGTCGGCAGCCGCCGGTGCCGCGCAGGACCCGCTGCTGTCCGGTGTGCAAAACGTCAGCCTGCGCAGCGACAGCCGCACCGGCACGCTGAAGGCCACCGGCCAGCCGCTGGACCTGGCTCTGGCCGGCAAGGGATATTTCGAGATCGCCACACCCGACGGACCGGCCTACACGCGGCAAGGCAGTTTCCGGCTCGATGCGGCCGGGCGGCTGGTGACGGCGCAGGGCGATCCGGTTATGGGCAACGGCGGCGAGATCAGGCTGATGGTCGCGAATCCCGTGCTCACCGCGAGCGGCGCCGTGCTGGGCCCGGACGGCAATGAAGACGCGCCGCTGGCGCAATTGCGCGTTGTCGACTTCGACGCCGGCGCGCGGCTGCAACGCCTGGGCGATGGGCTCGTCTCCGTGGACGCCGACGCCGGCATGAAGCTGCTGGAGCCGCGCGAGGTGCAGCTGCGCCAGGGCTTCCTGGAGAACTCCAACGTCGCCTCCACCCAGGAGATGACCCAGCTGGTGCAGGCCGTGCGCCATTTCGAAGCGATGCAGAAAGCCGCCCAGGGCTATGACGACATGCTGGGCACCGCCATTCGCAAACTCGGGGAGACCTCCTGATGTTCGACGCACTCGCCATCGGCGCCACCGGCATGCAGGCGCAGCAGCTCAGCGTCGAGACCATCGCCAACAACCTGGCGAACATGAACACGCCGGCCTACAAGAAGGGCCGCGTCGGCTTCGCCGACCTGATGGTGCGCGAAGCGGCGCGTGCCGGTTCGGCGGAAGACCTGCGCGCCGGCATGCTCGGCGCGCCGCAGCGCCTGGGCGCCGGCGTCACCGTCGCATCCATCGGCAAGGTGTTCGATCCGGGCGAAGTGAAGAAAACGGACTCGCCCCTGGACCTGGCGATCCAGGGCGAAGGCTTCCTGGAAGTCACGCTGGCCGACGGCAGCAGCGCCTTCGTGCGCGGCGGCACGCTCAAGGTGAACAAGGACGGCCTGCTCGCCACCGCGGCCGGCTACCCGCTCAAGCCCGCGATCGCGGTGCCCGACACCGCCGAGGCGCTGGTCATCGGCCGCGACGGCCGGGTGCAGGTGCGCATGCCCAACCAGGCCAACCTCGTCGACCTCGGCCAGCTGGACCTGGTGCGCTTCACCGGTGCCGGCATGCTCACGTCGCTGGGCGACAACCTGTACCGGGCCAACGACGCATCGGGCGACCCGATCGCGCTGCGGCCCAGCGAGCAGGGCATCGGCACCCTGGCGCAGGGCTTCCTGGAAAGCTCCAACGTGAAGATGGTCGACGAGATGGTGAACCTCATGCTGGCGCAGCGCGCCTACGAAGCCAGCGTGAAGGTGGTGCAGGCCGCCGACGAGATGCTGGGCATGGTCAACAACTTGCGCAAGTGATGGCTGTGCCGCGTTCGCCTGTTGTTCGTTCGCTGCTCGCCGCGCTGCTGTGCGTTGGCGGTTCCGCCGCCTTTGCGCAGGAGCTCGCGCCCGGCCAGGTGCAGATCGCGCTGCGTGCCGACGCGTCCGCGCCGCAGCGGCTGGTGCGCCTGGGCGACGTGGCGACCATCCGCACCACCGACCTCGACACCATCCGCCGCCTGGTGGACCTGCCGCTTGGCCAGGCGCCGCGCGCCGGCGCGCGCGTGGTGCTGGAGCGCCAGGCCGTGGCCGACTGGATCCGCCGCCGGCTGGGCATTGCCGGCGAACGGCTGCAGTGGGGCGGCGGCGAGCGCAGCAGCCTGGCGTCGTCCGCGCAGCAGGCCGATCGGCTCGACATCGAACGCACGGCGCGTGCCGCGCTGCATCGTTGGCTGGCGGCCCGCAGCAGCCGCTTCGACATCGACAGCACGGGGATACCGGCGGGGCTGCAGCTGCCACCCGGCCGTGTGGATCTCGCGGCCCGCCCATTTCCCGCGGGCCAGCAGCCGTCCTCGCGCATGGTGGTGTGGGTGGACGTGTCGGTGGACGGCAGCTTCGCACGCACCGTCCCGGTGAGCTTCGCGGTCGACGCCTACAAGCAGGCATGGGTTGCTGCGGCGCCGGTGGGCGCGGGCGCCGCACTCGCGCCGCAGATGCTGGAGCGCCGCGAAGTCGAACTCGCATCGCACGGTGCGCCGCTGGAGATGGATGGCGACCATATCCTGTCGCTGCGCAGCCGGCGTCCCTTGCGCGCCGGCGAAGCGCTGACGGCGCACAACGCCGCACCCGCGCTACCGGTCGCCCGAGGTGAGTGGGTGACCCTGCAATTCAACACCGGCGCGGTGCAGATGGAAGGCCGCGCCGAGGCGCTGCAGGGCGGCGACCTCGGCCAGGTCGTGCGCGTGCGCATGGCGCGCGGCTCGGCGCCGGTGGAGGCGCGCATCGTCGCGCACGGCCGCGTGGAGGCCCTCCCATGACCAGCAAACTCGCCGCGATCGCCATGCTGGCCCTGTGGGCGGTGCTCGACGTCGCGCACGCCACCAGCCTGTACGACGAAGCGACCTTCCGCCCGCTCACCGCCGACCAGAAGGCCTACCGCGTCGGCGACGTGCTGACGGTGCAGGTGTTCGAGAACTCCAGCGCGTCCACCAGCACCGACACCGGCACGCGGCGCAAGAACACGTTGGGCGCGGAATTGACGCACGGTTCCCAGCGCCACGCCACCGGCGTCGGCGTCAACGGCGATTTCGACGGCGGCGGCCGCACGCAACGGACCAACCGCGTGCTGATCACGCTCGGCGTGACGGTGCGCGAGGTCCTGCCCAACGGCGACCTGCGCGTGGCGGGCGAGCAGCAACTGCTGATCAACGACGAGCAGCAGCGCGTGACCCTCGAAGGCCGGGTGCGCCCGCAGGACGTGTCGGACGGCAACCTGGTGCTGTCCACGCGCCTGGCCGATGCGCGCATCACCTATCTGGGTGAGGGCGAGGTGTCGCAGCGGCAGCAGCGCGCCTGGTGGCGCAAGCTGCTGGATTGGGCGGGGATGTGATGGGCACTCGAATCTTCTTGCATCTCATGTTCGTCGTGCTGGCCATGGCGGCTCTCGCCACGAGCGCGCGGGCGCAACCCGCCGCATCGCCCAACGCCGTGCGCGTCAAGGATCTGGGCAAGCTGCAGGGCTGGCGCGAGAACGCGCTGGTCGGCTGGGGCATCGTCACCGGCCTGGCCGGCACCGGCGATTCGCCGACCAACCGCACAACGCGCCAGGCCTTGTCCAACGTGCTGGCGCAGTTCAACCTGACAGTGCCGCCCGAGCAGGTGCAAAGCCGCAACGTGGCGGTGGTGATGGTCAGCGCCGGCCTCCCGGCGGTAGCGCGCGAGGGCGACAACCTGGACGTGACGGTCAACTCCGCCGGCGACGCGCGCAGCCTGGTCGGCGGCTCGCTGCTGCTGACACCGCTGAAGGCCGCCAATGGCAGGGTCTATGCGCTGGCGCAGGGACCGCTGTCGGTCGGCGGCTACCGATACGACGCCAACGGCAACGTGGTGCAGAAGAACCACCCCACGGTGGGCTCGGTTCCCGGCGGCGCCGTGGTGGAAGTCGGCATGCAGCCGGTGGCGCTGGCGGCGGGCCAGAAGCTCACCTTCGTGCTGCACGAACCGGACTACACCACGGCCAGCCGCGTGGCTGCCGCCATCAACGCGCAGCTCGGGCCGGACGCGGCGCGCGCCAACGACGCCGCCGGCATCGAGATTGCCGTGCCGGAGTCGCAGCGCGACCAGCTGGTGCGCTACGTCGCGCGGCTGGAAAGCATCTGGGTCGATCCCGACCGCCGCGCCAAGGTCGTCATCAACGAACGCACCGGCACGGTGGTGGCCGGCGGCGACGTGCGCATCTCCAAGGTGGCGATTTCGCATGGCGACCTGAAGGTGTCGATCGCCAGCGACACCACGGTGTCGCAGCCCACGGTGATCGGCCGCGGTGCGCCGGGCGTGCAGACCGCCGTGGTGACCAATTCGCGGGTGGAGGTGGAAGAAGACGGCACGCCCGGCTTCGCCATGGCGGGCACCACGGTGGCCGACCTGGTGCAGTCGCTGTCGCGGCTGAAGACCAACACGCGCGACATCATTTCCATCCTGCGCGCCGTCAAGGCCGCGGGCGCGCTGCACGCGGAACTCGTGGTCCAGTAAGAGGGAGAAGAGCATGACCGAAGGCCTGGAAGCATTGACCACGGCGGCATTGAGCCTGGCGCTGGACGCGGCCAGCCTGCGCCAGCGCGCCATCGCCGCGAACATCGCCAACCATGCGACCGAAGGCTATGTGCCGGTGACGGTGGACTTCGCCTCGCAGATGGAAGATGCGCGGCGCGCGCTGGAGACCAGGGGCTCGGTCGACGCCGCTTCGCTGTCGGCGGTGCGCGTGGAGCTGCAGCCGATGCTGGACGCGAATGGCCGGCCCGCCAAGGTGCAGCTGGATGCGCAGATGGCCGACATGGCCGAGAACGCGGTGCAGTACCAGGCGCTGGTGCGCGCCTTGAGCCGGCACTTCTCCATCCTCGCCAGCGCAGCCAGCGACGGCAAGCGCTGAGGCAGGCGCAAAAAAACCGGAACACGCATGGACTATTCGTCGTCTTTCGCCATCAGCGCGGCCGGCATGGCGCTGGAGCGCACCCGCGTCGAGGTCGCGACGCTGAACCTCGCCAACGCGCACACCGTCGCCGCGCCGGGCCAAGCCGCGTACACGCCGATGCGCGTGGTGGGCCTGCCCGCGCAGGCCGCCTCGTTCGCGGCGCTGATGCTGTCGGGGCAGCCGGCCGCGGCGCTCAAGCCCGACTTCCGGGTCGAGCCCGCGCCGGTGCAGCCGCGCATGGTGCTGGAGCCGGGCCATCCGCTGGCCGACGCCCGCGGCTTCATCAGCTATCCGGCCGTCGATCCCGCGGCGGAAATGGTGACGCTGATGGGGGCGACGCGCGCCTACGAAGCCAACGTCGCGGCGATGAACACGGCGCGCACGCTGGCGCTGAAGGCATTGGACATCGGAGGCAACTCGTGAGCGGACCCGCACCCATCGACGCCATCGCGGCGGACATCCTGGGCGACCTGCCGCCGTCCGCGTTCGGCGCGGCGCCGCCCGTCGCCAATCCGGCGGCGGCCAATGCCCTCGGCGGCTTCGGCGAGCTGTTCAGCCAGGGCCTGGCGCAAGTCAACGAGAACCTGCTGGCCGGCCAGGCCGACCTGCAGCGCCTGGCCACCGGCGACATCCAGAACCTGCACCAGGTGATGGTGCGGCTGGAGGAAAGCAGGCTGTCATTCCAGCTGGCGCTGCAGGTGCGCAATCGCCTGCTGGAGGCGTACCAGGACGTCATGAAGATGCAGATCTAGGCGCGGCCGCAAGAAAGACAAGAAGATGTTCAACGATTTCCTCGCCGGCCTGGCACCGCGCGCGCGCCTCACCCTGCTGGCCGGTGCCGTGGCCATCATGCTGGCCACCGCCGGCGTGGCCGCCTGGCTGCTGCGCACCGACAACCAGGTGCTGTTCACCGAACTGAAGCCGCAGGACGCCGCCATGATGGTGGCCGAGCTGGACCGGCAGAAGATTCCCTACCAGCTGGCCGACGGCGGCGCCACCATCCTGGTGGACGGCGCCGTCGTGCACGCGACACGGCTGAAGCTGATGGGCAAGGACATGCCGCTGCACGGTGCGGCCGGCTTCGAGCTGTTCAACAACGGCGATTTCGGCATGACCGAGTTCGCCCAGAAGATCAACTACCAGCGCGCGCTGCAAGGCGAGATCACGCGCACCATCCTGGCGCTGGACGAAGTGCGCGACGCACGCGTGCACCTGGCGCTGCCCGAAGAGGGCCTGTTCAAGCGCGCCAGCAGCAAGCCCAAGGCGGCCATCACGCTGACCATGAAGGCCGGGCAGGTCTTGCGCGCCGACCAGGTGAGCGGCATCCAGCGGCTGGTGGCGGCGGCGGTGCCGGGCATCGTGGCGCAGGACGTGACCATCGTCGACCAGCAGGGCGTGGCGCTGACGCGCGCGGCCGGCGGCGAGCCCGAGGCCGAGACCGGCTCGGCGCGGCTGGACCTGAAGCGCGACACCGAGAAGCTGCTCACGCGCAAGGCCACCGAGGTGCTGGAACGCGCCTTCGGCGCCGGCCAGGCGATGGCCACGGTGGACGTCACGCTCAACATGGACCTGGTGCGCGTGACCACCGAAGACGTGATCGGCACGCCCGGCCACAACGGCAAATCGCCCAGCGGCGTGGTGGTGCGCGAGCGCGAGACGGTGCGCGATGCCGGTCCGCCGTTGGCTGCGGCCCAGGACCTTCGCGCCAGCAACAGCCAGCGCGAAGTGGACTACCAGGTCGGCAAGCGGGTGGAGCAGGTGGTCACGCAGCCCGGTGCCGTGCGCCGCATCCATGTCGCCGCCGTCGTGCGCCAGCCGCTGGATGCGCAGCAGCTGGAGATGGCGCGCACGCTGCTGACGGCGGCCGTGGGCGGTGTCGCAGACCGCGGCGACACCATCGTCGTGCAGACGCTCAAGGCGTTCGACACGGCGGCGCAGGAGAGCGCCGTGGTGCCTGCGGCCGCGCAGCCGGTGGCGCCGGTCGCCGCGCCGGCGGTGCGCGCCGCCGCGGCGGATGCCTGGAAGGCGCCCCTGGTCGCGGCCGTCGCCATCGCGGCGGTGTTCGCTGTATTGGTGGCCTGGTTCGCGGCGCGCCGGCGTCCTGCCCGGGTGGACGGCCCTGCTGCCTTGAGCGAGGGCGAGCGCCGCGCGCTGGCCGCGCAGATGAAGCAGTGGCTGGAAGAGGGAAGCACCAGAGATCTGCGCCCCGCCGGCGCCGCCGCGCTGGCGCCGCGCTTGCCGGAAGGGCACGCGTGAACGCACGCACCGAGTTCCCGGTCGAGACGGTCGAATCGCCGGGCTTGCGCCGCGCGGCGCTGGCTCTGCACGCAACCGCCGCGGCCGACCGCGCCTGGCTGCTCGCGCAACTGCCGGTGGGGCATCGTGCCGCGCTGGAGGCCATGCTGTCCGAACTGGCGGCGCTCGGCGTGCCGCCGGACCGCCAGTTCACGCAGCGGCTGCTGGCACAGATGCCGGTGCCCAAGCGCGTGCCGGTGCCGGCGGATGAGCGCGCGCAACCGGCGCATGCATGGCTCGCATCGGTCCGCGCCCGAGACCTGGCGGCCTTGCTGCAAGGCGAACCTGCCGGATTGGCCGCGCACGTGGTGCAGTTGCTGCCGGTGCAGCGGCGCCAGGCAGTGCTGGCCCTGCTGGCTGGTCCGCAGCGCAGGCTGGTGATTGAATTGCTGCAGGCCCGCCCCAGCGCCACCGAAGCGGCGCCGCGCTTCACCCAGGCCCTGCTTGCCGAGCTGTCGGCGCGCCTGCCGCAACGCAGCCGATACGACACGTGGCACCGGTTGCTGCAGCGCCTGCGCCTGCCCGGGCGCAACGGAGCGGCGGCATGACGGACCAGCTGCCGCTGGCAATGGAGCCCGGCGTCTTGCGCAACGTGGTGCTGCTGGACAAGCCACACGCGCTGGCGCGGCCGATACGTGCCATGCCCGCTGCCGTGACGAGCGAGGCCGTCGGCGCCGCGCCGCAAGTCCGTGCCGATGCGCAGCAGCCACGAAGCTATGACGCAGGCCTGCGCGCCGGCTACGACGAAGGCCTGGCCGCGGGACAGGCGCGGCAGCGCGAACACGACGAAGCGCAATTCCGCCGCGTGATCGAGGAAGCGCGCGCGGCCGCGATGGACGAAGGTCGTACCGAAGGCCTGCTGCGCGCCAAGGAGGAGCTCGACGCCGCGGCCGTCCAGCTGCGCGCCCAGCTCGTCGAAGAAGCCGAAGCCGTATTGCAGGAGCGGCTTCAGCATCTCGACCAACTGGTGGCCGGCATGCGCGCGCAGTCGCAGCGCCTCGCCGCCGAAGCCGAGGACGATCTCGTCGCGCTCGGCTTCGAGGCCGTGTGCCGCGTGCTGGGGCGCCGCGCCGCCGAACCAGAGGTGCTGCGCGGCATGGTGCGCGACCTGCTCGCGGCGCGTGCCTCGGATGCAGCGCAGCAGCTTGCCGTGCACGTGCATCCGCAGGACCACGCCTGGTTGCAGCGCGAGCCCTCCGCGCCGGCCACCGGGTGGAACTGGGTCGCGGACCAAACCGTCGAGATCGGCGGCGTGCTGCTGCGGTGGCCGCATGGCGCACTCGATGCGCGGCTGGAAACGCAGCTGGACGCTCTCAGGCAAACACTGCTGCGCGTGCGCGAAGAACGCGCAGCGTCGGCCGGCCGGGAGCCACCGCAATGAGCGCACTGCTTGCTCCCTACCGCCAGGCCGTCGAGCGCGCGACGCTGGTGCGCCGGGTCGGCCAGGTCCAGCGCCTGGGCGGCCTGTCGGTGGACGTGCAGGGGCTGGAGGCGAACGTGGGCGAGCTGTGCTTGCTGCGGCCCAAGGCCGGCCGTGCCGGCGAGGCTGCGCGTGCGCCGGTGCTCGCCGAAGTGGTGGCGGTGCGCGGCGACCAGCTGACGCTGATGCCCTACGGCGCGCTGGAAGGATTGGGTGCCGGCTGCGAAGTCGAGAGCCAGGGCCGGCATCCCGAAGTCGCCGTCGGCGACGCTCTGCTGGGCCGGGTGATCGACGGCTTCGGCCGCGCGCTGGACGGGGGGCCGGACCCCGCCGCCACGCAGCGCCGTCCGCTGCGCGCGCCGCCCGCCAACCCGATGGGCCGGCCGCGCATCGCGCGCATGCTGGAGACCGGCGTGCGCACCATCGACACGCTGCTCACGCTGGGCCAGGGCCAGCGCGTGGGCATCTTCGCCGGCAGCGGTGTCGGCAAGAGCACGCTGCTGGGCATGATCGCCAAGCACGTGAAAGCCGACGTCAACGTGATCGCGCTGATCGGCGAGCGCGGGCGCGAGGTGAAGGAATTCATCGACAAGCAGCTGGGCGCCGCCGGCCTGGCACGCTCGGTCGTCGTCGCCGCCGCGTCGGACCAGCCGGCGCTGGCGCGCCTGCGCGCCGCCTATGCGGCACTGGCCATCGCCGAGCATTTCCGCGACCAGGGCAAGCAGGTCCTGCTGACCATGGATTCGGTGACGCGCTTCGCCATGGCGCGGCGCGAGATCGGGCTGGCGGCCGGCGAGCCGCCGACCGCGCGCGGCTACACGCCGTCGGTGTTCGCCGAATTGCCCGGCCTGTGCGAGCGCTGCGGCACCGCGCCCGGCGGCGGCTCCATCACGGCGCTGATGACCGTGCTGGTGGAAGGCGACGATTTCAACGAGCCCATCGCCGACGCGATGCGTTCCATCCTCGATGGCCACATCGTGCTGTCGCGCCAGCTGGCGCAGGGCGGCCAGTACCCGGCCATCGACGTGCTGCAAAGCGCGAGCCGCGTGATGCCTGACGTGACCGCGCCCGCGCAGCGAAAACTGGCGACCGAAACCGTGCGGCTGCTGGCCCTGCTGGAGCGCAATCGCCAGCTGGTGGACATCGGTGCGTACGAGGCCGGCAGCAACCCGGAACTGGACCTGGCGCTGCGCCACCAGCCGAAGCTGCGCGAGTGGCTGTGCCAGCAGGAAGGCGGCGTTGCGGCCGCGCAAGGCCTGGCCGTGCTGGACGCGTTGCTGCGCGCGCCGGCTGCTGCGCCTGCCGCGCGGCCGGGCGCGGCACCACAGAGGGCAGCGGTGCATGGCCACTGACCTGCGCGGCTTCCGCTATGCGCTGGAGTCGCTGCGCAAGCGCCGGCAGTGGCAGCTCGACGCCGCGCTGGCGCAGCTTGCCGCGCTGCGCCGGCGGATGGCCGACAGCGAAGCGGCGCGCGATGCGCTGGACCGGAACGCGGCCGAGCAGTCGGCGCGCGCCGCGAGCACCTGGACCGCGCGCGCCGATCCGATCGCCCGCACGCGTTCGCTCGCCTACCTGATGCAGCTGCAGCAGCAGCGCGCAGGCATCGAGCGGCAGATCGTGCAGCTGCGCGACGCGCTCGCGCAGGCGCAGGCAGCCGTGGCGCGGCGCCAGCAGGGGCTGGAGATGCTGCAACGCCATCACAAGGAGGAATTGGCCATGTACCGGCTGGGCAAGGACAGGAAGACCGGCGCCGAGGCCGACCAGGACTGGTCGGCGCGCAGCGCCCATGCGGCAGGGGAGCGCGCATGATCCCGCGCACACCCGCTTTCGACGCGCCGCCGGGAAGCGCGGGAGCGCCGTCGCCCAAGCCGCAGACGGACGGCGCGCGCGAGCAGCAGCGCCGCGCCTGGGAGCGCGAGATGGAGCGCGCGCAGATGGCTGCGTGGCTCGGGCTCGGGCCGCTGCAGGCCGGTGCGGCCACGGCGCCGCTGCTGCCGCCCGGCCCGGCGCCGGTTCGCGTGGCGCCGGCCGGCGTGGTGGAGCGTGCGTCCGTGCAGCCGCAGCCGCGCGATGCGCAATTGCAGGAAGCGGCTCCCATGCACCCGGCTGATGCCGTGCAGCTGCCAGGCAATGTGAGCGGCATCGACGCAGATGTCATCGCCGGAGCGTTCACGCTGGTGCAAACTGAACCCTCCATCGCGGTTCGCGAGGATGCGATCGACACCGCCGCGCTACCGCTCGATGCGCCGCGCGACACGCAGCCTGCGATCGCGCAATCGCCCGACGCCGCTGCGCCGTCCACGCCGCACGCACCGGTCGCTGCGACAGACGACGCCACGCCTCCGCAAGCGAACACATCCGCGGCAGCGGCGGCGCCGCCGCCGCACGACAACGACGCCGTGCAGCCGGGCGCCGACACAGTGCCGCGCTCCATCGCCGTGGAGACGGCACGCGAGCAGACGCGGCAGCTCGCCGCGCAGATCGAATCCTTCGGCACCGTGGCCGCGACCACCATCATGGCGATGCAGCGGCCCGACCACCGTGCGCCTGCGCAAGGCCAGGGCGCCATGCCGACGGCCGCGCAGACCGTCGGCGCACCGGCCGTGGGCCGCATTCCGGCGAACGTGCTGGCGGCGCATCCGAACATTTCGGTCGGCAACGAACGCAGCCTGCCGCCGGCGCTGCAGCAGCGCATCGCCGCCGCGGCACGGCCCAATCCTTCCACGCCGGAAGCAGCAGCCGCACCGGCTGCACCCGCAGCCCCGCAAGGCGCGGCCAGGCTGGACCGCCCCAACCCGGCGCGCAGCCCGGCGGCGCCGATCCGCCTGCACGCGCAGTGGACGGCCGAGGGCGTGCACCTGTGGCTCGCGCTGGATGCCGGCATGCTGGCGCAGATGGGGCCCATCGTGGAGCAGCTGCGCCAGTGGTTGAAGCTGCAGGGCGTGCCGCTGCTGTCACTCGTCTGCAATGGCCAGCCGGTCGATCTCGACGCCGTCCCGCGCGTCGAAGCCGACAAGGAAGCGGCCGATGTTTCCAACATCTTTCCCCAGGAGAACACCGTATGGCCATCAGTACCGTGAGCCCCAGCACCGCGGTGCAAGGCAACAGCATGGGCATGGAGGACTTCCTGAAGGTGCTGCTCACGCAGCTGACCTTCCAGGATCCGCTCAAGCCCATGGACAACCAGGAGTTCATGGCGCAGATGGCGCAGTTCACCTCGCTGGAACAGACGCAGCAGCTCAACGAAAAAATGAGCCAGCTGGTGTCCAACCAGGCGGCGCTGCAGTCGGTCGGCCTGATCGGCCGCAGCGTGGACGTCACGCTGGCCAGCGGCGCCTCGCTCACCGGCACGGTGACGGCGCTGTCGCTCTCGGGCGAGTCGCCGGCGCTCACCATCACCACCAGCGCCGGCGCCACGCTCACGGGCATCGGCATCAGCCAGGTCTCAGCCGTCCGTGCCGCTCCGACGACCACCACAACCACCCCCACCACTTCCGGAGCACAGCCATGATCGGCTCGATCTACATCGGCATGTCGGGCCTGCAGGGCTTCTCGCAGGGCCTGCGCGTCATCGCCAACAACACCACCAACATGAACACGCCGGGCTTCAAGAGCTCGTCGCTGCAGTTCGCCGACATGTTCTACAGCACCAGCGGCTCGGGCGGCGGCCTGATGCAGGTGGGCTACGGCCTGAACACGGCGGGCACCAGCCTGAACTTCAGCCAGGGCGAGCTGCGCCAGACCGGCAACAGCCTGGACCTGGCGCTGGACGGCCAGGGCCTGTTCACGCTGCGCGACTCCGCCGGCAACCTGCACTACACGCGCGCCGGCCAGTTCATCTTCAACGAAGAGGGCGTGCTGGTCAGCCGTGTGGACGGCAGCAAGGTGATGGGCATCGGCGCCGACGGCGCCATGACCGAGATTCGCATCCAGAACCAGTCGGTGCAGGGCGGCAAGGCCTCCGGCACGCTGAAATTCAGCGGCAACCTGTCCAGCACCGCCACCGACCAGACGGTGAATGCCGTGAAAGTGATCGACAGCCTGGGCGGCGAGCACATGCTGACCGTGAAGCTGACCAACAACGGCGCCACCACGCCGGGCAGCTGGACGGTCCAGCTGATGGACGGCACCACGGCGGTCGGCACGGCCGGCGAAATCCGCTTCACCGACGGCCGCCCGGACCCGGCGTTCTCCAAGGTGAATGTCTCCTACACCCCCGCCGGCCAGCCCGCGGTGCCGCTGGTGCTGGACTTCAGCAACAACGTGACCTCGTTTGCCGCCGGCAACCTGTCCACGCTGGCCTTCTCCAGCCAGGACGGCTACCTGCCCGGCACCCTGACCCGCGTGAGCTTCGACGACACCGGCACGCTGGTCATGCAGTACGACAACGGCCAGACCGTCAAGGGCAGCAAGCTGTCGCTGGGCCGCTTCGACAGCCTGGACGCGGTGCAGTCGCTGGGCGGCAATTCCTTCGCCGCCACCAACAGCCTGGCCTGGCACATGGGCGCGGCCGGCAGCGCCGGCTTCGGCAAGGTGAAATCCGGCATGGTGGAGCTGTCCAACGTGGACCTGTCGCAGGAGTTCAGCGACCTGGTCATCATGCAGCGCGGCTACCAGGCGTCCTCGCAGATCATCTCCACCGCCAACGAGATGCTGCAGGAACTGTTCAACATGAAGGGCAAGTAAGCGGTGCCTGCCATCGACAGTTCCGGCGCATCGCCCCTGTGCTGGTGGACACCCGCGCAGCTGGCGGCCATGGGCGGACGTCTGCATGGCCCGTGGGCGCACTGGCTGGCCGACTGGATGCCGGGCGGCGGCACCCTGCTGGCGCGCGTGCAGTGCGAGCTCGCCTGGGAGGAGCCGCAGCGGCCGCAAGCTGGCTGGACCGGCCTCGGCGCGCGCGCCGCGGCCCAAGCCTGGCTGGCCGGCACTGCCGATGGCACGCCGCATTGCTTCGGCCTGTTGTTCGGCAAGAGCCAGGCGGGGGACCATGGGCCGCACGCGCAACCGGTGGCACGCGGCATTGCACCACAGGCGCAGGACCACCTGCTGGGTGTGTTGCGCGAAGCGCTCGCACTCGACGCGGCAGCCGCGCAGGAACAGCCGCCCGCCTCGCTGCCGCGGCCCTGGAGCGGTGCTGTCGTCGTGACCCTGGGGCAGGCGCTCGGCCGCCACATCCGCCTGCTGTTGAACCATGCCGCCGCCGCGCACCTGCTGGGCGAGACGCCGAACATGGCGCCAGTGGCCGCGGCGAATCCGGATGCGCCAGCGCTGGTACCGGTTCAATCGGCCATCACCAGCCGGACGCTGACAGCCGAGGTCGAACTCGCCGGATGCGAACTCGACTTCGGCACGCTCGCCGGCCTGCGCGTCGGCGACATCATTTCCCTGGCGCATCCGCTGGACACCCCGTTGCGGGTGTCGGTGGCGGGCGCGCCCTTGTGCGCGGGATTCCTCGGGCGCCGCGGCGCCGCCCGCGCCATCGAGCTGGTGCGCGATGCCGCGCCGGCCGGCAACCCACAGCCATTGCAGCCATGACTCCAGAACGCTCCTCCGTCCACGCCGTCCCGCCGGCCCTGCCCTCGGCACAGATCATCAGCCTGGGCGAGCTGCCGCCGGCCGCACCCAAGCCGGCGGACGCACCGGCGCTGGGCCCGGACAACCCCCTGCATGCGGTGCGCGCGCGGCTGCAGGTCTCGGTCGGCCAGGTGGAACTCACCGTCGGCGAGCTGCTCGCCGCAAAAGAACACCAGGTGCTGGTGCTGGACCGCCAGGTGGACCAGCCGGTGGACCTGCTGCTGGAAGGCAAGGTGGTGGCGCGCGGCCAGCTGGTGGCCATGGACGGCCGCTTCGCGCTGCGCATCACCGAATTGCCGGTGCCGCTGAAGCCGTGACATCCGCACCGCGCTTTCCGCGTGTTGGCTGGATGGCGGCGCTGGCCTTCTTCCTGTGCCTTGGCGTGCCGGTGCAGCAGGCCTGCGCGCAGGCGACGGCCGCACCATCGCCTGCCGCATCGTCGCAAGCCGCACCGATGATGAAACCTGTCTTGCCCGCCGACCTGCCGCTGCGCCGCGACGCGGAACCCGGCCTGGGCACCGGCGCGGGCTACGCGGTGTGGCTGGTGCTGCTGGCCGGTGCCGGCGCCTGGGCCTGGATCTGGTCGGTGCGCCGGCGCGGCGCCGCGCCGAAGTGGCTGGGCCGCCTGGTGCCGGCCGGATCGCCGGGCGCGCTGCAACTGCTGGCGTCCAAACCGCTGGCGCCGCACTGCAGCCTGCACGTGGTGCGCTGGGGCGAGCGCGAGATGCTGGTGGGCTGCACGCCGCAAGCCGTCACGCTGCTGGAAACGCGCGACGCCGCCGCACCGGAGCCGGCGCCATGAGTACCGCGGTGACTACATTGGGTTCCGCCGAGACCGCGCAGGCGGTGCGCATCGTGGTCGGCCTGACCCTGCTGGCCGTGGTGCCGGCGCTGCTGGTGTGCATGACGTCCTTCCTGCGCAGCATCATCGTGTTGTCCATGCTGCGCCACGCCATCGGCATGCCGGAAACGCCGCCGAATTCGGTGCTGATCGGCCTGGCGCTGTTCCTCACGCTGTTCACCATGTCGCCCGTGCTGCAAAAGCTCAACGACGATGCGGTACAGCCCTTCATGGCCGGCAAGCTCGGGCTGGAACAGGCCTACCAGAAGGGCAGCGGGCCGCTGCGCGACTTCATGGTGCGGCAGACGCGCGAGCAGGACCTGGCGCTGATGGTGGAGTTGTCGAAAGCCAAGCCGCCGCAGTCGGTGGCGGAGATCGGCAACGTGCAGCTGATTCCCGCCTTCATGCTGTCCGAGCTGCGTGCCGCGTTCCAGATCGGTTTCGTCATCTTCCTGCCGTTCCTGCTGATCGACCTGATCGTCTCCAGCGTGCTGATGGCACTGGGCATGATGATGATGCCGCCGACCACCGTCGCGCTGCCGCTGAAGATCCTGATGTTCGTGCTGGTCGACGGCTGGAGCCTGATCCTCAAGGCGCTGGTGGGGTCGTTCCACTGACGCCATGGACGCCGTGCCGCTCGCGCAGGCCCAGGACCGCCCTTTGCCGGACGGCGCCGGGGCCGAGCGCGCGCTGTGGCTGCGCTGGCGCGGCGCGCGCGACGAATCCGCGCGCGACGGGCTGCTGGAGCTGCACCTGCCGTACGCGCGCATCGTCGCCGCCAGCTACTACGGCAAGCGTTTCCACAACGACATCGAGTTCGACGAGTACCTGCAGCTCGCGCGCCTGGGGATGATCGAGGCGATGGAGCGCTTCGACCCCGACGTCGGCGCGCAGTTCAGGACCTTCGCCGCGCGGCGCATGCACGGCGCCATCCTCGACGGCCTGGAGCGCGCCACCGAGAAACAGCAGCAGATCGCGGTGCGCCAGCGCCTGCTGGCCGAGCGGCGCGACGCGCTGAAGGAAGTGGCGGGCGATGCGGCCGCCACCGGCCGCGGCACACCGCCGCAAGTGCTGCAGTACGTCGCCGAAGCGGGACTGGCGTTCGCGCTGGCCTGGGTGCTGGACGGCACCGGCATGGTCGAGGCGCCGGAGCGCGCGCGCGACCTGCCGTTCTATCGCAGCGTCGAGCTGCGCGAATTGCGCGAGCGCCTGCTGGAGCTGGTGCAGGCCCTGCCGGCGCAGGAGCGCCGCGTGATCCACGCGCACTACCTGCAGGAACAGCCGTTCGACCAGATCGCGGCAATGCTGGGCCTGAGCAAGGGCCGCATCTCGCAGCTGCACCGCGGCGCGCTGCGACACTTGCGCGAGAGCATGCGCAGCCCGCCGGGCTGCGACGTGCTCGCTTGAAGACATCCTCTGACGTGACGACCATGACCCCATCCGCTTCGCCTTCCACCGAGCGCTATGCGCGCCTTGCGCTGCTGCAGCAGCAGGACCCCGGCAACGCCCTGCTGCTTGCCGATGCCTGCGAGGCGGCGCTTGCCGCGGGCAAGCTGGACGCCGCGCGCCAGCATGCGGAAGCAGGCGTTTGGCTGGAACCGGACAACCCGGGGTGGCGCTACCGGCTCGCGCAGGTGCTGATCGCGCAGCGGCAGCTGCCGCAAGCGCGCGCGCTGCTGCTGCAACTGCGCGACGGCACCGCGCCGCAGGCCTCCATCGACCACGACCTGGGCTACATCGACCTGCTCGAAGGCCGCTTCGACGATTGCGCGCAATTGCTGGCGCCCTGGGTGGATGGCGGCGTGCCGCAGGTGGCTGCGATCCAGGCCCTGTGGCTGCGCGCGATGCACCACGCCGACCGGCTGGAGGACGCGTGGCGCTGGGTCGAGGACCGGCAGCGCGACGGCCAGCTGACCCCGCAGGCCGCGGGCGTGGCGAGCCTGGTCGCGGTGGACCGCGCGCGCATGGATGCCGCCGGCGCGCTGGCCGGCTTCGCGCTGCAGGCCGACGGCGGCCACGTGGAGGCGCTGCTCGCGCTCGGCTGCGTCCAGCTTGCCAAAAGCGACCCCGCCGCCGCGCGTGCCGCGCTCGAGCGCGCCGTGCAGTTCGCGCCGCACCAGCCGCGTGCCTGGTCGGCGCTGGCGTTCGTGGACATGGCGCAGTTCGATGCGCAGCAGGCACGCGCCCATTTCGAACAGGCGCTGCAACTCGCGCCCGCAGACCTCACCAGCCTGCACGGGCTGGGCTGGGCCTGTGCGATGCAGCAGGACCTGGCAGCAGCCGGGGCGGCCTTCGAGCGTGCCGTCGCCGCCGACGCCAGCTGGGGCGAAAGCCATGGCAGCCTGGCCGTGGTGCTGGCCTTGCAGGGTGATAGCCAGCGCGCGCGCACCGAGATGGAGCAGGCGCGCAAGCTGCAGCCCGGCTGCCTGTCGGCGCGCCATGCGGAGGCGCTGTTGACCGGGCAGGCGCAGCGCCTGCATGGTGTCGACAAGCTGGCGCAGCAGATCCTGGGCGGCCTGGGCGCCGCCCGCCGCCCGCCGCGCAAATCCTGAGATCGCCGCTCAGCCGTGCGCCGACTGCAGCAGCAGCTCGGCTGCGTTGTCGGCTGCTTGGGCGAGTTGCGGATCGTTCTGGAATTGCTGCTGCACATGGTCGACCATGCGGCCGAAACCGGGGTCGTTGACCAGCGCCGGGCCCAGTTCGGACAGCAGCACCGATTCGAGGAACACGCGCACGGCCTTCTGCTTCTTCTGCGGATCGTCGGCACGGATGCCGCGGATGCGTTCCGCCGCAAGCATCGCCAAGTCGCCGGATTTCGCGTCCTGCCTTGCCGCCCCGGCGGCGGGATTGCGCTCGCGCCTGGCGTCCTTGGCGGAGATGCCGCCGCGCTGCCGCAGGGATTGGATCTGCACGCGCATCAGCGCGGCAAGGGGGTCGGCAGGCTCGAGGCGTGACAAGGGGAGTCGGGTCCTTCATTTCATGATAGCAGGGCAAAAAACGCATAAGCATCTGCCCATAAGCATCTGAGAACTTGATCGTTGGGCCTTGCGGCCGCGGCTTCCACAATCGCGGCGCACCCATGAACCCGCCGCACACCTCCGCCGAGCTCAGCCCGCCCTTTCCGCTGGGCGGGCAGGCGCGCGCGGGTGCCGTTGCCCCGGTCTCCGCAGCCTCCCGGCGGCGCAAGGCCGGCCGCGTGCTGCCCGGTTTTCGCCTCACCATGGGCTACACGCTGATCTTTCTCGCCTTGGTCGTGCTGGTGCCGCTCACCGCGCTGCTGCTGAAGACCGCGACCCTGAGCTGGGACCAGTTCTGGGCGGCAGTGACCTCACCGCGCGTGCTGGCCGCCTACAAGCTCACCTTCGGCGCCTCGTTCATCGCCGCGGTGATCAACGCGGGCTTCGGCCTGCTGGTGGCCTGGGTGCTGGTGCGCTACGAGTTTCCCGGCCGAGGCCTGGTGGACACGCTGGTTGATTTACCGTTCGCCCTGCCGACCGCGGTGGCCGGCATTTCGCTGACTGCGCTGCTGGCGCCCAACGGCTGGGTCGGACAATACCTGGAACCCCTGGGGATCAAGGCGGCGTTCAATCCCGTCGGCGTGGTGATCGCCCTGATCTTCATCGGCATTCCCTTCGTCGTGCGCACCGTGCAGCCGGTGCTGGAGGAGGCCGAGGCCGAACTGGAAGAAGCCGCCACCGTGCTGGGCGCGAGCCGCTGGCAGACCTTCACGCGGGTGGTCTTTCCGACCATCCTGCCGGCGCTGCTCACCGGCTTCGCGATGTCCTTCGCCCGCGCCATCGGCGAGTACGGCTCGGTGATCTTCATCGCCGGCAACGTGCCGATGGTGTCGGAGATCGCGCCGCTGGTGATCGTCGGCAAGCTGGAGCAGTACGACTACGCCGGCGCCACCGCGGTGGCCGTCACCATGCTCGGCCTGTCGTTTCTGATGCTGCTGGCCATCAACGCGCTGCAGGCCTGGCAGAACCGCTGGTCGGAGGCGCCGAGATGAGCGGCACCGCGTCGCCCGCGCGCCGCCGCCCGCACGCCGACGAGGCGCGCTGGGTGCAATGGACGCTGATCGGCGTCGCACTCGCCTTCGTGCTGCTGTTCCTGGTGCTGCCGCTCGCGGCGGTGTTCGTGGAAGCCCTGCGCAAGGGCTTCGGCGCCTACATCGCGGCGCTGCGCGAACCCGATGCGGCTTCCGCCATCGTGCTGACGCTGGTCACCGCCGCCATCGCGGTGCCGCTCAACCTGGTGTTCGGCGTCGCCGCGGCCTGGTGCATCGCCAAGTACGAGTTCCGCGGCAAGTCCTTCCTCATCACCCTGGTCGACCTGCCGTTCTCGGTGTCGCCGGTGGTCGCCGGCCTGATCTACGTGCTGGTGTTCGGCGCCCAGGGCTGGTTCGGCCCCTGGTTGGCCGCGCACGACATGAAGGTGATCTTCGCCGTGCCGGGCATCGTGCTGGCCACCGTGTTCGTCACCCTGCCCTTCATCGCGCGCGAGCTGATTCCGCTGATGCAGGCGCAGGGCAGCGAGGAGGAGCAGGCCGCCATCGTGCTGGGTGCCACCGGCTGGCAGACCTTCTGGCGCGTGACGCTGCCCAACATCAAGTGGGGCCTGCTGTACGGCGTGATCCTGTGCAACGCGCGCGCCATGGGCGAGTTCGGCGCGGTGTCGGTGGTGTCGGGCCACATCCGCGGCCAGACCAACACCATGCCGCTGCACGTGGAAGTTCTCTACAACGAATACCAGTCGGCCGCCGCCTTCGCGGTGGCGTCGCTGCTGGCCCTGCTGGCGCTGCTGACCCTGGCCGTGAAGTCGATCGCGAAGTCCACTGCCCAGTGGCGCAGCGCGCGCGACGCGGCCGCCGCATCCAACCCCGGGATTCCGCCATGAGCATCGACATCCGCAACATCAGCAAGCGTTTCGGCGAATTCGAGGCGGTGCGCGACGTGTCGCTGCGGGTCAGCTCGGGCGAGCTGGTGGCGCTGCTGGGCCCGTCGGGCTGCGGCAAGACCACCTTGCTGCGCATCATCGCGGGCCTGGAGACGGCCGATGCCGGCAGCATCGTGCTGGCCGGCGAGGACGCCACCGAGCGCCACGTGCGCGAGCGCCAGGTCGGCTTCGTGTTCCAGCACTACGCGCTGTTTCGCCACATGACGGTGTTCGAGAACATCGCGTTCGGCCTGCGCATCAAGCCGCGCGCCCAGCGCCCGGCCGAGGCGCAGATCCGGCGCAAGGTGGGCGAGCTGCTGGAGCTGGTGCAGCTGTCCGGCCTGGCCGACCGTTTCCCGGCGCAGCTGTCGGGCGGGCAGCGGCAGCGCATCGCGCTGGCGCGCGCGCTCGCGGTCGACCCCAAGGTGCTGCTGCTGGACGAGCCGTTCGGCGCGCTGGACGCCCAGGTGCGCAAGGAGCTGCGCCGCTGGCTGCGCCGGCTGCACGACGAATTGCATGTCACCAGCGTGTTCGTCACGCACGACCAGGAAGAGGCGCTGGAGGTGGCCGACCGCGTGGTGCTGATGAACGCCGGCGCGGTGGAGCAGATCGGCTCGCCGCAGCAGGTGCTGGACGCGCCGGCCAGTCCCTTCGTCTACGGCTTCCTGGGCGACGTCAACCTGTTCCGCGGCCGCGCGCACGCGGGCGAGGTGCACCTGCAGGGCATGCGGCTTCATGCCCCCGAGCACGCGCAGGCGCGCGACGCGCGGGCGCTCGCCTACGTGCGGCCGCACGAGCTGGACATCCAGCGCTATTCGCCCGGCCAGGAGATCGATGCCTCGGGCTGCCGGCGCGGCCTGGTGGTGCAGTTGAGCCGCGCGATGGTGGCCGGGCAGGTCGCCCGGCTGCAGCTGGTGCCGGCACGCGACGGCGCGGCCAGCAAGGACAGCACCGACGCGGTCATCGAGGCGCACATCCCGGCCCAGCAGTTCCGCGCCATGGACCTGCGCGAGGGCGAGACGCTGGTCGCGACGCCGCAGCGCGCGCGCGTGTTCCTGGAAGAGGACGCGCCGGCCTGATCCGGCGATGCGCCGCGTGGCGCTTTTGCGCAACATCCGGGCGCGTTCCAGCGCCATTTTCCTTGCCTGCGCGCACGCCGCGCGGAAGAATCACGCCTTCGCTCGTCGAGAGCAGCCAGCCATCACGCACCACATCTCGAAGGGTCCCAACACCATGTCGATGTTTCTTGTCCTGATCTGACACCGCTCCATCTGCCGCCCCGGCTGGATGTGCGCGACACACTCCAGCCAGAGCGGCCAAGCAGCCCTGGTTGAATCTTTTCAGCCGGGGCTTTTGCTTTCTGGAGTGCACATGAGTGCCAAGGTACGGGCGCGCGATTTCGCGCGTGGGCAGGTGAAGAAGCTGCGGCGGATGAAACAGCCGCTCGCGCTCACCGTGTTGATTCAAACCAAACCGCGCAACCCCGTCGTGCGCGCCGCCGCCTACCGCGCCGTCTCCGGCGCGGCCGGCAAGCACGTGCGCAGCCAGGGCGCGCTGCGCCGTGCGGACAAGGTCGCGCTGGACCGCATGGTGCGCGGTCCGTGGCGCGCGGACCAGGATTAGAAAGAACATGAACATGGACAACGAGATGCAAAAGCGCATCGCCGCGCGCAGCGAACGGCTGCAGCGCGTGCGCGCCGAACTGAAGGCCGAGCTGTTCGGCATCGACGACATCATCGACCGGGTGGTCGAATCCGTGCGGGCGTGGTACGTGCTGCCGGAGATCGTCCAGCGCCCCGTCATCGTCTGCCTGTGGGGCCTCACGGGCACCGGCAAGACGCAGCTGGTGCGCCAGCTGGCGCGCAAGCTGGACTTCTACGACCGCTTCCTGGAAGTGCAGATGGACGGCTTCTCCAACGGCTCGGGCTACTGGCGCAGCAGCATCTCCAGCATGCTGGCCGATTCGGGCATCGAGGAGGGCGCACCGGGCATCCTGCTGCTCGACGAGTTCCAGCGCTTTCGCACCGTCAACGACAAGGGCGCGGACGTCAAGGTGGAGCGCTACCAGGACGTGTGGGCGCTGCTGTCCGACGGCCGCCTGCCGCCGGCGCTGTCGTTCATGGGCGACGTGGAAGCGGCGCTGGCCGATGCCCAGTACGAGCAGGACCGTGCCGCCGCCGAGGACGATGACGACGAAGACGAGAAGGACAAGGAGAAGAAGGCTCGCCGCGCCAGGCCGGCGCGCCGCTTCCAGCTGGCGCCGTACCAGGCCATGGACCTCAAGCGCAGCCTGAAGCTGAAGGAGTCGGTGCTGGAGATCATGGCGTGGACGCCGCAGCAGGTGGCGCAGCACCTGCAGGCGTTTCGCGAGCAGCCCGACCGCTGGGGCACCGACTACAGCCGGCTGCTGGTGTTCGTGGCGGGCAACCTGGACCAGATGTACAAGCAGGTCGCCACGCGGGTGGAGGACTGCGACACCGATGCCGACATCTTCCACCAGTTCACCAGCCGGCTGTCGGTGATCGACGTGAAGAAGGCGCTGGCCGAGCGCTTCCGGCCCGAGCAGATCGCGCGGCTGGGCAACAACCATTTCGTCTACCCGAGCCTGGACCGCGCCACCTACGAGCGGCTGATCGAGGACCTGTGCCGCCGCTACTGCGAGGACATGGCGCGCGCCTCGCGGCTGCGCGTGGAGGTCGATGCCGGCATCCGCGCCGAGATCTACGCCAACGCGGTGTTTCCCGCCCAGGGCACGCGGCCGCTGTTCTCCTCGGTGCAGGCGCTGTTGAGTGCATCGCTGGTGAACGCCGCGCTGTGGGCGCTGGAGCAGGGCGCGCAGCCGGGCGAGCTGGTGCGCCTGGGCCTGGACGGCGCGTGCGAGCACCTGGTCGCGAGCTGGCAGGGCCGCGTGCACGCGTTCCCGGTGCGCTTCGAGCTCAATCGCCTGAAGCGCCGCACGCACGAGGATTTTCGCGCCCTGCTGGCGGTGCACGAGGCCGGCCACGCGCTGCTGTACGCCGTGCTGCTCAAGCAGGTTCCGCTGGAAGTGAAGATCAACGTGGCCTCGTTCGACGGCGGCTACAACAGCTTCCTGCCGCTGCGCGCGAAGTCGCGCCGCGACATGCTGGACATGGTGTGCGTCGGCCTGGGCGGCCGCGCCGCCGAAGCCCTGGTGTTCGGCGCGGAGGTCTGCACCAGCGGCGCCGAGCAGGACCTGCGGCAGGCGACGGCCGACGCGTCGCGCTTCGTGCGCACCCTGGGTTTCGGCGACCGCCTGAGCCGCACCGACGTGGGCCGCGACACCGATTGCGAGGTCAACACGGCGGTCGGCGAAACCGACGCACCGATCGAAGCCTTGCTGGGCGCGCAGTACGCGCGCGCCCAGGCGATCCTGCGGCAGGAAGCCGGGTTGCTGGCGCGCATCGCCGACCTGCTGGTCACGCAGGGCGAGGTGCCGCGCGAGCAGCTGGCGCAGATGTTCGGCCTGCGGGAAACGCAGGAACCCGCGGTGCTCGCGCCGTATGCCCGGCGGCTGGCCGCATTCGCGCGCGAGCATGAGCCGGAAGCGGTACCGCTGGCGAACGAGCTGCTGGAGGCGTGAGTGCCGGCAGGTGCCGCGCCGACTTCTGCAAAATACGCCCCATGGATGAAGCCAGCCACCGCCCCACCTTGCCCGACCGCCTGTCGGCCGATCCGCGCAGCCCGCACCACGTCGCCGACGTGTTCCAGCACGATGTCGGCATTCTCTTCAACGGCAAGGAGCGCTTCGACGTGGAGGAGTACTGCATCAGCGAAGGCTGGGTGCGCGTGCCGGCCGGCAAGACGCTGGACCGCAAGGGCCAGCCGCTGATGATCAAGCTCAAGGGCAAGGTCGAGGCGTTCTACAAGGCGCCGCCGGGATAGGGTTCCCGCCAGGCCGGCAGCGCATCGAGCCTGCCGTACCACCGGGCGATGGCATCGAAGTCCTGCAGCGGCAGCTTCGACGCTTCGGCGTAGGGCAGGGCCGCCGCCATGGCGAAGTCGGCGACGCTCAGCGCATCGCCCAGCAGGAACTTGCGCGTGCGCAGGTGCGCGTCCAGCACGGCCGCGCAAGTGCGCAGCTGCTCGGAGGCTTGCGCGACCGCGGCGGCATCCGGCGCTCCCAGCCCGATCGCCGGCTTGACCATGTTCTCGAAATACAGCGTGCCGCCGTGCCGCGTGAAGTGGCAGGCGTCCCAGCTCAGCCAGCGCTGCACCTCGATCTGCGCGCGCGCGTCGCGCGGCCAGAGCTCGGCGCCAGCCACGTTGGACAGATGGCACATGATGGCATTGGCCTCCCAGAGCACGAAGTCGCCGTCCTGCAGCACCGGCAATCGGCCGTTCGGGTTCATGGCGAGGAAATCGGGCGCCCGGTGCTCGCCGCGCGCCAGGCGCACGTGCACGAACTCCAGCGGCAGCTCCAGGTAGCGCGCCACGGCGCAGGCCTTGCGCGGCGTGATGGTGGTGTCGTAGTACAGCTTCATGCGGCGCCTGCGAAGTGGGCGGCGAGCCGGTCGAAGCTTTGCGTCCAGCCGCCTGCGTGACCGTCGCGCGACGCTTGCGAGTCGAAGCCGGCCTGGCGGAAATGCATGCGCGTGCGGCCCGGCGCTTCTTCGCTGAAGTCCACGGTCACCAGGGTCTGCGTGCCGGGCCGGCCATGCTCGTCTTCCCAGGCATGCGTCATGGCCAGGCGCCGGGGCGGATCGATCTCCTGGTAGACGCCCTGCACCCAGTGGTCGGTTCCGTCGGGCGCGCGCAGGCAGGCGCGCCAGCGCCCGCCCGGCCGCAGGTCCATGTCGTGGTGCGGCGTCGTGAAGCCGTCGGGCCCCGACCAGTGGGCCAGGTGCCGCGGCTCGGTCCAGGCGGCGAACACGAGGCCGATCGGCGCGTCGAACACGCGCACGATCACCAGTTCGTGCGGCGTCGTTGCCGCCGTCTCACTTTGCTTTTGTTGCACGGGGTTTCTCCTTGCGTTGCAGGTCTTGCAGGTAATCGTCCAGCCGGTCGAAGCTGGCTTCCCAGAACGGCTGGTAGCTCGCCGCCCAGTCGGCCACGTCCTTGATGGGCGCGCCGCGGATCACGCAGGGCCGCGACTGCGCCTCGCGCGTGCGGCTGATCAGGCCGGCACGCTCCAGGATCTTCAGGTGCTTGGAGACGGCGGGCTGGCTGATCGTGAACGGCAGGCCGAGTTCGGTGGCGTTCGCCGGGCCCATCGCCAGGCGCGACAGGATGGCGCGGCGCGTGGGGTCGGCCAGCGCGGCGAACGTGTTGCTCAGGGCGTCCATTCTTGTTGAACCTTGCGTTTATATAACTGCAAGGTTAAATAAGGGACGCACAAATGTCAACCGCCTTCGCCAGCCCGGCCGTCCCGCCTGCTTACAATGGCCGGGCAGGAGAGCAGGCGGCCCGCCAGGGCGGCCTCACCGAAGGCGCAAACTCCCATGCACGCTCAGGTTCCGTACTGCACCCATTCTTGTTGAACGCCGTCTGGAGAGCCGCCGCGGAAGTCGCGTGGCGCACCGAAGGAGCAAGCACCGCGCGCCACCGCGCGGCGTGAATCTCTCAGGTACCGGGGACAGGGGGAGCGGCAGCCGCGCGGACGCGCGGGCTGCCTCCTCGTGCCTGGCGTGGGGAGCGTGCCCGCGTGCGCGGCCCACGTGGAGTGCTCTCACCATGCGAGTCATCGTTCTCGGCGCCGGCCTGATCGGCGTGTGTTCCGCTTACTACCTGCGCCAGCTCGGCCACGACGTCACCGTCGTCGACCGCCAGCGCCACGCCGCCGGCGAAACCAGTTTCGCCAACGGCGGCCAGATCTCCGTCAGCCATGCCGAACCCTGGGCCAACCCCGGCGCGCCGCTGAAGGTGCTGCGCTGGCTGGCGCGGGAAGACGCACCGCTCTTGTTCCGCCTGCGCGCCGACCCGCACCAGTGGCTGTGGGGCCTGCGCTTCCTGCGCGAATGCACGCCGGCGCGCACCCGCCACAACATCCGCCAGATCGTGCGGCTGGGCACGTACAGCCGCACCGCGCTGCAGGAGCTGCGCGTGGCCACCGGCCTGCAGTACGACCAGCAGACGCGCGGCATCCTGCACTTCTACACCAGCGCCCGCGAGTTCGACGACGCCGTCGCGCCGACCCAGCTGATGCGCGAGCTGGGCTGCGACCGCCGCATTCTCTCGGCCGCCGAAGCGGTGGAGATCGAGCCCGCGCTGCGGCACGCCGCGCCGCAACTGGCCGGCGCCACCTACACCGCGGCCGACGAATCGGGCGACGCCAACCGGTTCGCGCGCGAACTGGCCGAGCTGTGCGAGCGCGCCGGCGTGGTGTTCCGCATGGGCTGCCACGTCACCGCGCTGCGCGAAGCGGCGGGCGCCATCGACCACGTGGAAGCGACCGACGAGAGCGGCCAGTTCACGCAGCTGCGCGCCGATGCCTACGTGATGGCGATGGGCGCGTTCTCGGGCCTGCTGACCGCCAAGGTCGGCGTGCCGCTGCCGGTGTACCCGGCCAAGGGCTATTCGGTCACCATGCCGGTGAAGGACGCGGCGCTGGCGCACAGCGTGTCGCTGACCGACGACGAATACAAGCTGGTGTTCTCGCGCCTGGGCGACCGGCTGCGCATCGCCGGAACGGCGGAGCTGAACGGCTTCGAGCGCCAGCTGAATCCGGTGCGCTGCGAAGCCATCGTGCGGCGCGTGGAAGCGCTGTTCCCCGGCGCCGGCGACGCCGCGCAGGCGCGCTACTGGGCCGGGCTGCGGCCGGCGACGCCCGGCAACGTGCCGATCATCGGACCCAGCCGCCTGCCCAACCTGTACCTCAATACGGGCCATGGCACGCTGGGCTGGACCCATGCCTGCGGCTCCGGCCGGGCCATCGCCCGGATCGTGTCCGGGCTGCCGGCCGAGGTGGACTTCGCGTTCGCGCGGGCTTGAAGCACGGGCCCGCGCACAGCGCCTTCAGGCCTCCCGGCGCAGCTTCACCGGCGGAAAATCCACCGGCACCGCGAAGGCGACGTTGACGTAGTTGGTGAACAGGTTCAGCGCCACGTGCGCCAGGACCTCCATCACCCCCTCGTCGTCGAAGCCGGCCGCGCGCAGCGCGTCCACGTCGGCCGCGGCCACGTCGCCGCGCGCTTCCACCAGCTTCAGCGCGAAGCGCAGCGCGGCCTGGGTGCGCGGGTCGGCCGACGTGCCGGCCTGCGCGTCCTGCATTTCCTGCGCGGAAGCGCCGGCCTTGCGGCCGAGCGCGGTGTGCGCCGACAGGCAGTAGTCGCAGCCGTTGCGGTCGGCCACGGCCACGGCGATCTGCTCGCCCAGCCGCGCGCCGAGCTTGCCCCCGCCCAGCGCGCCGAAGAAGCCCCACATGCTCTGCAGCGCGGCGGGCGAATTGGCGACCGCCCGGAACATGTTGGGCGTGGCGCCGAAAGCGCCGTGCACCTGCTGCAGCAGTGCGGCGCGGTCCGGCGTGGTGTTGGCGGGGTCGATGAGGGGAATGCGGTTCATGCGGGGTGTCCTGGTGGGTTCGATGGATGCGATGTGTGCCGGCACGCCACGGACTGTGCCGGCGCATCTGGCATGATTCGCACCGTTTTCACCAGAAAATCAACCTGATCGTCCAAACGGCTCATGACAGACGCCCCCGTGGACCGCCTGGCCGGCCTGCTCGAACGCTTCCGCCTGCGCGCGCACCTGTTCCATCAGGGACCGCTGTGCGGCGTGACGCATTTCGATGCGAGGCCGGGCCGCGGCTTCCTGCACGTGCTGCGCGCCGGCGAGATGGTGTTGACGCACCGGCCGCGCACGCCCGGTGTGCCGCGGCGCATCGCGGTGCGCGAACCGACGCTGCTGTTCTACCCGCGGCCGCTGGCGCACGATTTCCACAACGCGCCGGCCGAGGGCTGCGATTTCGTCTGCGCCAGCCTGGATTGGGAGGGCGGCGAACAGCATCCGCTGGCGCGCGCCCTGCCGGCCGTGGTGGTGGTGCCGCTGGCGCGCGTGCCGATGCTCGGGCAGACGCTGGAGCTGCTGTTCGCCGAGACGCGGCAGCTGCTGTGCGGCCAGCGCCTGGTGGCCGACCGCCTGTTCGAGGTGCTGGTGCTGCAGCTGCTGCGCTGGCTGCTGGACCATCCGGCCGAATGCGGGCTGCCGGCCGGGCTGCTGACCGGCCTGGCGCATCCCAGGCTCGCCCGCGCGCTGGTGGCGCTGCACGACGCGCCCGGCGCGGCGTGGACCTTGGAGGCCATGGCGCGGCAGGCGGGCATGTCGCGCAGCGCCTTCGCGGCCTGCTTTCGCGAGCAGGTCGGCGAGCCGCCGGCCGAGTACCTGATGCGCTGGCGCATCGCGCTGTTCCAGCAGCAGCTGCGCGCCGGCCAGCCGGTGAAAACGGCGGCGCGCGCCCTCGGCTACAGCCCGAACGCGCTGACGCGCGCCTTCACCGCGGAGGTCGGCGCGCCGCCGCGCAGCTGGCTCGCGTCGCTGCGCGAAGAGGCCGGCGGCGAAGGCGGTGCAGTCAGCCTTGCAGCCGGATCTGCCCGCGCATCCACTCGGTGAACGCGCGCGCCTGCGGCTTGACGCCGTGCCGCGGCAGGCAGAGCCAATAGCCGAGCAGCGGCAGCGCCACCCACGAGCCGAAAGCCGTCGCCAGCACGCCGGCCTCGACGCGCGCGCGCACCAGGAACTCGCGGCCCATGGCGATGCCCAGGCCGTCGGTGGCGGCCTGCAGCACGATGTTGTAGTCGGTCAGCTGCAGCGTCTTGGCCGCGTCCAGGTCGATGCCCATCGCCTCGGCCCACAGGTCCCATTCGTAGGGCCGGCTCACCTGCAGCAGGGTGTGGGTGGCCAGGTCGCGCGCGGCGCGCACCGGCGGGCCGCGCCGCAGCAGCGCCGGGCTGGCCACCGGGCACAGGCGCTCGGGCAGCAGCAGCTCGCAGTCGACGTCGTCCCAGTCGCCGCGGCCGTAGCGGATGGCCAGGTCGGCGTCGCCGCGGTCCAGGTTCGCCAGCCCCAGGCCCGGGTCCAGCACCACGTCCAGCGCCGGATTCTCGGCGCGGAAGCCGCCCAGCCGCTGCACCAGCCAGCCGGCGGCGAACGAGGGCAGCACGCTCACTTTCAGGCGCGCCGGCGCGTTCGGCGAGCGCAGCGCGTCCGTGCCTTCGCGCAGCAGCCGGAACGACTGGCCGATGAGGTCGAAATAGGTGCGCCCCTGGTCGGTGAAGCTGATGCCGCGCGGCTGCCGCAGGAACAGCTGCACGCCCAGGTCCTGCTCGAGTTGTTTGATGTGGTAACTCACCGCGCTCTGGCTGATACACAGCTCCTCGCCCGCGGCGCGGAAACTTTGCAGCCGCCCTACGCACTCGAACACGCGCAGCGTGGGCAGCGGCGGCAGCCCGGGGGCGTTCTTCATGGCGACCGCGGCTGATCTATTGGATTGATGACCCACGTGCGTTTTGAATTGGTGCGGCCCGGGCCACGCCAGTAAGGTTCGCTCCTCCGCATCACGACGGCTATCACGCGAGGCTCTCCATGGACACGATCAGCAAGAAAGTCTTCTCCCTCGGGCATTCGCTTCCGGCACCGGCCGCGCCGATCGCCAACTTCGTTCCCACCGCCCTGGCCGGCGACCTGCTGTACATCTCCGGGCAGATCGGGGTGGCCAACGGCACCGCCTCCCATGTGGGCTGCCTGGGGGCGGGCATGGACGTGGAAACCGGCTACGCCGCCGCCCAGGCGGCGGCACTCAGCGTGCTCTCGCATATTGCCGCGAATACCGCGGATTCGCTGGCCAAAGTGCGGCGCGTGCTCAAGTTGACCATCTTCGTCGCGTCCACGCCCGAGTTTAGCCAGCATCCCCAGGTGGCCAACGGCGCCTCGGACCTGTTCGTGTCGGTGTTCGGCGAAGCCGGCAAGCACGCGCGCGCGGCGATCGGCGTGGCATCGCTGCCGCGCGGCGCGGCGGTGGAGGTCGAAGCCGTCATCCAGATCGCGTAAGCCCGCTCCGGTGGCGCGCAACGCGTCACAGCGGGAAACACAGCTTGACTGCCCCGGTGTCGAGCCACTACCGTTCGCCCCAAAACGACGGTAGAGAACGCGCATGGATCACCCCTTCGTCCTGCTGGACGACTGCAACGCCACCCCCGAATCCCCCAAAAGCCGCCTGTATCTCGACTTCGTCCGGGAACACGTGGTGGACCAGCCGCAACAGCTGGAACAGGTATGGGCGGACGTCAACGCCGCCGTGCAAGGCGGCCTGCACGCGGCCTTCCTGATCGACTACGAGTGGGGCAGCAAGCTGCTGGGCGTGCCCGATCCGCGCGCGGCCGTGCAGGACGGGGCCTGCCTGCGCATCCTGCTGTTCCGGCGCCTGCGGCGGCTGTCCTCGCGTGAAGTGGATGAGCACCTGCAGGCGCTCGAAGGGCGCGCGGAGGCGGCGCCGGCCGGCGTCGGCCACATCCAGGCCTCGGTGACGCCGGGCGAATACGCCGAGCGCATCGGCGAAGTGCTCGATTACATCCGGGCCGGCGAAACCTACCAGGTCAATTTCACCTACCGGCTGGCCGGCAAGGCATTCGGCAACCCGGTGTCGCTGTACCGCCGGCTGCGGCTGCGCCAGCCGGTGGAGTTCGGTGCGCTGGTGCGCATGCCCGCCGGCGCGCGCGCGCAATGGGTGCTGTCCTGCTCGCCCGAGCTGTTCGTGGCGCACGCCGGCGGCGCGCTGACGGCGCGCCCCATGAAGGGCACGGCGCCGCGCGCCGACGACCCGGCGCAGGACCAGGCCAACGCCGACTGGCTGGCCAACGATCCCAAGAACCGCGCCGAAAACGTGATGATCGTCGACCTGCTGCGCAACGACCTCGGGCGCATCTCGGAGGTCGGCTCCGTGCGGGTGCCCAAGCTGTTCTCGGTGGAGAGCTACCGCACGGTGCACCAGATGACGTCCACCGTGCTGTCCACGCTGCCGGCCACGACTTCGTTCCCGCAGATCCTGCGCGCGCTGTTTCCCTGCGGCTCGATCACCGGCGCGCCCAAGCACCACACGATGGAGCTCATCGCGCGGCTGGAGTCCACGCCGCGCGGGCTGTACACCGGCGCCATGGGCTGGATCGACGCGCCGGCGGCCGGGCGGTCCTGCGGCGACTTCTGCATGTCCGTCACCATCCGCACGCTGACGCTCGGCGCGGAAGCGGACGGCACCCGGCCGGCCTCGCTGGGGGTCGGCGGCGGCATCGTCATCGATTCGACCTCCGGCTCGGAGTTCGACGAGGCGCTGCTGAAGGCGCGCTTCCTGACCGGGCTGGATCCCGGCTTCACTCTGTTCGAAACCCTGCGCTGCCGCGGCCCGGCCGTCCCCGGCCTGGAGCGGCACCTGGTGCGGCTGGCGGCGAGCGCCCGCGCGCTGGGCTTCAGGTTCGACCGGGAGGCCTGCCGGCGGGCGGTGCTCGCCGAGGCCGAGCGCCTGGGCGCCGGCCTGCACCGGCTGCGCCTGGACCTGCGGCACGACGGCACGCCGCTGGTGCGCGGCGCGGCGGTCGCGCCGCTGTCCACGGCCGCGGTGAAGGTCCTGCTTGCCGAGGAGTGCCTGCCGGCGCACGAGCGCGCGCTGGTCGTCCACAAGACCTCGCTGCGCTCCACCTACGACAAGGGCATCGCGAGCGCCGAAGCGTCGGGCGCGTTCGACACCGTGTTCTTCAACGGCCGGGGCGAGCTGACCGAAGGCGGGCGCAGCAACGTGTTCGTGCGCCTCGACGGCCGCTGGTGGACGCCGCCGGTCGACTGCGGGCTGCTGCCCGGCACCATGCGCGGGCGGCTGCTGTCCAGGAGCAGCCTGTGCGGCGAGCGCGCCATCACGCGCCGCGACCTGGTGCGCGCCGAGGGGCTGCTCGTGTGCAACGCCCTGCGCGGCGCGCTGCCCGCGCAGCTCGCGCACGCCTGAGCGGGGCCGCGCTCAGAAGAAGGGCATCACCTCCTCGCCGAAGGTGCGGATGGATTCCATGGTCAGCGCGTGGCTGGTGGTCCCGGTCTGCATGACCAGGATCAGCTCGTCCACGCCCGCGTCGGCGAAGCGCTGCACGGATTCGCGCGCCGCCATCGGGTCGCCGATGATGGACGACAGCTGCTGTTCGCTGGTGTTGCGGATGGACTTGAACTGGCGCACGGCTTCGTCGGACGGGAAATCCCGCGAGATCGGGATGCGCCCGATCGGGCGTTCGCTGCCGCTGTAGTGCGCCATCGCCTGCACGAAGAAGGACGACGCGCGCAGGCCGTGCCGGCAGGCGCTGTGGTCGTCCTTCAGCACCAGCGTGGCGGGGTTGCAGGCGAAGTGGTTGGTCACCGTCTTGCCGATCGGCGTGCAGCCCACCAGGGAATCGCGGTACGCCTGCACGTGCTCGGCCAGCAGCTCGTCGCGGTACATGGCCAGGCTCAGCACGCCCAGCCCGAGCCGCCCCAGGACCGGCGCGTGCTCCGGCCGGGAGCAGGCGGCGAACATCGGCGGATGCGGGTCCTGCAGCGGCTTCGGGACGATCCGCGTTTCGGGGATCTGGAAGAAGCGGCCGCTGTGGCTGTAGACCTCCTGCGTCCACATCTCCGGAATCATGCGCAGCGCCTCCATCCACTCGTCCTGCAGGTCTTCGCGCACCACCTGGAAGGCGCCTTGCTCGACGCGCGACACCGACTTGGCGCTGCCCCAGTTCAGCCGCCCGCCCGAGAGGATGTCCAGCGTCGCCAGCCGCTCCGCCACGCGGATCGGGTGGTTGTAGCGGAACGGCAGCAGGGTGCAGCCGTGGCCGACGCGGATGCGCCGGGTCTGCGCCGCCACGAAGGACAGGAAGATCTCCGGCGCTGAGGAATGCGCGTACTCGTACAGCCCGTGGTGCTCCACCGCCCAGATGCAGTGGTAGCCCATCTCGTCGGCCAGCCTGGCCTGCTCCAGGCAATCCCTGAACAACTGCTGTTCCGACGCCTGCGTCGGGTCGGCCAGCTGCATCTCGAAGAAAAGCGAAAACTTCATAAAGGCCATCTCCTCCTGTGTCGGTCCGCGGCGAACACTGGGCGTGCGCCGGTCATGGTGTGGGGTTCTCTTGCGGGGGCGCGGCGAAGCGCGCGTGGTCCAGGTCCGCCGCGAGCGCCGCGGCGAGCTCACTCGCATGGGGTTCGCGCAGCACGCCGTGGTGGGTGGCGCCGGGCACGATCCGGACCACGCGCGCGGCCGCCTCGATGCCGCTGGTCTCGAGGTGCGTGTGCTGCGCGCGGTAGAAGCACGGCTTCGCGCGCAGCGGCGGCATGGCGGGGGTGGCGCGCAGCAGCAGGTCCAGGTGGTGCCGCGTGGCGTCGGCCTGGCGGCGCAGCGGGTCGGCCGGCGTCATCGCCATGCCGGACAGCGACTCCAGCAAGGGCACGCCGGCATCGCGGTTGCGTTGCCGGGCGCGGGCAATCTCCCGCAGGTCCAGCGGCGCGCCGCGCACGGTGGACGCCACGATGAAGGCGGCCAAAGCCTCGAGTCCCGCGGCGCCGCCGGGCGGGCGGCCGATGGACGCCGTGTCCACCAGGCCCAGGTAGTCCACCTGGCGCTGCCGCTGTTCAAGGGCCGCGGCGACCCACATGGCGATCAACCCGCCGCTGGACCACCCAAGCAGCCGGCAGGGGCCGTCCGGCTGGATTGCGATGATGGTGTCGGCATAGGCCGTGGCCATCGCCTGCAGCGAGTCGAAGCGCCAGGACATGCCCGCCGCCTCGGGCGATTGCAGCCCGTACACCGTGAAGCGGTCTTTCAGCTGTTCTCCCAGGGCCGCGTAGAAGGAGATTTCGCCGCCGACGGGATGGATGCAGAACAGCGGCGGGTGGCCGGCGCTCGCCTGGAGCGGCACCACCAGCGAACGCGGCGTGGCGTGCCGGGTGTCGATGACGGTGGCCAGGGCGGCGAGCGAGGAATGCGTGAACACGGCCGACAGCGGCACCTCCACGGCCAACGTGGCGCGTATTCTGGAGACCAGTTGGGTGGCCAGGAGAGAGTGGCCCCCGAGATGGAAGAAGCTGTCGTGGATGCCGATGCGCTTTGGCGGCAGGGTGAGGAGTTCGCTCCACAGGGCGAGCAGTTGCTGCTCGGTGGGTGTGCGTGGAGCGATGCGTTCGATGCTGGCGGTCGCCAGTTGGGCGTGCGCGGCGGGAAGTGCACGGCGATCCAGCTTGCCGTTGGCTAGCCTGGGCAGTGCGGGCAGCTGCACGAACAGGCTGGGCACCATGTAGCCGGGCAGGCGTTCGCTGAGCGTCTCGCGCAGCTGCGCGCCGTCTGGTGGCTGGCCGTCGAGTGTGACGACATAGGCCACCAGCTGCGCCGCTTGGTCCTCGGGCGGCCAGGCGGCCACGACGGCCTGGGCTACCTGGGGTTGCTCGGAGAGCCATTGCTCGACCTGCCGCACGTCGATGCGGTTGCCGCGGATCTTGATCTGGAAGTCGCGCCGCTGCACGTACTCCAGGCTGCCGTCGGCAAGACGACGAACCATGTCGCCGGTGCGGTACAGGCGGGCTCCTGGCTCGCGAGAGAAGAGGTGCGGGATGAAACGTTCGGCGGTGAGGGCGGGTTGGCCCCAGTAGCCGCGTGCCATGCCCAGGCTGTGCACGCACAGCTCGCCCACCACGCCGATCGGGCAAGGCCGCAGGGCGGAATCGAGCACGAACACCTCGGTGTTGGCGATGGGCAGGCCGATGGGAACGAAGCCAGAACCATGGCCCATCTGCCCGGGAGCGCAGTAGCTCACGTCGTTGAGCTCGGTGCAGCCGTAGTTGTTCCACAGCTGCACCCAGGGCAGCTCGCGGGCCATTTGCGCGTGCAGCTGGCGCGTGAGCGGCTCGCCTGCTGTGGTGCAGTGGCGAAGCTTCGCCAATAGCTGCTGCTGGCCGTCCTGCTGCAGCGCCTGCAGCAGCGCGCCCAGGTGCGAGGGCACCAGGTTCAGCCGGGTGGCCCCGCTGTCATGCAGGGCGCGGGCGAAGGCGCGCGCATCGCGTGCGGTGGCGTCGTCGATGAAGGCGACAGGCGTGCCGCACAGGAGGCCCGACAGCAGCTCCTTGGTGGAGACTGCGAAGGCGGCGCTGGTCTTCTGGGCGACCACCTCGCCGGGCTCGAAGGGCGTGCGTTGCCACAGGGCGTGCAGCCAGTTGAGCAACTGCCAATGCGGCACCATCACGCCCTTGGGGCGGCCGGTCGAGCCGGAGGTGTACATCAGCAGGGCGAGGTGTTCGGGGCGCAGCTCCTGAACTGCGGCAGCATCTTGTACCGCGTCGTTCGAGTCGACACACAGCATGGGCAGCCCGCCTGCGCGCGCGCTCAGCGCGCCGCTGCTCACCACCAAATCCACCCGCGCGTCGTCCATGATCGAGCGCAGGTAGGCGTCCGGATGCTGCACGTCCAGCGGCACGCAGCAGCCTCCCGCTTTCATCACCGCCAGCATGCCGGCCAGCAGGTCGTTGCCACGCTCCAGCAGCAGCACCACCCGGCTCTCCAGGCCCACGCCGCGCGCACGCAGCTGCCCGGCCAGCCGGTTTACCTGTGCGCCCAACTGCGCATAGGTCAGGGAACCTGCCGTATCCGTACTCGCCACAGCTTCTGGCGTTCGGGTTACCTGTCGCGCGAATAGCTGCGGCACGCATGCCGCGTCGATCTCGCGAGCCGTGTCATTGCGCCGTGCGAACAGCTCCTGTTCTCCCTGCGCCAGTACTTGCCACTGAGCCATCGGCAGCGCCTGGGGCGCCACCATCTCCCGCAGCACCGCTTCCAGATGGCTCACCATGCGCTCGATGGTTGCGTGGTCGAACAGCTCGGTGGCGTACTCCAGCTGCAGCTCCAGTGCGGAGGCATCGCCGAAGAACATCAGGTCCAGCTCGCTGGTGGCGCGCTTGGGCGCTCCGGGCAGCCGCGTGACCTGCAGGTCGGCCCAGTCGCCCATGCGCGCGGCCGGGAAGTTCTGGTGGCGCACCACCACCGGCACCAGCGCGATGCGGCTGGCGTCCCGGGTGAGTTGCAGCTCGTTGAGCAGGTGCTCGAACGGCAGCGCCTGGTGCTCCAGCGCGTCCAGGCTGACCGAGCGCACGTGGCGCAGCAGGGAGCGTGCGCTGTCGCAGTTCTGGAGGTCGAGCCGCAGCGGCACGATGTTGATGAAGAAGCCGATGAGGTCTTGGAGTTGCGCGCGCTCGCGCCCGGCCACGGTGGTGCCGATGCACAGGTCGGTTCGCCCGCTGTAGCGCTGCAGCACCACGGCCAGCGCGGCCAGCAGCGCCATGAACAGGGTTGCGTGCTCGCCCTGGGCGAACTGCGCCAGTCGCTGTACCAGCGCGGGGTCGAAGCGGTGGCGCACCACCGAGGCGGTCCAGGCGCGTCCGGCTGGGCGGGCGTGGTCGTAGGGCAGCTCCAGGCTGTCCTCGTAGCCCGCCAGTGCCTGCTTCCAGTAGGCGAGGTCCGCCGAGAGATCCTGCGCGCGCTGCCAGGCGGCGTAGTCGGCGTACTGCACCGGCAGTGCCGGCAGCTCTGCTACCCGCCCCAATTGGGCCGCGTACAGCTGCTGCATGTCGCGCGTCATCACCGCGTGCGACCAGCCGTCGCTGGCGATGTGGTGCACGTTGAGCAGCAGCACGTGCTCGTGCGCGCCCAGGCGTAGCAGGCGGGCCTTCAGCAGTGGTCCACGGGCCAGATCGAACGGCTGTACGGAGTGCTCGCGCGCGTGCCGGCCGACATCTTCTTCGCTCGCATCTTCCACCGACAGATCGAACGGCTGCACGGGGGCGATCTCCTGCACGGCTTCGCGGGCACCCGCGGGCACCACGAAGCGGGTGCGCAGCACCTCGTGACGCGCCAGCAGCGCCTCGAATGCGCCACGCAGCGCATCCACCGACAGCGCCCCGCGCAGGCGCAGCGCTACGGACATGTTGTACTGGGTGCCGCCGGGCTCCAGCTGGTCGATGAACCACAGGCGCTGCTGGGCGTACGACAGCGCCAGCGGTTGGTCGCGCGGCACCGGCTCGATCTCACCGCCCACCGCCTGGCGGGCATGCTGCACCCGCAGGGCCAGCTGGGCCACCGTGGGTGCTTCGAACAGCGCGCGCAGCGGCAGCTCCACGCGCAAGGCTGCGCGCAGCTTTGCGAGCACCTGGGTGGCCAGCAGCGAGTGGCCGCCCAGGGCGAAGAAGTTGTCTTGTACGCCCACGCGCTCCAGGCGCAGCACCTCCGCCCAGATGGAAGCCACGGCGGCTTCGGTGGGGGTGGCGGGGGCGATGTAGCCCGCCTCGCCGCCGCGTAGATCGGGCGCGGGCAAGGAGCGGCGGTCGAGCTTGCCGTTGGGGGTCAAGGGCAAGGACTCCAGCACCACGAAGTGGGCGGGCACCATGTACTCGGGCAGGCGCGATTGCAGTTGTGCGCGGATCTCGCCCGCTTCGATGGTGATGCCCGCCTGCGGCACCACGTAGGCGACCAGGCGCTTGTCTCCAGGGGAGTCCTCGCGCGCCAACACCACTGCTTCGCGAACTCCGGGCCGACTGGCCAGCGCCGCCTCGATCTCCCCCGGCTCGATACGGAAGCCGCGGATCTTCACCTGCTGGTCTATGCGGCCCAGGTACTCCAGGCTGCCATCAGCCAGCCAGCGCGCCAGGTCGCCTGTGCGGTACATGCGCGAGCCCGAAGGGCCATACGGGTTGGGCACGAAGCGCTCGGCGGTCAGCGCGGGACGGTTCACGTAGCCGCGCGCCAGGCCATCGCCTGCGATGTACAGCTCCCCGGGCACGCCTTGCGCCACCAGGTTGAACGCCGCGTCCAGAACATGCACCCGGGTGTTGGCAATCGGCCGCCCGATGGGCACACCCGCTTCGCCCCGTGCCGCCGCGTCCGTGGCGGCGCAGACGTGGAAGGTGACGTCGCCCGCCACCTCCGAAGAGCCGTACAGGTTGAGCACTGCGCTGCCAGGCATGGACTCCAGTGCCTGCCCGGCCAGCCGCTGCGCCAGCGCTTCGCCGCTGCACACGATCAGCGCAGGCGTGTGCCCGCGCTGCAACTGCCCATCCTGCAACAAGGCCGCCAGCAGCGAGGGAACCAGCACCAGCCGCGCCACCCGGTGGTGCTCCACCAGCCGCCACAGCTCCTGCACGTCGGCCGCCGAGCGCGGCGCGATGCGCAGCGTGGCGCCGAACAGCAGCGGCGCGAGCGTCTCAGTGAGCGAGTCGATGAAGTTCAGCGAGGTTTTCTGGAGATGCGTCTGGCCCGGCTCGCTCGGGAACATGGCTTGCATCCACAGCAGCCGGTTGACGACGGAAAGCACAGTGCCGCCCACCCCTTTGGGCTGGCCGGTGGAGCCGGAGGTGTAGATGACGTAGGCGAGGTGCGCGGGCAGGGTGGTGCACGGCGGGTTGCTGTCGCGCGCGGGCAGCGAGTCCCACTGCGAGTCCAGGCAGAAGGTGGGCACCTCGTGTGCAGGCAGTGAGGCCACCAAAGCCTCTTGCGTCAAGAGCACCGCAGGCCGTGCATCGGCCAGCATGAAGGCCAGCCGCTCGACGGGGTAGGCCGGATCCAGCGGAACGTAGGCGCCACCGGCTTTCAACACGGCCATGAGGGCCACCACCATGGCAAGGCTGCGCTCGGCGCACACGGCCACCAGCACGTCCGGGCCGACGCCGAGGCTGCGCAAGTGATGCGCCAAACGATTGGCGCGCACATTCAGCTCGGCGTACGTGAGCTCCTCGTCCTCGAACGCAAGGGCAACAGCCTGCGGTATGGCAGCCACCTGCTGCTCGAACAGCTGGTGCAGCACTTGCCCGCGCGGCTGGTCCGAGTGCGCCGCGCCGGCTTCCCGCAGCAGCTGCGCCCGTTCGTCGGGCGGCAGCACGTCGATGCGCTGCATCGGGACGTCGCCGGTGTCCGCCAGCGCATCGAGCAGCCCCTGCATGGTCTGCTGCGCATAGGCGGCGATCCGGCTGGCATCCACCTGTCCGGCACTTTGCGCCGACAGGGTGAAGGCTTCGCCGAAATCGCTCACGTTCAGCACGAGCGGATAGTTGGTCTGCTCCTCGAAGCGCAGCAGCCGTCCGGCCGGCGCGCTTCCGCCTGCGCCTTCCTCGCGCGGAGGGCGGCTGGTGTGGCGGTAGTTCAATACCGAGGTGAACAAAGGCAGGCCCGGCGGCACGCCGCTGCAGCGCTGCGCCAGCGCAAGGGACGCCTGCTCGTGCAGCATCAACTCGCCCAGCCGCTGATGCGCCTCCTGCACCACGCCGCGCACGCCGCGTCCGCGCAACGGGAGGCGCACAGGCAAGGTGTTGATGAACAGGCCCAGTGTCTCGCCGGCATCCTGCAGGCCCTGCCGGCCCGACAACACGGTTCCGAACACCACGTCTTCGCCGCCGCCGCACCGGGCAACCACCTGCGCCCAGGCCACGTGGAACAGCACGGCAGGGCTGACGCCCAGGCGGCGCGCCGTCTCGCGGATGCGCATGCCCATCGCGGGCGCAACGGGCGCGGCGGCTGTCCGCACGCCGTAGCCGTCCATGTGCACGTCCAGCAGCCCGAACGGCGCGCACGGCGCGTTGACATCCCCGAGCTGCCGGCGGAAGTACGACGCGTGCGCGTCGTCGGAGACCGCGCCCGCGGCGGCGACGAAGTCGCGGTACGGCGCGGACGGCCGCGGCGCGGCACCGCCACCCAGCAGTTGCCGGATCTGCAGCATGCACAGGTCCAGGCTGACGTGGTCGATGACGATGTGATGCGCGAGCAGCGCCAGCAGCCGCCTGCCGTCCGGGGCATCCCCTTCGGCGGTCACATGCGCGGCGACTAGTGGCGCGCGGTCCAGCGCCATGCGCAAGCGGCCGGGGTCCGTCGCGTGCAGGAGCCGGGCCAGGGCGTCCGGCTCGCCGGTTCCGTCCGGAGCCGGCAACCAGTGCACCGGGAGTTCGGCCGAGCGCTGCACCACCTGCACCGCGCGCGGCAACTCTTGCCAGTGGACCGAGGTGCGCAGGACGTCGTGGCAGCCGATCAGCACCCGCAGGGCATCGAGGAAGCGGTCGAGCCGGGCGCTGTTCTCGAAGGACAGCAGCAGGCGCAGGATGTAGGTGTCGCCCGTGGTCTCGAGCCGGTGATGGAACAGGATGCCTTCCTGCAGCGGTGCGAGCGGGTAGATGTCCTGCACGTTCGCCGCGCTGGCCGGAACGTGCGCGACGATCCGGTCGATCTGGGTCTGGTCCAGCTGCACGAGCGGCAGCATCGCGGGCGTGATGGCTGCGCAATCCGCGGGGATCAGGTTGGGGGGCGCGGCGAATGCCTGCGCCGCGCGCTGCCCGGCCAGCCCGGCCAGATCCGCCAGCGTCGGTGCCGCGATGACGTTGCGCACGTCGATCCGCAGGCCATGCGCGCGCAGCCGCTCGACCAGCTTGACGATCAGCAGCGAATGGCCGCCCAGCGCGAAGAAGTTGTCGTGGACGCCGACCCTGTCGATTCCCAGTACGTCGGACCAGGCCGCCGCCATGGTGGCTTCTGCAGGCGTGCGCGGCGCCACGTAGCCCTGGCCGCCGCGCACCGGTTCCGGCGCGGGCAGTGCCTTGCGGTCGGTCTTGCCGTTGGGGGTGAGGGGCAGGGCATCCAGCACCAGCAGGTGGGCCGGCACCATGTAGTCGGGTAGTTGTCGCTGCAGCTGCGTGCGCAGATCGGTAGCTTCCAGCTGCACGCCCGCTTGCGGCACGACGTAGGCGACCAGGCGCTTGTCGCCGGGGACATCTTCGCGCGCGAGCACGACCGCTTCGCGCACGCCCGCTTGTGCAGCGAGCACAGCTTCGATCTCGCCCGGCTCGATGCGGAAGCCCCGGATCTTCACCTGCTGGTCGATGCGGCCGAGGTATTCGATGCTGCCGTCGCCCAGCCAGCGCGCCAGGTCGCCTGTGCGGTACATGCGCTCGCCCGGCTTGCCATGCGGGTTGGGCACGAAGCGCTCGGCGGTCAGCTCGGGACGTCCGATGTAGCCGCGCGCGAGGCCGTCGCCGGCGAGGCACAGCTCCCCGGGCACGCCCTGCGGCACCAGGCTGAAGCTCTCGTCCAGGATGTGCACCTGGGAATTGGCGATGGGCCGCCCGATGGTGACGGCCGCACCCTCGTCACTGGGCACCAGCGCCCAGGTGGAGTAGACGGTGTCCTCGGTGGGGCCGTACAGGTTGAACAGCTGGCGCACTTGCGGCTGTTGGTAGGCCTGCTGGACCAGTTGAGCCGACAGCGGCTCGCCGGCGAGGTTGACGGTGCGTACCGAGGCGGGCAAGGCGTTCGCGCGCAATAGCGCGGCCATCGCCGAGGGCACGGTATTGACCAGGGTGACCGGGTGCTGGAACGAACCGGAAGCCAGCGCCAGCGCGTTGGGCACGATGCACACCGATGCACCGCAGGCCAGCGGGGCGAAGATCTCGAAGACCGAGAGGTCGAAGCAGATGGAGGTGGACGCCAAGGTCATGGACAGGGCGTCGGAATCAAAGACGGAAGCGCTCCAGGCGAGGAAGGCGCAGGCGTTGCGCTGCTGGATCCCCACGCCCTTGGGCCGGCCGGTGGAGCCGGAGGTGTAGATGACGTAGGCGAGGTGCGCCGGCAGTGTTGCGCACGCTGGGTTGGCGTCGCGCGTGGGCAGCGAGTCCCACTGGGAGTCGAGGCAGAAGGTCGGAACTTCATGCACCGGCAGCAAGGAGAGCAAGGCTTCTTGCGTCAAGAGCGCGGCGGGCCGTGCATCTTCGAGCATGAAGGCGATCCGCTCTGCAGGATACGCCGGGTCCAGCGGCACATAAGCACCCCCGGCCTTCAGCACGGCCATCAGGGCGACCACCATGGCGAGGCTGCGCTCGGCGCACACAGCCACCAGCACGTCCGGTCCGACACCGAGCGCGCGCAGGTGATGCGCCAGGCGGTTGGCGCGGGCATTCAGCTGCGCGTACGACAACTGCTCGTCCTCGAACAGCAGCGCCACTGCATCCGGCGTACGCGCAGCCTGCGCCTCGAACATTGCGTGCAGCACCTGCCCGCCCGGGGACTCGGCTTCGGTGGCGTTCCAGCTGCGCAGCTGCGTGTATTCCAGGTCCCCCAGCACGGGCAGTGCGTCGATGGACTGCTGCGGATCCGTGCAGATGCCGGCCAGCAGCCGGTTGAAACGCTCGGCCATCCGCTGGACGGTGGCCTCGTCGAAGATGTCCTGCGCGTACTCCCACTCGCCCGTCAGGTAGCCCTGGCGCGGAACGACGCTGAGCGTCAGGTCGAACTTGGTGCGACCGCCGTCGGCGGGCAGCGGCTGCACCTGCAGGCTGGCGAACTTCGCCGGGGCACGCGGCGTGTTCTGCAGCACGAACATGGCCTGGAACAGCGGGTGGTGCGCCTGCGTGCGCTGCGGCGCCGCCAGGCGCACCATTTCGCCGAAGGGCAGCTCCTGGTGCGTGTAGGCCTGCAGGCAGGTGTCGCGCACGGCCTGCAGCAGCTCGGCGAAGGGCATGCCCGGGCGCATGCGCGTGCGCAGCACCACGGTGTTGACGAACAGGCCCACCACGGGCTCCAGCTCCACCCGCGCGCGGTTGGCCACCGGCGTGCCGATGCAGATGTCGCGCTGCCCGCCGTGGCGCAGCAGCAGCACGTTGAAGGCCGCCAGCAGGGTCATGAACAGCGTGGAGTGCGCCTCGCGGCCGATCTCCTGCAGCCGCGCCATGGTGCTGCCCGGGATCGCATGGTGCAGCACGGCGCCGCGGCTGCCGCGCACCGGCGGGCGCGGCCGGTCGCCGGGCAGCTGCAGGGCGGGCGGGGCGCCGGCGAGCTGTCCGCGCCAGTACGCCTGCAGCTTCTGCAGGTGCCCGCCCGCCAGGCGCCGGCGCTGCCAGCGCGCGTACTCCGGGTACTGCAGCGGCTCCTCGGCCAGCCGCGGCGCGCGCGCCGTCACGCGCGCGCTGTACAGCTCCGACAGCTCCCTGACCAGCACGCCGAGCGACCAGCCGTCGGACACGATGTGGTGCACCACCAGCACCAGCACGTGCTGCCGCGCCCCGGACGAGAAGACCGCGGCGCGCACCGGCAGCTCCCGGGCCAGGTCGAACGGCCGCCTGGCTTGCGCGCGCACGGACTGGCGCGCGCGCTCCAGCTGCTGGCCGGCGTCGTCCTGGGCGGCGAACGATTCGCGGTGCAGCGCGATGGTCGCCTCGGGCGCCACCGACTGCCAGGGCTGGCCGTCGCGCAGCACGATGCGGGTGCGCAGCGCCTGGTGGCGGGCGACCAGCTGGTTGAGCGCCCACTCGCATGCCTGCGGCTGGAAATCGCCCACGATCCTGAAGGCCAGCGACAGGTTGTACGCGCCCGAACCGCTGTCGTACTGGCCCAGGAACCACAGCCCCTCCTGGTTGAGCGACAGCTCGAGCACGCGTTCGCCCGCGGGGGCCTCCCGCGAAGGTGCCTGCGCGTGCATCAGTCTTGGGCGTCGGCGAGCCGGATCGGTTCGTAGTCCGTTGTGCCGCCCACGGCCAGCTGCTGTTCGACCGCGCAGGCGAGGTCCATCAGCGTGGCGGCGCCGAACAGGTCCGTCAGCGGCAGCTGCACGCCCAGCTGCTTGTGCATGCGGCCGATCAGCTGCGCGCCCAGCAGCGAATCGCCGCCCAGGTCGAAGAAGTTGTCGTCGCGGCCGACGCGCGGCACCTTCAGCAGTTCCGAGCAGGCCAGCGCAAGCTGCGCCTCCAGCTCGCCGACCGGCTCGCGGTAGGCCTTCTTCGCCACCGCCGCGCGGCTCGGCGAAGGCAGCCCGAGCCGGTTCAGCTTGCCGTTGGGCAGCTTCGGCAGCTGCTCCAGCGGGATGTAGAACGCGGGCACCATGAACGACGGCAGCCGCGCGCCGAGGAATTCCTTGAGCGCGGCGCCCATCGCGTCGCCGGGTTGCACGCCTTCCTTGCCGACCAGGTAGGCCACCAGCTGCGTGTCGTCCGGCCCGCGGTTCCAGGCGGTCACCACCGCCTGCGCGATGTCGGCATGCATGGCCAGCACCGCCTCGACCTGCTGGATGTCGACCCGCTGGCCGCGGATCTTGACCTCGAAGTCCTTGCGGCCCATGAATTCGAGGGCGCCGTTCTCGCGCCGGCGCACCATGTCGCCGGTGCGGTACAGCCGTTCCCCGGGCCGCGTGGCCCACGGGTTGGGAATGAAGCGCTGCGCGGTCAGCGCGGGATTGCGCCAGTAGCCCAGGCTCATCCCGGCGCTGTGCACGTACAGCTCGCCCGCCACGCCGGCCGGCGCCCGTTGCTGCTGCGCGTCCAGCACGTACGCCTGGGTCAGCGGGATCTCGCGGCCGATCGGCACGAAGGCGGCGCCCGCGTCCTGCGCGGAGGCGGCCCAGTAGGTGGTGTCGTTCAGCTCGGTGCTGCCGTAGTTGTTCCAGATCCGCACCGCGGGCAGCACCTGCGCCGCTTCGGCCAGCAGGCCAGCGCTCAGCGGCTCGCCCGCCGTGATGACCTGCTTCAGCCGCGGCAGCGACGCGCTGCCCTGCGCCACCAGCGGCAGCAGCGAGCGCAGGTGCGAGGGCACGATGAACAGCCGCGTCACGCCGGCGGTCTCCAGCGCTTCGAGGAAAGCGGCCGGATCGCGCGTGGTGACCTCGTCGAGGATCACCAGCGGCACGCCCGCCAGCAGCCCTGACAGGAATTCCTTGACCGACACCGCGAAGGCCGGCGAGGTCTTCTGCGCGACCACGTCGCCCGGCTCGAACGGGATCAGCTCCCAGAACGAGCGCAGCAGGTTCAACACCTGCTTTTGCGGAATCATGGCGGCCTTGGGCTGCCCGGTCGAGCCCGAGGTGTAGGCGATGCACGCCAGCGCGTCGGGCGGCATTTCCACCAGGGTGTCGGCGCCCGCCGCCGCCCCGGTTTCGTCCAGGCCCAGCACCCGGTCGGGGCCGAACCGGCCCGCCTGCGCCAGCAGCGCCGTGTCCGCGAGCACGAGATGCGGGTCCGCGTCGCGGACGATCAGCTCGAGGTAGTGCTGCGGGTAGCGCGGATCCAGCGGGACGAAGGCGTGGCCCAGCTTCCAGATGGCCAGCATGCCGGCCAGGTAGGCCGCGGAGCGCTCGGCGAAGATCGCGACCCGGCGTTCGCCGCCGGGCGCGACCGCGGCGATCCGCGCGGCGATCGCTTCGGCCTTCGCGTTCAGCTCCGCATAGGTCCAGCTGCGCTCGCGCTCCAGGCAGGCCGTTGCCTGCGGCGCCGCGGCCACCCGGTCGCGGAACAGCCCGGCAATCGTGTTCTGCGCGAGAAAGGCCTCGGCCGCCGCTTTTTTCTGCTGCAGCCGCAGCCTGGCCAGTGCCAGCCGTTCGTCATCCATGCGATCCCTCCGTGTCCATGTTCTTTCCGTCCCGCCGCGCGCACCCGTTGCCGCGGCCCTTCATGCCCTGAGCTGTTCCAGTTCGCGCGCCACCTGCTCGTCGCTCAGTTCCTGCAGCGCGGCCAGCTCCTGCGCCAGCAGAGGATCCGCTTCGTCCGTGCCGGCGGCCTGCGCGGAGGCGGCGATGGCCACGCCCAGCGCGTCGTGCGGCCGTGCCACCATGGCCTGCAGCGTGCGCAGCAGCCCGGCCAGCAGGCGCTCGATCGTCTCCGGCGCGAACAGGCTGCTGGCGTAGTCCAGCCCCACCAGCATCTGCTGGCCGTCGCCGATGAACTGGAAGTCCAGCTCGCACTTGGCGGCGCGCGGCGCGCGCAGCGGCCCGACCTCCAGCCGCAGGCCGGTGGCGGCGACGCTGTCGGCGGTGGAAGCGCGCGGCAGGTTCTGGTGGCGCGCGATCACCTGCAGCAGCGCGACCTTGGCGCGCCCGCCGGCGGCCGTGCCGCTGCGCCAGACCTCCTGCGGCGGCACCGCCTGGTGCTCGCGTGCCTGCAGCGCCACCTCGTTGGCCTGGCGGATCAGCCCGGCCACGTTCAGCGCCGGCGACAGCTTCAGCCGCAGCGGCAGGATGCTCACGAAGTGGCCCAGCATGCCCTCCAGGCGCGCATCGTCGCGCCCGGCGTGCGTGGTGCCGATGCACAGGTCCTCGCGGCCGGTGCACGCATGCACCACCACCGCCAAGGCCGCCAGCAGCAGGGTGAACACCGTGACGTTGTGCTGGCGGGCCAGCGCGCCCAGCTGCGCCAGCAGCTCCTCGGGCACCGCGCAGGAGCGCCGCTGGCAGTCCCAGGCGAACGAGTCGGTGCGCGGGTAGTCGTAGGGCAGCGGCAGCATGCCTTCGTAGCCGCGCAGCTGCCGGCCCCAGTAGCGCGCGTCGGCCTGCGGGTCCTGCGTGTGCTGCCAGGCGGCGTAGTCGGTGTACTGCAGGGCCAGCGCGGGCAGCGCGGCGGCGCGCAGGCCGCGGCGCACCGCATACAGCGCCATCAGTTCTTCCGTCAGCACCGAGATCGACCAGCCGTCGAACACCAGGTGGTGCAAGGTGAGCAGCAGCACGCTCCGCTCGTCGCTCGCGCGGTACACCGCGCCTTTCAGCAGCGGGCCACGCTCCAGGTCGAAGTCGGCCGCGGCCACCGCGGCGGCGCACTGCTCCAGGGTGCAGGTGGATGCGTCGAGCTCCGGCAGCTCGATGTCCGCGCGCCCGGCGACGACCTGGCGCGGCTCGCCCGTCTGCGCATCGCGCCGCAGGTGCACGCGCAGGATGGAATGCCGCTGCGCCAGGTCGTGCAGCGCCGCGCGCAGCGCCGCCGCGTCCAGCGCGCCGGACAGGCGCACGGCCAGCGGCATGTTGAGCGCGCGCTGCTGGCCCTGCATCGTGCTGTGGATCAGCCAGAGGTAATGCTGCTGGTGCGACAGCGGGTAGTCGGCGCGCGCGGCGACGGGCCGCAGGCCGCCCCAGTCCAGCCGCGGCGCCGCGCCCGACGCCGCCTGGCTGTCGATGCGCTGCGCGAGCGCGGCCAGGTCGCGCGTCTCGAACAGGTCCCGCGGCTCCACCCGCGCGCCGAGGCGTTCGCGCGCGCGCGACACCACCCGCACCGCCAGCAGCGAGTGGCCGCCCAGCTCGAAGAAGTTGTCCTGCAACCCGACGCGGTCGCGCCGCAGCACCTCGGCCCATATGTCGGCGAGCCCGCGCTCGGTCGGCGTGCGCGGCGGCAGGTGTGCCGCACTCGCCGCGCGCTCCGGCGGTGCCGGCAGCGCGCGCCGGTCGACCTTGCCGGTCGGCGTGAGCGGCAGCGCCTCGACGGGCACCACGTGGGCCGGCACCATGTGGCCGGGCAGCACCTGTCCCAAGGCCTGGCGCAGGGCGTCCGCGTCCACCGCGGCGCCCGGCTGCGGCACCACGTAGGCGGCCAGGAGCTTCTCGCCGGCGACGTCCTCGCGCAGCACCACGGCGCATTGCCGCACGCCGGCCTGCTGCCGCAGCGCCGCCTCGATCTCGCCCAGGTCGACGCGCATGCCGCGGATCTTCACCTGCGCGTCCTGCCGCCCCATGAAGCGGTAGTTGCCGTCGGGCAGGACCAGCGCGAAGTCGCCGGTCCTGTAGAGGATGTCGTCGGGGTCGCCCGACAGCGGGCTCGGCACGAAGGCCGCCGCGTTCGCCTCCGGCGCGCCCAGGTAGCCCAGGCTGCGGTAGGGCGTGCGGATGTGGATTTCGCCGACTTCGCCCCAGGCGCAGGGCTCCAGGTCGGCGTTGAGCAGGATCGCCTGGGCACCCGGCATGGGCTTGCCCAGCGGCACGAAGGGCGTGGCGACCGGCGTCGCCGGCAGGCGGTAGAAGAATTTCGCGAGCGTGGTTTCGGTCGGGCCGTAGAGGTTCACCAGCGCGATCCGCTCGCCGAACAGCGCGATCCAGGCATTGGCGTCCGCCGGCGGAAGGACCTCGCCGGCCAGCACGATGGTCCGCAGCGCCGGTGCCCGCTGCGCATCCAGCCCGGGCGCTTCCAGCAGCAGGCGGAACACGGTGGGCACGCAATGCACCAGCGTGACCTGGGCGTCTTCCAGCCACGCCAGCAGCGCCTCGGGCGCCAGCACCGAGCGCGACGGCGGGATGCACACCGTCGCGCCCGCGCACAGCGGCGCGAACACGTCGCGCAGGTAGACATCGAAGGTCGGCGGCGTCAGCTGGCTGGCGCGCGTGCGGCTGTCGAGCGCGAGCGCGCGGATCTCCCACTCGATGAAGTGCGCCAGCCCCACGGTGCGCCCGAGCACCGCCTTGGGACGCCCGGTCGAGCCGGAGGTGAAGAACACGTAGCAGGGGTCGTCCGGCTGCGGCTGCGCCGTCGACGGCGCGTCGGAGGCGGTGCCGCACAGGTGCTGCCGCAGATCGGGCGGCAGGCCGGCGCCGGTCGGCTCGTCCAGCCAGAGCGCGTGGCGCAGCGTCGGCGCGCGCGGCGCGATGCGATCGAGGATGGGCGCGCACGCGTGTTCCAGCAGCAGGTGCCGCGGCGCGACCAGTTCCAGGCGTTCGGCCAGGCGGGCATCGGGATGCCCGGGATCCAGGCTGCAGAAGACGGCCCCGGCCTTCAGGGTCCCGAGGCAGGCCGCCAGCTGCAGGACCGGATTGCCGGCCAGGATGGCGACCACGTCGCCGCGGCCCGCGCCGGCGGCCGCCAGCGCATGGGCGATCCGGTTGGTGAGCGCGTCGAGCGCGGCGTAGCTGAGGCACTGGTCCCGCCAGACCACGGCCGGCGCTTCGGGCGCGCGCGCCACGGCGCCGGCGAACATCTGCGGCACCGACGGGTGGCGCCCCGCGCGCGGGGCGGCCGTGCGCATCTGCAGAAAGGGCATGCGCGACAAGCCGTCGGCCACCGGCGCGCCGGCGGCCGCGGGCCGGTCGAACAGCGCGAAGTCCTGGATGCGGCGCGTGGTCGTGCGCGAGTCCAGGGCGCGCAGGCAGAGCTCGAAGCCGCCCATCAGCCGCTCGATGGTCTGCGGCAGGAAGCAGGCGGTGCGGTAGTGGCAGTCGATGACCAGCCCTTCGTGCAGCGGATAGGCGTAGCACCCCAGGTCGAACTTGACCCCCTGGTCCAGCCCGCGGTGCCCCAGGGCCGCCACGCTGCCGCTGCCGTCCTTGAAGCTCAGCAGGTTGAGGAACACCGGCGACACCGGGAAACGGGTCAGGTCGGCCCCGACACCGAGCTCCTCGACCACCCGCTCGAACGGATGGCGCTGGTGCTGCAGCGCGCCCAGCACCTCGTGCTTGACGCGCTGCAGCAGCTCGCGGAACTGCTCGCGCGGATCGACGCGGGTGCGGATCATCACGGTGTTGATGAAGCAGCCGACCAGCTGCTGGAGGTCGGGGTGTTCGCGGCCGGCCACCGGCGTGCCGACGATCAGGTCGCGCTGGCCGCTCAGGCGGTGCAGCACGGTGAGCAGCGCCGTCAGCAGCACGATGAACAGGGTCGCGCCCTGCTCGTTGGCCAGCTGCGTGAGCGACGCGCTGGCCGCCGGCGTGAGCTGCAGGCGGTAGGCGGCGCCGGCGGCGTGGCTGTGCTGCTCCCGCGGAAAGTCGTAGGGCAGCTCGATGGTCGGCAGGGGCAGGCGCAGCTTGTCGCGCCAGAAGGCGGTCGTGGCGTCCGGCTCGCGCAGCTGCCGGTTCTGCCAGGCGGCGAAGTCGACGTACTGCACCGGCAGCGCCGGCAGGCCCGCGGCGTCGCCGTTGCCGCCGGCGACCAGGACCGCTTCGAACTCCTTGCGCAGGATCTCCAGCGACGTTCCGTCGCAGACGCTGTGGTGGATGTTGCAGAACACGATGCACTCGCGGTCCCAGGTGGTCACCATGGCGGCGCGGAACAGCGGCGCGCGCGACAGGTCGAACGGCTGGTTCACCAGGTCGCGGAAGAGGGCGAGCTGGGCCTCGGCCGTGTCCGCCACCAGTTGCGGCACGTCGAATGCGACGTTCTCGTGCACCACCTGGCGCGGCTCGCCGTCGGGCGCCGGCAGGAAGCTGGTGCGCAAGGCGGCGTGCCTGCGCACGAGAAAAGCCAGGGTGTCGCGCACCTGGCGCTCGCTCACGCCCTGCGGCAGCCTGAACGCCGTGGGCATGTTGTAGACGGAGCTGTCCGGATGGATCTGCTGGAACGCCCACAGGCGCGTCTGGGCCCGGGACAGCGCGTAACCCGCGGCCGGATTCGCCTGCGACTGCGCGCTTACGTCATGGATATCGGTCTGCATCAACGGTCTCGCGGAAGGAAGATGTTCCGCGACGTCGCAAGCCTGTCGGTGGCGTTGCGGCAACGGAGCCCGCTGCTGTGTAACAGACCGCTGTGTACTTTTCAAGCACAAAAGCTTCCGGTTACCGAACCGGCGTGCATGGCGAGGGGGGATGGTGCGGCTGGCGGGGATCGAACCCACGACCCTTGGCTTCGGAGGCCAATACTCTATCCACTGAGCTACAGCCGCTTCTCGCAAAGCGAACCGCATTATCCCTGATGCGCGGCTCCTGGTCCGCGCGCGCCGGCTGCGGGCGGGCGGCCAAACCCCCCTGGCTATAATCGAGGGTTGATTTGAACGCCCGCATCTTTGAGGACGCCATGAGCGACAGCACGCAGGAAGAAGCCCACACCGGCCCGATCAAAACACCCAAGCAACTGCTGCTGACGGTATTTTTCGCTTTCGTCGTTCCGGTGTTCATCATCATCGGACTGGTGTTCTACGTCGTCTCCGACGACAAGCCCGCGGGCAGCACCGACATCGAGAAATACGCCCTGGGCGGCCTGACCGCGCAGGACCTGGACCGCGGCGTCGCCGAGCGCATCCGCAAGGTCGGCACGGTCGAGATCCGCGATGCCAACCGCCCGCTCAAGGGCGGCGAGGATGTCTTCAAGGCCCAGTGCACCACCTGCCACACGGCCGGCGTGGCCGGTGCGCCCAAGTTCGGCGACGCGCCGGCCTGGGCCAACCGCATCGCCACCGGCTTCGAAGCCCTGGTCAATTCCGCGCTGAAGGGCAAGGGCGCCATGCCGCCCCAGGCCGGCGGTGACTTCGACAACACCGAGATCGCCCGTGCCGTGGCCTACATGGCCAATGCCGCCGGCGCCAAGTTCGCCGAACCGGCGGCTCTCGCGGCGCCGGCCCAGGCTGCCGGCGCATCGGCGGCTGCGCCCGCCGCGGCTGCCCCGGCCTCCGCTGCCACGACAGCTGCGCCTGCCGCCGCCGCTTCCACCACCGTTGCTGCCGCGGCACCTGCTGCCACGCCCGCCCCCGCAGCGGCTGCAGGCGCGGGCGGCGAGGCCCTGTACAAGCAGGCCTGCTTCGCCTGCCATGCCGCCGGTGTCGCCGGCGCGCCCAAGCTCGGCGACAAGGCCGCCTGGGCGCCGCGCACCCAACAGGGTATTGCGGCGCTGGTGCAGTCGGTGCTCAAGGGCAAGGGCGCCATGCCGCCCAAGGGTGGTTCCTCGGCGTCGGACGCCGAGATCCAGGCCGCCGTCACCTACATGGTGAACGCGGCCAAGTAAGGCTGCGCATCACTTCGGCGGCTGCCCGGCCGCCGGGCTCGGCACATAGCCGAAGTGCCGCGGCAAGTCCGCCGCGGCCATCTCCCGCGGCTGCCATGCGCCCGACTCCACCAGGTCGGCGGCCAGCGCCATGTCCAGGGTGTGCACCAGGCCGAAGCCCAGGTCGGTGTCCAGGAAGAGCCGCCCCAGGTCGTCGATCACCGTGCCGCGCACCTGCGCCGCCTTGCCGGTATGGGCGGTCACGCTGCCGCCGGCCTCCAGGCGCCACACCAGCGGCGCGGCTTCCAGTTCCACGTAGACGCGCTGCGGGCCGTTCTGGAAGTACCAGCGGCCTTCGGCGTCATGGTCGTAGTTGCGGTGGATGAAGTCGACCAGCTTCTCGTGGCGCAGCAGCGATCCCTTGCTGGCCGGGAATGGCCCGGCCGCCTGCACCCGGTCGTCGCGCATGTACCACTGGCCGCGCGCATCCAGCCCCAGCCACGCGTAGCAATGGGGCACGTTGGGCCATTTGGCCATGGCCTGGCGCACGATGTCGTCCATGGCCCATTATGGAAGCGGCGGCCGCCGCCGGGTCAGCGCAGGAACGCGTCGTAACCGGTCTTGAGGATGAGCGCGGACACCACCAGCAGGAACACGCCGCGCACGAAACCGGCCCCGTGCTTGAGCGCCAGGTGCGTGCCCAGCAGGCTGCCCACCACGTTGGCGACGGCCAGCGCGGCGGCGATGTGCCACCACACATGGCCCTTGAAGGCGAACAGCAGCAGGGCCGCCAGGTTGGTCGCGGTGTTGAGCAGCTTGGCCGAAGCCGAGGCGTTGAGAAAGTCGTAGCCCAGCGCCCGCACGAACAGGAACACGAAGAAGCTGCCGGCGCCCGGGCCGAAGAAGCCGTCGTAGAAGCCCAGCAGCAGGCCGATGCCGGCGGCCACCGCGGCTTCGGTGCGCGCCGACAGGTGCGGCGTGTGGTGCCGGCCCAGGTCCTTGCGCGCCAGCGTGTACAGCAGCACCGCCAGCAGCACGAAGGGCAGCAGTTTGCGCAGGAACTGGGGCGAAGCCACGGTGACGGTCCAGGCGCCGGCCAGCGAACCCGCGAAGCCGGCGGCCATGGCCGGCAGCAGCACCGGCCAGCGCAACTGCACGCGGCGGCTGTACTGCGCCGCGGCGATGCCTGTGCCCCAGATCGCCGCGGCCTTGTTGGCGCCCAGCAGGGTGGCGGGATGGGCGGAAGGAAAGATGGCGAACATGGCCGGAACCATGATCAGCCCGCCACCGCCGACGATGGCGTCCACGAAACCGGCCAGCAGCGAGGCCAGCGACGCCAACAGCAACTCCATGGGGCGGGATTGTCGCATCGGCTCGGCAGTGGCCCGGATCCGGGCGCCCCAAAAAAGAAGCGCCGCATCAGCGGCGCTTCTCGAACTGTCCGGCATGTACTGCCTGCGCCCAACGTGGCTCCGTTGTCTGGCGGCTTCTTGTCTCCTCGCGGTCCCTCGCCCTCGGGCGCGCCTGACGGCCGCGCGATGCGATTGGCGGGACTCTAACCGGCCCGCCGCGCCCCGGAATCGGGAGTTTCCCGGCCCGAACCGGAGCGCGAAGGCATCTTTTGCTGCGGTGCCGCACCGCCATGGATCAGTTGGCGGCGCCCATGTGTGCATCGGTAACGCACGGCGCTGGCACGGTTGATGCGAAGAGCATGAAAGTCCAAGGCCTGAGAAAAGGATTCATATGCGTGCGCTCGTTGCCCTGTTCGTCCTGTTGTCCGGCTTCCTGCATGGCACGGCCTGGTCCCAGGCCGCCGTCGCGCCGCCGACGCATCCCGTGCTGGTGCCCGCCGCCTCGATCAACGGCGCCGACACCGCCTGGATGCTGACCTCCACCGCGCTGGTGCTGCTGATGACGCTGCCCGGCATCGCCTTGTTCTATGCCGGCATGGTGCGGCGCAAGAGCGTGATCAACACCATGGCCAGCGTGGTCGCCATCGCCGCCCTGGTCAGCCTGCTGTGGTACCTGATCGGCTATTCCTGGGCCTTCACGCCGGGCACGCCGCTGCTGGGCGGCGGCAGCCGCATGGGGTTCAGCGGGCTGGAGGTGTTCAAGGACGCCGGCCAGGTGATGGTCAGCCACGTGGCGCCCAACATTCCCGAGTCGGTGTATTCGATGTTCCAGCTGAGCTTCGCGGTGATCACCTGCGCGCTGATCGTCGGCGGCTTCGTCGAGCGCATGAAGTTCTCCGCCATGCTGGTGTTCATCGGCCTGTGGTCGGTGTTTGTCTACGCGCCCGTGGCCCATTGGGTCTGGGAGCCGGGCGGCTGGCTGGCGCAGCTGGGCGCTCTCGATTTCGCCGGCGGCTCGGTGGTGCACGTCAACGCCGGGGCCAGCGCGCTGGTCTGCGCCTATTTCCTCGGGCCGCGGCGCGGCTTCGGCCGCGAGGCCTTCGAGCCGTTCAACCTGGGCCTGACGATGGCCGGCGCCGGCATGCTGTGGGTCGGCTGGTTCGGCTTCAATGCCGGCTCGGCCGTCGCCGCCGATGGGCGTGCCGGGCTGGCGATGGCGGTGACGCACATCGCCGCCTCGGCCGGCGCCATCGCCTGGATGCTGGGCGACTGGGTGGTGCGCGGCCGGCCCTCGCTGCTGGGCCTGTGCTCCGGCCTGGTGGCGGGGCTGGTGGCGATCACGCCGGCCTCGGGCTACGTGACGCCGCGCTCGGCACTGCTGATCGGCGCCGTCGCCGGCATCGTCTGCTACTGGGGTGCCACCGGCCTGAAGCGGCTGCTGCGCGCCGACGATTCGCTGGACGTGTTCGGCGTGCACGCGGTGGGCGGCATCGTCGGCTCGCTGCTCACCGGCGTGCTGGCGAGCAAGCCGATCTCCGGCGTGGAGGGCAGCCTGTTCACGCAGCTGGTCGGCGTGACGGCGGTGGCCGCCTACGCCATCGTGATGAGCGCGGTGCTGCTGCTGGTCACGCGCTTCCTGGTCGGCCTGCGGGTGGACGAACAGGTGGAACTGGCGGGCCTGGACATCGGCGAGCACCGCGAACGGCTGGGAGCCTGAGATGGGAACCCACATGGGCGCGAGCGAGAAGCTGGCGATTGCCGCGCACCTGCACGTGCTGCTGCGGCGCAAGACCGGCCGGGTCACCGACACCGAGTGGATGGCCGTGAACACCGACTACGCGCGCGAGATCGTGCGGTTCGCCCGCGCCAAGGCGGCGGAGGACGGCCAGCCCGAACTCGCGGAATGGGCCGGCAAGCTGGAACATGCCGTGCTGGCGCCGCCGGAAGCGCCGGCCAGGCCGCTGCAGCAGGGCGCGGCCGACCTGCTGCATGCGGACACGCCGCCGGTCGAACCGGGCCGGGGCTACGTCGGGAGAATCCGCTAGACGGTGGCAGTGTCGGCGGCGGGCACGGCGGCGACGGCGGTGCCGCGCGATTCCTGCCGGCCGTCGCGCAGGATCCATTCGGCGGCCTTCTCGGCCATCATCAGCGTGGGCGAGTTGGTGTTGCCGCTGGTGATGGTCGGCATGGCGCCGCCGTCGACCACGCGCAGGCCGGCGATGCCGCGCACGCGCAGGCGCGAATCCAGCACCGCCATCGCATCGCCGTCGGCGCCCATCTTGGTGGTGCCGACCGGATGGAAGATGGTGGTGGCGATGTCGCCGGCCAGCCGCGCCAGATCCTCGTCGCTCTGGTACTGCGGGCCCGGCTTCCATTCCACCGGCTGGTACTTGGCCAGCGCCGGCTGCTGCACGATGCGGCGCGTCACGCGCAGCGACTCGGCCGCCACCTTGCGGTCTTCTTCCGTGCTGAGGTAGTTGGGCGCGATGGCCGGCGCGTCCTGGAAGTTCGCGCTGCGGATGCGCACCCAGCCGCGGCTGGTCGGGTTGAGGTTGCAGACGCTGGCCGTGAAGGCGTTGAAGTCGTGCAGCGGCTCGCCGAAGGCGTCCAGGCTGAGCGGCTGCACGTGGTATTCGATGTTGGGCCAGGGCTGGCCCGGGTCGCTGCGGGTGAAGGCGCCCAGCTGCGAGGGCGCCATGCTCATCGGGCCGCTGCGCTTCATCGCGTATTCCAGCCCGATCTTGAACTTGCCCCACCAGTGGCTGGCCAGCGTGTTGAGCGTCTCCACGCCCTGTACCTTGAACACCGCGCGGATCTGCAGGTGGTCCTGCAGGTTCTCGCCCACGCCCGGCAGCTCGTGCACCTGCTCGATGCCGTGCTCGCGCAGCAGCGCCGCCGGGCCGATGCCCGACAGCTGCAGCAGCTGCGGCGAGCCGATGCTGCCCGCGCACAGCAGCACTTCGCGCGCGGCGCTGACGTCCACCATCTCCTTGCCGGTCCACACGCGCGCGCCGGTGCAGCGCTTGCTGCCGTCCGGCAGCGTTTCCACCGTCAGACGCGACACCTGCGCGTGGGTCCACAGCTCGAAGTTGGGCCGGCCGTAGCAGGTGGGCCGCAGGAACGCCTTGGCGGTGTTCCAGCGCCAGCCGTTCTTCTGGTTCACCTGGAAGTAGCCGACGCCTTCGTTGTCGCCGCGGTTGAAGTCCGCGGTGTGCGGAATGCCGGCTTCCTGCGCCGCTTCGGCGAACGCGTCCAGGATGTCCCAGCGCAGGCGCTGGCGCTCCACCCGCCATTCGCCGCCGGCGCCGTGCGCCGCGTCGGCGCCCTTGTAGAAGTCCTCGTGCTTCTTGAAGTAGGGCAGGCAGTTGTCCCAGGTCCAGCCGGCGTCCTGGGTGAGCCGCGCCCAGCCGTCGTAGTCGCGCGCCTGGCCGCGCATGTAGATCATGCCGTTGATGCTGGAGCAGCCGCCCAGCGCCTTGCCGCGCGGATAGCGCAGGCTGCGCCCGTTCAGGCCGGCGTCGGGCTCGGTGCGGTACAGCCAGTCGGTGCGCGCGTTGCCGATGCAGTACAGGTAGCCGACCGGGATGTGGATCCAGTGGTAATCGTCGCGCCGGCCGGCCTCGATCAGCAGCACGCGGTTGCGCCCGGCGGCGCTCAGCCGGTTGGCCAGCAGGCACCCCGCGGTGCCGGCGCCGATGATCACGTAGTCGAATGCGGTATCGCTCATGCCCTTCGCGTCCTTGTCACCGGCTCTGGTCCGGCGTGGCCTATTTTGAGGTCGGAAACATGAACTCGGCGCCCTTGCCGATGCTTTCGGGCCAGCGCTGCATGATCGACTTCTGCTTGGTGTAGAAGCGCACGCCTTCCTCGCCGTAGGCATGCATGTCGCCGAACAGGCTCTTCTTCCAGCCGCCGAAGCCGTGCCAGGCCATCGGCACCGGGATCGGCACGTTGATGCCCACCATGCCGACCTGCACGCGCCGCGCGAATTCGCGCGCCACGTTGCCGTCGCGGGTGAAGCAGGCCACGCCGTTGCCGTACTCGTGCGAGTTCACCAGCTCCAGCGCCTCGGCCATGTCCTTCACGCGGGCGCAGCCCAGCACCGGGCCGAAGATCTCTTCCTTGTAGATCTTCATGTCGGCCGTGACATTGTCGAACAGCGTGCCGCCCAACCAGAAGCCGCCAGATGTGTCGACATTGCAGCCGGCGCCGGCCATCGCCGCCTGGAACTTGCGGCCGTCGACCACCAGCTTGGCGCCTTCGGTCTCGCCCTGGGCGATGTAGCCGGCAATGCGCTGGTGCGCCGCGCCGCTGATCACCGGGCCCATTTCGGCATCCGGGTCGGTGCCGTTCTTCACCTTCAGCGCGCGCGTGCGCTCGGCCAGCACCGGGATCAGCCGCTCGGCGGCCGAGCCCACCAGCACGCCCAGCGAGACCGCCATGCAGCGCTCGCCGGCGGCGCCGAAGGCCGAGCCGATCAGCGCGTCGGCGGCCTGCTCCATGTCGGCGTCGGGCATCACCACCATGTGGTTCTTGGCGCCGCCCAGGGCCTGCACGCGCTTGCCGTGCCTGGCGCCGGTTTCGTAGATCTTCTGCGCCACCGTGGTGGAGCCGACGAAGGAGACCGCCTTCACGTCCGGGTGCTCCAGCAGCGCGTCGACCGCGTCCTTGTCGCCCTGGACCACGTTGAACACGCCGTCGGGCAGGCCGGCTTCCTTGAACAGCTGGCCCATGAAGAGGGAAGCGCTCGGGTCCAGCGGGCTGGGCTTGAGCACGAAGCAGTTGCCGGCGGCGATGGCCACCGGGAACATCCACATCGGCACCATCGCCGGGAAGTTGAACGGCGTGATGCCGGCCACCACCCCCAGCGGCTGGCGCATCGTCCAGTTGTCGATGCCGGTGGACACCTGGTCGGTGTACTGGCCCTTGAGCAGCTGCGGGATGCCGCAGGAGAACTCGACGATCTCGATGCCGCGCATCACCTCGCCCTGCGCGTCGCTGAACACCTTGCCGTGTTCGGCGGTGATGATGCGCGCCAGGTCGTCCTTGCGCTGGTTCATCAGTTCCAGGAACTTGAACATCACGCGCGCGCGGCGGATCGGCGGCGTGTCGGCCCAGGATTGGAAGGCGGCCTGCGCGGTCGCCACCGCGGCGGCCACTTCGTCGCTGCTGGCCAGGGCGACCTTGCCGCTCACGGCGCCGGTGGCGGGGTTGAACACGTCGGCGCGGCGGCCCTGGCCGGGGACGATGCGCCCGCCGATCCAGTGTTCGATGGAGGCGATGGCGGCGGCGGTGACGGATTTGTCGGGTGCGTTCATGGTGGACATCCTTGCTTCGGCGGTTCGGCGCAGTCTAGGCGCCGGCGCCGGCTTTGGAAAGCTCGCTTTCCTGACCAGATTGTTCGCATAATTGAACAGTTGCCATGAAGCCGCTTGCCGCCCCCGCGTTCGCCGACCTGCACCTGCTGACTGTGCTGGCCGAGACGCGCAGCTACACCCAGGCAGCGCGCCGCCTGGGCATTTCCAAGGCCTCGGCCAGCGGGCGCATCGCCGAGCTGGAGCGCGCCGCCGGCGTGCCGCTGGTGCGCCGCACCACGCGCTCGGTGGTGCTGACCCAGGCCGGCCAGCAGCTGGTGGAGGACACGCGCGCGCCGTTCGAGCGCATCGCGCAGAGCTTCGCCGGCATTCGCGACCTGGCCGGCTCGCCGCGCGGGCTGGTGCGCCTCACCGCCCCGGTGGCGCTGGGCCGCCAGCACCTGGCGCCGCTGCTGCCCGCCTTCCTCGCACGCTATCCGGAGATCCGGCTGGAGCTGGACCTGACCGACCGTTTCGTCAACTTGGCACAGGAAGGCTTCGACCTGGCCATCCGCCACACCCAGGCGCCGCCGGACACCCACGTGGCCTGGGCCCTGTGCCCCTCGCGCTCGGTGCTGGTCGCGGCGGCCGGCTACCTGCAGCGGGCGCAGGCACCGGCCCACCCGAGCGAACTGGCGGGCCACGCCTGCCTGCTGTATTTGCGCGACGGCGGCCAGAGCTGGTCGTTCGAGCGCATGTCCGGGCGCATGTCCGAGCGCACGGCAGGCCACAAGACCGAACGCGTGGCGGTGGCCGTCAACGGCCCGTTGAAAGCGAACAACAGCGAGGTGCTGCGCCAGGCCGTGCTCGATGGCCTGGGCATCGGCCTGCTGCCGGACTTCACCGCCAGCGGCCACCTGGGCGCGCGCGAGCTGGTGCAGGTGCTGCCGCAATGGCGTCCGCTCGGGTTTTTCGGCGACGCGATCTATGCGATCCGCCCCTGGTCGCCGCAGGTGCCGCGCGCGGTGCAATGCCTGGTCGATCACCTGCGCGAGAGCCTGGCACCGGGCTTTCCCTTGTCCGCATGATCCTGGCACGCCACCCACCCCGAAACCGGGGGTCCGTTGTTTTCCTGCAGCCCAGGTGGCGGCTCTGCCGCTAGGATGGCGGGCTCACGCCATGGTGGATTCCACGCCCCGCATCGAAACCCAGCCTTCACCCGCCGAGCCCGTGCGCTTGCTGGGCGAGTGGACGGCCGCCCAGTTCGCCGAGCCGCGCCGGTTCCGGCAGCTGCGCGCCGGCCTGCCCGCGCCCGCGCCGCAGCAGGCCTGGGACCTGCGCGCGGCCGGCCAACTGGACCACGTCGGCGCCCAGCTGCTGTGGGACCACTGGCACCAGCAATGGCCCGCGCAGCTGGAACTGCTGCCCGCGCAGCGCGCGGTGCTGGAGCGGGTGGCGCAGTTCACCACCCAGCCACCGGTTTTGCCGCGCCCCACGCTGGGCCAGCTGTACCTGGCGTTCGGCAGCAAGGTGCTGCATTTCCTCGGCCACATCCGCGCCATCGTCGCCCTGCTGGGACAGCTGGCGCTCGACCTGGGCCGGCTGATCGCGCTGCCGCACACCGGGCCGTGGCGCGACTTCTCGGGCAACCTGTACCGCATCTGCGCCACCGCGCTGCCGATCACCGCCCTGGTGGGCGTGCTGATCGGCGTGGTGCTGGCCTACCTCACGGCGCGCCAGCTGCACCAGTTCGGCGCCGACGCCTTCATCATCAACATCCTGGGCATCGGCCTGATCCGCGAGCTAGGCCCGATGCTGGCGGCGATCCTGATCGCCGGACGCTCGGGCTCGGCCATCACGGCGCAGATCGGCGTCATGCGCGTCACCGACGAACTCGACGCCATGAGCGTGATGGGCATCTCGCACAGCTACCGACTGGTGCTGCCGCGCGCGCTGGCGCTGGCCCTGGGCATGCCGCTGATCAGCGTGTGGACCACCCTGTGCGCACTGGCCGGCGGCATGGTGATCTCGGCGGTGCAGCTGGACATCACGCCCACCTATTTCCTGCTGGCGCTGCCGCAGGCGGTGGCGGTGAGCAACCTGGCGCTGGCGACCTGCAAGGCGGTGGTGTTCGGCATCCTGATCGCGCTGGTGGCCTGCCATTTCGGGCTGCGCGTGGAGCCCAACACCGACAGCCTGGGCCGCGGCACGACGTCGTCGGTAGTGACCGCCATCACGGTGGTGATCCTGGTGGATGCGCTGTTCGCCATCCTGTTCAAGGACGTGGGGGGCTGATGGAACAACCCGACCGACCCGCCCCGCTGCCGCCGGCCGGCGTGCCGATGGTGGAGATCCGCAAGCTGTGGTCGGTGTTCGTCACGCCGGAAAAGCGCGCGGTGATCCACAAGGACCTGGACCTCACCGTGAAGCGCGGCGAGGTGCTGTCCATCGTCGGCGGCTCGGGCACCGGCAAGACCGTGCTGCTGCGCCAGATCCTGGGGCTGGAGACGCCGGCGCAAGGCGAAGTGCGCCTGCTGGGCCAGCCGATCCAGACCTTGTCGCGCAAGGGCGCGGCCAGCCGCATCGGCATGCTGTTCCAGCACGGCGCCCTGTTCTCGGCCTTCAGCGTGCTGGAGAACATCGCCTTTCCGCTGCGCGAGCTGCGCTCGCTGCCCGATACGCTGGTGCGCGAAGCGGCGATGGTCAAGCTGCAGATGGTGGGACTCAAGCCGTCGGACGCGGACAAGCGGCCTTCGGAGCTGTCGGGCGGCATGATCAAGCGCGCGGCGCTGGCGCGCGCACTGGTGATGGACCCGCCGCTCCTGCTGCTCGACGAGCCGACGGCGGGGCTGGATCCGGACAGCTCGGACGGCTTCGTGCGGCTCTTGCGCTCGCTGCACCGCGACCTGGAGCTGACCGTCATCATGGTCACGCACGACCTGGACACGCTGTTCGAGCTGTCCACGCGCATCGCCGTGCTGGCCGACCAGAAGGTGATCGTGAGCGGCACAGCCAAGCAGGTGATCGCCTATCCGCACCCGTTCATCCACGATTTCTTTTTGGGTGAGCGGGGGCAGCGGGCGATGGAGCTGCTGCGCGAGTACCCATTTGCGGTGTAACTTTGAAAACCGCTGCGCGGAGCAACGTGTAGCGTGTGAAAGGATTTCGAATGGAGAATAAGGCCCATGCCCTGGCCGCCGGCATCTTCGTGGTGGTCTGCGCGGTGCTGCTGCTCGGCCTGGCCGCCTGGCTCACGCGCGATACCGGCGTGCGCGACATCTACGAGATCTCCACGCGCGAGACCGTCACCGGCCTGCAGCCGCAGGCGCCGGTGCGCTTTCGCGGCGTGGACGTGGGCAAGGTCGCGTCGATCTCGTTCGATCCCAAGCAGCAGGGCAACGTGCTGCTGCGCCTGGAAGTGGATCGCGAGGTGCCGATGACCAAGGACACTTTCGCCACGCTCAGCTACCAGGGCGTCACCGGCCTGGCCTTCATCCAGCTGTCGGACCACGGCAAGCAGGCGGTGCGGCTCGCGCCCAACGACGATGCGCCGCCGCGCATTCCGCTGGAGCCGGGCCTGGTCGCCAAGCTGCAGGAGAAGGGCGAGGCCATCCTCGACCAGGTGGAACAGGTGACGGGGCGCATGAACAAGCTGCTGAACGACGAGAACCAGAAGCGCCTGACTTCGGCCATCGAGCGATTGGACGACACCCTGGCCAGCACCAGCAAGCTGGCGCAGCGGCTGGACCAGACGGTGGAAAAGCGTGTCGACCCGGCGCTGGCGGAAGCCACCACCACGCTGCGTTCGGCGCGCCAGGCCGCCGACGAGGTGGGCCGCACCGCCGCCGACTTCGGCCGCACGGCGCGCCGGCTCAACGACAAGGACGGCCCGGTCGACCGGCTGGCCGACGGTGCGCAGGCGCTGTCGCATGCCGCCGACTCGTTCAACACCGCCACCCTGCCGCGCATCAACCGCGTGGCCGAGGACAGCTCGCGCGCGGTGCGCCAGCTGGGCCGCGCGGCCAACAGCGTGCGGGAGAATCCGCAGTCGCTGATCTTCGGCAACGGCACGGCGCAGCCCGGCCCGGGCGAGCCGGGCTTCCAGCCGCCGGGAGCAGGGCAATGATGAAACGCACCACCCTTCGCCTCCTCGCCGTCGCCGCAGCGGCGGTACTCGCGGGCTGCAGCGCCCTGCCGGAAAAGCCGGTGCGCCAGACCCAGTACGACTTCGGCCCCGGCACGGCGGCCACGCAGGCCTCGGGCGCCGACCTGGGGCCGCTGCTGCTGGCCGAGGTGGATGCGGCCGGTTCGTTCGAGAGCACGTCCCTGCTGTACCGGCTGAACTACGTGAACGAGCACGAGCTGCGCCCCTACGCCTTCGCGCGCTGGAGCACGCAGCCGGCGCAGCTGGTGCGCCAGCGCCTGCGCGAGCAGCTGGGCCGCGAGCACCTGGTGCTCGACACCGAGGAGGCCGCCGCCCTGACCCGCGCCGGCGGCGCCCGGCCGCGCGTGCTGCGCATCGCGCTGGAGGAGTTCACGCAGTCGTTCGAGGCGCAGACCCAGAGCAGCGGCTCGATCCGCCTGCGCTGCACCCTGCTGGACAACACGGTGGGCGGCGAAAAACTCATCGGCCAGCGGGTGATCGCGGTGCAGCGGCCCGCGCCCACGCCCGACGCGCCCGGCGGCGTGCGCGCACTGGCCGCCGCCACCGACGCGGCGGCGCAGGAGCTTGCCGCCTGGCTGCGGCAGGTGCGCTGAATGGCATCGCTGCAGGAGCAGCTGGCGGCGATCGGGCTGCAGGTGCTGGGCCCGTGCGAGCGGCTGTCGCAGCGCCCGGGGCTGCTGGAGTCGTCGCCGCTGCTGGAGGATTTCAGCGCCGCCGAGGCCGACCTGCTGGGCACCGCCATGCTGCACGTGCAGGCGCAGCCGGGCCAGGTGCTGATCGCCGAAGGCGACACCAGCGACTGGCTGATGCTGCTGCTGCGCGGCACGGCGGACGTGGGCAAGCGCGACGGCCGCGTACCCGAGGCGGCGCCGCAGGCCGACGGCAGCACGCGCATCGCCGTGGTGCGCGAAGGCGCGGTGCTGGGCGAGATGTCGATGTTCGACGGCGAGCCGCGCTACGCGAGCTGCTGGGCGCTGACCGAGGTGGAGGCGGCGGTGCTCAGCCGCGCCGGCGTGGGCGACCTGGTGCAGCGGCATCCGGCGGTCGGCGCCAAGCTGCTGGTCAAGCTCACGCAGCTGCTGGCGCAGCGGCTGCGCAACACCAGCAACCAGCTGGTGAAGGCGCTGCGCCGCGCCGACGCCTCGGCGCAAGCCTGAGGCGCGCGGCCGCGCTCAGCGCGTGAGCGCGGGGAACAGCTTGACCAGGCCTTCCGACATCACTTCCACCGCCAGCGCGGCGAGGATCAGGCCCATCAGCCGCGTCATCACGTTGATGCCGGTCTTGCCCAGCACGCGGGCGATCGGCCCGGCCAGCGCGAAGCACAGCGCCGTGGCCAGGCCGATGACGACACCGTAGCCCACCAGCGCCGCCACCTGCCAGACGCTCTTGGCGCGCTCGGCGTAGATCACCACGGTGGAGATCGTGGCCGGCCCGGTGAGCAGCGGGATGGTCAGCGGCACCACCGCGATGCTGGCGCCCATGGCGGCCTTCTCGGCGCCTTGCTCCAGCTCCCTGGTGTGCGGCTTGGCCTCTGCCGGCTGGGCATTCAGCATGTTCAGCGCGCTGGTCAGCAGCAGCATGCCGCCGCCGACCTGGAAGCTGGCCAGCGAGATGCCGAAGAACTGCAGGATGCCGAGGCCGAACACCGCGCTGGCGGCGATCACCAGGAAGGCCGAGAGCGAGGCCACGCCCACCGTGCGGCGGCGCTGCATGCGCGTGAAGCCCTGCGTGTAGTGGATGTAGAACGGAACGATCGCCAGCGGATTGACGATGGCCAGCAGCGTGACCAGCGGCTTGAAGTCGATGGCGATCATCAGGCGGCGCCGCGCTCGGCGTCGATGCGCGCCAGTTCGGCCGCCGTGGCGGGCTCGCGGCGGCCGAACATGCCCCAGCCTTCCATCTGCAGCACCTTGTCGCCGTCCTGGTTGAACATTTCCCAGCGCGACAGCACCAGGCCCGCTTCCACGCGCTTGCGCATGGCGCGCGCCTCGAGGATGGTGTGCCGCAGGCTGAGCGTGTCGCCCGGGTACACCGGCCGCAGCCAGCGCAGGTTGTCCAGGCCGGGCGAGCCCAGGCTGGACGATTCGCGCAGGAAGTTGTCCACCGTCAGGCGCATGGCGAGCGCGCAGGTGTGCCAGCCGCTCGCGCACAGCCCGCCGAAGATCGAGCGGCGGCCGGCCACTTCATCCACGTGGAAGGGCTGCGGATCGAACTGTTCGGCGAAGTCCTTGATCTCCTCGGCCGTGACCGGGATGCTGCCCAGCTCGCGCACGGCGCCCGGCAGCAGGTCTTCCCAGTAGTAGCGGATCGCGCCCATCAGCGGCCTCCGGAAACGTCGAGCAGGGACATGGTGGTGTAGCTCGCAGCCGGCGACAGCAGCCAGACGATGGCCTCGGCCACTTCGTCGGCCGTGCCGCCGCGCTGCATCGGGACCTGGTGCGCGAGCCGCTCCACCCGGTCCGGAATGCCGCCGGAGGCGTGGATGTCGGTCTCGATCAGGCCGGGCCGCACCGCGTTCACGCGGATGCCCTCCTCGGCGACCTCGCGCGCCAGCCCGATGGTGAAGGCGTCGATCGCGCCCTTGGCCGCCGCGTAGTCGACGTACTGGCCCGGCGCGCCCAGCCGCGCGGCCGCGCTCGACAGGTTGACGATGGCGCCGCCCGTGCCGCCGTGGCGCGTGCTCATGCGGCGCACTGCCTCGCGCGCGCACAGCAGGCTGCCGATCACGTTGATGTCGAACATGCGCTTCCAGCGCGCCACGCTCATCTCGTCGACGCGGGCGCTGACGTCGACCACGCCGGCGTTGTTGACCAGCGCCGTCAGGCGGCCCAGCCGGCGGTCGACCGCATCGAACATGGCCAGCACCTGGCCTTCGTCCGCCACGTCGGCCTGCACGGCGATGGCCTTGCCGCCGTTCGCGGCGATGCGCGCCACCACCGCGTCGGCCGCGTCGGGCCGGCTGGTGTAGTTGACCGCCACCGCATAGCCTTTCGCAGCGGCCAGCAGCGCCGTGGCCGCGCCGATGCCGCGGCTGCCTCCGGTGACCAGCAGCACTTGATCCAAGGAACCCTCCTGCACAAAACGGGGCGCAATGCGCTACAAAGCGCGATTACAGCAACAAACATGGAAGTCTGTCATGGGCAATTACGTGGAATTGAGGGCGGCCGACGGGTTCATGTGTCCAGCTTATGTCGCGCACCCCGAAGGGCCGCTGCGCGGCGGCATGGTGGTGGTGCAGGAGATCTTCGGCGTGAACGCGCACATCCGGGCCGTGGCGGACGGTTATGCGGCCCAGGGCTACCTGGCTGTCGCGCCGGCGACCTTCGAGCGCGTGCGCCGCGGCGTCGAGCTGGGCTACGGCCCGCATGACCGGGCGATCGGCTCGGCGCTGAAAAAGTCGGTCGAATCCCTGCCGCCCCCGGGCGTGCTGCCGGACCTGCAGGCGGCGGTGCAGCATGCGTCGCACGGCGGCAAGGTCGGCATCGTCGGCTATTGCTGGGGTGGCCTGCAGGTGTGGCGCGCCGCCTGTGAGCTCGACGGCCTGAGCGCGGCCGTGCCGTACTACGGCGGCGGCATGACCACCGAGGCCGAGATCGCGCGCAAGCCGCGCGTGCCGGTGCTGGCGCACTTCTCCGACCGCGACAACTTCATCCCGCTGGACAGCGTCGAGGCGTTCCGGCGCGCCCATCCGGAAGTGGAAGTGCACATCTACCCGGCCGACCACGGCTTCAACTGCGACCACCGCGGCGCCTGGAACGCGGAGTCGGCCGCGCTGGCGCGCGAACGCACCCTGGCGTTCTTCGCCAGGCACCTGGCGTGAAATGCGTGTTGCCTCGCCTGCTGGCGGCGTGCGTGCTCGCCGCATGCGGCCAGGCCGGCGCGGCCGACTACACCGGGCCGCTGTTCGACGCCCACCTGCACTACAACGAAGAGGCCTGGAACGGCCAGGCTGGCCCGCACCCGGTCGAGGACGTGCTGGCGCGCATGCAGCGCAACGGCGTGCGCGCCATCGTCGCCAACTCGCGGCCGAACGACGGCACGAAGTCGCTGGCCGCTTCGCCGCAGGCGCGGCAGGCCGGCGTGACCGTGGTGCCCTTCGTGCGCCTGTACCGCAACCGTGCCGACTACGACAACTGGTACCGCGACCCTACCATCTACGAGATGGTGGAAACGGAGCTTGCGCGCGGCACCGCGTCCGGCCCGTACCGCGGCCTGGGCGAGTTCCATCTCTACGACAGCGCCAACGCCAACGGCCCGATCGCGCGCAAGCTGATGGCGCTGGCCGACGACAAGGGCCTGGCGGTGCTGGCGCACGTGGACGACGCGGCGATCGACCTGCTGATGGCCAACACCGGCTCGCGCGGGCAGAAGACGCGGCTGATCTGGGCGCACACCGGCATCGGCGGCGCGCCGGCCGCGCGGGTGGACCAGCTGTTCGCGCGCTATCCGCTGCTGATGGGAGAGCTGTCCTACCGGCCAGGCCTGACCTGCGAAGGCGGCAAGCTGTGCCCGGAGTGGCGCGCGCTGCTGGCGAAGTATCCCAACCGCTTCATGGTCGGCTCCGACACCTGGGTCAACCAGCGCTGGCAGTACTACGACGACACGATGAAGGGCTACCGCGCCTGGCTGGGCGAGCTGCCGCCGGCGCTGGCGCGGCGCATCGCCTGGGACAACGCCGCGGAGCTGTTCGGGGTGAAGGCGCCGTCCTGAGGCCGGCGGCGCGCGGCGTCAGCGCCGCTTGCGCGCCGAACGCGGGCCGCCGCGGCTGCGGCCGTCCGCGTCCTGGCGATAGGCCTCCTCGATCTGCCGCGCCAGCGTCTCCGGCCGGGTGGCCTCCTCCAGCGCGCGCAACTCGCGGTCCTGCACCGGCGCGCCGACCTGCCTGGCGATGGCTTCCAGCAGCTGCAGCGCCTTGGTGTTCTCCTGCTCGGCCAGCAGGTTGATCTGCAGGTCCAGCTGGTTGCGCCGCTCGCTCACCCGCATCTCGTAGTTCTGCGCGATCAGGATGAAGGACGACAGGAAGATCGCCTCCAGCGAGACGCACAGCGTGAGGAAGGTGAAGGGGTAGGGGTCAAAGCGCGGCAGGCCGGGCAGCACGTTCCACAGGATCCACGCGGCGAACAGCACGATGTGGATCCAGACGAAGGTGATGCTGCCGCAGAAACTCGCCACGAATTCGGCGATGCGGTCGGCGACGCTGCGGTTGGCCCTGGCCAGCTCCTCCAGCTTGCGCATGGCCCGCACGTTTTGCTGCGTCACGTCGTCCACCGTGCGCTGCGAACGGTAGGCGGAGGAAGAAGGCGCGTTCATGTCGGTTCCTGGTGCAGGGCGCGGATCAATTCGAGCGAATTATCTGCGGCCGCGCCGCTGGCCGTGTTGTCGAGGATGCACCAGACCTCCTGCCCTTCATCGCTGGCCCGCCGCATGCGGCGCGCCAGCGCCTGCAACTGGTCCGGCGGATAGGCGGAGTAGTACATGCGCGGCGAACCGTGCAGCCGCAGGTACACCCGCTGCTGCCATCCGCCGGGCCATTGCCCGGGCGGATGGCGCACCGGATCGGCCAACACGCGGGCCACCTGCGTGCGGTGCAGCAGGCCGTCGGCTTCGGCGGCGAACCAGCTGGCGTGGCGCGGCTCCATGACGAGCGCGATATCGCCGCAGGCACCGCGCAGCGTGGTGAGGAAACGGGAGGCGATCTTCGCGTCGAAGGCCAGGCTGGGCGGCAGCTGCACCAGCAGGCAGCCGAGCTGCGCGCCCAGGCCCTGCACCTGGTCGAGGAAGGCCTGCAGTTCGCTGTCGCAATCCACCAGCCGGCGTTCGTGCGTGATGGCCTTGGGCAGCTTGGCCGAGAACCGGAAGCCGGCCGGCACGCTGTCGGCCCAGCGCGCATACACACCGCGCGCATGCGGGCGATAAAACGAGGAATTGATCTCCACCGCGTTGAAGCGGGTGGCGTAGCGCTGCAGATGGCTGCCGCCTTCGCCGAACGCGTGCTGGACCGTGCGCGGCAGGCTCCAGCCCGCGCAGCCGACCCGGATCGTGCCTTGCGCCATGGGCAGATGCCGTTACCTGGTGCCGACGCCGATGCGCGCCAGGTAGCGCTTGCGCCAGAACACCACGCCCAGCACCAACGCGATCGTGCCCATGGTTCCCATGGTCCACCAGAAGCCGGTTTCGCGGTGGATGAAAGGCAGGAACTCGAAGTTCATGCCGAACACGCCGGCGATCAGGTTGAGCGGCAGGAAGATGGCCGTGAGCGCGGTCAGCGTCTGCATGATCTCGTTGGTGCGGTTGCCCAGCGCCGAGAAGTGGATCTGCACCGCTGTCTCGGCGCTGCCTTCCATGCGCCGCACGTGCAGCACCACGCGCTGGATGTGTTCCACCACGTCGCGCGCGCGCGCCAGCAGGCCGTCGCGCTCGGCCTGCGACATCCAGGGCGCCGGCTGCTCGCGCTGCGTGTCCAGCCATTCCTGCATGGCGTCGTTCTGGCCCTCGCTCAGGTCTTCCAATGAGTGCAGCGCGTTGCGTGCGGTCATCAGCGCGCCCCAGTCGGCGCCGCGCGCGCCCGGCGCCAGCAGCTTCTGCTGCCAGTCGTCGAGCTCGGCGCTCAGCTCCTTGCGCAGCTCCAGGTAGCTATCGACCATCAGGTTGAGCATGCGCAGCATCAGGTCGGCCGGGCTGGTCGGCAGCCGGCTGCGCGCGGCGGCGTTCATCAGCCCTTCGCTGTGCAGCGCATCGGCCAGGTAGCGGGCGATGAAGGAGCGCGCGGTGAAGCAGCCGCCGGGGTGCACGGTGACCAGCAGCCGGTCGAACACCACGAAGCCGACCGCGCGGGTGCGGATGCGCCCGAAGCCGCCCAGCGGCGTGGTGCGCGGCGGGCCGGTCTCGCCCAGCTCGACGCGCACCTCCTCCTCGGTGGCCAGCCGGCGGAACACCACCAGGTCGTAGATCGAGGTGTAGTCGTAGCGCGAAGGATGCGAGCGGTTGGCCAGGTCCTTCAGGTGCAGGTCCAGCAGCGGCGAGCCGCCGATGGCCTGGGCGGCGCGCTGCAGCACCGGCAGCTGGGCCTCCAGCGAATCGCGCTCCAGGAAGATCCAGACGAAGCCGCCTTCGGGCGCGTGGTGGGGCGGTTGGTCCAGGAAGCGCAGCGTGCCGCCGCCGAATTCGACGATCTGCATGGCGTCAGCGGGTGCCGTGGCGCACGTCAGGCCTTCAGGCGGCGCGCCGCATCCAGCGCGAAATAGGTCAGCACGCCGTTGGCGCCGGCGCGCTTGAAGGCGAGCAGGCTTTCCAGCATGACGGCGTCGTGGTCCAGCCAGCCGTTCTGGGCCGCCGCCTTCAGCATGGCGTATTCGCCGGACACCTGGTAGGCGAAGGTCGGCACGCGGAATTCGTCCTTGACGCGGCGCAGCACATCCAGGTAGGGCATGCCGGGCTTGACCATGACCATGTCGGCGCCCTCGGCGATGTCCATCGCCACTTCGCGCAGCGCCTCGTCGGTGTTGCCCGGGTCCATCTGGTAGACCTTCTTGTTGCTTTTGCCCAGGTTGGCGGCCGATCCCACGGCGTCGCGGAACGGGCCGTAGAAGGCGCTCGCGTACTTGGCGGCGTAGGCCATGATGCGGGTGTGCACGTGGCCTTGGCCTTCCAGGGCCTGGCGGATCGCGCCGATGCGCCCGTCCATCATGTCGCTGGGCGCCACGATGTCCACACCGGCGTCGGCCTGCACCAGCGCCTGGCGCACCAGCACCTCGACCGTGGGGTCATTCAGGATGTAGCCGCTGTCGTCCAGCAGGCCGTCCTGGCCATGGCTGGTGAACGGGTCCAGCGCCACGTCGGTCATCACGCCCAGCTCGGGAAAGCGCTTTTTCAGCTCCCGCACCACCCTGGGTACCAGGCCTTCGGGGTTGAAAGCCTCCCGGCCATCCGGGGTTTTCAGGGATGGGTCGATCACCGGGAACAGCGCCAGGGCCGGCACGCCCAGGGCCAGGCACTGCTCGGCCACGGGCAGCAGCAGGTCCAGGCTCAGGCGCTCGACGCCGGGCATGGAGGCCACGGCGTCGCGGCGCTTCTCGCCCTCGTGGACGAACACCGGATAAATGAAATCGTGGGCTGTGAGGGTGTGCTCGCGCACCAGATTGCGGGTGAATTCGTCGCGCCGCAGCCGGCGTGGCCGGCCGTGCGGATAGGAAGCGAAGGGCGTCATGGGGAAAATTGTGCCCGATTGGCGACACCGCGCCGGGCGAATGAACGCTTTGGACATCATCTTTGGCGAAACAAGGCCGATATGTGACATCTGTACATGGGGAAACTTGAAACGTGCCGCGTGGTTTGTTAAATTACGTCTGGGCGGCTTGCCGCTCCCCGCTTTTCCTCCCTGAGCGGGCGCCTTAATGTGTGACAGCAAAAAGGCTTCCCACCCCGGCTCTTTAGCCGGGGTTTTTTTTGCCTGCTCCACCCATGGGCTTCAGCCGACGCGGCTCCGGCGGGTGCCCCACTACACTCGCGCCATGCTTTGGGTCAAGGCCTTGCACATCGTGTTCGTCGCGAGCTGGTTCGCGGGGTTGTTCTATCTGCCGCGGATCTTCGTGAACCTGGCGATGGTGGCGCCGGACTCGCAGGCCGAGCGGGCGCGGCTGCTGCTGATGGCCCGCAAGCTGCTGCGCTTCACCACCCTGCTGGCGGTCCCGGCGCTGGCCCTGGGCCTGTGGCTGTGGCTCGGCTGGGGCATCGGGCGCGGCAGCGGCTGGCTGCACGCCAAGCTGGCCCTGGTGCTGGCCACCCTGGGCTACCACCACGGCTGCGGGGTGCTGCTGCGCCGCTTCGAGGCGGGCGCCGACCGGCGCAGCCACCGGTGGTACCGCTGGTTCAACGAACTGCCGGTGCTGCTGCTGGCGGCCATCGTGATCCTGGTGGTGGTCAAGCCGTTCTGAGGCCCGCATGCACAAGACCTCGGCCTGGCCCCTGTCGCAAGCGTACGCAGCGCTCGTCGTCTACGCGAGCCTGTATCCGTTTTCGGGCTGGCGCGACCAGGGCGTGAACCCCTTCGCCTTCCTGGCGAGCCCCTGGCCGAAATACTGGACCGGATTCGACATCGCGGCCAACGTGGCCGGCTACGTGCCGCTCGGCTTCCTGCTGGCCCTGAGCTTTCTACGGCGCGGCATCAGCCTGCGGCGTATTCCGCGCAGCAACGGGGCGGCGATCGCGATCGCGGCGGTGGTGGCCGCATTGCTGTCGCTGTGCATGGAAGCCCTGCAAACCTACCTGCCTTCGCGGGTGGCCTCGAACCTGGATTTCGGCTTGAATGTGGGGGGCGCCGTGTTGGGCGCCTCGCTTGCGGTCGGGCTGGAACTGGCTGGCGCGATCGACCGCTGGGGCCGCTTTCGCGTGCGCTGGTTCGTGCCGAACGCGCGCGGCGCCCTGGTGCTGCTGGCCCTGTGGCCGTTCGCGCTGCTGTTCCCAGCTTCAGTACCGCTCGGGCTGGGGCAGGTGCTGGAGCGGCTGGAAACGGCGCTGGCCGAGTGGCTGCAGGACACGCCCTTCCTGGAGTGGCTGCCGATGCGCGAGGTGGAACTGCAGCCGCTGGTGCCCGCGGCCGAGCTGCTGTGCGTGGCCCTGGGCGTGCTGGTGCCCTGCCTGCTGGCCTATTCGGTGATCCAGTCGGTCGGCCGGCGGGCGGTGTTCGCCCTGCTGCTGGTCGGTGCCGGCATTCTGCTGACAGCCTTGTCCGCGGCGCTCAGCTGGGGCCCGACCCATGCCTGGGCCTGGCTCAGCCTGCCGGTGCAGTCGGGCCTGGTGTTCGGGGTGTTTCTCGCGGCCATCCTGATCGCGCTGCCGCGCCGCGGCTGCGCCGCCGTGGCCCTGCTGGCACTGGGCGTGCAGCTGAGCGTGATCAACCAGGCCCCGGCCAGCGCCTATTTCACCAACACGCTGCAGACCTGGGAGCAGGGGCGCTTCATCCGCTTCAACGGGCTGGCCCAGTGGCTGGGCTGGTTCTGGCCTTACGCAACCCTGGTCTATGTGGTGGTTCGGCTGTCCCGGCGCGAGAGTGGAACCTAGAATGGCCGCATGAGCCAGTCCACCGACCCCTCGTATTACGAACGCCACATCTTTTTCTGCCTGAACAAGCGCGACAACGGCGAGGCGTGCTGTTCCGACCACAACGCCGATGCGGCCTACGCCCGCTGCAAGGCGCAGGTCAAGGCGCATGGCCTCAACGGCCCCGGCAAGGTGCGCGTCAACAAGGCCGGATGCATGGACCGCTGCGCCGCCGGGCCGGTGGTGGTGGTCTATCCGGAAGCCGTCTGGTACAGCTATGTCGACGTGGCCGACATCGACGAGATCGTCGAGTCGCACCTGAAGAACGGCCAAGTCGTCGAACGCCTGCTGACCCCGCCGCACCTGGGGCGCTGATGCAGGCGCGCACCGAGCGCTTCGAGGTTGCCGGGCCGGCCGGAAAGCTGCAGGCCCAGCGCGACGAACCGCTGGACGCGGCGCCGCGCGGCACCGCGGTGATCGCGCATCCGCATCCGCTGTTCGGCGGCACCATGCACAACAAGGTGGCATACACGCTGGCACGCGCCTTCGTGCAGGCCGGCTGGGTGGCGGTGCGCTTCAATTTCCGCGGCACCGACCAGAGCGAAGGCGTGCACGACGAGGGCCGCGGCGAAGTCGACGACATGCTGGCGGTGATCGAGCAGACGGCGCCCCAGGGGCCGCTCGCGCTGGCGGGCTTTTCCTTCGGCGCCTGCGTCACCACGCACGTGGTCACCGCGCTCGCCGGCAAGCGCGAGCTGCAGGGCCTGGTGCTGGTCGGCACCTCGACCGAGCGCTCGCCGGCCGCCACGGTGCCGCCCGAGCTGCACGAGCGCACGCTGGTCGTGCACGGCGAACACGACGAGACGGTGGCGCTGGCATCCGTGCTCGACTGGGCGAGGCCGCAGACACTCCCGGTCACGGTGGTGCCCGGGGCGGAGCACTTCTTTCACGGACAATTGCCGCTCCTGAAAAATCTGGTGATTCGCCACCTTCGCTGACAAGTGAGAATTTCGGTGTTCAAGGCCCTGCTGGCGCCTTTGCTGGCCCTGTTGTGCCTGGCTGCCGCCGCCCAGGCGCCGCAGCCGCCGGGGATCGCCGCGCGCAGCTACCTGTTGATGGACGTCAGCGCCAACCAGGTGCTGGCGGCGCGCGACATCGATGCGCCGGTGGAGCCCGCGTCGCTGACCAAGCTGATGTCCGCCTACCTGGTGTTCGACGCATTGCGGGCCAGGAAGCTGGACCTGAAGCAGGCACTGCCGGTGAGCCCGCGCGCCTGGAAGATGGGAGGCTCGCGCATGTTCATCGATCCGGCGATGCAGGTGCCGGTGGAGGACCTGATCAAGGGCATGGTCGTGCAGTCGGGCAACGACGCCACCGTGCTGCTGGCCGAAGCGGTGGGCGGCACGGTCGAGCACTTCGTCGAGCTGATGAACCAGCAGGCCAAGGCACTGGGCATGAAGGCCACCACCTTCAAGAACCCGGAAGGATTGCCGGCGCCCGGCCACGTCACGACGGCGCGCGACCTGGGCATCCTGGCTACGCGGCTGCTGCAGGACTTCCCCGACGACGTGAAGTATTACGCCATCAAGAAGTACCGTTACGACGGCGCGCCGGCCGCCAACGACACCAACCGGAACATGCTGCTGTTCCGCGACCCGACGGTGGACGGCCTGAACGCCGGCCACACCGATGCGGCCGGCTATTGCCTGGTCGCCACCGCGCGGCGCGATTTCCCCAACCTGCGGGGCAGGCGCCTGGTGGCCGTGGTCCTGGGCGCCACCAGCGAGATCGGCCGCGCCAACGAGGCGCAAAAGCTGCTCAACTGGGGCTACACGGCCTATGAAGGCGTGAAACTGTTCGATGCGAACCAGGCGGTGGCCGAGCCGCCGGTGTGGAAGGGCGCGGCCAGGACGGTCAGGCTCGGCCAGACGCGCCCGGTGGTGGTCGCCGTCCCGGCCGGCAGCGGCGCCAGGCTCAAGACCCAGGTCGCGCGGCCCGAGCCGTTGATCGCGCCCATCGGCAAGGGCCAGCGGGTCGGCACGCTCAAGGTGTCGGCAGCGGGTGACCAGCTGGTGGCCGAGGTGCCCCTGGTCGCGCTGGAGGCGGTCGAGCAGGCCGGGCTCGTCAGCCGGGCCTGGGACGCCATGCGGCTGTGGATCAGATAGAACGATCAGGTGCCGGACCAGCTTGCTGCTCGGGCACCTCTGACCAGAGTTATTCCGCGTTCGGCTTGAGCGTTAACCCTGCCCGGGCTATACTGGAGGGCTTTTCCGCGCTTGGGGCGTGGGAAGGCTTTTTGTTTTCACGTTTCAGGAACCTGTTTTCATGCCAACCATCAATCAACTCGTGCGTCACGGGCGGGAGGTCGAAAAGACCAAATCCAAGTCCCCCGCGATGCAGAACAGCCCCCAGCGTCGGGGCGTGTGCACCCGGGTGTACACCACGACGCCGAAGAAGCCGAACTCGGCGCTGCGCAAGGTCGCCAAGGTGCGCCTGACCAACGGCTTCGAAGTCATTTCCTACATCGGCGGCGAAGGCCACAACCTGCAGGAGCACTCGGTGGTGCTGGTGCGCGGCGGCCGCGTGAAGGATTTGCCGGGCGTGCGCTACCACATCGTGCGCGGCTCGCTGGACCTGCAGGGCGTGAAAGACCGCAAGCAGTCCCGCTCCAAGTACGGCGCCAAGCGCCCGAAGAAGGCCTAAGAATAGTTCGTTTGTCGGTGCTTCATCGCTCGGCAGGCGGTGCAAGCGTAGTGACCCACAAGCCGCGAATCGTCGGGCCGGGTCGAGTAAGTGGGAAGTCTTGATGGCTCCCGCGGCCCCCGCAAGGGAAGGCCAACTGAAGCAATTTTGAAGAGGTGAATCATGCCGCGTCGTCGCGAAGTTCCGAAACGTGAAATCCTGCCGGACCCCAAGTACGGCAATGTCGAGCTGGCCAAGTTCATGAACGTCATCATGCAAGGCGGCAAGAAGGCCATCGCCGAGCGCATCGTCTACGGTGCCCTCGAGCAGATCGAGAAGAAGAACCCCGGCCGTGATCCGGTGGAAGCCTTCACCATGGCGATCAACAACGTCAAGCCCATGGTCGAGGTGAAGTCCCGCCGCGTGGGCGGCGCCAACTACCAGGTGCCGGTGGAAGTGCGTCCGGTGCGCCGCCTGGCCCTGTCGATGCGCTGGCTCAAGGAAGCCGCCAAGAAGCGCGGCGAGAAATCCATGGCCCTGCGCCTGGCCAACGAACTCATGGAAGCCACGGAAGGCCGTGGCGGCGCCATGAAGAAGCGCGACGAAGTGCACCGCATGGCCGAGGCGAACAAGGCCTTCAGCCACTTCCGCTTCTAA
>JAZKIV010000017.1:0-222204 GCA_040384685.1 Pseudomonadota bacterium | reverse complement strand
GTCTGCTCACCACCACCACTGATCACTTGGCAAACCGGGAGCGTCCATGTACGGTCGCTACAGAGGCTGCGCGGCACGGCGGTGTTGATGCGCTGATGCCTGCATGCCGGGGCAGACGCCCGCGAGCGTGATCCCGGAGCCCGGGCACCCCGGCCGCAGCCCGATGCCACCCAAGCAGGCAGGAAAACTCAAGCCACTTCAGCGAGATCCTGCAAGGAACTCTGCACAACACCCCGCCCCCGCACCAGCAACGATTGCAGCAGCGCGAAACCGAGAGGCCAGTCGCCATGACCCGAGGCCACGTTGATGTGCCCAGCCCCCGGCACGCGCACATACTCACTGCCCCAGGATTTTGCAAACGCGGCGGTGAGCCGCGCCGAACAGTAGGGGTCGTTGGTGCTGCCCACCACCACGCTGGGATACGGCAACGGATCGAACGGCACCGGCGCGAAGCCCGCCAGCGCGGCGCGGCGCTCGGGGTTGGCCGGGGCCACCAGCAGCGCGCCGACCACGTTGCGCACCGCTTCGCGCGGCAGGCTCACGCTGGCGATGCAGCCCAGGCTGTGGGCAGCCAGCACCACCGGGCCGTCGATCTCGGCGATGTAGCGCTCGATGGTCGACAGCCAGGCCTCGCGCGTCGGCGTCACCCAGTTGTCCTGCACCACCCGGCGCGCGCCGGGCAGGCCCTGGGCCCACAGGCTCTGCCAATGCCGCGGGCCTGAATCGCGCCAGCCCGGCACGATCAGGACGACAGGGTCGCACGCATCTTTTTGCATGCGTGCATTCTGGGCACGCGAGGGTCCGGCACGAACGATTGTTTGGTTGTTTTCTTATGGGCCAAATGCCATGCGGCGATCGCAGCCGCGGCTGCTGGATTCGCAGCACAGGCCTGCTGCGAACGCAGCGCATGAGCGCGCGATCGCCGCGCCACGCATGGCACGCAAGCTGCACGGAGCACTCTTTCCACCTCAACGACAAAGCACGCATGAGTAGCCACCGCAAACTGCGCCTGGGCGCGTTCATCATGGCCACCGGCCACCACATCGCCGCCTGGCGGCATCCCGGTTCGCAGCCCGACGCGGGCGTCAACATCGACCACTACGTGCGGCTCGCGCAAACAGCCGAGCGCGGCCTGTTCGACCAGGTGTTCGTGGCCGACACGCCGGGCGTGGCGTTCCGCGGCGACGACGAGGCTTTCAGCCGGCAGGGCCGCGTGTCCTACTTCGAGCCGGTGACGCTGTGGGCCGCGCTGTCGCAGGTCACGCGGCATATCGGCTTCGTCGCCACCGCCTCCACCACCTACGAGGACCCGTTCCTGCTGGCGCGCAAGTTCGCCTCGCTGGACCACATCAGCAAGGGCCGCGCGGCGTGGAACGTGGTGACCACCTCGGCCGACAACGTGCACGGCAACTTCGGCCTGCAGAAGCATCCGGACCCGGCCGTGCGCTACGCCCAGGCGCACGAGTTCATCGACGTGGTGAAAGGCCTGTGGGACAGCTTCGACGACGACGCCTTCGTGCGCGACCCGGTGTCGGGCAAGTATTTCGATCCGGACAAGCTGCATGCGCTGAACCACCTCGGCCGCTTTCACAAGGTCAAGGGCCCGCTCAACCTGGAGCGCCCGCCGCAGGGCCATCCAGTCATCGTGCAGGCCGGCTCGTCCGAGCCCGGGCGCGAACTGGCGGCCGCCACCGCCGAGGCGATCTTCACCGCCTGGACCAGCCTGGAGGAGGCGCAGGCCTTCTACGCCGACGTGAAGGGCCGCCTGCCCCGCTTCGGCCGCCGGCCGGAGGAGCTGCTGGTGCTGCCCGGCATCTCCCCGGTGGTCGGCCGCACCCAGGCCGAGGCCGAGGGCAAATGGGCCGAGCTGCAGGCGCTGATTCATCCGGCGGTCGGCCTGAACGTGCTGGCGCCGTACTGGCCGGGCGAAGACCTCTCGGCGTGGAATCTCGACGCGCCGCCGCCCTACGTGCCCGAGGCGCCGCGCGGGCGCGACAGCCGCGCGCACGTGGTGCTGCAGCTGGCGCGGCGCGACCGGCTGACCGTGCGCCAGCTGTACGAGTACCTGGCCGGCGCGCGCGGCCACTGGGTGGTTGTCGGCACGCCGCAGACGATTGCCGACCGCATGCAGGAGTGGTTCGAGAACGGCGCGGCCGACGGCTTCAACGTGATGCCGCCGGTGCTGCCGCAGTCGCTCGACGATTTCGTGGAACTGGTGATCCCCGAGCTGCAGCGCCGCGGCCTGTTCCGCACCGCCTACGAGGGCACAACGCTGCGGGAAAACCTGGGCCTTGCAAGGCCGGCCAGCCGCTACGCGGATGCGGCGCGGAAGGCGGCGTGAGCGGATTGAACTCCCTCTCCCAGAGGGAGAGGGAGGAACACCTAGATCGCGAGTGCCGGCTCGCCCGGCACCCGCTCCAGCAAACCATGGCGCTTGAGCAAGGTGCGCAGCACGTTGCGCGACACGCCGAGAGCGCGCGCGGTCTGCACCTGGTTGCCGTGGCAGAAGGCAAACGCCGTCTTCAGCAGCGTGGCCTCCACGTGCTCGAACAGCTCCGGCTGTGCGCCGTCCAGGTGTCGCAGGAAGATCTCGCGCAGCGCATCCTCCGGCAACATGGCCACGGGTGCTCGCACCAGCGGCAGCGGATCGTTGGCCGGCGCGTTGTGCCGCGGCGCGCGCGCCGTACGCCGGATCGACTGCAGGTCGGCCGCGCGCACCAGCCCGTCGCGTGCAACGATCAGCGCGAAGTGGATGGCGTTCTCCAGCTCGCGGATGTTGCCCGGCCAGTCGTGCGCCAGCAGCGCCTGCTGTGCGTCGTCGGCCAGCCGCGCGGCCGCAATGCCCAGGCGCGCCGCGTAGCTGGCCAGGAAATGCCGTGCCAGCGGCAGGATGTCGCCGGGCCGCCGCGCCAGCGGCGGCAGCTCCAGCGTGGCGACGCCCAGCCGGTAGTACAGGTCGGCGCGGAAACGCCCGGCCTCCACCGCGTCCATCAGGTCCACGTTGGTCGCCGCGATCAGCCGCACGTCCAGCGCCACCGGCTTGCGCGAGCCCAGGCGCACCACCTGGCGCTCCTGCAGCACGCGTAGCAGCTTCACCTGCAGCGACAGCGGCAGGTCGCCGATCTCGTCCAGGAACAGCGTGCCGCCGTTGGCCGACTCGAACCAGCCGGCGCGCGCCTGCACGGCGCCGGTGAAGGCGCCGGCCTCGTGGCCGAACAGCTCGGCATCGATCAGCGATTCGCTGAACGCGCCGCAGTTCACCGCCACGAACGGCCCGCGCCGGCCGCTGCCCTGGTGCACGCGCCGCGCCAGCAGCTCCTTGCCGGTGCCGGTCTCGCCGATGATCAGCACCGTGGCCTCGGTCGGCGCGACCTGCTCCACCCGCGCCAGCAGCGCGACCGAGGCCGGGTCCTCGAACACCAGCGCCTTGGCGCGGATCGACAGCGCGCCGGCGCCGGGCAGGGTCAGCAGCTGGCTCACGCGCGTCCTTCCATCGTCGTGCAGCGGCTCAGAAGCCGGCCAGCACCGCGCCCTTGAATTCCGCCTGCACGAAGCGGCGGATCTCCTCGGACTGGTAGGCCTTCACCAGCTTGCCGACCCAGGGCTTGTCCTTGTCCTGCTCGCGCACCGCGATCAGGTTGACGTACGGGCTCTTGGCGGCTTCCTGGGCGATGGTGTCGCGCTGCGGGTTCAGGCCCGCGGACAGCGCGTAGTTGGTGTTGATGGCGGCGGCGTCCAGGTCGTCCAGCGAACGCGGCAGCTGCGCCGCGTCGATCTCCACAAACTTCAGCTTCTTCGGGTTGGCAGCCACGTCCAGCGGCGTGGCCTTCAGCCCGGCCTCGGGTTTCAGCTTGATCAGCCCCTGGTCCTGCAGCACCAGCAGCACGCGCCCGCCGTTGGTCGGGTCGTTGGGAATGCCGACGCGCGCGCCTTCCTTCAACTGGTCCAGCGACTTGACCTTCTTCGAGTAGATGCCGATCGGGAAATTGACGGTGTAGCCCACCGGCACAAGCTTGTAGCCGCGGTCCTTCACCTGCTGGTCCAGGAAGGGCTTGTGCTGGTAGCTGTTGGCGTCCAGGTCGCCGGCGGCGAGCGCGGCGTTCGGCTGGATGTAGTCGCTGAATTCGACCACCTGGACCTTCAGGCCGTCCTTCTCGACGATCTTCTTCACCTGCTCGAAGATCTGCGCGTGCGGCCCGGCCGTGACGCCGATCTTCAGCGGCCTGTCCTGCGCGAACAGCGCGCCGCAGGCCAGCGCCAGCGCGACGGCGGCGGTGGATTGGAGGAGAGTGCGTTTCTTCATGGCGTTGCTTCTTGGTTGTTGATGGTTTTCTACTTGTGCGACAGCCGCGCCACCGCCCAGTCGCCCAGGCTTTGGACGGCCTGCACGAACACGATGAGCACGGCCACCACGGCGGCCATCACTTCGGGCAGGAAGCGCTGGTAGCCGTAGCGGATGCCCAGGTCGCCCAGGCCGCCGCCGCCGATGGCGCCGGCCATCGCCGAATAGCCGGTCAGGCTGACCAGCGTGATCGTCAGGCCCGCCACGATGCCGGGCAGCGCCTCGGGCAGCAGCACCTTGAACACGATCTGCGGCGTGGTCGCGCCCATGCCGAGCGCGGCTTCGATCAGGCCGTTGTCCACTTCGCGCAGCGCGCTTTCCACCAGCCGCGCGACGAAGGGCGCGGCGGCGATGGTGAGCGGCACCACGGCGGCCGCCGTGCCGATGGACGAGCCGGCGATCCAGCGCGTGAACGGGATGATGGCGACCAGCAGGATGATGAAAGGCGTGGAGCGCACCGCGTTGACGATGCCGCCCACCACGCGGTTGGACAGCGCGTTCTCCAGCACGCCGCCGCGGTCCGACAGGCGCAGGTACACGCCCAGCGGAATGCCGAACAGCGCGCCCAGCGCGCCGGAGACGCCGACCATGGCCAGGGTTTCCAGCAGCGAATCGCCGAACAGCGCCAGCAGTTCCGGGCTGAAGCTAGACATGGGCCAGCTCCAGTTCCTGCTGCTGCACGCGCACGCCGGAGGCGCGCAGCTGGTCCACCGCCGCGCCCAGCTGCTCGCGCGTGCCGCGCGCCAGCACCGCCAGCGCGCCGAACGGCCGGCCCTGGATCTCGTCGACCTGGCCGTGCACCAGGTGCAGGTCCAGGCCGTGGCTGCGCGCCAGGTCGGACAGCAGCGGCTGGTCGGCATCGTCGCCGGCGAAGGCGAGGCGCAGCAGCTGCGACGCGCTGCGGCCCGCGCCGGCCAGCGTGCGCACCCGCGCCAGCACGCTGTCGGGCAGCGCCTGCGGCACGATGTCGTCGATCAGGCTGCGCGTGATGTCCTCGCGCGGATGCGTGAACACCCGCAGCACGTCGCCCTGCTCCACGATGCGGCCGGCCTCCATCACCGCCACGCGGTCGGCCACCTGCTTGATTACCTGCATCTGGTGCGTGATGAGCACCACCGTCAGGCCGAACAGGCGATTCACCTGGCGCAGCAGCGCCAGGATGGAGCGCGTGGTCTCCGGGTCCAGCGCCGAGGTCGCCTCGTCGCACAGCAGCACGCGCGGCTGGTTGGCCAGCGCGCGGGCGATGCCCACCCGCTGCTTCTGCCCACCGCTGATCTGCGCCGGATAGCGGTCGTGCAGCGCGGCCAGGCCGACCAGTTCCAGCAGTTCGTCGACCCGCTGTGCGATGCGCGCCGGCCGCTCGCCGGCGAGCTCCAGCGGCAGCGCCACGTTCTGCCGCACGGTGCGCGAGGACAGCAGGTTGAAGTGCTGGAACACCAGGCCGATGCCGCGCCGCGCATCGCGCAGCGCGGCCGGCGCCAGGGTGGTGAGCTCGCGCCCGGCCACCGTGACGCTGCCGGCCTGCGGCCGGTTCAGCAGGTTGATGGTGCGCACCAGCGAACTCTTGCCGGCGCCGCTTTTGCCGATGACGCCGAACACCTCGCCGGCCGCCACCTGCAGGTCGATGCCGCACAGCGCCGGCACCGGCCCCTGCGGGCCGGGGTAGGACTGCTCGACGCCGCGCAGCTCGATCATGGTGCTCAGAGCTTGGCGATCGACACTTCGGTCGACTTCACCAGCGCGACCACGTCGGAGCCGGGCTTGAGCTGCAGCTCGTCGATCGAGCGGGTGGTGATGACCGAGGTGACGATGCCCCACGGCGTCTGCACGTCGACCTCCGACACCACGTCGCCGCGGATGATTTCCTTGACTTGTCCCTTGAACTGGTTGCGCACGTTGATGGCTTGGATCGGCATGGGAAGCTCCTTTTGAAAAATTGAAAATCCGGTGTCGCTCAGACGGCCCAGGCCAGCGAATGGGCCGCCGGCTGCAGCCAGCGCGTGTCGGGCGCGGGGTTGCGGCCGGGCTGCTGCAGCACGCGGTCGAGGATCTGTTTTTCCAGCGCGGCGAAGGCCGGGTCGCCCTGCGAGCGCGGCCGCGGCAGCGGGATGCGCGTGTCCAGCGCGATGCGGCCGTCCTCGATCAGGATCACGCGGTCGGCCAGCGCCACCGCCTCCTGCACGTCGTGCGTGACCAGCAGCGCGGTGAAGCCGTCGCGCCGCCACAGGCCTTCGATCAGCCGCTGCATCTCGATGCGGGTCAGCGCGTCCAGCGCGCCCAGCGGCTCGTCCAGCAGCAGCAGGCGCGGCTCGTGCACCAGCGCGCGCGCCAGCGACACCCGCTGGCGCTGCCCGCCCGACAGCCGCGCCGGCCAGTCGCCGCCGCGGTCGCCCAGGCCGACCTGCTCCAGCACCCGGTGGGCGCGCCCGCGCTCCAGGCGCGGCAGGCCCAGGGTCACGTTGTCCCAGACGCGGCGCCAGGGCAAGAGGCGCGCGTCCTGGAACATGATGCGGGTGCCCGACCGCAGGCCGCGCACGTCCTCGCCGTCGATGCGCAGGCTGCCGGCGTCGGCGCGGTCCAGGCCGGCCAGCAGGCGCAGCAAGGTGCTCTTGCCGCAGCCGCTGCGCCCCACCACGGCGACGAATTCGCCGGGCTCGATGTTCAGCTCGGTGCCCTGCAGCACCTGGCGCGTGCCGAAGCTCTTGGCCACGCCGCGCAGGTCGATGCGGACACCGCGCGCGGGCGCGGTGTCCGTGGTGTTGGTGGCGGATGTGTCGGTGGTCATGCGATGACAGCCTTTGCGGGAGGTGAAGGAACGTCCGCGGCCGGCGCGGCGGCCCAGGGCGCCAGCGTGCGGGCGGTGTGGTGCGCGGGCAGCCGGTCGCCCGCGCCGAACAGGCGGTCGCGCAGCGTGCCGGCGCGCGGCGCGCGCGGATAGCGGCCGCGCCGCTGCAGCTCGGGCACGATGCGCTCGACCACCAGTTCCATGGTCTGGTGCGCCACGGCATAGCTCAGGTTGAAGCCGTCCACGCCGGTGGCCTCGACCCAGTGCTCCATCTCGTCGGCCACGCGCGCGGTCCCGCCGACGAACACCGGGCCGCGCCCGCCCAGGCCGACGAACTCGGCGGCCTCGCGCACCGTCCAGCGGCGCTTCGGGTCGGCGGTGGTGAAGGACGCCAGCGCCGTACGCCCGGCCTCGGTCTCCACGTGCTCGATCGGCGCGTCCAGCGCCCAGCGCGAGAAGTCGATGCCGGTCCAGCCCGACAGCAGGGCCAGCGCGGCACGCGGGTCGACGTGGCGCCGGTACTGCGCATGCAGCGCCTCGGCCGCCGCGTCGTCCTCGCCCGTCACCACCAGCGCCTGCGCGTAGATGCGCACGTCGCCGCGCGGCCGGCCGGCCGCCTGCAGCGCGTCGCGCACCGCACGGGCCTGCTTGCCGACCACGGCCACGCTGGGCCCGCTGATGAACACGCACTCGGCGTGGCGCGCCGCGAACGCCAGGCCGCGCGGCGAGGTGCCGGCCTGGAACAGCACCGGCGTGCGCTGCGGCGAGGGCTCCACCAGGTGGATGCCCGGCACGCTGTACTGCGCGCCGCGGTGCCCGATGGCATGCACGCGGCCGGGGTCGGTGTACAGCCGCTGCTGCGCATCGCGCCGCACCGCGCCGTCCTCCCAGCTGTGTTCCCACAGCTTGTAGACGACCTCCAGGTATTCCTCGGCCGCGTCGTAGCGCGCGTCGTGCCCCAGCTGCTTCGCCTCGCCCAGGTTGCGCGCCGCGCTGTCCAGGTAGCCGGTGACGATGTTCCAGCCGATGCGCCCGCGCGTGAGGTGGTCCAGCGTGCCGATGCGCCGCGCGAACGGCACCGGATGTTCGTAGCCCACGGTGCAGGTGACGCCGAAGCCCAGGTGCTCGGTGTGCGCGGCCATCCAGGGCACCACCAGCAGCGGGTCCAGCAGCGGCACCTGCACGCCGCCGCGCAGCGCGGCGTCGGCGCTGCCGCCGTAGACGTCGTACACGCCCATCACGTCGGCGAGGAACACCGCGTCGAACAGCCCGCGCTCCAGCAGCCGCGCGAGCGCGATCCAGTGCTCGGGCTGGTGGTAGCCGGCCGAGCGGTCGGCCGGGTGCGTCCACAGCCCAGGCGACTGGTGGCTGGGACTGGCCATCTGGAAGGCGTTGAGACGGATCGGGGCGCTCATGTTGAGACTGCCCGTCAGGCCAGCGGCGACTGGGCCGGCACCGCGTCGGCGACGCGGATCGCGCGCGGGATCAGCTTCAGGCGCAGGAAGGTGTCGGCCAGCCGCTGCTGCTCCGCCACGATGCCGGCGTCCACCGGCACCGCGCCGTAGCGCCGGCGCGAGGTGGAGCGCAGCAGCACCTTGGGGTCCACGCCCAGCTGGGGCGCCAGCATGCTGGCCACCTCCTGCGGGTTGGCGTTGGCCCAGCGGTCGGTGCGGGCCAGTTCGGCGAAGAAGGCGCGCAGCAGCGAGCCCTGGGCCGCGGCGAAGGCCGGACTGGCCAGGTAGAAGGTGCGATTGTTCGACAGGCCCGCGCCGTCGCGCAGCACGCGGGCACCGCCCAGTTCGGCTCCGGCCAGGAACGGGTCCCACAGGCCGGCCGCGTCCACCCTGCCCGATTCGAGCGCGGCGCGCGCGTCGGCCGCGGTGGACACGTAGGCCGGCTCGATGTCGTCCCAGCCCAGGCCGGCTTCTTCCAGCGCGCGCACCAGCAGGTACTGCGCGTTCCAGCCGCGGCCGATTGCCACGCGCCGGCCCTTCAGTTCACCCACCGACTTCAGCGGGCTGGCGGCCTGCACCACCACGCCGATGCCGGCCGGGTACGGCTGCTCGGCGCCCAGGTAGGCGATCTGCTTGCCCGCGGCCTGCGCGAACACGGAGGGCGCGTCGGCCGCGTGGCCGAAGTCCAGCGCCCCGCCGGCCAGCGCTTCCAGCAGCTGCGGGCCGGCGGCGAACTCGTGCCAGCGCACCTCCACGCCGGGCAGTGCCTTCTCCAGCGCGCCCGTGCCTTTCAGCAGGTTGAAGGTGTTGAACTTCTGGTAGCCGATGCGCAGCGTGCGCGGCGCGGCGGCCTGCTGCGCCGCCGCGGGCAGCGCCACAGCGGCGGCGCCAGCAGCCAGCAGCAGGCTGCGGCGGCGCAGGGGAGAGGATTGTTTCTTGTGCATGGTGTTCAGGGAGCCTGGTAGCCCGGGTGCCAGCGCAGCCAGTAGTGCTCCAGCCAGCGCGCCAGCACGTCGGCCAGCTTGCCCAACAGCGCGTAGAGCAGGATGCCGACCAGCACCACGTCGGTCTGCAGGAACTCGCGCGCGTTCATGGTCAGGTAGCCGATGCCGGCCTGCGCCGAGATGGTCTCGGCCACGATCAGGATCACCCACATCAGCCCGAGCGAGAAGCGCAGGCCGACCAGGATGGACGGCAGCGCGCCGGGCAGCACCACCTGGCGGTACAGCTGCCAGCGCGTGAGGCCGTAGGTGCGGCCCATCTCCACCAGCCCGGGGTCGACGTTGCGGATGCCGTGGAAGGTGTTCAGGTACAGCGGGAAGAACACCGACACGGCGATCAGGAACAGCTTGGCCGTCTCGTCGATGCCGAACCACAGGATCACCAGCGGGATCAGCGCCAGCGCCGGGATGTTGCGCAGCATCTGGAAGCTGGAGTCCAGCAGCGTCTCCGCCGTGCGCAGCGACCCGGTCAGCAGGCCGAACGCCAGGCCCGCGCCGCCGCCGATGGCCAGGCCGGCGAAGGCGCGGCCCGCGCTCACCTTCACGTGCGTCCACAGCTCGCCGGAAACGGCCAGGGTCCAGGCGGCCTTCAGCACCTCGCTGGGGGCCGGCAGCACGCGCGTGGACAGCCAGCCGAACGACGACGCGGCCTGCCACCACACCAGCAGCGCCAGCGGCAGCAGCCAGGGCGCGAGCCGCTGCAGCGTCTGCCGCGCCAGCGCCCGCAGGCGCGGCGAGGCACTGAAGCCCTGGCCGTCCGGCGTGTGCGGCAGCGGCGTCACCTGGAGCTCGGGGACGGCCTGGATACTCATTGCAGTCCTCCCTTCAGCTTTGCGCGGCCTGCAGCACGCGCTGCTGCCTGGCCGGCACGATGGTGTTGGCGACGACCTCGCCGAACGGCCCGGCCAGCACGCGGCCCGGCAGCTTCTCGCGCAGCTTGCGCGGCAACAGCGGGAACACCAGCTCGGCGAAGCGGTAGGCCTCTTCCAGGTGCGGATAGCCCGAGAGCACGAAGGTGTCCAGGCCGAGCGCCGCGTACTCCTCGATGCGCGCGGCCACCGCGTGCGGGTCGCCAACCAGGGCCGTGCCGGCGCCGCCGCGCACCAGGCCGACGCCGGCCCACAGGTTGGGGCTGATCTCCAGCTCGGCGCGGGTGCGCTTGCCACCGGAGGAATGCAGCGCGGCCATGCGGCGCTGGCCTTCCGAATCCATGCGCGAGAACGCGGCCTGCGCGCGCGCCACGATGTCGTCGTCCAGCCGGCTGATCAGGTCTTCGGCGGCCCGCCACGCGGCGTCCTCGGTCTCGCGCACGATCACGTGCAGGCGGATGCCGAAGCGCACCGTGCGGCCCTTGCGCCGCGCGCGCTCGCGCACGTCGGCGACCTTCTTCGCCACCGCCGCCGGCGGCTCGCCCCAGGTGAGGTAGGTGTCCACCTGCTCGGCCGCCAGCTCGTGCGCGGGCTCCGACGAGCCGCCGAAATAGATCGGCGGGTACGGATGCTGGATCGGCGGGAACAGCAGGCTGGCGCCCTTCACGCTCAGGTGCTTGCCCTCGAAGTCGACCGATTCGCCGCCATGGCTGCGCGCCATGATCTCGCGCCAGATGCGGATGAATTCGGCCGACTGCTCGTAGCGCGACGCATGGTCCTGGAACACGCCGTCGCCTTCCAGCTCGGCCTGGTCGCCGCCGGTCACCAGGTTGACCAGCAGACGCCCGCCCGAGAGCCGGTCGAAGGTCGCCGCCATGCGCGCGGCCAGCGCCGGCTGGTGCAGCCCGGGGCGCACGGCGACCAGGAACTTCAGCCGCCGCGTTACCGGCAGCAGGCTGGACGCCACCACCCACGGGTCCTCGCACGAACGCCCGGTGGGGATCAGCACGCCTTCGTAGCCCAGCGTGTCGGCCGCCTGCGCCACCTGGCGCAGGTAGTCGTGGTCGACCGCGCGCGCGCCTTCGCTGGTGCCGAGGTAGCGGCTGTCGCCGTGGGTGGGGATGAACCAGAAAACCTGCATGGAAGCTCCTTGTGTCACTTGGCCGCGTCGGGCCGCCAGACGATGTCGGCAATGCGCACGGGACGCGGAATCAGGCCCAGCTTGAGATAGGTGTCGGCCACGCGCTGCTGCTCGGCCTCGGCCTTCGCGGAGAACGGCGTCACCGGCGAGCGCGGGCGGCGGCCGAGGAACAGGCTGACCACGCCGGCGTCCAGCCCGGCGAATTCCGAGATCAGCCGGATGGTTTCCGGCCGGTGCTCCTGCACGTAGCGGTCGGCGCGCGTGAGTTCGTCGAACAGCGCGGCCAGCGCCTGCGGCTGCTGCGCGGCGAAGGGCCGCGAGGCCAGGTAGATGCTGTGGTTGCCGGTCAGGTCGCGGCCGGTGGCCAGCACGCGCGGCTTGAGCGCCAGTTCCACCGCCGCCAGGAACGGGTCCCAGATCGCCCAGGCGTCCACGCTCTTGCGCTCGAAGGCGGCGCGCGCATCGGCCGGCGCCAGGTACACCGGCTGGATGTCGCTCCACTGCAGGCCGGCCTTCTCCACGGCGCGCACCACCAGGAAGTGCGCGCTGGAGCCCTTCTGCAATGCGATGCGGCGGCCCTTCAAATCGCGCAGGCCGCGCAGCGGCGACTCGGGCGGCACGATGATGGCGGAGCTGTCCGGCTTGGGCGGCTCCACGCCGACGTACAGCAGGTCCTTGCCGGCCGCCTGCGCAAACACCGGCGGCGAGTCGCCGGTCATGCCGAACTCCAGGCTGCCGGCCGCGAGCGCTTCCAGCAGCTGCGGGCCGGCGGGAAATTCGATCCAGCCGATCCTGGTGTTGGGAAAGCGCTTTTCCAGCGTGCCCCATTGCTTCAGCAGCACCAGGCTGACCGAGGCTTTCTGGTAGCCGATGCGCAGCTGCTGCAAGGGCGGTTGCGCGGGTTGCGAGGATTGCGCCGCGGCGCCCAGGCCCCAGAACGCGGCGGTGGTTCCCAGCAGCTGCAGCACGCGGCGGCGGGTGGAGAAAGGAAGGTTGTTGCTCATCGCCCTGCCCCTTACTGCGCGGCTTTCCACGTGGCTTCCCGCACCGAGATCGGCTTGGGAATCAGCTTCAGCGCGTGGAAGGTGTCGGCGATCTTCTGCTGCTCGGCGACCACGCGGTCGTCCAGCGGCTTCACGTTGAACTCGTAGCGCCGCAGGCTGAGCTCGGCCACGTCGACCGGCAGGCCCTGGATCGGCGCGATCAGCTCGGCCGCTTCGCGCAGGTGCGCCTTGACCCACTGGCCCTTCTCCACCGAGTCCTCGAACACGGCGCGGATCACCTGCGGGTTCTTCTCGGCGAAGCCGCGCTCGGCCAGGTAGAACTGGTGGTTGTTGGCGACGCCGGTGGCGTCGGCCAGCACGCGAGCGCCGATCTGCTTTTCGGCGGCGGCGGTGAACGGGTCCCAGATCACCCAGGCGTCCACGCTCTTGCTTTCGAAGGCGGCGCGCGCGTCGGCCGGCGGCAGGTAGACCGGCTGCACGTCGGTGAGCTTCAGGCCGTTCTTCTCCAGCAGCTTCACCAGCAGGTAGTGCACGTTGCTGCCCTTGTTGAGGGCGATCTTCCTGCCCTTCAGGTCCGCCACCGTCTTGATGGGCGAGTCCTTGGGCACGACCAGCGCCTCGGCTTTCGGCGCGGCCGGGTCGACCCCGACGTAGAAGAACCTCGCGCCCGCGGCCTGGGCGAAGATCGGCGGCGCCTCGCCGACGAAGCCGAGATCGACCGAGCCCACGTTCAGGCCTTCCAGCAGCTGCGGGCCGGCGGGAAACTCCACCCACTTCACGCCGAAGCCCAGTGGCGCGAGTTTCTTTTCCAGGCTGCCCTGGGCCTTTTGCAGCACCAGCAGGCTGGCGCCTTTCTGGAAGCCGATGCGCAGCTGGCTGGGAGTCTGCGCGTGGGCCAGCGGCTGCAGCAGCAGCGCAGCGGTGAAGGCGGCGGCGAGCGCGCGCAGGAACGGGAAAAAGCGGATCGGATGCATTGCCAGGGTCCTTTGTCTGTTTGCGCGGGCAAGGCTTCGCCCAGCCCGCACGAAAGCGGTTGTTGTCCGGAAGGAAAAGGGATGTGAGGAGTGCGACGGCGCGGGCGCCGTCAGACGCTACATCGGACCTGGCTGAATGCGATGGGCGCGAAGGACTCCTGCACCGAGGCGGGGCGCAGGCTTTCGGAGAACAGGATGTCCACGGCTTCGTCGAGCCGCGCGCCGGTTTCCGCGCCGATGTGGTGGGTGCCTTCGGGCATCAGCGTCACCTGCGAGTCGGTGGCGTAGACGCCGTTGAGGATGTGGCGCGCCGCCAGCGACTGCAGCACCGGCCGCAGCGCGTAGTCCAGCGCCAGCATGTGGTGGGGGCTGCCGCCCGTAGCCAGCGGCAGCACCGTCTTGTCCTTCAGCGCGGTCTGCGGCAGCAGGTCCAGGAACACCTTCAGCACGCCGCTGTAGGCCGCCTTGTAGACAGGTGTGGCGACCACCAGCGCGGCGGCGCGGCGCACCTGATCGAGCGCGGCGGACACGCTGCGGTGGGCGCCGTCGCCCAGCAGCAGCGCCTGCGGCGAGATGTCGCGGATGTGCAGCCGCTCGACGTGCGCGCCGCGCGAGATCAGGCGCAGCGCGACGGCGTCGAGCAGGGCGGCCGAGCGCGAGCGCTCGGAGGGGCTGCCGGCGACGAGCAGGATGGTCATTTGCGCGTGAAGATCTGGTCGAAGCTGCCGCCGTCGGCGAAGTGTTCCTTGTCCGCCTTGCCCCAGCCGCCGAAAGCCTGGTCGATGGTGAACAGGTTCAGCCTGGGGAACTGCTTGGCGTACTTGGCCTGCGCCTTCTGCGAAATCGCCGGCCGGTAGAAGTTCTTGCCGATGATGTCCTGGCCTTCCTCGGTGTACAGGTACTTCAGGTATTCCTCGGCGACGGCGCGCGTGCCCTTCTTGTCGACGTTCCTGTCCACCACCGCGACTGCCGGTTCGGCCAGGATCGAGATCGAGGGCGCGATCACGTCGAACTTGGTGTTGAACTCCTTCTCCAGCAGGTAGGCCTCGTTCTCCCAGGCGATCAGCACGTCGCCCATGTTGCGCTGCGCGAAGGTGATGGTGGAGCCGCGCGCGCCGGTGTCGAGCACCGGCACGTTGGCGTACAGCTTGGCCACGAACTCCTTGGCCTTGGGGTCGCCGCCGAACTTGCGCTTGGCGAATTCCCAGGCCGCCAGGTAGTTCCAGCGCGCGCCGCCCGAGGTCTTGGGGTTGGGCGTGATCACGCTGATGCCGGGCTTGATGAGGTCGTCCCAGTCCTTGATGCCCTTGGGGTTGCCCTGGCGCACCACCAGCACGATGGTGGAGGTGTAGGGCGAAGCGTTGTGCGGCAGGCGCTTCTGCCAGTCGGCGGCCAGCCAGCCGCCGTTCTTCACCAGGGCGTCGGTGTCACCGGCCAGCGCGAGCGTGGCGACGTCGGCGTCCAGGCCGTCGATGATCGAGCGGGCCTGCTTGCCCGAGCCGCCGTGCGACTGCTTGATGGTGACGTCCTGGCCGGTCTTGCCCTTCCAGTACTTCACGAAGGCCTGGTTGAACTCGACGTAGAGCTCGCGCGTCGGGTCGTAGGAGACGTTGAGCAGCGTGACGGGTTGCTGGGCCATGGCGGACACGCCGAAGCCGGCAGCCAGGGCGAAGGCCAGGGGAATCTTGATCAGGTCGCGCCGACGGTTCATGGAATGCTCGCTCATGCTTGTTGTGATGCGTCGCATTCTGGAAGCCGCCGGCGCGGACGCGAACGACAGAGTTCTCAGTTGTTTATTCGCATAAGCTAATCCGCCCGCGTCCAGCCCCCATGCCGCATTTGCATACCTTCGCATGATGAAAGCATTGGCGGTGCCGGCAGGGCCTGCATAGCATGCCGCACCTCCTCACCGGCATCGCATCCCGCCATGACAACGCCATGAAGCCGATCAACCCCGGCATGCTCGAGTGCATCGTCGCCATCGCCGAGGAAGGCGGCGTGCAGCGCGCCGCGGCCCGGCTGGGGCTTACGCAGTCCGCCGTGTCGCAGCGCCTGAGCGGGCTGGAGGCGCATGTGGGCATGGTGCTGTTCGTGCGGCACCGGCCCACCCGCCTCACTCCCGCCGGCGAGGCGCTGCTGCGGCACGCGCGGCAGGTGCAGATCCTGTCGGAACAGTTCCTGCGCGAACTGCGCGGCATCGCGCCGGAAGCCCAGGAGCAGCACGAAACCATCGCCATCGCCGCCAGCCTGGACGATGCCGCCGGCTGGGCCTGGCCGGCCTTCGACCGGCTGATGGGCATGGGCGTGGACCTGAGCATCGTGCCGGCCGGCAACGCGCTGGCGATGGAGCTGCTGGGCAAGGGCGACGTGCAGGGCTGCATCGCGTTCGCGCCCAAGGCCGTGCGCAGCTGCAAGACGGTCCGCCTGGGCGCGGTCGATTTCATCGCCGTGGCCACGCCCGGCCATGCGCTCGCCCTGCGCGCCGGCGCGACGCCGCTGCATGCCGCGCGACTGCTGGTCGCCTGCCGCGAGGACCTGGCCGCGGCGGACCTGGCGGCGGCCATCCCCGGGCTGGACCCGGCGGCGCCGCACTGCTGCGTGCTGCCGTCGCCCGATATCCGGCACCGGACGCTGCTGGCCGGCGCGGGCGTGGGCATCGTGCCCGCGGCCTCGGTCGCGCAGCCGCTCGCCTGCGGCGACCTGGTGAACGCCTACCCGGCCTTCGTGCTGCGGCGCGAGGTCTACTGGTCGCGCTGGAACATCGCATCGACCTTGCTGGACCTGCTGGACCAGGAGCTGCAGCGCGCCTTCCCGGTCCAGCACGACGACCTGGGCCTGGCCGATCTCGCCCTGGGCGACCTGCGCGAGGACGCCGCCGTGCACGCGTAGCGGCGCCGGGGAATCTTGCTAAAGTCGCGCACAAGCGACAAAGACACAGGATTCCCGCCATGCCCCGCACCGTGCAATGCATCAAACTCGGCCATGAAGCCGAAGGCCTCGACTTCCCGCCCTACCCCGGCGAGCTGGGCAAGCGCCTCTACGAGAGCGTGAGCAAGGAAGCCTGGGCCGGCTGGCTCAAGCACCAGACCATGCTGGTCAACGAGAACCGGCTGAACCTCGCGGACCAGCGCGCCCGCGAATACCTGAAGCGGCAGATGGAAAACCATTTCTTCGGCAGCGGTGCCGACGCCGCGGCCGGCTACGTGCCGCCCAGCGAATAACGCGGGCCAGCGTGCTTCTCGCCGGCTGCGGCTTGCCCGGCGCCTGGGCCGGGCGGGCGCAGTGGCGCATCCTGGACACCGGCTTCGGCCCCGGCCTGAATTTCCTGGCCGCATGGCGCGCCTGGAAAGACGATCCGCGGCGGCCGCGCATGCTGCACTACGCAGCAATCGCGGCGCAGCCGGTGGGCCCCGGCGACCTGCTGCGCGGCACCGCGGCCTTCCCTGAACTGCATTCGCTCGCCGGCGAACTGGCGGCGCAATGGTGGGGCCTGCTGCCCGGCTTCCATCGCCTGTCGTTCGACGGCGGCCGCGTGCTGCTGACGCTGTGCGTGGGCGAGGCGGCAGCCATGCTGCGCGAGCTGCGCTGCGGCGCCGACTCGGTGTTCCTCGACGCGGCATGGGAGCCGGCGACCGCGAAGGCCGTGGTCCGCCTGTGCCGGCGCTGCACGGGGATCGCGGCGCCGTCCATGACGGACGGCGCGCGGGGCGAGCTGGTGCAATGCGGCTTTCGCCTGCGCAGCGAAGGCGCGGGCCTGAGCGGCACCTACGCGCCCGCTTGGGAGCCCAAGGTCCGCGGCGATGCCATCGAGCCGGTGCCGGCGGGACGCTGCGCCGTCATCGGCGGCGGGCTGGCGGGCGCGGCCGTCGCCGCCAGCCTGGCGCGCCGCGGCTGGCAGGTGCAGGTGCTGGATGCGCACCCGGCGCCGGCGCAAGGCACGTCCTCGCTGCCCGCGGGGCTGATGGCGCCGCACCAGTCGCCCGACGACAACCTGCTGTCGCGCCTGACGCGCGCGGGCGCGCGCATCACGCTGGCGCAGTGCGAGGACCTGCTGGTGCCGGGGCAGGACTGGCAGCGCAGCGGTGCGCTGGAACACCGGCTCGGCGATCCGCGCTGCGCGCCGGACCTGGGCGATGGCGGCGCGGCCTGGACCTGCACGGCCGATGCGGCACGCAAGGCGGATGCCGGCTTGGCGGAGACCGACCAGGCGTGGTGGCACGCGGCGGCGGCCTGGATCAAGCCCGCCGCCTTGGTGAACGCCTGGCTGGTGCAGCCCGGGATCACGTGGCGCGGCGGCGTCACGGTGCAAGCGGTCGCGCGCGACGCCGACGGCTGGCGCGTGGTCGATGCGCAAGGCGCGGACTGCGCGCGTGCCGACCTGGTGGTGGTCGCGGCGGCGCTGGGCAGTGCCGCACTGCTCGACCAGCGCCTCGCCCTCAACCCGGTGCGCGGCCAGGTGTCGTGGGGCTGGCACGACGATGCATCGCAGCTGCCGCCCTGGCCGGTCAACGGCCATGGGCATCTGCTGCCCGCGTTCCCGCTCGACGGCGGCATGGCGTGGCTGAGCGGATCGACCTACGGCCGCGGCGACACGGCCACGGATACGCGCCCGGCCGACCAGCAAGCCAACCTGGAGCGCCTGCGGCAACTGGCCCCGTGCGCGGCGGCGAGCCTCGAAGCGCAGTTCGCGCGCGGCACCGTCCAGGCCTGGGCCGGCGTGCGCTGCACCGCGCGCGACCGGCGTCCGCTGGCCGGCCTGCTGGCGCCGGGCCTGGCGGTCAGCACGGCGATGGGCTCGCGCGGCCTCACCTTCGCCGCGCTGTGCGCCGAGCTGATCGCCGCACGCCTGCACGGTGAGCCGCCACCCTTGCCGGGGCGGCTGGCGGACGCGCTGGATGCGGGTCGGCAGTTGCCCGGCTAGACGCCTTGCAGCAGCGCCTGCAATTCCACCGGGTCCAGCGGCTTGCCGAGCAGCGCGGCGCCCATGCCGCGTGCGCGGCGCTGCTCCAGCCAGGAGGCTTGCGGCTTGGTGGCGAGCAGGCGGGCGGGCGCGCAGCGCGCGGCCAGCGCCAGCAGGTCCCAGCCGCGCGCGCTGTCCAGCGCGAAATCCAGCCAGACCACCGCGTAGTGGCCCGCATGCATCAGCTCCAGCGCCTGCACCGCCGTCGCGGCCTCGTCGGCCAGGGTCAGCCCGTTCAGCGCGAGCTTGGCGCGCAGGTAGAGCCGCTCCTCGAGGCTGGGGCTGGCGATCAGCGCGCGCTTCGCGGGCGGCAGCGGCTCGGGCGGCAAGGTGTCCGGCGGCAGCGTTTCCGCCGGTTCGGTGTCGGCCGGCAGGGTGTCCACGTCCAGCGGAATGTCGGGCGGCAGCGTGTCGGGTTCCTCGTCGATCACGAAGTCGAAGTCGAGCTCGTCGGCCGGCAGCGCGAACAGCCCGTCCATCACCCGCATCAGCTCGGGCGCATCGAGCGGCCGGCCGACATGGTGCCAGGCATAGGCCGGCGCACCGGGCCCGGCCCAGGCCAGCACCACGGCGGCATCGCGCGTGGCCTCGGCTTCCTGCCAGGCCGACGGCGCTTCGGCATCCAGCAGGGCCACGTGCGGCGCGGGTGCCACGCCCTCGGCCCAGGCGACGTAGCTGATGCCCAGCTCGGACCGCTGCCCGAACGCGGTGGCGAGCGCGGCGCGCTCAGCGTCGGTGAAGCCGACGACCTTGACGAAAATCCTCTGAGCCATGGCCCCGTTCGCGCTCTTGTTGTTGGCGCATTATGGCGCGCGGCCGTGGGGCCTTATCCGGCAAACGCCGCTGAATGCCCGGCAAGCCGCATCCAGCCTTGTGCATAAGCTTATCTGCATAAGACCTGAATAAAAAAATAGTTTGGTCTCATAAGGGGCGTCGCTAGATTCACGGCTCCATGCACGATCTGGCTTTCGTTTTCGCCGGGTTTCTTGTCGGGCTGATCGTCGGGCTCACCGGTGTCGGCGGCGGTTCGCTGATGACACCGATCCTGATCTTCGCATTCGGCGTCAAACCCTACCTGGCAGTCGGCACCGACCTGCTGTTCGCCGCCGGCACCAAGTTCGGCGGCGCGGCGGCGCTGGCCCGCTCCCGCTCCATCGACTGGCCGGTGGTGCGGCTGCTGACCATCGGCAGCATCCCGGCCGCGCTCGCCACCGTGTACGTGCTCCACAATGCCGGCCCGGCCGACCCCGCCGTCCAGCAGGTGATGACCACCACGCTGGGCGCAGCCCTGCTGCTGACGGCGGCGGCCACGCTCTACAAGGCGATCCGGGGCAAGGCCAGCCCGCGCGAGATCCCGCCGGAGCAGCTGGCGCAGGCCACGCGGCCGCGCCACTGGAGCCTGCCGGTGCTGTTCGGCGCCGCCATCGGCGCGCTGGTGTCGCTGACCTCGGTAGGCGCCGGCGCCATCGGGGTCACCGTGCTGATGCTGCTGTACCCGGCGCTGCCGCTGCCGCGCATCGTGGCGGCCGACATCGCCTACGCGGTGCCGCTGACCCTGGTGGCCGGCCTGGGCCACGCATCGCTGGGCTCGGTCAACTGGCCGCTGCTGGGCACCCTGCTGATCGGCTCGCTGCCGGGCATCTGGCTGGGCTCGCGCCTGGGGCGCCGCGCGCCGGAACGGCTGATCCGGTCCCTGTTGTCGGTGCTGCTGGCCTACGCCGGCGTGCGCCTGATCTCGATCTGAAGAAGAAGCAAAACGCATGTACCAGTACACAGAATTCGACAAGCAGTTCGTGCGCAACCGCGCGGCCCAGTACCGCGACCAGCTGGAGCGCTACTACGCGGGCCGGCTGAGCGACGACGAATTCCGGCCGCTGCGCCTGCAGAACGGCTGGTACATCCAGCGCTACGCGCCCATGCTGCGCATCGCCGTGCCCTACGGCGAGATCTCCAGCACCCAGCTGCGCGCGATGGCGACCATCGCGCGCGACTACGACCAGCCCGACGCCGAGTTGCTGCGGGAAGCCCAGGACAAGCAGACGGCGCTGGGCGAGGTGCCGGTGCGCGGCGGCACGCCGGTGGCGACCCACCTGAAGTACGGTTACGGCCACTTCACCACGCGCACCAACGTGCAGTTCAACTGGATTCCGCTGGCCAAAAGCGCCGATGTGATGGAGCTGCTGGCCAGCGTGAACATGCACGGCATCCAGACCAGCGGCAACTGCATCCGCAACATCACCAGCGACGAGCTGGCCGGCATCGCGCCCGACGAGATCGCCGATCCGCGGCCCTTCTGCGAAATCATGCGCCAGTGGAGCACGCTGCACCCTGAATTCGCCTTCCTGCCGCGCAAGTTCAAGATCGCGGTGAACGGCGCGCAGGAAGACCGCGCGGCCATCGGCTGGTACGACGTCGGCCTGCAGCTGCTGCGCAACGAGGCCGGCGAGCTGGGCTTTCGCGTGCTGGTGGGCGGCGGCATGGGCCGCACGCCGATCATCGGCACCGTGGTGCGCGAGTTCCTGCCCTGGGACCAGCTGCTGAACTACCTGGAAGCGGTGATCCGCGTCTACAACCGCTGGGGCCGCCGCGACAACGCCTGGAAGGCGCGCATCAAGATCCTGGTGAAGGCCGAAGGCCCGAAGTACATCGAGGAAGTGGAAGCCGAGTACAAGGCCATCGTCGAGGTCGACGGCGCGCCGCACACCATCGCGCAGGCCGAGTTCGACCGCGTCGCCGCCTCGTTCGTGCCGCCGGTGCTCCGGCGCGAGCGCAGCGGCGCCGACGCGCGGCTGCACGAGATCGTGCGCTCCGACGCCGAGGCCGACCCGGCCTACGACCGCTGGCTGCAGCGCAACGTGGCCGGCCACCGCAACCCCGAGCTGCGCGCCGTCACGCTGTCGTTCAAGCGCCTCGGCCAGGCGCCCGGCGATGCCGACGGGCAGCAGCTGGAAACAGCCGCCGACCTGGCCGACCGCTTCTCGGCCGGCGAGGCGCGCGTGACGCACGAGCAGAACCTGCTGCTGCCCTGGGTGCACCAGGACGACCTGCCGGAGCTGTGGGCGGCGGCGCGCAAGGCCGGGCTGGCCAGGTCCAACATCGGCCTGCTGACCGACATGATCGCCTGCCCGGGCGGCGACTTCTGCTCGCTGGCCAACGCGCGCTCGCTGCCGATCGCCGAGGCCATCACGCAGCGCTACCAGGACCTGGACGAGCTGTACGACATCGGCGAGATCGACCTCAACATCTCCGGCTGCATCAACTCCTGCGGCCACCACCACGCCGGCCACATCGGCATCCTGGGCGTCGACAAGGACGGCAAGGAGTGGTACCAGGTCACGCTGGGCGGCGCCAACGGCAACCACCTGTCGGGCCCCGCCACGCCGGGCAAGGTGGTCGGCCCCTCGTTCTCCGCGGCCGAAGTGCCCGAAGTGATCGAGGCGGTGCTGGACACCTACCGCCGCGAGCGCCGCAGCGAGGCCAACGGCAAGGCCGAGGCCTTCATCGCGACCCTGCGCCGCGTCGGCATCGAGCCGTTCAAGGCCGCCGCCAACGGCGCGCGTTTCGTCGAAAAGGAAACCGTGTGATGGAACTGACGATCAGGATCATCGAAGCCGCCGCGCATGCGGCCGAAACCGAGGCCGCGGCCGAAGCGCAAGGCGTACTGCGCATCGCCAACGACGCCGATCCGCTGGAGCTGCCGCTGGACGGCGTGCGGTGCATCGAGCTGCATTTCCCGAAATTCACCGACGGCCGCGCCTTCAGCCAGGCCTTCCTGCTGCGCCGGCGCCGCGGCTTCGCGGGCGACATCCGCGCCACCGGCGACGTGCTGATCGACCAGCTGGTGCAGATGCAGCGCTCGGGCTTCAGCAGCGCCGTGCTGAAGGATGGCAAGGACCCGGCGGACGCCGACCGCCAGTTCGCGCGCTACCCCCGGTATTACCAGGGCGACGCGGTGGCCCCGCAGCCGCTGTTCAGGGAAGCCGCCTGACATGAACGCCATCGACCTGCACGCCCGTGCCTCGAAGGACTTCGAGGACAAGCTGGCCCGCACGCAGCAGCTGCTGTGCCGCGCGGCCGCCGAGTTCTCGCCGCTGACCCAGGCCTCCAGCCTGGGCGCCGAAGACGTGGTCATCACCCACCTGATCAACAGCCTGGAGCTGGACATCCCGGTGTTCGTGCTGGACACCGGCATGCTGCACAAGGAAACGCTGGACCTGCTGGCGCGCACGCTGGCCACGTCGCGCGCGCCGGTCAACGTGTACCAGCCGGTGCAGGAATCGGTGATCCACTTCGTCGACCGCGAGGGCAAGGACCCGATGTACCGCAGCATCGAGCTGCGCAAGGCCTGCTGCCACATCCGCAAGGTGGAACCGCTGGAGCGCGCGCTGGCCGGCCAGCGCGCCTGGATCACCGGCCTGCGGCGCGAGCAGTCTGCGGCGCGCGCCGAGGTGCCGCTGATCGACACCAGCGATGAAGCACAAACCGGCCGCGCCAAGGTCAACCCGCTGGCCGACTGGACCTGGGGCGACGTGTGGCACTACATCCAGGTCAACAAGGTCGACTACAACCCGCTGCACGACCAGTTCTATCCCAGCATCGGCTGCGCGCCCTGCACGCGCGCCATTTCGCTGGGGGAGGACTTCCGCGCCGGCCGCTGGTGGTGGGAGGACGAGGCCGCGAAGGAATGCGGCCTGCATGTGAAACAGGAAGAGATCTCCGCATGAACGCACGCGCCGAACCGCAATTGCTGGGACAGATCAGCAACAGCCACCTGGATGCGCTGGAAGAGGAAGCGATCTTCATCCTGCGCGAAGTGGCGGCCGCCTTCGAACGCCCGACCCTGCTGTTTTCCGGCGGCAAGGACTCGCTGGTGCTGCTGAAGTGCGCCGAAAAAGCTTTCGGCGCGGGCCGCATCCCGTATCCGCTGCTGATGATCGACACCGGCCACAACTTCCCCGAGGTCACGGACTTCCGCGACTTCCGCGCCAGGGAGCTGGGCGCCGAGCTGGTCGTGCGCAGCGTCGAAGACTCCATGCGGCGCGGCACGGTGCGCCTGGCGCGGCCGGACGAAAGCCGCAACGTGCACCAGTCGGTGACGCTGCTGGAGGCGATCGAGGAATTCCGCTTCGACGCGCTGATCGGCGGCGCCCGGCGCGACGAGGAGAAGGCGCGCGCCAAGGAGCGCATCTTCTCGCACCGCGACGGCTTCGGCCAGTGGCAGCCCAAGGCGCAGCGGCCCGAGCTGTGGACGCTGTTCAACACGCGCCTGCAGCCGGGCGAGCACTTCCGCGTGTTCCCGATCTCCAACTGGACCGAGCTGGACGTGTGGCAGTACATCGAGCGCGAGGAGGTGCAGCTGCCCTCGCTGTACTACGCGCACCGCCGCGAGGTGGTGGAGCGCCGCGGCCTGCTGGTGCCGGTGACCGAACTCACGCCGCCGCGCGAGGGCGAACAGGTGGTCAGCCGCACGGTGCGTTTCCGCACCGTGGGCGACATCACCTGCACCTGCCCGGTGGAGAGCGGCGCCGCCAACGCCGCCGACGTGGTGGCCGAGACCCTGACGGTGGACGTCAGCGAGCGCGGCGCCACCCGCATGGACGACAAGACCTCGGATGCTTCCATGGAGAAGCGCAAGAAAGACGGGTATTTCTGATGCAGCACGACACGCTTTCCGCACTGCGATTCATCACCTGCGGCTCGGTCGACGACGGCAAGAGCACGCTGATCGGCCGCCTGCTGGTGGACAGCCGCGCGGTCCTGCAGGACCAGCTGGCCAGCGTCTCGCGCTCCGGCGAAACCGACCTGGCGCTGCTGACCGACGGCCTGTCGGCCGAGCGCGAACAGGGCATCACCATCGACGTGGCCTACCGCTACTTCGCCACGCCGGCGCGCAAGTTCATCATCGGCGACGCGCCGGGCCATGAGCAGTACACGCGCAACATGGTCACCGCCGCGTCGAGCGCCGACGCCGCCGTGGTGCTGGTGGACGCCACCAAGCTGGACTGGAAGGAGCCCGGCCTGGCGCTGCTGCCGCAGACCCGGCGCCATGCGCTGCTGGCCGACCTGCTGCGGGTGCCCTCGATCGTGTTCACCGTCAACAAGCTCGACGCGGTGGACGACCCGGCGCGCGCCTTCGCCAACATCCGCGGCGCGCTGCAGGCCTTCGCGCAGGCCGCCGGCATCGCCGTGCGCGCCGTCGTGCCGATCTCTGCGCTGAAGGGCCACAACGTGGTCGAGCCGCGGCCGGGCTGGTGCGGCTACGAGGGCCTGTCGCTGCTGCAGCTGCTGGAACAGCTGGAAGTGACGCCCACCGAAACCACCGAGGCGTTCGCCTTCCCGGTGCAGTGGGTCGAGAAATTCGCCTCCTCGGCCGACACCTCCCAGGGCCGGCGCGTGTTCTGGGGCCGCGTGGCCACCGGGGCGGCGCGCGTGGGCCAGGAGATCACCGTGCTGCCGAGCGGCCAGGCCGCCAGGGTGGCCCAGGTGCTGGACCATGTGCGCAAGCCGGGCGCGGTGGACGCCGGCCACAGCGCCGGCATCGTGCTGGACCGCGAAGTGGACGTGTCGCGCGGCGACTGGCTGCTGGATGCGGCGCATCCGTTCGAGGCCACGCGCGAGATTTCCGCCACCGTGGCCTGGCTGGACGACGAGCCGCTGACCGCGGGCCGCGTCTACTGGGCGCTGCACGGCCACCGCTGGGTCAAGGCGCGCATCCGGCGCATCGTGCACAGGCTGGACGTGAACACCCTGGCCGAGCAGCCTGCCGACCAGCTGGATTCCAACGGCATCGGCCACGTGGAGCTGGCGCTGCAGGAGCCCCTGGCCGTGCTGCCCTACGCGCGCTCGCGCACGCTGGGCGCCCTGGTGCTGGTGGACACCGCCACGCACAAGACCTCGGCCGCTGTCCTGGTTCGTTGAGCCGGGCCGACAACCTGCGAAAAATGGGTACGGCCTTACGCCGTGGCCTGGATCGCGAATACCAATAAAATCAAGGGTTTCCCCCCGACCGCCACAAAATGACCCACGTCGTCACCGAATCCTGTATCCGCTGCAAGTACACCGACTGCGTCGATGTGTGCCCCGTGGACTGTTTCCGCGAAGGGCCCAACATGCTGGTGATCGACCCGGACGAGTGCATCGACTGCGCGGTGTGCATCCCGGAGTGCCCAGTGAACGCCATCTACGCGGAAGAAGACGTGCCGGCCGACCAGATGCAGTTCATCAAGATCAACGTCGACCTGGCCAAGGCACCGGGGTGGAAGAGCATCACCAAGCGCAAGCCGGCCCTGCCGGATGCCGACGAATGGAAGGACAAGGCGGACAAGCTTCCCGAGCTGGTTCGCTAAAGCACTATGGACCGTCAACTCAACCAAGAAGTGATCAAGACCGCAGCCGCCCACGATGGCCCGATCGAGACCGACGCGGTCATCGTCGGCGCCGGCCCGGTGGGCCTGTTCCAGGTGTTCGAGCTCGGCCTGCTGGAGATCAAGGCCCATGTGATCGACTCGCTCGCCTACCCCGGCGGCCAGTGCGTGGAGCTGTACCCCGACAAGCCGATCTACGACATCCCGGCCGTGCCGGTGTGCACCGGGCAGGAGCTGACGAACAGCCTGCTCAAGCAGATCGAGCCGTTCGGCGCGACCTTCCACTTCGGCCAGGAAGTCAGCACGGTGCGCAAGCAGGACGACGGGCGCTTCTTCGTGGAGACTTCCAAGGGCACCCAGTTCATCACCAAGACCATCTTCATCGCCGCCGGCGTGGGCGCCTTCCAGCCGCGCACGCTGAAGGTCGACGGCCTGGAGAAGTTCGACGGCTCGCAGCTGTACTACCGGGTGCGCAGCCCGGCCGACTTCGCCGGCAAGAACCTGGTGGTGGTGGGCGGCGGCGACTCGGCGCTGGACTGGGCGCTGAACTTCTGCGCCGCCAACCAGGACGGCAACCCGCACAAGGCCGAGAGCGTGATCCTGCTGCACCGCCGCGACGGCTTCCGCGCCGCGCCGGCCTCGGTGGCCAAGATGCACGAGCTGTGCGAGGCCATGGAAATGCAGTTCCTGGTCGGCCAGGTCAGCGGCTTCGAGGAGCAGGACGGCAAGCTCGCCTCGGTGAAGGTCACCGGCTCCGACGGCATCACGCGCGTGGTGCCGCTGGACGTGCTGCTGGTGTTCTTCGGCCTGTCGCCCAAGCTGGGCCCGATCGCCGAGTGGGGCCTGGACATCGAGCGCAAGCAGTTGAAGGTGGACACCGAGAAGTTTTCCACCAACGTCCCCGGCATCTTCGCCGTGGGCGACATCAACATCTACCCGGGCAAGAAGAAGCTGATCCTCTCGGGCTTCCACGAATGCGCCCTGGCCGCCTTCGCGGCCGCGGCGCTGATCTTCCCCGAGAAGGGCAAGATCCACCTGCAATACACGACCACCAGCCCCAAGCTGCACAAGGTGCTGGGGGTGGAAACGCCGGTGTTCGATTGAGAGCTCGGCTGTGCGCCGGAACGCCTCGAAAATGACGCTATAATTTGAGGCTGTTCCCCGATAGCTCAGTCGGTAGAGCGCCGGACTGTTAATCCGTAGGTCCCTGGTTCGAGCCCAGGTCGGGGAGCCACAGAAAAATCCCTTTGAAAGCAATAGCTTGCTGAGGGAGATTAGAAGCCGAGATCGTTCACTACGAACCATCTTGGCTTTTTTTCATGTACACCAGCTCAGCACACGCACTTCGAACGAAGCAGCCAGCTCGCAGGCTGCCGGTGCTTCGTACAGCAGTGGGCTGGTCGGCAGCTGTGCAGTAGTTCACTGGATTCTGCTCAAAAGACGGGCTAGCCTGTGCGGGACGCTCGATGCGTCGGGAGGGCGGCATGGCCAAGCAGGCAGCGAAAAAGACGGACGGCGGCGGCGGGTCGCCGCGCTGGGTGATTGTGCTGGGCGCGCTTGTCGGTGCCGGCACGCTGGTCTGGGCCGTCGTCAGCCATTTCTTTCCCAAAGCTGAAGCACCGAAGCCTGCCGCCTTGGTCCCAGCGGCCGCCCCGGCATTGCCTGCTGTCGCGGCCAGTGTGTCGGTCAGCGGCACGCAAAACTTCGCGGCCGGTATTGTGAACGGCGGCACCATCACCATCGGTGCGCCACCACCGGCAACCGGAGCGAGCCGGTGATCACGCCCACCGCGCTTGCTGCGCGGCTGCGGCGCGCAGTTGCCGCGGTGGCCCATGTCCTCATCGCTTTGAGCGTCGCGTTGCCGCTCGGCGGCGCGTGGGGGCAGTCGGCGCGTGCCGACGGTCGGGGCAATGTCGCCATCGGTGCGGTGGGCCCAGGCGCGAAGGTCCAGGTCACCATCCACATGACGCGCGAGGACGCTGCGGTGTACGACAAGGGAAGTACACGGGAGAAGGACCGCATCATCCAGCGGTTGAGCGTGGAGTACGGGATCTCGCTCGGGGCGATCCGTACGTTCCTGTCGACGATCAAGGGCAAGGACATCCCGCAGTCCGACTGGCCGCAAGTGCTCGGCGAACTGTCGCGGCAGTTCTTCGAGCTCGGCCAGCAGATCAGCGCGACGCCGATGACCAGCACGGCCATCCAGGATCTGGTCACACAGGCGGAGCAGGCACGGCGGGCCGGTGACCTGGCCAAGGCGGATGCGCTGCTGGAGCGCGCGCAGGCTCAAGCTTCGAAGGCCGCCAAGGAGAGGCGTGAGCAGGCGCGACAAGACACCCGTCAGGCGGCGAGCCTGCAAGCGTCTCGCGGCCGGCTCGCGTTCCTGCGGCTGGAACATGCCAAGGGTGCGCAGTTGCTGGAGCAGGCGGTGCAAGAGAGGAACGACGACCTGGACGACGAGGTGTTCTGGTGGGTCATCGATACCGGTGATGCTTGGCTGCGCGTCGGCAGGTCTGGAAACGCGCTGGCCAGCTTCGAGGCAGGCATGGTGATCGCGCAGAAGCTCGCCGCGGGCGATCCCGGCAACAGCGAGTGGCAGCGCAATCTGTCCGTCAGCCACATCAGGATCGGCAATGCTCAGGTCGCGCAGGGTGACCTGGGCGCGGCGATGGCCAGCTACAAGGCAAGCATGGTGATCAGGCAGAAGCTCGCGGCGAGCGATCCGGACAACAGCGAGTGGCAACGCGGTATGTCCATCAGCCACAACAAGATCGGCGACATTCAGGTCGCGCAGGGCGACCTGGGCGGGGCGATGGCCAACTACCAGGCAGGCATGGTGATCGCGCAGAATCTCGCGGCAGGCGATCCGGATAATGGCCTGTGGCAGCGCGATCTGTCCGTCAGCCACATCAGGATCGGCAATGCTCAGGTCGCGCAGGGTGACCTGGGCGCTGCGATGGTCAGCTACCAAGCAGGCATGGTGATCGCGCAAGATCTCGCGGCGGGCGCTCCGGGCAACAGCCTGTTGCAGCGCGATCTGTCCATCAGCCACGACCGGATCGGCGGCGTACAAGTCGCGCAGGGTGACCTGGCTGCGGCGCTGGCCAACTTCAAGGCAGGCATGGTGATCCGGCAGAAGCTTGCGGCGAGCGATCCGGGCAACAGCCAGTGGCAGAGTGACTTTGCGGTGTCTGCATGGCAGTTGGGAACCTTGCCAAGCAACACAGTTGAGTTGAGACGAGCAGCGTTACAGCAAGGCCTGGATGTCGTCGAGCAACTCCGCCGGCAAAACAAGCTGGCTTCTGCTGACGCGGGCTTTCCCGAGTTGTTTCGCAAAGCGCTTGCCGACCTGAAATAACTCCAGAATCATTCTCCACGCATTCCGTCGAGTCCTCAGTCAAAGGGCTGGGTGCGAGTCGTCGCCGCCGGTGCTCTCCGGTGCCTCCGTGCCCATTGTCTTGGAAACCACCTTAGGATGACGATTCTGGTTCGCAGTGGCCCGTAGACGGGGAGCCAAGAAATCAAGGGGGTTGCACGCAAGTGCAACCCCCTTTGGCTTTCTTGTTCAACAGTTGATTTGACAACTGTCCAATCTCCAGCACGTCAAAGAAGCAAACGGCCGCTCATAAAACAAAACCCCCGTTTCCGGGGGGTTTTGTTGCTGAAGGCTAAGACCGTATTAGCTACGGCACTGCCCCGGACGGTACTTGGCCTGCATGCCACCAAACGTGCAGCTCCAGGTGATGGCGCCGGACGGGATCGTGCCGGCGGCCAGAGCACCGCTGCCAGCGGCAGGGCTCATGATGATGTCGCTGCCACCCGCCTTGGACGTGTAGGTGATGGTGATGACGCCCGTGGACGGATCGACCACCAGCGACGACACGTTGTCGGTCGCGCTCGGAGGCGTCCAGCCGGACGACAGGCTGCTCATGCCGTTGGCTGCGTTCTCGGCCACCGACGTCTTGGCGCTGCTGGCCAGGGCCAGACCTTCCGTCACCCGCGCACGGACTGTGTAGTCTTGGTAAGCAGGCAGCGCGACGGCCGCCAGAATACCGATGATCGCAACCACGATCATCAGTTCGATCAAGGTAAAGCCCTGCTGCAGTTGACGCTTCATGAACACTCCGGAATGTTGAGCTGTTACTAATGCAATTCGCGTGCCGAGCGAAATATAAGAGTTATCAACTATTTTTTATGCCAGAGCTTGAGCTTGGTGACATTTATGTTACCAAAAGTGACGTGCCGTTGCTGTTGCGACACTCTATGTCTTCGCAGGCCGTGAAGCTACTCTTGGCCAAGAGCGAGGGGTTGCACTCCCGGCCGGCGTCGGCACGTAGGCGTACCCCGGAGAATCATAAGTTTGGGTGGGACAAACAGTGGTCGACGTGAGTCCGGCGCTCTGCGTAGGGTGATCGATACCGTCCAGGCGACCTCATAGCAAGGCCCCCAAATGTTCAAGTACAGGCCTCCACCCTGCACTTCGCTTCTGATTCCCAACGAGCGATAGTTAATTTCGTAGATGCCAACGTTCCAGCCGCAGAATGAGGTAGGTGCTGCTTGGAAGCAAATTGGCGTCAACGGGACCTCAACAGTTATTCCGTTTGTGAATGAGATTGGGTTAAGCGATGCGAACAGGAATCCCTGCCCAGCTGCACCGATCGATTCAGCATGCAGGTAGGTGACATCGCCTATAGCAGCATAGTTGAGCTAATTTTCTGCGTTACCAGTTGCATGCTTTGCTGCAGCTAGCAGGGTCGCATGCGGCAAAGAAATCAAGGGGTTGCACGCGAGTGCAACCCCTTGATTTCTTGTTGAAGAAAAAACAAAACCCCCGTTTCCGGGGGTTTTGTTGCTGAAGGCTAAGGCCGTATTAGCTGCGGCACTGGCCCGGACGGTACTTGGCCTGCAGGCCACCGAAGGTGCAGCTCCAGGTGATGGCGCCCGACGGGATCGTGCCGGCAGCCAGAGCCGAGCCGCTAGCGGCCGGGCTCAGGATGATGTCGCTGCCACCGGCTTTGGTGGTGTAGGTGATGGTGATGACACCGGTCGAGGGATTGACCACCAGCGACGACACGTTGTCGGTCGCGCTCGGGGGCGTCCAGCCGGAAGACAGGCTGCTCATGCCGTTGGCGGCGTTTTCGGCCACCGACGTCTTGGCGCTGCTGGCCAGGGCCAGACCTTCCGTCACACGGGCACGGACCGTGTAGTCCTGGTAAGCGGGCAGCGCGACGGCCGCCAGAATACCGATGATCGCGACCACGATCATCAGTTCGATCAGGGTAAAGCCCTGTTGCAGTTGACGTTTCATAAGTACCTCCGGAGTATTGAGCTACTGTTTCGCAAGTGGCGTGCCAGGCCTGAACATAAGAAGTACCGTCTAGTTTTCCTGCAGGCGACAGCACTTCCTGACATTTTCGCTATCGAAATAGTGATCTCATTTCCTTTTGTGACACTCAATGCACTTGGTGTGAATTTTTAACATTTTTTCACGCAAACCCGGGCCAAAAAACATGTAAGGCCACGATCTCGTCTTTTTACACACGGGAGCGACACCATGCCATCTTTGCGCGTCGTCCGCGCCGCCCTCCTCCTTCTTGCCGCCTCGCTGCTGTCGGCACAAGCCTGGGCCAATGACGAGGCGCTGTGGGCGCTTCTCCAACGCGGCGGCAACGTGGTCGTCGTGCGCCATGCGCTCACCACGCCGGGCGTCGGCGACCCCGAGGGCATGAAGCTGGACGACTGCGCGAGCCAGCGCAACCTCAGCGACCCGGGCTGGGCGGAGGCGCGCCGGCTCGGCCAGGCGCTGCAGCGGCGCGGCATCCGCTTCGAGCGCGTGCTGTCCAGCCGCTGGTGCCGCTGCCTGGAGACTGCACGCCTCGCCACCGGGCGCGATCCGGAGGTGGAACCGGCGCTCGGCAACCTGTTCGGGCAGCACGAGCGCGAGGCGCAGCAGCTGGCCCGGCTGCGCCCGCTGGCCGCGCGCGTGCCGGCGCGCGGCAACGTGCTGATGGTGACGCACGGCTCGACCACGGTGGCGCTCACCGGCGTCTCGCCGGCCACGGCGGAGATGGTGATCCTCACGCCGCGCGGCGACGGCTTCGTGGTCGCGGGGCGCCTGCAGGCACAGCCGTAGCTCCCCTGTCAGCGCCGCCGCACGCGCCTTGCGCGCTCGCCTGACACGCGGCTGCCGATCGCCGCGCCAGACTGCCCGCATGAAAGACACCAGCAAAAGCCCCGGCAGCGGCGGCGCGGCCAGCGGCAGCAGCCGTTCGCAGGACATTCCAGCCGAGCGCAACGGCAAGAAGAGCGACTGATCCATGCCGACGCAGACTATCGACGCGCAGCGCCATCCCGGCCCGCGCAAGCAGCCCTACACGCTCTACGCCGCCAACGGCCGCGTCTATGCGCGCAATGCCGCCGGGCCGGTGATCGACCTGGGCGAGCTCGCGCAGCAGGACGGCGGCTGGCGCTACCTGCTCGATGGCAACCAGCTGGTGGGCGAAGGCTTCTTCACGCCCGAGGGCGCGCTGCGCGACATCGCCACGCGGCTGCGTTTCCTGTGGCTCGACGGCCAGTTCACCTCGCTGCCCGACGTGCGCGCCTGCGCCGGCGTGGACTTCTCTCAAGCCACGCAGCTGGAGATCGAGCTCGACGAACTGGGGCCTAACGAGCGCATCGAGGACGCGCGCGTCTAGCCGCTTGGCGTACCGCCGCGTGCCGCGGCTGGTGGCGCAACAGGCATTGCTCCCCACGAAACTGGTGACTAAAGTCATTGTCCGGTCGCGGATGAGTCCCTAGACTCGGCCTCGGTATGTGAAGGGGGAGCAGTCAAGCCGGTCGTGCGCGTCACGCCGGCCAGCATCGCAGTCGTGTGCCGCTCCCTGGCGAACAAGAACACAGAGGGCGCACGACGATGGCAGAAGCTGCATCCGCGGGATCCACCGCTGCCGATTGCACGGCGCTGAAATCATTGGTGGGCAACAGCCCCGCGCTGGCAGCCCTGCGCGACAAGCTGCCGCGCATCGCCGCCTCGGCGTGCAACGTCCTCATCACCGGGGAAACCGGCACCGGCAAGGAGTGCGTCGCGCGCGCCGTGCACGAACTCAGCCCGCGCCACCGCGGCCCCTATGTGTCCATCAACTGCGCCGCGCTGCCCGACAGCCTGCTGGACAGCGAGCTGTTCGGCTTCGAGCGCGGTGCCTTCACCGGCGCCAACACGGCCTATCCGGGCAAGATCACGCTGGCCGACGGCGGCACGCTGTTCCTCGACGAAATCGGCGACATGCCGCTGCATGCGCAGGCCAAGCTGCTGCGTGTGCTGGAGACGCACGAGGTGTTTCCCATCGGCGCGCTGCGCAGCCGGCGGGTCGATTTCCGCACCGTCGCCGCCACCCACTGCGGGCTGGAACAAGCCATGCGCGACGGCCGCTTCCGCCCCGACCTGTTCTACCGGCTGAACGTGGCGCGCGTGTCGCTGCCGCCGCTGCGCGAGCGCCCGGAAGACGTGCTGGTCCTGTTCGAGCATTTCTCGCGCGGCCTGTCGGGCGCCACGCAGCAGCAGCCGGTGCGGCTCACCGCCGCCGCCATGGCGCGCCTGTGCCGGCATTCCTGGCCGGGCAACGCGCGCGAGCTGCGCAACGTGGTGGAAGCGCTGTCGCTGCACGAAGGCAGCGGCATGCCGCTGGACACGGCCGCCCTGCCCCTGCCGCCGGAACACCCGGCGTCCGCGGGGCGGTCCGACGCGGTGGAGTCGGCGCGCATCCTGGAGGCGTTGAACCGCTGCGAGTGGAACCGCAGCAAGGCCGCCGAACTGCTGGAGTGGTCGCGCATGACGCTGTACCGCAAGATGAAGCAGCTGCATATCGCGCCCGCGCCTTAGGGCCCGCGCCTTCGCACTGTCACACGTGCTGTCACATCGCCGCATGTGACACGTGAAAGCCTTGATCCACAAGGCCCGCGCGCGATCTGGTGTCACAACGCGGCTGTGACACCGGCCCGCCGGCGGTATTGCCCACGCAACGCAAGTGCTTGTCGCGCAACGCATTTTTCTTTTGGCGCGCGATGGCACGGCGCGTGCAATGCAGCAGTGTCATGCTAGCCGGCACTCCCTCGTCGCCCACTGTGCCGCCCGCCGCCGCGGGCGTTGCCTACGAGTACGCCAACTACTTCGAGGCGGGGTTCAGCCGCGAGGAAATCCTGCTGCGCTTCGCACAGGCCTACGACGGCCAGGAGGAGCTCACCGACCGCATCCGCATCGTCATGACGCCGAGCTATGCGCGTGCGCTGCTGCACCTGCTGCAGACCACGCTGGCGCGCTTCGAGGCCGTGCACGAAGCGCTGGAACACGCGGCCGGCCCGCCAGGGCCCACCCATGGTTGAAACGCAGCCGGACACCGACGCCACGCCGCAGGCACACGGTGTCAGTGATTTGTGCGCGCGCGTCGACGAGCTGTTCAGGCAGGCCCTGCGCGAGCACGACCGGCAGGCCCCGGCGCAGCCGCCGGCCGGCGACCGGGTGGCCGAACTGGCGCAGGCCTGGTCCGCGCTGCCCGCGGGCGAGTGGCTGGCCGCGCAGGAGCGGCTCGGTGTGCTGGAACAGGCGGTGCTGGCCGTGCTGCTGGCCGTGGCGCTCGATCCTTCCTACCTGTCGACGCTGGCCTATCTGCAAGGCGACGCGCAGGGGCAGCGTCCCTCGCTGCCCTTCGTGCTGCGCCTGCTGGGGCTGCGCCGCGGCGCGCTGATCGACGCGCTGCCCACGCTGCTCAATGGACCGCTGTTCGCGCGCCGCCTGCTGGACTGCGAGGTGGCCGACCGCGCGCCGCCGCCGGGCCTGGCGCGTGGCGTGTCGCTCGACGCGCAGATCCTCGCGCTGTTCCTGCCGCGCTCCACGCTCGACGACAGCCTGCTGCCTTTCTGCCGCCTGAGCCGCCCGCAGGCACCGCCGCCGGAAGCGATCGCCGAGGAGACGCTGCACGCCGTGCGGCAGGCCACGGCACGCCAGCGCCAGGCGCTGCGCCTGCACCTGCGCGGCGCCGCCGGCAGCGGCAAGCAACGCATCGCCGCCGCGCTGGCGGCCGAGCGCCGCATGGACCTGATCGGCGCCGACCTGGCCGCCGCCGCGCCCCTGTTGACGCGCCAGCCGCAACTCATGACGCGCCTGTGCCGCGAGGCCTGGCTGCGCGGTGCGGTGCTGTACGCGCACGGGCTGGGCGGCCTGGAGGAACGCGACCGCATGGCGGTCGGCGGCGCGCTGGTCGGTGCGCTGCAAACGCATCCCGTGCACTGCGTGATCGGCGACCGTTTGCAATGGCCTGCGGCGCTGCGCGTGCCCGGCGGGCTGGCGCGCGTCGACGTGCCCTTGCCCGATGCGCCGCAGCGCGCCAGGCTGTGGCGGCTGGCCGCGCAGGCCGGCGGGCTGCGCCTGGATGCCGGCACCGCCCTCGCCCTGGCCGTGCGCTTTCGCCTGTCGGCGGCCCAGATCGAACAGGCCGTGGACGACGCGCGCGCACTGCGGCCGGACGACGGCGACAGCGACGGCACGCCGCTGTCGCAGCGCGAATGCGCCGCCGCGGCACGCGCGCTCAGCGGGCACGCGCTCGAGCAGCTGGCACGGCGCGTCCCGCCGCGCGCCGACTGGAGCTGCCTGGTCGTCGCGCCCGAGGTGGAAGAACAGTTGCGCGAAATCAGCCTGCGGGTACAGCAGCGCCCCGGGCTGGCGCAGCGCCTGGGCGGCGACGGCGGCGCCCAGGAGCGGCTGGTGCGCGAGCGCGGCGTCACCGCGCTGTTCTCCGGCGCCTCGGGCACCGGCAAGACGCTGGCCGCCGAGGTGATCGCCGCGGACCTCGGGCTCGACCTGTTCTGCGTCGACCTGGCCCTGGTGGTCAGCAAGTACATCGGCGAAACCGAGAAGAACCTCGACCGCGTGTTCGAGGCGGCCGAAGGCGCCAACGCGGTGCTGTTCTTCGACGAGGCGGACGCGCTGTTCGGCAAGCGCTCCGAGGTCAAGGACGCGCACGACCGCTACGCCAACCTGGAAATCGCCTACCTGCTGCAGAAGATGGAGCAGTTCGAGGGCCTGGCGATCCTGGCCACCAACCTGCGGCAGAACATCGACGACGCCTTCACCCGCCGGGTGAGCTTCTCGGTCAACTTCCCGCTGCCGCAGGAGCCGGAGCGCCGGCGCCTGTGGCGGGCGCACTGGCCGCCGCAGCTGGCGCGCGGCGCCACGGTGGACCTGGATGCGCTGGCGCGCGGCATGCCGCTGGCCGGCGGCAACATCCGCAACCTGGTGCTGTCCGCCGCGCACTACGCCACCACCGACGCCTCGCCGGTCGAACACCGCCACCTGCTGCGCGCCACCCGGCGCGAATACCAGAAGCTGGGGAAATCGCTGACCGATGCGGAGTGCGCGCGGCTCGGCGTGGGCGGCACCGGCGCGGAGGTGGCCCCATGAGCAGCGCGGCACGCGCACACAAGCCGGTGCCAGGCGGTGCCCGTAAGCAGGCGGGGCCCGCGCATGCGTCCGGCCCGGCCCATGAAGAAACCCACGAGCGGCCCCACGAGCCGCACGCCGCGGTGCAGCGCGTCGTGACGCAGGCGGGCCGGCCGCTGCCCTCGATGCTGCGCCGCCAGGTCGAAGCCCGCTTCGGGCACGACTTCTCGCGCGTGCGCATCCACACCGACACACAGGCTGCGCAGTCGGCCGACGTGGAAGACGCCGAGGCCTACACCTTCGGCCAGCACATCGTGTTCGGCGCCGGGCGTTTCGCGCCGGAGCACGCCCAGGGCCGCCGCCTGCTGGCCCACGAACTGGCCCACGTGGTCCAGCAGGGCCGGGGCGCGGCCGCCGGCCTGTCGTCGCCGCAGCCGGCCCAGCCGGCCGGCGTCGAGGCGCAAGCCGACGCGGCTGCGTCGGCGGCGGTGCAGCCCGCCGTGCCGGGCGCCGCGCCGGTGGCGGTGGCGGGCACGGCCGCACCGGGCATCGCGCACAAGAAGAAAAAAGGCGAAGGCGGAGGCGACGACGAATACCAGGACGAAGAGGAGGTCCGCCGGCAGGAGCGGCGCCGCCAGCGCGCGCAGGACAAGGGCCAGGCGCAGGACCGCCGCGCCGACCGCCGCGAGGCACGCGGCGGCATGCAGGAGACCGCGGCCACGCGCGCCAAGCGCGAGCTGGACAGCATGATGGCCGAGGCCAAGTCGGGCGACCTGGCGCAGCTGAGCCCCGACGAGAAGCTGGCCCGCCTGCGCCGCTTCAAGGAAGTGCTGAAGGACTCGGACATGCCCACCCTGCAGCGCAACAAGCTGCAGGGCGCGTACGACGAGGAGCTGCGCACGCCGCGCGTGCGGCGCCTCGGCGCGCCGCAGACCAAGTGGGTGGCCGGCGGCCCGGAGCTGCCCGGCATGGAGCTGACCCCCGGCGAGGTCAGCTACGCGCAGCCCGACGTCTCCAAGAAGGTCAAGAAGGGCCGGGGTGCCGAGCGGACCGAGGAACGCGGGCACGTCAACCTCAAGTCGGACACGCTCGAGGGCATTCCGATGTCCCGCGTGCGCGACAAGGGCCGCAACTACGCCCGGCAGGCCACGCGCAACGCCAAGCACCTGCCCACCGGCGAACCCGTCGTCATCGACTTCGCCGAGCCCGGCACGCCGGAGATCCGGCAGGAGCTGTGCAAGCAGCTGTTCGTCAAGGGCAGTCCGGTGAAGGAGGTGCGCTTCCACACCCAGACCATCCGCCGCGAGGACTGGGAAGCCGCCGAGAGCGCGCGCAAGGACGTCGAGCGCCGCCAGCGCGAGCGCGAACGCGCCGCGGCGAAGAAGGCCGGCGCCAAGGGTGGTGCCGGCAAGAAGGCAACGGCGACGGGCAGCGCGAAGGCCGGCACACCGAAACCGGCGAGCAGGAAAAAGGCGGCGCCCAAGGCCACGCCGCCGGCGAAGAAAACCGCGGCGAAGAAAACCGCGGCAAAGAAAACTGCCACAAAGAAAGCCGCAGCGAAAAAAGCCGCGCCGGCTGCCGCGAAGAAAACCGCCGCCAAAAAGGCCGCGCCGGCCAAGAAGGCCGCCACTGCAACGGTCGCGCCGCCCGTTGCGAAGAAAGCGTCCGCGAAAAAGAGCGCCGCCGCGAAGAAGACGAAGGCCAAGCCGGCTGCGCCGCTGGCTGATGCCGCCGCCGTCGACACCGCGCCGGCGACGCCCAAGCCGGCGGCGCGCAAGCGCGGCAAGGCCGCGCCGGCGCAGCCCAAGGCGGCCGCTCCCGCCAAGGCGAAAGCCGCCCCCACCCGTCGCGCCAAGGCGGCGGCCGAGGACGACCTGGACCTGCCGCCGACGCCCCGGCAGGCCCGGCCCAGGAAGGCTTCCCCGAAAAAGGCCGCGACGGCAGCCAAAGGCCAGCCACCGCAACAGCAGCAGCCACCACAGCAGCAGCCGAAGAAGGCCGCTCCGGCGCGGGCGCGCGGTACCAAGCCGGTGAAACCCGCCCTGCCTGCGGTCGCCGCCAGCACCGTGCCGCCAGGCGCGCCCGCCGCGGTCAGGCCCGCCGCCAAGGCCGGCCCCAAAGCCGCCGCTAAGCCGCCGCCGAAAGCCGCGGCGAAGCCGGGCGCGAAGAAATCGCCGGCGCGGCCCGCGCCGGCCACCGACATGCAGGTGGACCGCGGCGTCTCGATGATCGGCGGGCCCAACAAGCTGGGCGTGGGTGCCAACGTCGGCACGCAGTCCAGGACCGACTACGGCAAGGGCCGCAGCGCCTCGCATAGCGCGGCCTTCGGCGGCAAGGCCTGGGTCGAGGTCAACGAAATTCCTTTCAGCAAGCCGGCGCGCTTTCGCGTGGTGTTCCACGTCAACGTGGCCGGCCAGGCCAGCGCGGGAATGGAGCAGCAGGGCCGCCGCGGCAGCAGCGTCTCCGCCGGGGCCTCGGCCTCGGGCTCGATCGACCTGACCGTGGCGCACGACTTCTCGGCGGAGGAAACGCAGAAGTACCTGGCCGACGTCAACGCCGGCTCCGGCGGCGCCTACCGCGAACTGCGGGTGGCCCAGCTGGCCGCCGCCGGCAGCATCGCCGACGCGCAGGCGCTGGCAGGGCAGATGCGCGCGCTGGCCGGATCGCCCAAAGGGCTGGCGCAGATGAAGGAAGGCGACGAGGTGTCGCTGGGCGCCACCGGCAGCATCGAGGGCAACCTGGGCGGCTCGGCCGGCAAGGGCCTGAGCGTCGGGCTGCAGGTCGGCGCCGGCAAGAGCGCCGGGCTGGAGCGCAGCGTCGCGCTGCGCGACGGCAAGTACATCGTCACCATCAGCAGCTCCGAGGGCAGCAGCGGCCGGCTGGGCGCGAGCGGTGGCTACGGCGTGGCCAGCATGGGCATGACGCGCGAGGTGCGCGACAGCCGCGGCATGTCGGTGAGCTTCGTGATCGACGCCAAGGACCCCAACCGCGACGCGCGCTTCGCCGAGATCAGCACCGCCGGGTCGATGGACGCGCTGACCGCGCTGAAGGCCAAGTACCCGGGCCTCATCGGCTCGCGCACCGACTCGCGCGGCAGCGCCACCGACGACACCACCACCGCCGGCGTGCTCGGCATCTCGCTGGACATCCTCGACCAGGGCGAGGTGAACGAACAGGTGACCGTCGGCCCCGACGGCGTGAGCCGTGTCTACAGCTCCCAGGGCACCGGCGGCGCGCGGTTGCGGGTGGGCGACCACACGGTGGCCTCGGCCAGCGACAGCAACAGCTTCGCCGGCGGCGCCGGCCCGGACAACGTGGGCTGGGGCGAAACGCGCAACGAGCAGCGCTCCCTCGACTACGGAGGCAGCGCGCGCAAGCTGGCCACGAACTTCGGCAAGGCGCCGGTCGGCACCACCATCGGCGTGCTGACGGGCAGCATGCCCGTGCTGCAGGAGACGGTGCAGCAGCACGGCGCGGCGATGAACGACGACAGCTATGCCCAGGTGATCGACCTGGCGCAGGACCCCAGCAAGTGGTCCAAGGCGTGGTCGGGCAGCTTCGGCACCTGGGAAGCCTGGATGCAGGTGCGCCACAAGGTGCTGGCCGCGGGCAGCGACCGGCAGCTGATCGCCAAGGCGATCTCCGAGTTCGAAGGCAAGTCCGGCCGGGGCCGCAGCGACACCGTGCAGCGGGCGCTGGGCGACACCGGCATCGCGTTCGAGTTTCCCGACAGCATCGCCGACCAGAAAGTGCTGTACGACGCACTGATCGTCAGCGACCCGCTGGCCGCCGCGCAGGCCGCCGGCGACGACGGCCAGCAGCTCGCCCGGCTGCGCGTCGACCTGGAGAAGCTCGCCGCGCTGGACAAGAAGATCAGCGACCACGCCGCCGATTTCCAGCGCCCGGGCGACTTCATCGAGATGCGCCAGCGCATCGGGGCGCGCCAGATCGCCCTGCGCGGCGCGGTGGCGAAGCTGCAGCCCAAGGCGCCGGCCGGCGCCGCCGCCAAGCCCAAGGCCGCCGCCCCCGACCCGAACGTGACGACGGTGCCCACCGCCGACGAGATGGCGGCGCAGCAGGCCGACGAAGCCGAGCACCGCCAGCAGCAGATCGACGCCGTCACCGGCCGCCTGCGCAGCTACCGCGGCGTCGAGCAGGGCGTGTTCTCCGCGATGGAGACGGAGTTCAAGGGCTACACCGTGTTCGGCTACGAGATGCCCAAGCTGAGCCAGCCCAGCATCACGGCGCTGTTCGCGCAGGAGAACAAGCTGAAGGACGCCTACCCGAAATGGGGCAAGGACATCGCCCTGCTGCGGCGCCTGCTCTCCGAGTCCGGCGGCGACCCGTCCCAGGTCGACGCCTACAAGCCGAACCGGGCGCGCTACCTCGAGCTGGATCGCAGGATCCCCTTCCACAGCTACGGAGCCGGGCTGCCCGGCTACGAGGAAATCTGAGGCGGCACGGACATGATCGACCACCTCGACTACCTGCTGCGGCGGCTGCTGCGCAACCGCATCACGCAGCTCACGACGGACAACCACGTGCGCTTCCAGCCGCCCGACGAGGAGTGGCGCAAGCTGGTCGCCAACATGACGGGCAACGCGGTCAACCTGTACCTGGTCGACCTGCGCGAGAACCGCAAGCTGCGCACCAACGAGCGCGAGCGCCGCACCGTCGGGCTCGACGTGTTCGAGACGCAGCCGCCGCGCCGCGTGGACTGCCACTACCTGCTGAGCGCCTGGAGCCCGGTGACGGTGACCATGCTGATCGACCCGACGCCCGACGAGCACGCGCTGCTGGCGGACGCAGCGCGCGCGCTCGGCGAGCACGACGAGCTGGACCCGGTCGCCATCTACGCCGCGTCCACCCCGCCCGCAGTACCGCCGGCCGCCATCGCCGGCGAGCGCTTCCCCATCACGCTGCTGCCGGTGGAGGGCTTCGCCAAGCTCGGCGAGTTCTGGGGAACCATGGGCGACGGCAACCGCTGGAAGCCCTGCGTGTACTTCGTCGTCACGGTCACCCTGCACGAGGCCGACACACGCTCCGGCCCGATGGTGACCACCGCGATGGCCGAAACCCGCGTGGCCGGCGAGCCGTCGACGGCACAGACGCTGATGCAGTTCGGCGGCACGCTGCGCGCCTCGGGCGCGCCCGGCGCGGCCCCGGTGGACGGCGCCTGGGTCGACCTGCGCACCACCGCCGGCGCACGCCGGCAACTGGTGCGCACCGGCGCCGACGGGCGCTTCCTGTTCGTGCAGATCCCCCCGGGCAGCTACCTGCTGCAGGTCTCGGCGACCGGGTTCGCGCCGTTCACGGCGGCCATCGACGTGCCGTCGCCGGGCGGCGGTTACGACATGCATTTCTAGACGGATGCCAGCAAAGGAGAAACAGAGATGACGACATACGCAACCCCCGAGGTGTACATCGAGGAGTTCGAGCCGGCGGCACCGATCTCGGGGGTCGGCACCAGCAACGCGGCCTTCCTCGGCCCCTGCGTGCAGGGCCCGCTGAACACGCCCACCCGCCTGACCAGCTGGGACCAGTTCACCAGCCAGTTCGGCGCCGACCCGCTGCCCGGTTTCCACCTCTGGTACGCGGTGCGCGGCTTCTACGAGAACGGCGGCAAGACCTGCTTCGTCACCCGCGTGAGCAACGCCAGCTACGGCACGCTGACGCTGAACGACGGCACCGCCCAGCCCACGCTGGTGGTGAAGGCGCTGCAGGCCGGCGTGCTGAGCCCCGCGCTATCGATCACGGTGGACGGCGCAATCCACACCGTCAAGGCGCCGGCCAAGCTGTTCCGGCCCACCGGCACGATCGCCGGTGCCGCCATCAACACGCGGATCATCCCCCTCACCTCGGCCTCGGACGCGGAGAAGTTCCGCCCCGGCGATCGCCTGAGCTGGGCCGGCGTGGCCGCCGCCGACGACGGCGCGACGGTTGCGCGGGTGAGCGGGACCACGCTGGAAATCCTCAACCCGCTGTCGCAGAACTACGCCGCCGGCGCGTTGCGGCTGATGAACCCGGCCGCCGGCTCCGACACGCTGCGTGTGGAAGGCGGCTCCGCCATCGCACCTGGCATGGTGCTGGTGCTCAAGCAGACGGCGCCGGCGGCGGTGACCAACGTCGGCGTCGTCAAGAGCGTCATCGCCGAGCGCATCAGCGGCGCGCTGACGACTTACCGCGTGACGCTGCGCGCCGGCATCGCCACCGCTTTCAACTTCACCGGCGGCGACGTGGCGGTGGAGTCGCAGGAATTCAAGCTCACCGTCACGCCGGCCATCGGCTCGGCGCGGGTGTACGACGGGCTCGGCATGGACCCGGACCATCCGCGCTACTACGCCCGCATCGTCAACGGCACCGACCCCTCCGTGACGGTGCTGGCGATGGACCCGCCCAACGTTACGGCGGCACCGGACAACCGGCCCGCCACGCTGGCGAGCACGGCGCTGCCCAGCGGCACGGCGGACAGCCCGGCCACGCTGACATCCGCCAACTACACCAGCGCGCTGGCCCTGCTGGAAGCGATCGACGACGTCAACATCGTCGCCATCCCCGACCGGCAGGACGCCGCCGTGCAGGGCGCGCTGATCGCGCACTGCGAATCGCTGCTGGACCGCTTCGCCGTGCTCGACGCGGCACCCGGGCTGGCGCCGTTCGGAGCCGCCAGCGTGGACACGCAACGCGCCGGCCTGACCTCCAACCGCGGCTACGCCGCGCTGTACTACCCCTGGCTGCAGGTGATGGACAGCGCCGGCGTGAAGACCATCAACGTGCCGCCCTCGGGCCACATGGCCGGCGTCTACGCGCGCACCGACCAGTCGCGCGGCGTGCACAAGGCGCCGGCCGGCACGGCGGCCACGGTATCGGGCGCGCTGGGCGTGGAGCGCGCCATCACGCACACCGAGCAGGAGGGGCTCAACCCGAACGGCATCAACGTGATCCGCGTGTTCTACGCGGGCGGGCGGCCCACGGTGTGGGGCGCGCGCACCACGGCCAGCGGCTACGGCGGCAACGCCAACTGGCAGTACGTCAACATCCGCCGCCTGTTCCTCTACCTGGAGGAGTCGATCCAGGAGGGCCTGCGCGGCGCGGTGTTCGAGCCGAACAACCCGCAGCTGTGGCAGAAGCTCAAGCGCACGCTGACCGACTTCCTCACGCGCAGCTGGCGCGAGGGCGCCCTGTTCGGCGAGAAGGCCGACAAGGCCTTCTACGTGCGCATCGACGAGGACATCAACCCGTTCTCCGAGCAGCAGCTCGGCCGCCTGCACATCGAGATCGGCGTGCGGCCCAGCTACCCGGCGGAATTCATCATCGTTCGCATCGGCATCTGGGACGGCGGTTCCGAGGTGTCCGAAGGCTGAGGCACGCACAGGAGCACACAGCATGGCAACCCGCAAAGACCCCTACGTCAATTTCAACTTCCTGGTCGAGATCGACGGCATCACCCGCGCCGCGTTCCACGAGGCCGGCGGACTCGACTCGTCGATCGACACGATCGAGCACCGCGAGGGCGGCGAGAACATCACCACGCGCAAGCTGCCCGGCCAGGTGAAGTTCTCCAACATCAGCCTGAAGTGGGGCATGTCGGACGACACCGACCTGTACGCCTGGCACAAGCAGTGGGCCGACGGCGACCCGGCGGCCTCGCGCCGCAACGGCTCGATCGTGCTGCTGGACCGCCAGGGCCAGGAGAAGGCGCGCTGGAATTTCTTCAACGCCTGGCCGGCGAAGTGGACCGGCCCGAGCTTCAACGCCGAAGCCAACGACATCGCCATCGAGGCGCTCGAACTCGCCCACGAGGGCCTGGCGCGCGCCTGACGCGGCGCCCGCGCGACACCCGAGGACCCACCATGTTCCAGACCGAATTCGAATTCACCCTGCCTTGCGGCTACCTCGACGAGGACGGCACGCTGCACCGCGACGGCACCATGCGCCGCGCCACCGCGGCCGACGAGATCCTGCCGCTGAAGGACCCGCGCGTGCAGAAGAACGAGGCCTACCTGATCGTCATCCTGCTGTCGCGCGTGGTCACGCGCCTGGGCGGCGTGCCGGCCATCAACCCGAAGGTGGTGGAGAACCTGTTCGCCACCGACCTGGCCTTCCTGCAGAACCTCTACAACAAGATCAACCGCCTCGACGAGGTGCCGGACATCGGCGACAGGGAAGGCGGGTCGGCGCGGCTGGGGGAGTGGTCGGCTACCCCCTCGCTCAACTGAACGAGGAGGTGGCTTTCATCGCCTACCACTTCCACTGGACGCACGACCAGATCATGGACATGGAACACCGCGACCGCCGGCGCTGGGTGACGCAGATCTCCACGCTCAACCAGAGGATGAACGAGGCATGACCTTTGCCCGCCCGCTCCTGCGCGCCCTGCCCGATGCGGCCGCCTCGCCGCTGGCGCGGCACCGCGCCTTCCTCGGCCTGCGCGCCGTCGGCGGCGGCGCGCGCGCCGGCCAGTGCCTGTCGCCGCTGGAGCGCGTGCTGCGCAGGACGCCCCGGCCGGTGGTGCGGCACACCGCGCTGCTGCTGCAGGCCTTCCATCTCTGGCGGTCGCAGCGGCACCTGCACGTGCAGAACCTGTCGGCGCGGCATGTGTCGCCGGTGCGGCAGATGTTGCTGGTGCGCATCCAGCAGACGCGCGCCAATGCCGCTGCCCTGCAGGCACGGCACACCACGCAGCATCCCGCATTCGTGCCGCAACGGCCGGACGGCGAATTCCGGCCGCGCAACCAGCCGGCGCCCGCGCTCGCGCGCCGTGCGGAAGCGGCCCTGCCGGCGGTGCTGCGCCGCGCGGAGGCCCGAGCCGCCTACCCGCGCGTGGGCACGGCGCTGGCGCGGCCGCCGGCCGCACGCGCCGCCGATGCGCAAACGCGCCCGCAGCACGCGGACTTCCCCGCGTCCGCCGGCGGCCACGACGCCCTGCGTGCGCCCCGGAACACACCCGCCGCCGGACCGGACTGGACCCTGCCGCCGCGCGAACTCGCGCGCGTCGCGGCATCGGTCAGCCACCAGGTGATCGGCCAGCTGGAACGCCGCGCGCTGTCGCTGCGCGAACGCAGCGGCCGGGTCTGACGCGCAAGGACCGACCATGCCGCTCGAAAAGGCGCTCCTCACCAACACCGTGACCGGCACCGGCATCCCGGTGCAGTTCAACCCGGAGGAGTACACGCTCAGCCGCGACATCCACTATGCCCAGGCCGCCGTGCCGGGCCTGTCGGCGCCGCTGCTGCAGTTCGTCAACGGCAACCTGCAGACGCTGGAGATGGAACTGTTCCTGGACAGCTACGAGGAACACAAGGTGGCCAACCGCGTGGTGAACGCGGCGCAGAGCGACGTGCGCGAGCTGGCGCGCCAGGTCACCGGCCTGATGGACATCCAGCCCAGCACGCACGCGCCGCCGGTGCTGCTGTTTACCTGGGGCTCGCTCGCCTTTACCTGCGTGCTGGCGCGCGCGACGCAGCGCTTCACCATGTTCCTGCCCAACGGCACGCCGGTGCGCGCGCGGCTGCAGGTCACCTTCAACGAATACCGCAACATCGACCTGGAGGCCAAGGAGGTCAAGCGCGAGACCAGCGACTACTCCAAGCGGCACGTGGTGGTGCAGGGCGAGACGCTGTCTTCCATCGCCGGGGCCGAGTACGGCGACCCGCGCCTGTGGCGCGTGATCGCGGTGGCCAACAAGCTGCAGCGCGCGCGCCGGCTGCCGGTGGGCAGCCGCCTGCGGCTGCCGAACCTGCCGTTCCGCGACCCGGACACGGGCAAGGTTTACGCCTAGGAGCGCCGCATGGACCGCAGCCGCTTCGTCCCCGAATTCGCGCTCCAGCTGGATGGCCAGCCGGTGCCCGCCGCGCTGCGCGCCGCGGTCCAGAGCGTGCGCTGCCAGACCGGCATGGAGGGGCTGGACGAGGTCGAGGTCACCTTGGCCAACGAGGGCCTGCGCTGGCTCGACGACCCGTCGTTCAAGCTGGGCACCGGCGTCACCGTGCAGATGGGCTATGCGCCCGACCCGCTGACCCAGGTGTTCGACGGCGAGGTGGTGGCGCGCGCGCCCAGCTTCGCCTCCGGCGCCATGCCGACCTTCACCTTCACCGCGCACGACCGGCGCCGCCGCATGCGCGACGGCAAGAAGGTGCGCTGGTTCGCCATCCCGATTCCCACGGTGGGCAACCTGCCGCTGCCGGACCTGGCGACCGCCTCCATCGTCACTTTGGAAAACCTGCTGCTGCCGATCTTCGACCCGGTGGGCGCGGCGCTGTCCATCCTGCTGGGCGCAGTCGACACCTTCGTCGCCGTGACCGACCCCGACTCGGCGCAGAAGGTGATCCGCAAGCAGGCCAACGAGAGCGACTACGACTTCCTCAACCGCATCGCCGCCGAGAACGGCTGGGACGTGCTGGTCGAGCACGCCGGGCCGCTGGGCGGCCACCTGCTGCGCTTCACCTCCTCGCTGGACAACCTGAGCGCCGCCTTCACCTACGGCTACGGCCGCTCGCTGATCGACTTCACGCCGCGCGTGTCCACCGTCGGCCAGATCTTCAGCGTGGGCGGCTTCGTCTGGATCCCGGCGATCAAGATGACCTTCGTGGTCACGCTCGGCTTCGACTGGGACACCATGAGCCTGACGCTGGCGATCTACCCCGGCGTGGTGCCGATCGGCATGCAGCCGGGCGACTACATGATCGAGGAGCCGCTGACGCTGACCTCGATCCCGCGCAAGCTGATCTCCGAAATCATCCCCAAGCTGAACCGCCGCCTCACCGCCACCGGCACAGTGGTGGGCGAGCCCGGCATGCGCGCCGGCGACGTGCTGCGCATCGAGGGCGTGGGCGAGGAGTTCGGCGGCCTGTACCGCGTGACCTCGGTCACGCACACCGTCGACGGCGGGGGCTTTCGCACCGCCTTCGGCCTGCGCAAGGACATCTGGTTCGGCTCGATCCCGCTGGCCGACCAGGGCGCGGTCCCGCTGCGCGTGTCGTTCTGAGAAAGCACCCACCCCATGTCTGACGATGTGATGTTCGGCCTCCTGCAAGACCTCCAGCCGCTGGCGCCGGACAAGAAGGTGTTCGGCGTGGCCTCGGCCACGGTGATCAACAACTTCGACAGCACCGGCCAGGCGCGCGTGCAGCTGATGCTGCCCTGGCTGCCGGGCTTCATGCCGTGGGCGAGGCTGGCCACGCTGATGGCCGGTTCGGGGCGCGGCACCTTCTTCGTGCCGATGGTGGGCGACGAGGTGCTGGTGGCGTTCAACCACGGCGACGTGCGCGAGCCCTACGTGATCGGCTCGCTGTGGAACATGGTGGACCGCCCGCCCGCGCTGAGCCCGAGCGACGCCATCAACAAGCGGCTGGTGCGCTCGCCGCTCGGGCACGAGCTCACCTTCGACGACGCGCTGCAGAAGATCACGCTGCAAAGCAACATGCTGTCCACGGTGACGCTCGCGGCCGACAAGGCGGAGATCAGCACGCCCACGGCCAGCGTCACCATCGGCAAGGCGGGCGACGTGACCATCACCGCCAAGACCAAGCTGACGCTGGACGCGCCGGTGATCGAGATCAGCGCCAAGGCCACGCTCACGGTGCAGAGCCAGGGCGTGGCCACCCTCAAGTCCAGCGGAGCCTGCGTGGTGCAGGGCTCCGTGGTGAAGATCAACTGAAAAAGAAGGCTCCGCCATGCCCGCCGCCGCCTTCCTGACCGCGCCCACCAGCCACCCCGGCATCATCTCCGGCCCCGGGGTGCCCAACGTGCTGATCAACGGCATGCCCGCGGTCTGCGTGGGCGACCTGCATGCCTGCGCGATGCCGCCGCTGGCCGGGCCGCATCCGCCCAACCCGATCGTCAAGGGCAGCGCCACGGTGCTGGTCGGTGGCCGCCCGGGCGCGCGCCAGGGCGACCTGTGCGGCTGCGGCGCGACCATCGTGGCCGGCTCGCCCACGGTGCTGTTCGGCGGCTGAGGAACGCGCATGGACATGCAACCCCCCTCTTCCCAGCCCGGCACGGCGGACCGCGCCGACGCCAAGGCCTTCCTCGGCCGCGGCTTCGCCTTCCCGCTGCGGGTGGACGCCGCCGGCGCGATCGCGATGGCCGAGTACGAGGACGACATCCGCCAGGCGATCCGCATCGTGCTGGACACCGAGCCGGGCGAGCGCGCCATGCGCCCCGACTTCGGCGCCGGCCTGCGCGCCATGCTGTTCGAGCCGATGAACCAGCACACCACGGCACTGATCCGGCACCGGGTCGAGCAGTCGCTGATCCTGTGGGAGCCGCGCATCGACAGCATCGGCGTGGCGGTGCGCAGCGACCCGCCGCGCGGGCGGCTGGACATCGACGTGCGCTACCGGGTGCGCACCACCAACACCTTCTACAACCTGGTCTACCCGTTCTACCTGCAGGAGGGCCGGCTGCCATGAATGGTCCCTCATTCCGCCCTCCGGTCATCGCGCCGCGCGACGCGGTGCGCATCGCCGCCGACCTGCAGGCCAGGCGCGCCGGCTACCTGCCCGAATGGACGGCGCAGGGCGATGCCGGCAGCGCGCTGCAGTTCATCGTGGCACGCCAGCTGGAGATCCAGGGCGCCGGCCTGAACGCCGTGCCGCTGCGCCTGCAGCTGGAATTCCTCGACCAGCTGGGCGCCAGCGTGCTGCCGGCGCAGTCGGCGCGCGCGCCGCTGGTGTTCAAGCTGCTGGACAACGCCTCGGGCGACGCCACCGTGCCGGCCGGCACGCGCGTGGCCGCCGTGCTGCCGCCGCCCGCGCCTTCGCTGGACAGCGGCACGGCCGGCGCCGCCGGCGCGCCGCCGGAGTTCTTCACCGAGCAGGAAATCACCGCCATGCGCGGGCGGCTGGTCACGCTCTACAGCATCGACCCGCAGGCCGACAGCTACCGCGACCACAGCGCCGCGCTGCAGTCCGGCTTCACGGTGTTCGACGGCATGGGCCAGGCGCCGCACCGGCTCTACCTGGGCCACGCCGACATGTTCCGCTTGGCGGGCTCGGCGCAGGTCGACCTCACCATCGACTTCGCCGACGACCGCGGCAGCCGCCTGGGCAGCCAGGCGCGCCGGCCGCTGCTGCTGGATTGGGACTACCTGAGCGCCGACGGCTGGCTGCCGCTGGTGCTGGTCGACGACCGCACCGAACGCTTCACGCGCGACGGCCGCATCAGCCTGGGCAAGGAGGCCGGCCCCGACGGCAAGGAGGAAACGCTGGGCGGGCACACGGCCTACTGGATCCGCGCCAGCGTGTCGCAGCGCGTGCCGGCCGCGCGCGTCGCCAGCGGCACCGACGGCGCCACGCACCGCCCGAGCGCCACGCGCCCGGAATGGACCGAGGTCACGGTGGAGACCAGCCGCGACCTGCTGCCCGGCGACGAGGTGACGCTGGACGGCGTGGCCCGCGCCACGGTGATGGGCACCACCGACACCACGGTGCTGCTCGACCGGCTGCTGCAGCCGCTGGCGGCCAGCGACTTCCTGCAGCTGGCCGACGCGCTGCCGCCGCTGCGCCCCGACGGCGCCGATAACGGCGGCGCGCTGCCCACGGTGGACGTGCTGCGCGCGCGCGTGGGCTACGCCAAGGACGACCTGCCGCCCGACAACGCGCTGCAGGACGAGTTCAAGCTCGACACCGGCAAGGACTTCTATCCGTTCGGCAGCCGGCCCGAGCGCTTCGCCGCCTTTTACCTCGCCTGCAAGGAGGCGTTCACGCGCAAGGGCGCGCGGGTGGAGCTGAGCTTCACCTTCTCGCAGCTCGGCGTGGCCGCCGGCACGCTGGACGTGCAGGCCGAGTACTTCAACGGCGCGCGCTGGGTCGGCCTGGGCCCGAACGAGGAATACGCCGACAACACCAAGGGGCTGACCACCGGCGCCGCGCCCGGCGGCATCGGCCTGCCGGCGGCGGCCATCAGCTTCGTCGCGCCGCTGGACTGGGCCGAGAGCGAGATCAACGCCGACAAGCAGACCTGGCTGCGCCTGCGCCTGGCGCAGGGCGACTACGGCCGGCCGCTCGGCGTGTCGGTGGACGTCGACCCGGGCGACCCCACCAAGTACGTCGTCACCAGCACGCCGGCCACGCTGCAGCCACCGGTGGTGGCGTCGCTGCGCATCGGCTACCTGTACTTCTCGAACCCGGCGCCGCTGGACGCCTGCCTCACGGAAAACGATTTCGCGCTGGCCGAACGCAGCGAGGAGGCCTACTGGCCGCGCAGCGCGTTCGCGCCGTTCGAGCCGGTGTCCGACCGCGCGCCCGCGCTGCACTTCGGCTTCAGCTCGCGCCCGCCGGCGGCGCTGGTGAGCCTGCTGGTGGAGGTGCAGGCGCCGGCCGCCGAGGCCGACCCGCAGCCCTACGTGTGGGACTACTGGGGCGCGCGCGGCTGGACCGAGCTGTCGGTGCGCGACACCACGCAGGGCCTGCAGCAGACCGGCCTGGTGCAGTTCATCGGCGCACCCGACATGCAGCCGCGCGAAGGCCTGGGCGGCGCGCTCTACTGGATCCGGGCGCGCCTGAAGCCCGGCCTGGCCAGCCAGGACTACCGGGCCCGGCTGGGCGGCGCCTGGCTGAACGCCGTGTGGGCCAGCCAGGGGCAGCGCGTCGAGCGCGACACGCTGGGCATCAGCAACGGCCAGCCGGACCAGTCGTTCGCGCTGCCCGCCGCCCGCGCGCCGCGCGGCGACGCCGCAACCGGCGCCGCCGATCCGGCCGCCAACAGCGTGGCCGAGTTCGAACGCGCGCTGGACCTGCCCGGCAACGGCGTGCCGGTGCTGGCCGGCGAGCTGGTCGAGGTGCGCGAATGGGCCGGCCGCGGCAGCGACTGGGAAACCGCGGCCATCGGCGTCGAGCCCGGGCGCCTGCGCTTCGAAACCGACGCCCAGGACCCCTCCATCAAGACCGCGCTGTGGGTGCGCTGGCTGCCGATGCCGCACCTGTACGCCTGCGGCCCGGCCGACCGGCACTACACGGTGGAGCGCGCGCGCGGCGTGTTCCGCTTTCCGGGCGAGCAGGGCTTCGTGCCGCCCGCCGGCGCACCCATCACGGTGAGCTACGTGACCGGCGGCGGCATCGCCGGCAACGTCGACGTGGGGACCATCCGCGAGCTGCACAGCGGCGTCGGCTACGTCGAATCGGTGAGCAACCCGCTGGCCGCCAGCGGCGGCGCGCAGGCCGAGTACCTGCGCGCCGCGCGCGACCGCGGCACGCAGGCGCTGCGCCACCGCGACCGCGCGGTGAGCGTGGAGGACTACGAGTGGCTGGCGCTGAGCGCCTCGCCCGAAGTGGCGCGCGCGCGCGCCCTGCCCCTGCTGGGCCCCGACGGGCGCGGCGCGCGCGGCAGCGTGGCGCTGATCGTGGTGCCGTCCTCCACCGCCGCCCAGCCGCAGCCCTCGCTGGAGCTGCGTTCTCGGGTGGCGCGCCACCTGGCCGCCCGCATGCCGGCCGGCGTCGCCGGCGGGCTGCAGCTGCTGGCGCCGGGCTACGTGCCGGTCGGCGTGCGCGCCGAGGTGCTGCCGCTGGTGCCCGACGACGCCGGCCGCGTCGAGGCGCGGCTGCGCGAGCGGCTGTCGCGCTTCCTGCACCCGCTGACCGGCGGGCGCGACGGGCGCGGCTGGCAGTTCGGCCAGCCGGTGGCGCTGTCCGACCTGGCGGCGCTGCTGGAAGGCACGCCCGGCGTGGACGCGGTCCGCTTCCTGCAGCTGATGGTGGGCCAGGCGGTGTACGGCGACACCGTGCCGGTGGGGCCGGACCAGCTGGTCTGTGCCGGCGATTCGCAGCTGAAGCTGGTGATCAACACACCCGTGGGGTCCTATGCCGCTGCCTAAGCCGACGCTCGACAACCGCACGTTCGACCAGCTGGTGGCCGAGGGGCGCGGCCTGATCCCGCGCCTGGCGCCGCAGTGGACCGACCACAACGCCTCCGACCCGGGCATCACCGTGCTGGAGCTGGCGGCCTGGCTGACCGAGCAGAACATCTTCCGCTTCGACCGGCTGCCGGACGAGGCGGTGCGCCGCTTCGCGCGGCTGGTGGGCGCCGAGCCGATGCCGCCACAAGTGGCGCGCACGGTGGTGGGGGTCGGCAACGGCAACGCCGCCGGCCTGGCGCTGCCGCCGCGGCTGCGGTTGCACGACGCGGGCGGCGCCCTGTTCGAAACGCTGGATGCGGTGTATGCCTCGCCCGCGCGGCTGGCCGTGCTGGGCACGGCGCGCGGCAAGCCCACCGGCGCGCTGGCCGACGCCACCGCCGCCAACGACACGCTGTCGGCGTACGCACCGCTGGGCGAACGCCCGCGCGGCGCGAACGCTCCGGCGTTCCATCTCGGCTTCGACCAGGCGCTGGGCGCGCCGGGCGCCATGCTGTCGCTGCATGCCTGGACGCCCGACTGGACGCGGGACGAGGCCACGCGGCAGGCGCTGATCGACGAACAGGCAGCCGCCACCTGCAAGCCCGGCGACTGGCGGCTGCACCACCTGGCCCGCACGGTGTGGGAGTACCACGCCGGCGGCGGCGAATGGTTCGCGCTGCCTTCGGTGGAGGACGACACCCGCGCGCTCAGCCTGAGCGGCATGGTGCGCTTCGGCGCGCCGTCCGGCCACCAGCCCGGCGGCGTACCCGGCTGGCCGGCGCTGTTCTTCATCCGCTGCCGGCTGGTGCGCGGGCGCTACGAATGCCCGCCGCGCCTGCTGCACGTGGCGTTCAACGCGGTGCGCGCCGAGCATGCGCTCGGCCACGCCGAACAGGCGCTGGGCCCGGCGGCCGGCCATGCCGGTGCGCGCTTCGCGTTTCCGCAATCGCCCATCGTCGCCGATTCGGTGCAGCTGCGGCTGGACGACGGCCTGGGCCACGTGCAGGCCGACTGGACCACGCGGCTCGACTGGGACGCGAGCGGCGCCCACGACCGCCACGTGCTGCTGCTGCCCGAGGACGGCGGACTGGCCAGCGGCAACGGCCTGCGCGGCGGCGTGCTGCCGGCGGGCTTCACGGTGTTCGCGCGCTGGCGGCGCGGCGGCGGCACGGCCGGCAACCTGCAGGCGGGCACGCTGCAGGAGCTGCCGGCTTCGGCGGAGAACCTGGCGCTGGCGCCCGCGCTCGCCGGGCTGGCGCAGCCGCTCACCGTTGCGCAGCCGTTCGGCGCCACCGGCGGCGCGGCGCGCGAGAGCCTGGACGCGCTGCGCGCCCGCGCCTACACGCTGGCGAACGCGGTGGACAAGGCCGTCACGCTGCAGGACATCGAGCGGCTCGCGCTGGCCACCCCCGGTATGCCGGTGGCGCGCACCCACGCTGTGGCAGGCCTGTGGCCCGAGCTGCCCTGCTACCCGGCGCCCGGCGTGGTGGCGGTGGTGGTGGTGCCGCGCTGCCGGCTGCCCGCGCCCATGCCCAGCCGCGCGCTGCTGGAAGCCGTGCGCGCCTATCTCGAACCGCGGCGGCTGGTCACCGGCGAAATCCGGGTGCTGGCGCCGCACTACCGGGCGGTCGGCGTGCAGGCCACGCTGCAGCTGGAAGCCGAGACCGATGCGGCAGCCGTGCTGCGGCTGGCCGACGGCGCCATCCGGCGCTTCTTCGATCCGCTGTCCGGCGGGCCGGACGGCACCGGCTGGCCGATCGGCCGCGCCGTGTACCGCAGCGAACTGCTGGCGCTGCTGGCGGCGCTGCCGGGGGTGCTGCGTGTCACCGGCTTCGGCCTGCTCACCGCCGGTGGTACCGCCGGCGGCTGCGGATGCGGCGGCGGATGCACCGGCGGCTGCGGCGGCAACGCGGCCGCCGCGCAGTCGGCCGACGGCGCGGCCCGCTGCGACAACGTGACGCTGTGCGCCCATGAACTGGTCCGGCCCGGCCGCCACCGCCTGCGCGTGGCGGCGGACTGGCCCCTCGATTTGCAAAGGAGCTCTCCGCATGAGTGCGAACCCGTCCAATGACGCGCTGGCGCGCCTGAATTACTTCAACGGCCAGCGCCTCGCCGCCTCCGACTTGCGCAGCGAGCAGGCCTACCACCTGGGCGTGCGGCGGCTGCTGAACCGCTCGCTCTATTCGGCCGGCATCGTGAAGGGGCTGGAGGTCCTGAAGCATCCAAGCGACACGCACAAGGTGTTGGTGCGCGGCGGCCTGGCGTTCGACCACCTGGGCCGCGAGATCGCGCTGCTGGCCGATGCCGAAGTGCAGGTGATGGGCGCGCCCAGCACCACCAAGGGCGTGGTGTTCGGCAACCTGCTGGCGGTGTCGTACCGCGAGCAGCGCACCCAGCCCGCGCAGGACGGCTGCATGGTCACGGTGCCCGGCCAGGCCTGTTCCGGCGACCTGGCCTGGGGCGCGCCCACGCGCATCGCCGCCGACGTGGTGTTCGAATTCCTCGACAGCTGGCCGGCGGCCGACAGCGGCAAGGTGGTGCTGGCCCAGCTGGAACTCGACGCGACCTGCCGGGTCGAGCGCGTGATGCCGGGCGTGCGGCGCTACGCCACGCCGGTCAAGCCGCAGCAGGTGCGCGGGGTGAGCCTGGAGGGCGAGAAGGACATCGACTCGGCCAACCCCAAGGTGCTGTACTTCCACGTCGACGGCGGTTTCCCGAGCGAGGTGACGCTGTACCTGCGGGCGCGCAAGTTCAGCTCGCTCTACTACACCGAGCTGGGAAAGCACGCGCACCGCCTGAAGTTCAACACGGCGCCGGCCGGCGAGGCCTCGGCGCACTCGCACCCGATCAACCTGTCCACCATGGTGCTGGCCGAGGGAGGCGAGCACCGGCACGAGATCTGGGCCGGCTCGGACGACGGCGAGAGCGGCTCGCTCGACTTCGGCGACGGCAACGACCCCAATTCCTACATGGCCAGCGGTGCGGGCGGCGTGCGCGGCGGGCGCGGCATGGTGGAAGTCAAGCCTTCCGGCAAGCACACGCACACGGTGATGGCCGGCACGGTGCCGTCGAAGACCGACGACGCCGGCGCGCTGGCGGCGCACACGCACGTCATCGACCAGAACAGCGACACCGCCGGCGTGCAGCCCGACGCGCGCACCGGTTCGGCGCTGAGCTATGTGAACAACATGCGCGTGTTCCTGGACGGCCAGGACATCACCGTGCCGCTGCTGCAGCAGCTGGCCGCCAAGCCCGGGCAGGCGGCCAACTGGGCGCAGCTGGGCGACGGCAGCAACGGGCACGCGCTGGCCTCGCCCGACGGCACCGGCGAGGTGGACCTGCTGAAGCTGGGCGTGGAGATCGGCCTGGGCCAGCACAAGCTGGAGTTCAAGGTGCTGCAGCCCAACGTCGGCGGCAGCGTCCAGTACAACCTCTACGTGAGCTGACGTGGACGCACCCACACGCCACCTGCTGCTGCGCGACCGCGACCGCTGGCTGGGCCAGGCCGCCGGCACGGCGAGCGACCGCGACGGCGCGCTCACCCTGATGCGCGTGCCCGGCCCCGAGGACGGCCGCGCGGCCGATTGGGGTGCCCCTGGCGCGCGCGAGGTGTCCGGTTTGGCGCTCGGGCCCTGCGACAGCGTGTTCGTGGCCGACACCGCGCACGGCGTGGTCTGGTTCGTCGAGCCGCGCTGCGACTCGCGCGCGCGCATCGCCGGCTGGCAAACGCCGCGCGGCCTGGCGCTGTCCGAGCGCGCGCTGCTGGTGGCCGACAGCGCCGGGCACCGTGTGCAAAGCGTGGCGCTGCCGCTGCTGGAACCCGACTGGGCGCCTTACAACGGGGGAGCACCGGCCAGCGTGGCGGTGGACACGCGGCAGCGCACCGTGCTCATCGACGCCGCCGCGCGGCGCCTGCATCGCTTGTCGGCGCACGGTTTGCCGGACACGGCGTTCGACGCCGTGTCCGGCGCCTCCGGCCGGCTGGGCGAGCCGCTGTTCACGGCCATCGGCCCCGAGGACACAGTGCTGGTGTCCGACGCCCTGCACGACCGCGTCGACGTCTTCGCGGCCGACGGCAGCTACGGCTTCAGCCTGCACGGCCCGGCCGGCTGGAAGCCGGGCGCCATCGCGGTGGAGCACGGCGGCGCGGCGCGCATCTACGTGGCCGACGCGGCGGATGGCCGCATCCGGCTGTTCGACGCCGCAGGCGAACTGCGCGGGTCGCTGCCCGGCTGGCATGGCCCGGTCACGGCGCTGGCCATCGCGCCGAACGGCGACCTCTACATCAAGCCCGGCCTGGACGACCGCTACCTGCGCTTCGCGGCGGACACGGCCTTCCTGGACGGCGCCCGCATCGAGGCCGGCCCGTTCGACGCCGGCGTGGAGCGCGAATGGGAGCGCGCCTGGGTGGAAGGCGACGTGCCGGCGGGCACCGCCGTCGAGGTCGAGCTCGCGCAGGCGGCGTCAGATGCGGTGGTGCCCCCGGCCAGCGAATGGCACAGCCTGCCCGGCCCCGACGCCCTGCTCGCGCCACTGCACAGCGCGCCGGGCGCGCGGCGCTTCCTGTGGCTGCGCATCAGGCTGGCCAGCGCGGACCCGTCCCGCACGCCGGTGCTGTACCAGGTGCGCGCCGCCACCGCGGCGGAAGACCTGCGCGACCACCTGCCGGCCACCTACCGCCGCAACGACCCGGACGGCACGCTGCAGCGGCTGCTGCAATGGATGCGCGGGGAGTTCCTGGCGGTGGAGGAACGCATCGACGACATGCCGCGGGTGGCCGACCCCGATTTCGCGCCGGCCACGCAGCTGAACTGGCTGTCCCAGTGGCTGGCCTTCGAGCTGCCGCGCATCGCCGACGACGGGCAGCGCCGCGAGCTGCTGCGCGAAGCGGTGGCGCTGATGGCGCGCCGCGGCACGCCCGCCTCCATCGCCGCCTTCGTGGAATGGCACACCGGCATCCGCCCGGCGATCTTCGAAAGCCAGGTGCAGCGGCGCCTGTGGGTGCTGGGCGAAAGCTCGGCGCTCGGCTTCGACACGCAGCTGCCGCCGCTGGATCCGAACGGCATGGTGGTGCCCGACCTCGACACCGCTGTCGGCTGCCCGCCGCTGGCCGAGGGCGAGCCGCCGGTCGGCCGCGCGGTGGTGGGCGAGTCCGGGCCTCTGGCGGCGCACCTGGTGGGGCTGCCGCTGTTCGCCGAGGATGCGTATCGCTTCTGCGTGGTGGTGGACAGGCACCGCCTGCAGCACGCCGGCACGCTGCAGGAACTGCAGCGCATCGTCGACCGCGAAAAGCCCGCCCACACCGACTACCGCGTGTCGGTGGTCGAGCCGCAGCTGTGCGTGGGCCTGCAGGCGCTGGTGGGCGTGGACACCATCGTCGGCGGCCCGCCGCCCGCCTGGCAGCTCGACGGCACGCGGCTGGGATTCGACGCCCACCTGAACCCGCCTGACGGCGCCCTGCGCGTGGGCGAAGCCGTGCTCGGCGAATCAATGCAATGGAACTGACCGGAGACCGACATGCATGCACATGACACGAGCGACCTGCTGCGCCGCCTGCTGGGCGCGCCGAGCCGCAACCACTTCTTCTACGGAAAGCGCATGGATGTGCAGCACTTCCAGATGGAGCAGGACTACGGCAAGCACAAGCAGTGGCTGCTGAACAAGCTCACCCTCGGCAAGGGCGTGCTGTGCGGCCTGCAGGTGTCGCAGGACGGCGACCGGATCTGCATCGACCCCGGCGTGGCGATCGACGGGCTGGGGCGCGAGATCGTGGTGCCGGTGCGCACCTGCATCGATCCCGCGGCGCCGCAGGGCGGCTGCTGCAACGAGCCGGCGGCGACACCGGCGCCGGCGCCCGTGCCGGTGCCGCCGCCGCCCCCCTTGACCAACCAAGCCGGCTACACCGCACCGCCGGCCGCGGCGGACAGGGACCAAAACAGGGACGACGACAGCATCCTCACCATCTGGCTGTGCTACCGGGAATGCTTCACCGACCAGCAACCGGTGCTGGTCACCGACTGCGACACGCGCAGCCACTGCGCACCCGGCACGGTGGTGGAAAGCTTCTGCCTGAAAGTGGCGCCCGGCCTGCCGCCGCTGCAGCGCGACCCCGACTGGTGCCTGAACTGGGCCGCCGGCCGCGACCCGAGACCGCCCGTCAGCACCGACGCGAGCGCCGCCTCTCCGGCCCCGGCAGGCCTCGGCCAGGTGAACGACAAGTTCCCGGAACACGAGCTCCATGGCATGGAGCCCGGCCGCCGCCACGCGCTTTGCAGCCTGCTCGACTGCGATTGCGACGCCGTGCACGGCGAGGTCTGCGTGCCGCTGGCGGCCGTGCGGATGCGCGACGGCCGCATCGTCCGGCTGGAGACCTGCATGGTGCGTCCGCGCGTGTACAGCAACGCCGTGCTGCTGGACCTGATCCTGTGCCTGGCCGAGCGGGTCGACGCCTGTTGCAACCACGCGCCGCCGCCTCCGCCGGTGCCGCAGACGCTGCTGCGGGTGGCCGGCGTCACCTTCCTGTCGCGCACCCGCGATGGCGCCGAAACCGAGGTCGCCGAGGTGCAGTCGCCGCTCGACCCGGTGAAGCTGAAGATCAAGCAGCACGTCACCGCCATTCGCGTGCGGTTCACCGAAGACTTCCTGCAGATCGCGCCCAACCTGCCGACCACCCACACCTTCGGCGACACGGACGCCGACCGGCACAACGTGCAGGTGCGGCCCTCCGACATCCTCGGCGGACTCGACTACGTGCCGGGCACGCTCACCATGGAGGACATGCGCACCATGCGCTTCGACCTGTTCCCGGATTCGCCGTACGTGCGCACCGACGCCACCGGCTTCGGCTGGCAGAAGGGCGAATACACGCTGCTGCTGTTCGGCGACGACAACGCCCTGGTGGACCTGCACGCCATCGTCAGCACCGCGCACATCGGGCTGGACGGCGAAGCCGCCGCGCCGGCCGGCGGCGCGATCTCCGGCGACGGCGCCCCGGGCGGCTCGTTCAAGCTCGTCTTCACCATCAGCTGAGGGAAACACCATGTCCGACATGTCCGATCTGAACTCCGTCTGCGGCTGCGACAGCGCGCCGCTGGAGCGGCTGCGCTACTTCAACCGGCAGCTGCTCAATGCCGACGACATGCGCACCGAGCAGGAGTACTTCCGCGAGAAGCTGCGCCGCCACAACCGCTACCTGCACGGCTGGGGCGTGGCCTGCGGCTGCAGCGTCGAGCCCGTCAAGGACGCGAAGAACTGGACCGTGCAGGTCTGCCCCGGCTACGCGGTCGGCCCGCAGGGCGACGACATCCAGATCGACCAGTGCGTCACCGTGGACCTGAGGCTGGGCGCCGAGCCGCAGCCCTGCACCGTGCGCTGGCCCTGCCCGCCGGCGGGCGACATGCCGGGCACCTCGCAGGGCCCGCGCAAGGCCTACATCGCGGTGCGTTACGCGGAGTGCCATTCCCGGCCGGTGAAGGTGCTTGCCGCGGGCTGCGGCTGCGACGACACCCAGTGCGAGTATTCGCGCGTGCGCGATTCGTTCGAGATCAAGGTGCTGTGGACGCTGCCGGAATCGCACGTGGCGGCGCGCCAGGACGACAAGGCGTGGCTGGCCGCGCTGGCCGAGGCATCGAAGGACGAGGAGCGCCTGGGCATGCCGGTGCCGCCGTGCCCGCAGTGCCCGAGCGATCCCTGGGTGGTGCTGGCCACGGTGCTGCTGCCGGCCGAGGGCAGCAACGACCAGCTGAAGATTTCGTACATGGACCGGCGCGCGCTGCTCGCCACGCAGCGGCTGCAGGTCGCGGTCTCGGCCGTGCTGTAGCGCGCCGCGGCGGCCCCCGGCGCCGGGCCGGGGCCCTACAGTAGCGGGGTGCACCTTCCCTGGCTCCAACCCGGCGCGCCCTTTCCCGATGCCTCGCAGGCATGGGACGAGGCGCAGCCCGCGCCCGGCCTGCTGGCCGCCGGCGGCGCGCTCGACGTCGACACCTTGCGGCGCGCCTACTCGGCCGGCATCTTTCCCTGGTTCAGCGAGGGCCAGCCCATCCTGTGGTGGAGCACCGACCCGCGCATGGTGCTGTTTCCGCAAGAGTTCAAGCTGCACCGGTCGCTGCGCAAGACGCTGGCGCGCTTCGCGGCCGACCCGCGCTGCCGCGTCAGCTTCGACACCGCCTTCGACGACGTGATCCGCGCCTGCGCCGGCACGCCGCGCAACGGGCAGTCGGGCACCTGGATCCTGCCGGCCATGGTGGACGCGTACCGCGAACTGCATCGCGCCGGCCTGGCGCACAGCGTGGAAACCTGGATCGACGGCCGGCTTGCCGGCGGCCTGTACTGCGTGGCGATCGGCCAGGCCGTGTTCGGCGAGTCGATGTTCGCGCACCAGCCCGACGCCTCCAAGATCGCCCTGGCCGCCCTGGTGGCCTTCTGCCGGCGCGAGGATGTGCGCATGATCGACTGCCAGCAGAACACCCGCCATCTGGCGTCTTTGGGCGCCCGGGAGATCGCCAGGGCGGTTTTCGTGCAACAAGTGGCAAGAGCGGCGGCCCAGGGGGCCCTGCTTTGGCGATTCGACCCCGTATACTGGAACGCAGTCCTGCCGCCCCCCGCACACGCGTGACGCACCTCAAGGATCTTCCGCTCCAGACGCTGCAGTTCTATGCAACGGCGCCCTATCCGTGCAGCTACCTGCCGGGCAAGCAGGCGCGTTCCCAGGTGGCCACGCCCAGCCACCTGATCCACAACGACGCGTACTCCGACCTGGTGGTCAGCGGCTTCCGCCGCAGCGGCATGTTCACCTACCGCCCCTACTGCGACGGCTGCCGCGCCTGCGTGCCGCTGCGCGTGCTGGCCGACCCCTTCAAGCCCAGCCGCAGCCAGCGCCGCGCCTGGACGCAGCATGCCAACCTGCAGGCGCGCGTGCTCAAGCTGTGCTTCGTGCCCGAGCACTACCACCTGTACCTGCGCTACCAGACCGGGCGCCACGCCGGCGGCGGCATGGACCACGACAGCATCGACCAGTACACGCAGTTCCTGCTGCAAAGCCGGGTGAATTCGCGCCTGGTCGAGTTCCGCGAGACGCTGCCCAACGGCGCACCCGGGCCGCTGCGCATCGTGTCCATCCTCGACGTGCTCAACGACGGCATCTCGGCCGTCTACACCTTCTACGAGCCGGACCCCGAGGCCAGCTATGGCACCTACAGCGTGCTGTGGCAGATCGACCAGGCCAAGAAGCTCAAGCTGCCCCACGTCTACCTGGGCTACTGGATCGGCCAGAGCCCCAAGATGAACTACAAGGCCCGCTTCCATCCGCACCAGGTGCTGCTGGACGGCAAGTGGCAGCCGGGCGACAGCACCACCGCCTGAACGCGCCCCGCCGGGCGCATTTCACCAAGTAAAATACCGGGTGCGACCGAGAACACACCCATGAGAAAGTCCGACCCCAACGCCCCCGGCACGCCGACGATCCAGGTGATCGAACGCATGTTCGCGCTGATCGACGTGCTCGCCTCCCGCGAGGACGCGGTCTCGCTCAAGGAGATCAGCGAAAAGACCGGGCTGCATCCGTCCACCACGCACCGCATCCTGAACGACTTGGCGACCGGCCGCTTCGTGGACCGGCCCGAGGCGGGCAGCTACCGGCTGGGCATGCGCCTGCTGGAGCTGGGCAACCTGGTGAAGGCGCGGCTGAACGTGCGCGACGCGGCGCTCACGCCGATGCGCGAGCTGCACAAGCAGATCCAGCAGCCGGTGAACCTGAGCGTGCGCCAGAGCGACGAGATCATCTATGTCGAGCGCGCCTACAGCGAGCGCTCGGGCATGCAGGTGGTGCGCGCCATCGGCGGCCGCGCGCCGCTGCACCTGACTTCCACCGGCAAGCTGTTTTTGGCCGCGGACGACCCGCAGCGCGTGCGCGCCTATGCCACGCGCACCGGCCTGGCCGGCCACACCAAGAACAGCATTACCCAGCTGCCGGTGCTGGAGCGCGAGCTGGCCAAGGCGCGCCAGTACGGCATCGCGCGGGACAACGAGGAGCTGGAGCTGGGCGTGCGCTGCATGGCCGCCGGCATCTACGACGACCAGAGCCGGCTGGTGGCCGGCCTGTCGATCTCGGCGCCGGCCGACCGGCTGGACGAAAGCTGGCTGCCCAAGCTGCAGGCCACGGCCAACGAGATCTCGGCCGCGCTGGGGCACAAGCCGCCGACGCAGCGGCTGGCGGCGTAGAACCCCTTAACCGTTGACCTGGCGCACCAGCGTGTTGGTGCTCGGCGCCGGCGCGATCGTGCCCGTGGTTTCGACCCAGCGGCGCACGCGTTCCGCGTCGGCGATGCGGCTGAGCTTGCCGGCCGAATCCAGGAACACCATGATCAGCTTGCGGCCGGCCACCTTGGCCTGCATCACCAGGCACTGGCCCGCTTCGGAGATGTAGCCGGTCTTCTGCAGGCCGATTTCCCAGGCCGGGCTGGCCACCAGGCGATTGGTGTTGCGGAACTGCAGGGTCTTGTTGCCGATCGCCACTTCCGTGCCGTGCGAGGTGGAGAACTCGCGCAGCAGCGGATCGCTGGAAGCGACACCCACCAGGTTGACGAGGTCCTGCGCGCTCGACTGGTTGCGGCTGGACAGGCCGGTGGGCTCCACGTAGTGCGTGTCCTTCATGCCCAGCAGCTTGGCCTTGGTGTTCATCGCCTCGACGAAGGCCGACAGCCCGCCGGGGTAGGTGCGGCCCAGCGCGTGGGCGGCGCGGTTCTCGCTGGACATCAGCGCGAGGTGCATCAACTCCTGGCGCGACAGTGTGGCGCCGACCCTGAGGCGCGAGCCGCTGTGCTTCTCGGTGTCGACGTCGTCCTGCGTGATGGCGATCATCTCGTCCATCGGCAGCTTGGCTTCGCTGACGATCAGGCCGGTCATCAGCTTGGTGATGGAGGCGATCGGCAGCACGGCGGAATCGTTCTTGCGCAGCAGCACCTCGCGCGTGTCCTGGTCGATGACCAGGGCCACGCTGGATTTGAGGTCGAGCTGGTCAGCGACGCCGTGCAGGCCCGCCAGCTGGCCGAACGAGGGCTTGGGCGGCGCGGCGGGAGCGGCCATGCGCATCACCGAACGGCGCTGCTTGGCGACAAAGGATTTGGAAACACGGGCGCTCTTGACGATGCCGGCGCCGGACCTGGATGCACCACGTTTCACCTGGGCTGCTTCCACGGCCACCGGGGCCATGGCGGCGAAGAAGGCGCCCAAAACAACGGTCTGTAGGATGCGATTCAAGCTGCTTACTCCAAACTGGCCGTACCGTGCGTAAAGGTTACTGCATAACGCCTGAGCCAGGGCGCGAGTGTACGCCAATGAAAAGCTATGCAGGATCAAGCACTTAAGAAATTAACCTAAGCTGGCACATCAATTTTAAGTGGTTACCCTTAGCCCTGCGCAGCAACCCGATCAGCTTTACTTTGTAACTTGTTCAGGGCGCTCAGATAAGCCTTGGCGGAGGCCACCACGATGTCCGGATCGGCGCCCACGCCGTTGACCACCCGGCCCGAGTTCCGCAGCCGCACCGTCACCTCGCCCTGGCTCTCGGTGGAATCGCTGATGGCGTTGACCGAATAGAGCACCATTTCGGCGCCGCTCCTGACCAGCCCCTCGATGGCCTTGAGCGTCGCATCCACCGGCCCGTTGCCGTCCGACTCGCCGCGCAGCTCCTTGCCGTCGGCCGAGAACACCACCACCGCGTGCGGGCGCTCGCCGGTTTCGCTGTGCTGGCGCAGCGACACCAGGCGGTATCGCGCGCCTTGAGCACGCCGTCCTGGTGGATGCCGCTCGCGTGCGCGAACGCGTTCGCGCCGACCACCGCCTTGTTCGGCTGCACGACGAAGCCGGTGGTCTGGCTGACCATGCGGCTGGCGGCCAGGATCTGGCGCGTGTCGACGCCGACCTCCAGGCCGAAGTAGTCGCGGCGCGTCTTCACCGCCATCACCACTTCTTCCAGCGAGCAGTTGCCGGCGCGCTCGCCCAGCCCGTTGACGGTGCACTCCACCTGGCGCGCGCCGCCGATCTTCACGCCGGCCAGCGAGTTCGCCACCGCCATGCCCAGGTCGTTGTGGCAATGCACCGACCACACCGCCTTGTCGCTGTTCGGTACCCGCTCGCGCAGCATCCGGATGAAGTCGCCGAACAGCTGCGGGATCGCATAGCCCACGGTGTCCGGGATGTTCAGCGTGGTCGCGCCTTCGGCGATCACGGCTTCCAGCACGCGGCACAGGAAATCGGGGTCGCTGCGGTAGCCGTCCTCGGGCGAGAACTCGATGTCGTCGCACAGGTTGCGGCCGAAGCGCACCGCCAGCTTCGCCTGCTCCAGCACCTGCCCGGGCGTCATGCGCAGCTTCTTCTCCATGTGCAGCGGCGACGTCGCGATGAAGGTATGGATGCGCGCGCGGGCCGCGCCCCGCAGCGCCTCGGCCGCGCGCGAGATGTCGCGGTCGTTGGCGCGCGACAGGGCGCACACGGTGGACTCCCTGATCGCCTGCGCGATCGCGTGCACCGCATCGAAGTCGCCGTTGGAGCTGGCCGGGAAGCCGGCCTCGATCACGTCGACCTTCAGCCGCTCGAGCTGGCGCGCGATGCGCAGCTTCTCCTCGCGCGTCATGGACGCGCCGGGCGACTGCTCGCCGTCGCGCAGCGTGGTGTCGAAGATGATCAGCTTGTCTGCCACGCCGCTTCCTTCGTCTCGCTGCCCGCCAGGGCACGCTGCACGCCGGAGACGATCGCCTTCAGCGAGGCCGAGACGATGTTGGCGTCGCTGCCCACGCCGAACAGGGTGCGCTCGCCGACGCGCAGTTCGAGGTACGCAATGGCCTTGGCGTCCGCGCCCGAGCCGGTGGCGTGCTCGTGGTAGTCGAGCACGCGGATGGATTCGCCGGTGGCCCGCGACAGTCCTTCGACGAAGGCGTCGATCGGGCCGTTGCCGGTGCCGCGCACGCCGAGGTCGCGCCCGGCGATCCGCACGTCGGCCGTCAGCACCACGCGGTCGTCGCCCGCCGCGCCGCCGCCCTGCTCCAGCACCTTGTGCTGCAGCGTCGACCTGGCGTCCAGGCCGTATTCGCTTTCGAACAGCGTCCACAGGTCCTGCGCGGTGAACTCCTTGCCGGTGGCATCCATGGCGCGCTGCACCACCTGGCTGAACTCGATCTGCAGCCGGCGCGGCAACTCCAGGCCGAACTCGGCTTCCAGCAGGTACGAGATGCCGCCCTTGCCCGACTGGCTGTTGACGCGGATCACCGCTTCATAGCTGCGGCCCAGGTCCTTGGGGTCGATCGGCAGGTAGGGCATGTCCCAGATGTCGCTGTCCTTGCGCGCCGCGAACGCCTTCTTGATGGCGTCCTGGTGCGAGCCGGAGAACGAGGTGTAGACCAGGTCGCCCACGTACGGATGGCGCGGGTGCACGGCGATCTGGTTGCAGTACTCCACCGTGCGGCGGATGTCGTCGATGTCGGAGAAATCCAGCTCAGGATCGACGCCCTGCGTGTACAGGTTGAGCGCGACGTTGACCAGGTCCAGGTTGCCGGTGCGCTCGCCGTTGCCGAACAGGCAGCCTTCGAGGCGGTCGGCGCCCGCCATCACGGCGAACTCGCCGGCCGCGGTGCCGGTGCCGCGGTCGTTGTGCGGATGCACGGACAGCACGATGGCGTCGCGGCGCGCCAGGTTGCGGTGCATCCACTCGATCATGTCGGCGAAGATGTTGGGCGTGGAATGCTCCACCGTGGACGGCAGGTTGACGATGCACTTGCGAGCGGGCGTCGGCTGCCACACCTCGGTGACGGCATCGACCACGCGCCTGGAGAATTCCAGCTCGGTGCCGGAGAACATCTCCGGCGAGTACTGGAAGATCCAGTCGGTTTCCGGCTGCTGCGCGGCGAGCTCGTTGAACAGGCGCGCCTGGCCGGTGGCAAGGCCGACGATGCCGTCCTGGTCCAGCCCCAGCACCACCTTGCGCATCACCGGCGCGGTGGCGTTGTACAGGTGCACGATGGCGCGGGGGGCGCCCTTGAGCGACTCGAAGGTGCGGCGGATCAGTTCTTCGCGTGCCTGCGTCAGCACCTGGATGGTCACGTCGCGCGGGATGCGGTCTTCCTCGATCAGCTTGCGCAGGAAGTCGTACTCCACCTGCGAGGCGGAAGGAAAGCCGACCTCGATCTCCTTGAAGCCGATCTTCACCAGCGCCTCGAACATGCGCAGCTTGCGCGCGATGTCCATCGGCTCGATCAGCGCCTGGTTGCCGTCGCGCAGATCCACGCTGCACCACCGGGGCGCGCGGGTCAGCACGGCGTCCGGCCAGGTGCGGTCGTTCAGGCGCACCGGGGCAAAGGCGCGGTACTTGCTGGCAGGGTTCTTCAACATCGGCATGGTCTTGGTTCCTGAGGTGGGTCCACCAGCAGCCCCAAAAAGAAAAACGGCCCGCTGCTGGTGCATACGGGCCGTGATCGGGAATAACGCGTGCGCTACCGTCTCCGCCCGTAGGTGGATAGCAGTAGGGCCAGCGAGATTCGGTTCATGAGCGGCAACTCTAACACAGTCGGGCAGGCCTACCGGTGCAAACCGCGCTCTTCCGGCTCATCCGTGGAGGTGCTGATCACGCTGGTGGGCTGGCCCTTGAACCGGCGCCAGCCGTAGACGATGTAGCCGGACAGGCCGTACACCACGAACAGGCCGAACAGCACGGTGGGCGGGTGGATGTTGATGACGGCGATGCCGAGCATGATGGCGACGATCACCACGAAGGGCACGCTCTTCTTCATCTTCACGTCCTTGAAGCTGTAGAAGGGCACGTTGGTCACCATGGTGAGGCCGGCGAACAGCACCAGGGCAAAGACGACCCACGCGACCTCGTAGCCCTTCACGCTGTAGTCCGTCATCAACCAGATGAAGCCCCCCACCAGCGCCGCGGCGGCGGGCGACGGCAGGCCCTGGAAGTAGCGCTTGTCGACCACGCCGGTGTTGACGTTGAAGCGCGCGAGCCGCAGCGCGGCGCAGGCGCAGTACACGAAGGCGGCGAACCAGCCCCAGCGGCCCAGGCCGCGCAGCGCCCACTCGTAGGACACCAGGGCCGGCGCGGCGCCGAACGACACCATGTCCGACAGCGAGTCCATCTGTTCGCCGAACGCGCTCTGGGTGTTGGTCATGCGCGCCACCCGGCCGTCCAGGCTGTCCAGCACCATGGCAGCGAAGATGCCCAGCGACGCCATGTCGAAGCGGCCGTTCATCGCCATCACGATGGCGTAGAAGCCGCCGAACAGGGCCGCCACCGTGAAGGCGTTGGGCAGGATGTAGATGCCCTTGCGGCGCTTGCGCACCACCATGCCTTCATCGGCGTGGTGGGTGTGGGACTCGGAGCCGTCGTGCATGCGCGAAGTGTAAGCGTGTCGCCCGAAGCGGCCCCGAAAAGGCTCAGTTTCTGGTCTGGTCGACCAGCTTGTTCTTCTTGATCCAGGGCATCATGGCGCGCAGCTGCTCGCCCACCACCTCGATCGAGCTCTCGGCGTTCAGGCGGCGGCGCGACAGCAGGGTCGGCGCGCCGGCGCGGTTTTCCAGGATGAAGCTCTTGGCGTATTCGCCGGTCTGGATGTCCTTGAGCACCTGCTTCATCACCTTCTTGGTCTCCTCGGTGATGATGCGCGGGCCCGTGACGTACTCGCCGTACTCCGCGTTGTTGGAGATCGAGTAGTTCATGTTGGCGATGCCGCCTTCGTAGATCAGGTCGACGATCAGCTTCAGCTCGTGCAGGCACTCGAAGTAGGCCATCTCCGGCGCGTAGCCGGCTTCCACCAGCGTCTCGTAGCCGGCCTTGATCAGCTCCACGGTGCCGCCGCACAGCACGGCCTGCTCGCCGAACAGGTCGGTCTCGGTCTCTTCGCGGAAGTTGGTCTCGATGATGCCGGCCTTGCCGCCGCCGTTGGCCATGGCATAGGACAGCGCCAGGTCGCGCGCGCGGCCGGTCTTGTCCTGGTGCACCGCCACCAGGTGCGGCACGCCGCCGCCCTGGGTGTAGGTGCTGCGCACGGTGTGGCCCGGCGCCTTGGGCGCGACCATCCACACGTCGAGGTCGGCACGCGGCATCACCTGGCCGTAGTGCACGTTGAAGCCGTGGGCGAAGGCGAGCGAAGCGCCCTGCTTGATGTTCGGCTCGATGTCGTTCTTGTAGACCGCGGCGATCTGCTCGTCGGGCAGCAGGATCATCACGACGTCGGCGGACTTCACCGCGTCGGCCACTTCGGAGACCGTCAGGCCGGCCTTCTCGACCTTGGGCCAGGAAGCGCCGCCCTTGCGCAGGCCGACCACGACCTTGACGCCGCTGTCGTTCAGGTTCTGCGCGTGCGCATGGCCCTGCGAGCCGTAGCCGATGATGGCGACCGTCTTGCCCTTGATCAGGCTCAGGTCACAGTCCTTGTCGTAATAAACCTTCATGGTCATCTCCTAAATGGTTCCGTGGATGGAGGGGTTGCGATGGATTCGTTCAGACGCGGAGGATGCGCTCGCCGCGGCCGATGCCGCTGGCGCCGGTGCGCACCGTCTCCAGGATGGCGGTGCGGTCGATGGCTTCCAGGAAGGCGTCGTTCTTGGCCTGGTCGCCGGTCAGCTCGATGGTGTAGCTCTTCTCGGTCACGTCGATGATGCGGCCGCGGAAGATGTCGGCCATGCGCTTCATCTCCTCGCGTTCCTTGCCCACCGCGCGCACCTTCACCATCATGAGCTCGCGCTCGGTGTAGGCGCCCTCGGTGAGGTCGACCACCTTCACCACCTCGATCAGGCGGTTCAGGTGCTTGGTGATCTGCTCGATCACGTCGTCGGAGCCGGCGGTCTGCACCGTCATGCGCGACAGCGAGGGGTCCTCCGTCGGCGCGACGATCAGCGATTCGATGTTGTAGCCACGGGCCGAGAACAGGCCCACCACGCGGGAAAGAGCACCGGGCTCGTTCTCCATCAGCACAGCGATGATGTGTTTCATGTCCTGCCGGCTCCTCTTTTCGGTGCCCTCCCCGCCCGGCGGTAACCAGGCGGCTCGGCAGCCAATAGATTCGCCGTGTTATAGGGTTAAAGATCCTCGGAACCGAGCAGCATTTCGGTGATGCCCGCACCCGCCTTCACCATCGGCCAGACGTTTTCGGTCGGGTCGGTGCGGAAGTCCATGAACACGGTGCGGTCCTTCAGCTTGCGCGCCTCGCGCAGCGCCGGCTCCACGTCCTGCGGACGCTCGATCAGCATGCCGACGTGGCCATAGGCCTCGGCCAGCTTCACGAAGTTGGGCAGCGCGTCCATGTAGCTGTGGCTGTAGCGGCCTTCGTAGTCGAGCTCCTGCCACTGGCGCACCATGCCCAGGTAGCGGTTGTTCAGCGCGACCACCTTGATCGGCGTGTTGTACTGCAGGCAGGTCGACAGTTCCTGGATGCACATCTGCACCGAGCCCTCGCCGGTGACGCAGTACACCTCGGAGTCGGGCTTGGCCAGCTTGATGCCCATGGCGTAGGGAATGCCCACGCCCATGGTGCCCAGCCCGCCGGAGTTGATCCAGCGGCGCGGCTCGTCGAACTTGTAGAACTGCGCGGCCCACATCTGGTGCTGGCCCACGTCGGAGGTGATGTAGGTGTCGACGTTGCGGGTCATGTTCCACAGCGTCTCGATCACGTGCTGCGGCTTGATCACGTCGCGGTTGCCGCGGTCGTACTTCAGGCAGTCGCGCGAGCGCCACTCCTCGATGGTCTCCCACCAGGACGCCAGCGCCGCCGTGTCCTGCCTGGTCGACGATTCGCGCACCTGCGCGATCAGCTCGTTCAGCACTTCCTTCACGTCGCCGACGATCGGGATGTCGACCTTCACCCGCTTGGAAATGCTGGAGGGGTCGATGTCGATGTGGATGATCTTGCGCTCGCTCTGCGCGAAATGCTTGGGGTTGCCGATCACGCGGTCGTCGAAGCGCGCCCCCACCGCCAGCAGCACGTCGCAGTTCTGCATGGCGTTGTTGGCTTCGATGGTGCCGTGCATGCCCAGCATGCCCAGGAAGTTGCGGCCGCTGCCCGGATAGGCGCCCAGGCCCATCAGCGTGTTGGTCACCGGGCTGTTCAGCGTGTCGACCAGCGTGCGCAGTTCCTGCCAGGCGTTGCCCAGGACCACGCCGCCGCCGGTGTAGATGTAGGGCCGCTTGGCGCCCATCAGCAATTGCACGGCCTTGCGGATCTGCCCGCCGTGGCCCTTGCGCACCGGGTTGTAGGAGCGCATCTCCACCTTGTCCGGGTAGCCGGCGTAGAGGCCCTTGTTGAACGACACGTCCTTGGGAACGTCCACCACCACCGGGCCGGGGCGGCCGCTGCGGGCGATGTGGAAGGCCTTCTTCATCACGTCGGCCATGTCGCGCACGTCCTTCACCAGGAAGTTGTGCTTCACGATGGGACGCGTGATGCCGACGGTGTCGCACTCCTGGAAGGCGTCCAGGCCGATCGCGGCCGTGGGCACCTGGCCGGTGATGATCACCATGGGAATGCTGTCCATGTACGCGGTGGCGATGCCGGTGACCGCGTTGGTCACGCCGGGGCCCGAGGTCACCAGGGCCACGCCCACTTCGCCGGTGGCGCGGGCATAGCCGTCGGCCGCGTGCACGGCCGCCTGCTCGTGGCGCACCAGCACGTGCTGGATGGTGTCCTGCTTGTAGAACGCGTCGTAGATGTGCAGCACCGCGCCGCCGGGATAGCCCCAGACGTACTTGACCCCTTCGGCCTGCAGGGCCTTGATGAGGATTTCGGCGCCGCGAAGTTCCGCCGGCTGGCCGCGCGTGGGGGATGCGAAGCCGCCTGTGGCGGCGGCGGCGGACAGTTCCGCCTTGGACATTTCCATGATCAACCTTTCGATTTTTCTCTGACGAAAAAACGCCGGTGCCCCTTCGCGCGCTCTTGTGAAGCTGCTATGGGACTTTGAACCTCGGGCCATGGGCGCGCCTGTCGCTGCGCCGGATCCGGGCTCGTTTGCCTTTTGACTTGCGAGGCGGATTATGGCATCCCAGCCCGGCGGTGACGTATTGGCCGGTTCACGATGCGATAATTTCGGGTTGCTCAGCGCGCCGATGCCGGCACGCACGAAAATCCAGCCAACCCTCAGCCCGCGCACCCTTGGCCACCGATCGCGAACTCTCCGACTTCCTCAAGGGCGTGGAAAAACGGGCCTTCAAGCGCACCGTCTACCACGTGCGCGACGACGAGGCGGCGCTGGACATCGTGCAGGACAGCATGATGAAGCTGGCCATCCACTACGCCGACAAGCCGCCGCAGGAACTGCCCATGCTGTTCCAGCGCATCCTGTCGAACTCCACCCTCGACTGGTTCCGGCGGCAGAAGACGCGTAATGCTTTGTTCTCCAACCTGGGCGACTTCGAGTCCGCCAACGAGGACGGGGATTTCGATCTTCTGGAAACTTATGCGGGGGTAGCTGATTCTCAGCAGACAGAGAGCGCGGAGGACGTCACGCGCCGGGCCCAGATATTGCGTGAGATCGAAGTCGAGGTGATGGAATTGCCGGCACGTCAACGCGAGGCGTTTTTGATGCGTTACTGGGAGGAGATGGACGTGGCCGAGACGGCTGCGGCCATGGGCTGCTCGGAAGGCAGTGTCAAGACGCACTGTTCACGTGCCGTCCAGGCTCTCAGCAAGGCGCTGAAAGCGAAGGGAATTCAACTATGACGACCATCGAAGCACGCGCTGCGCAGAACGCGGTCGACCATTACGGCGCCCGTATGGCGCGGCGTTTGTCGGCCGGCACCGATCAACTGCCCTACGAAATCACCGAGCGGCTGCGCGCCGCGCGCACCCAGGCGGTGGCCCAGCGCAAGCTGTCCACCCAGCTGCGCCCGGCCGGCGTGCTTGCCTCCGGCGCAGCTGCCGTGCTGGGCGGCGGCGACGAGGGGCTCAACCTGTGGAGCCGCATTGCCTCCGCGCTGCCGTTGCTGGCCCTGATCGCCGGCCTGGTGTTCATCCATACCGTGCAGAGCGAGCGCCGTGCCGCCGAACTGGCCGAAGTCGACACCGCCCTGCTCACCGATGACCTGCCGCCCGCGGCCTATGCCGACCCCGGGTTCGTGCTGTTCCTGAAATCCGGCCGCGAATAACGGTCCGGCCATGCAGGAAAGAGCGCACACCGACCGACCGGCCCGCATCGTTCGCAAGATCGCGGTTGCCGTGGCCACGGCCGCGCTGGGGCTGCTGGCGACAAGCCATTGGGCGCTGGCGCAGACGCCGCCGGCCCTGGGCCAGCCGTCTTCGCCCCAGTCACCGTCGGTTCAGCCATCCACCCAGCAACCCCGGCCCAAGCAGGCAGCGGTGCGCCCGCAGCAGCCCCGGGCCGAAGCCAAGCCCATCTGGGCTGAGCTCACTGCGTCCCAGCAGCAGGCGCTGGCGCCGCTCGCGCCCAGCTGGAGCACGCTGAGCGAGGGCCACAAGCGCAAGTGGCTGGCGCTGTCGCAGAACTACCCGAAGATGCAGCCCGAGGAGCAGGCCGTGCTGCGCGGCCGCATGACCGAGTGGGCGGCGCTCACGCCCCAGCAGCGCACCCAGGCGCGGCTGAACTTCGCCGAAGCCAAGAAGCTGCCGGTGACCGACAAGAAAGCCATGTGGGAGGCCTACCAGGCGCTTCCGCCGGAAGAAAAACGCAAGCTCGCTGCCAGCGCCACGGTCAACAAGCCGCCGCCTCCGCCGATTGCCGCGGCCGTCAAGCCGGTACCGCCGCAAAAGCTCGCCAAGACCCCGAAGCCCAAGACCGATGCGCCGGGGCCGCGCATCGCGATCGCGCCGGAACCCCACGTCCCGGCCACGGTCCTTGGCGCACCGGCGCCTCCCCCGACCCTGCCGGCCCCGGCCGCCCGCCCCGCAGCAAGCCGTTGAACGCGACAGACGGTTTGACCGCGCCGCCGCTGGCGCGCCGGATGGCCTGCTGGCTGTACGAGGGCATGCTGCTGTTCGGCGTGGTGTTCACCGCCGGCCTCGTCTTCAGCGTCGCCACCCAGATGCGCAGCGGCATCGATGCGCGCCACGGCCTGTTCCAGGCCTTCCTGTTCGTCGTCTGCGGCGTGTACTGCACCGTGCTCTGGACGCGCGGCCAGACGCTGGCCATGAAGACCTGGGACATTCGCGTGGCCGACCGGTTCGGCCGTCCGCTGACGCCGCTGCGCGCCGTGATTCGCTACGTCTACAGCTGGATCTGGTTCCTGCCGCCGCTGGCGGCATTGCAGGCCAGGAAGTTCGGCATTGCCGAGGCGGCGGTGCTGTGGCTCGGATGGGTCGCCTTCTGGGCGCTGCTCAGCCGCCTGCACCCGCAGCGCCAGTTCTGGCACGACGCGCTGGCCGGCACGCGGCTGGTCACCGCCGCGCCCTGACGCCGGGCCCCATCGTCTTCCTGCGCGACAATCCTGCCGATGTCCGCTCCGCCCGAAGCCGTCTCTCCCGTCCATCCGCAGAAACTGCGCACCGGCCTCAGCCGCGTGTGGCATGCCGCCGGCTATTCCATGGCCGGCCTGCGCGCCGGCTGGAGCGAGACCGCGTTCCGCCAGGAGGTGCTGGCTGCCGTCGTGCTGCTGCCTGCTTCCTTCTGGCTGGGCCGGCACTGGGTGGAAACCGCCCTGCTGGCCGGCTCGGTGCTGCTGGTGATGATCGTGGAGCTGCTCAACACCGGCATCGAAGCCGCCGTCGACCGCATCGGCCCGGAATGGCACGACCTGTCCAAGCGCGCCAAGGACATGGGCAGCGCGGCCGTGCTGCTCAGCCTGGTGCTGGCCATCGGCATCTGGGTGGCGGCCCTGGTCCAGAGGTTCGGTGCATGACTCCCGCGTTTTCTCTCTGCGTGTATTGCGGCTCGCGCGCGGGCGCCGATCCGGCCTATGTGGAGCTGGCCCGCGCGGTCGGCCTGTGGATCGGCCGCCACGGCGGGCAGCTGGTCTACGGCGGCGGCAACAACGGCCTGATGGGGCGCATGGCCGACGCGACGCTGGAAGCCGGCGGCCGCGTGGTCGGCATCATTCCGCGGGCGCTGGTGGAGCGCGAATGGGCCAAGCGCGACTGCACCGAGCTGCACGTGGTGGACAACATGCACGAGCGCAAGCGCATGATGGCCGAGCGCGCCGACTGCTTCCTGGCGCTGCCGGGCGGCATCGGCACCTTCGAGGAGTTCTTCGAGACCTGGACCTGGCGCCAGCTCGGCTACCACGACAAGCCGATCGGCCTGCTCAATGCCGGGGGCTACTACGACGCGCTGCTCGCGTTCCTGGCGCACAGCGTCGGCCAGGGATTCATGGGCGAGGCGCAGATGCGGCTGCTGATGGTGGGCACGGAAGTCGCGTCGCTGCTCGCGCAACTGGTCCAGGCCGCGGGCGCGAGCCCGCAAGGCATGGACCTCACGCAGATCTGAAGGATCAGGGCGCGCGCCTCAGACGGCGGATTCGTCGATCTCGCCGGTGCGGATGCGCACCACGCGTTCCACGCTGGTGATGAAGATCTTGCCGTCGCCGATCTTGCCGGTGCGCGCCGCCTTGATGATGGCCTCGACGCAGCGGTCGACGTCGTCGTCCTTCACCACCACCTCGATCTTCACCTTGGGCAGGAAGTCCACCACGTACTCGGCGCCGCGGTACAGCTCGGTGTGGCCCTTCTGGCGCCCGAAGCCCTTGACCTCGGCGACGGTCAGGCCGGTCACGCCGCAATCGGCCAGCGCCTCGCGCACCTCCTCGAGCTTGAACGGCTTGATGACCGCGGTGATCTGTTTCATGTGCTTCTCCTATGCCCGGAATTTACCGGTTATAGGATAGCGCCAATCCCTGCCGAAGCTGCGGTGCGTGACGCGGATGCCCACCGGCGCCTGCCGCCGCTTGTACTCGTTGACGCGGATCAGGCGCGCCACGCGGTCGACCACCGCGCGATCGAAGCCGGCCGCCACGATCTCGTCGATGCCCTGGTCGTCTTCCATGTAGCGCTGCAGGATCGCGTCCAGCACCTCGTAGGGCGGCAGGCTGTCCTGGTCGACCTGGTCGGGCCGCAGTTCGGCGCTGGGCGGGCGGGTGATGATGCGCTCGGGAATCGGGTTGGAGCCCGTCCCGTAGGGGTCGTTGCCGTTGCGCCAGCGCGCCAGCCGGAACACCGCCGTTTTCAGCACGTCCTTGATGACCGCGAAGCCGCCCGCCATGTCGCCGTACAGCGTGCAGTAGCCGGTCGCCATCTCGCTCTTGTTGCCGGTGGTCAGCACGATGCTGCCGAACTTGTTGGACAGCGCCATCAGGATCACGCCGCGGATGCGCGCCTGGATGTTCTCCTCGGTCGTGTCCTCCGGCAGTCCCTTGAACTCGCCGGCCAGCGCCGCCTTGAACGATTCGAACATCGGCGCGATGGAAATCTCGTCATAGCGCACGCCCAGCCGCTGGCTCATGTCGCGCGCGTCCAGCCAGGAGATGTCGGCCGTGTACGGCGAGGGCATCATCACCGCGCGCACCTTGTCCGCGCCCAGCGCATCGACGGCGATCGCCAGCACCAGGGCCGAATCGATGCCGCCCGACAGGCCCAGCAGCACGCCGGGAAAGCCATTCTTGTTGACGTAGTCGCGCACGCCCAACACCAGCGCGTCCCACAGCTCGGCTTCCGGCGTTGGCACGGGCGCCATCGGCCCATTCAGCACGACACCCTGCTCGCGCCGGTCGGCGTCGATGTAGAACAGCTCTTCGCGGAAGCTCGAGGCGCGCCCGGCCAGGCTGCCGTCGGCCTGCACGGCGAAGGAAGCACCGTCGAACACCACCTCGTCCTGGCCGCCGACGAAATGGGCGTAGACCAGCGGCAGGCCGACGGCGCGCGCGCGGTCGGCCATGCGCACCACGCGCTCGCCGCCCTTGCCGACGTGGAACGGCGAGGCATTGGGCACCACCAGCAGCTCGGCACCGGTTTCGCGCGCCAGCACCGCCGGTTCCTCGAACCAGGCGTCCTCGCAGATCAGCAGGCCGACGCTCATGCCTTCGCACTGGAACACGCAGGTGCCCTGGCCCGGCGTGAAATAGCGGCGCTCGTCGAACACCTGGTAGTTCGGCAGCTCGCGCTTGGCGTAGGTTTCGACCACGCGGCCTTCGCTCAGCACGCTGGCCGCGTTGAAGCGCCGCTGCACCTGCACCGACTTGCTGCGGATGTCGCCGCCGTGCGGGTGGCCGACCACCACGCACAGGCCTTTCAACCCGGCCAGCTCGCGGGCCACCGTTTTCACGGCATCATCGCAGGCGGCCATGAAGGCGGGGCGCAGCCAGAGGTCTTCGGCCGGGTAGCCGCTGATCGACAGTTCGGGCGTGAGCACCAGGCGCGCGCCCTGCGCGTAGGCAGTGCGCGACGCCTCGATGATTTTTTGCGCGTTGCCGGCCGCATCGCCCACCAACGGGTTGAACTGGGCAATACAGAGTTTGAGAGCCATGTCAGCAGTGAAGAACGACTCGAACGATTATGTCACCCGGGTGATGGCCTCGCCGCTGGATGTGCCCGCATCGCAGTGGAATGCCCTGCTGTCGGCGCAAGGCGCGTCGCCCTTCATGCGGCACGAATACCTGGCCGCGATGCATGCCAGTGCCAGCGCGGCCCCGAAGACCGGCTGGACGCCGCAGTTCCTGACGCTGTGGCGCGGCGACGAGCTGCACGCGGCCTGCCCGCTGTACCTGAAGGCGCATTCGTACGGCGAGTACGTGTTCGACTGGGCCTGGGCCAATGCCTACGAGCAGCATGGCCTGGCCTACTACCCCAAGGCCCTGGTGGCGGTGCCGTTCACGCCGGTGCCGGGCCCGCGCCTGCTGGCTCGCGATCCAGCGACTCGGCGCGCACTGGTCGAGGCACTGCTGGGCTGGTGCCGCAAGAAGAACCTCTCGTCGCTGCACCTGCTGTTCGCGGATGAGCAGGACGTCGCCGCCTGCAATGAGGCCGGCCTGATGCTGCGCAACACCGTGCAGTTCCACTGGACCAACGGCGGCTGGGCCGACTTCGACGCTTTCCTGGCCAGCCTGTCGCACGACAAGCGCAAGAAGATCCGCCAGGAGCGGCGCAAGGTCGCCGACGCCGGCGTGACGTTCCGCTGGTCGCAGGGCGCGGACATCGCGGCGGGCGACTGGAACTTCTTCTACCGCTGCTACGAGCGCACCTACTACGAGCACGGCAACGCGCCCTATCTCACGCCGGATTTCTTTTGCCGCATGCGCGGCGACATGCCCGGGAACTGGCTGCTGTTCGTCGCCGAGCGCGCGGGCCATCCGATCGCCGCCAGCCTGATCGCCATCGACGGCGCCACCGCGTACGGCCGCTACTGGGGCGCGCTGGAACGCGTCGATTGCCTGCACTTCGAAGCCTGCTACTACCAGCCGCTGCAATGGTGCATCGCCAACGGCTACCAGCGCTTCGAAGGCGGCGCGCAGGGCGAGCACAAGATGGCGCGCGCCCTGATGCCGGTGAAGACCACCAGCGCGCACTGGCTGGCGCACCCGGCCTTCGCCGACGCGGTCGAGCAATTCCTGCAGCGCGAAGGCGACGGCATCGAGAACTACCTGGAGCATCTGGCAGAGCACAGCCCGTTCCGGCATGCGCCAGCTCGACAGGAGAGCGGCTCCTAGAATGCCGCCCGATGAACAAGGAGGAGGTTCTCGCGATTCCGTCCACCGGACGTGCCGCCACGGCAACGTGGACAGCGCACCTGGCAATGCTCACGGCGATTGCCTTGCTGGCCTGCCTGGTCGCGCGGCTGGACCGCGGACTGGAGCTGAGCGACGAGGCCTACTACCTGCTGTATGCCATCCACGCGCGCAGCATCAGCGTGTTCTTCTCGCCGTTCCATTGGGTGACCGGACCGCTGTGGGAGCTCACGGGCAGCCTCGTCGCCTTCCGCGGCGCGGGCATGCTGCTCAGCATCGGCGCGGCCCTGGTCCTGGCCGAAGGCGTGCTGCATGCGGCGAAGCAGACCGGCCTGCCGGTGCCCGATTCCGCCGCGGGCCGCAACGCCGTGCGTGCGACGGCCGCCAGCGGCGCCCTGCTGTACGGCTCGATGTTCAGCCTGACGCCGTCTTACAACCTGATGGCCGCCATCGGCACCAACCTGGCGACGGGCCTGTGCCTGCTGGCCATCGGCGCGGACAGGCGGCGCGCCGTTCTGCTCGCGGTTGCGGCGGGCGCATGCCTTGCCCTGTGCTTCCTGAGCAAGGTGTCCAGCGGCCCCTGCGTCGCCGCCGTGCTGGCGCTGCTCTGGCTGCTCGTTGCCGAAGGCCGCTTGCGTTGGTACATCCTGTGGGCGGCGGCCGCCGCGGTAGCTACGGTGGTGGCCGTTGCAGAAATGTGGGGCGGCATCGCGCAGGCCATCAACCAGGTGCGCACCGGCGTCGAACTCTGGGGGACGGCAACGGGCAACCGCTCCTTGCCCGATCAACTGCTGCGCAGCGCCGCTGACCTGGGCCGGCTGCTGACCGGCGGCGTCCTTGCGTTCTGGGGACCGGTCGCATGCTTCGCGCTGGCGCTGAAGTGGTTCTCCACGCAGCTGCGGTGGCTGGGACTGGCCTGGTTCGCCGTCCTGCTGCTGACCGGCCGGCACCTGGGCGGCGGCTACGAACGGTTCATGCTCCAGGGGCAGCCGCTGTTCGCTGCGCTGCTGCTGGCGCTGCTCGCCTGGGCGCCGCAGTGGTGGCGCGACGTGCGCCGGTTAGCGCTGGTGGCCGCGCTGATCGTGCTGCCTGCAGCGGTCGCGATGGGAACCTCGAACCCGCTGGAGATGCAGGTGCTCATGGCGCTGGCGCCATGGGGTGCGCTGGTCGGCCTGGCGGGGTTCGCGCAGGCGCAGCGCGCAGCGGCGGCAGTGAGCGTGCTGTTCGGCCTGGTGATCCTGGCGCAGCTCATCGGCAGCGGCGCGGAACCCTACCGCACCCCGCCGCTGTCGCAGCAGACCGAGCCGATCACCGTGCCGCGCCTGGGCCAGGTCCGTGTCGATCCCGCGACGGCGGCACTGGCACGCGGGTTCCAGCAGGGCGCGAAGGCCTGCGGCATCTCCGCCGGCCAGCCGTTCGTGGACATCTACAACGCACCCGGTGTCGCGCTGCTGCTGGACCTGGTACCCGTGGTGGGCCCATGGCTCAACGACCCGGAACCCGCAAGCCTGCTGCTTGCGCGCGCCGACCCGGCCGAGCTGCGCCGGGCGGTCGTGGTGACGACCCGCCGCTCTCCTCCGGGCCAGCTGCCGGTGCCGCCGCGGCAGCTGGCAACGTTTCCCGAAGGCTACCGCCTGTGCGCGACGGCCGCCTCGCCGTACGACGGCGCACGCATGGAGCTGTGGGCGCCGCCGTCCTGAGCCCCGCGGCTTACCCGTTGGCGCGCTTGTATGCCTCGATCCCGTCGAGGATTTCCTTCTTGGCCGCTTCCGGGCCTTCCCAGCCCAGCACCTTGACCCACTTGCCGGGCTCCAGGTCCTTGTAGTGCTCGAAGAAGTGCGAAATGGTCTTCAGCCGCAGCGGGTTCAGGTCTTCGGGCTTCTGCCATTGGGTGTAGATGCTCAGGATCTTGTCGGTGGGCACTGCCAGCACCTTGGCGTCGTCGCCGGCCTCGTCCTGCATCTTCAGGATGCCGACCGGGCGGCAGGTCACGACCACGCCGGGGATCAGCGGCACCGGCGTGATCACCAGCACGTCCACCGGGTCGCCGTCGCCGCTGATGGTCTTGGGCACGTAGCCGTAGTTGGTCGGGTAGTGCATGGACGTGCTCATGAAGCGGTCCACGAAGATCGCACCGGTCTCCTTGTCCACTTCGTACTTCACGGGATCGGCGTTCATCGGGATTTCGATGATCACGTTGAACGCGTCGGGAACATGCTTGCCGGGGGTGACTTGGTCGAGGGACATGGTCGTTGTAGGTCGATGGACTGCGAGGGCGAACTAAGGAAAAACCCTGATTTTAGTTTCCCGCGCGTCTTCCTCCCGCAACCGGCGTGAATCCGTCGAAATTTGGCTATATAGTCCGCCCGTTGGCCAATCGTCTCCTGCTGGAGTCACGAGGAAGCAACGCAGCGGAGGGAGCCGCTTGCGGGGCGCTCTTCGCAACGTACTCAGCGAATCGAAGGAGAAACTCTATGAATGGCAACTCGGCGCTGATTCTGGCGCTCGTCTGCGGCCTCGCGGCCGTCGCTTACGGCTTCTGGGCAAGAAGCTGGATCCTCTCAAAAGACCCCGGCAACGCACGCATGCAGGAGATCGCCGCGGCGATCCAGACCGGCGCGGCGGCCTATCTCGCACGGCAGTACAAGACCATCGGCATCGTCGGCGTCGTGCTGGCGATCCTGATCGGCGTGTTCCTCGACATGCAAACGGCCATCGGCTTCGTCATCGGCGCAGTGCTGTCCGGCGCCTGCGGCTTCATCGGCATGAACGTCTCGGTCCGCGCCAACGTGCGCACCGCGCAGGCGGCCACGCAAGGCATCGGCCCGGCGCTGGACGTGGCCTTCCGCGGCGGCGCCATCACCGGCATGCTGGTGGTCGGCCTGGGCCTGCTGGGCGTGACCGGCTTCTACTGGTTCCTGGTGGGCAACGGCAACCTCACGCCGGACCGCAACCTCGCGACCCTGCTCAACCCGCTGATCGGCCTGGCCTTCGGTGCCTCGCTGATCTCGATCTTCGCGCGGCTGGGCGGCGGCATCTTCACCAAGGGCGCCGACGTCGGCGCCGACCTGGTGGGCAAGGTGGAAGCCGGCATCCCCGAGGATGATCCGCGCAACCCGGCGGTGATCGCCGACAACGTGGGCGACAACGTCGGCGACTGCGCCGGCATGGCGGCCGACCTGTTCGAGACCTACGCGGTGACGCTGATCGCCACCATGGTGCTGGGCGCCCTGCTGGTGGCCGCGGCCCCGGTCAACGCGGTGCTGTATCCGTTGGCGCTGGGCGCCGTGTCCATCATCGCCTCCATCATCGGCTGCTTCTTCGTCAAGGCTTCGCCCGGCATGAAGAACGTGATGCCCGCCCTCTACAAGGGCCTGGCCATCGCCGGTGTGCTGTCGCTGATCGCCTTCTACGGCGTGACGGTCTGGCTGATGCCCGACAACGCGGTGACCGCCTCGGGCACGCAGATGCGCCTGTTCGGCGCCTGCGCCGTCGGCCTGGTGCTGACCGGCGCGCTGGTGTGGGTGACCGAGTACTACACCGGCACCCAGTACGCGCCGGTGCGCCACATCGCGCAGGCCTCCACCACCGGCCACGGCACCAACATCATCGCCGGCCTGGGCGTGTCCATGCGCTCCACCGCCTGGCCGGTGCTGTTCGTCTGCATCGCCATCATCGTGTCCTACTCGCTGGCCGGCCTGTACGGCATCGCCATCGCCGCCACCTCCATGCTGAGCATGGCCGGCATCGTGGTGGCGCTGGACGCCTACGGCCCGATCACCGACAACGCCGGCGGCATCGCCGAAATGGCGGAACTGCCCTCCTCGGTGCGCGACATCACCGACCCGCTGGACGCGGTGGGCAACACCACCAAGGCCGTGACCAAGGGCTACGCCATCGGTTCGGCCGGCCTGGCCGCGCTGGTGCTGTTCGCCGACTACACGCACAAGCTGGAAAGCTACGGCCGCGCCATCAGCTTCGACCTGTCCGATCCGATGGTGATCGTCGGCCTGTTCATCGGCGGCCTGATCCCCTACCTGTTCGGCGCCATGGCGATGGAGGCCGTGGGCCGCGCCGCCGGTGCGGTGGTGGTGGAAGTGCGCCGCCAGTTCGCCACCATCAAGGGCATCATGGAAGGCACGGCCAAGCCCGACTACGGCACGGCCGTCGACATGCTGACCACCGCCGCCATCAAGGAGATGGTGATTCCGTCGCTGCTGCCGGTGGTGGTGCCTGTCCTGGTCGGCCTGATCCTCGGCCCGAAAGCGCTGGGCGGCCTGCTGATGGGCACCATCGTCACGGGTCTGTTCGTCGCGATTTCCATGTGCACCGGCGGCGGTGCCTGGGACAACGCCAAGAAGTACATCGAGGACGGCAACCACGGCGGCAAGGGCTCGGACGCGCACAAGGCGGCCGTGACCGGCGACACCGTGGGCGACCCCTACAAGGACACGGCCGGCCCGGCGATCAACCCGCTGATCAAGATCATCAACATCGTGGCGCTGCTCATCGTGCCGCTGGTGGTGAAGTTCCACGGCGGCGACATGCCCGCCAACAAGGCGCAGGCCACGCCCGCCGCCGTGACGGCGCAGGCCGAGGGCAAGGCGCCGGCCATGCCGGCGGTGGCTGCCGAGAAGAAATAAGCGGCACTGCTTTCGCACTGGAATGCCCCGCAGCCGCGGGGCATTTTTCCTTGTGCGGCCGCGCGCTGGACGCGCCGGCGCACTCTCGCGAGAATGCCCCACCGACGAGGAGGACAGGCCATGCCGCTGACCGACCAGCAACGCGAGGACATTCGCCTGGAGGAAACGCTGCGCCACGAGATCCGCAAGGAATTCGCCGGCCAGAAGCCCAAGCCCACGGCGGCCGATCGGCTGTCGGCATTCGGCGAGAGCAAGGTCGGCTTCTGGCTGATGACCACCGTGCTCGCCGGGCTGGCGACCTGGGGCTGGAGCGCGATGCAGCGCTACGTGGACCGCGAAGCCCTGCGCGAGCAGGCGAAGATCCAGCACGCGCTGCGCGACCTGGAAACGGTGATGAAGCTCGGTCCCATGCTCACCGCCGACAAGCCGGCCCTGGTCGGCGCCGCCGCGCAGATGCTCGACACCCTGGCGAAGAGGAAGGCAGTCGACGACGAACTGGTCAAGCCGCTGGTGGGCGCGCTGCTGCAGTCCACCGTTGCCGCCGGCAACCGGCCCGACGCCAGGCCGGAAGAGCACATGCAGGCCGAAACGGTGCTGGCCCAGACCGCGGACCGCGCGCGCATCGCGGACATCCAGAATCCCGGCACCGCTGTCGCTTCGGCTTCCACCCCGTCGACCGCAACCCAGCCGGCGGCGACGCCGGTGATCGCTTCGAGCGCGCTGCCGCCGCGCATGTACATCCAGATCGCCGATGCTGCCGACCGCCCGGCGGTGGAAGCCCTGCGTCCGCGCCTGCGCGAAGCCGGCATCCTGGCACCCGGCGTGGAACTTATCGCCGCGAAGGCCGCGCCGGCCACGCTCGAAATCCGCTACTGCGACACCAAGGTCGATGCCGGGCTGGTGGACCGCGTCGCGGGGGTGGTGAACAAGGCGTTTGCGCCGGCGGCGAAGCTGAACCTCAAGGAGCTCGCGCCGCGGTTGTGCACCAACGTGCGGCACAACCACTTCGAGCTGTGGCTCCCGCGCCGCGCCTGACGCGCGCGCACCGCGCTCAAGGCCGGATCACCGCCCGCACCAGCTCGCTGGCCGGCGCGGCCAGTTCGGCCAGCCGCGCCACCCGGCCGTCCTCGATGGCCTGCAGGATCAGTTCATTGATGCCGCCGACCACGGCCATCGCCATCTCGGGCGACAAGGCGCGGGCGGACTCCTGCTGCGCATCGGGCCGGTTCACCACCGACAGCATGAAATCCGCCACCTCCTGGTTGACGCGCCGCCGCGCCGCCAGGCCCTGTTCGCCCAGGCCCAGGATGTCGATGAACAAGGTGCGCATCAGCACCGGATTGGCCGCCATGCACTGCAGGTAGGCGGTGAGCGCGGTGTCCACCTGCTCCCGCCAGCCGTGCGCCGGGTCGATGGCGCCGCGCAGCACCTTCAGCGCGTTGTGGCTGGCCGCCTCGTACAGCGCGATCAGGCAATCGGCCTTGGTGGCGAAGTGCTCGTAGAACGTGCGGCGCGACACGCCGGCCTCGCGCACGATGTCGGAAATGGTGGTGTCGCCGTAGCCCTTGGCGGCCACCGCATGGGCCATGCCTTCCAGCAGGCGGCTGCGGTGCGGCTGGTCGGCGGGCAGGCTGGCGGTCGCGGGCATGGCTGGTCCGTGAAACCGATGTGGTACTCTCAAGTACCAACCGTTTTCCGTCTCCGATTTCCTTCTCTTCAGGGAGCGCAGAGTATGACCGAGCTCGTCGTGCGTCGTTTGCTGGTGGACATGGAAGCGCCCATGCCACGCCACTGGTGCGCGGGCGACGCCTTCCGCACCGCCTTGTTCAATGCCCTGTCGATGAGCTTTCCGGTCGGCGAGCAGTTCTTCATCGACGCGGTGCGCAACGGCGCCAAGGCCCTGCCGCCCGAACAGCAGGAACAGTGGCGCGCCGAGGTGCAGGGCTTCATCGGCCAGGAGGCCACGCACCGCCGCCTGCACGGCCTGTACAACGCGCACCTGGAAACCCGGGGTTTGCTCAACGCCTGGGCGCCGCGCGCGCTGAAGCGCCAGCGGCTGCTGGACGGCCAGGACGTGCGCCACCACCTGGCCGTGACCGCCGCCTACGAACATTTCACCGCCATCCTGGCCGACTGGCTGCTGCACAACCCCGACGTGCTGGGCACCGAGGACCCGCGCCTGGCCACGCTGTGGCTGTGGCACAGCGCCGAGGAGTCCGAGCACAAGAGCACAGCCTTCGACCTGTACGCCGCGCTGGGCGGCGACCTGCGCTGGCGGCTCACCTGGTTCAGGCGCATCAGCACCATGTTCCTGATCGACGTGCTGCGCCAGACGGTGCTGAACCTCCGGCGCGACAGCACCTTGTGGAAGTGGAGCACCTGGCGCAGCGCGGCCCGATACCTGTTCGGTGAGCGCGGCCTGGTGCGGCAGACCTACAGGCCCTGGCGCGAATACCTGCGCGCGGACTTCCACCCCAGCCAGCAGGACTCCGGCATGTCGCCGCAATGGCTTGCGCGGCACGGCGACCAGTTCACCCCGGTGGGCGCCACGGCCTGAAGCACCGGCCGGAACCGCCCGGCGCGGTTGGGCGCAAAATCGCGGGATGCAATACCACTTCATCGGCAACGCCGCCAAGCCCTCCTCCACCGAGCGCACCATCCCCGTCATCGACCCGTCCGACGGGCAGCCCTACGACGCCATCCAGCGCGGCACGGCGGAAGACATCGATGCCGCCGTGCGCGCCGCCCGCCAGTGTTTCGAAGGTCCCTGGAGCAAGCTGAGCGCCGCCGAGCGTGGCCGGCTGCTGATGCGCCTGTCGCAGAAGATCGCCGACAACGCCGACGAGCTGGCCGCCATCGAGCAGCGCGACTGCGGCAAGCCGACCAAGCAGGCCAAGGCCGACGCCGCCGCGCTGGTGCGCTATTTCGAGTTCTACGCCGGCGCCTGCGACAAGCTGCATGGCGAGACCCTGCCCTACCAGGACGGCTACACGGTGCTCACCTGGCGCGAGCCGCATGGCGTCACCGGCCATGTGATCCCCTGGAACTACCCGATGCAGATCTTCGGGCGCAGCGTGGGCGGCGCGCTGGCGGCGGGCAACGTGTGCGTGGTCAAGCCTTCCGAAGATGCCTGCCTGTCGCTGATCCGCGTGGCGCAGCTGGCGGCCGAGGCGGGCTTTCCGGCCGGCGCCATCAACATCGTCACCGGCTACGGCCACGAGGTCGGCGACGCGCTGGCGCGGCACGAAGGCATCGACCACATCAGCTTCACCGGCAGCCCGCGCGTGGGCACCCTGATCCAGCAGGTTGCCGCCGAGCGGCACTGCCCGGTGACCCTGGAGCTGGGCGGCAAGAGCCCGCAGATCGTGTTCGCCGATGCCGACATCGATGCGGCAATTCCGGTGTTGATCAACGCCATCGTGCAGAACTCGGGCCAGACCTGCTCCGCCGGTTCGCGCCTGCTGGTGGAGGAGCCGCTCTACGAAGAGCTGCTTGAACGCCTGGGCGCCGCTTTCTCGAAGCTGCGTGTCGGCCCCGCCGCGATGGACCTGGACGTCGGCCCGCTGATCCGCCAGACGCAGCAGCAGCGCGTGTGGGACTTCCTGTCCGACGCGCAGCACGCCGGCATCGGGATGGTGGCGCAGGGCCAGGTGGTGCACGAGGCGCCCGAGAGCGGCTACTACCAGGCGCCCACGCTGCTGCGCGACGTGCCGGTGACGCACCGCCTCGCGCAGGAAGAAGTGTTCGGCCCGGTGCTGGCGGCCATGTCGTTCCGCGACGAGGACCACGCGGTGGAACTCGCCAACGCCACCCAGTTCGGCCTGGTGGCCGGCATCTGGACGCGAGACGGCGGACGGCAGCTGCGCATGGCCCGGCGCGTGCGCAGCGGCCAGGTGTTCATCAACAACTACGGCGCCGGCGGCGGCGTCGAGCTGCCGTTCGGCGGCGTGAAGTCCTCGGGCTACGGCCGCGAGAAGGGCTTCGAGGCGCTGTACGGGTTCACCACGCTCAAGACGGTGGCGATCCGGCACGGGTGATGGCAGTGGCGGCGCCCGCGCCGCCACGAATCCGCGCCGTCTTCACCACCGCCTCCGCCATCGGCAGCAGCCGCGGGTAGAACGTCATGCGCGGCGCGACGAAGGTCGCGGCATAGAGTTCGCCGCCGCGCACCGCCAGCCAGCCGGTGCCATTGAGCACCACGTCGTCCTCGCGGCGCGCCAGGGTGAATTCGAAATGCACGCCCTTCTCGCCGGCGAACAGCGCCGGCTCGATGCGCGTGACCTGCACCGTGCCTTTCTCGGCATACAGCGCCTCGAACAGGCTCACCAGTTTTTCCGGCGGCATGTTGCTGCGGAAGGTCGGCACGCGCTGGGCCTTCTGGTCTTCGCGCGGCAGGTACTCCACCGGCTTGGACACCAGCGGCTGGCCGGGCGCCAGGCCGCCCCAGATGCGCAGGTGGTCCAGCGGCAGGCCTTCCTGCGTCCAGGTTTCGTAGGGCTGCACGTCCCACGGGTCGCGCATGCGGTTCCAGGCGGCGGGCACCTGCACGGCCAGCTTGCCCTGCACCACCTGCTCGCCGTCCACCCTGCTGATGCTCATGCAGCCGGCCAGCACCAGGGTGGCCAGCAGCGCCGATGCGGCGGCAATGCGCTTCATGTCCTCGACTCCACCAGGTAGCTCTTGACCATGCCCGCATCCGGCGCGGCGGGCGCGAGCGACAGGTATTTCTCGAAGGCCTCCGACGCCGCGCGCGCATCGCCGCGGGTCCTGTGCACCAGGCCCAGCGAACGGAAGGTTTCCGCCGGCACGCGGTCGATGCGGCTGGCGCGCTGCAGGTCGTCCAGCGCCTTGGCGCCGTCGCCGCCTTCGTCGCGCAGGCGATGGATCTCGCCGCGCGCATACAGCACCTCGCCGTCGGCGGCATCGCGCGCCAGCAGGCGGTTGAACAGCACCAGGCTTTCCTCGTACTGGCCGCGCTTGATCTCGTCTTCGATCCAGCCGAAGCGCAGCGGCGCGACCGCCTTGCGGTACTCGGTCTCGCCGGTCTTGCCGCCGCCGCTGCCGGCCAGCTGCAGCAGGTCGTCGCGCCGGTGCGCGGTGGGCGGATGGGTGGAGAACATCACGTTGCGCTTGCCCTCCTCCTCGCCGCCGGTGATCTTCATTTCGGCCAGCAGGTTGTCCCACACGGTCGCCGCCTGGCGGCCGTCGTAGCCGGCTTCCCGCATCAGGCGCATGCCCAGGCGGTCGGCACGCGTCTCGTGCTCGCGCGAGAACGAGAACATGCTGGCCGTGATGCCGATCTGGCCGATGGCGCCGGCCACTCCGCCCAGCAGGCCCACCAGCTGCGCCAGCACCGCGCGGTCCTTGGCGGTGCGCAGCTGCTCCACCTGGTGGCGCTCGAGGTAGTGGCCCATCTCGTGGCCCAGCACCGCCGCCAGCTGCGCCTCGTTCTCCACGCGCAGCAGCAGGCCGCTCCACACCAGCATCATGCCGTTGGGCGCCATCATGGCGTTAAACAGCGGCATGCGGACCACGTGCACGCGGATGTCGCGGCAGTGGCTTTCGCCCAGCCGGCAGGAGACGTCGGCCAGGTAGGCGTTCAGCGCGGCGTCGCGCACCGCCAGCGGGCTGCGGCGCACGCGCACTTCCTCGCGGTCCATCATGGACCACAGGCCGCCCTCGTCGGTCTCGGCCGAAGGCCGGCTGAAGCGCGGCGGCAGCGGCTGGCCCGGCATCAGCTGCTCGGCCACGGCCGGCAGGCCCAGCAGGGCACCCAAGCCCAGGCAATGGCGGCAGGCCGACTTCAGGAATCCACGGCGCGCGCCGATGCGTGCATCGTTCATGGCTGCTGTCCTCTTTCTCTCAGGGCTTCATGGCCGGGAAGCCCTTGAGCAGGGCCTCCACCGTTTCGGCCGCCGGCGCCGGCTCGCGCAGGTCGCCCCACATGCGGCGCAGGTCGTTGAACCAGACGATGCGCCCGGTGTTCAGGTCCACCAGCGAGGCATAGCCGTTCTGCTCGCCGCCGGTATTGAAGCCGCCCAGCAGCGCCAGGGCGACGATCGCCGCCTTGCGCTCGCCGCTGGCGTAGGTGTCGCGCATCCAGGTGAAGAGCGCGTAGTCGGCGCCGGTGCGCTCCTTCAGCACGCGGGCCGGCTCGCCGAGCGACCAGTCCAGCTTGCCGGCCTTGGTCGGCAGCTCCAGCCCGCGCTGGGTGTGGTGCACCCAGATCGCATCGGCCACCGCGCGGTGCAGCGCCGCGATCTCGGCGAATTCGTCCAGCTGGGCATCGCTCAGCTCGATCACCTGCGCACCCAGCTGCGCGCGCCGCGCGGCCAGCGCCGTCTTGACGTTCTTCTGCGCCGCCTCGGTCCAGTCGGCGCGCGGCTCGGTGACGCCGCCGGCGCTGATGGAGAACAGCTCCATGTCGGCCGGCATCACCAGCAGCTTGCTGCCGGCCGGCCGGCTGGTGAAGCCGGGCGCCAGGTGGCGGGTGTCGGTGGAGTCGGCCAGGGCGGCCGGCGCGGAAGCGGCCAGCAGCAAGGCGGCCGCGGCAGCGCGGAAGAAATGGGTGGATCGGGTGGGGGACAACGTGGGCATGTGGGACGCCTGCCTCTGGTGCAACAATGCGTAGGCTGAGGCAAACACAGCCGGTCCGCGAATCGGCAACGTGCCTCGGCCGTAATTAACCCTCGCGCGAATTTCATTTCACGGGGTTGTGCACTTTTACCAACATGCCCGGCGCGGCGCCGGGTGCCACATTCATCGCACAGGAGTTTTGATGCGGGTCAAGGACAAGTCCATCATCGTCACCGGCGCCGGCAGCGGCATCGGCGAAGGCATCGCCCACCGGCTGGCGGAGCAAGGCGCGCAGGTCATCGTCAACGACATCAACGAAGCGAACGGCGAGAAGGTGGCCGAAGCGATCAGCGCGGCCGGCGGCCGGGCCTCGTTCTTCCGGGCCGACGTGACGAAGAGCGCCGACGTGAAGGCCCTGGTCGACGCCGCCGTGCAGCGCCACGGCAAGCTCGACGTGATGGTCAACAACGCGGGCTGGACGCACCGCAACCGCCCGGCGCTGGAAGTCAGCGAAGAGGAATTCGACCGCGTCTACGCCATCAACGTGAAGAGCATCTACCTCTCCACCATCCACGCCGTGCCGGCATTCCGCGCCAACAAGGGCGGCGTGTTCATCAACATCGCCTCCACCGCCGGCCTGCGCCCGCGTCCGGGCCTGACCTGGTACAACGGCTCCAAGGGGGCGGTCATCACCACCAGCAAGTCGCTGGCCGCGGAGTTCGGCCCGGACAACATCCGCGTCAACTGCATCAACCCGGTGTTCAACCCCGACACGGCGCTGTCGGCCGAATTCGCCGGCGGCCCGGTGGACGAGGCGCGCCGTGCGAAATTCCTGGCCTCCATCCCGCTGGGCCGGTTCTCCACCGCGCTGGACGTCGCCAACGCCGCGCTCTACCTCGCCAGCGACGAAGCCGCCTTCATCTCGGGGGTATGCATCGAGGTGGATGGCGCGCGCTGCGTCTGAGCCGATAATTCCCAGACGCCCGGAGACCGTCCACATGAGTACCACCTCGATCACGCAGCAAGCGCTCGACCTGCCTCTGGCCGAACGCGTGGCCGTCGCCCAGGCGCTGTGGGCCAGCATCGACGATCAGCTGGCGGATGTGGACGCTCGCGATGCCGTGCTTGTCGCCCGCGAGCGGGATGCCGCATTCGATACCGGGAAGGTGACCGGTCTGTCCCATGACCAGGTGATGCAGGATGCACGGCGCCGTCTTGGATGAGGCTGCTCTACCATCCATCCGCGGCGCAGGAGATCAGCGATGCGGCGGTGCTCTATGAGAGCAAGGCAGTGGGTCTCGGCACGGCATTCCTGGAGCAGGTCGACGCCGCGGCTGAAAAGCTTTTGCGCGATCCGCAACGGTGGCCGGTCATCGAACATGACATCAGACGCATCATGTTGAAGCGCTTCCCTTTCGGCATCTATTTCCGCATCGCCGATGACACCGTGCGCGTGCTGACTCTGAAGCACCACCGCCAGCATCCCGGCTACGGCATGCAGCGCCGCTGAGTCCCATGTCCGAACGCGTGATCCCCTTGGTCGACCAGCGCCTGCAGGCGCTGCGCGCCGCTGTGCCGGCGCAGCCGGTGGCGGCGACCGGGTTGCTCGCGGACACGCTGGGCCGGCCGCTGCGCGACCTGCGCATCAGCGTCACCGACCGCTGCAACTTCCGCTGCAGCTACTGCATGCCCAAGGAGGTGTTCGACAAGGACTACCAGTACCTGCCGCATGCCGCGCTGCTGAGCTTCGAGGAGATCACGCGCCTTGCCACGCAGTTCGTCGCGCACGGCGTGCACAAGATCCGGCTGACCGGCGGCGAGCCGCTGCTGCGCAAGAACATCGAGGTGCTGGTCGAACAGCTGGCGCAGCTGCGCACCGTGGAAGGCGAGCCGGTGGAACTCACGCTGACCACCAACGGCTCGCTGCTGGCGCGCAAGGCCCGGGCCCTGAAGGCGGCCGGCCTGCGCCGCGTGACGGTCAGCCTCGACGGCCTGGACGACGCCACCTTCCGCGCCATGAACGACGTGGATTTCCCGGTGGCCGACGTGCTGAACGCGATCGCGGCGGCACACGACGCGGGGCTGGGGCCGGTCAAGGTCAACATGGTGGTCAAGCGCGGCACCAACGACAGCCAGATCCTGCCCATGGCGCGGCACTTCAAGGGCACCGGCGTGGTGCTGCGCTTCATCGAGTACATGGACGTGGGCGCCAGCAACGGCTGGCGCATGGACGAAGTGATGCCCTCGGCCGAGGTCCGGCGCCTGATCGACGCCGAGCTGCCGCTGGTGCAGCTCGATCCTTCGGCGCCCGGAGAGACCGCCGAGCGCTGGGGCTATGCCGACGGCGGCGGCGAGATCGGCCTGATCAGCAGCGTGACGCAGGCTTTCTGCGGCGACTGCAACCGCGCGCGCCTGTCCACCGAGGGCAAGCTCTACCTCTGCCTGTTCGCGCACAACGGCTACGACCTGCGCGCGCTGCTGCGCGGCGGCGCCGATGACGCGGAACTGGCATCGGCCATCGGCCACATCTGGCAGGGCCGCACCGACCGCTATTCGCAGCTGCGCGGCACCCTGGCCGCCGACACCGGCGAGGGCGGCGCGCGCCGCGTCGAGATGAGCTACATCGGAGGTTGATTGATTTCGCCGCAAGACATCACCGGCCTGATCCTCGCCGGCGGCCGCGCCACCCGCATGGGCGGCAGCGACAAGGGCCTGCAGAATTTCCGCGGCATGCCGCTGGCGCTGCACACGCTGATGCGCCTGCAGCCGCAAGTCGGCGGCGTGATGCTGAATGCCAACCGCAACCTGTCGGCCTACGAATCCTTCGGTGTCGAGGTCTGGCCCGACAGCATGCCGGATTTCGCCGGGCCGCTGGCCGGCTTCCTCACCGGGCTGGAGCGCTGCGAGACGCCCTACCTCGCCACCGTGCCCTGCGACACGCCGCTGTTCCCCGCCGACCTGGTCGCACGGTTGGCCGAAGCGCTGGAACGCGAGGACGCCGACATCGCCATGGCCGCCGCGCGCGAGGAAGACGGCCAGCTGCGCGCGCAGCCGGTGTTCTGCCTGCTCAAGCACGGCCTGATGGAAAGCCTGGTGCGCTTCACCAGCGAAGGCGGCCGCAAGATCGACGCCTGGACCGCGCAGCACCGCACGGCGGTGGTGGCGTTCGACCGCCCGCAGGACGACGCGCGCGCCTTCTTCAACGCCAACACGCTGGCCGAGCTGCACCGGCTGGAACAGTCGCCGTGAAAAGCATTGCGGAGATCGCCGCCGAACTGCAGGGCTACGACCCGCAGGCGCTGAGCGCGGAGGCGGTCGGCGAGTTCCTTGCGCGGCTGGTCGCGCCGGTGACCGAGGGCGAAGAGGTCCGCATCCTCGACGCGCTGGGCCGCGTGCTGGCCGAGGACATCGTGTCGCCGATCAGCGTGCCGCCGCACGACAACTCGGCCATGGACGGCTACGCCTTCGCGGGCGCGCAGCTCGATGCGAACGCCCCGCTGGAACTGGAGGTCGTCGGCACCGCCCTGGCAGGCAAGGCCTGGCAAGGGCAATGCGGCCGCGGCCAGTGCGTGAAGATCATGACGGGTGCGATCATGCCGGCGGGGCTGGACACGGTCGTGCCGCAGGAGTTCGTGACGATCACCGTTCGCCCTGAGCCTGTCGAAGGGCCGGCTTCGACAGGCTCAGCCCGAACGGCGGAAAAACCAGTCATCACCATCCCGCCCGGCATCCTGCGCACCGGCGACAACCGCCGGCACAAGGGCGAGGACCTGGCCGAAGGCAAGCCGGCGCTGCGCATGGGCGAGCGGCTCGGCCCCGCCGCCTGCGGCCTGGTCGCCAGCCTGGGCTTGCCGACGGTGCGCGTGGTGCGCCGCCTGCGCGTCGCCTACTTCTCCACCGGCGACGAGATCCTGAGCCTGGGCGAGGCGCCGCGCGAAGGCGCGGTGTACGACAGCAACCGCTACACGGTGCACGGCCTGCTGGCGCGCCTGGGCTGCGAGGTGATCGACCTGGGCGTGGTGCGCGACGAGCCACAACTGCTGGAAGCCGCGTTCCGCGACGCCGCCGCGCGCGCCGACGCCATCATCACCAGCGGCGGCGTCAGCGTGGGTGAGGCGGACTTCACCAAGGCCATGATGAAGCAGCTGGGCGACGTGGCGTTCTGGAAGATCGCCATGCGCCCCGGCCGGCCGATGGCTGTCGGACGCATTGGTTCGTCGGTCCTCTTCGGCCTGCCCGGCAATCCGGTCGCCGTCATGGTCACCTTCCTCGCCTTCGTGCGCCCGGCCCTGCTGCGCATGATGGGCGCGCGCGGCGAACCGCCGCCGCTGCTGAAAGCGCGCAGTGCGGAAGCCATGCGCAAGAAGCCGGGCCGCACCGAATACCAGCGCGGCATCGTCAGCCGCCAGTCCGATGGCTCGCTGTCGGTCCGCACCACCGGCAACCAGGGCTCGGGCGTGCTGAGCTCCATGGTGGAGGCCAACGGCCTGGTCGTGCTGCACCACGGCCAGGGCAATGTGGCGCCGGGCGACGAAGTCGACGTGATGATGTTCGACGGCGCCCTCTAGCCTGCGTCGCAACGGTAAACTGACCATCCCGCCACCGACACACGCGATACAAGAGTTCGTTCTAACGAACCGTATCGGGAGGAAAAATGTATTCGCTTTTGCCGGCTGTTGTCTCCGCCCTGTTCCTCGCGTACGGCTTCTACGTCGTCGCGGAGCGCGGATTCAACCGCGTGAGCGGCAGCTTCTTCGCCCTGTGCATCACCACCTTCTTCTGGCAGGCGACCTGGGCCATCCTGTTCCAGGTCGATGACCCCGCAGTCGCGCGCGTGCTGATCAAGTTCGGCTACCTGCTCATCCTGTTCCTGCCCACCAGCCTCTACCAGTTCCTGGTCGAGATTTCCGGCAAGCACGAGGACCGGCGCTGGGTCATGGTGTCGTACGGCGTCGCCGCGCTGCTGGGCATTTTCGACCTGGCGGGCAACGCCTTCGTCGACGGCTACTACACCTACTTCTGGGGCTTCTATCCCAAGGCCGGCCCACTGCATCCGCTGCACGTGCTGCAGACCGTCGTGGTGGTGAGCCGCGGCCTGTTCATCACCTGGCAGCAGCAGCAGGCCGCCGCGCACGACCAGCAGGTGCGCCTGCGCCTGTGCGTCGCCAGCCTGCTGATCTACTTCCTCGCCGCGGTGGACTACCTGTGCAACTACGGCGTGGAGTTCTACCCGCCCGGCGTGATCTTCATCGCCATCAGCCTGGGGCTGATCGCCATCGCCGTCACGCGCTACAACCTGATGGAACCGGTGGTGGCCGCGGCCACCGTGGCGCACGAGATGCGCACGCCGCTGGCCAGCATCCGCATGCAGGCCGACGCGCTGTCGCAGCTGCTGCCCGAGCTGCACCGCGGCTACGAGCTCGCCGTCAGCCACGGGCTGGTCGGCGACGCCGCGCCGGCGGCCGAAGCCGGCCAGCTGCTCGCGCTGTCGCAGGGCATCCGCCGCCAGGTGGACCGCTCCAACGTGGTCATCGACATGATGCTGGCCTCGTCGCGCATGGAGCAGATCGACACCAGCACCTTCGGGCTGCATTCGATGCGCGATGTCGTGAACGAGGCGGTGGCGCACTACCCGTTCGCCGGGCGCGAGCAGCAGCTGGTGAGCGTGTCCTGCACCGAGGACTTCCAGTTCCACGGCTCCGACTCGCTGATGGTCTACGTGCTGTACAACCTGATCAAGAATTCGCTCTACGCCATCAAGTCCAGCGGCAAGGGCGCCATCCGCATCGAGATCGGCGGACCGGGCGCGGGGCGCACCGTGACTTTCACCGACACCGGCTCGGGCATTCCCGCGGCCACGCTGCCGCGCATTTTCGAGACCTTCTTCACCACCAAGAAGTCGTCGGGCGCGGGCATCGGGCTGGCCTTCTGCCAGCGCGCCGTGCGCTCGTTCGGCGGGCGGATGCACTGCTCCTCGGTCGAAGGCGAATACACCACCTTCTCCCTGGAATTTCCGCCGCAGCCGGCCACCGCCTTCAGCTACGCAATTTCGCGGTCGGCAGCTCGTACTCCCTGATCTTTTCGAGCACGCCCTCGGGCAGCCGCTGGATGCGCTTGTCCTGCCGCGCGAACACGACCTGCTGGTAGCCGTTGGACACCGGCGCGCCCTGCACGAAGAACTGGAACACCAGGTAGAACGAGCACTGCTTCACGTCGAAGGTGTTGAGCTGGCACTCCACCGTCTGGAACGGGAAGGTTTCCTGCACGTACTCCTGGTGCGCCCGCTTGGTGATGAACACTCCCTGCGACTGCAGCATGTCGGCCGAGATGTGCTGGTGGAACCAGCGCTCGCGGCAGATGCCCTGCCACTCGAAGTAGCGCGAGAAGTAGGTGTTGGTGTAGGCGTTCGAGTCCTTCAGATAGATGTCGATCTGGTGATGGAACGTGCGCTGCGGCCTTGCCGCGGCCTCGGGAGCGGGAGCGGCGCGGTCCAGGCCGGGGACGATGATGGACGAATGTTGCGATAGCACGGGAGACCTCCTGAATAGATGAATGGCCATTGCTGGCCGAGCGCGTGCCCGCCTCGTGAGCGGCACCCGCTTAATCTACTGAACAGTTGGTCACAATGGGGGAACTTGAACTCAGCGCTAACCCCAAACTAAAGGTCTATTTCGCGATGAGCTCGCCGCCGTGCAGCTCCTGCGGAGCTTCCTGTGCCTCAGCCTTGTTGGCGCCGGGCACTTCCCGGCGGGCAAATAGGGTGTACATGGTGGGCACCACGAAGATGGTCAGCAGCGTGCCCAGCGACATGCCGCCGACGATCACCCAGCCGATCTGCGTGCGGCTTTCGGCGCCGGCGCCGGTGGCGGTGGCCAGCGGCACCGCGCCCAGCACCATGGCGCCGGTGGTCATCAGGATCGGGCGCAGGCGCTGCGAGGCGGCCTTGACCAGCGCGTCGACCATCTCCATGCCGTCTTCGCGCAGCTGGTTGGCGAACTCCACGATCAGGATGCCGTGCTTGGTGATCAGCCCCACCAGCGTGATCAGGCCGATCTGCGAATACACGTTCAGCGAGCCGCCGCTCCACTTCAGCGCCAGCAGCGCGCCGATCATCGACAGCGGCACCGACAGCATGATCACCAGCGGGTCGACGAAGCTCTCGAACTGCGCGGCCAGCACCAGGAAGATGAACAGCAGCGCCAGCACGAACACGACGGCCAGCGCGCCCTGCGAGTTCCTGAATTCGCGCGAGGTGCCGTTCAGGTCGGTGGTGTAGCCCGGCTTGAGCACCTTGGCCGCCGTCTGGTCCATGAACGCCAGCGCCTGGCCCAGCGAATAGTCGGGCGCCAGGTTGGCCGTGATCGTCACCGCGCGGCGCTGGCCGAAGTGGTTGAGCTCGCGCGGGCTCACGCTCTCGCGCGTCTTCACCAGCGCCGACAGCGGAATCATGGTGTCGTTGCGCCCGCGCACGTTGATGCTGTCGATCGCCTCGGGCGTGCTGCGCCCGCTGGCCGTGGTCTGCACGATCACGTCGTACTGCTCGGCATCGCGCTTGTAGCGCGTGACCTGGCGGCCGCCCAGCATGGTCTCCAGCGCGCGTGCCACCACGTCGACGCCCACGCCCAGGTCGGCCGCCTTCTCGCGGTCGACCTCGATGCGCAGCTCGGGCTTGTTCAGCCGCAGGTCCATGTCGACGCCCTGGATGCCGGGGTTCTTGGCGATTTCGTCGAGCAGCTGGCGCGCCACGCGGTTGAGGTTCTCGTAGCTGTCGGAGGTCTGGATCACGAAGTTGAGCGGCCGCTCGCGAAAGCCCTGGCCGAGCGAGGGCGGCGTCACCGCGAAGGCGTTCACGCCCGGCAGCGAGTTGAATTTCGGCCCCAGCTCGCGCGCGATGTCCAGCGTCGAGCGCTTGCGGTCCTCCCAGTCCACCGCGCGGTACACCACGCTGCCCTGCGACACCGTGGGGTTGCCGATGTTGGCGAAGATGCGGTCGAATTCCTTGTACTGCTGGCCCATCTGCTCCAGCGTCCTGGCGTAGCGGTTGGTGTAGTCCAGCGTGGCGCCGTCGGGCGCGTTGATGGTGGCCAGGATGGTGCCGCGGTCCTCCATCGGCGACAGCTCCGACTTCATGGTCGGCCACACCAGGGCGATGGCGCCGGCGCTCAGCACCATCACGCCGATCACCAGCCAGCGCGCCTGCAGCACGCGGCCCTTCCAGCGGCTGCCGCCGCCCGCGCCCCAGCGCGCGGTCACCACCCAGCGCAGCGCCCGGCCATAGCCGTTCTGCAGCGCCGTCAGCCAGCGCTCCATGTGGCTGTCGAACCAGGTCGGCGAGGCGTTGTGCCGCAGCAGCTTGGAACACATCATGGGCGTCAGCGTCAGCGCCACGAAGCCCGACACCAGCACCGAGCCGGCCAGCGCCAGCGCGAACTCCACGAACAGCCGCCCGGTGCGCCCCGGCGTGAAGGCCAGCGGCGCGTACACCGCCACCAGCGTGAGCGTCATGGTGATCACCGCGAAGCCGATCTCGCGCGCGCCCTTGATGGCGGCGGAGAACGGGTCCAGCCCTTCCTCGATGTGCCGGAAGATGTTCTCCAGCATCACGATGGCGTCGTCCACCACCAGCCCGATGGCCAGCACCAGCGCCAGCAGGGTCAGCGTGTTGATGGTGAAGCCGGCCAGCGCCATCATCGCGAAGGTGCCGATCAGGCTGACCGGGATGGTGACGATCGGGATGATGGATGCGCGGATGGTGCGCAGGAACACGAAGATCACCAGCGCCACCAGCACGATGGCCTCGACGATGGTGTGGTAGACGTTCTTCACCGAGCGGTCGATGAACAGCGAGTTGTCGTTGGCGATGTCGATGCTGATGTCCGGCGGCAGGTCCTGCTTGAGCTTGGGAATCATCTCGCGCACGCCCTGCGACAGCGTCAGCGGGTTGGCCGTGGCCTGGCGGATCACCCCCGCGGAGATCGCGTAGCGGCCGTTCAGCCGCACCGAGCTGCGCTCGTCGGCCGCGCCCTCCTCCACCCGCGCCACGTCGCGGATCTTCACCGGGAAGCCGTTGACGTTGCGGATCACCACCTCGGCGAACTGCCCCGGGCGGAACAGGTCGGTCTGCGAGGTGACGCTGAATTCGCGCTGCTGCGACTCGATGCGCCCGGCCGGCAGTTCCAGGTTGCTGCGCCGGATCGCGTCCTCCACGTCCTGCGTGGTGAGCCGGAAGCCGGCCAGCTTGTCGGGATCCAGCCAGACCCGCATGGCGTACTTGCGCTCGCCGTAGATGCGCACGTCGGCCACGCCGGTCACCGTCTGCAGCCGCGGCTTGACGATGCGGTTGACCATGTCGTTGATCTGCAGCGGGTTGAGCGTGTCGCTGGTGAAGGCCAGCCAGATCACCGGGAAGGCGTCGGCCTCCACCTTGGCGATCACCGGCTCCTCGATCGCCTGCGGCAGGCGGTTGCGCACGCGCGAGGTGCGGTCGCGCACCTCGGCGGCGGCGGCGTCGGCGTCCTTCTCCAGGCGGAAGCGCACCGAGATCTGGCTCTGCTCGGCGCGGCTGATGGAGGTGATGACGTCCACCGCGTCGATGCCGGCGATGGAGTCCTCCAGCGGCTTGCTGACCTGCGACTCGATCACCTCGGCCGAGGCGCCCGGGTACTTGACGCTCACCGTCACCATCGGCTCGTCGATCTTCGGGTACTCGCGCACCGCGAGCCGGGTGAAGCTGACCAGGCCGATCAGCAGCACCAGCAGCGACAGCACGGTGGCGAACACCGGGCGGCGGATGGCGATCTCGGGCAATTGCATGGCGGTCTCCGGTTCGGGCTCAGGCGCCCGCGGCGGCCGCGCGCGGCGCGGCGGGCTTGCCGGCCGGACGGCCCGGCGCCGCCGGGTTGCCGCGCGGCGCGGCGGCGCTGGCGAGCGCGCCGCAGGGGTTCGGGCCGGGCGGGCTTTCCACCAGCGCCACCGGGGCCCGGCGCGCGCCGCCCGCGGGGCCGGCCGCGGCCGCGGGCGCCGGCACGGCGGCGCCGTTCGCGCCGCGGGTCAGGTCGAGCACGCGCACCGCCATGCCGTCCTTCTGGATGCGCTGCTGCCCGGCCGTGACGACCATCTCGCCCGGCTGCAGCCCCTCGACGATCTCCACCTTGCCCGGCTGGCGCACGCCGACCTTCACTTCCACCCGCTGCGCGATGCGCGTGTCCTGGTCCGGGCCGTCGGCCAGGCGGTAGACGAACTGGCGGCCGCCCTGCGGCACGATGGCCTCCTCGGGCACCACGCGCGCGTCGTCGCGCGAACCGAACACCGCGGTGATGCGGGCGAACATGCCGGGGCGCAGCTGCAGGTGGCGGTTGTCGATGCAGCCGCGCACGCCGACCGAGCGGCCGTTGGCGTCCACCAGCGGGTCGATCGCCTGCACCACGGCGCCATAGCGGCGCCCGGGCAGCGAATCGATGTCGACCAGCGCGGACTGGCCCTTGCGCACCTTGGCCTGGTAGCGCTCGGGCAGGCGGAAGTCCACGTACACCGCGTCCAGGTCCTCCACGTTCACGATGTCGGCGCCGTCCTTGAGGTAGTCGCCCACGTTGATGCTGCGGATGCCGGCGATGCCGTCGAACGGCGCCAGGATGCGCAGCCGCTGCGCCGTGGCGCGCGCCAGCGCCAGCTTGGCGTCGGCCACCTGCAGGTTGGCGGCGCTTTCGTCGACCCGCTGCTGGCTGATGAAGCTTTGCGCCAGCAGCTCCTGGTTGCGCTTGTGGTTGGCGCGCGCGATGGACAGTTCGGCCTCGGCCTGCTTCAGCTGCGCCATCGGCAGTTGGTCGTCCAGCTGCACCAGCAGCTGGCCGCGCCGCACCCGCTCGCCGTCGCGGAAATTGATCAGTGTCACCCTTCCGCTCACCTCGGGGCGCAGCATCACACCCTGGCGCGAACGCAGGCTGCCCACGGCCTGGGCATCGTCGGTCAGGCGCATCACCTCGACCCGCGCCACCTCCACCGCCGGCGCACGGCCCGGCGCGCCGGGTGCGCCGCCTGCCGCGGGGGCCGCGCCGGAACCGCCGGCGCCTCCGGTCGGAGCGAGCGCGACGTCGGCGGCGGGCTTGGCGGCCGGACGCTGGAACCACCAGGCGGCGCCGGAAGCCGCGGCAATGCCGACCACCGCGACCGCGGTGTAGAGAACCTTCGATGCCATGAAAAGCTGTATCCGTCGAGTGGGCCGCAGGGGAGTCACCGGATGTAACCGCCCCCGGATCTGGCAATGTAGCAGCAGGCAAGGACCGCGCCATCCGCGCAGCCCCTTATGCCCATGCGGTGGACCCGGTGCAGGCGGGCTCTTTACCCGGTCTTTACTCCGCCGGAAGACTCAGCGCCCGACGCTCTGCACACCCAGGTTGGCCAGCGCGTCGGCGCGTTCGTTGCCCGGATCGCCGTTGTGCCCGCGCACCCAGCGCCAGTCCACCGCGTGGCCGCTGCGCATCAGCAGATCATCCAGGCGCTGCCAGAGTTCCACGTTCTTCACCGGCTGCTTGCTGGCGGTGCGCCAGCCCTTGGCCTTCCAGCCGGGCAGCCACTCGGTGATGCCTTTCAGCACGTACTGGCTGTCCAGGTACAGCGTCACCGCGCAGGGGCGCTTGAGCGCCTCCAGCGCCTGGATCACCGCCATCAGCTCCATGCGGTTGTTGGTGGTGCTGGGGTCGCCCCCGTACAGCTCCTTTTGCGTTGTGCCGGACTTGAGCAGGACGCCCCAGCCGCCGGGACCGGGATTGCCCTTGCAGGCCCCGTCGGTATAGATCTCCACCTGGTTCATGAATGCGTGCGATGCGGTCGGTGGCGGTGGCTGCGGTTGGCCAGCGGCACCGGCGCGGCGGCGCGCGCCGGTGCCTGCTTCCAGGCCGGGCCGATCAGCTTGATGCCGCGCACCCGCTTGACCGCCACGATGAAATAAACGGCGCCGAAGATCGGCCACCAACGTTTGCCCAGGCGGTCCATCCAGTCGAAGCGGCCCAGCCACTGCTCGCTGGTGAGCGCCGGGCGCCAGCAGCCGAAGTCGCCCGACTCCACCTCGAAACTCAAGAGGCGCAGCCAGTCGCGCAGCCGCCAGTGGCCGATGAATTCGCCCGCCTCGGGCAGGAACAGCTCGCCGAAGCCGAGCCGGCGGTACAGGTGGGCGCGCCGCTGGCGCAGGCCCCACAGGCTGGCCGGATTCAGGCCGCAGATCACGACCTTGCCCTCGGGCACCAGCACGCGCTCGACCTCGCGCAAGGTGGCGTGTGGGTCGGCGCTCAGCTCCAGCGTGTGCGGCAGCACCAGCAGGTCGATGCTGTTTTCCTCGAACGGCAGGGCGGCGAAATCGGTGATGATCGACGGCTTGGGCTGCTGCTCGGCGGTGGGCGGATAGCGCATGGCCAGCCATTTGTGCGGCATGCGGTTGGCCTGCAGCGCGTCGATCTCGGGCAGCCCGAGCTGCAGCGCGTGGTAACCAAAAATGTCGCCGACCACGCGGTCGAATTCCTCGCGCTCCCAGGCAAGCAGGTAGCGGCCGGCCGGGGTTTCAAACCACTGACGCATTCCTATAATCTGCTCGCTCATGAACTTGACCCCGCTGCCCGCGTTCCAGGACAACTACCTTTGGCTGTTGGACGACGGGCGCCGGGCCCTGGTGGTGGACCCCGGCGACGCGCGGCCGGTGCAGGCCGCCCTGCAAGCTGCCGGCCTGCAACTGGAGGCGATTCTAGTCACCCACCACCACCCGGACCACATCGGCGGCGTCGACGCGCTGCGCGATGCCACCGGCGCCAAGGTCTGGGGCCCCGCGCGCGAAACCATCCCCGAGCCGCTCACGCGTCTGTCCGAAGGCGACCGCATCGAAGTGCTCGGACTTCCCTTCACGGTGATCGACGTGCCCGGACATACCGCCGGCCACATCGCCTATTACTGTGAAATTTTCGACGGGAAACCTCTTCTTTTCTGCGGCGACACCTTGTTCTCCGGCGGCTGCGGGCGCCTGTTCGAAGGCACGCCCGCGCAGATGCTTTCCTCGCTGGAGAAACTGGCCGCATTGCCGGCCGGCACGCGGGTCGCCTGCACCCACGAATACACGCTGTCCAACCTGAAATTCGCGTTGGCGGTGGAACCGCATAATGCCGAGCTGATCCGCTACAACGCGCACTGCACCGAATTGCGCGCCCAGGGCCGGCCGACCTTACCTTCCAGCATCGGCCAGGAAATGCGCATCAACCCGTTCCTGCGCACCCGCGAAGCCGAAGTCCGGCAGGCCGCGCAGGCCTTCAACGGCGCCGATCCCGGCGATGACGTGGCGGTGTTCGCAGCCGTCCGCGAATGGAAGAACACGTTCAGATGAAGCTGTTTCAGACTCTCGGCCTCGCGCTGGCCCTGGCACTTGCGGGTTGCGCGACGCCGACGGCGCCCGAGCGCACGGCGGCCACACCGGCGGCACCCGCCTCGGCTGCCCGGGCGCCGGGCGCGCAGCCGGTGCTCCCCACCGGCCCGCTGCACCCCATCACCGCCGAGGAAATCGCCTCGCAGGGCGTGGCGCGCATGCAGCCGCCGGCCGACCTGTGGGAGCGCATCCGCCGCGGCTTCGCCATGCCCAACCTGGAAGGCGACCTGGTGCGCCAGCAGGAGCAGTGGTACGCCACGCGGCCCGACTACATCCAGCGCATGACGGACCGTTCGCGCAAGTACCTGTTCCACATCGTCGAGGAGCTGGAGCGCCGCGGCATGCCGACCGAACTCGCGCTGCTGCCCTTCATCGAAAGCGCGTTCAACCCGCAGGCCGTGTCCAGCGCCCGCGCGGCCGGCATGTGGCAGTTCATGCCCGCCACCGGCAACGACTTCCAGCTGAAGCAGAACGTGTTCCGCGACGACCGGCGCGACGTGCTGGCCTCCACGCGGGCCGCGCTCGACTACCTGCAGAAGCTGCACGGCATGTTCGGCGACTGGCACCTGGCGCTGGCCGCCTACAACTGGGGCGAAGGCAGCGTCGGCCGCGCCATCGCGCGCAACCAGAAGCTCGGGCTGCCCACCGGCTATGCCGACCTGAGCATGCCCAACGAAACGCGCAACTACGTGCCCAAGCTGCAGGCGGTGAAGAACATCATGGCCGCGCCGGACCAGTTCCGCACTGAGCTGCCGCTGATCGAGAACCACCCCTATTTCCAGAGCGTCACCCTGCAGCGCGACATGGACGTGGCGCTGGCCGCCCGCCTGGCGGACATCAAGCTGGACGACTTCAAGGCGCTCAACCCGCAGCTCAACCGCCCGGTGATCCTGGCGGCCGGCACGCCGCAGATCCTGCTGCCCTGGGACAACGCCACCGTCTTCAAGCGCAACTACGAAAGCTACACCGAAGGCCGCTACGCCAGCTGGACCGCCTGGAGCGCGCCGGCCACCATGAGCGTGTCGGAAGCGGCCAAGCGCGTCGGCATGCCGGAAAACGACCTGCGCGCGGCCAACACCATTCCGCCGCGCATGCTCATCAAGGCCGGCTCGGTCCTGATCGTGCCGCGCTCCGGGGGCAACCAGGACAAGGACGTCGCCAGCCACGTGGCCGACAACGGCCAGCTCAGCCTGGCCCCGGAAATCACCGCGCGCCGGGTCGTCATCAAGGCCGGCAAGCGCGACAGCGTGGCGAGCGTGGCGCGCCGCTACCGCCTGAACCCGGCCCAGGTGGCCGAATGGAACGGTGTGGCCCCCGCGGCCGCCTTCAAGGCCGGGCAGCAGGTGGTACTGCATCTGCCCATCCGTGCAGGTGCCAGCGCGCCCATCCGCGCCGCCGCCAAGGCGACCGCCCGCCCGGCCGCGGCCGCACGGCCGAGCCAGCGCGGCGAGCCCATCAAGCGCAAGAAGCGGCACTGAGCCGGTCGGCCGCGCAAGAGTTCGCGGCCGGGGCGCGGGAAGGACCGCTCCGACAGCCCGTTCCGACAGCCATCCCCGGCCCGGGCCGATGGTGGCAGCCCGGCCACGTCGGCATCCTGGTTGCACTGCTTCACAGCAAGGAGTTCAACCATGATTCGACGCAACAGCATTGCCGCGGCCGTCCTGGCCGCAAGTTCCGTGATGGGGATCGCCACGACGGCGCAAGCCGTTCCCGCGGTGGTCGCCGTGCAGCCGGCCCCGCCGGCCCCGGTGTACGAACGCGCTCCGGCCGCCCGCGAGGGCTACGTCTGGGCGCCGGGCCACTACGAGTGGCGCGACGGCCAGTACGTCTGGCTGACCGGCCAGTGGCTGGAAGCGCGGCAGGGCCTGGAATACCGCGAATCGCGCTGGGTTCAGCGCGACGACGGCCGCTGGTACTTCGTGGCCGGCGACTGGGTGCGCCGCGACGGCCGCGACGACTACGCCTACAACGGCCGCTATGACGAGGACCGCGCGCAGCGCCGCTACGAGCGCCGCTTCGGCCCCAACGGCGACCTCGACCGTGACGGCATCCTGAACCAGGACGACCGTGACCGCGACGGCGACGGCGTGCGCAACCGCAACGACCGCTACCCCGATGACCCGAACCGCGACTGACGGGCAGCACCTGTCGGCCGGGGCAAGACCCGGCCGACACGCAAACCCGACCTCGGCCGATGCGCGCGTAATTGCCGCCCGTCCATGATTCCCATTGTCAACAGATCAAGGAGTTCGACCATGAAACGCAACGCTTTGTTTGCCACCCTGCTGGCTGCCGGCACCATGCTGGGCAGCGCCACCGCCTTCGCGGTTCCCGCCATCGTCGTGGACGTGGCACCGCCGGCGCCCCGCGCCGAAGTCGTGCCCGCGCCGCGCGCCGGCCGCGTCTGGGTGGAAGGCCACTACCAGTGGCGTGACGGCCAGTACGTCTGGCGGCAGGGCCACTGGCAGGGCGCCCGCAACGGCATGCACTGGGAGCAGGCGCGCTGGGAACAGCGTGACGGCCAGTGGGTGTTCGTGGACGGCCACTGGGCCCGTGGCGGCGGTGAGCGCTACGGCATGAACAACCGCGACGACCGCGCCCGCCCGTGGGGCCAGCGCGACCAGGACGGCGACGGCGTGCGCAACCGCAACGACCGCTTCCCGAACAATCCCAACCGCAGCTAAAGCGGCAAGATGAACAAAGGGCCTCGCGGCCCTTTGTTCGTTAAAGCTTCTCGGTTTCGCCGGCCTGCGGCTGCCACTTCATCAGGTGGCGCTCGATGCGGCCGACCGCGCCGTCCAGCACCAGCGCGAACGCCGTCAGCACCACGATGCCGGCGAACACCGTGTTCACGTCGAAGGTGCCCTCGGCCTGCAGGATCAGGTAGCCGACGCCGCGCGCCGAGCCCAGGTATTCGCCGACCACCGCGCCGACGAAGGCCAGGCCGACCGAGGTGTGCAGGCTGGAGAACACCCAGCTGGTGGCGCTGGGCAGGTACACGGTGCGCAGCAGCTGCTTGCGGTTGGCGCCCAGCATGCGCGCGTTGGCCAGGATCACCGGGCTGACCTCGCGCACGCCCTGGTAGACGTTGAAGAACACGATGAAGAACACCAGCGTCACCGCCAGCGCCACCTTGCTCCAGATGCCCAGGCCGAACCACAGCCCGAAGATCGGCGCCAGGATCACGCGCGGCATGGAGTTGGCCGCCTTGATGTAGGGGTCGAGGATGGCGCTGGCCGTCGGCGCGAGCGCCAGCCACAGGCCGAACGCCAGGCCCAGCACGGTGCCGATGGCGAACGCCAGCACGGTCTCGGCCAGCGTCACGCCCAGGTGCGGATAGATGTCGGCGCGCCCGGGCAGGCCCTCGGCGAACACGCCGTTGGGCGCAACGTCCACCGGCACGAACCACGACCAGATGCGGCCGGCCACCTTGACCGGCTCGCCCAGGAAGAACGCAGTCTGCTCGTTGCGCGACGCCAGGTGCCACGCCAGCAGCACCAGCACCAGCACACCCACCTGCCACATGCGCAGGCTGCGATTGGAAAGCCGCGGGCCTGCCATCTCAAGCCGCCTTCTTCAGTTGCTGCGCGTAGCCCTTGAGCACTTCATCGCGCAGCACCTCCCAGATGCGCGCATGCAGCTCCACGAAACGCGGGTGCATGCGCACCTCGGCCACGTCGCGCGGGCGCGGCAGGTCCACCTCGAACTCGCCGATCGGGTGCGTGCCCGGCCCGGCCGACAGCACCACCACGCGGTCGCTCATGGCGATGGCCTCGTCCAGGTCGTGCGTGATGAACAGCACCGCCTTCTTCTTGGCCGCCCACAGGTCCAGCACCTCGTTCTCCATCAGCTGGCGCGTCTGGATGTCCAGCGCGCTGAAGGGTTCGTCCATCAGGATGATGTCGGGGTCCAGCGCCAGCGTCTGCGCGAGCGCGGTGCGCTTGCGCATGCCGCCGGACATCTGGTGCGGATAGCGGTCGCCGAAGCCGCGCAGGCCCACGCGGTCCAGCCAGGCGTTGGCCTGGGCGCGCGCATCGGCGTCGGGCACGCCGCGGTACTGCAGGCCGGCCATCACGTTGTCCAGCGCGCTGCGCCACGGCATCAGGGCTTCGGACTGGAACATGTAGCCGGCGCGCGCATTGATGCCGCGCAGTGGCTCGCCGAACACCTTCACCTCGCCGGCCGAGGGCTCCAGCAGGCCGGCGCCCACGTTCAGCAAGGTGGACTTGCCGCAGCCCGTGGGGCCCACCACCGAGACGAACTCGCCGGCGCGGATGCGCAGGGTGGTGTCGGCCACCGCGGTGTACCCCTGGCCGCCGGTTTCCGGCGAACGGAAGGTGATGCTGATGCCCTGAAGCTCGAGCGCGAAGTCGGTCATGCGGCGAGCGTATCAAAAGGAAAGGCCGGCACACGGGCCGGCCTTCGCGGTTGGAGACGGCGCCACCGCTGTGGCGCGACGGCTCAGGCCTTGAACCTGTCCTTGGCCCGGCGCGCGAACTCGTTGGTGTAGGTCTTGGCCAGGTCGATCTTCTCGGGCTTCACCGTGGGCTCGAAGCTGGCCAGCGCGCGCAGCGCGGTCTTGGCGCCGTCGTCGGGCAGCATGCCGTCCAGCGCGATCGCCTCGCGCACCTTGTTGAACGACGCGAGGTACAGCGCGCGGTCGCCCAGCAGGTAGTTCTCGGGCACGGTCTTGATGATGTCGCTGGGGCCGGCCGTCTGCAGCCATTTCAGGCCGTGCACGATGGCGTTGGCCAGCGCCTGGCAGGTATTGGGGTGCTTCTGCACGAACTCCGCCGGCACGTACAGGCAGGCCGCCGGCATCGGGCCGCCGAACACTTCCTGCGTGCCCTTGAGCGTGCGCGTGTCGCTGACGATCTTCACGTCGCCCTTCTGTTCCAGCATGGTCATCACCGGGTCGGTGTTGCTCATGGCGTCGATCTGGCCCGAGCGCAGCGCCGTCAGCGCGCCGGCGCCGGTGCCCACGCCGATGAAGCTGACCTCGGTGGGCTTGACGCCCGCGCGCGCCAGCACCAGGTTGGCCATCATGTTGGTGGACGAACCGGGCGCGGACACTCCGATCTTCTTGCCGCGCAGGTCGGCCAGCGACTTGTAGCCGGCCATGGTCTTGGTCGACACGCCCATCGCGATCTGCGGAGCGCGGCCCAGCAGCACGATCGACTGGATCGCCTGGTTCTTGCTCTGCATGTTGATGGTGTGCTCGTAGGCGCCGCTCACCACGTCGGCCGAGCCGCCCACCAGCGCCTGCAGCGCGCGCGCGCCGCCGGCGAAATCGGAGATCTCGACGTCCAGGCCTTCGGCCTTGAAGTAGCCGAGCTGCTCGGAGATCGTCAACGGCAGGTAGTAGAACGCCGCCTTGCCGCCGACGGCGATGGCAAGCTTGGTCTTCTCGGGCCGGGGCTGGGCGCGCAGTGCGGGGGCCGCCAGCGACGCTGCGGCGACGGCGGCCGCGCAGGTGAAAACGCGCCGGTTGATGCGGGGGGTGCTCACGAAAAACCTCTCTTGATGATGCTTGGGCGCGAGGTTATGCAGGACGGCAGTTGCCCGCATCGGGAAGTTCCCGTGCGGGTTTCCACGTAAATCCATTCGGCGCATGCGCGCCCGAATGAACTAACGCCAGCCGACCAGCAGGATCGCGATGTTCACCAGCAGCGCCAGCGCCCAGATGGTGGAGCGGATGGCGGGCAGGTCGGCCACGTACATGGCCACGTAGATGATGCGCAGCGTGATGAACAGCACCGACAGGATGTCCACGATGGTCTGCGGCGCGCCCAGCTGGTGCGCGATCAGCACGGCGCCGATGAAGAACGGTAACGCCTCGAAACTATTCTGCTGCGCCGCGTTGGCGCGCGCCTGCCAGCCGGTCTGGCCGGCCAGCCATGCGCGCGGATCGTGGTTGTCGAAGCCGCCTTCGCGCCGGCTCTTGCCGAAGCCCGGCCACTTGGCCAGCCAGGTGCAGGCCAGCGGCAGCAATGCGGCGACCAGCACGCATGCATAAGCCACGGTGAAGTGCGCGCTGTTGTTGTTCAAATTCATCATCGTTGCCTCCTCATCGCTGTCTCCTCATCGCTCTCGCCTGTCGGCCAGCGCATGCGCGATGGTCCCCAGGTCCACGTATTCGAGCTCGCTGCCGGCCGGCACGCCGCGCGCCAGCCGCGTCACCCGCAGGCCGCGCGTCTTCAGCGCTTCGGCGATCACATGCGCCGTGGCCTCGCCTTCGGCGGTGAAGTTGGTGGCCAGGATCACCTCCTGCACCTCGCCCTCGGTCGCGCGGGTGAACAGGCGTTCCAGGCCGATGTCCTTGGGCCCGATGCCGTCCAGCGGGCTGAGCTTGCCCATCAGCACGAAGTACAGGCCGCGGAACGCCGAGGTGCGCTCCACTGCGGCCTGGTCGGCCGGCGTCTCCACCACGCACAGCTTGGCGCGGTCGCGCCGCGGGTCGCGGCAGGTGGCGCAGACCTCGCCTTCGGTGAAGGTGTGGCACAGGTTGCAGTGGCGGATGTTCCCTACTGCCTGCTGCAGCGCCTGCGCCAGCAGCTGCGCGCCCTCGCGGTCGTGCTGCAGCATGTGGAAGGCCATGCGCGAAGCCGACTTCACGCCCACGCCCGGCAGGCGCCGCAGCGCGTCGACCAGGGCCTGGAGCGCGCTCAAAACGGCAGCTTCATCCCGCCCGGCAGGCCCGGCATGCCGGCGGTGAGCTTGCCCATCTTTTCCTGCGAGGTGTCCTCGGCCTTGCGCACCGCAGCGTTGAAGGCCGCGGCCACCAGGTCTTCCAGCATGTCCTTGTCGTCGGCCAGCAGGCTGGGGTCGATGGTGATGCGCTTGACTTCGTGCTTGCAGGTCATGGTGACCTTCACCAGACCGGCGCCGGATTCGCCGGTGACCTCGATCAGGGCCAGCTCTTCCTGCGCCTTGCGCATGTTGTCCTGCATGGCCTGCGCCTGCTTCATCAGGCCGGCCAGTTGTCCTTTGTTGAACATGATTTCCTCTTGTCTTGGATCTGTTGTGCGCCAGGGCGCTCACGAACACGTCATGTGCGCGGCCTGATGCTGCCAGGAACGATTCTCGCGCCAAAGTCGCGCATCATGTCCTGCACGAACGGATCGGCCAGGATCACCTCCTCGGCCGCCTTCTGTTTCTCGGCCGAGGCCTGCGCGTTGCGCCTGGCCGGGCTGTCGCTCACCGGGCCAACCTCCACGCTGAGCTCCACCGCGTGCCCGGCCCCCTGCAGGGCATTGCGCAGCCGCTCGCGGCTGGTGGGCTGGTTGAGCGATTCGCGCTCCACGCGCAGCATCCAGTGGCCCTCGTCGCGCGCCACCAGTTGGGACTGCAGGGCCAGCTCGCGCACCAGAGCGGTGATGGCCTCGGCGGCGATGAGTTGCTGCACGGTGGCGTGCCAGAAATCGCCTTCCTGCGTGGGCACGACGGCCGGCGCGGAGGGCGTGTCGTGGGGCTCTGGCTGTACGCGCACCGGCACGCCGACCACCTCGCCGCGCTGCGACTGCACCGGCCGGCCGCCCGGCCCGGCGCCGGCCTGCGGCGGATCGACCACCGGCAGCACGCGGCCCGGCGGGGCGGCGGCGGGGCGCTGCGGCGGGGCGGGCTCCACCGCCGGCGCGGGACGCACCGGCGCGGGCGTCGCGGGTGCAGCCATGACGGGCGCGGCAGCGACAGGCACAGCCACCGGCGCTGCGGCAACAGGCACCGGCACGGGCCGCGCAGGTTCAATCAGAGTTTTTTTTTCAGCCGCAGCGACCGCCGCCTGCCCTTGTGCCGGCTTGAAGGCCAGCAAGCGCAGCAGCACCATGGTCAGCGCCGCGTACTCGTCGGGCGCCAGACCCAGTTCGCCCCGGCCATGCAGGCAGATGCTGTAGAGCAGCTGCGTCTCGTCGGCCGGCATCAGCGCGGCCAGGCGGGCGATCTCGGCGGCTTCGGGGTCTGCCTCGGCCTGGCCCGGCACCACCTGCTGCACCGCCATGCGCTGCAGCACGGCGCTCATCTCTTCCAGGGTGGAGGCCGCGCTCAGGCCGTGCAGGCGCAGCGACTCGGAAATCTCCACCACCGTCTTGCCGTCGCCCCGGGCCAGCGCCTCGATGAGCCGGAACACGTGGGTACGGTCCACGCTGCCCAGCATCTGGCGCACCGCCTCTTCCTTCAGCGCGCCGCCGCCGAAGGCGATGGCCTGGTCGGTGAGCGACAGCGCGTCGCGCATGGAGCCGCGTGCGGCGCGCGACAGCAGGCGCAGCGCCTGCGCTTCGGCCGGCACGGCCTCGGCGGCCAGCACGTGCTGCAGGTGCTCCTGCACGGTCTCGGGCGCCATCGGGCGCAGGTTGAACTGCAGGCAGCGCGACAGCACGGTGACGGGCACCTTCTGCGGATCGGTGGTGGCCAGCACGAACTTCAGGTAGTCGGGCGGCTCCTCCAGCGTCTTCAGCATGGCGTTGAAGGCGTGGCCGGTGAGCATGTGCACTTCGTCGATCATGAAGACCTTGAAGCGGCCCTGCACCGGCTTGTAGACGGCCTGTTCCAGCAGCGACTGGACCTCGTCCACGCCGCGGTTGGAGGCCGCGTCCAGCTCGGTGTAGTCGACGAAGCGGCCGGAATCGATGTCGGTGCAGGCTTGGCAGACGCCGCAGGGCGCGGCCGTGATGCCGCCCTGCCCGTCCGCGCCCTGGCAGTTGAGCGACTTGGCCAGGATGCGCGACACGGTGGTCTTGCCCACGCCGCGGGTGCCGGTGAACAGGTAGGCGTGGTGCAGCCGCTGCTGGGTGAGCGCGTTGGACAGCGCCTGGACCACGTGCTCCTGCCCCACCATCTCCGAGAAGGTCTTGGGCCGGTATTTGCGGGCGAGCACCAGGTACGACATCGCGCCGATTCTAAGGTCGGGCCACACCCGGCCTTGAGAAAGCCCGGGTCGCCTACAATTCGTCCTTGACGGGCCTCCCCGCATGGTGAAGCGGCCAAACGGGTCAGGTGGGGAACCAAGCAGCCCTAACTGTGGAGCCAGTGCCGGGGGTAAGGCTCGTCAACTTCTTCAACTCAGACTTCCTTCGCGGGTAGATGCCCCACTTCAACCAGCAGCCCTCCAGGCGCCCTGCAGTAGAAGCGAAGAGCTCCACGACTCACTTCCAAAGCCCCGGCTTCAAAGCGATGCAGGAGCAAGCTCTCGTGCTGCGCTCTCACAGCTTCCTCCTGCGCCAGGAGAAAGCCCACGTGAAACATCTCCGGATACGACTCGTCCGGTTTCAGCGCCATCAGGACAACACTGAAGCCGTGGCCGTCCTCCAGGGCCGCGAACGCCTTCGTTGCACGGCCGGTGGCCAGCGAGAAGCCGAAGTGCTCGCAAAGAAAATCGGCTGACGCGACAACGTCGGTCGAACTGAGATGAAGATGATTGAGATGCATGGATGGCTCCGTAAACGAGGGCCGTCAATGCAACGAACGCACACTGACGACCCCAAAGACACAAAGTGCCGGGGATCGTCGTGGGTTCTCGCGCAAAAGCGTGGAGCAGAGCTCCTCAGTGGCTGAGGAGGGGTCGGGCTTACCAAAACCGACCCTGCCTTTTTCGACCCGCCGATGCTACCAAAGTGCAGCACTATCGACGGCCCGGCCGCATCGGCGCTACCCTTGCACCATGAACTTCCTGCCGAGCCTGCGCCCCTATTTCCTCGCCCTCGCCGCGGCCGCGTTCTCCCTCCCCACCCTCGCCGCTGACCACTTCACCGTCGGCTCCAAGCGCTTCACCGAGAGCTACATCCTCGGCGACATCATTGCCCGCACCGCGCAATCGGCCGGCGCCGAAGCCACCCACCGCCCGGGCCTGGGCGGCACCGCCGTCCTGCTGGAAGCACTCAAAACCGGCTCCGTCGACGTCTACCCCGAATACATCGGCACCATCGAGAAGGAAATCCTCAAGCTGCCGGCCGGCAGCCCGCCCGAAACCCTGCAGCGCGAACTCGGGAAGATCGGCCTGGCCTATGGCGTGCCGCTCGGCTTCTCCAACAGCTACGCGCTCGCCATGCGCGCCGACCAGGCCACCCAGCTCTCGCTGCGCACCCTCGGCGACCTGCGCGCGCACCCCACCCTGCGCGTCGCGGTGTCGCAGGAATTCCTCGGGCGCGAGGACGGCTGGCCCGGCCTGTCGGCCAAGTACCAGCTGCCGCAAAAACCCACAGGCATCGACCACGGCGTGGCCTACGAGGCGCTGGCCAACCGCCGCATCGACGTGACCGACATCTACACCACCGACTCCAAGATCGCGGAGCTCGGGCTCACGGTGCTGCGCGACGACGCCGGCTACTTTCCGCGCTACGACGCGGTGCTGCTGTACCGGCTCGACCTGCCGACGCGCGCCCCCACCGCCTGGAAAGCGCTGGCCGCGCTGGAAGGCCGCATCGACACGGCGAAGATGATCGCCATGAACGCCCAGGCCGAACTGCGCGGCCGGCCGTTCGCCGCCATCGCCGCGGACTTCGTGCAGGGGCGCGAGCCCGCCGCCGCGCCCATCGCGGGCGCCAGCGCCGCGACCGCCACCCGCGCCGGCGTGTGGGAACGCCTGTTCGGCCCGGACCTGGGCCGGCTCACGCGCGAGCACGTGATGCTGGTCGCCGTCTCGGTGCTCGCGGCCGTGGTCATCGGCGTTCCGCTCGGTGCGCTGGCCGCGGCGTACCGGTCGCTGTCGCACGGCATCATGGCCGTCGTCGGCCTGCTGCAGACCATTCCCGCGCTGGCCCTGCTCGCGGCGCTGATTCCGCTGCTCGGGCGCATCGGCACCGAGCCGGCGATCGTCGCGCTGTCGCTCTACGCGCTGCTGCCGATCGTGCGCAACACCGCCACCGGGCTGGAACAGGTGCCCATCGGCCTGAAGCACGCGGGCGTGGCGCTGGGCATGACCCGCGCGCAACGCTGGCGCCATGTGGACCTGCCGCTCGCCTTCCCGGTCATCCTGGCCGGCATCAAGACGTCGGCGGTGCTGACCGTGGGCACGGCGACCATCGCCGCCTTCATCGGCGCCGGCGGCTACGGCGAGCGCATCGCGCAGGGTCTCGCCCTCAACGACGGTGCGGCGCTGCTGGCGGGCGCCATTCCCTCCGCCGCTCTCGCGGTGCTGACGCAGCTGGTGTTCGAGGTGGCGGAGCGCCTGGCGCGCGGCCGGCGGGCGGGCTGAGGACGGCGCCTCAGCTCATCCTTACCGGCGTTGAAAATGCCTGCACGGCTGTCCGCTCGCGGACGACAAGCAGCCTGTCGCCGCTCCCACAAACCTTTGCCCACTGCACACCTACAGTGAACCATCGCCGCAATGTCGTGGCGTCGGGAGGTGTGCCATGGACAGGATTCAAGCGCACGCAATCGGTGCACAGGCAGGGAGAACAACCAAAGCCAGCTGGCAGGCGCCGTGCGCGGCCGCCATCGCCTGGTGCGCCGCGTGCGGCGGCGCCTGGGCACAGGCCGAGCTGCCGCCGCTGACGCTCACGCCCGACGCCGCCGCGCTGGCTCCCGCCGACAAGCCGCCGCGGCTGGAGGTCAACGCCTCCAACCCGCCGCGCCTGGACAGCGGGGACGGCAGCTGGGGCGGGCCACGGCTGAGCATGAGCCTGCTGTCGCCCGGCACCTCCTCCATCGGCCCCACCGTGGGCATGAGCAACCTGGTGCCGCAAACCGGCGCGCTGCCCGGCACCAGCGGCTTCGCCGCGCAGCCCACCATGGACGTGGGCGTGCACTGGCGCCACACCTTGGATTCGGAGCGCCGCATCGACGTGACTGCATCGCGGCGCATGGCGTCCCCGGGTGAAACGCCCGTCACGGCGCAGCTGCAGCAGCAGCCGACCTACCGCGCGTCCATCGAACTGAACCTCAAGCCGCAGGCGAAGCGCGGCTTCCTCGCCGAGCGCGGCTCGGTCGGCTTCCAGCTGGAAGGCGGCGGGCGCCTGATGCTGCGCGCCAAGGGCGGGCGGCCGATGGTGTACTACCGCAACACGTTCTGAGGCGCGGCACTTCCCTGGTCCTCAGTCCAGCGGCACCAGCTTGCCCTGCCCCGTGAGGAAGGCCGCGCGCACGGTGGCACCCGGGTTGGCCTGCATCACCGCCTCGCGGTAGCGCCGCATCTGCGCGACGAGCTGGTCCTGCCGCTCGGGCGCGGCCAGCGATTTGTAGTCCAGCACCCACCATTCGCCGTTGTCGCGGCGGCGCACCAGCCGGTCCAGCCGCAGCCGCTCACCCTGGTGCAGCAGTTCCACCTCGTTGCCCTGCCAGTCGATCATGCGCGGGTCCCAGGCCCAGGCGCCCTCGCCCTGGGCGATGCGCCGCGCCATGGCGCCAGCGTCGCGCAGCGTGGCGTCGTCCAGGCCGAAGTCGCGCGCGGCGCGGCGCATCAGGCTGCCCCCGAGCTCGCCGCCCTGCGCGCCGTGCTCCAGCAGGAAATGCATGGCGCGGCCGAAGCGCGCGGCCGGGGTTTCCGGCTCGATCCTGTCCAGGCCCGACAGCAGGCTGTGCTGGCGCGGCGGCACCGGCACGGTGTTCAGCAGGAACTCGCCTTCGGTTTGCGCGGCCAGGCTGTCCTCCACCGGCTGCGCCTGCACCGCCAGCGGCTCGCACAGCGGCGACACGCGCTGCCACCAGCTCGCGCCGCTGCCCGCGTTGGCCGGCTGCACAGAGGACAGCACCAGCCGGCGGCGCGCGCGCGTCAGCGCCACGTAGAGCGCGTTGAGCTCCTCGCGCTGGCGCGCCACGCGTTCGGCGGCCAGCGCATCGGCGTTGCAGGCGGGCGGGCGGCTTTCGCTGGCCAGGAAGCTGAAGCGCACCGGCGCCGCCGCCTCGCCCGGCCAGTCGCAGATCACCCCCATGGTTTCGGCGCGCGCGGCGGCGTTGTCGGTGTCCAGCAGCAACACGGTTTCGGCTTCCAGGCCCTTGGCGCCGTGCACGGTGAGCAGGCGCACCACGTTGGCCTCCGCCACCGCCGGCCCTGGCACGCCGCCGGCCTTGAGCGCGCGCACGAAGGCGTAGGGCGTCAGCGCGCGGCCGCCGCGCACCGCCAGCGCGGCATCGAGCAAGGCACGCAGATTGGCCAGCGCGTGGCGCCGCATGGTGGACGGCATGGCGCGCGCGTAGCGCGCCAGCACGTCGCCGTCTTCGTAGATGGCCTGCAGCGCGTCGTGCGGCGGCCAGCGGTCCACCAGCCCCTTCCAGCGCAGCAGCGTCGCGCCGACGTTCTGCAGCGGCGCGATCAGGCCTTCGGGCTCGCGCAGCAGCTCGAACCACGAGGCGGCGCGGCCCTGCTCGCGCTCGGCGCGGGCGCGCACCGCCAGGTCCACCAGCGCGTCTTCCTGCAGGCCGAACAGCGGCGACTTCAGCACCTGCGCCAGCGACAGGTCGTGGGTGGGCGACACCAGCACGTCCAGCAGCGCCACGATGTCCTGCACCTCGGGCGCCTCGGACAGGTCGGTCTGCTCGGGCTGCTGCGTGGGCACGTGCAGCGCGCGCAGTTCGGCCTCCATGGCGGCCAGGCGGTCGCGCTTGCGCGCCAGCACCATCAGCTCGCCGGGGGGCGTGCCGCCGCGGATTTCCGCGGCGATCCAGGCTGCCGCCTGCCGGCATTCCAGCGCGACCAGTTTTTCTTCGGGCTGGTCGCGCGCCACCGTCAGGCTGTCGCGCCATTCGCCGGTCTGCAGGGTGACCACCACCTTGGCTTCGCGCGGCACCTGCGGCAGCACATAGCCATGGCCTTCGGCGGCGGATTGCGTCGTGTGCTCGCGGTAACCCTCGTACTCGCCGGCCTGCTGCGCCGCCTCCATCGCCTGGTTCACCACGGCCAGCACGCGCGGCGCGTTGCGGTGCGTGTGGTCGCAGCTCAGGCGGTCGCCGTCCAGGCCTTCGACGACGAAGCGCTGCGCGGCGGCGAACACCTGCGGCTCGGCGCGGCGAAAGCGGTAGATGCTCTGCTTGGGGTCGCCCACCAGGAACACGCTGGGCCCGCGGCCGCCGGCGCCGGCATAGCCGCTCAGCCAGGCGTGCAGCGCCTGCCACTGCAGCGGGTTGGTGTCCTGGAATTCGTCGATCAGCAGGTGCTTGACCTGCACATCCAGCTTCTCCTGGATCCAGCCGGCCAGCACCTCGTCGGACAACAGCAGCAGCGCGGCACGCTCGACGTCGTTCATGTCGATCCAGCCCTGCTCGCGCTTCAGCTGTGCGAATTCGTCCAGCAGCCGGCGCGACAGCCGCAGCATGCGCTGCTGGTGCTGCCAGGCTTCGTGCTGGCAGCGCGCCGCGACGATGCGCTGCACCAGCGCCTGCGCCGCACGCACCGCGTCGATGCCGGCCAGCTTGTCGCTGAACTTGCGCGGCTCCTCGGCCTGCGTCAGCAGGGCCTGCATCACGCGGTCCAGGTCGCCGTACGACAGCGCGGCTTCCAGCTCCGCGCCCTTGGCGGAAAACGTCGGCTGCGATGCGGTGCCCAACGCGCGCGCCGCGGCCTGCAGCATGGCGCGCACGTCGTCGCGCGCCAGCAGGTCGATCGGTTCCTCGCAGTCGGCGAAATCGGGGAACTGCGCGCCCATCGGTTTCACCGAGGCTTCCACCACGCCATTGGCATCGGCCAGCGCGAATTCCACCCGCTTGGACAGCGCGCCCTCCAGCGCCTTCTGCGTCTGCGAGCGGCCATAGGCCGCGACGGAGCGTTCGTAGTCGCGCCGCGCCGCCGGGTCGCGCGCGATCGCCATGTAGAAGCGCCGCCACACGCGCGACACCGCCTGCTTGTCGTCTTCCAGCAGCTCGTACTGCGCGGGCAGGCCCAGGTGCTCCAGCACCGCCAGCGGCGCGCTGCTGAGCAGCGCGGCGAACCAGCTGTGGAAGGTGCGGATCTGCACCGGCCGCCCCGAGCCGAGCAAGGCGGCGTACAGGTCCTTCAGCGTCTGCTGCAGCTCCGGCGTGGGCGCGGCGACGCCGCGCGCGCGCAGCTCGCCGGCCAGCTGTTCGGGCTCCACCGCGCTCCAGGCCGCCAGCCATTCGTGCAGGCGCTGGCGCATCTCGCCGGCCGCCTTCTTGGTGAAGGTGATCGCCAGAATCTCGTGCGGGCGCGCGCCGGCCAGCAGCGCGCGCAGGATGCGCGACACCAGCACCCAGGTCTTGCCGGCGCCGGCGCAGGCCTCCACCGCCACGCTGCGCGCCGGGTCGCAGGCGATGGCGTAGAACCGCTCGCGGCTGACGCGCTGTCCGTTGTGCTCGTAGGCGGGTTCGGTCATCCGGCCATCCGCTCACTCGCTCCAGAAGTCGCGCCGGCACACGCCGCGCGCGGCGCAGAACTCGCAGCTGCGGCCTTCGCCCAGCGCCGGCAGCGGCACGCCTTCGGCGATGCGCCGCAGCTCGCCGCGGATGGCGTCGAGCATCAGCACGCGCGCCTCCATCACCTGCGCGTGCACCACCGCCGTCACCTCGCCGCGCTCGCTGATATTGAGATACGCGGCCTGCAACTGGTCCTGCCCGAGCAGCGCGGCGTAGAAGGCCAGCTGCGTGTCTTCCAGCGGCTGCTTCATGCGCTCGCGCGTGGCCTGCAGGCTTTCGGTCTTGTAGTCCATCACCCAGGCGGATCCATCGGCAGCCGTGTCAATGCGGTCGATGCGGCCCATCAGCTTCACGCCGCCCAGCTCCACCTCGTGGTCGCTCTCGGCATGGGCAAACGCCGCGCCCACGGCTTCGTGCCTGGCGAACCACGCAAGGTAGGCGTCGCGCACGCCCGGCCAGCCGGCGCCGAAGGGCAGGAATTCGCTTTCGTCGATGCGCTCGGCCTGCAGCGCGTCGCGCGCGGCCTCGTCCATCAGGCGCGTGCGGCCCGCGCCCGGCGGCTCGCCGGTTTCGCGCAGCCGCTCGTGGAAGCCGCTCAGCGCGGCGTGCAGCCAGGTGCCGAAGTCGCGCTTGCCGAGTTCGCCGTCCAGCTCCTGCGCCTCCTTCAGCCCGAGCTGGCGCATCGCGAAGAAGCGGTAGGGGCAGCGCCGCAGGTCGTCGTACGCGCTGGCGGACAGCTGCGACACGGGCAGCAGGGTCGCCACCGGCATCGGCCGCGCGGAAGGTTTGGGGCCCAGCCAGCGCGGGCGGCGCGGATCGTCCGCCGCCCTGGCGCCGCCGCGCAGCTGCAGCAGCTGCACCAGCGGGCTGGGCAGCAGCGGCTCGCCGTTGCTGTCGCTGGTGCGCCAGAGCAGGTCGCAGTGCGGCACCTGCAGCGCCTGGCGCCACATGCTGCGCTGCACCGCCTCCAGCGCCTCGCGCGAAGGCAGCCCCAGGCCGCGCCGCTGCGCCGAAGTCCACGGCCCCGGCGGCTCGGGCGAGGCGGGCAGCCGCATCTCGTCGCAGCCGGGCAGCACCAGCGCGGCCAGCGCGCGGCCCAGCACCTGGCTGAACGGCAGGATCACCACTTCCTCGTCGCCGGTGTGCTCGGGCACGAAGCTCTCGGCTTCCAGCACCTCGTTCACCCAGTGCGTGAATTCCTGCAGCGGCAGCCGGCGCCCGGCTTGGCGCATGGCACCGGACGCGTCGCCGTCGGCCGCCGCGTCCAGCCGCAGTGATTCGATGACGCGCTCGCCGGCCGAGTCGTTCTGCAGGCGCTGCCACTGGCCCGCGTCCACCAGCAGCGCCTGCAGTCCGGCCAGCCATTGCGCGAGCGGCCGGCTTTCGCCCATGCGCTCGCGCCATTGGGCGACCTGCTGCGCCAGCTGCTGCACCGGCTCGGAGCCGTCCCAGTCCTGGGGCTGCAGGGCAGCCCAACGACGCTGGCCGCTGCGCCGCACGCGCCGCTCCAGCGCCAGCACACGCGCGGGCGGCACGGCCGGCGCGTGCTTCAGCCAGTCGATCACGTCGTCGCTGCCGGCGTCCCAGGCGCAGGCGCGCAGCACCGCCACCACCTGCGCGGCGGCGCGCGTAGTGGAAAGCTTCCAGCCGGTCTCGTCGCGGATGCGCACGCCGCGCTCGCCCAGCAGCGCGCGGATGCGCCGCGTGAGCACGCGGTCGGTGGCGACCAGGCCGACCGGCGCGCGGCCCGCGTCCAGGTGGCGCGCCACGCAGGCGGCGGCGCGCTCGGCCTCGTCGGCGGCGTCGCTGGCTGCGTGCAGCAGCACCGTGCCCAGGCGCGCTTCCTTCGCCAGCGGCAGCACGGCGGCCTTGTCGCCGAGGACGTCGACGAGCGCCTGCGTCATCGGCTCGGCCTGGAAGCCCTGCAGGATCACCAGCAGGTCCAGCGACTCCAGCAGGGCCGGCGCGAGCAGCGCGTCGGTGGCATAGCTGGAGGCTGCAGCCCATTCGACGGCGATGCGCGCCAGCGCGGCTTCCAGCTGCAGCACGCCGGCTTCCAGCCCGGCCGCCGCATGACCGCGCGCCTCGGCCGCCCATTGCGCGCGCTGCGCGGGCGGCCGGGCCGCGGCCAGCGGCGCGAGCTGCCAGGCCAGCTCGACCAGGCGGCCGGCCAATGCATCGGCACGGCCGCCCAGGCCGGCCTGCTCCAGCCAGCCGCGCGCCAGCAGCAGGTCGTCGGCCATGCCGAAGGAGATGTCGTGCTCGCCGGGGGCGAAGCCCAGGCCGCGGCTGAAGCTCAGCGTGGTTTCGAAGCGCGGCGCGAAGCCGCTGGGCACGCGCTCGGCCCAGAAACGGCGCGCCACCGGCATCAGCTGGGCGTAGGGCAGCAGCACGACGGTGCGCGCCGGATGCGCACCGTGCCGCCCGACCAGCTCGAGCAGGCGGGCCGTGCAGCCGCGCCAGAGCGCGACCGCGGCATGGTGTGTCGCTATCGCATCCATAGCATCAGGGGATGGGCCGCTGGCGGCGCCGGGGACTTGTTTCTGCCACAATGGCCGTCACTGTAAGCGCTATCACCAACGCGCTCTCCCAAAGGAAGACTCATGGCCGGCGACCTGATCAAGCACATTTCCGACGACACCTTCGAATCCGACGTCCTCAAGGCCTCCAAGCCGGTGCTGGTCGACTACTGGGCCGAGTGGTGCGGCCCGTGCCGCATGATCGCGCCGATCCTGGAGGAAGTGTCCGAGTCGTACAAGGACAAGCTGCAGGTGGCCAAGATGAACGTGGACGAGAACCGCGAAATCCCCGCCAAGTTCGGCATCCGCGGCATCCCCACGCTGATGCTGTTCAAGGACGGCCAGCTGGCCGCCACCAAGGTCGGCGCGCTCAGCAAGGCGCAGCTCACCGACTTCATCAACCAGCAGCTGGCGTAAAGCCGAAGCGCTTCGCGAACAAGGGCCCCGACGGGCCCTTTGTTTTGTCTTATACTGCGCCAAGTTCACCGGCTCGCCAACCCAAGCGGTCCGGTTCGAGTTCCGGTTTGTGGGGCACCTCTCGCCCCGCCGCAAACCTCCCCCAGATCCAACCAAGAACTCCGCCCGGGGTCCCTCCATGCACTTAAACGAACTCAAGGCGCTGCACGTCTCCGAGGTTCTCAAGCAAGCCGAAGAGCTCGAGATCGAAAACACCGGCCGCATGCGCAAGCAGGAGCTGATGTTCGCGATCATCAAGAAGCGAGCCCGTGCCGGCGAGCAGGTGTTCGCCGACGGCGTGCTGGAAATCCTGCCGGACGGCTTCGGCTTCCTGCGCAGCCCGGACACCAGCTACACGGCCAGCACCGACGACATCTACATCTCGCCCTCGCAGGTGCGCCGCTTCAACCTGCACACCGGCGACATGATCGAAGGTGAAGTCAGGACGCCGAAGGACGGCGAGCGCTACTTCGCGCTGACCAAGCTGGACAAGGTCAACAACGGCCTGCCGGAGGACAACAAGCACAAGGTCATGTTCGAGAACCTGACGCCGCTGTTCCCCCGGGAACAGATGCGCCTCGAGCGTGACGGCCTGAAGGGCGAAGAGAACATCACCGGCCGCGTGATCGACATCATCGCGCCGATCGGCAAGGGCCAGCGCGCGCTGATCGTGGCGCCGCCCAAGAGCGGCAAGACGGTGATGATGCAGCACATGGCGCACGCCATCGCCGCCAACTACCCCGACAGCCACATGATGGTGCTGCTGGTGGACGAGCGGCCCGAGGAAGTGACCGACATGCAGCGCTCGGTGAAGGCCGAGGTGATCGCCTCCACCTTCGACGAACCCGCCGCGCGCCACGTGCACGTGGCCGAAATGGTGATCGAGCGCGCCAAGCGCCTGGTGGAGCTGAAGAAGGACGTGGTGATCCTGCTGGACTCCATCACCCGCCTGGCCCGCGCCTACAACAACGTCGTGCCGTCGTCGGGCAAAGTGCTGACCGGCGGCGTCGACTCCAACGCGCTGCAGCGCCCCAAGCGTTTCCTGGGCGCGGCGCGCAACGTGGAGGAAGGCGGCTCGCTGACCATCATCGCCACCGCGCTGATCGACACCGGCAGCCGCATGGACGAGGTGATCTTCGAAGAGTTCAAGGGCACCGGCAACTGCGAGCTGCACCTGGACCGCCGCCTGTACGAAAAGCGCGTGTTCCCCTCGATCCAGCTCAACCGCAGCGGCACCCGCCGGGAAGAGCTGCTGCTGGCCCCCGAAATCCTGCAAAAGACCCGCATCCTGCGCCAGTTCATGTACAACATGGACGAAATCGAGGCGATGGAGATGGTGCTGAAGTCGATGAAGGCGACCAAGAGCAACGTCGAGTTCTTCGACATGATGCGCCGGGGCGGCTGACAGCTCCTGCCACTTGCTGCGGGTAATTCCCTAGCGCTGCTTGGCTAAACTCGCGGGCGCAACACACAACACAGGGAACGCCCATGAAAAACATGTTTTGGAAATTGCTGCTGGCGGCCGCCGTGGTCGCCGCCGTGCCGGCGCAGGCCCGCACCATCGAACAGGTGAAGGCCGGCGGCAAGCTGATCGCCGCCACCGAAGGCGCCTATGCGCCGTTCAACTACTTCAACGCCGGCAAGCTGGCCGGCTTCGAGGTGGACGTGGCCGAGATGGTGGCCAAGAAGATGGGTGTGAAGATCGAGTGGAAGACCGTCGGCTTCGACGCGCTGCTCACCGGCCTGGCCCAGGACCGCTGGGACGTGGTGATCGCCTCGCACGGCATCACCGAGGAACGCGCCAAGGCCGTCACCTTCACCGGGCCGCACTACTGCTCGGGCCCGATGGTGGTGGCCAAGCAGGGCGGCCCCAAGACCCCGAAGGACCTGGCGGGCAAGACCGTCAGCGTGCAGACCGGCACCACCTACATCGACCCGCTGAAGAAGATCGGCACGCTGAAGGACATCCGCAACTTCCCGACCGACCCCGACGCGCGCGCCGCGCTGCTGGCCGGCCGGGTCGACGCCTGGATCACCGAGCGCTTCGCCGCCCTGGAAACGGTGCGCAAGAGCCCCGAGCTGAAGCTGCAGATCGGCGACCTGCTGTTCACCGAGAAGATCGCGGCCGCCACGTCGAAGGGCAACACCGGCCTGGCCCAGGCCTGGAACAAGGCGCTGGAAGCCAGCATGGCCGACGGCAGCTATGCCGCGCTGTCGAAGAAGTACTTCGGCGAAGACGTCCGCTGCAAATAAGCAGGTCCGCGCGTGCTGCTGAGCCTCTGGCCGGATTCCTGGGACCGGCGGCGCCGCGGCAAGGCAACCCTGGTGACCAGCGCGCTGCTGCTGGTCGCCCTGCTGTGGGGCCTGGGCACGCTGCTGGCCCTGCTGCCCGAGCCGATCGGCAGCAACGCCGCGCAGTTCGCTGAAGGCGCGCGCACCACGCTATGGCTGACGCTGGTGTCCGGCAGCATCGGCCTGGTGCTGGGGCTGGTCGCCGCGCTGGCCAAGACGGCCGCGCATCCGCTGCCGCGCACCATTGCCGCCACCTACATCTGGCTGATCCGCGGCACGCCGCTCTTGGTGCAGATCCTGTTCGTGTACTTCGCGCTGCCCGCCATGGTGCCGGCGCTGAGCCTGCCCGAGTTCGGCGCCGCGGTCATCGCCTTGTCGCTCAACGTCGGTGCCTACAACGCCGAGGCGATCCGCGCCGGCCTGCTGGCCGTGCCGGGAGGCCAGCGCGACGCGGCCTGCGCGCTCGGCATGCAGCCGTCGCAGGTGCTGGCCGCCGTGGTGCTGCCGCAGGCGTGGCGCATCGCGCTGCCGCCGCTGGCCAGCAACCTGGTCGCGCTGCTGAAGGATTCGTCGCTGGCCTACGCCATCGGCGTGGTGGAGCTGACCAACGTCGGCAACCGCGTGCAGGCGGCGACCTTCCAGCCGGTGGCGACCCTGGCGACCACGGCGGCGATCTACCTCGTGCTCACCACCCTGATCACGCAGTTCACGGACGTGCTGGAGCAGCGGGCGGAGCGGCGGCGGTAATCGCGGCAGCTGCCGGGCGTCAGACGACTTTCGCCACCTTGTACGCGATACCGCCCTCGACGAGGTAGCCGGCCCCGACGCACACGATGTCGTTGAGCCACGCGTACTCTTTCGCGCCGGTTTCGAACAGCGGGTTGGTGCGGAAATAGTAGAGCGCCGGGTCGATGGCGTGCCGGCTCGCCGCATCGGCCATGGCGGCGCGCAGCTCCGGCGGCGTGGTCCAGCGGCCGCCGTAAGTCATGTGGACCAGCGCGCCGTCGTGCGTACGCAGGGTCAGGCGCACGTCGAGCGTCATCGTGCCGTCGGGGCGGAACAGCGTCCAGTCGCCGCCCACGGGCAGCACCTCGCCGTGCAGCGCCGGGCCGTGGAAGCTGCCGCCGGCCGCGGGGAACAGCACGCGGCGGCCCAGCGGGCCATCGCCAATGTTCAGCCGCGGCTGCAGGTCGACCACGATGTCGAACAGATGCTCGGTGCGGATCTCGGGGAGCAGGCGGACGCGCGGGTCCTGTGTCATGGCTGTGCTTTCGCAGTGGTGGAATCAGTGTATTTCGCGAGCGCATCGCCAGGCTGCCGGGCAGCCTGCGCAAGCTATAATCGACGGTTTCGCGGAAAGTAGTCCGGATGGTCCGGCCCGGCTGCCGCAGCTGACACCGAAGGAACACCATGAAAGAAGGCATCCACCCCAACTACCGCGAAGTCCTCTTCGTGGACCTGTCCAACGGTTTCAAGTTCGTCACGCGTTCCTGCGTGCCGACCAAGGAAATGGGCAAGACGGACGACGGCCGCGAGCTGCCGATGTTCAAGCTGGACACCTCCAGCGAGTCGCACCCCTTCTACACCGGCACCCAGAAGTCCGTGGACAACATGGGCGGCCGCGTCGAGAGGTTCCGCAACCGCTTCGGCAAGACGACCGGCGCCGGCTCCGCTTCCAAGTAAGCCGCCGCTCCGCGCAACAAGGGCAGCCGGGCAACCGCGCTGCCTTTTTGCTTTCCTGACCCCCTTTTTTTCGCTGTGCCACACTCGCGCGCGTGAACCAGCCCACCCCCGCCATCGTGACCCAGGGCGCGGTGCGCCGCCTGCCGCGGCTGGCGCTGCTGCTGTTCTGCCTGGCCTATGTGGTGCCCGGCTTCGTCGGCCGTGAGCCCTGGAAGAACGCCGACATCGCCGCGCTCGGCTACATGTTCGAGCTGGCCCAGGGCCACACCGCCTGGCTGAAGCCCACGCTGCTGGGCCTGGCCCCCGAATTCGATGCCCTGATGCCCTACTGGCTGGGCGGCTGGGCCATGCGGCTGGCGCCGGGCTGGATGGCGGCCGACTTCGCCGCCCGCATCCCCTTCGTCGCGCTGTTCGCGCTGGCCCTGCTGGGCACCTGGTACGCGGTCTATAACCTCGCGCGCGCCCCCGGCGCGCAGCCGGTGGCCTTCGCCTTCGGCGGCGAGGCGCGCCCCACCGATTACGCCCGCGCCATGGCCGACGGCGGCCTGCTGGCGCTGATCGCCTGCCTGGGCCTGGCCCAGCTCTCGCACGAAACCACCCCCGCGCTGGCCCAGCTGGGCTTCACCGCGCTCGCCTTCTACGGCCTGGCCGGGCTGCCGTACCGGCCGCTGCTGCCGGCCTGCGCCGTCGGCGCCGGGCTGGCCGGCCTGGCGCTCAGCGGCGCGCCCAGCATGGCCATGCTGTTCGGCGCCGGCGGCGCGGCGATCGTGCTGCTGGACCATCCTTCCGACGCGCTGTCGCGCGGCACCAAGTGGCGCTGGGCGGCCGTGGTGGCCGTGCTGACCATGCTGGTGGCGGCGCTGGCCTGGAGCCTGGGCGTGTGGCGCTGGCGGCTGGGCAATGTCTGGGGCGAAACGCACGAATGGCGCTCGGCCGGCCGCCTGCTGCTGTGGTTCACCTGGCCGGCGTGGCCGCTGGCGCTGTGGACGCTGTGGCGCTGGCGCCGGCAGCTCACGCTGCGGCACGTCGCGCTGCCGCTGTGGTTCGCGCTGGTCTCGGTCGCCGCCACTTTGCTCACCCCGTCGCCCGACCGTTCGCTGCTGCTGGGCCTGCCCGCACTGGCCACCCTCGCCGCCTTCGCGCTGCCCACCTTCGGGCGCAGCGCCGCCGCCCTGATCGACTGGTTCACGCTGCTGTTCTTCACCGGCTGCGCGGTGGTGATCTGGGTGGTGTGGATCTCGCTGCAGACCGGCATTCCGGCCAAGCCGGCGGCCAACGTGGCGCGCCTGGCGCCCGGCTTCCAGCCCAGCTTCTCGCTGCTGGCCTTCCTGCTGGCGCTGGCCGCCACCCTGGCCTGGGGCTGGCTGGTGCGCTGGCGCACCGGGCGCAGCCAGGTAGCGATCTGGAAAAGCCTGGTGCTGCCGGCCGGCGGTGCCGCGCTGTGCTGGCTGCTGCTGATGACCTTGTGGCTGCCGGCGCTGGACTATGCGCGCAGCTACGTGCCGCTGGTGCGCTCCATCACCCAGCGCATGGACGCGCCCGGCTGCGTGGAGGCGCTGGGCCTGAGCCGCAGCCAGCTGGCCGCGCTGCGCTTTCACGGCGGCATGGAACTGCGGCCGGCCGGCCGCGGTGCCACCTGCCCCTGGCTGCTGGTGGCGCACGACGCGCGCGCCTCGCTGGCGATGATGGGTGCGCCGCACTGGAAGCTGGTGGCCGCCATTCCCCGGCCGACCGACAGCAACGAGAACATGCTGCTGTACCGCCGCGTGCAGGCCGCCGCATCCGCCGGACCTAAACGCTGATGCCGGAGCTGCGCACCATCGCCCGGCATGCCGGGACGGTCCTCGTGGGCCAGCTCGCCACCATGGCCTTCGGCGTGGCCGACACCATCGTGGCCGGCCGCTATTCCGAGCAGGCGCTGGCCGCGCTGTCGGTCGGCTCCGCCGTGTTCATCACCGTCTTCATCGCGCTCATGGGCACGCTGCAGGCGCTGCTGCCGATCTGGGCCGAGCTGCACGGCGCCAGGCGCAAAACAGAGGTCGGCCGCTCGGTGCGCCAGGCGCTGTACCTCGCCGCGTTCGCCATGCTGCTGGGCATCGCCGGCCTGCAGTTTCCCGGCGCGCTGCTGCAATGGACCGAGGTGCCGCAGGCGCTGCAGGGCGATGTGCGCGGCTACCTGGCCGTGCTGGCGTTCGCGCTGCCGCCCGCCCTTCTGTTTCGCATGTACAGCACGCTCAACCAGAGCCTGGGCAAGCCGCAGCTGGTGACCTGGCTGCAGATGCTGTCGCTGGGCATCAAGGTGCCTCTCACCATCTGGTTCGCCTTCGGCGGCCTCGGCCTGCCGGCCCTGGGCGCGGTGGGCTGCGCCTGGGCCACGGTGGCAACCAACTGGCTGCTGCTGGCCATGGCCGTGTGGCTGCTGCGCACGCAGCCGCTGTACGCGCCGTACGCGCTGTGGCACCGGATGGAGCCGCCCGATTGGCCCGCGATCCGGCACTTCGCGCGCCTGGGCGTGCCGGCCGGCCTGTCGGTGATGGTGGAGGTGACCTCGTTCACCTTGATGGCGCTGTTCATCGCGCGCCAGGGCACCCTGTCGACCGCGGCGCACCAGATCGCGGCCAACCTCGCCGCCGTGATGTACATGGTGCCGCTGTCGGTGGCCATCGCCACCAGCGCGCGCGTGAGCTACTGGCTGGGCGCGGGCGATCCCAGGCAGGCGCGCCGCGCGATCCGCACCGGCTTCAAGCTCGGGCTGGCGCTGGCCGTGCTGCTGTCGCTGGCCCTGCTGGCCGGGCACGAACGCATCGCGGCCATCTACTCGTCCAACGCGGCGGTGGTCGCCATGGCCGGCGGCCTGCTCGGCTGGCTGGCCTTCTACCACCTGGGCGACTGCGTGCAGGCGCTGTGCGTGTTCGTGCTGCGCTGCTACCGCGTGGCGGTGGCGCCGCTGGTGGCCTATTGCGTGCTGCTGTGGGGCGTGGGCCTGGCGGGCGGCTTCGCGCTGGCCTACCGCGGCATCGGTCCTGTGGCGCCGCAGGCCACGCCGGCCGCGTTCTGGATCGCCAGCAGCAGCGCGCTGGCGCTGCTGGCCTTCATCCTGCCGCTGATTCTGTGGCGGGCCGTGCGGGCGTACCGGCCGGCTTGACCGCGGTGCGCAGCCGGCCGGCCGGGAACACGATGGCGAAGGTCGATCCCGCGCCCGGCGTGCTTTCGATCTTCAGCTCGGCGCCATGGCGCTGCACCACGTGCTTGACGATGGCCAGGCCCAGGCCGGTGCCGCCGGTTTCGCGCGAGCGGCTGCGGTCCACGCGGTAGAAGCGCTCGGTCAGGCGCGGGATGTGTTCCGGCGCGATGCCCGCGCCGGTGTCGCGTACCGAGAACTCCCAGCGGCCATCTGGCAGCGCGCGCCATTGCACGTCGATGGCGCCGTCAGCCGGCGTGTAGCGCACGGCATTGGTCACCAGGTTGGACATCGCGCTTTGCAGCTCGTTGGCCGAGCCGGCGATCTCCAGCTCGGGCACCGGCCCGAAGCGCAGCTCCTGCGCCTTGCCCAGCGTGCCGGACAGCGCTCGGCCCTCCTGCTCGCAGGCCGCCGCCAGCGCGGCCGTCCGCACCCAGTCGCCGGCGCCGGGCAGCGGGCTGCCCTCCAGCCGCGACAGCGTGAGCAGGTCGCTCACCAGGGTCTGCATGCGCTGCGCCTGCTGCGCCATCAGGCCCAGGTAGCGGGTGCGCTCCTCGTCCGACAGCGGCAGGTTCTGCAGCGTCTCGACGAAACCGGTCAGCACCGTCAGCGGCGTGCGGATCTCGTGCGACACGTTGGCCACGAAGTCGCGCCGCATGGCTTCCGCCTGCTCCAGCGCCGTGACGTCGCGCGACAGCAGCAGCTTGCGGCCTTCGCCGTAGGGGTGCAGGTGCACGGCCAGCTTGACCGGCCACGACGCGGTGCCGCGCGGGCCCTGCAAGGTGGCTTCGCGCGCGTAGTTGCCGCTGGCATAGTAGGCGCCGAAATCCGGGTCGCGCAGCAGGTTGCCGATCGGCTGCAGCAGGTCGCGCCGCGGGTCCAGGCCGAAGTGGCCGGCCGCCGTCTGGTTGCACCACTCGATGCGGCCCTGCGCATCCAGCAGCACCACGCCGTTGGGCGAGGACTGGATGGCGGAAAGGAAATCGTCCAGTCGCTGCACGGCGTCCTGCGTCTGCTGTTCACGCCCGCGCAGGCCGCGCTGCACGCGCGACACCACGGTGCCCCAGGCGCCGCCCAGCAGCGGCGCGCCGCGCGAGGTGTCGGCGCGCAGCCAGCGCAGCACGCGCTGGCCGCGGTACAGCTCCATCGCCAGCCAGGCCAGGCCGCCCAGCACCACGCCGGCGGTCAGCGCCCCGGGCAGGCCGAACAGCCAGCCCACGGTGCCGCCCGCAAGCTGGCACAGCAAGAATGTCGCGACGCGCCACACCATCGGCCGATTCTGCTCCCGCGGGCGGCCCTCAGGCCGCCTTCTCGTCTGGTGCCACCTGTGCCGTGATGCGGTAGCCCACGCCGCGCACGGTTTCCACCAGCGCGCCGGCCGCGCCCAGCGCCTCGCGCAGGCGCTTGACGTGCACGTCCACCGTGCGCTCCTCGATGAACACGTGGTCGCCCCACACCTTGTCCAGCAGCTGCTGGCGGGTGTGCACGCGCTCGGGGTGCTTCATCAGGTAGTGCAGCAGCTTGAATTCGGTCGGCCCGACCTTCACCGGCCGCTCGTGCCAGCTCACGCGGTGGGTGGCGGCGTCCAGCGCCAGCGCGCCGATGCGCACCAGGTCGTCGACGTTCTCGGGTGCGCGCCGGCGCAGCACGGCGCGGATGCGCGCCAGCAGCTCCTGCGTGGAGAACGGCTTGGTGATGTAGTCGTCGGCGCCGGCGTCCAGGCCCTGCACCTTGTCGGGCTCGTCGCCGCGCGCGGTGAGCATCAGGATGGGAACGGCCTTGGTGCGCGCATCGGCACGCCACTTGCGTGCCAGCGCCAGGCCGCTCTGCCCCGGCAGCATCCAGTCCAGCAGGATAGCGTCGGGCAGCACCGCGTCGAGCTCGCGCTGCGCGGCCGTGCCGTCCTCGGCCCAGACCGGCGCGAAGCCGTTGTGGCGCAGGTTGACCGCCACCAGTTCGGCGATGGCGGGTTCGTCTTCGACGATGAGAACGCGGGGCTGCTTTTTCATGGCCTTTGCGGTTCGGTCATCGTAGCGCGGACTCGATCTGTTCCAGCGGCTGGTGGCGCACGTCGTCGCCCTTGACGATGTAGATGGTGAATTCGGCGATGTTCTTCGCATGGTCGCCGATGCGCTCGACCGCCTTGGCCAGGAACAGCAGGTCCAGGCTGGCGGAGATGGTGCGCGGGTCTTCCATCATGTAGGTGATCAGCTTGCGCACGAAGCCGTCGAACTCGCGGTCGATCTGGTCGTCTTCCTTCAGGATGGAAATCGCCGCTGCCACGTCCAGCCGGGCGAAGGCGTCCAGCGCCTTGCGCAGCAGCGCCGAGGCCAGGTCGGCTTCGGTGTTCAGCTCCGCCGCCGGCAGCGCGCGCACCGCGCCGCTCTTCTCGATGATCGAGCGCACCATGCGCGCGATCTTCTCGGCTTCGTCGCCCACCCGCTCCAGGTTGGCGGTGGTCTTGGAGATCGCCATCAAGAGGCGCAGGTCGCGCGCGGTCGGTTGGCGCCGCGCGATGATGGACGACAGCTCGCGGTCGATCTCCACTTCCATCGCGTTGACGCGCGACTCCTGCACGATGACCTGGCGGGCGGCTTCGTCGTTGTACTGCGACAGCGAGTAGATCGCCTGGCGGATCTGCGACTCGACCAGGCCGCCCAGCTCCATCACGCGGGAGGAGAGGCCGTTGAGCTCGCTGTCGAACTGGGTGGAAAGATGTTTGTCTGGCATGGGGTTATCCGAAGCGGCCCGTGATGTAGTCCTCGGTCTCCTTGCGCCGGGGCTTGAAGAAAATCTGGTCGGTGCGCCCCACCTCGACGAGGTCGCCGAGGTACATGTAGGCAGTGTAGTCGCTGCAACGCGCCGCCTGCTGCATGTTGTGGGTCACGATGACCACCGTGTAGTCGTTCTTGAGTTCCGCGATCAGCTCCTCGATCTTCGCGGTGGAGATCGGGTCCAGCGCCGAGCAGGGTTCGTCCAGCAGCAGCACCTCGGGCTTGATGGCGATGCCGCGCGCGATGCACAGGCGCTGCTGCTGCCCACCCGAGAGGCCGGCGCCGCTCTGGTCCAGCTTGTCCTTCACCTCGTCCCACAGCGCCGCCTTGCGCAGCGCCCACTCGACGCGGTCGTCCATGTCGGCGGAACCCAGGTTCTCGAACAGGCGCACGCCGAAGGCGATGTTGTCGCGGATCGACATCGGGAACGGCGTCGGCTTCTGGAACACCATGCCGACCTTGGCGCGGATCAGCGCCACGTCCTTGCGGCTGGTCAGCAGGTTCTCGCCGTCGAACAGGATCTCGCCTTCCGCGCGCTGCTCGGGGTACAGCTCGTACATGCGGTTGAAGGTACGCAGCAGGGTGGACTTGCCGCAGCCCGAGGGGCCGATGAAGGCCGTGACCTTCTTCTCGGGAATCTCCAGGTTGATGCCCTTGAGCGCGTGGAAGCGCCCGTAGTAGAAGTTGAGGTTGCGCACCGACAACTTGGAGGCCGCGGTGACAGGGGCGGGAGCGGTGGAGAGTTCCATCATGGTCAAAGCTTGTTGCGCGTGACGACCCGCGCGAGGATGTTCAGGGCCAGCACCGCCAGCGTGATGATGAACACGCCGGCCCAGGCCAGCTGCTGCCAGTTTTCGTACGGGCTCATCGCGAACTTGAAGATGGTCACCGGCAGGCTGGCCATCGGCTGGTCGAGGTTGGAGGTGAAGAACTGGTTGTTCAACGCGGTGAACAGCAGCGGCGCGGTTTCGCCCGCGATGCGCGCCACTGCCAGCAGCACGCCGGTGACCACGCCGGCGCGCGCCGCGCGCAGGGTGATGCTCATGATCACCTTCCACTTGGGCGCGCCCAGCGCGTAGGCCGCTTCGCGCAGGCCCGGCGGCACCAGCATCAGCATGTTCTCGGTGGTGCGGATCACCACCGGAATCACGATCAGCGCCAGCGCCATCACGCCGGCCCAGCCGGAGAAGTGCTTGAAGCGCGCCACGATCACCGCGTAGACGAACAGGCCGATCACGATCGACGGCGCCGACAGCAGGATGTCGTTGACGAAGCGCGTGAGCGAGCCCAGCCAGCCCTTGCGGTCGTATTCGGCCAGGTAGATGCCGGCCATGATGCCGATCGGCGTGCCGACGAAGGTGGCCAGCATCACCATCAGGAAGGAGCCCCACATCGCGTTGGCGATGCCGCCCGCCTCGTTGGGCGGCGGCGTCATTTCGGTCAGTGTGGCCCAGGCCAGGCCGCCGACGCCGAGCCGGATGGTTTCCCACAGGATCCACACCAGCCAGAACACGCCGAAGGCCATGGCCGCCAGCGACAGCGTGAGCGCGATGCGGTTCACGCGCTTGCGCGCCTGGTACTTGCGCTCGCGCACCTGCGTGAGTTCGGCCGCGCGCAGCAGGGATTCGCCGGTGCCGCTCACGAACGTGCTCCCTCGTTGCGGCGCAGGCGCGCCAGCAGCAGCTTGGAGCACGACAGCACCACGAAGGTGATGAAGAACAGCACCAGGCCCAGGTAGATCAGCGAGGCCTGGTGCAGGCCGTCGGCGGCTTCGGCGAATTCGTTGGCCAGCGCCGAGGTGATGCTGTTGGCCGCGGCGAACAGGCTGGGCGAATCCAGCTGGTTGAAGTTGCCGATGACGAAGGTCACGGCCATGGTTTCGCCCAGCGCCCGGCCCAGGCCGAGCATGATGCCGCCGACCACGCCGCTCTTGGTGTAGGGCAGCACCACCTTGAACACCACTTCCCAGGTAGTGGAGCCGAGCGCGTAGGCCGACTCCTTGAGCATCGGCGGCGTGACGTCGAACACGTCGCGCATCACGGCGGCGATGAAGGGAATGATCATGATGGCCAGGATGATCCCGGCCGACAGGATGCCGATGCCCACCGGCGGGCCCGACACCAGGCCGCCCAGCACCGGCACGTTGCCCAGCAGGCTCTGCAGCGGCTGCTGCACGAAGGTGGCCAGGATGGGGCCGAACACCAGCAAGCCCCACATGCCGTAGACGATGGACGGCACCGCCGCCAGCAGCTCGATGGCCGTGCCCAGCGGGCGCTTGAGCCACGAGGGCGACAGCTCGGTCAGGAACAGTGCGATGCCGAAGCTGACCGGCACGGCGATGACCAGCGCGATGAGCGAGGTGGACACCGTGCCGTAGATCATGGCCAAGCCGCCGTACTCGCCGGCCACCGGGTCCCACACGCTGTTGGTGAGAAAGCCCAGGCCGTACTTCTCGATGGCCGGCCAGGCACCGGCCAGCAGCGACAGCAGGATGCCGGCCAGCAGCGACAGCGTGAGCAGCGCCGCGCCGCGCGCGGCCCAGGCGAACAGGCGGTCGGCAATGGCGGTCATGCGGAAGGCCCTCACCCTGCCCTCTCCCGCCGCGCGGGAGAGGGTGTTTCCATCTTTCTCCCTCTCCCGCGTGCGGGAGAGGGTCGGGGTGAGGGTGTTCACTGCCCGGCGATCGGCTTGCCCGCCGAATCCTTGATCTCGGAAGCCCACAGGCGCGCGACCTGCGTCTTCACCACCGCCGGCATCGGCACGTAGTCCAGGTCGTCGGCGGTCTTGTCGCCGTTCTTGTAGCCCCACTCGAAGAACTTCAGCACGGCGGCGGCCTGGGCCGGCTTGTCCTGCACCTTGTGCAGCAGGATGAAGGTGGCGCCGGTGATGGGCCACGATTCGGCGCCCGGCTGGTTGGTGAGGATCTGGTAGAAGCTCTTGGACCATTCGGCGCCGGCGGCGGCGGCCTTGAAGGCCTTGTCCTCGGGTGCCACGAACTGGCCGGCGCTGTTCTGCAGCAGCGCGTAGGTCATCTTGTTCTGCTTGACGTAGGCGTATTCCACGTAGCCGATCGCGTTGGGCAGGCGGTTCACGAAAGCGGCCACGCCCTCGTTGCCCTTGCCGCCGGCGCCGGTGGGCCAGTTCACCGCCGTGCCCTCGCCGACCTTGGACTTCCACTCGGCGTTCACCTTGGACAGGTAGTTGGTGAAGATGAAGCTGGTGCCGGAGCCATCGGCGCGGCGCACCGGGGCGATGGCCGCGTCGGGCAGGTTCAGCGAGGGGTTGAGCGCCTTGATGGCGGCGTCGTTCCACTTGGTGATCTTGCCCAGGTAGATGTCGCCCAGCAGCTGGCCGTTCAGGCGCAGCTGGCCGGGGGCGATGCCCTTGATGTTGATCACGGGAACCACGCCGCCGATCACGGTCGGGAACTGGATCTGGTTCTTCCTGGCCAGCTCGTCGTCCTTCAGCGGCATGTCGGACGCGCCGAAGTCCACCGTCTTGGCATCGATCTGCTTGATGCCGGCGCCCGAGCCGACCGACTGGTAGTTGATCTTGACGCCGGTGGCCTTGTTGTAGTCGGAGGCCCACTTGGCGTACAGCGGGGCCGGGAAGGTGGCGCCGGCGCCGGTGACTTCCTGGGCGGCGGCGATGCCGGCGAACGAGAGCGCGGCCACGGCGGCCACGGCGGTAGGGAAGCGAAGAATCATCGAGCGCACCTCAAGGGTTGTGGTTCAGTTGCCGCGACTCTAAGAAGCTTGTGTGACGGTCCTGTGACACAGCCCTTCATGGATTTGTCACACACGCGCCCTACGCTGATGTGAACTTTTCACCTGGAGGGACTCCCCATGAACCGACGCATCCTGATGGCCATTCCCGTGGCCGCCCTGCTGGCCGCCTGCGCCAGCCAGCCGCAATCCACCCCGGTCTCGGTGGCCGACACCATCGCGCACGACCCGCAGCTGAGCACGCTCAACGGCCTGGTGCGCAAAGCCGGCCTCACCGACACCCTGCGCGCCGCCGGCCCCTACACGGTGTTCGCGCCGACCAACGAGGCCTTCAGCGCCGTGCCGGCGAAAACCATGGACGCGCTGGCCGCCGACCCGGCCAGGCTGAAGAACGTGCTGAACTTCCACGTGCTGCCGGCCCGCGTGACCGCCGCCGAAGTGAAGAACGGCAGCGTCAAGACTGCCCAGGGCGCCAATATCGCGCTGGCCAAGGCCGGCACCTTCGTCACCGCCGAAGACGCGATGGTGCAGTCGGCCGACATCGTGGCCACCAACGGCGTGGTGCACAAGGTCGACCGCGTGCTGATGCCGCCCGCGTCGCACTGATCCGGCGCCGCAGTTTCCCGACAATAAAAATGACTCTCTCTTTCCCCGCCCTCTCGCGGCGGAGCTTGCTGCTGGGCGCCGCCGGCGCCGCGGTGGCCGCCCCCGCCCTGGCCCAACCCGGCACCAATAGCCGGGCACTGGCCATCGCGCAGATCTACGACACCTCGCCGGCGCAGCAGGACGTTTCCAAGGACTTCCTGATCGGCTCGCGCGCCGCCTGGCAGGACATCAACACAAAAGGCGGCGTGCGCGGCCGACCGGTGCAGCACCTCGCCATCGAGGTGAACGGCACGGCCGCCGGCGTGCGCGCCGCCCTCGCGCAGGTGCGCGACAACCCGAACTGCGTGGCGCTGTCGGGCACCTGCGGCGACCCGGCCGCCACCGCCGTGCTGCAGGCGCTGCGGCAGGACAACCTGGGCATCGCCCACGTCGCGCCCTGGCTGCAGAACTCCAGCGTCGAGCTGGACGAGCGCACCTTCGCCATCTTCGCGGCGCGCCAGGAACAGGTGGCCCACGCGTTGAAGTCGCTGGCCGTCATGGGCATGCAGGAGGTCGGTGCGGTCTACGCCTCGGCCACCGAGGAGAGCCTGTACCGGGCCGACGTGCAGCGCATCGCCACGGAGCTCAAGCTCACGCTGCGCTCGTACCGCGGCGAAGGCGACCTGGTGCAGCTGGGCCGCAAGCTCAGCGCGGCCAGCCCGGCCATCCTGGTCTTCGTCGGCGGCACACCCGAGCTGGTGCAGCTGACGCAGGGCCTGGACCGCCAGCAGCGCCAGCGCTACGTGGTGGCGCTGGCCGACGTCAACCTGCAGACCGTGATGCAGATGGGCGCGGCGCGCCACACGCCCCTGATCGCCACGCAGGTGGTGCCGATGGTCACGGCCGGGCTGCCCGTGGTGCGCGCCTACCGCGACGTGCTGTCGCGCCTGTTCGACGAGCCGCCGACGCCGCTCGGCCTGGCCGGCTTCATCGCGGCGCGCTGCACCTACGAGGTGCTGGCCGAGATGGACGGCGCACCGACACGCGCCTCGGTGCTGGCCGCGTTCCAGCGCCGCGGCGGCGCCGAGCTGGGCGGCTACCGCGTCGCTTTCGATCCGCGCCGGCGCGGCGCGGCCTACGTCACGCAGAGCATGCTGACGCAAGACGGCAGGGTGGTCGGATAAGGGCACTTCTGCTTCCTCGTACGCGCCCCGCACCGCGCAGGCGGCTGCTATGCTGCCCGCAACCCCTGGCCACCCACCGCATGCAGAACGGAACGCTCCTCGCCGCCGTCGATCTCGGCTCCAACAGTTTTCGCCTGGAAATCGGCCGCTACGACCACGGGCAGATCCAGCGGGTCGACTACCTGAAGGAAACCGTGCGCCAGGGCAGCGGCCTGGACGAGGAGCGCAACCTCACGCCCGAGGCGCTGGAGCGCGGCTGGGCCTGCCTGGCGCGCTTCGCCGAGCGGCTGGCCGGCTTCCAGCGCGGCCAGGTGCGCGCGGTGGCCACGCAGACCCTGCGCGAGGCGCGCAACCGCGACCTGTTCCTGGCGCGCGCCCGCGAGCTGCTGGGATTCCCCATCGACGTGATCTCCGGCCGCGAGGAAGCGCGCCTGATCTACCAGGGCGTGGCGCACCTGCTGCCGCAGTCCGACGAGCGCCGGCTGGTGGTGGACATCGGCGGCCGCTCCACCGAACTCATCCTGGGCCGGCAGTTCGATGCGCGGGTGACGGAAAGCTACCGCGTGGGCAGCGTCGCCTGGTCCATGAAGTACTTCCCCGACGGCGAGTTCACCGAAAGCGCCTTCGAGTGCGCCGAGATCGCCGCGCAGGCCGTGCTGGACGAGGCGCTGGGCGCCTACACGCCGGGCAGCTGGGACAGCGCCTACGGCGCCTCCGGCACCATCGGCGCGGTGGCCGACGTGCTCGCCGGCGCCGGCTGGGGCGACGGCATGGTCACGCGCGAAGGCCTGGACTGGCTGCGCGAACACCTGCTGGCCGCGCGCAGCGCCGACCGGGTCAAGCTGGCCGGCCTGAAGGAGGACCGCAAGCCGGTGATCGGCGGCGGCCTGAGCGTGCTGCGCGCGGTGTTCGACGTGCTGGACATTGACACCATGGCGCCGGCCGAAGGCGCGCTGCGCCACGGCGTGCTGTACGACCTGCTGGACCGCGAGCACGTCGACACCGACCTGCGCTCGGCCACGGTGGCGCGGCTGGCCGCCAAGTTCGAGGCCGACGCCGCGCAGGCCAGGCGCGTCGGCGACGTGGCGCGCGCGCTGCTGCGGCAGCTGCGCCAGGGCGCGCCCGAAGCCGACCTCGCGCGCCTGCAGCGCAAGCTGGGCTGGGCCGCGCAGCTGCACGAGATCGGCAATCTCATTTCGCACAGCGACGCGCACAAGCACGGCGCCTACATCCTAGACAACGCCGACGCGCCCGGCTTCGCCCAGCCCGAGCTGCACCACCTGAGCCTGCTGGTGCTGGGCCACCGCGGCAAGCTGCGCAAGCTGGAGGCCGACTTCGCCGACGAACCCTTCGTGCACCAGCTGCTGTGCCTGCGCCTGGCCGTGGTGCTGTGCCACGCACGGCGCGATCCCGACCTGCAAGGGCTGCGGCTGCAAGCCGGCCCGCGGCAATTCACCTTGAGCTGTCGCCCGGCGTGGGCGCGCAGCTTCCCGCAGTCGGCGCACCTGCTGCGCGAAGAAGTGAACGCCTGGCAGAAGACGCCCTGGACGCTGGCGCTGGGGTAAAGCCCGCATGGGCCAGCGGGAGATTCGCGCCGGGATGTTTTCTATATTTCCAATATTCTTTTATAGTCGAATCATGGAAGAAACAGACGCCGTCCTCGCCCTCGCCGCCCTGGCCCAGCCGATGCGCCTGCGCGTGTTCCGCAGCCTGGTGGTGATGGGGCCGGTCGGCGCCACGCCCGGCCAGCTGAGCGAGGAACTGGCGGTGCCGGCGGCAACGCTGTCGTTCCATCTGAAGGAATTGCTGCACGCCCGCCTGGTCACGCAGGAGCGCGACGGCCGCAACCTGATCTACCGCGCCGCCTTCGCGCAGATGAACGACCTGCTGGCCTACCTCACCGAGCACTGCTGCCAGGGCGCGTCCTGCGCCGTCAGCCCCGGCGGCAAGTGCGAACCCTGCTGAACGGCCGCCCCATCCATCCACCGGAGCCCACCATGAAACGCTTCCACGTCCACGTCCATGTCGAAGACCTCGGCAGGAACATCGCCTTCTATTCCGCCATGTTCGGCCAGCAGCCGGCCCGCACCGAAGGCGATTACGCCAAGTGGATGCTGCAGGACCCGCCGGTGAACTTCGCCATCTCCACCCGTGGCGACGCGCCCGGTGTCGGCCACCTGGGCATCCAGGTGGACAACGCGGAAGACCTGCGGCAGATGCGTGACCAGGCCACGCGCGCCGACATGGCGCTGCTGGACGACGGCGAAACCACCTGCTGCTACGCGCGCAGCGACAAGTACTGGGTGACCGATCCGCAAGGCGTGGCCTGGGAGCAGTTCCAGACGCTGGACAGCATTCCGGTGTTCAGCCAGCCGAAGGCCGCCAAGTCCTGCTGCTGACGCGCCCCCCCGATGCGCCGCGCCGTCTTCGCCGAATTCATCGGTACCGCCATGCTGCTGTGCGCCGTGGTCGGCTCCGGCATCATGGCCGAGCGCCTGAGCGGCGGCAACGACGGCGTGGCGCTCCTGGCCAACACGCTGGCCACGGTGTTCGCGCTGTTCGTGCTGATCGAGGTGCTGGGGCCGGTGAGCGGCGCGCACTTCAACCCGGTGGTCACCGCGGTGCTCGCCTGGCGCGACCCGGCGCCGGGCGGCGCCAAGTGGCGCAACGCCCTGCTCTACGTGCTGGCGCAGTTGTCCGGCGCCGTGCTCGGCGCCCTGCTGGCCAACGCCATGTTCGACCAGAGCGTGGTGCAGGTCAGCACCAAGGTGCGCGCCAGCCCCGGCCTGTGGCTGGCCGAGGCGGTGGCGGCCGCCGGCCTGATCGTGGTGGTGCTGCGCGCGGCGCCCGGCCGCGCCCCCGTGCTGGTGGCCAGCTACATCGGCGCGGCCTACTGGTTCACCGCCAGCACCTCGTTCGCCAATCCGGCGGCCGTGCTCGGCCGCATGTGCAGCGACAGCTTCGCCGGCATCGCACCCGCCAGTGCACTGGCCTTCATCCTCGCGCAGTTCGCGGGCGGCGCGGCGGGCGCCCTGCTCGCGCCGTGGCTGCGGCCCGCTTCTCCATCCCCATGACACCATGAACACACCCACGGTCACGATCTACCACAACCCGAACTGCGGCACCTCGCGCAACGTGCTGGCGCTGGTGCGCGAGGCCGGCATCGAGCCCACCGTCATTGAGTACCTGAAGACGCCCCCCGACCGCGACACCCTGAAGGCGCTGGTCGCGCAGATGGGCGTGCCGGTGCGCGAGGCGCTGCGCGCCAAGGAACCGCTGTGCGTCGAGCTCGGCCTGCACGATCCCGCGACAACCGACGACGAACTGCTCGACGCGATGATGGCGCATCCGATCCTCATCAACCGCCCCATCGTCGTCACGCCGCTGGGCACGCGCCTGTGCCGGCCTTCCGAGACGGTGCGCGACCTGCTGCCCGCGAAAAAGTAGCCGCAAACCGCGGCGTCACTCCTGCCGCAGCCCGAACTGCTTGCGGTACGCCAGCGGGCTGGTGCCGGCGAGCAGCCGGAAGTGGCGCCGGAACGATTCGTCCGAACCGAAGCCGGCCAGCGCCGCCACCTGGCCCAGCGGCTTGCGCGTGGTCTCCAGCAGCTCGCGGGCGATCTGCACCCGCTCGCGCGTGAGCCACTCCACCGGCGACAGCCCGCAGGCCTCGCGGAACTGGCGCTGCAGCGTGCGCACGCTCATCGCCGCGCGCGCGGCCAGCGACTTCAGGCTGTGCGGATGCGCCGGGCGCGCACGCACCCAGTCCATCAGTTTCGACAGGCGCGCGGCCTCGTCCGCCGCCATCGGCCGCGCAACGAACTGCGCCTGGTCGCCCAGCCGGTGCGGCGCCATCACCAGGCGCTGCGCCACCAGGTTGGCCACCTTGGCGCCGTGGTCGCGCCGCACCAGGTGCAGCATCATGTCCAGGCCGGCCGCCGAGCCGGCCGAGGTGAGGATCCGGCCCTCGTCCACGTAGAGCGAATCGGGCTGCAGTTCGATCGACGGATAGCGTTCGCGCAGCTTGTGCGCATAGCGCCAGTGCGTGGTGGCCGACCTGCCATCCAGCAGGCCCGCGGCCGCCAGCACAAAGATGCCCGAGCAGATGCTGGCGATGCGCGCGCCGCGCCGGTGCGCGGCCTGCAGGCGGCGGATGACGGCGTCGGACGGCAGTTCGTCCGCATCGCGCCAGCCGGGAATGATGATGGTGTCGGCGCGGCCCAGCAGCGCCAGCGAATGCGCCGCGGTGACCTGCACGCCGCCGGCCGCGGCGAGCGGCCCGCGCTCCTCGGCGCACACGGCGAAGCGGTACCAGTCGACGCCGAGCTCCGGCCGCGCGAGCGCGAACATCTCCACCACGCAGCCGAACTCGAAGGTGCACAGGCCGTCGTAGGCGAACGCGGCGACGAGGTGGTTTTTCATGGCGCGATCTTACCGGTGCGCGTCGCTCGCGCCACTGGCGCGCGGGCGCCGCGGTGCCCAGAATCGATGCATTCGCAACACAGGAGAAGACCATGCCGTCCAGCGTCACCGCCGTTCCGCCCGCCCCCAGCACCGATGCGCTGGCGCATTTCCAGTCGGGCCTGCGCTTCGAGACCGACTGCTGGGACGTGCACGACGCCATGTCCACGGGCACCGCCGATTTCGTGCTGCTGGACGTGCGCAACCCCACGCTCTATGCGCAAAGCCACGTGCCCGGCGCCGTCAACCTGCCGCAAGGCAAAATCGTCGCGTCGAAGATGGCCGAGTATTCCCAGGACACCGCCTTCGTGGTCTATTGCGCCGGCACGCACTGCAACGGCGCGCAGAAAAGCGCGATCCGCCTGGCCGCGCTGGGCCGCCCGGTCAAGCTGATGGTCGGCGGCCTGCTGGGCTGGGTCGACGAGGGCTTCTCGGTGGAGACCGGCGCGCCGCAGGCGGCCGCCGCCGAGCCGGCCGCGGCACTGGGCTGATGGTGGATGTGCGGCCCGCGGTGGCCGCGGACGCGCCGCGGCTGCTGCAGCCCGGCAACGAAGCGGCCAGGCGCTTCTATCGGCGGCTGGGCGGCAGCCCGGTCACGGATTGGGAGCGCTGGTCATCCGGCATCCGTTCGCCCTGAACGGGGCTCACACCGTCTCGGGCGACTGCACCGCCCACACCACGGTCTGCTGCTGGCCGTCGCGCTCGCGCGTGCGCAGCCACCAGACGGCGCCCTTGCGCAGCGGGCAGCCGCCGCCCTGCATGCCGAGCAGCTGCGCGACGGTCGCGCCCAGCACCGGCTGGTGGCCGACGATCAGCACCGGCTGCCTGGCGGCTGGCCATTGCGCGGCCTTCAGCACGCCCTCCACCGTGGCGTCGGGCGCCAGCTCGTCGCGCCTGCGCGCCTTGCGGCCCAGCGCCGTCACGGTCTGCTCGCAGCGCAGCGCCGGGCTGGTGAAGATGCGCGTGCCTTCGGGCAGGTGCCGGTCAAGCCAGATCGCCATGCGGGCGGCCTGCTTCTCGCCGCGCGGCGTCAGCGCCCGCTCCATGTCGGCCAGCCCCTCGGCTTCGTCCTCGGCCTCGGCGTGCCGCCACAAGATCAAGTCCATACGCGCTCCTGTTCCTCGCCGGGTTTGGCGGCATAGCGTTGCATCAATGCGGCCTGGGCACCCAGGCCCTTGGGCTCGCGCGCGCCCTTGGCACGCTTGTAGCTGCCGTCGGGCTGCAGGTCCCAGGCGTCGCGGTCGTCGTGCAGCGACGCGACCAGGCATTCGTCGATCACCCGCTGGCGCAGCTGCGGGTCGTTGACCGGCCAGGCCAGCTCGATGCGCCGCAGCATGTTGCGGTTCATCCAGTCGGCGCTCGACAGGTACAGCTGCTCCTGGCCCGCGATGCGGAAATAGAACACCCGCGAGTGCTCCAGGAAGCGGCCGACGATGGAGCGCACGCGGATGTTGTCGGTGATGCCCGGCAGGCGCGCCGGCAGCATGCAGGCGCCGCGCACGATCAGGTCGATCTTCGCGCCGCGCTGTCCTGCCCGCACCAGCGCTTGCATCAGCAGGTCGTCGGTCAGCGCGTTCATCTTCAGCACGATGCGCGCCTCCTGCCCGCTGCCGGCCGCTTCGGCCGCCACGTCGATCTGCTCGACCAGCTTGCGCTGCAGGTGGAACGGCGCCAGCCACACGTGGTTCAGGCGCGGCAGCCGGCTCTGGCTGGCCAGGTGCACGAACACCTGCTCGACGTCCGCCGTCAGCTGCGCGTCGGCCGTCAGGTGGCTGATGTCGGTGTACAGGCGCGCCGTGCGCGGGTTGTAGTTGCCGGTGGACAGGTGGGCATAGCGCACCAGCGCGCGGCCCTCGCGCCGGGTGGCCAGCAGCATCTTGGCGTGGGTCTTCAGCCCGACCACGCCGTACACCACCTGCGCGCCGATGGCCTCCAGGCTCTCGGCCCAGTTGATGTTGGCTTCCTCGTCGAAGCGCGCCTTCAGCTCCACCACCGCCGTGACTTCCTTGCCGCGGCGCACCGCTTCGCGCAGCAGTTCCATCATCTCGGGGTCAGAGCCGGTGCGGTAGATGGTCTGCTTGATGGCCAGCACCTGCGGGTCGTTCACCGCCTCGCGCAGGAAGTCCATCACGCCGCCGAAGCTCTCGTAGGGCTGGTGGATCAGCACGTCGTGGCGCCGCAGCTGCTCGAAGATCGAGCGGCCCGGCACCAGCTGCGCCGGATAGGTCGGGTGGTAGGGCGGAAACAGCAGCCGCGGCGCATCGGTCAGGTCGATCAGCTGCGCCAGGCGCACCAGGTTCACCGGGCCGTGCACCCGGTACAGCGCGGCCTCGGGCAGGTCGAACTGGCGCATCAGGAATCCGGCCAGGTGGTCCGAGCAGCCGGCCGACACCTCCAGCCGCACCGACTGGCCGTAGTGCCGCTGCTGCAGTCCCAGGCGCAGGGCGGTGCGCAGGTTGCGCACGTCCTCCTCGTCCACCGCCAGGTCGGAATGGCGCGTCACGCGGAACTGCGAGAACTGGCCGACCTCGCGGCCCGGAAACAGCAGGTCGAGGTGGGCGCGGATCACGCTGGACAGCGACACGAACAGCGTGCGCCTGCCGCACACCTTGGCCGGCATGCGGATCACCCGCGGCAGCACGCGCGGCACCTTGACGATGGCGATCTCGTTCTCGCGGCCGAACGCGTCCTTGCCCGACAGCCGCACGATGAAGTTGAGCGACTTGTTGGCGACCTGCGGGAACGGGTGCGCCGGGTCCAGCCCCACCGGGATCAGGAGCGGCCGCACCTCGGCCTCGAAGTACTGGCGCACCCAGGCCTTCTGCGCCACGTTGCGCTCGCCGTGCGAGACGATGGCGATGCCTTCGCGGGCGAACGCCGGCGTGAGCTCGTCGTTGTAGAGGGCGTACTGCCGGTCCACCAGCTTGTGCGCGGCGGCCGACAGTGCCTGGAAGCTGCCGGCGGTGTACAGGCCCTTATGGTCGCCGTTGCGCGCCGCCGTCAGGTGCGGCTCGGCGCGCACCTCGAAGAACTCGTCCAGGTTGGATGACACGATGGTGAGATAGCGCAGCCGCTCCAGCAGCGGCACGTCGGCGCGCTGCGCCCAATCCAGCACGCGTTCGTTGAACGCCAGGATGCTGTGGTCGCGGTCGAGGAAAGGCACCACGGGCGTGGCTTGGGCATCGCACATGGAAGATGACGGATTGGTGACTGGACCATCGCAGTGTTGCGTGCGTCGATGACAGTGTCGTGACAGCGCCGCGCCTCGTCCGGCCCATGGCACACTCTTGCACCGCATGCAGACAAGTCCAACGAGCGTTCTCATCACCGGCGCTTCGAGCGGGATCGGCGCTGCCCTGGCGGTGGCCTACGCGGCACCCGGCGTGCATCTGGCCCTCCTGGGCCGCAACGCCGGGCGACTGGCGGATGTCGCCGCCCGTTGCCAGGCGCTCGGAGCCGAGGCCACGGTCCTGGCCGTCGATGTCACCGACCGGGCCGCGATGAAGGATGCCGTCGCCGCGACGCACAGCCAACACCCGCTGGACCTGGTGATCGCCAGCGCGGGGATCGCGAGGAACCAGGAAAGCCCGGACTTCGCCAGGCAACTGGTCGACACGAACGTGGTCGGCGTGCTCAACACCGTGGAGCCGGCACTGGAAGCGATGCTGTCCCGCCAGCGCGGGCACATCGCCATCATGAGCTCGCTTGCGGCGTTCCGCGCACTCTGGGGACCGCCGGGCTACACGGCGAGCAAGGCATGGGCGCGGCTCTATGGAGAGGCCCTGCGCGCACGCTATGCCGGCAAGGGCATCGCCGTCAGCGTCGTGTGTCCCGGATTCATCGCCACACCACTGACCCAGGGCTCGGGCATCCGCGGCATCTCCGCCGAGAGCGCGGCCGAAACGATCAAGTCCGGGCTCGCGCGCAATCCCGCCAGGATCAGTTTTCCGCGCGGCCTGGCCTTCAGGGTCTGGCTGTCCAATGCGCTCCCGAGCTGGTGGACCGACCGGCGGATCAGGCGGCGATGGATGTCGCATTCCCGGTGATCCGGGGCCTGACAGGAACCTAAGCCGCGATGCTCAACGCGGCATGTAGTGGAACTCTCAATCGAGCGGCAAGGATTTTCGTTTTCCGCTTTCGATGAACATGAGCCAGGGCGCCAAAAGCAGCAGCAAGACGATCGACACTAGGGGATAGGTAAAAGGCGTGCTCGCCGTACCGAATATTCTGGCGAGAAGCTCCGGGTAGTTGAACGCGCAATACAGAAGCGTCAGGGCCGAGACCATCTGCATGAAATGAATCGTGTAGTCGCGCGACACGGTCCAGGTCAATCGAATCGAATAGAAATAGCACCCGATGATGATGAGCGTGATGGGCAGCTCGGAAACGGGCGTGAACCCTCCGTAGATGCTGGACTTCTGTTCCAGCGCAAAAATCCGAAGCGGAACCCAAAGAAAATAGAAGAAAAAGGTGAAGGCAATGGTCTTGTCGGTGGAGTACAGATCTCCTCTGATCCGTGCCCGGTAGACGACGAAACTGCCGACGCAGACCACAGCCATGACGAGCGTCACCAGCTGCAGGAACAATGACACCACGTAGGCGCGATGGGTCAGGGATCGCTCTGCCCCGGAGCTCGAAAGCTCCTTGGCCTTTTCTTTCAGAGCGGTGCGGCGCTCTTCGCAGGCAGGGTCCTTGGCTACCTTGGAAAAGCCCTCATAAGGGCAGGAGCGATGGACGTCCTTTGCCTCGTCGATGAGATTCCGCGTGCCCTTCGGGCTTGAGATCTGCACTGAACGGGCATCCTTGAATTCCCACAGTGCAGGATCTCCTGCGCTGACGTCGGCCAGGGTTCCGTACACGGAGAGCATGCCCACCACTACAGTGATCAACGCGAATCTTCGGAACCCAAGAAAATGCTTCAGAAGGTGCAGCGACGGAAGAAGGCAGACGACGATGAAAAATCCAATGAGCACCGGATACAAGAAGAAGTGCGGATAGAGCTGCGCAAGGAAAACCCCGTCGGATGCGAAATCGATTTGCAGGCATGCGAGCGGAACAACGCCGCAAACGATCCACCAGAGGAACGTCAAGGCCAGTCGCGTTCCCCACGCCATGGAGGCGTAGGTACCGTCACCCGAGGAGTCTGCGCCAGACTGTGCTCCTGTGGCTGTTCCGCTTTCCGCATCAGCGCCATCCTCCATGGTGGCGGGCCGCTGGGCTGCTGCGTCCTCGACCAGCGCAAGGATTCGCTCGTTCCCGGAAGGAAACCGGTATCCGTTGTGATAGCCCTGAAGAACAGTGGGAATGTCTGACACAGTACCGCCATCAGGCAACACCGGAAAGATTTTTCGGTTGTGCAGCCGGCGTTGGTACAGATCGGCTGTGAGGATGGCGCTTTCCCACGTGGCCCCGTAACCGCCGCCCTGGGGCGTTGGCCGACGCTCGAAGAGCGCCCGGTACCGGGGCGTGCAGATCACTAGGACGACATCCGCATCCTCGACGCCATGCTGCATCCAGGTGGGCCAGCCTTGCTCTGGAGGTCGATTGGCAAACTTGTGATCGGATTCGACGTCCAGTCCGTGGTCGCGAAGCCAATTTGCCAGCAATGCGACCGAGTGCCGAAACTCCTGGCTTTCCTGTGCATAGCTGAGGAAGACTCTGGTTTTTCGCGCCTCATATGCCATGCCACAGCCCCCTCCAATGATTGACAGACGCACCGCCGTCTTCTCGGTTGCGGCGATGAGCGCATGTTCTGTTCTTAGGTCATTTCACTCACACTGACTCAATTGCGCTCTTTGGTTTTTAACATACATAAACAAGTCCGCGAAATAGAAGCAATAGCGCCTTGAATCGTCGTTAGAAGCTGATCTTCACTCCCACCCGCAAGGTCCGCGGCAGCGACGGATGCAGGTGCAGCGTCGCCGGCGTACCGCCCTCCGAGAAGGCCGGCTCGCCGGGCAGCCGCGAGGCGTAGGCGTACTCGATGTCGCTGGCTTTGCGGTCGAACAGGTTGAACACGTCCAGCGACAGCTCCGCGTTGCGGTTGATGCGCCAGGCGGTGCGCAGGTTCACCAGCGTGCTGGCCGCTGCCCGCAGCGTGTTGTCCTCCACCAGCGGACGCGCGCCGAAGTGGCGCAGCCGCGCGCCCACCGTCCAGGGGCCGTCCTGCCAGGTCACGCCCAGCGTGGCGATGCGCTCCATGGCGCCGGGAATGCGGTCGCCCGCCGGGTCGGCATCGCTGAAGCGGGCGCGCGTGAGCGACAGGTCGGCGTCGACCTCCCAGCCTTTCGCGGGCCGCCAGTTCGCGGTCAGCTCCAGCCCGGAGCGCCGCGACGGCCGCGACGGCTCGGTGGTGCCGGCGTCGCCGACGAACAGCAGCTCCGAATCGAGCCGCAGCGTCCACAGCGCCGCGGTGGTCACCAGCGTGTCGCTCCACTTCTGGCGCGTGCCCAGCTCGTAACCTTCGGCACGCACCAGCGGCGTGGCACGCTCGGCCGGCGTGGTGCGGTCGCGCGGGTCGACCGAAATCACCGTGCCGCGCGCGTCGTTGCTGTGGAAGCCGCGGCCCCAGTTCACATAGACGTCGGTGCGGTCGGTCGGCATGTAGACGGCCGACAGCTTGGGGCTGGCGATGGATGCCGAGCTGCTGCCGCTGTTGGCCGCCACCGAGCTCGTCACGTCCGCATGGCGCCGGTCCCAGCGCAGGCCGGCAATGGTTTTCCAGCGGGGGTTGAACTGCAGCTCCAGCTGGCTCCACAGGCCCAGCGCATCGAGCTTCACGCTGTCGCTGCGCACGGTGTCCAGCCGGGTGCGCTGGAAGGTGTCGTACAGGCCCACCTCGGCGATGTCGTCGCGCCGCAGGTCGGCGCCGTAGCTCAGCACCGCGTCCAAGCCGCCCAGCTTCAGGGTGCGCAGTTGCGAGGCGGAGGCGCCGTAGACCGTGCGGCGGTCCACCTGCTCGAACTGGTCCAGCGCGGCGCTGCCGTTGCAGGCGGCCGGCAGCGGATCGGCGTCGCAGCCGCGGGTGAAGCCGGTGAACTGCGAGAACAGGTCGAAGCTGTAACGGATGGCGTAGGCCGACACCCGGGTCTGCATGCCGCCGCCGCTGCTGCTCCAGGCGGCGTTGGCAGCCGTGCGCCGCGTGCGGCCGCCGGCGGTGGGGTCCAGCGAATCGAAGCGCCCCAGCGTGCCGTTGTCGATCGCCCGCTGCGGGATCTGGTCGGTCGAGACCCAGTCGGCCTCGTAGTGCGTCAGGCCCAGCGACCAGCCGTTGGCATCGTCGCCTTGCGAGTACTTGCCCACCAGGTTGGTCTTGCGCAGGTTCTGCGCCACCGTCCAGGGGCCGTCGTCCTGGCCGCGCTCGGCCGCCAGCAGCAGGTCGCCGTCGCCTGTGCGGAACGAACCGGCGGCCAGCACGCGCCGGTAGCCGAAGCGGCCGGCTTCCACCAGGCCGAACGGGCGGTCCAGCCGGCGCACGGTGCGGATGCGCGCGCTGCCGGCGGCGGCGAAGTCGCCTTCCTCGGCGTAGTACGGGCCCTTGCGGTACTGCACCGAGTCGACCAGCTCGGGGATGATGAAATACAGGTCGGTGTAGCCCTGGCCGTGGCCGTGCGTCGGCAGGTTGATCGGCACGCCGTCCACGAAGGTGGCGAAGTCGGTGCCGTGGTCCAGGTTGAAGCCGCGCAGGAAATACTGGTTGGCCTTGCCCTCGCCGGCATGCTGGGTGGCCACCAGGCCCGGCACCGATTCCATGATGTCGCCCGCGCGCAGCACCGGGCGGGTGCGCAGCTGCTTGGAGGTCACCACGCCTTCGCTGGCGCTGGCGGCGGTGCCCTGCAAGTCCTCGCGCGTGCTTTGCACGCTCACCTCGGGCAATGCGCCGCCCGATGGGGGCTGGACCTGGGCGGCCGCGCCGCCCGCGAACAAGACCACCACGGCCGCGGCAATGGCGCTGCGCCTGCATTCCGACATGAACACTCCTCTGTTGGGCCGGGATGATACGCAGCCGGGGCGCGGCCGGATGCGCGCCCGCCGGAGTGGGCCTCAAAACTCCCTGAACGACCCCAGCGGCGCCAGCGGCGGAAACTCTGCCCCGCGTTTCGCCTGCGCCGCGGCGATGGCTTCGCGCACGTGGGCGTTGCTCCAGATCGCGCCCTGCACCCAGCCCATCTGCTTCAGCGCATCGTCCACGCTGTGGTCGCGCGCGTAGTGGATCACCTGCTTGGTGCCCCACACCGCCACCGGTGGCTTGGCGGCGATCTCCTCGGCGCACTTCAGCGCCGCTTCCAGCATCGCTTGGTGCGTGTCGAACACCTCGTTCACCAGCCCATAGCCGAGTGCTTTCGCCGCCGGCAGGCGCCGCCCGGTGTAGGCCATCTCCTTCACCACGCCCAGCGGCACCAGCTTGGGCAGGCGCTGCAGCGTGCCGACATCGGCCACCATGCCGATGTTGATTTCCTGGATGCAGAAGAAGGCGTCGGCCGTGGCGTAGCGGATGCAGCAGGCGGTGACCATGTCCACCGCGCCGCCGACGCAGCCGCCCTGGATGGCGGCGATCACCGGGATGCGCAGCGTCTCCAGCTTGCTGAAGGTGGACTGCATGTCCGTCAGCAGGTCGTAGATGGCGGCGCGGCCCTCGGGCGTGCTGTCGTCCATGGCGATGGCGCCGCCGAAGGTCTCCAGCGCCATGCCGGCGCTGAAGTGTTTTCCGGTGGAGGAGATGACCAGGGCCCGCGCCGTGCCCTCGCGGTGCAGCTGCGCGAGCACCGCGTCCAGCTCGCGCCAGAACAGCGGGCTCATGGTGTTCATCGCCTCGGGCCGGCACAGCACGAGGTGGGCGACGTGGCCCCGGGTTTCAAGCTGGAAACATTGCATTGCGGTCGGCCTCCTGACCGTCCGCAATGTAGCCCAAGGCTCCCGTCTTACGGGCGGTAGACCGGCACCGAGGTGACAGCGTTGCCCGCCGCGTCGTACGCCATGTTGGTGCCCGACAGCCTGCTCACCGTGTAGCGGGTCTGCACGATGCTCGTGCTGATGCTGCCGCTGGACAACACGCAGGTGCCGCTGCTGCCGGTGGTACAGCCCACGGCCGATCCGCCGTAGGTGAAGCCGCCGGTGACCAGCACGCCGGGCACGGCCGCACCGCTGCTGTTCTTCGCGGCGACGGTGACGGTCGCGCGCCAGCTCTTGCCGGTGAGGCGCATCGCGCTGGCCTGCATCCAGCCGACCGAGACCGGCGTCGTGGTGATCACCGGCGTGGGGTCGGGCTGCACCACCACCGGGTCGAGCATGGCGTACAGCAGCGCGTTGACCGAGCCGCTGCCGGCGCCGGTCACCTTGTTGGGCGTGGCCGCCGACTTGAGCGCCGCGGTCACCTGCGCGGGCGTCGCCGCGGGGTTGTTCTGCAGGTACAGCGCCGCCATGCCGGCGACGTGCGGCGTGGCCATCGAGGTGCCGCTCATCACCTGCGTGGCGGTGTCCGACGCGATGCCGGCCGAGGTGATGGAGCTGCCCGGCGCGAAGATGTCCAGGCAGGTGCCCCAGTTGGAGTAGGAGGCGCGCGCGTCGGTGCTGGTGGTGGCGCCCACGGTGATGGCGGCGGTGGCGCGCGCCGGCGAGGTGGTGCAGGCATCGACGTTGCTGTTGCCCGCGGCCACCGCGATGGTGATGCCGGCCGCCGCCGCGTTGTTGACGGCGCTGTCGAAGGACGAGGAGGCGCCGGCGCCGATGGACATGTTGGCCACGGCCGGGCGCGGCGCGTTCGCCACCATCCAGTCGATGCCGGCGATGATGCCGCTGATCAGGCCGGTGCCGTCGCAGCCCAGCACGCGCACCGGCACCAGGCTCACGCCTTTGGCCATGCCCCAGGTGGCGCCGCCCACGGTGCCGGCCACGTGCGTGCCGTGGCCGTGGCAGTCGTTGGTGCCCCAGCCGTCGCCGATGGCGGTGTAGCCGGGCAGCACGCGGCTGCCGAAGTCGGCGTGCGTGGCGCGGATGCCGGAGTCGATGATGTAGGCGCGCACGCCGCTGCCGGTGCCGCTGTAGGAGTAGCTGGCGTTGAGCGGCAGGTCGCGCTGGTCGACCCGGTCCAGCCCCCAGGCCGGGTTGCCCTGCACGGCCGTGCGCGTGACGACCTGGTCCACCTCGACGTGGTCGACGTGCGGGTTGTGCTGCATGGCTTCGACGAAGGCGTCGGCGGCCGCGTCGGGCAGCACCACGGCGAAGCCCTTGAGCGCATGGCTGTAGCTGTGGACCACGTCGCCGCCGTGCGCCGCGGCCAGGCCGCGCGCCTGCGCGGACGGGTTGTCCACGTCGCTCCTGAACTCCACGATGTAGCGGCTGAAGCCCTGCTTCGCGCCGGCCCTGCCGGGGGCGGCTGCCGCCGCCGCTTGCGGCACGTAGACCGCGCCGGCGTCGCCGCCACCGGCCGCGGCCATCGCCGTGCCGGCATCCGCCGTGTTGCTGTCGTTGTCCGAACCGCCGCCGCCGCAGGCGGCGAGCAGGCAGGCGGACGCCAGGCAGGCCAGGGCCTGCCGCCAGGTGTTGAATCGCATCGAATGAGTCCCCGTTTGAAACACGCGGCCGCCTCCACGCGGCCGCATGGCGGGGAGTGTCGCGGCTGAAGCCGCGCGAGGCTCAGCGATAAATGGGTGGCTCGGCCATTTCCTGCGCACTCGGCGCAATATTCACGGCCGTTGACGTTTTGAAACTGAGCAGGCCGACGCGCTCAGGCGGCGCGCGCGGCATCGGCCAGCCGCTGCGCGCCTTCGGTCGCCAGGCGCTCGTCGGCCGCTTCCACCATCACGCGCAGCACCGGTTCGGTGCCGCTGGCGCGGATCAGCACCCGGCCGCTGCCGTTGAGCTCGCGTTCCAGCCGCTCGCGCTCGCCCGCGAGCTGGCTGTTCTTCTGCCAGTCCGCTCCCGGCTGCAGGCGCACGTTGATGAGCGACTGCGGGAACAGCCGCACGCCTTCCAGCAGCTGCGACAGGCTGCGGCCGCTGCGCTTGGCGGCCTGCAGCACCTGCAGCGCGCTGACCAGGCCGTCGCCGGTGGTGTGCTTGTCCAGGCACAGCAGGTGGCCCGAGCCCTCGCCGCCCAGCAGCCAGCCGCGCTTTTCCAGTTCCTCCAGCACGTAGCGGTCACCGACCTTGGCGCGCACGAACTCCACACCGCGCGCCTTCAGCGCCAGCTCGACGGCCATGTTGGTCATCAGCGTGCCGACCGCGCCGGCGATCTTCTCGCCGCGCTCCAGCCGGTCCGCCACCATCAGGTAGAGCAGTTCGTCGCCGTTGTAGAGGCGGCCGTCGCCGTCGACCAGCTGCACCCGGTCGGCATCGCCGTCCAGCGCCACGCCGTAGTCGGCGCCGTGCTTCTGCACGTGCGCGGCCAGCGCCTCGGGATGCATGGCACCGCAATGGTCGTTGATGTTCAGGCCGTCGGGTGCGCAGCCGATGCAATACGTGTCGGCGCCCAGTTCGTGGAACACCTTGGGTGCGATGTGGTAGGCCGCACCGTTGGCCGCGTCGATGGCGATCTTCAGGCCCTTGAGCGTGAGGTGGTTCGCGAAGGTGCTCTTGCAGAACTCGATGTAGCGGCCCGGCGCATCGTCCAGCCGGCGTGCCCGCCCGAGCGAGGCCGAGTCCGCCCAGACCGGCGGCTGCGCGAGCGCGGCTTCGACATCCTGCTCCCACGCGTCGGGCAGCTTGGCCCCCTGCGCGTTGAAGAACTTGATGCCGTTGTCCGGAAACGGGTTGTGGCTGGCGCTGATCACCACGCCCAGGCTGGCGCGCTGCGCGCGGGTGAGGTAGGCGACACCGGGCGTGGGCAGCGGGCCGAGCAGCACCACGTCGACCCCGGCCGAGTTGAAGCCCGACTCCAGCGCGCTTTCCAGCATGTAGCCGGAGATGCGCGTGTCCTTGCCGATCAGCACCGTGGGCCGCTCCTCGGTGCGCTTGAGCACACGGCCCACGGCATGGCCCAGGCGCAGCACGAAGTCGGGCGTGATGGGCTCCTGGCCGACCGTGCCGCGGATGCCGTCGGTGCCGAAATAGGTTCTGCTCATGGCTGGGGACTTCCTTGCGATCGTTGTTCCTGCGCGGCTGTGTGTGCGGCCATTGCCTGCCACACCTTCAGTGCCGCGACGGTGTCGGCGACGTCGTGCACCCGCACGATGCGGGCGCCGCGCTCCACCGCCAGCACGGCCGCGGCCACGCTGGCGGCCAGCCGCTGGTTGACCGGCTGGCCGGTGACGGTGCCCAGCGACGATTTGCGCGACCACCCCGCCAGCAGCGGATAGCCGCTGTCCAGCAGTTCATGCTGGCGCGCGAGCAGGGCGAAATTCTGTTCCACGGTCTTGCCGAAGCCGATGCCCGCATCCCACACGATGCGCTCGCGCGCAATGCCGAGTTCCAGCAGCGCATCGGTGGCTTGCCGCAGGAAATCGCGCACCTGCGGCACGGCGTCGCCCGGCATCGGCGCGTGCTGCATGGTGCGCGGCTCGCCGTGCATGTGCATCAGGCAGACGCCGCAGCGGCCATGCGCGGCCACCACTTCGCGCGCGCCGGGCTGGCGCAGCGCCCAGATGTCGTTGACGATGTCGGCGCCGAGGTCCAGGGCTTCCCGCATGAGCTCGGGCTTGCAGGTGTCGATCGAGACCGGCACGCCCAGGCTGACCGCCTCGCGCAGCACCGGCAGCACGCGGGCGCGCTCTTCCTCCAGCGTCACCGGCGGCGTGCCGGGCCGGCTGGATTCGCCGCCCAGGTCCAGGATGTCCGCGCCTTCGGCGATGGCCTGTTCGCAGCGCCGCAGCGCGCTGCTAGTGCTGAGGAAGCGGCCGCCGTCGGAGAAGGAATCGGGCGTGACGTTCACCACGGCCATCACCCGGGGGCGGGCAAGGTCGATGGTGAAACGCGCGGTCTGCCAGAGCATGGCCGGAATTGTGCGACAGCGCGTAACGGAAAAGGGGCCGAAAGGCCCCCTTTTTCAAGCTTTGCCGTGCCTTGACGTTCAGGCCGTCGTGGGCGCCGGGTTGGCCGCCACCGGTGTGCCGCCGGAGCCGCCGGTGGGCGGCGTGCGCGGCGTGAAGTCCTTGGGCGGACGCGGGTCCTTGCCGGCCATGATGTCGTCGATCTGCTCGGCGTCGATGGTTTCCCACTCGAGCAGCGCCTTCGCCATGGCGTGCATCTTGTCCTTGTTGTCCTCGATCAGCCGGCGCGCCAGCGTGTACTGCTCGTCGATGATGCGGCGCACCTCCTCGTCGACCTTCTGCATGGTCTGCTCGGAGATGTTGGTGGTCTTGGTGACCGAGCGGCCGAGGAACACCTCGCCCTCGTTCTCGGCGTAGACCATCGGGCCCAGCGCGTCGCTCATGCCGTAGCGCATGACCATGTCGCGCGCCAGGTGCGTGGCGCGTTCGAAGTCGTTCGAGGCGCCGGTGGTCATCTGGTTCATGAACACCTCTTCCGCGATCCGGCCGCCGAACAGCATGGCGATCTGGTTGAGCATGTACTCGCGGTCGAAGGAGTAGCGGTCCTGCTCGGGCAGGCTCATGGTCACGCCCAGCGCGCGGCCGCGCGGGATGATGGTGACCTTGTGCACCGGGTCGCACTTGGGCAGCATCTTGCCGATCAGCGCGTGGCCGGACTCGTGGTAGGCGGTGTTGCGGCGCTCTTCCTCGGGCATGACCATGGACTTGCGCTCCGGGCCCATGATGATCTTGTCCTTGGCCTTCTCGAAGTCCTGCATCTCGACCACGCGGGCATTGCGGCGCGCGGCCATCAGCGCCGCCTCGTTGCACAGGTTGGCCAGGTCGGCGCCGGACATGCCGGGCGTGCCGCGGGCGATGATGCCGGCATTCACGTCCTGGCCGATCGGCACCTTGCGCATGTGCACGTTCAGGATCTGCTCGCGCCCGCGGATGTCGGGCAGCGTCACGTAGACCTGGCGGTCGAAGCGGCCCGGGCGCAGCAGGGCGGCGTCGAGGATGTCGGGCCGGTTGGTGGCCGCGATCACGATCACGCCCAGGTTGGTCTCGAAGCCGTCCATCTCGACCAGCATCTGGTTGAGGGTCTGCTCGCGCTCGTCGTTGCCGCCGCCCAGGCCGGCGCCGCGCTGGCGGCCGACCGCGTCGATTTCATCGATGAAGATGATGCACGGCGCGTTCTTCTTGGCGTTCTCGAACATGTCGCGCACGCGGGCCGCGCCCACGCCGACGAACATCTCGACGAAGTCGGAGCCGGAAATCGAGAAGAACGGCACCTTGGCCTCGCCGGCAATGGCCTTGGCCAGCAGCGTCTTGCCGGTGCCCGGAGGGCCGACCAGCAGCAGGCCGCGCGGGATGCGGCCGCCGAGCTTCTGGAATTTCTGCGGGTCCTTCAGGAAGTCGACGACTTCCTTGGTTTCTTCCTTGGCCTCGTCGCAGCCGGCCACGTCGGCGAAGGTCACCTGGTTGCTGCTCTCGTCGAGCATGCGCGCCTTGCTCTTGCCGAAGCTGAAGGCGCCGCCCTTGCCGCCGCCCTGCATCTGCCGCATGAAGTAGATCCAGACGCCGATCAGGAGCAGCATCGGCCCCCAGCTGACCAGCAGGGTCATCAGCAGCGAGCCCTCTTCGCGCGGCTTGACGTCGAACTTCACGCCGTTGTTGATCAGGTCGCCCACCAGGCCGCGGTCGAGGTAGGTGGCAGTGGTGCGCACCTTGCGGTCGTCGTTGGTGATGGCGATGATTTCCGTGCCGCCCTGGCCTTCCTGGATCACCGCGTTCTTGATGTGCTTGTTGCGGACTTCCTCCAGGAAGTCCGAGTAGCCCATCACCGAAGCGCCGGCGGCGCCACGGGTGTCGAACTGCTTGAATACGGTGAATAACACCAGGGCGATCACCAGCCAGACGGCGATCTTGGAAAACCACTGATTGTTCAACTCTGTCTCCGAAGGACGGTGCGCCCTATGTCTAGGCCCAGATGCTGCCCATTCTAGGCGTTTCAAGGCATGGAAAGACGCGAATGCGCAACGGAGCCCCTCAGGAATCGCGGCATTTGCACGTCATCCCGCGTCCTGCGCCGGGGCCGCGTTCGGCCCGATGCCGACCAGGAAGGTCTCGGAGGATTTGTCGCGGGAGGCCTTGGGCTTGAGCGGCTTGACCACCCGGAAGCGGCCCTTGAAGAGCTTGACCAGCTGGCTGTAGCCGCTGCCGTGGAACACCTTGACGACCAGCGCGCCTTCCGGCTTGAGGTGGCTACCGGCGAAATCGACGGCGAGCTCCACCAGGTGCGAGATGCGCGCCGCGTCGGCCGAGGCGATGCCCGAGAGGTTGGGTGCCATGTCCGAGACCACCGCGTCCACCCGGCGGCCGGCCAGCAGCCGGTCCAGCTCCACCAGCACCTCGGGCTCGCGAAAGTCGCCCTGGACGAACTGCACGCCCTCCACGGCCTCCATCGGCAGGATGTCCATGGCGATGATGGTGCCGTTGAGCTCGCCCACCGCCGCCCCGGCCGGCGACAGCCTGCGCCGCACGTACTGGCTCCAGGCGCCGGGCGCCGAGCCCAGGTCGACCACCACGTGGCCCGGCTTGATCAGGCCCAGCGCCTCGTCGATTTCCTTCAATTTGTAAGCCGCACGGGCGCGGTAGCCCTCCCTTGCCGCCAGCTTGACGTAGGGGTCGTTGACATGGTCGTTCAACCACGCCTTGTTGACTTTCTTGCTCTTGGTCTTGACTTTCATGCGGCGCTCGTTGCGAGGAAGATAATAGGCCCTATGCCCGCGATTCAACTGACTGTGGCCGAGCGCAAAGCGCATCGAGCCGAAGCCCACCATCTCGACCCCGTCGTGATGATTGGCGGCGATGGCCTGACACCGGCCGTGAAAAAAGAGGCCGATGCCGCGCTCGGCGCCCACGGGCTGATCAAGATCCGCGTGCTGGGCGACGACCGCGTCGCCCGCGAAGCCTTGTTTCAGCAGCTGGCCGACGAGCTGAATGCCGCCCCGATCCAGCACATCGGCAAACTGCTGGTGCTGTGGCGCCCGCAGGCCGACAAGGAACGCCCCAAGGACGAGGACCGCAAGGCCGGCCCGCGCGAATACAAGGTCCTCAAGTACAGCTCGCGCGGCGGCCAGCGCCCGGAAGTGAAGCACGTGCGCGTGCTGGGCAACGAGCGGCTCACGTCCGGCGGCAAGGTGAAGAAGGCCAAGGACAAGAAAAGCTCGGTCAAGAAGCGCCAGCTCGGCTGAGCTTCCACAGCGCGATGCCGGCGCAGGCCCACTGCGCCAGGTACATCGCGCTCCCCGCGCTATGCCACAGCGCCAGGTTCTGGCGCCCGACGATGCGTGGCGCCACGGCGAATTCCATCAGCAGGGCCAGGATCAGGCCGGCGAGGACGAACACCAGCCAATCCGTTCGCCCTGAGCTTGTCGAAGGGCTCTGCGCGGCTTCGACAGGCTCAGCCTGAACGGAGCCGCGCGACACCATCAGCAGCACCAGCCCGCACCCCAGCGACATCCAGGTCTGCGCCGAGAACAGCTTGGCGGCCATGCCGCCGGCCAGTGCCGGGGTGGGCAGGTGGGCGAACAGCAGCGGCACCGCCATGAAGCCGATGGCCGTCAGGCTGCCCCACCACAGGGCGGCGGCCAGCAGGGGAAGGCGCGCCTTGAAGCCCACGGTGGTGGGGTTCAGATGTACTGGACCGCGACGATCTCGTAGCGCTTGATGCCGCCCGGCGCCTGCACTTCGGCGGTGTCGCCCTCTTCCTTGCCGATCAGCGCCCGGCCGATCGGGCTGGACACGTTGATCAGGCCCTGCTTCAGGTCGGCCTCGTCCTCGCCGACGATCTGGTAGCGCACCGCTTCGCCGCTGTCCTCTTCCTCCAGTTCCACCGTGGCGCCGAACACCACGCGGCCGCCGGCATCCACCGCGGACGGGTCGATGATCTGCGCCGCCGCCAGCTTGCTGTCGATTTCCTGGATGCGGCCTTCGATGAAGCCCTGGCGGTCCTTGGCCGCGTCGTATTCGGCGTTTTCGGACAGGTCGCCCTGGGCGCGCGCCTCGGCGATGGCGTTGATGACCGCCGGGCGGTCCACGGTTTTCAGGCGATGCAGTTCCGCCTTGAGCTTTTCCGCCCCGCGCTTGGTGATGGGAATGGTCGCCATGTTGTTCGCTCCACAATGCAAAACCGCCGGGCGTTGCCGCTCGGCGGTTTCTTTCTTCGATGCCCCGGATTATAGGGGCCAGGGTCGTCAGGCCAGCTGCGCGTGCATCTCCTGCACCGAGATCACGTCCAGGTTGTCCATCTGCTTCATGCCCTCTACCGCGGCTTCCGCCCCGGCGATGGTGGTGAAGGTGGTCACGCGGGCCTGCAGGGCCGAAGTGCGGATGGCGCGCGAGTCGGCAATGGCGTTGCGCCGCTCTTCCACCGTGTTGACAACCATCACGATCTCGTTGTTCTTGATCATGTCCACGATGTGCGGCCGGCCCTCGGCCACCTTGTTGACCGTCTGGCAGGCGATGCCGGCGGCGCCGATGGCGGCAGCCGTGCCCTTGGTCGCCACCAGCACGAAGCCCATGCCGGCCAGCTCGCGCGCGACGGCAATGGCGCGCGCCTTGTCGCTTTCCTTGACCGTCAGGAACACCTTGCCCGCCGTCGGCAGGCGGGTGCCCGCGCCCAGCTGGCTCTTGACGAAGGCTTCGCCGAAGGTCTTGCCCACGCCCATCACCTCGCCGGTGGACTTCATCTCCGGGCCGAGGATGGTGTCCACGCCCGGGAACTTGACGAACGGGAACACCGCCTCCTTCACGCTGAAGTACGGCGGCGTCACCTCGTGGACGATGCCCTGGGCGTCCAGCGACTGGCCGACCATGCAGCGCGCCGCCACCTTGGCCAGCTGGATGCCGGTGGCCTTGCTGACGTAGGGCACGGTGCGCGAAGCCCGCGGGTTCACTTCCAGCACGAAGATCACGTCCTTGCCGTCCAGCTCCTGGATGGCGAACTGCACGTTCATCAGGCCGATCACGCCCAGCGCGCGCGCCATGGCCGCGGTCTGCACCTTCAGCTCTTCCACGGTGGCGGGCGCCAGCGAGTACGGCGGCAGCGAGCACGCCGAGTCGCCCGAGTGCACGCCGGCCTGCTCGATGTGCTCCATCACGCCGCCGATGAACACGCGCTTGCCGTCGGAGATGCAGTCCACGTCGCATTCGATGGCGTCGTTCAGGAAGCGGTCCAGCAGCACCGGCGAGTCGTTGGAGACCTTCACGGCTTCGCGCATGTAGCGCTCCAGGTCGCGCTGCTCGTGCACGATTTCCATCGCGCGGCCGCCCAGCACGTAGCTCGGGCGCACCACCAGCGGGTAGCCCAGCGCCTGCGCCTTCTCCAGCGCCTCGGCTTCGGTGCGCGCGGTGGCGTTGGGGGGCTGGCGCAGGCCGAGCTCGTGCAGCAGCTTCTGGAAGCGCTCGCGGTCCTCGGCGGCATCGATCATGTCGGGGCTGGTGCCGATGATGGGCACGCCCTCGGCCTCCAGGCCCAGCGCCAGCTTCAGCGGCGTCTGGCCGCCGTACTGCACGATCACGCCCTCGGGCTTTTCCTTGTCGACGATCTCCAGCACGTCTTCCAGGGTCAGCGGCTCGAAGTACAGGCGGTCGGAGGTGTCGTAGTCGGTGGACACGGTTTCCGGGTTGCAGTTGACCATGATGGTCTCGTAGCCGTCCTCGCGCAGGGCCAGCGCCGCGTGCACGCAGCAGTAGTCGAACTCGATGCCCTGGCCGATGCGGTTGGGCCCGCCGCCCAGCACCATGATCTTCTTCCTGTTGGTCGGCTCGGCCTCGCACTCGTCTTCATAAGTCGAGTACATGTAGGCGGTGTTGGTGGCGAACTCGGCGGCGCAGGTGTCCACCCGCTTGTAGACCGGGCGCACGTTGAGCTTCTTGCGCGCCTCGCGCACCGCCTTGTCGGTGGTCTTCAGCAGCTTGGCCAGGCGGCGGTCGGAGAAGCCCTTGCGCTTGAGCGCGCGCAAGGTGGGCTCGTCCAGCGCGGCCAGCGCGCCCTCGCCTTTTTCCTCGGTGAGCTTGTCCAGGTCGATCTCGATCTTCACGATCTCCTCGATCTGCACCAGGAACCACTTGTCGATCTTGGTGAGGTCGTACACCTCGTCCACCGACAGGCCCATGCCGAAGGCGTCGCCCACGTACCAGATGCGCTCCGGCCCCGGATCGCCCAGTTCCTTTTCCAGCTCGTCGCGGTCCACGGTCTTCTGGTTCAGGCCGTCCACGCCGACCTCCAGGCCGCGCAGCGCCTTCTGGAAGCTTTCCTGGAAGGTGCGGCCCATGGCCATGACCTCGCCCACCGACTTCATCTGGGTGGTCAGGCGGTCGTTCGCGTCCTTGAACTTCTCGAAGGCGAAGCGCGGGATCTTGGTGACCACGTAATCGATGCTGGGCTCGAAGCTGGCCGGCGTGGCGCCGCCGGTGATCTCGTTGCGCAGCTCGTCCAGCGTGTAGCCGCAGGCCAGCTTGGCCGCGACCTTGGCGATCGGGAAGCCGGTGGCCTTGGATGCCAGTGCCGAAGAACGCGACACGCGCGGATTCATTTCGATCACGACCATGCGGCCGTCGTCGGGGTTGATGGCGAACTGCACGTTCGAGCCGCCCGTGTCGACGCCGATCTCGCGCAGCACCGCCAGCGAGGCGTCGCGCAGGATCTGGTATTCCTTGTCGGTCAGGGTCTGCGCCGGCGCCACCGTGATCGAGTCGCCGGTGTGCACGCCCATCGGGTCCAGGTTCTCGATGGAGCAGACGATGATGCAGTTGTCCTTTTTGTCGCGGACAACTTCCATCTCGAACTCTTTCCAGCCGAGCAGCGATTCCTCGATCAGCAGCTCGCTGGTGGGCGAGGCTTCCAGGCCCCGCTTGCAGATGGTCTCGAATTCCTCGGCGTTGTAGCCGATGCCGCCGCCGGTGCCGCCCAGCGTGAAGCTGGGGCGGATCACGACCGGGAAGCCCACCGTCTTCTGCACCGCCCAGGCTTCTTCCAGCGAATGCGCGATGCCCGAGCGCGCCGAGCCCAGGCCGATGCTGGTCATCGCGTCCTTGAACTTCAGCCGGTCCTCGGCCTTGTCGATGGCTTCCGGCGTGGCGCCGATCAGCTCGACCGGCTTGCCGGTGGCGGCGCCCTGGTACTTGTCCAGCACGCCGTTGCGCCACAGGTCCAGCGCGCAGTTCAGCGCGGTCTGGCCGCCCATGGTGGGCAGGATGGCGTCGGGCTTTTCCTTGGCGATGATCTTCTCGACCGTCTGCCAGGTGATCGGCTCGATGTAGGTGACGTCGGCCGTGGCCGGGTCGGTCATGATCGTGGCCGGGTTGCTGTTGATGAGGATGACCTTGTAGCCCTCCTCGCGCAGCGCCTTGCAGGCCTGCACGCCCGAGTAGTCGAACTCGCAGGCCTGGCCGATGACGATCGGGCCGGCGCCGATGATGAGGATGCTCTGGATGTCGGTGCGCTTGGGCATGGCTCTTATTTCTTCTGTTTGCTCTCGTCCATCAGGCCCGTGAACCGGTCGAACAGGTAGCCGATGTCGTGCGGGCCGGGCGATGCTTCCGGATGGCCTTGAAAGCAGAAGGCGGGTTTGTCCGTTCTGACCAGGCCTTGCAGCGTGCCGTCGAACAGGCTCACGTGCGTCGGGCGCAGGTTGGCGGGCAGCGTTTTCTCGTCGACCGCGAAGCCGTGGTTCTGGCTGGTGATGCTGACGCGGCCGGTGTCCAGGTCTTTCACGGGGTGGTTGGCGCCGTGGTGGCCGAACTTCATCTTGAAGGTCTTGGCGCCGGAAGCCAGCGCCACGATCTGGTGGCCCAGGCAGATGCCGAAGGTGGGGTAGCCGTCCTCGATCAGTTCGCGCGTGGCGTCGATCGCGTAGTCGCAGGGCTCCGGGTCGCCGGGGCCGTTGGAGAGGAACACGCCGTCGGGGTTGAGCTTCTTCACGTCTTCGGCCGAGGTCTGCGCCGGCACCACCGTGACCTTGCAGCCGCGCTCGGCCAGCATGCGCAGGATGTTCTTCTTCACGCCGTAGTCGAACGCCACCACGTGAAAGCGCGGCTCCTTCAGCTCGCCGTAGCCGGTGCCCAGGTGCCACTGGGTCTGCGTCCAGTCGTAGGGCTTGTCCACCGAGACCACCTTGGCCAGGTCCAGCCCGCTCATGGAAGGCACGCCCTTGGCCGCGGCGACCGCCTGGTCGACCCGCTCGGGCGTGATCTCCTCGCCGGGCTGCAGGCCCAGGATGCAGCCGTTCTGCGCGCCCTTGCTGCGCAGGATGCGGGTCAGCTTGCGGGTGTCGATGTTGGCGATGGCCACCGTCTTCTCGCGCTTCAGGTAGTCCGACAGCGTGAGGTCGGCGCGGAAGCTGGAGGCGATCAGCGGCAGGTCGCGGATGACCAGGCCGGCCGCATGCACCTTGGAGGCCTCGACGTCCTCGCGGTTGACGCCGTAGTTGCCGATGTGTGGATAGGTGAGCGTGACGATCTGCTGGCAGTAGCTGGGATCGGTCAGGATTTCCTGGTAGCCGGTCAACGCGGTGTTGAACACGACTTCGCCGGTGGTGGAACCTGCGGCACCGATGGAATTGCCAAGAAAGACCGTGCCGTCTGCGAGCGCCAGGATGGCGGGCGGGAATTTTCCCTGAAGCGACGAAAGCACTGGGTTCTCCGGATGGTTACGGGGTACGCCCAAACGCGACCAAGAGCGGGCTCTCGATGTTGCTTTTGTCGGGGAGGCAGGCTTGATGCGCTAGGCGTACGGGGGTTGGGCGGGAAAGCCCCTGATTATAACCTCAGGCCTCGTTTCTCCCCCGCTGGCGCGGGGGCATCAGCGCCTCATGCGGCCTGCAAAATTGCACTCGCGTGCAGGCAGATGGCCGCGGCCGCGGCGACGTTCAGCGATTCCTCGCCGCCCGGCTGCGCAATGCGCACCGCCAGGCTGGCGCGCGATGCCACCGCGTCGCCCACGCCCTGCCCTTCGTGCCCGAACGCCCAGGCGCAGGGCCACGGCAGCCGCATCCGGTGCAGCGGCTCGCCGGCATGAGAACTGGTGGTCGCCAGCGGCACCGCCAGCGCATCCAGCGCATCCGCCTCCAGTCCTTCAATCAGCTGCAGGCCGAAGTGCGCACCCATGCCGGCGCGCAGCACCTTGGGCGACCACAGCGCCGCCGTGCCCTTGAGCGCCAGCACCTGGCGAAAGCCGAAGGCGGCGGCGCAGCGCAGGATGCTGCCCACGTTGCCGGCGTCCTGCACGCGGTCCAGCACCACGGTGGGCGCGCCGGGCGCGATGTCGGGGGACATCGGCAGGTCGATCACGAAGGCCATGGCCGCGGGCGACTCCAGGCCGCTGAGCGCCGCGAACAGGCCGTCGTCGATCACGGTGACCTTCGGTGCGGCGTCCCGCCACGCCGGCGCGGCCTGCGCCCAGGCGGTCTCCGAGAACACCGACAGCGCGGGCCGCACGCCGCGCTGCAGCGCGGCCTGGCACAGGTGCTCGCCTTCGACCCAGACGCGCTGCTGCTTGCGGTAGGCGGTGTTGTCCTGCGCCAGCCGGCGCAGGTCTTTGAACAGGGCGTTGTCGCGCGAGCGGACCGGCTGGGGGGCCTGGCTCACGGAGCGGTCACTGCGCAGCCGCCACGGCGACGCCGCGGCCTTCCCCCAGCATCATCACGCTGCAGGCGACCGGGGCGAAGAACTTGCGGTGGTGCACGCAGGGGCCGTGCGTGCGCAGCGCCTCCAGGTGCTCGGGCGTGCCGTAGCCCTTGTGCGCGGCGAAGCCGTACTGCGGAAACTGCTCGTGCAGCTGGTGCAGCATGCGGTCGCGCGTGACCTTGGCGATGATGGATGCGGCGGAGATCGACTTCACCTTGGCGTCGCCGCCGACGATGGCCTCGCACAGCACGTCGATCTTGGGCAGCCGGTTGCCGTCCACCAGCACCTTGGCCGGCCTCAGGCGCAGCCCCTCCACCGCGCGCTTCATCGCCAGCATGGTGGCGTGGAAGATGTTGAGCGTGTCGATCTCGTCGACGCTGGCCTCGCCCACGGCGCAGCACAGCGACTTCTCGCGGATCTGGTCGTACAGGCGTTCGCGCGCAAGCGGTGTCAGCACCTTGGAGTCGGCCAGGCCGCGGATGCGGCGGGTGTCGTCCAGGATGACGGCGGCTGCCACCACCGGGCCGGCGAGCGGGCCGCGCCCGGCTTCGTCCACCCCGGCCAGCAGGCCCAGCGGGTCCCAATCGAGCCGCGCCTGCACGGCCGACTTGCGGGCCGCCGCCTTGGCGCGGGGTTCACCTGTGGAGGACTTGGGCGACGGCATCTGTGGCGAGCTGGGCGGTGTCGCGCCGCAACTGCAGGTGCAGCGCGGCGAATTTCTCTGCAATGGCCGCCATTCTGGCAGGCTCATCCAGCCATTCCAACAGCGCCGCAGCCAGCAGCTCGGGTTTGGCGCGATCCTGCAACAGCTCCGGGACCAAGGTCTCGTTGGCCAGGATGTTGGGCAAGCCGACCCAGGGCAGCAGGCGCTGCGGCCACATCAGGCGGTAGCTCAGCCAGTTGACGGCGTAGCCGATCACCATCGGCCGCTTGAAGAGGGCCGCTTCCAGCGTGGCCGTGCCGCTGGCCACCAGCACCAGGTCGCAGGCGGCCAGCACGGCGTGCGACTGGCCGGCCACCACCTGCAGCCGCTCGCCGAGGCCGGCCTTGCGCGCTTCGGCCTGGATGCGCTGCTGCAGGGCCGGCAGCGCCGGCACGACGAAGCGCACGTCCGGTTTCGCCTTGGCCACCAGCGCCGCGGCGCCCAGGAAGCGCGGCGCCATCTGCTCGACTTCCGACACGCGGCTGCCCGGCAGCACGGCAACCACGGTGTCCTCGTCGCGCAGGCCGAGCGCGCGGCGCGCGGCGGCGCGGTCCGGCCGCATGGGAATGACGCTGGCCAGCGGATGGCCGACGTAGCTGGCCTGCACGCCCCTGGCCGCCAGCAGCTCGGGCTCGAACGGGAAGATGCACAGCACGTGGTCGCAGGCACGGCGGAGTTTCTCGACCCGCTCGGCGCGCCAGGCCCAGATCGACGGGCAGACGAAGTGCACGGTCCTGATGCCGCGCGCCTTCAGCGCCTCTTCCAGGTCCAGGTTGAAATCGGGCGCGTCGATGCCGATGAAGGCATCGGGCGGGTTCTGCGTCAGCCGCTCGCGCAGCTTGTTGCGGATGCCGACGATCTCGCGGTAATGCCGCAGCACCTCGACATAGCCGCGCACCGCCAGCTTCTCGTAAGGCCACAAGGCCTGGAAGCCGCGCTGGCCCATCTGCGGCCCGCCGATGCCTTGCGACTGCATGCCCGGCCAGCGTGCGCGCAGGCCGTCCAGCAGCAAGCCGGCCAGCAGGTCGCCGGACGCTTCGCCCGCGACCATTGCAAAACGGGGATCCATGAACGCTTCAGCGAACGATGCCGCGGTCCTGCGGCATGTCGCGCAGGAAGTCGAGCATCCGCTGCACGTCGGGCGCGGCGTCGGGCGTCCGCTGCGCCAGTGCGGCGATCCGCTGCGCGGCCTGCTCGAGCGTGAGGCCGTCGCGGTACAGCGCCTTGTGCATGGCCTTCACGGCGGAAACGCGCTCGGGGGAGAAGCCGCGCCGGCGCAGGCCCTCGAAGTTCATCGAGCGCGCCTTGGCCGGCTGGCCCTCGCTCATCACGAAGGGCGGCTGGTTGGCCAGCAGCACCGTGCCCAGCGCCGTCATGCCGTGCGCGCCGATGTGCACGAACTGGTGGGCGTTGGTGAAGCCGCCCAGGATCACCCAGTCCTGCACCACCACGTGGCCGGCCAGCTGCGCGTTGTTGGCGAAGATGGTGTTGTCGCCCACCAGGCAGTCGTGCGCCAGGTGCACGTAGGCCATCATCCAGTTGTCGTCGCCCAGGCGCGTGACGCCGCCGCCGCCGGGCGTGCCGATGTTGAAGGTGCAGAACTCGCGGATGGTGTTGCGCTCGCCGATCACCAGCTCGCAGGGTTCGCCCCGGTACTTCTTGTCCTGCGGCGCGCTGCCGAGCGAGGCGAACTGGAAGATGCGGTTGTCGCGGCCGATGGTGGTGCGGCCCTCGATCACGCAATGCGCGCCCACCGTGGTGCCGGCGCCGATCTTCACCTCGGGCCCGATCACCGCGTAGGGGCCGACCGAGACGCTGGCGTCCAGCTCGGCCTTGGGATCGACGACCGCCGTGGGATGGATCCCCGGCATCAGCCCACCTTGCGCATGGTGCACATGAGCTCGGCTTCGCAGGCAATGTCCTCGCCCACGCGCGCGATGCCCTTGTACTTGTAGATGCCGGACTTGGCGCGCTCCAGCGTCACGTCCATGATGAGCTGGTCGCCCGGCTCGACCGGGCGCTTGAAGCGCGCGCCGTCGATGCCGGCGAAGTAGATGACCGACTTGTCGTCGGGGCCGGCGCCCTCGGCGGCGAACGACAGCAGCGCCGCCGTCTGTGCCATGGCTTCCAGCATGAGCACGCCCGGCATCACCGGCCGGTGCGGGAAATGGCCGACGAAGTACGGCTCGTTGATGGTGACGTTCTTCAGCGCCTTGATGCGCTTGCCCGGCTCCACTTCCAGCACCCGGTCCACCAGCAGGATCGGGTAGCGGTGCGGCAGCTTCTTCAGGATCTCGTGGATGTCCATCATTGTTGCTTTTCCAGCGCCTTGATGCGCTCGCGCAGCTGGTGCAGCTGGCGCAGCGTGGCGGCGTTCTTTTCCCAGGACGCATTGTCGTCGATGGGAAAGATGCCGGTGTACAGGCCCGGCTTGAGAATGGACCGTGCGACGAAGGAACCGGCCGAGATGTTGACGCGGTCGCCGAGCGTCAGGTGCCCGAGGATCATGGCCGCGCCGCCGATGGTGCAGTGCGCGCCGATGGTCGCGCTGCCGGCGATGCCGGTGCAGCCGGCAATCGCCGTGTGCCTGCCGATGCGGCAGTTGTGGCCGACCTGGATCAGGTTGTCCAGCTTCACGCCGTCCTCAATCACCGTGTCGTCCAGCGCGCCGCGGTCGATGCAGGTGTTGGCGCCGATCTCCACGTCGTCGCCGATGCGCACCGCGCCCAGCTGCTCGATCTTGACCCAGGCGCCTTCGTGCGACGCGAAGCCGAAGCCGTCGCCGCCGATCACCGCGCCCGGCTGCACGATGCAGCGCTCCCCGATCACGCAGCCTTCGGCCACCGTGACGCGCGCCTTCAGCACCGTCTGCGCGCCGATGCGCGCGCCCCGCTCGACCACGCACAGGGCGCCGATGCGCGCGGTGGGGTCGATGACGGCATCCGGGTCGACCACCGCGCTGGGATGGATACGCGGGCCGGCGCCGGCCGCATGGCGCTCTTTCCACAGCTGCGTGAGCCGCGCGAAGTAGAGGTACGGGTCGTCCGCGACGATGCAGGCGCCGCGCGCCAGCGCCGCTTCCTGCATGGCCGGCGCCACGATCACGCAGCCGGCGCGGGACGCCGCCAGCTGCTGCCGGTACTTGGGATTGGAGAGAAAGCTCAGCTCGGCGGGGCCCGCCGATTCGAGCGGCGCCAGCCGCTCGATGCCGGCGTCGGCCTGTCCGTGCAGCTCGCCGCCGAGCGCCGCGACGATCGAGCCCAGGGTCAGTGCCATGGGAAACGGCCGCGCGGCTAGCGCGCGGTGTTCAGCGCCTTGATCACCTTGTCGGTGATGTCGTGCTTGGGATTGATGTAGACCGCTTCCTGCACGATCAGGTCGTACTTCTCCTGCTCGGCCACCTGCTTGACCACGCGGTTGGCGCGCTCCAGCACCTGCTGCAGCTCCTCGTTCTTGCGCGCGTTCAAGTCTTCCTGGAATTCGCGGCGCTTGCGCTGGAACTCGCGGTCTTGGTCGATCAGCTGCTTCTGGCGCGTGGCGCGCTGGCTTTCCGACAGGGTGGGCGCCTCGCGCTCGAACTTCTCGGAGGCGCTCTTCAGCCCGTTGCCCAGGTCGGTGAGCTCCTTCTCGCGCCGCGCGAACTCCTGCTCCAGCTTGGCCTGCGCCGACTTGGCGGTGTTGGCCTCGCGGAAGATGCGGTCGGTGTTGACGAAGCCGACGCGGAAGTCCTGCGCGTGCGCGGCGACCGCGAACACACCGAGCAGCACAGCCAGGCAGTGACGTGACAGGTACTTCATCAGAATGAGGTTCCGATCTGGAATTGCAGTCTCTGGATTCTATCGCCCGGGAACTTGCGGATGGGTTGGGCGGCCGCCAGGCGCAGCGGACCCACCGGCGACAGCCACGACAGGCCCACGCCGACCGAGGCGCGCATCTGGTTGAAGCGCACCGGCTCATTCTCGCCGTAGACGTTGCCGACGTCGACGAAGCCGAACATGCGCAAGGTGCGGTCGTTGCCGGCGCCGGGGAACGGCGCGATCACCTCGGCATTGAGCGTGATCTTCTTCGGGCCGCCGACCGAGGCGCCGGTCACGTCCTTCGGGCCCAGCGTGCCCTGGTCGAAGCCGCGCACCGAACCCAGGCCGCCGGAATAGAAGTTCTTGAACACCGGGAACGGCCGGCCCGACAGGCCCTTGCCCCAGCCCACCTCGCCGTTGAAGGCCATGGTGTACTGCTTGTTGATCGGCTGGTACTGCTGGTACTGGTAGTTGGCCCGCACGTAGCGCGCATCGCCCACCAGGGCGATTTCGCTGGCCAGGCGCTGGTAGCGCCCGCGTGTGGGCGCCAGCGTGCTGTCGCGGTTGTCGCGCGACCAGCCGATGGACAGCGGGAAGGCGGTGCTGGTGTAGCCGAAGCGCTCGGCATAGTCCAGGTACACGGCCGGGATGTTGGTGCCGGGCTTGATGGTGGTGCGCTCGGCGCTGCCGCCGAAATACACCGTGTCCAGTTCGGTGAACGGGATGCCGAAGCGCAGGCCCGCGCCTTGGGTGATCAGCTGGTAGTTGCCGCCCTGGTCGGCGTAGGGGCGCGAGCTGCGGTGGTAGATGTCGATGGCGCGCGAAACGCCGTCGGCCGTGAAGTAGGGATCGACCGAGCTGAACACCAGCGCGCGGTTGTACTTGCTGGTGTTGACTTCCACGCCCAGGTACTGGCCGGAGCCGAAGGCGTTTTCCTGCTTGATGGAGAACGACAGCGCCAGCCGCTCGGCGCTGGAGAAGCCCGCGCCCAGCTGCAGGCTGCCGGTGGGTTTTTCCACCACCGTCACGGCCAGGTCGACCTGGTCGGGCGCGCCCGGCACGTCGGCGGTTTCGACGCTGACTTCCTTGAAGAAGCCCAGGCGGTCCAGCCGGTCGCGCGACAGCTTGATCTTGTCGGCGTCGTACCAGCTGGATTCGAACTGGCGGAACTCGCGGCGGATCACTTCGTCGCGCGTGCGGTTGTTGCCCTGCACGTTGATGCGGCGCACGTAGGCGCGGCGCGAAGTCTCGGCCACGATGGTGAAGGCCACGCGGTTGTTCTCGCGGTCGACCTCGGGGCGCGCCTCGACCTGCGCGAAGGCGTAGCCGAAGTTGCCGAAGTAGTCGCTGAACGCCTTGGTGGTTTCGGCCACCTGGTCGGCGTTGTAGGGCTGGCCGGGCTTGATGGTCACCAGGCTCTTGAACTCGTCGTCCTTGCCCAGGTAGTTGCCTTCCAGCTTCACGCCCGAGACGACGTAGCGCTCGCCCTCGGTCACGTTGATGGTGATCGTGATGTCCTGCTTGTTCGGCGAGATCGCGACCTGGGTGGAGTCGATGCGGAATTCCAGGTAGCCGCGGTTCAGGTAGTACGAGCGCAGCGACTCCAGGTCGGCATTGAGCTTGGCGCGCGAATAGCGGTCCGACTTGGTGTACCAGGACAGCCAGCCGCCGGTGTCCAGGTCGAACAGGCCCTTGAGCGTGGATTCGCTGAAGGCCTTGTTGCCCACCACGTGGATGTCGCGGATGCGCGCCGGGTCGCCCTCGGTGACGGTGAAGGTCAGGTTGACGCGGTTGCGCTCCAGCGGCGTCACGGTGGTGATCACCTCGGCGCCGTACAGGCTCTTGTTGATGTACTGGCGCTTCAATTCCTGCTCGGCGCGGTCGGCCAGCGCCTGGTCGTAGGGCCGGCCCTCGGTCAGCCCGATGTCGCGCAGCGCCTTCTTCAGCGTTTCCTTGTCGAACTCGCGCGCGCCGACGAAGTCGACGTCGGCCACCGTGGGACGCTCCTCGACGATCACCACCAGCACGTCGCCGTTGACTTCCAGCCGCACGTCCTTGAACAGGCCGAGCGCGAACAGCGCCCGGATCGCGGCCGAGCCCTTCTCGTCGTTGTACTGGTCGCCGGTGCGGAACGGCAGCGACGCGAACACGGTGCCGGGTTCGACGCGCTGCAGGCCTTCGACGCGGATGTCGCGCACGGTGAACGGATCGACCGCCCAGGCGCTGGCGGCAAATGCCATCGCCACCAAGGCAGTCACCGTCCGGACGCGCAAGCGCTTGTAATTTTGTTTCATTGGATCGATGTGAGCCTCGCGCGGCTCGCCGGCCGCGTCACGGCATCAAACAGGTTTAACCAAACAGACGAGTGACGTCGTTGAACAGCGCGATCGACATCATCACCAGCAGCACCGCAACGCCGCCGCGCTGCAAACGCTCCATCCAGGCGTCGGAGACGCTCCTGCCCGTGACGGCCTCCCAAAGATAATACATCAGGTGCCCACCGTCCAAAACGGGCAGCGGCAGCAGATTCAGCACCCCCAGGCTCACGCTGATGATGGCCAGGAACAGCAGGTAGTTGGTGAAGCCGACCTTGGCCGACTTGCCCGCGTATTCGGCGATGGTGATGGGCCCGCTCAGGTTCTTCAGCGAGGCCTGGCCGACCACCATCTTGCCCATCATCTGCAGGCTGAGCACGCCCATCTCCCAGGTGCGCTGCGCGCCCTTGCCCAGGCCTTCGGCGAAGCCGTAGCGCACCACGTCGGTGGCGGGCGCACCGCCCACCCTGGCGCCGATGCGACCGACCGCCGTGCCGTTGTCGTCGACCAGCGCCGGCGTGACCTCCAGCTTCATCGCGGCGCCGGCGCGCTCGATCGTCCAGGACTGCGCGAGAACCTGGCCGCCGCGCACCGACTTGCGGATCTGCTCGTAGAGCTGCGGCCCGTCGGCGATGGGCGTTGCGCCGATGGCCAGCACGATGTCGCCGTTGCGCAGGCCCGAACGCTCGGCCGCGCTGCCCTGCAGCACCTCCACGATCTCGGGCCGCGTCCACGGCCCCAGGATGCCGATGTGGCGGAACAGCTCGGCGTCGGCCGTGCGGGCCTGCATCTGGCTGAGCGGCAGCAGGACCTCGCGCCCGCCGGCCAGCGCCAGGCGCACGTCCGTTGCATCCAGCGCGCCGCGCGTCAACAGCCAGCGCACGTCCTCGAAGGAGCGCACGCCGTGCAGCGGCTGGCCGTCCAGCGCGGCGCGCTCCACGCGCTCGCCGCCGCGCAGGCCCGCCTTGTCGGCGACCGAGCCCACGACCGGGCTGGCCAGCACCGGCTGCGCCTCGCGCATGCCCCACCAGTTCACCGACGCATACAGCAGCACCGCCAGCAGCAGGTTGGCCAGCGGGCCGGCGGCGACGATGGCGGCCCGCGACTTCAGCGGCTGCGTGTTGAAGGCCAGGTGCCGCTCGGCGGCCGGCACCTCGCCCTCGCGCTCGTCCAGCATGCGCACGTAGCCGCCCAGCGGAAACGCGCCGATGACGAATTCGGTGTCCTGGCCCGGGCGCTGCCGCTTCGGTTTCCAGGAATACAGCGTGCGGCCGAAGCCGATGGAGAAGCGCAGCACCTTGACGCCGCAGGCCACCGCCACGCGGTAATGGCCGTATTCGTGCACGGCGATCAGCAGGCCCAGGGCGACGATGAAGGCAACGATGGTGAGCATGGAACTTCCTTCGCTCAGGCGGCAAGCCGGGACATGGCGTGCTCGGCGGCATGGCGCGATTGTGCGTCCAGCGCCAGCAGATCCTCAAGCGTTGCCGGCTTGGACGGCACGACGCTTTCCAAGGTTGCAAGATTCACCGCATGGATCTGGTCGAAACGGATGCGGCGCTCCAGGAAGGCGGCCACGGCCACCTCGTTGGCGGCGTTCAGCACCGCCGTGGTTCCCGGCGCCGCACGCAGGCTGTCCCAGGCCAGCTGCAAGCCGGGGAAGCGCGCGCGGTGGCCGCGGCTGTCCAGCGATTCGAAACTCATGTCGGCCAGCGCGGAGAAGTCCAGCGGCTGCGCGCCCGAGGTCACCCGCTCCGGCCAGGCCAGGCCGTAGGCGATGGGCACGCGCATGTCGGGCGTGCCGAGCTGCGCCACCACCGAGGCGTCGCGGTACTGCACCATCGAATGGATCACACTCTGCGGATGGATCACCACCTCCACCTGCGCCGGGTCCAGCCCGAACAGGTAGCGCGCCTCGATCACTTCCAGCGCCTTGTTCATCATGGTGGCGGAGTCCACCGAGATCTTGCGGCCCATCACCCAGTTGGGATGGGCGCAGGCCTCGTCGGGCGTGACCTGGCGCAGCGTGGCCGGGTCGCGCGTGCGGAACGGCCCGCCGGACGCGGTGAGGATGATCTTTTCGACCCGCGCGGCCCAGGTGGCCGGGTCCTCGGGCAGCGACTGGAAGATCGCCGAATGTTCGCTGTCGATCGGCAGCAGGGTCGCGCCGCCCTCGCGCACGGCCGCCAGGAACAGCTCGCCACCGACCACCAGCGCTTCCTTGTTGGCCAGCAGCAGGCGCTTGCCGGCCCGCGCCGCCGCCAGGCAGGACGCCAGGCCGGCGGCGCCGACGATGGCCGCCATGACGGCGTCCACCGATTCGTGCGAGGCGATGGCTTCCAGCGCGCCGGGCTCGGCCAGCACGCGCGTGGGCAGGCGCTCGGCCTCCAGCTTCGCGGCCAGCGCTCGCGCCGCGTCGGGCTGCGCCATGACGGCGAAGCGCGGGCGGAACTGCGCGCACTGCGCCAGCATGGCCTCGACCTGGCTGGCGGCGCTGAGCGCGAACACCTCGAAGCGGTCCGGATGGCGCGCCACCACGTCCAGCGTGCTGGCGCCGACCGAGCCGGTCGAGCCGAGGACGGCGATGCGCTGCTTGTTCATTTCAGGGACGCGAAGCTCGCCAGCATCATGGCCAGCGGCAGCGTCGGCAACAGGGCATCCACCCGGTCCAGCACGCCGCCGTGGCCGGGCAGCAGCTGGCTGGAGTCCTTCATGCCACAGGCGCGCTTGACCAGCGACTCGCTCAGGTCGCCGACCACGCTCATGGCGGCCAGGAACACCACGGCCAGCACCAGCACCGGCCAGCCCATGGAGGCCAGCCGGCTGTACAGGCTGGGCACCGCGGCCTGCCAGGCGTTGTCGGCGGCGACCCAGGCGATGGCCAGCACCAGCACGCCCAGCATGCCGCCCCACACGCCTTCCCAGCTCTTGCCGGGACTGATGGCGGGCGCCAGCTTGCGCTTCGTGAATTTCAGGCCGAAGGCCCGGCCGGCGAAATAGGCGGCGATGTCGGCCACCCACACCAGCACCAGCACCGACAGCAGGAAGTTGACGCCCATGGCCTTGGCCTGCGCCACGCCCAGCCAGGCGACCCACAGGGCCAGCACGCCACCCGCCAGCCGCACGGCGCGCGGAATGCCCGGCCAGCCCGGCACGCCGCGCGCGATCAGCGCGGCGCCGCCCAGCACCCAGGCGGCGGCGGCGATGATCCACAGCCAGGGCAGTGGCCGTGCGACCCAGCCCAGCGCCCAGGCCGCGGCGCACAGCGCCAAGGTGACGACACCGGCGGCGATGCTGCCGCCCGCGCCCAATCCATTGAGCCGGCCCCATTCCCAGCCGCCCGCCGCCAGCAGCACCAGCGTGATCACCATGAAGGGCACGGGAGAGGGCCAGAACAGCGCGGGCAGCAGGATGGCCAGCAGCACGACGGCGGTGATGATGCGCTGCTTGAGCATTTGCGGGTGTCCTGGTGTCAGGCGGCCTGGCGCGCCGGCGAGATCTGCTCGGAGGTGCGGCCGAAGCGGCGTTCGCGCTGTGCGTAGTCGGCGATGGCTTCGTCCAGCGCCGCCGGGTCGAAGTCCGGCCACAGCTTGTCGCTGAAATACAGCTCGCTGTAGGCAGCCTGCCAGAGCAGGAAATTGCTGATGCGCTGCTCGCCGCCGGTGCGGATCAGCAGGTCGGGATCAGGCACATGGGCCAGCGCCATGGCGCGGTCCAGGTTGTGTTCGGTGATGGGCTCGCCGCGCGCGGCGAGCCGCGCCGCCGCCTGCGCGACGTCCCAGCGGCCGCCATAGTTGAAGCAGACGTTGAACACCAGGCGCGTGTTGCCGGAGGTGGCCTGCTCGGCCTGCGCCAGGCCGGCCTGCACCTTGTCGGACAGCCGGCTGCGGTCGCCGACGAAATGGATGCGCACGCCCTCCCCGTGCAGCTGCGGCACCTCGCGCGACAGCGCGCCGGCCAGCAGATCCATCAGGCCCGACACTTCCTCGGCCGGGCGGTTCCAGTTTTCCGAGGAGAAGGCGAACACGGTCAGCACCTTGACGCCGACCTCGCCGCAGTGGCGCACGCACACGCGCAGCGCGTCCAGGCCCTTCTTGTGCCCCGCCACCCGCGGCAGGTAGCGCCGCGTCGCCCAGCGGCCGTTGCCGTCCATGACGATGGCGATGTGGTGGGGGATGGAAGCCATGGTCAGACCGCCATGATCTCCTGCTCCTTGGCGTGGACCAGGCTGTCGATGTCGGCGATGTGCCTGTCGGTGACCTTCTGGATGTCGGCCTCGGCGCGCTTCTGCTCGTCTTCGGACGCGGTCTTGTCCTTCACCAGCTTCTTCACGTGCTCGTTGGCGTCGCGGCGCAGGCTGCGGATGGCGATCTTGGCGTTCTCGCCCTCGCTGCGCACCAGCTTGGTCATTTCCTTGCGGCGCTCCTCGCTCATCGGCGGCAGCGGCACGCGGATCAGGTCGCCCATGGAGGCCGGGTTCAGGCCCAGGTCGCTTTCGCGGATGGCCTTCTCGATCTTCGCGCCCATGCCCTTTTCCCAGGGCTGCACGCTGATCGTGCGCGAGTCCAGCAGCGACACGTTGGCCACCTGGCTGATCGGCATCATGGAGCCGTAGTAGTCGACCTGCACCGTGTCCAGCAGCGCCGGGTTGGCGCGGCCGGTGCGGATCTTGGTCAGCGTGTTCTTGAACGCCGCGATGGACTGGTCCATCCTGCTCTGGGTGTTGCTCTTGATCTCGGCAATGGTGTTCATGCGTTTCTCCTCTCGGCTCAGGCGTACACCAGGGTTCCTTCGTCCTCGCCCTCCACCACGCGCTTCAACGCGCCGTGCTTGAAGATCGAGAACACCTTGATCGGCAGCTTCTGGTCGCGGCACAGGGCGAACGCGGTGGCGTCCATGATGCCCAGGTTGCGCGACATGGCTTCGTCGAAGGTGATCTTGGCGTAGCGCTCGGCCGACGGGTCCTTCTGCGGATCGGCGGAATACACGCCGTCCACCTTGGTCGCCTTGAGCACCAGCTCGGCGCCGATCTCGGCGCCGCGCAGCGCGGCGGCGGTGTCGGTGGTGAAGAACGGGTTGCCGGTGCCGGCGGCGAAGATCACCACCTTGCCCTCTTCCAGGTACTGCAGCGCCTTGGGGCGGATGTAGGGCTCGACCACCTGCTCGATGTTGATGGCCGACATCACGCGGGCCGTGAGGCCCTGCTTGTTCATCGCGTCGGCCAGCGCCAGCGCGTTCATCACCGTGGCCAGCATGCCCATGTAGTCGGCCGTGGCGCGGTCCATGCCGACCGCGCCGCCCGCCACGCCGCGGAAGATGTTGCCGCCGCCGATGACGATGGCGACCTGCACGCCCATGTGCACCACCTCGGCCACCTCCTGCACCATCCGCACGATGGTCGTGCGGTTGATGCCGAAGGCATCGTCGCCCATCAGCGCCTCCCCGGACAGCTTGAGCAGGATGCGCTTGTGGGCTGGCTGACCTGGCATGAGGGGGAGCTCCTTCTTCGACGGTTCGAGTTTACTGGGGTCTCAGGCGCCCTTGGCGGCCGCCACCTGCGCCGCCACTTCGGCGGCGAAGTCGTCGGTCTTCTTCTCGATGCCCTCGCCGACCACGTACAGGGTGAAGCCCTTCACGGTGGTGCCGGCGGCCTTGAGCATCTGCTCCACGGTCTGCTTGTCGTTCTTCACGAACGGCTGGTTGAACAGCGACACTTCCTTCAGGTACTTCTGCACCGAGCCTTCGACCATCTTGGCGACGATGTCGGCCGGCTTGTTGGATTCGGCGGCCTTCTGCTGGGCGATCGAGCGCTCCTTGTCGATCAGCTCGGTGGGCACGTCGGCGCTGGACAGCGCCACCGGCTTCATCGCGGCCACGTGCATCGCCACGTCCTTGGCGGCGGTCTCGTCGCCTTCGAACTCCACCACCACGCCGATGCGCGAGCCGTGCAGGTACTGCGCCAGCTGGGCGCCGCCGGCGAAGCGCTTGAAGCGGCGGAAGCTCATGTTCTCGCCGATCTTGCCGATCAGGCCCCTGCGCACGTCTTCCAGCGTGGGGCCGAAGCCGTCCTGGCTGTAGGGCAGCGCGCCCAGCGCGGCCACGTCGGCCGGGTTGTGCCTGGCGATCAGCTCCGCCGCGGCCTGCGCCAGGGCCAGGAAGCTGTCGTTCTTGGTGACGAAGTCGGTTTCGCAGTTCACCTCGACCAGCGCGCCGGCATCGCCGTCGCGGTAGGCGGCGACCACGCCTTCGGCGGTCACGCGCGAAGCGGCCTTGCCGGCCTTGTTGCCCAGCTTGACGCGCAGGATCTCCTCGGCCCGTTCCATGTTGCCTTCGGCCTCGGTGAGCGCCTTCTTGCATTCCATCATCGGCGCGTCGGTCTTGGCGCGCAGTTCGCCAACCATGCTTGCGGTGATTGCAGCCATCTTGTCCTCGTCTTCTGTTCAGTTCGTTCGTTGCTGTAAAAAAGGGGCCTCGAAAGCCCCTTTCTCAAGTCCGGGCCCGGGGATCAGGCGGCGGAGCCTTCCACTTCCACGAATTCGTCGCTGCCGCCGCTGGCTTCGGAGACGGCGCGCACCACGTCGTTGGCGGCGTTCTGGCGGCCTTCCAGCACGGCGTCGGCCATGCCGCGCGCGTACAGCGTCACGGCCTTGGCGGAGTCGTCATTGCCGGGGATCACGTAGTCGATGCCCTCGGGCGAATGGTTGGAGTCCACCACGCCGATGATCGGGATGCCCAGCTTCTTGGCTTCGGCCACGGCGATCTTGTGGTAACCCACGTCGATCACGAACAGGGCGTCCGGCAGGGTGTTCATGTCCTGGATGCCGCCGATGTCCTTTTCCAGCTTGTCCAGCTCGCGCTGGAACATCAGCTGTTCCTTCTTGGACATGGCCTCCAGGCCGCCTTCCTGCTGGGCCTTCATGTCCTTCAGGCGCTTCAGCGAGATCTTGACGGTCTTGAAGTTGGTCAGCATGCCGCCCAGCCAGCGCTGGTTGACGAAGGGCATGCCGGCGCGCTGCGCCTCGGTGAACACGATGTCGCGCGCCTGGCGCTTGGTGCCCACCATCAGGATGGTGCCGCGGTTGGCGGCGAGCTGCCTGGCGAACTTCGCTGCGCCCTCGAACAGGGGCAGCGTCTTTTCCAGGTTGATGATGTGGATCTTGTTGCGATGGCCGAAGATGAAGGGGGCCATCTTGGGGTTCCAGAAGCGCGTCTGGTGTCCGAAATGGACACCGGCTTCCAGCATCTCACGCATGGATACGGTCATGATTTCTCCGAAGGTTGGGTCTAAAATCCCGCTCGAATCGCAACCCTTGATCAGAGACTGTCTGAAAGGGCCGCGGCACCTCGTGAGGCGGGATTCGCGATTTGTCTTGCCGAACCCTTCCGCGCGAGTGGCGCGGGCGTCCGGCAAAACCGCAAGATGATACCACAGGCCTCCCCTTGAGCTTCCTTCCTGCCGACGACCTCCACGCCGTGCGCGAGCGCATCCGCCAGGGCCTGACCAGCGCCACGGCCGAGCTGGAGCGCTGCGAAGCCATCGCCCGCTCCGACGCCTGCCGCCACGTTTTTCTGAGCATCAATTTCCAGGCCGCCCGGGCTGCCGCGCAGACCGCCGGCGGCATGCCGCTGGCCGGCCTGGCGGTGTCGGTGAAAGACCTGTTCGACCTGGCCGGCGAGGTCACGGCCGCCGGCTCGGTGGTGCTGGCCGAGGCGCCGCCGGCCGCCGCCGACGCCCCCGCCGTGGCACGCCTGAAGGCGGCTGGCGGTGCGGTGGTCGGCCGCACCAACATGACCGAGTTCGCCTTCTCCGGCATGGGCGTCAACCCGCACCACGGCACGCCGGTGAATCCCTGCGACGCGTCGGTCGTGCGCATTCCCGGCGGCTCGTCCAGCGGCGCGGCGGTGTCGGTCGCCACCGGAGCCGCCTTCATTGGCCTGGGCTCGGACACCGGCGGCTCGATCCGCGTGCCGGCGGCCCTGTGCGGCATCGTCGGCTTCAAGAACACCGCGCGGCTGGTGCCTGCGCAGGGCACGGTGCCGCTGTCCACCACGCTGGACACCATCAGCGCCATGACCCGCTCGGTGCGCGACGCCGTGCTGGCGCACGAGATCCTGTCGGCGCGCAGCGTGGCGCGCGACGACAAGCCGCTGGCCGGGCGCCGCTTTGCCGTGGCACGCACGCAGATGCAGGACGGCATGGACGCCACCGTCGCGCGCGCTTTCGAGCGCACGCTGCGCAAGCTCGGCGCGGCCGGCGCGCAGATCGAGGAGATCCCGCTGGACGAGGTGGCGCAGCTCGGCCCGATGGCCGCCACCGGCGGCTTCCCGGCCGCAGAAAGCTACGCCTGGCATCGCAAGCTGCTGGCGGAAAAAGCATCGGGCTACGACCCCCGGGTGCGCGCGCGCATCGAGCGCGGCGCGGCCATGCTGGCCTGCGATTACATCGACCTGTGCCATGCGCGCACCGCCTGGATCGCCGAGGTCGAGCGGCAGCTGGCCGGCTTCGACGCCGTGCTCTCGCCCACCGTGCCGGTGGTGGCGCCGCCGTTCGCGCCAGTCGCACCTGGCCCCGAGCGCGACGCCGACTTCTTCCGCACCAATGCGCTGCTGCTGCGCAACCCCAGCACGGTCAACATGCTGGATGGCTGCGCCATTTCCATTCCCTGCCACGCGCCCGATGAGCTTCCTGTCGGCTTGATGATCTGGCACGGTCCGCTTCGCGACGATACGATCCTGAATGTCGCAGCGCAGGCCGAGGCCCTGCTGCTCTCCTGAAGAGAAGAAGAACAAGCAGTCATGAAAGTCGCCATCGTGGGCGCCGGCATCGTCGGCGTCACCACAGCCTATGAGCTGGCCGCCGACGGCCATGACGTCATCGTTTTCGAGCGGCACGGCGCCGCGGCGCTGGAGACCAGCTTCGCCAATGCCGGGGTGGTGGCGCCGGGCTACGTCACGCCCTGGGCGGCGCCCGGCATGCCGGGCAAGGTGGCGCGCTACCTGCTCAGCCGGCACGCGCCGGTGCGCCTGGCCTGGCCGATCAGCCGGGCCGACGTGCGCTGGATGCAGCAGTGGCGCCGGGCCTGCGAGCTCGACAGCTATCTCGCCAACCGCGCGCGCCTGCAGCGCCTGGCTTTCTACAGCCGCGAGCGCCTGCACCTGCTGACCGAGCACCACCTGCTGGAATACGACCGCGCCGAGGGCTACATGGTGCTGCTGCGCTCCGACAAGGAACAGAAGCTGGCGCAGCCCGGCCTGCAGGTGCTGCGCGACGCCGGCGTCGCGTTCAAGGAGATCGGCCCGGAGGAAGCCCGCGCCATCGAACCCGCGCTCAATCCCGACACGCCGTTCGCCTCCGCGGTGCACCTGCCCGGCGACGAAGTGGGCAACTGCCGCCAGTTCGCGCTGCTGCTGAAGAACGAGGCGCAGGGGCTGGGCGCCCGCTTCGAGTTCAACGCCACGGTGCACCCGCTGAACCCGGCCGACCCGACGCTGGTGCGCGCGGTACAGCCCGGCATGACGCTGCCGCAGGAGGGTCGCTTCGACGCCGTGGTGGTGTGCGGCGGCGTGGACTCCGCCATGCTGCTTCGGCCGCTGGGATTGCGCCTGCCGCTGGCCGCGGTGCACGGCTACTCGATCAGCGCGCCGATCCGCGAGCCGCTGAATGCACCGCGCAGCGGGCTGATGGACGAGCGCTACAAGGTCGCCATCTCGCGGCTGGGCAACCGCGTGCGCGTGGCTGGCAGCGCCGAGATCGGCGGCGTGCCGGGACGCAAGCGGCCGGCAGCCATCCAGACGCTGTACAAGGTGCTGCACGACTGGTTTCCCGGCGCCGCGCAGCTGGCCAACACCGGCGCCGCGGTGCAGGAGTGGAAGGGCGCGCGGCCCATGCTGCCCGACGGCCCGCCGGTGATCGGTGCCAGCGGGATTCCCGGCGTCTGGATCAACCTGGGCCACGGCTCCAGCGGCTGGGCGCTGTCCTGCGGCAGCGCCCGCGCCCTGGCCGACCTGATGCTGGGCAACCAGCCCGAGATCGACATGGAAGGCCTGGGGATCGAGCGCCTCCGGCTCCTGGCCTGAGGTGTCTTCCTCCCTCTCCCTGCACCGCATCACTCCCGACCGCCCCTGGCCGCTGTTCGGCGCGGCGGCGACGCGCCGCATCGAGCAGGCGGCCGCGGCACAACTGCCGCCGCACACGCTGATGCAGCGCGCGGGCCTCGCGGCGGCACGCCTCGCGCTGGCGCTCGCGCCGCATGCGCGCACGATCTGGATCGCCTGCGGTCCTGGCAACAACGGCGGCGATGGGCTCGAAGCGGCCATGCACCTCAAGCAATGGGGCAAGCAGCCGGTCGTCACCTGGCGGGGGGAGGAAGGCAAGGCGCCGGTGGATGCGCGCGCATCGCTGCGGCGCGCGCGCGATGCCGGCGTGGTGTTCGCCGACGCGCCGCCCACGCAATGGGACTTCGCGCTCGATGCGTTGCTCGGCATCGGCGCCACGCGCCCGGCCGAAGGCCGCATGCAGGAGTGGATGCATCTGCTCAGCGAGCACGCCGACGCCGTGCTCGCGGTGGACCTGCCCTCGGGCCTGAACGCCGACACGGGCCAGGGTGACCCGGTGCGCGCCGCCCACACGCTGAGCCTGCTCACGCTCAAGCCGGGGCTTTTCACGGGCTCGGGCCGCGATGCCTGCGGTGCCGTGTGGTGGCACGGCCTGGATGTCTCCCCTGCCCTGGCGCCGCAAGCCGATGCCTGGCTGTCCGGCCCGCCTGCGGACGCCGTGCGGCTGCACGCGTCGCACAAGGGCAGCTACGGCGACGTGGCGGTGATCGGCGGCGCGGCAGGCATGAGCGGCGCCGCCCTGCTCGCAGCGACCGCCGCGCTGCATGGCGGCGCGGGCCGTGTCTTCGTAAGCCTGCTGGACCGCGATGCGATGACGGTGGACGTGCAGCGGCCCGAATTGATGTTCCGTTCCTGGGACACATTGGATCTCGCCGGCATGGCCGTCGCCTGCGGCTGCGGCGGCGGCGATGCCGTGCGCGACGTGCTGCCGCGAGTGCTGTCCACCGCCCATGCGCTGGTGCTGGACGCCGACGCGCTCAACGCCGTCGCCACCGATCCGCAATTGCGTGCGCAGCTGCAGGCGCGTGGCCGGCGTGTCGAGCGCGTGACCGTGCTCACGCCGCATCCGCTGGAAGCGGCGCGGCTGCTGGGGAACAGCACGGCGCATGTACAGGCGGACCGCGTCGCAGCCGCGCGGGCGCTGGCGGAGGAATTCGGTGCGGCGTGCGTGCTCAAGGGCTCGGGCACGGTGATCGCCGCGCCGCGAACGGCGCCGCGCATCAACCCGACGGGCAATGCGCGCCTGGCGACTGCGGGGACGGGAGATGTGCTGGCTGGGATGGTGGGGGCGCGGCTTGCGCGCGGCATGGGAGCGTTCGAGGCGGCTTGCGATGCGGTGTATGCACACGGGCTGGCGGCGGACCGATGGCCCGAGGGCGAAACGTTGACGGCGCAGGGGTTGGCGCGCGCCGCGTAGGCCCTCACCCCAGCCCTCTCCCAGAGGGAGAGGGAGGAAGTCCCCTAGGTCCCCACTCCTAACCCCTAGCCTCTGCCGACGAAAGGCATCTTCGTCGCCATCACGGTGTGGAACAGCACATTGGCTTCCAGCGGCAGGCTGGCCATGTACAGCAGCGACTGGCCGACGATGACCACGTCCATCAGCGGCTCCACCGCGATCTCGCCGTTGGCCTGCGGCACGCCCTTGGCCATGCGCGCGGCCAGGTCGGTCTGCGCGTTGCCGATGTCGATCTGGCCCACCGCGATGTCGTACTTGCGGCCGTCCAGCGCCGCCGCCTTGGTCATGCCGGACACGGCGTGCTTGGTCGCCGTGTAGGCGATCGAGTTCGGCCGCGGCGCATGCGCCGAGATCGAGCCGTTGTTGATGATGCGGCCGCCGCGCGGATCCTGCGCCTTCATGACGCGGAAGGCCTGCTGCAGGCAATAGAACATGCCGTTCAGGTTGGTGTCGACCACCCGCTTCCAGTCGGCCAGCGCCAGGTCTTCCAGCGGCACGCTGGCCGCGCCGACACCGGCGTTGTTGAACAGCAGGTCCACGCGGCCGAAGGCATGCGTGGTGGCCTCGAACAGCGCCTCGACCGACACCGGATCGGTCACGTCGGTGGCGACCGCCAGCGCGCGCTCGCCGGCGCCCGACTCCGCGGCCACGGCCTGCAGCGCGTCCATGCGCCGCCCCGCCAGCGCGACGCGCCAGCCCGCACCCAGCAAAGCCAATGCCGCCGCGCGGCCGATGCCCGACCCGCCGCCGGTGACGACGGCAACCTTGTCCTGCGCAACTGCGCCCATGGCGAACTCCTCTTTCTTTTTCCGACAGCGAAACGGTCAGCGGCGGCGATCAGCGGCGGCTCTTGCGCTTGGGCGCCTTGGCGGCGGCCGGTTTCTTCGCCGCGGCCGGCTTGGCAGCGCGCGGCGCCCTGGACTTGGCCGCCGCCTTCTTGGCGGCGCGCTTGCGGCCGGGCGGCCCTTCCTCGTCGCCGCCACCCGGCACGCCCTTGTCCTTCATCGCGCGCAAGCCCAGCTCGTCGCCTTCGCGCACCAGGCGGAAGTCGATCTTGCGGCCGTCCAGGTCGACCCGGCTGACCTGCACGCGCAGCCGCGTGCCGATGGCGTAGCGGATGCCGGTGCGCTCGCCGCGCAGCTCCTGGCGTGCCTCGTCGAACTTGAAGTACTCGCCTCCCAGCTCGGTGATGTGGACCAGGCCTTCCACGTACATCGCGTCCAGCGTGACGAAGATGCCGAAGCTGGTGGCCGCGGTGACGGTGCCCGCGTACTCCTCGCCGAGGTGGTCGCGCATGTACTTGCACTTCAGCCACGCCTCCACGTCGCGGCTGGCCTCGTCGGCGCGCCGCTCGTTGGCGCTGCAATGCAGGCCGGCGGCCTCCCAGGCCTGCACCTCGCGGGTGGGCGGCGGCGCCGGCTTGCGCAGCTTGTTGCCGGGCGCCGCCACGCGCGCGGCCAGCCGGCGCGCCAGCTTCTCGTGCGCCTCGCCAGGGGTCGGCAGCACCGGCAGCTGGTAGCGCTCCTTCAGCAGGATGGCCTTGATCACGCGGTGCACCAGCAAGTCGGGGTAGCGCCGGATCGGGCTGGTGAAATGGGTGTAGGCCTCGTAGGCCAGGCCGAAGTGGCCACTGTTGATCGGCGTGTAGATCGCCTGCTGCATCGAGCGCAGCAGCATGGTGTGGATCTGCTGCGCGTCGGGCCTTTCTTTCGTCGCCTCGGCGATGCGCTGGAACTCGGCCGGCTTCGGGTCCTCGCTGATCGTCAGGCCGACCGCCATGGCCTTCAGGTAGCCGCGCAGGATCTCTTTTTTCTCCGGCGTCGGGCCTTCGTGCACCCGGTACAGGCCGGGGTGGTTGGCCTGCTGGATGAAGTCGGCCGCGCAGACGTTGGCCGCCAGCATCGACTCCTCGATCAGCCGGTGCGCCTCGTTGCGCACGCGCGGCACGATCTGTTCGATGCGGCCGTTCTCGTCGCACACGATCTGCGTCTCGGTGGTTTCGAAATCCACCGCGCCGCGCACGGCACGCGCCTTCAGCAGCGCCCGGTACACGTCGTGCAGGTTCAAGAGGTGCGGAACGATCTCCTTGCGCCGCGCCGCCTCCGGCCCGCGCGTGTTGCCCAGGATGGCGGCGACCTCGGTGTAGGTCATGCGCGCATGGCTCCACATCACGGCCGGGAAGAACTGGTAGGCGTGCACGTCGCCGCTCGCGGTCACCAGCATGTCGCACACCATGCACATCCGCTCGACCTCGGGGTTGAGCGAGCACAGGCCGTTGGACAGCTTCTCCGGCAGCATGGGGATCACGCGGCGCGGGAAGTACACGCTGGTGGCGCGCTCGTAGGCGTCCACGTCGATCGCGCTGCCGGTCTCCACGTAGTGGCTGACGTCGGCGATGGCCACCAGCAGGCGCCAGCCCTTGCCGCGGCCCACGCGGGCCGGCTCGCAATAGACGGCGTCGTCGAAGTCGCGCGCGTCCTCGCCGTCGATGGTGACCAGCGGAATGTCGGTGAGGTCGACGCGCTTGCGCTTGTCCTGCGGCCGCACCTTGTCGGGCAGCGAGCGCGCCTGCGCGATGCCGGCGTCGGAGAACTCGTGCGGCACGCCGTACTTGCGCACCGCGATCTCGATCTCCATGCCGGGGTCGTCGATCTCGCCCAGCACTTCCTTCACGCGCCCCACCGGCTGGCCGTACAGGCTGGGCGGCTCGGTCAGCTCCACCACCACCACCTGGCCGGCCTTCGCGAGGCCGGTGGCGCCCTTGGGGATCAGGACGTCCTGGCCGTAGCGCTTGTCTTCCGGCGCCACCAGCCAGACGCCGCTTTCGTGCAGCAGGCGGCCGATGATCGGCTGCGGCGGGCGCTCGACGATCTCCACCACGCGGCCTTCGGGGCGGCCCTTGCGGTCGTGGCGAACGATGCGCGCCTTGACGCGGTCGCGGTGCAGCACCGCGCGCATCTCGTTGGGAGGCAGGTAGATGTCGCCTTCACCATCGTCGCGCGCGACATAGCCGTGGCCGTCGCGGTGTCCCTGGATGACGCCCTCGATTTCGTCGAGGAGTCCCGTTGTCGTTTTCTCTAGATTCTTGATATACAATCTTGTTTTTCCTGAAATGCCCAGGTGGCGGAATTGGTAGACGCACTAGTTTCAGGTACTAGCGAGTAACATCGTGGAGGTTCGAGTCCTCTCCTGGGCACCACCAAACTGGTGATAGATGATAAAGCCGGCACCGCCGGCTTTGTTGTTTGAAGCCGGCTTTTTCTTGAAGCCGGCTTTGTTGCTTTTGGGGCCGTCTTTCTTCAGACCGGCACCCCGACAAGATCGTGTCCCTCGGTCGCCACGATCCGCGCCTGCGTGAATTCGCCCACGCGCAGCTGCTTGCTCAGCTTTTCCGGCGGCAGCAGCCGCACGGTGCCGTCGATCTCCGGCGCGTCCGCATAACTGCGGCCGACCCCGCCCTTGCGGCCCAGCGCCGGCGCCGAATCCACCAGCACCTGCATGGTCGCGCCGATGCGCGAACGCAGCTTGGCGGCCGACACTTCCTCGGCCACCGCCATGAAGCGCGCGCGGCGCTCCTCGCGCACTTCGGCGGGCAGCATGCCCGGGATGTCGTTGGCGGCCGCGCCTTCCACCGGGCTGTAGGCGAAGCAGCCGGCACGGTCGATCTGCGCTTCGCGCACGAAGTCCAGCAGGTGCTGGAACTCCTCTTGCGTTTCGCCGGGGAAACCGGCGATGAAGGTGCTGCGGATCACGATTTCCGGGCAGGCTTCGCGCCAGCGCTGGATGCGCTCCAGGTTGCGCTCGCCGCTGGCCGGCCGCTTCATGCGGCGCAGCACGTCGGGATGGCTGTGCTGGAACGGCACGTCCAGGTACGGCAGCGCCAGGCCCTGCGCCATCAGCGGAATCACCTCGTCGACGCTCGGGTACGGATACACGTAGTGCAGCCGCACCCAGGCGCCGTGCGGCGCGGCGAGTTCGCCCAGCGCCTGCACCAGTTCCAGCATCCGCGTCTTCACCGGCCTGCCGTCCCAGAAACCGGTGCGGTACTTCAGGTCGACGCCGTAGGCCGAGGTGTCCTGGCTCACCACCAGCAGCTCCTTCACGCCGCCTTCGAACAGCGCGCGCGCTTCCTTCAGCACGTCGCCGATCGGCCGGCTCACCAGGTCGCCGCGCATCGAGGGGATGATGCAGAAGGTGCAGCGGTGGTTGCAGCCTTCGCTGATCTTCAGGTACGCGTAGTGCCTGGGCGTGAGCTTGATGCCCATCGCCGGCACCAGGTCGACGAAGGGATCGTGCGGCTTCGGCAGGTGCGCATGCACCGCGTCCATCACTTCCTGCGTGGCATGCGGGCCGGTCACGGCCAGCACCGAGGGATGGATTTCCTTCACCAGGTTGTCGCCGCCGGACTGGCCCGCCTTGGCGCCCAGGCAGCCGGTGACGATCACCCGGCCGTTGGCGGCCAGCGCCTCGCCGATGGTGTCCAGGCTTTCCCTGACCGCGTCGTCGATGAAGCCGCAGGTGTTGACGATCACCAGGTCCGCGCCTTCGAAGGTCTTGGACGTCTGGTAGCCCTCAGCGCTCAGCTGCGTGAGGATGAGTTCGGAGTCCGTCAGCGCCTTGGGACAGCCCAGGCTGACGAAGCCGACCTTCGGTATTGCTTGTTGCGCCTCGGGGGCGGCGATGTCGCTCATATTTAACTCACCAGCCACAAAAGGCCGAGTCCGAGCACGATGCTCGTCAAACCAAAGAATCGCAGCTGGCCATTGCGCAGCTGCAGCAGCCGCTGGAAGGTGGCACGCCAGCCGCCGGGCGCCAGGAAAGGAAAAATCCCTTCCAGCACCAGCATCAGGGCGACCGCCGCCCAGAACGTGTCGCCGTCCACCCGGTCACTTCTTGGCGGGCGCGGCGGCACCGGCTCCCGCGCCGCGGAAGGCGCGGAAGAAGTCCGAGTTCGCGGGGTCGACCACCACCACGTCGCTCTTCTTGTTGAAGCTCTGCTTGTAGGCTTCCAGGCTGCGGTAGAACTGCGCGAACTGCGGGTCGCGGCCGAACGATTCGGCGTAGACGGCCGCGGCCTCCGCGTCGCCCTCGCCCTTGATCTTCTGCGCGTCGCGGTAGGCGTTGGCGATGGTCACCTCGCGCTGGCGGTCGGCGTCGGCGCGGATCTTCTCGCCCTCGGCGCCGCCGGTGGAACGCAGCTCGTTGGCCACGCGCTTGCGCTCGGCCTCCATGCGGCGGTACACCGACTCGGTGATCGCGTCGACGTAGTCGGCGCGCGTGATGCGCACGTCGATCACGTCCACGCCCCAGGGTTTGCCGCCCTTCACCACTTCCAGCACCTCGCGCTTCACGTCGCTCATCAGCTGCTCGCGCCGGCCCGACAGAAGCTCGCGCACCGTGCGGCGATTGATCTCTTCCTGGAAGGCGTTGCGCACCACGCGGTTGAGCTGGTTGGCGCCGGCGGCCTCGTCCAGGCCGACGTTGCGGATGTACTGCGACGGCTCGGTGATGCGCCAGCGCACGTACCAGTCGATCACCACGCGCTGCTTCTCCGCGGTCAGCATCGGCTCGGTGTCCGGGCTGTCCAGCGTCAGCAGGCGCTTGTCGATGTAGCTCACGTTCTGCAGCGGCGGCGGCAGCTTGAAGTGCAGGCCGGGCTCGGTGATCACGTCCTTGATCTGGCCGAACGCGTAGACCACGCCGAACTGGCGCTGGTCCACCACGAACAGCATGGAGCTGAGCAGCGCCACCGCCACCAGCAGGGACGACACGATGAAACCGATTCTGTTCATTGTTGCTTGCCCTCCCTCAGCGCACTTCGCGTTCGCGGCTGCGGGCGTTGTCGCGCGTGCGCGCATCGCCGCCGGCGGGGCCGGCACCGGGAACCGGCGGAACCACGGCGCCGGCGGGCGGCACGGCGGCCGGCACCTCGGCGGCGGCACCGGTCTGCGCCACCTGCTGCATGATCTTGTCCAGCGGCAGGAACAGCATGTTCTGGCCCTGGCGCGAATCCACCAGGATCTTGGTCACGCTGCCGTAGATCTGCTGCATGGTGTCGATGTAGAGGCGGTCGCGCGTGACCTGCGGGGCGCGCTGGTATTCGACCAGCACCGACTTGAAGCGCTGCGCATCGCCCTGCGCCTGCGCCACGATGCGCGACTTGTAGCCGTCGGCCTCCTGCGTCAGCCGCGCCGCGGCGCCGCGCGCACGCGGGATCACGTCGTTGGCATAGGCCTGGGCCTCGTTCTTGGCGCGCTCGCGCTCCTGGCCGGCCTTGAGCACGTCGTCGAAGGCGGCCTGCACCTGCTCGGGCGGGCGCACGCCGCCTTGCTGCAGGTTGATGCCCACCACTTCCACGCCGACCTTGTAGCGGTCCAGGATGGTCTGCATCAGCGCGCGCACACGCGGCGCGATCTGGTCGCGCTCTTCGGCCAGCGCCGAGTCCATGCGCATCTTGCCGACCACCTCGCGCACCGCGGTTTCGGCCGCCTGCACCACCGTCTGCGCCGGGTTCTTGCTCTCGAACAGCCAGGCGCGCGCGTCGTTCAGCCGGTACTGCACGGCGAACTTGATCTCGACGATGTTCTCGTCCTCGGTCAGCATCGCCGATTCCTTCAGCCCGGTGGCGCGGATCACGGTGTCGCGGCCCACGTCGACCGAGCGGATCTGCGTCACGTACACGGTTTCGTGCCGCTCGATCGGGTACGGCAGGCGGTAGTTGAAGCCCGCGCCCATGGTGGAGGTGTAGCGCCCGAAGCGGGTGATGACCGCCTGCTGGCCTTCCTGCACGATGAAGATGCCGGTGCCCATCCAGATCAGGAACACAACCAGCAGGATCAGCCCGGCGCCGAAGCCGGCGCTCTTCATGTCGGGCTGGAAATTGCCGCCGCCGCCGCCGCCGTTGCCGAAGCCATCGCCGCCGCGTTTGCGCTTGCCGCCGAACAGGCCACCGAGCTTGCGGTTGAAGTCGCGCCACAGCTCGTCGAGGTCCGGCGGTCCCTGGTTCGGGCCGCGCCCGTTGTTCTCGGGGCGGTTGGGCTCGGGGCGCTTGTCGTCGCCCTTGCCGTCCTCGCCACGGCCCCAGCGCGGGTCGTTCAGGTTGAACATCCCCTGGATGCGGCCTTTCAGCCCGGCCCATGTCCGGCTGCGGAATTGGTGGTTCATGCCACGTGTGGTTGAGTGGTGGTCACGCGCGATTGTGCCCAATCACGCCGGTGTCTCGTGAAACGGGACATTTTCCGGGTGCCGCGCGGCTTTGCCGGCGCTGTCGTCAGTGACCGCGCGCACCAGCTCGGCGCGCAGCAGCGGCAGGCCGGCGGCGGTCTGCGCGCTCACGAACACCCGCGGCACCTGCACGCCTTCCAGCTCGAAGCTGTCGCGCGGGGCGGCCGGCGTGTGGTTCGCGTCGAGCATGTCGACCTTGTTGAACACCAGCACCTGCGGCACGCCGGCCGCGCCGATTTCGTGCAGCACGCGCTGCACTTCCTCGATCTGTTCCGGGTAGTGCGGGTTGGCCGCGTCCACCACGTGCAGCAGCAGGTCGGCGTCGGCGGCCTCCTGCAAGGTCGCCTGGAAGGCGTCGATCAGGCCGTGCGGCAGGTCGCGGATGAAACCCACCGTGTCCGACAGCGACACCGAACGGCCGGACTCCCCGGCATCGGCCAAGTAGAGCTGGCGGGTGGTGGTGTCCAGCGTGGCGAACAGCTGGTTGGCGGCATAGGCGCGCGCCTTCACCAGCGCGTTGAACAGCGTGGACTTGCCGGCGTTGGTGTAGCCCACCAGGGAGACGTTGAAGGTCTCGCGCCGCTCGCGCTGGCGCCGCTGGGTCTGGCGCTGGCGCTTGACCTTGACCAGCCGCTCGCGGGTGCGCTTGATGGAATCGTCGATCATGCGGCGGTCCAGTTCGATCTGCTTTTCGCCCGGGCCGCCGCGCACGCCGGCGCCGCCGGTCTGGCGCTCCAGGTGCGACCAGCGCCGCACCAGGCGCGTGCTCAGGTACTGCAGCCGGGCCAGCTCGACCTGCAGCTTGCCCTCGTGGCTGCGCGCGCGCTGCGCGAAGATTTCCAGGATGAGCAGGGTGCGGTCGTTGACCGGCAGGCCCAGGTGCCGCTCGAGGTTGCGCTGCTGCGCGGGGCTCAGCGACTGGTCGAACAGGATCTCGGCGGCGCCGGTCTGCTCGGCCAGCGCCTTGATCTCGTCGGCCTTGCCGCTGCCCACGAACAGGGCGGCATCAGGCGCGCGGCGCTTGCAGGTGATGCGCGCCACGGGCTCGAGCCCGGCGGTCTGCGCCAGCAGGCCGAGCTCTTCGAGCTCGGCATCGAAATGCGGAAGGCCCAGGTCCACGCCGACCAGGATGGCGGACGCGGTTGGTCGATCGGAAGAAGGATTCAAACGGATATCAGCCGGTCAATGCAGGAAACACCCCGCCGGCCACCCCAGGGTTGGCACAGTGCGCCTGCTCAGCTGGCGCCGCCTTCGGTGGACTCCGCGGGAGAGAAGTTCACCGCGCGGCCGGGGACGATGGTGGAGATGGCGTGCTTGTAGACCATCTGGGTCACGGTATTGCGCAACAGCACAACATACTGGTCAAAAGACTCAATTTGCCCTTGCAGCTTGATGCCGTTGACCAGGTAGATGGACACCGGCACGTGCTCGCGACGCAGGGTATTGAGAAACGGGTCTTGTAGTAATTGCCCTTTATTGCTCACGATATTCTCCGTGTTCTCACGTTGTTGGAATCTGCACATTACCACAGCAAGTGGGGGGTGCAAGTAGGCAAAAAGCCCCGTGCAACCCATCTGGTGCGGGTTTTTCCCCAATCAAGGGCCGGCCCGCGCTTTTTTTCGCCTAGTCCTTGTCCGCGTACGGATTCTTGGAAGTCCGCATCTCGACGCGCAGCGGCGTGCCGGTCAGCTTGAACTCCTTGCGAAAGCGCCCTTCCAGGAAGCGCTTGTACGCATCCGTGACGTGCTCCAGCGAGTTGCCGTGCACCACGATCACCGGCGGATTCATGCCGCCCTGGTGGGCGTAGCGCAGCTTGGGGCGGAACATGCCGGCGCGCTTGGGCGTCTGGAACTGCACCGCCTCGAGCAAGAGCCGGGTCAGCACCGGCGTGGTCATCTTCACGAAGGCCGACTTGTAGGCCTGGACGATCGAGCCCCACAGCGGACCGATCCCCTGGCGCTTCTTGGCCGAGATGAAATGCAGGTCGGCGAACTTCAGGAACGGCAGCCGCACTTCCAGCTGCCGGCGCAGCTGCTCGCGCTGGTAGTCGTCGACCGCGTCCCACTTGTTGAGGGCCAGCACCACCGCGCGGCCGCTTTCCAGGATGTAGCCGGCGATGTGCGCGTCCTGGTCGGTCACGCCCTGGGTCGCGTCGAGCAGCAGCAGCACGACGTTCGCGTCGGCGATCGCCTGCAGCGTCTTGACGACCGAGAACTTCTCGATCGCCTCGAACACCTTGCCGCGGCGGCGCAGGCCGGCGGTGTCGATCAGCTCGAACTTCTGGCCGTTGCGCTCGAACGGCACCGAGATGGCGTCGCGCGTGGTGCCGGGCAGGTCGAAGGCGACCAGCCGCTCTTCGCCCAGCCAGGTGTTGATGAGCGTGGACTTGCCGACGTTGGGCCGGCCGGCGACCGCCAGCTTGATGATGCCGGTCTGCTGCGGCTCGGCCGCCTCGTCGTCTTCCGAGAGGTTGAGCGTTTCCAGCGCCTTGTCGAGCAGGCTGCGGATGCCCTGCCCGTGCGCGGCCGACACCGCCTGCACCTCGCCCAGGCCCAGCTCGTAGAACTCGGCCAGCTGCGGGCCTTCCAGCATGCCCTCGGCCTTGTTGGCGGTGAGGATGGTCGCCTTGCCCAGCCGCCGCAGGTAGTTGGCGATGTCGTGGTCGTGCGCCGAGACGCCGGCGCGCGCATCGACCACGAACACCACCACGTCGGCCTCGGCCACGGCCTGCTGCGTCTGCTTGGCCATTTCCTTGTAGATGCCGCTCTCGGCCGTCGGCTCGAAGCCGCCGGTGTCGATGACGATGAACTCGTGCGGGCCGTGCTTGGCGTTGCCGTAGTGCCGGTCGCGCGTGAGCCCGGCGAAGTCGGCGACGATGGCGTCGCGCGACTTGGTGAGGCGGTTGAACAGTGTCGACTTGCCGACGTTGGGTCGGCCGACCAGGGCCATGACCGGCTTCATGCCAAAGGCCCTTTCCGGTGCGTTATTGGGGGACGAAGCCGAACACGCCGCCGTTGCGGGTGACAACCACCATCGTGTTGCCGGCCAGCACGGGCGCGGCGGCGATGGCGGAGCCGTCGGTCGACAAACGGGTCAGCAGCGAGCCGTCTTCGCGCGACAGCAGGTGCACGAAGCCCAAGCTGTCGCCGACCACCACCGAGCGGCCCAGCAGCAGCGGCGCGGTCAGGCCGCGCCAGGCCAGCTTGTCGGTGCTCCAGGCGCGCTCGCCCGAGTCGCGGCGCCAGGCCATGACCTTGCCGTCGCTCTCGGTGCCGAACACCTGGGTGGCGTCGCCGTGCACGCCCTCGGCGCCGCCGGCGCGCTGGCTCCACACCGTGGTGCCGCGCGTGGTGTCCACGCAGCCGACCGCCGCCTGGAATGCGCGGGCGCAGACCGAGTTGTCGATGCGGCTCACGCGGCCGACCAGGTCGACCAGGCGCTCGACGTCGTTGATGCCGCGCGGCGTGGCAATCGGCGCTTCCCAGCGGATGCTGCCGTTGGTGGGGTTCAGCCCGGCCAGCCGGCCGCTCTGGCCGACCACCAGCGTGTCGCCCACGGCCAGGATCACGCCGGACTGGCGCAGCACCAGGGGTTCGCCCTGGCGCTGCTGGGTCCACAGCCGGTTGCCGCTCTGGCCGTCCAGCGCGGTGACCGAGCGGTCGCCCGCCAGCACGAACACGCGGCCGCCGGCCACGAACGGCGCGGTATAGGCCTGCGCCGGCAGCTTCTGCCGCCACAGCTCCTTGCCGTCGGCGAAGGCCACGACTTCATTGGCACGGGTCACCACGGCGGCCAGCCGGCCGTCGCTGCCGACGCCCGCGGCCAGCGGGGCGCGCGCACTGGCGCGCCACAGCTCGCGGCCAGTCGCACCGTCCAGCGCGGCGATGGTGCCGTCGGTGGCGCCCAGCGTCACGACAGCGCCGTTGACGCTGACCGACAGCGGAAAGCTCACCTCGCCCACGCGCGTGGTCCACGCCTGGCGCACGCCGATCAGGCCGGGGCTGGGCTGCAGTTCAGCGGGCTTGGGCTTTTCGACCGTGCTGCCGCCCACGAAGGGCAACCAGCTGAAGGCGGAGCAGCCGGCCAGCGCGGCCGCGCCGGCGCCGAGCACCAGCCAGCGCAGCGCAGCCGTCCAGGGTGCCGCCGAAGGCGCGAAGGAAGATGCGTCGTTGTTCTTGTCGTTCATGATTTCGCGGTTTGCTCGGCGGCCGGCTTGGCGGGCTGCGGGTCGACGCCCAGCGCATTGAGCTTGACCTCCACCAGCCGGCGGTACTCGCTGCGCTCCTCCAGGGCCTGCCAGGCCTTCTGGTACTCGGCCTTGGCCTCGGCCTTCTTGCCCTGCATCTGGTAGATGTCGCCGCGGCGGTCGGCCGCCAGCGCGTCGAACTGCTTGTCGGGGAAGCTGCCGCCCAATTGCTTGAGCGCATCGTCGTAGGCCTTGGCTTCGGCCAGCACCGCCGACAGCCGCAGCCGCGCGACGGCCTGGTAGCCCTCGTCGGAGGCCTTGTCGGCCACCCAGGCCAGCGCCGCCTTGCCGGCGTCGGGCTTGCCCTTGTCGGCCAGCACCTTGGCCGCCAGCAGGCCGGCCTGCTGCGCATAGGTGGTGGAACCGAACTTGTCCCTGATGTCGCTGAAGGCGCGCTCGACGCGGGTGGCGTCGCCCGCATCCGCGGCGCGCTCCACTTCGTCGTACAGCGCGGCCGCCTGCGTGGCCTGGTGGCGCTGCCAGTAGTTCCAGCCGTTCCAGGCGGCAATGGCACCGAACACCACGATCAGCGCCCAGGTGATGAGGTTGCCGTACTGGTTCCAGTAGTGCTTGAGCTGGTCAAGCTGTTCCTGTTCTTCGAGATCGAGGTGGGCCATGGCTCAGCTTTGTATCAAGCCTGCGATTGTAGGCTGGCGGCCCATGCCGCCACATCGGCCAGCGGGCGTGCCTGCTGCGCGCCGCTGCCGTCGCGCAGGGACTTCACCGTGACCATGCCCTGGGCCAGCTCGTCGGCGCCGAACACCAGCGCGAAGGCCGCGCCGCTGGCGTCGGCTTTCTTGAATTGGGATTTCATGCTGCCCGGCCCGTCGGGCCCGGATGCATGCAGCTGCACGCGCACGCCCGCGGCGCGCAGCGTTTCCAGGGTCGCCATCACCAGCCCGAGCGGCGTGCCGGCGGGCACCACCGCATAGGCATCCGGCGCGGCGCTGGGCACCGGCAGCCCGAGCTCCTGGATCAGCAGCAGCAGCCGCTCGATGCCCAGGCCGAAGCCGACCGCCGGCGCCGGCTTGCCGCCAAGCTGCTCGATCAGGCCGTCGTAGCGCCCGCCGCCACACACGGTGCCCTGCGAGCCGAGCTGGTCGGTGACCCACTCGAACACGGTGAGGTTGTAGTAGTCCATGCCGCGCACCAGCCGCGGGTTGATGCGGTAGGCCAGCCCGACCGCGTCCAGCGCGCCGCACACCGCGTCGAAGTGCGCGCGCGAGGCCTCGCCCAGGAAGTCGATCAGCTTCGGCGCGCCCTCGACCAGCGCCTGCATCGCCGGGTTCTTGCTGTCCAGGATGCGCAGCGGGTTGGTGCGCAGGCGGCGCGTGGAATCCTCGTCCAGCTGCGCGGCATGGCTTTCGAAATACGCCACCAGCGCGTTGCGGTGCGCGATGCGCTCGGGCGGCTGGCCCAGGCTGTTGAGTTCCAGCCGCACGTGGCTGCCTTCGACCAGGCCCAGCTCGCGCCACAGCGCGCGCGCCATGAGGATCATCTCGGCGTCGACGTCGGGGCCGGCGAAGCCCAGCGCCTCCACGTCGAGCTGGTGGAACTGCCGGTAGCGGCCCTTCTGCGGCCGCTCGTGGCGGAACATCGGCCCGAGCGTCCAGACCCGCAGCGGGCCGTTGTACAGCGCGTTGTGCTCGATCACCGCGCGCACGATGCCGGCGGTGGCTTCCGGGCGCAGGGTCAGCCGGTCGTCGTTCATGGAGTCGACGAAGGAGTACATCTCCTTCTCGACGATGTCGGTGACCTCGCCCAGGCCGCGCACGAACAGCGCGGTCGGCTCGACGATCGGCGTCAGCACGTTCTGGTAGCCGTAACGCGCCAGCACGGAACGCACCACCGATTCGAACCACTGCCACAGCACCGAGTCGGGTAATTTCTCCCTGCGCGGCACGGCCGGCGGGAAGATGTCGTTCATGCCTTTGACGGCAACCAGTTTCTCAGCCATGTGTCCGCTCAACCCGCAACGCTGTACTTCTTCTCGACATAGTCTTCCACGATGCGCTGGAACTCCACGGCGATGCCGTCGCCGCGCAGGGTCAGCGCTTTTTCGCCGTCGATGAACACCGGCGCGGCCGGCGCCTCGCCGGTACCCGGCAGGCTGATGCCGATGTCGGCATGCTTGCTCTCGCCCGGGCCGTTGACGATGCAGCCCATCACGGCGACCTTCATCTTCTCCACGCCCGGATAGCGCGCGCGCCACACCGGCATCTGCCGGCGCAGGTAGTCGTCGATCTGCTTGGCCAGTTCCTGGAAGGTGGTGCTGGTGGTGCGCCCGCAGCCCGGGCAGGCGGTCACGCTCGGCACGAAGCTGCGCAGGCCCAGCGCCTGCAGGATCTCGGCGGCGATCACCACCTCCTGCGTGCGCGCCTCGCCCGGTTGCGGCGTGAGCGACACGCGGATGGTGTCGCCGATGCCTTCCTGCAGCAGCAGGCCCAGCGCCACCGACGACGCCACCGTGCCCTTGGTGCCCATGCCGGCTTCGGTCAGGCCCAGGTGCAGCGGGTAGTCGCAGCGGCGCGCCAGCTCGCGGTAGACGCTCACCAGGTCCTGCACGCCGCTCACCTTGCAGCTCAGCAGGACCTGGTTGCCGTTCATGCCGAGCTCTTCGGCGCGGCGGGCCGATTCGATGGCCGAGGTGACCAGCGCCTCGTACATCACCTGCTTCGCGTCCCAGGGCTGCGCGCGGTTCGCGTTCTCGTCCATCAGCTGCGCCAGCAGCTCCTGGTCCAGGCTGCCCCAGTTCACGCCGATGCGCACCGGCTTGTTCCACTTCAGCGCGGCTTCCACCATCTGCGCGAACTGGCGGTCGCGCTTGTCGCCCTTGCCCACGTTGCCCGGGTTGATGCGGTACTTGGACAGCGCCTCGGCACAAGCCGGCACGTCCGTCAGCAGGCGGTGGCCGTTGTAGTGGAAGTCGCCGATCAGCGGCACGTCGATGCCCATGCGGTCCAGCTGCTCGCGGATGTAGGGCACCTGCTGCGCCGCTTCCGGCGTGTTGACCGTGATGCGCACCAGCTCCGAGCCGGCGATGGCCAGCTCCTTCACCTGGATCGCGGTGGCGATCGCATCCACCGTGTCGGTGTTGGTCATGGACTGCACGCGCACCGGCGCGTCGCCGCCCACGGTGACCACGCGCGCACCCCAGGCCACGCTGGCCTGGCGCGAACGCCGCGCGCGCGGCGCGGCGGCTTCGATCGGCAGGCAGTCGGCGTCCTTCAGGTCCATCGGCAGGCTCACTTCACCTGGAAACGGGCGACGTTGTCGTGCGCCATGCCGCGCAGGTCGTACGGTTTGCCGCGCACCTGCACTTCGGTCGCGCCGGCGCTGCCCACGGTCACCGTGAGCGGCAGCGCGCCGCCGGCGGTGGCGCTCTCGCCCTGGTTCATCAGCCGCTGCAGCACGACGTTGCCCTTGGCGTCCGTCACCTGGATCCAGGAGGTGCCGCGGGTGCGGAAGCTCACCAGCGCGTTGGCCGCCTCGGCCGGCGGCGTGAAGGCGACGGTGGTGGACATGGTGGTGCTGGTGCTGGCCGTGGGCGCCGAGGCGGCGCGCACGGGCACGCCGGCCGACGAAGCCGCCGCCGCGGGAGCCGGCGGGGTCGTGGCGGCAGGCGCGGGAACACCCGCCTGCGGCAGCTCGGACGCCATCGGCGGAGGAACCGACGACGCGGGTTCGGCCGGCAGCGACGGCGCGACCGAAGGCGTGTCCGGCTGCGCCGCGGCCTCGGGCTTGGGCGCCACCTCGCCGTTGTCGCGCCGCAGGTTCGGCAGGAAGATGATGATCAGGGCGCCCAGCAGCAGCGCCACCACGGTCAGGCCTACGGGGCGGGTCAGCTGGTCCAGCACGCCGGGCGCCGGGCCGTCGCCGGGCGCGCGGAACGGCGCGTTGATGCCCTCGCCGGCGCGCAGCCGCGCCCGGCCCTGCGGCAGGCGCTCCAGCACTGGCTGCGGGTCGATCTTCAGGGTGCGGCACACGCTGGACGCCAGCGCGCGCGCGAACACCGCATCAGGCAGTTCCTCGTAGCGGTCTTCCTCCAGCGCTTCCAGCTTGCGCACGGGCACCTTGAGCGACACCGCCAGCGTGGCGACGTGCAGGCCGGCGGCTTCGCGCGCGTGGCGCAGCAGCGCGCCGGCGGTGATGCCGTCTTCGGCGGTCGTCTCGGGCGCGACGGACTCACTCATCGAAGGCTCCGCGATCGTAGGCGGCACGCTCCCTGGATTGCGGGAAGCGCTTGCGCAACTGCTCGCCCAGCTGCCGCATGGCGTCGGCGTCGTTCATGCGCCGCTCGACCTTGACGCCCAGCCACAGCGATTCGGCGTTGGCGAGTTCGCTGTTGTTCAGGCGGCGGATGTAGAACTGGGCGCGCTGGAAGTCGCCGCGCCGCAACAGCAGGCTGGCGAGGTTGTAGCCCACCACCGGGTTGGCGGCGTCGAGCTCGTAGGAACGCGCCAGGCTGCGCTCGGCGTCCTCGTTGCGCCCTGCGCGTACCTGGCACAGGCCCATGGCCATCAGCGTCTTGGCGCGGTCGGCGTACAGCGGGTTGGCGATGGCCCGCTCGAACAGCCTGGCGGCATCGTCGTAGCGGCCGGCCTGGCACTGCATCCAGCCGTAGTTGTGCAGCGTGTTGGAATCGCGCGCGTTGATCGAGAGCGCGCGGCGGAAACTGTCTTCGGCCTGGCGCAGGTCGTTCAGCCGCATGAAGATCAGGCCGCGCAGGTTGTAGGCGTCGCCGAAGACCGGGTCGATGGCGATCACCTGCTTCAGCTCGTCGAGCGCGATGTCGGTCTTGCCCTGCTCGAAGTAGCCGACTGCCAGTTCCAGGCGGATGCGCGCGCGCCGCCGCGCGTCGGATTCGTCGGATGGCGTGACCACGCCGGCGGAAGAGGTGTCGGCCTCCATGGTCGACTGCTGCGAGGCGCAGCCGGCGAGGCCCAGCCACGCGACCATCGCAATCGCTCCCCAGGCCCACAGGGCCCCGAGGCGCCCCGCGCGCGCCTTGGTCGTGCTCGTCATCCTTCAGTCTCCTTTGGCCGCCGAGTCCGCACGCGCCGGCGCATTCCGGGGCCGCGCTGGATGCAGCGTGATGGTGCGCTGCCGGGCAATGCGTTCGCCCACCCGGGTGCGGTCCTTGACGTCGCCCGCCAGCTGCCCGCAGGCGGCGGCGATGTCGTCCCCTCTGGTCTTGCGCACGGTGGTGACGATACCAGCATCACTCAGCATTTTCGCGAAAGCCTGCACGCGCGGTTGCGGCGAACGCAGCAGGCCGGACTCGGGGAACGGATTGAAGGGGATCAGGTTCAGCTTGCACGACACGCCGCGCCCGGCGTGGTGGCGCACGTGTTCCACCAGCTGCAGCGCATGCTCCGGCTGGTCGTTCACGCCATCGAGCATGCAGTACTCGAAGGTGATGAAGTCGCGCGGCGCGAACTCCAGGTAGCGGTTGCACGCATCCAACAGTTCGGCCAGCGGGTATTTGCGGTTGAGCGGCACCAGCTTGTCGCGCAGGGCGTCGTTCGGCGCGTGCAGCGACACCGCCAGCGCCACCGGGCAGTCCTGCGCCAGGCGGTCCATCATCGGCACCACGCCCGAGGTGGACACCGTCACGCGGCGGCGCGACAGGCCGTAGCCGTGGTCATGCAGCATGGTGCGCAGCGCCGGCACCAGCGCCGCGTAGTTCTGCAGCGGCTCGCCCATGCCCATCATCACCACGTTGGAGATCACGCGCTCGTCGCTGCCCCGGCGCTTGCGCAGCAGGTGCTCGGCGAACCACAGCTGGGCGACGATCTCGCCGGTTGTCAGGTTGCGCGAGAAGCCCTGGTGTCCGGTGGAGCAGAAGCGGCAGCCGACGGCGCAGCCGGCCTGCGAGGAGATGCACAGCGTGGCGCGGTCGTCCTCGGGGATGAAGACTGCCTCGACGGCATCGCCGCCGCCGACGTCGAACAGCCACTTGATGGTGCCGTCGGCCGATTCCTGTTGGCTGATCGGCTGCAGGCCTTGCACCCGCGCCGTGCCCTTGAGCTTCTCGCGCAGCGACTTGGCCAGGTCGCTCATGCGCTCGAAGTCGGACTCGCCCTTCTGGTGGATCCAGCGGAACAGCTGGACCGCGCGGAAGCGCTTCTCGCCCAGCGTTTCGCAGAATGCGGCCAGCCCCTCGAGGTCGAAATCGAGCAGATTCGCGGGGGTGGCCGTCATTGCATGGGTGGTCCCGGCTTAGCGGGAGTAGATGTTCATGCCGGGGAAGAAGAAGCTCACTTCCACGGCGGCGGTTTCGGCGGCGTCGGAGCCGTGCACCGCGTTGGCGTCGATGCTGTCGGCGAAGTCGGCGCGGATGGTGCCGGGAGCGGCCTTCTTCGGGTCGGTGGCGCCCATCAGCTCACGGTTCTTGGCGATCGCGTTGTCGCCTTCCAGCGCCTGGATCATCACCGGGCCGGAGATCATGAAGTCCACCAGGTCCTTGAAGAACGGGCGCTCCTTGTGGACCGCGTAGAACTGCTCGGCTTCGCCGCGCGACAGGTGCGCCATGCGGGCGGCAACCACTTTCAGGCCGGCGGCTTCGAAGCGCGCGTAGATCTGGCCGATGACGTTCTTGGCGACGGCGTCGGGCTTGATGATGGAGAGGGTGCGTTCGATCGCCATGTGAGGTTTCCTGGGTTTGATTTATAGGGTTTCGCCGGATACGAAAAGTTCGGCAAAGCCTTGCATTTTAGCGGGAAGCCGAAGGGTCACCGGCCGCCGCGGCCACCACCCCCGCCACCCCCACCGCCGCCGCCGCGGCGCGGGCCGCCACCACCTCCACCGTAGCCGCCGCCTGGCGGCCTGCCGCCCGGGCCCTGCCGCTGGCGCGTGAAGCTGTCGGCGCCGATGTAGCCGAGCGAGGTCTTCATCGGATCGGGCTGGTTGCTGCCGCCGCCACCGCCCGCACCGCCGCCACTGCCGCCGCGCTCGGGCTTGCCGCGCCGGCCGCCATTGGGGTTGCCGGGGCCGTTGAAGTTGCCGTTGCCGGCGCTGTTGCCGTAGCGGTTGCCGCCGCCACCGGCGCGGTTGCCTGGCCCGCCGGGGCCGCGCGGCGGGTTGTTGGCCCGGCCGTTGCGGCCGCCCTTGTTGTTGTTGCGCCCGGGCTGGCCCTCGCTGCGCTCCTGCTGCTGCGCCGGCATGCCGGCGGCGGCGCCCAGGGCACGGATGTCGCGCTCGTCCAGCTCGATCCAGGCGCCGCGCTTCAGGCCGCGCGGCAGCACCATGGCGCCGTAGCGAATGCGGATCAGCCGGCTGACCGCGTGGCCGCAGGCTTCGAACAGGCGCCGCACCTCGCGGTTGCGGCCCTCGCTGATGGTGACGCGGTACCAGACGTTGGAGCCGTCGCCGGCGCCCGCGTCGATGGTGCCGAACTGGGCCTTGCCGTCGTCCAGCTGCACGCCGTCCAGCAGGCGCTGGCGCTCCTCGTCGCTGAGCGCGCCCAGCACCCGCACCGCATACTCGCGCTCCAGGCCGAAGCGCGGATGCATGAGCCGGTTGGCGAGTTCGCCGGAGCTGGTGAACAGCAGCAGGCCTTCGGTGTTGAGGTCCAGCCGGCCCACCGACTGCCACTTGCCCTGCTGCAGCTTGGGCAGCTTGCGGAACACGGTCGGGCGGTTCTGCGGATCGTCGTGCGTGACGACCTCGCCCACCGGCTTGTGGTAGGCGATCACGCGCGGCGGCGGCGGCGCGATGCGGAAGCGGATCGGCTTGCCGTTGACCTTGATCTGGTCGCCGAACTGGATGCGCTGGCCGATGTGGGCGGGCTCGTTGTTGACCGAGATGCGCCCTTCGGTGATGAGCTGCTCCATCTCCAGCCGCGAGCCGAGCCCGGCCTGCGCCAGCACCTTGTGCAGCTTGGGCGTTTCCGGTTGGGGCTGCAGCACGCGCTTGAGCGGAGGGACGGCGGGGTCCTCTTCCTCGGCGTCGAAGCGGCCGGACACCACGTCGGCGAAGCGGTCGGCCAGCGGCAGCCTCGGCGCCTCGTCGGGCTTCGCCCGGCGTGCGCGAGGAGGCGCACCGCCGACCCGGTTGCCGTCGGCATCGTCTTCCGCATCCTCGTCGTCGTCTTCCTCGTCGTCGTCACCGTCGTCGCCGCGGGCCTCGGCCTGCCGGCCGGCAGCGGCGTCCGCTTCGGCCGGCGACGCGCCTTCGGGCACCTGCACCGCGTCCTGCGCGGGTGCCGCGTCCTGCACAGGCACTTGCTGCGGTGCGGCAGCCTCGGAGGCGTCCAGGTCGGTGGCAGGTACAGCGGCCATCTCGCCAGAAGTGGGTGGGTTCATGCTCAGAGGTCGTCCGCGGTGGCTTGGGGGTCGAGGGAGGCGAGTTCGGGCTCGGGGGAGGGATCGGGCGCAGCGTCGGCGTCGGGAATGAGGGCCGGCTGCTGCTGCGCGGCATTGGCGGCTTCGGCCATCGCTTCGAGCAGGCTGGACTGCTGCTGCGGCGTGCCGAGCTCGGGCAGCTGGTTCAGCGACTCCAGGCCCAGGTCGTCCAGGAACTGGCGCGTGGTGGCGTAGAGCGCCGGGCGACCGGCGGCTTCGCGGTGGCCGATGACTTCGACCCAGCCGCGGTCTTCCAGCTGCTTGAGGATCTGCGTGTTGATGGTGACGCCGCGGATGTCTTCCATGTCGCCGCGCGTCACCGGCTGGCGGTAGGCGATGATGGCCAGCGTCTCCAGGGTGGCGCGGCTGTACTTGGGCGGCTTCTCGGGGTGCAGGCGATCCAGGTACTCGCGCATCTCGGGGCGGCTCTGGAAGCGCCAGCCGCTGGCCACGCACACCAATTCCACCCCGCGCCGGGCCCAGTCGTCCTGCAGCTCGGCCAGCAGTTCCTTGAGGGTGTCGGCGCCGAGTTCGTCGTTGAACAGCACGCGCAGCTCGCGCAGCGGCAGGGGCTGCTGCGAGCAGATCAACGCGGTTTCGAGGACGCGTTTGGCATCCGCCGTATTCATGGTCTGTCGGTGATCCGGGAAAAGGCGCCGCCAGGCGCGCAACTTTTCTTCTGGGGCTAGGCTGGTTCCGCCGGCCGCGCCGTCCGCGAAGGGCGGTGCAGCGAACACCCCGTGCCAGTCAGTGCGTGTCGCCGTCTGCGCCGGGGGCGTGGCTCATGAGCCATTCGGATTCATTGTAACGCAGGCCCCAGCGCCGCAAGGCCTCGCGCAGGTCGGCAGGAACCGGCGCGCGGAAGGCCATCGCGCGGCCGGTCACGGGATGGGTGAAGGCCAGGTGCGCGGCGTGCAGCGCCTGGCGCTCCATGCCGGCATCGGGCGCGCCGCCGTACAGCGCGTCGCCCACCAGCGGATGGCCGGCGTGCGCCATGTGCACGCGGATCTGGTGCGTGCGGCCGGTGTGCAGCGCCGCGCGCACCCAGCAGCCGCGTTCGGCGTTCTCCAGCAGGTGGAAGGTGGTGGCGGCTGGCTTGCCCGGGTGGCGTGCCGGGTCGACCACCGCCATGCGCAGCCGGTTGCGCGGATCGCGCCCGATCGGCGCCTCCACCTGCCGCGTGGCTGCGCCTTCCCAGGGACGGTGCGCCAGCGCCAGGTACTCGCGCGCCACCGTCCGCGCGGCGATCATCTGCACCAGCCGGTCCATCGCGGCGCGCGTGCGCGCCACCACCATCAGGCCGCTGGTGTCCTTGTCCAGCCGGTGCACGATGCCGGCGCGCGGCAGGTTCGCGGCATCGGCGTGGCGCGCCAGCAGCGCGTTGAGCAGCGTGCCGCTCCAATTGCCCGGCGCCGGGTGCACCACCAGGCCGGCCGGCTTGTCGACCACCAGCAGGTGCTCGTCCTCGAACACCACGTCCAGCGCGATCGGCTCGGGGCGGAACGCCTGGCTCTGCGGCGTGGGCCGCAGCTCGATCTCCCCGGCGTCGCCCACCTTCACCTTGTGCGAGGGCTTGGTGACCGGCTTGCCGTGCAGGCGCACCGCGCCGCGCTCGATCAGCTGCTGCAGGTAGCTGCGGGAGAACTCGGGCACGCATTCGGCCAGGGCGCGGTCGAGCCGCTGGCCGTGCAGCACGGCGCCGATGGCGAACGGCCGCGCTTCCGCGTCCGGGCCGGGCTCGGCCGCGTCGGGTTCCAGCAAGGGGTCGTCGGTGAGGTCGATCGATATAATGGTCCGGCCCTGTTCCAGAGAGAGTTGCGCGTGATCCTTCGAGGCAAATTATCGGCTGCCGCCCTGGCCGCCGCCGCACTGGCCGGTTTGTCCGGCTGTTCGTCCACGCCCGACGCGGACAAGACCGCCACCTGGAGCCCCAACAAGATCTACGCCGAAGCGCGCGACGAAGCCCGCTCCGGCGCCTACGAAAAAGCCATCCCGCTGTTCGAGAAGCTGGAAGGCCGCGCGGCCGGCACGCCGCTGGCGCAGCAGGCGCAGCTGGAGAAGGCCTACGCCCACTACAAGGCGGGCGAGCAGGCGCAGGCGCTGGCCACGCTGGACCGCTTCATGAAGCTGCACCCGGCCAGCCCGGCGATCGACTACGCGCTGTACCTCAAGGGCGTGGTCAACTTCAACGACAACCTCGGCATCTTCGGCGCGCTGGCGCGGCAGGACCTGTCCGAGCGCGACCAGAAGGCGGCCAAGGAATCCTTCGAGTCGTTCAAGGAACTGGCCACGCGCTACCCCGATTCCAAGTACACGCCGGATGCGCGCGCCCGCATGACGTACATCGTCAATTCGCTGGCGCAGTACGAGGTGCACGTGGCGCGCTACTACTACAGCCGCGGCGCCTACGTGGCGGCCATCAGCCGCTCGCAGTCGGCCCTGGCCGACTACCGCGACGTGCCGGCCCTGGAAGAGGCGCTCTTCATCATGATGCGTTCGTACGATGCGCTGGGCATGACCCAGCTGCGCGACGACACGCGCCGCGTGATGGAGAAGAACTATCCGCAAAGCGAGTATCTGGCGCGCGGCTTCAAGGCCAGGCAGGATCCGTGGTGGAAGATCTGGTAGCAGCAGCCAAGTTCTCCAGCGCCTCCTCGAATTCCTGAGCCGCCTGCAGCCGCCGCATCGGCGGCAGCGCCGCCACCAGCCGGCGGCCATAGCCCATGCTCACCAGCCGCGTGTCGCACACCGCCAGCAGGCCCTGGTCGGTCTCACGGCGGATCAGCCGGCCGGCGCCCTGCTTCAGCGCCACGGCCGCTTCCGGCACGAAGTAATCGTTGAACGGGCTGCGCCCCAGCGCCTGCAGCCGCTGCGCGCGCGCTTCCACCAGCGGGTCGCCCGGCGGCGGGAACGGCAGCTTGTCGATCACCACCAGCTGCAGCGCGTCGCCGGGCACGTCCACGCCTTCCCAGAACGAGGCCGAGGCCACCAGGATGCAGCCGGGCCGGCCTTCGGAAGCGCCTTCGCGGAAGCGCTCGATCAGCCGCCGCTTGGGCCATTGGCCCTGCACCAGCACGTCGAGCTCGCCGGATCCTTCGAAGCGCGCCTGCAGCGCCTCGCCGATGGCGCGCAGCGCGCGCAGGGTGGTGGTCAGCACCATGGTCCTGCCGCCCAGCGTGCGCGCCGCGTCGCCGGCCAGCACCGCCACCGCGCCGCTGTGCTGCGGGTCGTTGGGCTTGGGCATCTCGCGCGGCACGTAGAAGGCGGCCTGCGCGGCGTAGTCGAACGGGCTGCCCACGCGCAGCACCTCGGCTTCCTGCAGGCCGCAGGGCTCGGTGAACCAGCTCAGGCGCGTGTCGTCGCCCAAGGTGGCCGAGGTGAAGATCCAGCTCTTGTTCGACCGCTCGGGATTGTCCGAATCCAGCAGCTTCTCGCGCACCGCCTTGGCGATGTCCAGCGGCGACTCCACCAGCCGCAGATGCGCGCCGACGTCGACCCAGCGCACCGAACCGGGCGCACATGCCTGCTGGAACGCCTCCACGCGGCGCAGCAGGGTGCCGGCGCGCTCGTGCAGGCGCACGAAGTCCGGCGCGATCTCGCTCACCGTGTCCAAACCTGCCAGCGCCTGCGCCAAGGCGGACTGCAGCTGTTCGACGGCGTCTTCCCAGTCGCGCGCGTCCACCTGCTCGGGCACGGCGCCGGTCCAGCGCAGCCGGCCGCCCTGCGCCGCGCGGCCGACAGCCAGGCGCAGGTCGCGCGCGGCGCGTTCGGTGGTGCCGGCGGCCTGCTGCCAGTCGACCAGGCCGCGCGCGAGCTGCAGGCCGGCGCCCAGCATGTCGCGCGCGAAGTCCAGCACCTGGCCGGTGCCCAGGTGCTCGCCCAGGAACTGGATGCCGGTTTCGTTCAGCTGGTGCGCCTCGTCGAAGATGGCGACGCGCACGCTGGGCAGCAGTTCGGCCATGCCCGATTCGCGCACCGCCAGGTCGGCGAAGAACAGGTGGTGGTTGATCACCACCACGTCGGCCGCCAGTGCTTCGCGCCGCGCGGCGTTGACGTGGCAGCCGCGGAATTTCGGGCATTGCGAGCCCAGGCAGTTTTCGCGCGTGGAGGTCACCAGCGGGATCACCGGCGAGCGCTCGTCCAGGCCCGGCATTTCCGCCAGGTCGCCGGTGCGCGTGGCCTGGGCCCACTCCTCCACCTTGGCGAGCGCGCGCACCGACGCGCGGTCGGGCAGCGAGGCATCGCGCCGCGCCAGTTCCAGCCGATGCGTGCACAGGTAGCTGCCGCGGCCCTTGAGCAGGGCGGTGCGCACCGGCACGCCCAGCGCTTCGACCAGCCGCGGCAGGTCGCGGCCGAACAGCTGGTCCTGCAATGTCTTGGTGGCGGTGGACACCAGCACGCGCTCGCCGCTCAGCAGCGCGGGCACGAGATAGGAGAAGGTCTTGCCGACGCCGGTGCCGGCCTCGACCACCAGCGCGCCGCCCTCGGCGATGGTGCGCGCCACCGCGACCGCCATGTCGGTCTGCGCGGCGCGCGGGCGGAAGGCGTCGGCTGCGCGCGACAGCACGCCGTGCGGCGCGAAGGCCTCGCGGGCGGATTGCTCCAGGTCCATCAGGCGGGTTCTTTGGGATCGAGCGCAAGCTCGAGCCGGGCAATTTCGTCGCGCAGCGCGAGCCGGCGCTTCTTCAACCGGCGCAGCATCAGCTCGTCGACCGGGCTTTGTTCGGCCGCGCGGTCGACCAGGGCGTCGAGGTCGGCGTGCTCGATCCGCAGCTCGATCAGGCGCCGCTCGGGAGAGTGCAGATTGGATTCCAAGATGGGCGCTGGCGCGGCAGGACTCGCTCGATAATACGTGTTTCGCAGGCAATAATCGAGCGAAGGCCCGCTTCGGGCCGAGGAACATCCTCACCATGGCCAAGGGCTATCGACTCAACGCATCGACCGGCATCCACAAGGGTGACCGCGAGTACCAGCAGGACCAGATCGCCCTGCTCACCCATCCCCGCATCACCGGCTGCGTGCTCGGCATCGTGGCCGACGGCATGGGCGGGCGCAGCGGCGGGCGCAAGGCCTCCGACCAGGTCATGATGACCGCGCGCCAGCTGTTCGAGCGCTTCTCGCCCGACCACGACGACGCGCCCTCGCTGCTCAAGCAGATCGTGCAGGAGGCGCACCTGGTCATCAAGCTGACCGCCATCTCGGCCGAGCAGGAGCCGCACAGCACCGTCGCCGCCTTCCTGATCCAGGCCGACGGCGAATGCCACTGGGCCCATGCCGGCGACTCGCGCATCTACCATTTCCACGGCAGCAAGCTGGTGCGCCGCACCATGGACCATTCCTACGTGCAGACGCTGGTCGACCGCGGCGAGCTGACCGAGGAAGAAGCCAACGTGCACCCGCAGTCCAACATCCTGATGGGCTGCCTGGGCGCCGAGGAAGACCCGCCGATGGACGTGCACACCATCGACCGCCTGCGGCCGGGCGACATCCTGCTGGCCTGCAGCGACGGCGTGTGGCACTACTTCAGCCCGAACGAGCTGGGTTCGGTGCTGTCCTCGCTGTCGCCGCGCGAGGCCACCGAATTCCTGATCGAGAAGGCCCGTTCGCGCGCGCGCGGCGGCGGCGACAACCTGTCGCTGGTGATCGTGAAACTGGAGCCGCTGGAAGGCTGACCTACTGCGGCGGCGGCAGCGCGGAAGCCGCCGGCTTCTTGCGCTCGGCGTGCCGCTTCTCGGCCTTCGCCTTGCGTTCCCCGGCTTCGGCCAGCTTGCGCGCATAGGCGGCGCGGTTCGCCGCCTCCTCGCCCGCCGCTTCGCGCGCGGCCTGCGCCTTGCGCTCGTGCTCCGCCTGCGCGCGCGCCGCACGCCCCGCGGCCTTCTGCGCCTGGGCCGCGCGCTCGGCGGCGGCTTGCGCCTTGTCCGGCTCCGCCTTTTTGGTCGGCTCGGCACCCTGCCCCTGCGCGGCGCGCCTGGACGCCTTCTCGGCCGCGCGCGCCTCGCGCTGCTGCTGCTCCTTCATGGCGTCGGCGCGCTTGTCGGCCTGGCGCTGCTGCTGCGCGGCCGACTGCTTCTGCTCGACCTCGCGCAGCCGCTCGGCGGCCTTGCGCTTGCGCTCGGCCTCGTTGAGCGTGAGCTCCTGGCGCCGCAGGTCGCCGACCGCGTCGCGGCGGCGCGCCTTGGCGTCGTTGATGCAGTCGGTCACGGCGAACTTCGTGCGGCAGGCTTTTTCCTCGGCGGTGAAGCGGTCCTCCACCTGCCGGCGCTCGGCCGCGACGCGTGCGCGCTCGCCGGCCGCGCCGGGCTCCTGCGCCCAGGCATCCGCACCCGCCATGGCCAGGAGCAGCAAGCTCAACAGCAACTGTTTCATGTGATGCGCGTATCGACGGTGCGGTGCTCCATCGCCAGGAACTCGGCCGACTGCATTTCGTTGAGCCGGGAGATGGTGCGCGGGAATTCGTGGGCCAGCGGACCGTCGGTGTACAACGCCTCCGGCGGGACCTCGGCCGACAGGATCAGTTTCACCCGGCGGTCGTACAGCACGTCGACCAGCCAGGTGAAGCGGCGCGCTTCCGAGGCCAGCCGCGGCGACATGCGCGGCACGTCGCTCAGCAGCACGGTGTGGAACTGGGTGGCGATTTCCAGGTAGTCGTTCTGCGAGCGCGGGCCGCCGCACAGCGCCTTGAAGTCGAACCAGACCACGCCGCCGGCGCGCCGGCGCGAGCGGATCTCGCGGTGCTCGATGTGCAGCACCGGGTCCTCGTCCTGCTTCTCGGCCAGCCGCGTGAAGGCCTCGTTCATCTCGGCATCGGCCTGCGCGCCGAGCGGCGTGTGGTAGAGCCTCACCTGCTCCATGGTGCGGCGCCGGTAGTCGACGCCGTTGTCCACGTTGACGACTTCCAGCTTGGCGTTGAGCAGGTCGATGGCCGGCAGGATGCGGTCGCGGTGCAGGCCGTTGGGGTACAGGTCGTCGGGCTTGAAGTTGGAGGTGGTGACGAAGCCCACGCCGTTGGCGAACAGCGCGTCCAGCAGGCGGTGCAGGATCATCGCGTCGGTGATGTCGGCGACGTGGAATTCGTCGAAGCAGATCAGCCGGTAGCGCTTGGCCATGCGCGCGCCCAGCGCGTCCAGCGGGTCGGCGCGGCCCTTGAGCTCGGCCAGTTCGCGGTGCACCTCGCGCATGAACTCGTGGAAGTGCAGCCGTGTCTTGCGCACGAGGGGCACGGCCTGGAAGAAGCAGTCCATCAGGAAGCTCTTGCCGCGCCCGACGCCGCCCCACAGGTACACGCCCTTCGGGATCTCGGGGCGGTTGATCAGCTTCTTCCAGACGCTGGAGCGCTGTTCCTTGAACTCGGCCCATTCGCGCGCGCAGCGGTCCAGGGCGTCGACGCCGCGCATCTGCGCGGGGTCGGTTGTGTACCCCCGCGCCTGCAGTTCGGCTTCGTAGACGGATTGGACGCTCATGCTGTCGGCCGTTCGCCCTGAGCCTGTCGAAGGGCTTCGACAAGCTCAGCCCGAACGGTGCCGGTTAGAAGTTCAACGACCGCTTGTCCACCGCCAGCGCCGCTTCCTTGGTCGCTTCCGACAGCGAAGGATGCGCGTGGCAGATGCGCGCGATGTCCTCGCTGGACGCGCGGAACTCCATCGCCACCACGGCTTCGGAGATCAGCTCGCTGGCCATCGGGCCGACCATGTGCACGCCCAGGATCTCGTCCGTCGCGGCATCGGCCAGGAACTTCACCATGCCGGTGGTGTCGCCCAGCGCGCGCGCACGGCCGTTGGCCATGAACGGGAAGGTGCCGGCCTTGTACTTCACGCCGGCCGCCTTGAGCTGCTGCTCGGTCTGGCCGACCCAGGCGATTTCCGGGCTGGTGTAGATCACCCAGGGAATGGTGTTGAAGTTGACGTGCCCGTGCTGGCCGGCGATGCGCTCGGCCACCGCCACGCCCTCTTCCTCCGCCTTGTGCGCCAGCATCGGGCCGCGCACCACGTCGCCGATGGCCCAGACATTGGGCAGGCTGGTGCGGCACTGGTCGTCCACGATCACCGCGCCGCGCTCGTCCAGCTTCAGGCCGACCGCTTCGGAGTTCAGGCCGGTGGTGTTGGGCACGCGGCCGATGGACACCACCAATTTGTCGGCTTCCAGCACCTGCGCCTCGCCCTTGGCCGTGGTCCAGGCCACCGACACGCCCTTGCCGGCGCCGTTGTTGGTGATCTGGCCGACCTTCACGCCCAGCTCGATCTTCATGCCCTGCCTGGTGAACGCCTTGTGCGCTTCCTTGGCGATCTGCTCGTCCACCGCACCCAGGAAGGTCGGCAGCGCTTCCAGCACGGTCACTTCGGCGCCGAGGCGGCGCCACACCGAGCCCATTTCCAGGCCGATCACGCCGGAGCCGATCAGCGCCAGCTTCTTCGGCACGGCGGGGATGCGCAGCGCGCCGTCGTTCGACAGGATGTTCTCCTCGTCGAACGGCGCGCCGGGCAGGGGACGCGCGCTGGAACCGGTGGCGACGATGACGTGCCTGGCGACCAGGGTTTCCTCGCCGACCTGGATCTCGTAGCCCGCATCCGTGGCCTTGGCGAACGAACCGCGGCCATGGAAGAACGCGACCTTGTTCTTCTTGAACAGGAACAGGATGCCGTCGTTGTTCTGCTTCACGACGGTGTCCTTGCGCGCCAGCATCTTCGCGAGGTCCAGCGACAGGCCCTCCACCTTGATGCCGTGGTCGGCGAAGTGCTTGCCGGCGTGCTCGAAGTTCTCGGACGACTGCAGCAGCGCCTTGGACGGGATGCAGCCGACGTTGGTGCAGGTGCCGCCGGGGGCCGGCTTGCCGTCCTTGTTCTTCCACTCGTCGATGCAGGCGGTGTTGAAACCCAGCTGCGCCGCGCGGATGGCGGCGATGTAGCCGCCGGGGCCGCCGCCGATGACGACGACGTCGAATTGTTTAGCCATAGTGTTTTAGATATCGAACAGCAGCCGCGCCGGATCTTCCAGCGCTTCCTTCATCGACACCAGGCCCAGCACGGCTTCGCGGCCGTCGATGATGCGGTGGTCGTAGGACATGGCCAGGTAGTTGATCGGCCGGACCACGATCTGGCCGTTCTCCACCACCGCGCGGTCCTTGGTCGCGTGCACGCCCAGGATGGCCGACTGCGGCGGGTTGATGATGGGGGTGGACAGCATCGAGCCGAACACGCCGCCGTTGGAGATAGAGAAGGTGCCGCCGGCCAGGTCTTCCAGGCCCAGCTTGCCGTCCTTGGCCTTCTGGCCGTATTCGGCGATCTTCTTCTCGATGTCGGCGAAGCCCATCTGGTCGACGTTGCGCAGGATCGGCACCACCAGGCCGCGCGGCGAGCCGACCGCGATGCCGATGTCGAAGTAGCCGTGGTAGACGATGTCGTTGCCGTCCACCGAGGCGTTGAGGATCGGGTACTTCTTCAGCGCGTGCACCGCGGCCTTCACGAAGAAGCTCATGAAGCCCAGCTTCACGCCGTGCTCCTTCTCGAACTTCTCCTGGAATTTCTTGCGCATCTCCATCACCGGGGCCATGTTGACCTCGTTGAAGGTGGTGAGGATGGCGTTGGTGCTCTGCGACTGCAGCAGGCGCTCGGCGATGCGCGCGCGCAGGCGCGTCATCGGCACGCGCTGCTCGGGCCGCGTGCCCAGGTCGGGCGCGCCGACCGGCACCTGCGGCAGCGCGGGCTTGGCTGCGGCGGGCGCCGGCGCGGGCGCGGCCAGCGCCTGGGTGGCGGCGCTGCCGGACACCAGAGCGCCCAGCACGTCGCCCTTGGTCACGCGGCCGTCGCGGCCGGTGCCGGGCACCGAACCACCGGCGAGGTTGTTGTCCGCCATCAGCTTGGCTGCGGCGGGCATGGCGACGTCGGACTTGGCACCGCCGGCGGCGGGCGCCGGTGCCGTGGCCGCAGCGAGGGCCGGCGCGGCGGCAGCGGCTTGCGCGGCAGGCGCGGGCGCGGCGGCGGCCGCCTTGCCCTCGGTGTCGATCCTCGCGATCACCTGGTCGGCGGTCACGGTGCCGCCGTCGGCCACCACCAGCTCGGACAGCACGCCCGCGGCCGGCGCCGGCACTTCCAGCACCACCTTGTCGGTCTCGATCTCGATCAGGGTTTCATCGATCGCCACGGTGTCGCCGGGCTTCTTCTTCCATTGCAGCAGGGTCGCTTCCGCCACCGACTCCGACAGTTGCGGGACCTTCACGTCAACGATAGCCATTTGATTTGTTCCTATGTTCTTTGTGTGCGATGACGCCGCTGCGCGGCATGACCTCGCGCCGCGCGCTTCGATGACGGCGCGTGCGCCATGACCAGGTCATTTCGTCATCGAAGCCGCGCAGCGGCGAGGTCATTTCGTCAGGACGAAGCCCTTGAGCTTGCCGAAGGCAGCGTCGACCAGCGCCTTCTGCTGCTCCACATGCAGGTGGGCGTAGCCGACCGCCGGCGAGGCGGAGGCGGCACGGCCGGCGTAGCCCAGCTTCTGGCCCGGCTGCATGTTTTCGTGGATGTTGTGCTGGATGAAGAACCAGGCGCCCTGGTTCTGCGGCTCGTCCTGGCACCACACCAGGTCGGCCAGGTTCGGGTACTTCTTGAGCTCGGCGGCGAAGGCCTTGTGCGGGAACGGGTACAGCTGCTCCACGCGGACGATGGCCACCTCGTCGGCGCCCTTCTCGTCGCGCTTCTTCGCCAGGTCGTAGTAGACCTTGCCCGAGCACACGATCATGCGCTTGACCTTGTCGGCCTTGAGCTCCTTGTGCTCCGGAATCACGGTCTGGAAACCGCCCTTGGTGAACTCCGACAGCGGCGAGGTCGCGTCCTTGTTCCGCAGCAGCGACTTCGGCGTCATGATGACCAGCGGCTTGCGCAGCGGGCGGATCATCTGGCGGCGCAGCACGTGGAAGATCTGGCTGGCCGTGGTGGGCTGGCACACCTGCATGTTGGTGTCGGCCGACAGCTGCATGAAGCGTTCCAGGCGCGCCGAGCTGTGTTCCGGGCCCTGGCCTTCATAGCCGTGCGGCAGCAGCAGCGTGATGCCGTTCACGCGGCCCCACTTCACTTCGCCCGAAGCGATGAACTGGTCGATCACCACCTGCGCGCCGTTGGCAAAGTCGCCGAACTGCGCTTCCCAGATCACCAGGGTGTTGGGGTCGTTGGAGGCGTAGCCGTACTCGAAGCCCAGCACCGCTTCTTCCGACAGGATGGAGTCGATGCAGACGAACGGGGCCTGGTTGTCCGCCACGTTCTGCAGCGGGATGTAGGAGCCGATGTCCCAGCGCTCGCGGTTCTGGTCGTGCAGCACGGCGTGGCGGTGGGTGAAGGTGCCGCGGCCCACGTCCTCGCCCGACAGGCGCACCGGGTAGCCGCTGGCCACCAGCGAGGCCAGGGCCATGTGCTCGCCCATGCCCCAGTCGACGCTCTGCTCGCCGCGGCCCATGGCGGCGCGGTCGTCCAGCACGCGCTTGACCAGCGGGTGCACGGCCACGCCGCCGGCCGGCACGGTGGTGATGCGCTCGGCCAGCCGTTTCCATTCGGCCATCGGGATGGCGGTGTCGGCCGCGTCGGTCCACTTCTTGCCGAGGTAGGGGCTCCAGTCGACCGCGTACTTGCTCTTGAAGTTGGTCAGCACCGGGTCGACCGTGTGCTTGCCCGCGTCCATGGCGGCGCGGTAGGCCTTGACCATGTCGTCGCCCAGCGTCTCGCCCATGTTCTGGGCGGACAGCTTGTCGGCGTACAGCTTGCGCGTGCCGGGGTGGGCCGCGATCTTCTTGTACATCAGCGGCTGGGTGAGCGACGGCGTGTCCTGCTCGTTGTGGCCCAGCTTGCGGAAGCACACGATGTCCACCACCACGTCCTTGGCGAACTCCATGCGGTATTCCAGCGCCAGCCGGGTGGCCAGCACCACGGCCTCGGGGTCGTCGCCGTTCACGTGGATGACCGGCGCCTCGATCATCTTCACCACGTCGGTGCAGTACAGCGTGGAGCGGCTGTCGCGCGGGTCCGAGGTGGTGAAGCCGATCTGGTTGTTGATGACGATGTGGACCGTGCCGCCGGTGAAATAGCCGCGTGTCTCGGCCAGCGCCAGCGTCTCCATCACCACGCCCTGGCCGGCGAAGGCAGCGTCGCCGTGCACCTGCACCGGCAGCACCTGCTTGCCCATCGGGTCGGCGCGGCGGTCCATCCGGGCGCGCACCGAGCCTTCGACCACCGGGTTGACGATTTCCAGGTGCGAGGGGTTGAACGCCAGGCTCAGGTGCACCGGGCCGCCGGCGGTGGTGACGTCGGAGCTGAAGCCCTGGTGGTACTTGACGTCGCCGGCCGGCAGGTCTTCCTTGGCGGTGTGCTCGAACTCGGCGAACAGGTCCTTGGGCATCTTGCCCAGGGTGTTGACCAGCACGTTCAGGCGGCCGCGGTGCGCCATGCCGATCACGATTTCCTGCACGCCCTTGGCGCCGGCCTGCTGGATCAGCTCGTCCATCGAGGCGATGAAGCTCTCGCCGCCTTCCAGCGAGAAGCGCTTCTGCCCGACGTAGCGGGTGTGCAGGAAGCGTTCCAGGCCCTCGGAGGCGGTCAGGCGGTCGAGGATGTGCTTCTTCTCGCCGGCCGTGAAGTTGGGCTTGGAGCGGATCGCCTCCAGCTTCTGCTGCCACCAGCGCTTGCGCGCCTGGTCGCTGATGTACATGTACTCGGCGCCGATGGTGCCGCAGTAGGTTTCGCGCAGCGCGTTGATCAGCTCGCGCAGCGTCATGCTTTCCTTGCCGAAGAAGGTGTTGCTGGTGTTGAACACCGCTTCCTGGTCGGCATCGCTGAAACCGTAGAACGACGGCTCCAGCTCAGGAATCTTTTCGCGCTCGGTGCGCTTCAGCGGGTCGAGGTCGGCCCAGCGGCAGCCGACGTTGCGGTAGGCGGCGATGAGCTGCTGCACCGAAGTGCGCTTGCGCCCCATTTCGGAATCGGCGGCGACAGACGGGGCCGCCGGCAGCGCGCGCTTGGCGCGGTCGGCGAAGGCGCTGACCACCGGCAGGTGGGGCACGTCCTTGGCGTTGCTGCCGTCGACGGCGGGCACGTGCTGCAGCGCGTCGAAATAGTCGCGCCAGACGTCGGGGACGCTGCCTGGATTGGCGAGGTAGTTTTCGTACATCTCCTCGACATAGGGCGCGTTGCCGCCGAAGAGATAGGAATTGCCCTGGTAGGCCGTGTAGACGGAGCTGCGGTCACCGCTCATGTGTGCGCTACTTTCCGTTCCCCTGGAGGGAACATTAGCTGTTTGGGAAACCTCCGCGACACGGCTGGACCGGATGGCGGATGCGACGCGGGCCCATGCCCCTGGGTTGCGTTGCGGATTGTATCCAGCTGGCGGTCAGCCCGCCACCACGGCCTTCAATTGTTGCAGTGCGGCTGGGTCCTCGATGGTCGTCAGGTCGCCCGGGTCGCGCCCCTCGCAGACCGCCTGGATCGCGCGGCGCAAGAGCTTGCCGCTGCGGGTCTTGGGCAGCAGCGTGACGAAGTGCACGCGCGCCGGCCGCGCCACCGCGCCCAGCCGCTGCTCGACCTGCTTCATCACCTCGCCTTCCAGCTTGAGCCGCGCCGCCGCGTCGGCCAGTCCGCTGGCGTCCCTGGCCACGGCGAAAGCCATGGCGACCTGGCCCTTCAGCTGGTCGGCCACGCCCACCACCGCCACTTCGGCGATGTTCGGGTGGCTGGAGATGCATTCCTCGATTTCGCGCGTGCCCAGGCGATGGCCCGCCACGTTGATCACGTCGTCGGTGCGGCCCAGGATGAAGTAGTAGCCCTCGGCGTCGCGGATGCCCCAGTCGAAGGTGCTGTAGACCCGCTTGCCGGGAATGCTTTTCCAGTAGGTCTCCACGTAGCGCGCATCGTCGCCCCACACCGTCTGCATGCAGCCAGGCGGCAGCGGCCCGGCGATCGCCAGTACACCCTTGCGGTTGGGCTCGGTGAGTTCCTCGCCGGTGTTCTCGTCCAGCAGCTTCACGTCGTAGCCGTACACCGCCTTGCCGGGGCTGCCGAACTTGCTGGTCGCTTTCTCCACGCCGTTGCACACGGTCAGGATCGGCCAGCCGGTTTCGGTCTGCCAGTAGTTGTCGATGATGGGCTTGCCCAAGCCATCGGCGATCCACTGCGCGGTCGGCTCGTCCAGCGGCTCGCCGGCCAGGAACAGCGCCTTCAGGCTGGACAGGTCGTATTTCTTCAGGAACGCCGGGTCGTGCTTCTTCAGCACGCGCACCGCGGTCGGCGCGGAGAACATGACGCTGACCTTGTACTTCTCCACGATGCTCCACCAGACGCCGGCATCCGGGCGGATCGGCACGCCTTCGTACAGCACCGTCGCCATGCCGGCGATCAGCGGGCCGTAGACGATATAGCTGTGGCCGACCACCCAGCCGATGTCGCTGGTGGAGAAATAGGTTTCGCCGGCGTGGCCGTCGAAGATGTGCTTCATGCTGGCGGCCAGCGCCACCGCGTAGCCGCCGGTGTCGCGCTGCACGCCCTTGGGCTTGCCGGTGGTGCCGCTGGTGTAGAGGATGTAGCTCGGCTCGGTGGCATCCAGCCAGGCGCAGGGCACGGCCGCGTCCATGTGCCGCGTACGCAGCGCCGCATAGTCCTGGTCGCGCCCCGGCACGCGTTCCATCGGCGCCAGGCCGCGGTCGACCAGCAGCACGGCGGCCGGCTTGTGCGCGGACAGGCGGATCGCCTCGTCCAGCAGCGGCTTGTACGGCACCACCTTGCCGGCGCGTGAGCCGGCATCGGCGCTGACGATCGCCTTGGGCGTGGCGTCCTCGATGCGCGAGGCCAGCGAGTGCGAGGCGAAGCCGCCGAACACCACCGAGTGGATGGCGCCGACGCGCGCGCAGGCCAGCATGGCGAACACCGCCTCGGGAACCATCGGCATGTAGACCAGCACCCGGTCGCCACGGCCCACACCCAGCGCGAGCAGCATGGCGGCCATGCGCTGCACCTCGGCGTGCAATTCCGTGAACGTCCAGGTTGTTTCGGCGCCGGTTTCGCTGGACACGTAGATCAGCGCCGGCTGCGCGCCGCGCGCCGCCAGGTGGCGGTCCACCGCGTTGTGGCACAGGTTGGTCTGCCCGCCCGCGTACCAGCGCGTGAACGGCGGCTTGCTGTCGTCGCAGATGGTGTCGGGCTGCCTGTGCCAGTCGATCAGCTGCGCCTGCTCGCGCCAGAAGGCGTCGCGGTCGTCCAGGGAGCGGCGGTGGAAATCGGCATAGTTCATTTGACGAGCTCCAGCACATCCTTGAACCGGGGATGCTCCGCGGTGCGCATCCACTCGAAGGCGACCATCTCGGTGGTCACCAGTTCCGCGCCGGCCGAGGCCAGCCGGTCGAAGGCGGCGTCGCGGTTGCGTTCGGTGCGCGAGCTGGAGGCGTCGGTCACCACCCACACGTCCCACTCGGCGTCCAGCAGGTCCAGCGCGGTCTGCAGCAGGCAGACATGCGTCTCGCAGCCGGCCAGCACCAGGGTTGCGCGTCCCGGCTCCGCCGCCGCGGGCGTGGCTTTCTGCAGGTGCTTGGGCAGGCTGCGCGCGTTGCCGCCGCCGCTGCGCGCGGGCGGCCGCAGTTTCGGTTCGAGCACGGTGGCGGCGCTGAAGCTCATCTTGGGCAGCGCCAGCGCGGCCAGCTCCGCCAGTTCCGGTACCAGTGGCCCGAGCCCCTGCGGGTTCTGTTCGGTGGCCCAGACGGGGACCCGCAGCAGCCCGGCGATGCGTGCCAGCCGCGCGGCATTGGCAATGACGCGCTCACCCTCGTGGATGGCGGGCATCAGGCGCTGCTGGTAGTCCACCAGCACAAGTTGGGAGTCGTCGCGGTCCAGCAGCATGGGGCATTCCTTCGAATGCCCGATTATTGGCGCAAGCTCAGAGCTCTTCCTGCAGCGCCACCGGCTGGGTCAGGTCGACCGGCGCCGCCACGGGCCGCGCGAGCGCACCCGAGGCGTGGCCGTCGAGCGCCGGCGGCAGGCCCATCGGGCGCGAATGCCGCTCGCGTTCGCGCTGCAGGTAGTGCTGGCGGCGCAGTTCGCCGGCGCGCATCTCCAGCAGGCCGTGCAGCACTTCGGCATGCAGCTCATCAATGGTCTCTACGTCTGGCGCCGCGGTTTCGGCCATCACGTCGGGCACCAGCACGATCTCGCTGTCGCCGGCATCGAATTCCACGCGGCAGGGCCGCCCCAGCACGCGGTGCACCGCGGCCTGCGCGCGCTCGCGGTCCATGCCGGGCAGCACCACGGCGAACTGGGCCTTGTCCATGCGCGCGGCGATGCCGTGGCGGCCGGCAATGGCTTCCAGCTTGCGCACCACGCGCGCCAGCAGCTTGCAGCTGATCTCGCGCCCGTAGATGTGGCGCACTTCCACCATGTCGTTGAAGTCCAGCACGACCAGGCTGACTGGCCGCTTCTCGGCGCGCGCGATGCGCAGGATCTCGCCGCCGCGCTCGGCCAGGCCGCGCGGGTTGTACAGCTGGGTCGCTTCGTCCAGCAGGCCGCGCCTGGCAGCCACATGCAGCCCGGCCGCATGCGCCCCACGCAGCAGGCCCAGGCCGACCAGCGCGCAGACCAGGGCGGCGCTGGGCAGCGCCTGGCGCTGGTCGTCCAGCAGCACCGCGAGCGCCACCAGTGCCAGCGCCACCAGCGCCAGCAGCGCCGACGCGGCGTGCAGAAGGTGCGGCGCCCATGCCGGCAGGCGGGGCACGCGCACCTGGGGGCTGTCCAGAACGGCAGTCGGCTCGAATGCGGGAATCACAGTACTTTCTCCTGCACGCATCTGCTCTTTGCGTGTGTGAAGGAATGAAACCATGCGCAGCAATGTGGTTGTTAAGCAAATCGGCGCACTCCGCTTAGGAAATTGCCTTATTCCCTTAGGGAGTAACCACCAAGGCGGCGCTAAACTTTCGACAAACGCTTACATCACGATGTCAACTTCTTTTCCCGCCGCCGCTTCGCCGCCCATCCGGCTGCTTTGCGTGGAGGACAACCCCGACGACGTGGAACTGATGGCCATCGCGCTGGAACGCGCCGACCCGCAGCGCGACTACGTGCTGCACCGCGTGGATGACGCCGGCAGTTTTGTCGAAGCTCTGCAGCAGGAGTTCGACGTGGTGCTGTGCGACTTCAACATGCCGCGCTTCTCGCCCTATGCCGCGCTGCAGATCCTGGTGGCGCGGCGCTGCACCACGCCGCTGGTGGTGGTGACGCGCGCCATCGGCGAGGAGGCCGCGGTGCACGTGCTGCGCTGCGGCGCCAAGGACTACCTGACCAAGGACAAGCTCGGGACGCTGCCGCAGATCATCGAGCGCGTGATGAACGAGCGCCAGCGCCTGCTCGACAAGGAGCGGCTGGACCGCGAGCTCGAAGCCGCCTACCGCCGGCTGAAGAAGCTGTCGGCGCGGCTGGTGGTGGCGCAGGAGCGCGAACGCTCGCTGATCTCGCGCGAGCTGCACGACCAGCTCGGCCAGACGCTGACCGGCGTGGTGATCCACCTGCATGCCGCGCAGCGCGCGCCGGACGCCGACGCCGCGCGCAAGTACAACGACATCGCGATGGAGATGGCCAACGGCGCCGTGTCGCAGCTGAAGACGCTGTCGTTCTCGCTGCGTCCGGCCCAGCTGGACCTGCTGGGCCTGGTGGCGGCCGTGCAGTCGGCGGTGCAGCGCATCGCCGAGCCCGCGGGCCTGGCCTTCACCGTCAGCTCGCGCGGGACGGAGCCGGCCAAGCTGGGCGAGACCGCCGCCGTCGCCATGCGGCTGGTGCAGGAGGCGCTGACCAACATCCTGCGCCACGCCAAGGCCACCCACATCGCGGTGCGCCTGCGCTTCCTGCCGCGCGGCCGCATCGGCGTGCTGGTGGTGGACGACGGCGTGGGCTTCGACAAGGCGCAGATGCTGGACGGCCAGCCGAGCGAGCGCAACGTCGGGCTGTATTCGATGATCGAGCGTACCGAGCTCGCCGGCGGCCGGCTGCACATCCGCACCCGCCCGGGCCGCGGCGTCGCCATCCGCGCAATTTTGTAGACGAACGAAGCCGTACAGGAGGAGACATGAAACACAACGCCGCATCCCAGCCCATTCGTGTGGTGCTCGCCGACGACCACGACCTGGTCCGCTCCGGCATCAAGGCCCTGCTCGGCATGGTCGAAGGCGTCCAGGTGATCGCCGAGGCGCGCGATGGCGCCGAGCTGATCAAGCTGGTGGAGAGCCTCACGCCCGACGTGGTGATGACCGACATCTCCATGCCGGGCATGGACGGAATCACCGCCATCGCGGAAATCCACGGGCGCCATCCGCAGGTGCGCATGCTGGTGCTGTCGATGTACGACACGGTGGACTTCGTCAAGCGCGCGGTGGCCAACGGCGCCTGCGGCTACCTGATGAAGGACGCGCCGCCGTTCGAGCTGGAGCAGGCGCTGCGCAGCGTGATGGCGACCGGCAGCTACTTCAGCCCGGCCATCGCGCAGCGGCTGCTGCAGCCTTCGGAGCCGACGGTGGACGACGAGCTGACGCACCGCCAGGTGGAGATCCTGAAGCTGATCGCCCAAGGCCGCGCCTCCAAGGAAATCGCCTACGAGCTGGGGCTGTCGCCGAAAACGGTGGACGTGCACCGCGCACGCATCATGGAGCGGCTGCGGCTGAACGACATCGCAAGCCTGACGCTGTACGCGGTACGCAAGGGACTCGTCAAACCCTGATCAGGGAACCAGCCGCAACAGTTTTCCGTCGCTCTCGTCGGTGAGCACGTAGAGCAGTCCGTCGGGTCCCTGCCGCACGTCGCGCACGCGGGCGCCGACCTCGGCGAACCTGGTTTCGCGCGTCACCTTGCGGCCGTCGAGTTCCAGGCGCGCGAGGTAGCTGAACTTCAGCGAGCCGACGAACAGGTTGCCCTTCAGCGCGGCGCCGTAGCGGTCGCTAGTGAGGAAGGCCATGCCCGAGGGCGCGATCGACGGCACCCAGTAATGCACCGGCGGTTCCATGCCGGCCTTGGCGGTGAGGCCTTCGCCGATCTTGCCGCCGCCGTAGTTCTCGCCAAAGGTGATCACCGGCCAGCCGTAGTTGCGGCCCGGCTGCGGCACGTTGATCTCGTCGCCGCCCTGCGGGCCGTGCTCGTGCATCCAGAACGTTCCGTCCGGCGCCAGCGCGCCGCCCTGCGCGTTGCGGTGGCCGTAGCTCCAGATTTCCGGCAGCGCTCCGGCCCGGTTCACGAACGGGTTGTCCTTGGGCACCGAGCCGTCCTTGTTGACGCGCACGATCTTGCCGTGGTGGTTGTCCAGCGTCTGCGCGTCCTGCATGCGGCTGAAGCGGTCCCCCAGGGTGAGGAACAGCGTGCCGTCACGCGCTTCGGCGATGCGGCAGCCGAAGTGCTGGTTGCTCGCGAACTTGGGCTTCTGGCTGAAGATCACGCGGACTTCGTCCAGCCGCGCGTTGTCGGTGCCGAGTTTCGCGCGCGCCAGCGCCGTGCTGTTGCCACCCTCGCCCGGCTGCGAGAAGCAGAAGTACAGCACGCGGTTGCGCGCGAAGTCGGAGTCCAGCACCACGTCGAGCAAGCCGCCCTGCCCGCGCGCCACCACCTCGGGCACGCCGATCAGCGGCGCGCCGAGCTTGCCGTCGGCCGACACCAGGCGCATGCGCCCGGGCCGCTCGGTGACCAGGTAGCCGCCCTGCGGCAGGAAGGCAACGGCCCAGGGATGGTCGAGGCCGCCGGCGACGGTCTGCGGCCGCACGGACTGGGCGAATGCGCCGAGAGAAGCACAAGCCAGCGCGGCGGTGAGGGCGAGCCGGCACCACAGCGCGGCCCTGGGAAACAGCGGTTTCATCATTGTGCGATTCTTCACCAGAACGCTGCTGCCGTGCTAAGCTGCGCGCCCATGTCAAGAAGGCTCAGCATTTGGCTGGTGGCTGCTTGCGCGTCGATTGCCGCCCATGCCGCCCCGCCCACCTCCGCCGAAGACGACGTCGGCCGCTTCATGGCCGACAAAGGCCTGTTGCTGCAGCGGCTGGACCAGGTGCGCCAGAGCGTCGCGGGCCAGGTGGCCGACAAGGCCGGCGCGGTCGCCGACCGCGCATCGGAGCTGGTCTTCACCGCAATGGGCTTCCTGGGCGTTCCTTATCGCCGCGGCGGCAACTCCGCCGACACGGGTTTCGATTGCAGCGGCTTCGTCAAGGCCATGTACGAGCAGACGGTGGGCCTGATCCTGCCGCGCCGCGCCAACGAACAGGCCGCCGCCACGCAGCAGATCGACAAGAACGACCTGAAGCCCGGCGACCTGGTGTTCTTCAACACCCTGCGCCATGCCTTCAGCCACGTCGGCATCTATGTCGGCGACGGCAAGTTCATCCACTCTCCCAAACCTGGCGCGCAAGTGCGGGTGGAAGACATGGGAAGCTCCTACTGGGCTCGCCGCTTCGACGGTGCGCGGCGCGTACTGACCGGTGAAGCGCCAGTGCAGCAGCAGCAAGCCGCAAGACCCTGAATTCGCCGCTGGGAGCGACCGCGCGTCGCGGCAGGCGGTGCCCGGCATGGGCTCATACTACGGCGGTCGGCGCTGCGCGCCGACTTCGCTGTGCTGATCGGGCTGGAGCCGGCGCAGAAATCGCCCACGCCGGGCACCGCCTGCCGCGACAGTCACCGTGTGAGCGCGCTAACGGTGGTGCGCCACCATCTCACTGCAAAGCCGCCCGCGTGCGGCTTTGCCGCGTGGTTTACGACAGGCGTCAATCCGGCTTCAC